>JAXHOK010000060.1:0-2576 GCA_034519515.1 Arcicella sp.
TGTACGGATGAGGCTTCCATCGAAAACACCATCCATTGCATCATTACATTGGGTTATTTGGGGTATAATTCCGTAGAAATTCAGGCACGTTTACAGATACTCCGCCCTGTTTCGATGCGGTTGGAATTGAAACAAGGAATTAATCAAAATTATCTGATTGATGATACTTATAACAATGATTTGGCGGGCTTAACAATTGCTTTGAATTTTTTGACACAGCAAAAACAAAGAACTCATAAAGTGCTAATTTTGAGTGATTTATTAGAAACTGGTGTGCCTGAAAGAGAATTGTATCATCATATTGCACATCTGGTAAAGCAACGAAATCTTTATCAATTTGTTGGTATTGGCGAAGTGATTTCTCGGAATAAGTCCTTCTTTATGTCCAAAGAAAAAAATGCTGAAACGCAAACGTATTTCTTCAAAAACTCACAGGATTTTTTAGAAAGTGATTTGTCGAAAATCCTTGAAGATAGTGTAATTCTGATAAAAGGAGCAAGGCGTTTTGGTTTTGAGCAAATTGTGAACCGTTTTGTTCAAAAAACGCATGGAACAGTTCTGGAAATAAATCTGGATGCCGTTACGCACAACCTCAACTATTTCCGTGATAAAATTGGTCAGCAAACCAAAATCATGGTGATGGTGAAGGCTTTTGCGTATGGGTCGGGCAGTACGGAGGTAGCAAATTTATTGCAATTTCATGGGGTTGATTACCTGGCGGTTGCCTATACCGACGAAGGCGTTTCTTTAAGACAAAACGGAATTTATTTACCGATTATGGTAATGAATCCTTCGCCGAACGATTTTGAGCAGCTGATTAAATATTCCTTAGAACCCGAAATTTATAGTTTGAATATTCTAAAACAGTTTTCGGAATATATTGATAACCAGAAGATTAGCTCAAAAATTCATTTAAAATTAGATACAGGAATGCACCGTTTGGGTTTTGAACCTGAGCAAATTTTGGAATTGATTGAAATACTAAAATCAAATCCGAACCTTTGGATTTCCACGATGTTTAGTCATTTGGCGGCGGCGGATGAAAGCAAATTTGACGATTTTACGAGACAGCAAGTTGATGAATTTGTCAGTATGAGTAATGAAATTTCAGACTCAATCGGTTATATTCCTTCACGACATTTAGCCAATTCTGCGGGAATCGCTCGCTTTCCAGAGGCTCGTTTAGATATGGTACGTTTGGGCGTAGGTTTATACGGTTTAGCCGCCAAACCCGAAGACCAAGAAAACCTCCAAACCGTTGGAACTTTGAAGACAGTTATCTCTCAAATTAAACACGTAAAATACTCTGAAACAGTGGGTTATGGCAGAAAAGGGGTGTTAGGAAGAGATACCAAAACCGCCACCATTGCCATTGGTTATGCCGATGGATTTGACAGACGTTTTAGTGGAGGCATTGGCGAAGTTTTGATTCACGGGCAGCGATGTAAAGTAGTGGGTAACGTATGCATGGATATGACGATGGTGGATATTACAGACGTACCGCACGCACAGGAAGGCGACGAAGTAATAATATTCAGTAAAGACTTGACAATCATAGAATTAGCTCAGAAAATCAATACCATTTCTTATGAAATTCTGACCAGTGTGAGTGAGCGAGTAAAGCGGGTTTTTTATCAGTTGTGATGAGGAGTTTATGCTACATATTTATCGTAATTTTTAGAAGGTTGCTTGTTTATTTTTTGAATTTGATTTGTTTTTGATAAAACAATAATTTTATGTCTCTTATTTTGCAAATCAATCCATCGCTTGAAAGAAGAATACATCAGACTGCCCTGCGGAAAGGTGTTGAATTAAGAAGCCGTTTTAAAATATCTTACGACAAATTCTGATTGTCTTATTCTGACTATCGAAACCATATTTTTTACACAAGATACGCTGTATGTTCCTTAAAAAAATATGATTCCACTACTCAAAAAATACAATCAGACTTTATTCAGAATATATTTTAAAACGGCTTCTTATATCTACTTACCGATAATTTTTTCTACTTTCGGGAAGTTTTCGTTCTACTCGTCGGTTGGTACTACCGATGATGAATACCGTGATTTGGAAGAAGAGCCTATTTTGATTGATTCTTGAAGAAATTTGACTTTTTGCTTGATACGCTTCGCCCATACATTGGCAAAGTACCCGATAAATCGACTTAATAAAATCTGGCTTTGGAGGTTTACGCCCATTGATTAGCCTCGTCTGGACTCAAAAGCTACAAAAAAACTCGTGCGTGACCACGAAGTTGAGTATGACGAAAAATCAAATTTATTGAGCCTTCTTGGGTGGAAAATGGACAACCTACCGCCTAATGGCAAAAGATACGATTGACGAAGCCTGCAAGATTTTAAATAAAGAAACCGAATGTAAAACCGAGACTACACTATTTGGTCGGTGGCGAAAATTATAATTTTGAAGACTGGAAAAATATTCAGAAAAAATATAATCTTGACGAAGATATTTGTCAGCATTTATTGAAGAAATACGGCACAAAAGCCAACGGAATCTTAGAAACTTCGGAAGCCTTAGCCGAAAGAATCCACAAAGATTATCAGCAATACGTAACT
>JAXHOK010000061.1:0-27058 GCA_034519515.1 Arcicella sp.
AAGTTACGTATTGCTAGTATTTTTCAAGAAGAGCGTGTATGTAGGTATGTATAACCATATGTAGTAGTAATGTATGTGTAAATAAACGCACACACGCGAACGAAAGCGTTCCACCTGGACATTTACAATAAATAAACAGTATACTTAAAAATTAGTTTATATCACGATGTAGGTAATTTAATGATTAACACAAGTTTATTTTTAATCGCTGATAAGACAACACCGGGAAAACTAATAATAATAATAATAATATATAGTATCCACAATTGTTGAAGAATGGTAAATATATATTATTAGGTCCATATGTAGGGCTATCTTTAAGATTTGCGAGAACTAAACAAAAAATGATTATATCCTCTATTACACGGGATTGAATAATTTATGACTACAATAAAAAAACATTTTTTATCTATTTTAGAAAAAATCAGGAACGTAAAGTCCCAAATCTAAAGTGAAAATAGCGTGTGACCCTCGAAATCTATTGTAACATTTACATAAGAACGGATCTGAATAGAACTGTTGATGTTTAGTATATAATAGATGAAACATCTAGAAATTACTAAAGCAAATATCGTAGAAACAATAATTCTTGATATAATAATTTAAATTTCTTAATTTATACTGAAGCGTTATATAATATTGATGGTTGATACAAATAATGTACACTAAAAATTAACAAAATTTTCTGAAAATGCTAAAAGATGCTCTAAAAATAGTAAAAATACAAGATAAAAGTTCCATCTTTAAAGTATTTATTAAATAAAAATTTATGTATTTGGAATGAATTTGAGTGTCAAAAACAATACATTGCTATGAAATTTCGGAGTAAACAATATATATCTAGTTGATTATTTATTTCTTTAAAGAAAGTAAATCCGGCATTGAGTTTAGTTAATGCCCAATAAATATCACAACTACACAACGTAGATAATTATTATTGTTTAGGGACATATTCTAGGTTCTACATGAAATGAGCGGTTGCTACAAAAGGTCGTCAATTAATTGTGATGGTGTTTCAAAATTTCGTCAGTAAAATGTATTTGTAAATGCAAATTGTTCTCGAGTTTAGAATTCAATTTAGTAAAAGATATTGAAAATATTCCATCGATGTTTTTTACCGTTTTGTAGGAAAATATAAGTTCTGGACACGTTAAAAATAGAGCTTGTACAGTTATACCTAAGATTCATTTTAATTTTTAAATTTTAATCCATTAAAAATATAAGATATAAACGTCATATAATTAAATGTATCACATATAGAATTGCATTTAGTTCTATTGCAGTTATTGTAATGCATACAACTCTTTTGACAATCATCGTTGTTGTGAATCAAAAAAGATTTATATCTAATTACAGAACATGTGGTTAATAATGAAAATAAATAATTGCATTTTCTCTCTTCATACAAGTATACTTCAGCAGTTTTGTATTAAAAGTCCTATAAACTATGCGTCTGGTTACAGCTAAATAAATACCGTACATTAAATCCATTCATTAAACACAAAATTGCAAATTTTTCTTAAAAAAAGGTTTCTTACCTACATTTTGAAAAATCAAATTATGTAGTATTTAATATGATACTTAATTCAATTAATATCTATTATTTAATTAACAATAATTAGGTATAACATACGTTTGTACATACTTATTATTACTTTTTACCTGCTCTTTTTGGGACAGAATTACGGAGGGAGTATATTACTTGCATTCCATAAATTCCATTAAGTAAATAAGTTTCATCCCAAAAATAAAAAATTGACCAGCTTTATATTTATAAAAGTTTTATTTGATTTATCTTTTTTTTTTTGTACAAACTGTTCTACTAAGGAAATATATTATAAATAATCTAACATCCATTGTTAAAAATGCATATATATCTTTTAAACTATGTATTAAAATTGGTCTTGGCCTGTAACTACAACTTAGTAACTATAGTATACGAAAAATAAATACATTTTTTTTAATTACAAAAAAATACGTGAAATAAATTATTATTTTATAATTGTAATATTTAGTTGACACGATTTATAAAAACTATTTTTTAATTCAACATTGGGTATAACGTTTTTTCATTAAAAATCTTATTATTTTAAACAATTAATTTTTTTAATGTCACGAATACATTAAGATAGCTTGTAATTAAGTTATTTATCTTGATTACCTAATAAAACTCAATTAAACAATTTCATTTATTTAATCGACTAGTGATTTAGGTAACAATGAAGTAAAACCATTTAAATCAGTAGGTTAGGTACCTATACTTCCGTGGCTAAATTGTTTTATCTGGGACGTAAATGGATCTAAATATATGGCTACGGGTACGTAAAGTAATGTGTAGTAGCACCTTGAAGTATAATATTCTTAAACCTATTCTTCAATCGGTATCGGCTTAATGTAACTAATTTTTAGTTAATTAAAAGAATTTTTAAATATTGATATCTTACATAATTTTAACATACTTTAAAATTTACAATAGATCATTTCAGTCTAATATTTTGCTAAACATATGCAATGGGTGCTACTGAACGAAAATTTACTATGTTGTACGTTTGTAAGACGGACACAATGCATGCGGATGTGTGACCAATTACATCGGACAGCCCACCAACCCTGTTCATGGTAAATGGACCAATTACTTGCAAGACCACGGCAATGCAGTGAGTTTTAGGAATGTGGATTAAGAGAATTGTGCCACTTGAGGCGTGGTGTGAGTATTGAGCAACGAGTATTAAGTTTTAAACTGATAAGACCAGGTAACTTTAATAAAATGAGAATGATTTTTTACCTTTGTGTAAAATCATTCTCATTTTATTTTTAACCATGATTAAGCACGTTATAAGCTGAACTCTCCCGGAACGATTCCCTCGAAAATATATTCAGTTAGTTGGTCATTTTGCCACTAAAACTTACGGTTTATTCCTTTCGGGCAACTCGGTCGAATGTTCGGTTTGTGATTCCACTTTTAGCAAATTCTTGCCTTATGGGCGTTTAGAACCCCGTGAGAATGCCCTTTGCCCCAATTGCTTAGCTTTGGAACGCCACCGATTGATGTATTTATATCTACAGCAGAAAACCAACTTCTTTACGGATAATTTAAAAGTTCTTCACGTTGCCCCCGAATATTGTTTTATTGATAGATTCGAGAAAATGAAGAATTTGGATTACATCACTGCTGATATTGAGTCTCCGTTGGCAAAAGTAAAGATGGATTTGCACCATATTCCTTTTGAAGACAACACTTTTGATGTGGTGTTTTGTAATCACGTCTTGGAACACGTAGAGGACGATATCCGCTGCATGAACGAAATGAAAAGGGTCTTGAAACCAACGGGTTGGGCAATTATGCAATCTCCCCAAGATTGGAAATTAGCCACAACTTTTGAAGACAAAACCATTACCGACCCTAAGGAAAGAGAACGTTTGTTCAAACAAGATGACCACTACAGAATTTTTGGCAGAGATTACAACAAACGCCTCGAACAAGGTGGCTGGCACGTAACCGAAGACAAATTTGTGGTGGAAATGCTCGCTGAAAAGGTTAAACGTTTTGCTTTGCCGAAAGAAGAGATTATTTATTTCTGTCAGAAAAAATAAAAAATGTCATGAAGAACGAATTTAAAAATCCAAAATTACCCTTCGAGATGGACATTATTTTGGATGCGTTTCAATTAGAGACGGTTTTGAAAAGTGCCCTACTGGATAATTGGACAAATTGCGAATATACCCTCAGTGATTACGATAAAAATACCATTGATAAACTGAGTAAAAATTATGAACGTGAAGGCGACTATTGGAATGAGGAAGAACTGAAAGTTAGATTTATCGCCATAATTCTACAGTTAATTGATATAGACGAGCCAGGAAGAATGAAAGCTTTTTTGGAAAGAAATATCTCAACTAAAATTGGGGATTATCTAATATCTGTAAATGTCGATTTAATGTTTGCTTCTCAAATTGGAAAAAATACCCCAACACATCCATACTTTTTCCTGCAAGAATTGAAGAAGGGGAAAAAGTCCGCCAATGACCCCGAGGCTCAAATGTTAGCGGCAATGCTGGCTTCTCAGAAACTGAACAATGACGGTAAACCAATTTATGGAGCTTATCAAGTAGGGAGAAACTGGATTTTTACCATTTTAGAAGGTAAAAATTATCATATTAGCGAACAATACGATGTAGCGAAACCCGAAAAACTTACTGAAATAATTTATATCTTAAAGCGAATAAAAGACTTAGTGTTATAATGAAATACCTTCCCATCAACCAAAATCTATTTATTGAAAATCGTGAGCGTTTGGCTAAAATTTTGAAACCAAAATCGCTGGCTATTTTCAATTCCAATGACCCAATGCCTACCAATGCGGATGGTACAATGGACTTTGTTCAAAATTCAGACTTATTCTATCTTTCGGGCATCGACCAAGAGGAATCAGTCCTTTTGCTGTTTCCTGATTGCCCCGACCCGAAGCATCGGGAGGTGCTTTTTTTGAGAGAAACCTCAGAAACCATCGCCATTTGGGAGGGTTATAAATACACAAAAGAACACGCTGAGGAGGTTTCTGGGATAACAAAAATCTATTGGACAAGCCAGTTTGAGCAAGTTTTGACAACTTTGGTTTTTGAAGCCGAACATATTTATCTCAATTCCAACGAACATATCCGTAATCATTCCGTAGTCCAGACTCGTGATGCAAAGTTTATTTTGTGGGCAAAAGAGCATTTTCCATTGCATAAATTCGAGCGAGTTGCTCCTTTGATGCACCAGTTGAGAGTGATTAAAAGTGAACACGAAATTGCTCAAATTAAGGAGGCTTGCCGAATTACAGAGTTGGGTTTTAGGCGTTTATTAAACTTTGTAAAACCAAACGTTACTGAATACGAAATTGAAGCCGAGCTGATTCATGAATTTGTCAGGAATCGTTCCAAAGGCTTTGCCTATACGCCCATTATTGCCTCTGGGGCGAGTTCTTGCGTGTTGCATTATATTGAGAATAACCGTGTTTGCAAAGATGGAGACTTGATTTTATTGGATGTAGCGGCAGAATACGGAAACTATAAGTCCGATTTAACCAGAACAATTCCTGTAAATGGCAAGTTTTCTCCCCGCCAGAGACAAGTCTATAATGCCGTATATCGCACGTTTCAATATGCTAAATCTATTCTGAAAGTAGGTACTTTGTGGGATGAATATCAGAAAGAAGTAGAACATTATATGGAAAGTGAGTTGATAGATTTGGGACTTTTGAACCGTGAGGAAGTAGAGAAACAAAACCCTGATTTGCCTTTATTGAAAAAATATTTCATGCACGGTACTTCGCATCATTTGGGTTTGGATGTGCATGATGTGTGGAACAAATACCGCCGTGTGGAGGCTGGAATGGTTTTTACGATTGAACCTGGCATTTATATTAAAGAAGAAGGTTTAGGAATTCGTTTGGAAAATAACATTCTGATAACCGAAACGGGCAGTATCGACCTCATGGAAAATATTCCGATGGATGCTGATGAGATTGAGAAATTAATGTTGTCAATTTGATAATTTGGAAATTTGACAATGATTTTAGATTCAACTCGAAATTCAGACATGGGCAATATTTTCAAACTGACATACTTTCAAATTATCAAATTAGGTAAATGAAAATCCTTTACGACCATCAAGCATTTACTGGGCAACGCTATGGCGGAGTGGCTCGGTATTTTCATGATTTGATGGAGTCATTGACTGCCTTAAACATTAAAATAGATTTGTCCATTGGTTTTTCTAATAATGAATATCTCAAAAGTAGTTCAGTCCGTAAACCCTTGACGTTCAAGAATATTTTGGGGTTTATGCCAACCAATATGCTGGTGTCTCGTACCAATCGTTTGAACAGTATTTATCAGTTGCAAAGAGGAAAATTTGATGTCTTTCACCCAACATTTTACCATGACTATTTTTTGCAACACCTTGGTAATAAGCCTTATGTACTGACCTATCACGATTGCATCAAGGAAAGATTTAACCTTTCGCACATTGATAACGCCAGCCAAGAACAGAAACAAGAATTATTGAACAGAGCCTCAAAAATTATTGCTGTTTCTGAAAACACTAAAAAAGATTTACTGGAATTTTACGAAATAAAACCTGAGAAAATTGCGGTTGTGCATCATTCTACTAATTTTATTCATCACCAACAACCGCATAATTTTTATCTAAAAACACCCGAAAAATATTTGCTCTATGTAGGTGCAAGAAACGATTATAAAAATTTTTTAGGCTTCTTGAAAGACATAAAATCTGTTTTGAAAAGACAAAAAGACATTGTTTTGCTATGTGCAGGAGGTGGGAATTTTACGGAAGAAGAACAAAATTTAATCAATCAATTAGATTTACAAAATCAGGTTATTCATCAGAATTTTCATAGCGACAATACGCTGTTTGGCTTATATCAAAAAGCAATTGCCTTTGTTTATCCTTCGCTTTATGAAGGTTTTGGTATTCCAATTTTGGAGGCTTTTGCCTGTGGTTGTCCAGTAGTTTTGAGTAATAAATCTTGTTTCCTAGAAGTGGCGGATGAAGCAGCTTTGTATTTCGACCCAGAAAATCATGAAGAAGTTGCTACACAAATCGAAAGAATAATTATGGATTCTAATTTGCGTAAGTCTTTGATTAATAAGGGCTTTACTCGTCAAAATAATTTTTCAATTAATAAAAAAGCCGAAGAAACTTTAAAAGTTTATCGCAGTGTTTTATAACTTAGTGAATAATTCAAGAGAGTTTTTGATAAGGAACGGGAAAATAATAAGTGGATGAATTTTTAAATGTTATTTTTGGTGCCAATCAAGGCGATAAAACCGTGCGACGGTCGCCGCAGTTTAGCATCGCTAAATGAGGATTTAATCTGGGCGGCATTCCGCAACGTAGAGTGGTGCAAATAAGGGCATTTAAAAAACGTCTACTTATTGTTTTTCAGTTCCTAAACGAAATAGAACACAAAATAAATCCGAAATCGACAATCGTAAATCCAAAATCCATAAATGATTCCAAACAAAAATATTTTACTTTTTGAACCCGATTCAAGTGGACATCATCCTGGTTATCTTTATCATCTAATTATCAATTTCTTAGAAAATGACTACTCCTTTAATTTGGTGGTATTAGTTACCCCAGATTTCTACACAAATCATCCGCAAATCATTCAAAAAACGCTTTCCCCGAGGGTAAAATGGCTTAAAATTTCTGATTCAGAATTTAATAATTGGCAAGAAATTAAATCAAAAAGCGTAACAAAACGCTCATTTTTTGAGTGGGAATTACTTCGTAAATATATTGCTGAAACCAAATCAGTATTCGTTTTTTTAATGTATATTGATTATTTACAAATCGCATTATTGACTCAAAAAGTCCTACCTTGCCCTGTTTCGGGCATTTTATTTCGCCCAACCTTAGTTAATTATCCTTCACATTCACTGAAAGAGGTGATTAATTCTTGGCGTAAAAATCTGACCTTGAAATATTTTGTAAAAAATAAAGGTCTGAATTCACTTTTTAATCTTGATCCTTTCGCTACACAATATATTCAACAAAATTGGCAAACTGACAAGGTGAAATTTTTACCTGACCCCGTCCAAGTTTATCCGTCCACAAAATCGGTAGAAGAATTTAAAAATGAGCTACAAATAAAACCTAATCGGAAAGTATTTTTAATCTTTGGCTTTTTGGATTCACGCAAAGGTATTTCGGAAGTGATGGAGGCAATTTCTAATATTGAGAGAGAAAAATCATCAAAAGGAACGCTCCTAATTGTTGGACCTTGGGAAGAATCAGAGCGAAAGAAGTTTGATTTGAATAGTAATAAAATTTTCCAAGAATCTGACTTTCAAGTGATTATTAAAGATACATTTATTCAAGATGAGGATATTCAATCTTATTTTGAAGTATCGGATTATGTATTAGCTCTCTACGCAAAGCACATCGGTATGTCTGCAATCATGGTGCGGGCAGCAGCGGCACAAAAGCCCTTTCTAACCCACAATTTTGGTCTAATGGGTAAGATTGTTATAAAAAATCTGTTGGGAATGATTGTAGAGAATGATTTGGCAGAGAAAATAGAAAAACTACTTTCTGAAAATATTGAAGTTGGCGATAAAGAAAAAATGAAAGAATTTGCTGAATTGAATAGTGCTGAAAATTATGCAAAAGTTATTTTAGAACACTTACAAACACAAGTCTTCTAAATCCGTTTGATTTCCCAGAAAAACATTATAATCAACCGTGCCTTTTACACCTTCACACCAGCCTTTTTGGGTGTGTTGCCAAAACCACAAACTTGCCCCGTAGCCCTTTAAGGTTTCTTTGGAATAATCGGCAATCCAAAGCGGATAATCATCAAAATTTCCTTTAATGAATTTCTTGTAAAAATTGGGGTTTGTATAAATTATGGGCTTCACTCCGTAATGTTTCTGAACAATATCCAACCATATTTCTAACTCCTCAACTATCTGACTGTCAGACTTTAATGAATTTTGTTCAATATCCAAGACAGGGGCAAAGTCTCCTTTTTGAAGTTTTACGGAATTGATAAAGTTTTTGGCTTGTCCTTTGGGTTCACGCCAAGGAATAAAAAAATGATATGCTCCACGGCGGATGCCTAATTTGCCCAATTGTTCCCAATTTCGTTGAAATTCACGATCGGAATGATTCATGCCTTCGGTGGCTTTCAAAAAACAAAATTCAAGGCGTAAATCCTCCGCTGAAAATCGCATTTTTTCAACTTTTTGCCACTCAATTTTACCGTTATGATGCGATAAGTCAATGCCGTGAATTTTATATTTTAAAGGTAAAGTGATACCTAATTTGGAGATTTTTTCCCAACCATTTGGGTTTGGGCGGAGCAAGAGGTAAATCAGCAGAAGCGTAATAGAAGCAACAAAAACGGCTAAATAAAGCCTTATTTTCTTAGGAAGAACATTAAATTTTAGCAAAAATAATTTTAAGAAATTCATAAATGGATAATTTGAAAATTAGTTAGTTTGGAAATTTGGTAATTATTACGACAATCAAAAATTAGCAATAATTTTCAAATTTCCAAATTGATGTATTTTCAAACTTACTTATTTGGCTGTGGAGTGGTTCGTAAATAGGGTTTCACAATAGTAAATCCTTTCGGAAACTTTGCCGCAGCATCTTCAGTTTTTACAGCTGGAGTGATGATAACGTCATCACCTTCCTTCCAATCAGCAGGGGTTGCCACTTGATAGTTTGCGGTCAATTGCAATGAATCAATAACTCGTAAAAGCTCTTGAAAATTACGTCCTGTTGAGGCTGGGTAAGTTAGCGTTAATTTGATTTTTTTATCTGGTCCAATGATAAATACCGAACGCACCGTCGTTTTTTCCGAAGCATTTGGATGAATCATATCATACAAAGTTGCCACGTTACGGTCTGAATCTGCAATGATGGGGAAATTCATTTTCACGCCATTGATTTCTTCAATATCGGGCACCCATTTATTGTGCGAGTCCAAATCATCCACAGAAACGGCAATAACTTTTACGCCTTTTTGCTCAAATTCTCCCTTCAAAAGGGCTGTTTTGCCCAATTCTGTCGTACAAACGGGTGTAAAATCAGCGGGATGACTAAACAACATTCCCCATGAATCACCAAGCCATTCATGAAAATTTATACTTCCTTGGGTTGTTTCCGCCGAAAAATCGGGGGCAATATCTCCTAATCTTAATGACATAACTTTATTAATTTGAAAATTAATTAATTTGAAAATTTGGAAATAAATTAACTCTTAAAAACATAGTTAATTTGTTACTCTACTAAGTTACAAGATTAATCAAAATTTGGTTCAAAAATTAATTTGAAAATTTGGTAATTTGAAGATTAGTCAATGTTTGAACTACATTATTTTCAAATTATCTCATTTTCAAATTTCCAAATTACACAGGTTTTTCAATCACAAAATTATGATTGGTGTAAATACAAATATCTGCTGCAATGGTCAAACCTTCTCTGACCATTTCTTCTGCTGAAAGATGTGGAGCGTGTTTTTTCAGAGCCAAAGCTGCCGAAAGAGCATAATTGCTGCCCGAACCGATGGCAGCAATACCGTTTTCAGGTTCCAAAACGTCGCCCGTTCCTGAGATAATTAAGGCTTCTTCATTGTTTGTTACGACCATCATTGCTTCCAATTTTCGGAGATAACGGTCTGTACGCCAGTCTTTTGCGAGTTCAATACTTGCCCGTTTCATGTTGCCTCCGTAGGCACTCAGTTTTTCTTCAAAACGTTCCAAAAGCGTGAAAGCATCGGCAGTTGACCCTGCAAAACCTGTTACGATTTTACCGTCCAACATCTTCCTGATTTTCTTAACGTGGTTTTTGGCAACGGTTGCTCCCATAGTTGCCTGTCCGTCTGCTCCAATTGCTACTTCGCCGTTATGAACCACTGCCAAGACGGTTGTTGATCTAATTTTTTCCATTGATAATTTTTATTTTTTGCAAAGATAGGAAAAACTAAGAGTTGTTGAATTGTTGAGTTATTGAATTGTTGATTATGAAATCGCAACAACTCCACAATTCAATGATTCAACAATTATCTATATTCCCCCTAAATCTTGTGTGATTTTGGCAAAAGGGCTTTGGGGTTCTTTGAATGGGTTTTTCGATAACCGTGCCGACACTGCCATCATGGTATATTGCGGATTTAGAATGTTCTCACGATGATGTGGAGAATTCATCCAGCCATTTACAATCGCCCTTGCCAAAACTGCGTAGGTCATCATGTATAAAGGCTTTTTTGTGGCACAATCTACAAACAGATAATCACCGTTATTCTTGGGCGGTTGAAAACAAAATCTTGAGCCTTTGCCCGTCTCAATAATATCGTGTTGGGCAATATTTTCGCCCATCGCCCTAAATTCACGGGTTTGATTTTCTACTCGATTCTGTAAGTTTCTGTTGGAGGTATTATTCGGATTGACATGACTGTAAAAATCCTGTTCAATCATCGCCTCCGAATGTCCGATACAGGCTTTGTGAAGCGGCAAATTATAGGTAAAACTCCGAAGATTATGTTTCAATCTTTGTTCGTTGGTAGCGTGAAAAATAGCGGCATCCAGCAAAGAATTATTGGGATTTTTAGCATCAATGGGCTGATTTACAGCTAATTGATTCATAAATTCAGAATTGGATACATCATAATATCCTTTCTGTTGTGCCGATAAACGAAAAGAAAGAAGTAATAAAAACAAAAGGTATTTCATGCGTGATTTTTTTCAAATACAACGAATGAAATACCTTTTTAGTTTGTGTTAAATAAAACCTATTCGATAATCACTTTCCGATAAAATACTTGCTGTTCCGAATTCAAAATCAAGAAATAAAGCCCCTTTTGAAAACGAGAAATATCCATTTTCAAAGCGGATTGTTTAATAAAACTCTGTGTAAATAAATTTTTGCCCACTAAATCCGTAAAAGTAAATTCACCCGATGTTGGTTTTGAGAAGATGATATTAATATAATCTTTCGTCGGATTCGGATAAACTTTGAACGTCTCATTTTCTTCATTTTGATTTGCTAAAATAACGAGTGTTTTTGTGTCTATTTTTACAAAAACAGATTCGGAAACATCACTGAATGCCTTTAAACGATATGAATATGTTTCATTATTTTTCAAATTAATATCCCTATACTCTGTCAAATTAGGAGTTTCAAAAACTTTATTGAAATTGGTATCAGTAGAAGATTGGCGTTCTAAAACGTACTTATTTGCATTCACTACTGTTTTCCAAACCACTTTAAGACTTTCAAAAGTAAGCGATTCTACACTCAATTCTGGTGTTGATAAAAGGGCTGGAGTTTTTATTGTTATATTAGTTTCAAGCGATTCTGTTTTATCACCAAAGGCTTTCAATCGGTATGTATATTCAGTATTATCTTTCAGCGTTTTGTCTGTAAATTCGGTAGTTTTATTATCAAACGTTGTAACTTCCTTAAAGCTTTCCGTTCCAGTTTTCCTTTCCAATTTATACGAAACAGCTCCTACGACAGTTTTCCAATTGATTTTCAGGGAATTATAATACAAAACATTGGCAATGACTTCTGGCGAATTAAGCAAGGCTGGTGTTTTTAAGTCGGTTTGTCCTTGAAAAGCTACATTATTTCCAACGGCTTTTATCCGATAAGAATAATTGGTATTAGCTTTTAGAGTAGAATCTTTATAGCTGTTTACGTTGCCTAAAACCTTAGCAATTTGTTCAAAAGCACCATTTGGTTCAATTTTTCTATCAATGGTATAAAAATCTGGTTTTGTAATATTGCTGGATGGTTGCCAAATAAGCGTTGCAGTATTAAAGTAATTTACTGATACATTAACCGATAAAAGATTTGGGTCATTAACAGATTTAACCTTCAAAATGCTAAATTCTGATTCTTGTAAGTCTGTAAATGATTTTATCCTATAAATATATTCTGTTCCAAATTCAAGGGTTGAATCAGTAAAAGTCATTGCTGAATTTGGGAACTGTTTGACAAACTGAATTTGGGTTGAATCTTTTGCCAAAATTCTTTCCAGTATATACCCTTTTGCATTCGGTATATTATTCCATTTTAGAGAAATTTTATTATTTGCCAAGGTCGTACTCGACAGGGTAATTTTCTCTAAATTGACAAACGGGGCTACTTTTGTGTGATGAAAAGCGAACGCTCGCATACCGTCAGAATTTTTCAAGAAAGGACCAATATAAATCCAAGGGGCTTCTTTCAGAATAAATGAACCGCCCGAATATGGATAAATAGAAGGCAAATATTTGAGTAAAGTATCAGAGGTTTCAGCGGGTTGTTTCAATTTCAAAATTATTTTATTACCCTCTGCCCTACCCGAAGCCACTTTTTGCCAAACTTTATTGAGATAGAAAAAATCTTTCAAACTATACATTCCAAAACCTCCTCCGATATTTGGCACAAGCGTATCTTTGGGATAAACCATTTGCTGACCGCTTTCAAAAGCCATCGTTATTTCGTCTCGTTTTTCATTGGAGTAAAATATTTTCTGAACATTAGGGGAGATTAAGGTCTTCTTTTCTCCATAAAAATCTTTACCAACTATCACACTCAATTCATTGGCAATCTGCTTGTAACCTGCCAAATCAAAATGCCAGCCGTTCCAACCCGTAACGCCAATGGGTGTGTAAGGGGTGATTTTGGGATATATTTTTCCTAATTGTCTATAATAATCTCTCAACGCACCCACTTCGTCATTGTATTCGCCTGCTCCAAATAAAGGAAGTTGAAAAGAATAAATCTTCTTGACGGATGGTAAATCTTTTTCCCAAAAACCATATAGTTGCTGAAAACCAATTTTCCAATAATTGGGGTCTTGCACCGCATCTGTTTCACCTTGCCAATAGAAAAAACCCTTAATATTATTGACGATACCCGATTTTTGAGCCATGTAAATTAACCTTCCATAGCTCGTTTTGATGTCGGCAGGATTGGAGGAATTTCTATCAGAAAGGGCTTTGATATTTGCTCCTGATGTGGAGGCATTGATAACACAGGTAGGAATTCCGTAATTTTCAAGGATATTTTTTTGCAAATGAATGCCCCACTCTCCCACGATAAACTGCTCGCCATCGAACCCGCCCGTAAAACCTTCATTTGATAATCCCCACGAATAACCATTTTGAAAAGAACCATAGCCAAAGGTTCGGCAGTATTCATTTTTATAATCATAAACTTCTTCCCAAGCACGCCCGTTCGACTGTCCGTATATAAGGTAAGCATCACCCGAGACTACATTTTTTCGTTCAAAAGTCAATACTGAATCTTTACCCGCCTGACTGGCATAAATCTGAAAGTCATATTCGGCTAATTCTGCTTTGATGATGGGACTCAATGAAAATTTACCCAATTTACCCGTATTGTCATACGCAAAACTATTGCGAACATAACTGTATAGTTTTTTATTTCGGTAAACCACAACGGACATATACGACCATCCCGCTACTTCGATAGTACCGTTTATTGGTACTATTGCTTGATTTTTATCATCCCGAGGGTACAATTGATAATCTTGGGGTAATTGGTCAAAGAGAATATTGTAAAATCTTTGAGAGAAAGAATTTAGCGTAAATAAAATAAGGAGTGATGAGAATAAGTATTTCACGGGGATAGTTTTAAATGAATGTAAGCATTAGGTTTGATTCACCACATAAATTTACGGAATAAGATAATTACTTTCATAAACATAAAAAAGAAAACCTCGCCTATTGATAGACGAGGTTTTTGATTCTTAGAAGAAATTGTACAAAATTACTTCGCAGCCTTCGCAGCAAATTCAGCCTTTATTGCTTCTACGTCCACTAATTTAATTTCAGGGACAGTAGTCAAAAACTTAATTGCATTGACTTTGTTAGTGGCTATAGCCTTGTTTCTTCTGTCTTTTCTTTTGAGTCTTGTAACAGCCATTGCGAACAGAGTTTTAAATTGAGGTGCAAAATTAGGGATTTAATCTTGGTTTCACAAGTCAATTGATGAATAATTAAAAGTTGTTTGTTTTTAGAATTGTGGAATATTAGCCTCATGCCCTGAAATGCGATATGCCTCAGCTCTGATTTCAAACTCTGTTCCCAGCATCAGATAGGCGGTCATATCTTTTACATAACTGCCTCTGTTGGTGAGATTATTGAAATAATTAAAGGCATGAAAGTAAGTAAAACCATTATTAAACTCCGTACCTGGCGGATTGCCAGGATAAACTTCCAATTGTTTAAAGGTGAAAAAAGTTGAACTCCCATTAACATCAGTATCATTATAGACACCAATACCCGAATCCAATTTTTGCGGATTATAAACCATTCCCCAGTGTTCAGTTGCTTGTCGGCTGAGGGGAGTACCTCCCAAATTTTGAATTGGCAAAACATCACCTTCAACAGGTGAAAACGTCCATGGATTACTTCCTGCATAAGTTTTATACCTGTTGAGCGTATTTACGATAAAACAAGCAGGCACAGCAGCCCCGTCAAAACCACCACCATTCCACTGTCCATCTGTTCTGAAACTGGTATAACGATATTGAATTTTCACAGATTGCCTGATGATAGTGTACCAAACTTCAATATAAGTTTCCGAGAATTTAGCGTTTAGCGGATAATGGATTGGTCTTAATTTCACGTAATATCCATTCGGAATTGAATGATAGTCAATCAAACTAACGGCATGATTAAGATAATCTCCTCCCATAGTAACATTATACGAGGTTGGCATTCCAGGAATAGCCGAACCTGCCACTTCCCCCCCTTGTGTATAGCCCTCCTTCCGTTGATAAGCATCCAGAGTTACTTGAAAACCGCCGTCATATCCGTTATAAACCAAATTAGTTGTAGCATCTATCAATGAGAAGCCCAAGCTAATTGCCCTCCTCTTTTGAGGTTGATTCCTATTTTGATTTTATTATTTTTCAACCACACCATATCATTTACGGGGTCGTATTGTGGTGTATTGGTAAAAATAGCGGGTAAATTTAAATTATTAGCATAATGACTGGCGGGATGACCGTCTGAGAAATAATAGGGTGGCTTGTTGGGTTCAATAGTAATTACATTTGATGATGGAACTACATATTGTTCGGAATTTGATTGTGCTGATTCCGTTTTCCCTGGGTCGGTGGCGGTAATTGAGTAAGTTCCAGATGTCAGATTTAGTCCCGACCATTCGTTGCCATTAGCAGTATATGAGAGATTCATGTAAACCCCTCCTTTGTATAATTTTAAGGTTGTGCCATTAGTATAATTTGAATATGAAATCAGACTTCCACCAACGGTTAATAGCAGTGGTGTTGTAGTTTGAGTGTTTGATGGAGTATTGTATTGAATGGTATTTGATTGTTCAGATTCCGTTTTACCATTTTCGGTAGCGGTAATGGTGTATACCCCTGATGTTAAAGTTAGCCCCGACCAAGTGCTACTGCTTGCCACGGTGCTAAGATTAGTATAAATTCCATTTTTATACAACTTCAAAATAGCCCCATTTGTATAGGCTGAATAAGTAACTTGCGTTCCAGTAACAGTCGAAAGTGTGGGAGTAGTTGTTTGAGTACTTGATGTTGTAAATTGAATTGAATTAGACTGAGCCGATTCATACTTCCCTGATTCCGTGGCAGTAATGGTATATGCACCCGTTGATAAACTTAGTCCTGTCCACTGATTACTATTCGCAATATAAGCCTGATTGATATAAACACCATTTTTATAAAGTTTGAGCGTTGTTCCATTGGTATATCCTGAATAAGAAATAGTACTTCCAGTAACAGTCAATAACATTGGGGTGCTTGTTTGTCCATTGGGCTGTGTAAATTGTATAGCATTTGATTGTGCAGACTCAGCCTTGCCCGATTCTGTGGCAGTGTAAGTGTATGTCCCCGTTGTCAAATTTAAACCACTCCATTCATTTCCATTTGAAACAAAGGTATCTCCTGTGAATACTCCATTTTTATATAATTTAAAAACTGCTCCCGGGGTATAATTTGTATAAGTTATATAAGTTGCATTGACGGCTAATAAAGTTGGAGTTCCAGTAAGTGGCAATGACGAATATTGAATAGCATTCGACTGGATTGATTCAGATTTACCACTTTCCGTTGATGTTATGGTATATGAACCCGATGTTAAAGTTAAATCAGTCCAAGTATTACTATTGACAACAGTGCTTAAATTAGTATAAACACCATCTTTGTATAGTTTCAAAGTAGTACCACTGGTATAATCAGAATACGTAATTTGACTTCCAGTAACCGTTAAAAGAGTCGGTTTGACAGTTTGTGGAGTAAATTGAATAGCATTTGATTGAACAGACTCCGATGAATCAGTATTTATAGCTGTAATGGTATAAGACCCAGCCGTTAGAGTTAGCCCTGTCCACGTATTATTGCTACTCGAAACAATACTCTGGTTTATGTAAACGCCATTTTTATATAATTTTATCGTAGCTCCATTAGAATAATTAGCGTATGAAATCTGTGTTTCGGCAACCGTAAGAAGCGTTGGTGTTTCGGTTTTGGGCGGAGGTGGATTCCCCAATAAATTCAAATTTCCAATGGTTGAACCAAAGGTTATCGTCCCATTTCCTCTGAAACTCATCCATTTTGCAGAATATTGCCCTTGAATCGCAACAACGTGGTCAATATCAATAATTACCGAATCAATCGCCAGAGGTACACGGTCAATATTCCAAGTTGTTTTATCATTCCAGTTACCCGATTTTATGGATATGGCAATTGGAGCTCCAATCGAAACCGTAACATCGTCACTTTTCGTACTAACACAACCCGATAAATTACATTTTGCGTAATATACAGTCTTAACCGTTGGTGAAATTGGCATTATAACAACCTGATTATCAGACTTTTTGTACCAATCCACTGTTCCTGCACAACCCGTGGCGGTCAAAGTGATGGAATTACTCAAAACTACTTGTGCTGTGGGAGAAACTACGGGCGGGTATGATTCAGTAATCGTGGCGGTTGCATTAACCGTGGCGATACATTGATTCAATCCAACTGCTACTAATGTATAAACTCCCGTTGCGTTTGCCGTGGCTGCATTCACGGATGGATTTTGAATAGTTGAGATAAAATTATTAGGTCCTGTCCAAGAATACGATAAAACACCCGATGTAGTATTAGCCATAAAATCCAAATTTTGACCCAAGCACACCGCTGAATTTGAAGTTACTGTAACATCTGGTTTCGTCTTAATACTCAATGACGTGTTGGCACTTATTGAACAAGTTTTGCCATTAATATCACTAAAAAAACCAGTAACCGAATATATTCCAACCTGAGATACTGAAAAATTGGACAATGAAATAGATGCATCGTTACATTGAAAAGCAGCATTGCAAGTAGCATTGGAAGTACTCGTAAAACCATCAGGTCCCGTCCAAGAGTAGCTCTGAAAATTCGCTCCTCCAAAACCCACAGTAATATCATGGGTCGTTCCTTCACAGACTGCCATCGACACTGGAACAGTCGGAACATTCGGAGGATTTCCTACATGAACATTCACAAAAACTGTCCCCGTACAACCCGTGGATAAGTTTGCAGCAATAACCCTATAAATACCATCATGAAAAGTAGTTAATCCCTGCCCATTGCTTGTAAAAGCACTTCTTGAAATACTTTGCCCCGTTGCGGTAAATGATTGCGGTCCAGTCCAAGCATAAGTTACACCCGAAGACGAACCACTTGCAGCGGTTAAATTAATAGTACCATTGAAACAAACTAAGGTATCACCTAAAATAGAGAGATTGGGTAAGGCTGTGCCAATACTGACAGAGGTTGTAGCAGAAACGGAACAACTATTCGGACTTGTTACAACCACTGAGTATGTACCCGTTTTGGCAGCTGTTAAGTTGACAATGGAAGCTATTTTTGTGGTTGAAGTAAAGTTATTGGGTCCCGTCCAATTATATGTCAAATTCGTTTGAGAAGTTACGACTGGCAAATTCAAATCACTCCCCACACAGGAAGAAAAAGCCGAAGCCAAAGAAACGCCAGTGAGCTGATTAACGGTTACGGTATGAATTTTTCTTCTACTATAACAGGTTGTCCCGTCTTCACAAGCGGGGTAATAATTGGTTGTAACGATAGGAGAAACCGTTGTGTTTGTCAGGAGGGTGTCTCCCGTGGCAAATTTATACCATTTAATTATCCCAGTATTACAGGTTGCCTCTAATTCAGCCGATTGTCCCGCACAAATAACTTGATTAGTGCTTACTGGAACTGGAATTGTTGTTATAGCAATATCAAAATTATTGTCAGGAGAAGTTGTGAGCGGATTTGAAGCGACAATTCTTATTCGGTAGCCTGTACCGAGCGAAATATTGATAGGAATTCTGAAATTAATCGTTTGAACGCCCGATGAATTCCCACTCACTGTTCCAATAATTGAGGGATTTGAAAAACTACCCACAGAATCAGACAACACTACAGAAAATACATTACCAGGATTAAATATTCCTTGGGCATCTGCATAAAGAAATGAACTTTCGCCTGTGCAGTACGAAGTTTTTAAAAGAGTGTTAAGACTGATGTAGTTAAAGTCAGTCTTTCGATTAGAAGACTTGGCGAGTTTTTCTTTTGCAGGTATCTCAACAGCAATTTTTGCAATACTTTCGCCTTCCAATTCATTTGAAAATGATTGAAATGGCATTGCAAAAAAAGAAATTAACAATACGATGATTCGGGTTAAACTAATTTTTGTAATACTGTTTAAAGACTTTTTGGCGGTTAATGTTGAACAAACTACTTTCATGATTTAAAATTTTACGGGTCGTAAGTGAAAAATTTAGTTGTGATAATGGAAGCTAAATTTTTAAGTGGGACTAGTTATCGATACTCACGAAATCCTGCATTTGAACTATAGGCGGTAGTACACTCCGAATTTCTATTGTAATTCAAAATTGCAATAGTCGAGCCAATTTTTAATAAAATACATAAAAACTCCCTCTTTTGGGAGGAGTATTCACATTTAAAAATCAGGAAACCAAAATTAAGATAATAAAATCAGAAGAATTTATAAAGTATTTACATAGAATTATTTGTTTGTAGGGCTATAATTAAAAATCATTCTACTGACTAAAAGGTCGCATAGCCTTGGCAAAACAAGACATCCAATATTTAGAAAAAAGATTGTCCTCCCTAATACCCTTTGAAGACGAAGCATGAATAAAAATCACTTCCTTATCATTTCTTTTTTCGGTAACCAAACCTGCATGATTTATAGAAGCCGAACCGCCTTTGTTAGTTACAAAAAATACCCAATCACCCGCATGGAGTTCATCAATCGAGATTTCATGCCCAACCTCAGCCTGTTGCCAAGAAATGCGGGGAATTTTGAAGCCAATTTGTGAATAAACACAAAATAGTAAACCAGAACAATCCATTCCATTGGCATCTGTTCCGCCCACACGATAGGGAACTCCTGTGTAGGTACGAGCCAAAGAAATTACTTCGTTGATGGTTCTTAGATTATAGGTTTTGGGGTAAGTTTTGGATGGAACAGTTTTCTGTTTTGGATAAGAAGTGGAAGAAGAAGCGTTTTCTTGACGACGAAACAATCGGCAAGAATCCATGAAAATAACTATCAAAAAGAGAATCAGCACTCTTTCGCAAGTGTGTCGTTTGTTTTGTTTCATGGATTATTAAAGTAAGGACATTTTTGTAAATATAACGAATTGATTGATTTCTAAATATTTACGAGAGTATTTTTATTCACCTTTCAGAACCCTAACCGTAACCATTAATGCCCCAAAATGCCTTGTAGAATGCTCCGCTGCGTGAAAATATAAACCCAAAACATTCGTAGGAATCTTCTTTCTACCAATTCCTCGGGGTTCAAGAAGTGATTTTTCGTTGGTGTTTTTTAGCTGGGTCAGAGCCTTGTTTACCTGATTATTAAAGCGAGTCAATAACTTTTTGACCGTTAAATTATACTGAGGAGAAACATTTTCAAGTTCCAACAATTCCAACTGGTCTTCATCCAACATTTTATCATTGGCATAAGTAAAAAGTCTATCCAATACCCCAGAAAGATGTTGCAAATGAAAACCCACCGAAGCCACACCTGCGGGAGTTTCCCACAAATATTCTTCGGGAAAATCAATCATTAGGGTATTTACTTCTTCACGAACTTGTAGGAGTGCATGAGCAACGGGTTGAAGTATCGGCGAAAGCCCAGCAATGGGTCCACGCATCCAAACTTCGAGGGGTTGAGGTTGATTTGTCATTGAGAAAATCTATTTTCCGAATAATTCCATGTTTTGATGAATTTAGATTTTTATTCTGTAATACGGACGGTGCGACGACTCGCCAGCCTTGTCCGTAGTTGAAAATTAAATCACTACGGACAAGGCTGGCGAGTCATCGCACCGTCCGTATTACACCCCTTTCATACTCAAAGCAACCCTTTTCCGAGCAATATCCACCTCCATAACTCTCACTTTCACGTGCTGTTGCAATTTCACCACCTGATTAGGGTCAGACACGTATTGATTCGCTAATTGTGAAATATGGACTAAACCGTCTTGCTTCACACCCACATCAACGAAGCATCCGAAAGCCGTAATATTGGTAACAATTCCTGGCAAAACCATGCCTTCATAAAGGTCTTCAACTTTCTTGACGTTAGGGTCAAATTCAAAGGCAATTAGCTGCTCACGGGGGTCACGAGAAGGCTTTTCGAGTTCCTTCATGATGTCTTGAAGGGTCAGTAAACCAATGGAATTTGTGGCGTAATCCTTTAAATTAAGGCGTTTACGCAGTTCGGCGGAGGTCATTAAATCTTTGACAGTACATTTCAAATCCTTAGCCATTTGTTCAACAATTGGGTAGGTTTCGGGGTGAACTGCCGAATTGTCCAAAGGATTTTTAGCGTTATGAATCCTCAAAAATCCTGCACATTGTTCAAAGGCTTTATCCCCCAAACGTGACACTTTTTTCACTTGACTACGTGCCGTAAAATCTCCATTTTCTTGACGATATTTTACAATATTTGCCGCTAAAACTGGACCTAAACCTGCCACATAAGCCAACAAATGTTTTGAGGCAGTGTTCAAATTTACACCGACCGCATTCACACAACTTTCCACAACAGAATCCAAAGAATTTTTCAATAGATTTTGTTCCACATCGTGTTGATATTGCCCAACACCAATGGATTTTGCATCGATTTTTACCAACTCCGCCAATGGATCCATCAATCTTCTACCAATTGAAATTGCACCACGAACGGTTACATCTTTATCTGGAAATTCCTCACGAGCAATGGGCGAAGCTGAATAAATGGATGCTCCTTGTTCAGAAACAGCAAAGATTTGAGGAAAAACCTCACCCCCTGCCCCTCTCCTACTGAGAGGAGAGTTTTGGAACAATCTCTTAACAAAATCCTCAGTTTCACGTCCAGCCGTTCCATTTCCGATGGCTACGGCTTCGATTTGGTATTTTTCAGAAAGGGTTAAAATCTTATCCTGAGCTTCCGAAGGTTTATCGAATGGATAAATTACGGTGTCTGCCAATAGATTTCCTTGGGCATCCAAAACCACCGTTTTGCAACCCGTTCTATAACCTGGGTCGATGGCGAGAACCTTTTTTTGTCCTAACGGAGAAGCCAGCAATAACTGTCGGAGGTTTTGAGAAAATATCTTAATGGCTTCAATATCAGCTCTTTCCTTAGAGATTCCTGCAAATTCATTTTCGATAGAGGGTTTCATTAACCGCTTATACGAATCGGTAATGGCTTCTTCGACAATCTTTTTGGGTTCGGGCAAACCACGGAGAAAAACACGGTCTAATGCTCCAAGTGCATTGTCTTCTTCGGGCGAAATCGTTACTGACAAAAAACCTTCTTCCTCTCCCCTTCTGATGGCTAATAATCTATGCGAAGGCACACGTTTAAGAGGTTCATTAAAGTCAAAATAATCACGATATTTTGCCCCTTCTTCGTTTTTACCTTTTTTCACTTTTGAATACACAACCGCCTCACGTTCAAAGACTTTACGAACCGCATTACGAGCCGTAACGTCTTCATTCATCCACTCCGCCATGATGTCCCTTGCTCCTTGCAAAGCCTCCTCAACGTTGGCAACTTTATCATTCAAATACGCCTGTGCTTTTTGTAAAATATTGCTTTCTTTTTGTTCAAAAATCAACTTTGCCAAAGGTTCAAGTCCCTTTTCGATAGCGATGGAAGCACGGGTTTTACGCTTTTGTTTATAAGGCAAATAAAGGTCTTCTAATTCCTGTAAATGATAGGCATTTGTGAGTTTATTCAACAATTCGGGAGTCATTTTACCTTGCTCCTCAATTGACTTGATAATGCCCTCACGGCGTTTATCGGCATCTTTTAGCTTCGTCCAGAGTTCTTTAATATCCAAAATTTGTACTTCGTCAAGGCTGCCAGTTGCCTCTTTTCTGTATCGGGCAATGAAGGGAACAGTACCGCCTTCGTCCAATAAATTTATGGTGCTTTGTGCTTGGTGGGTCATCACGCCCACGCTGTTTGAGATGATTTGGATTTGTGCTTTGTTCATGTATTGGGGTATTTTTAAGATTTACAAATCTAAACAAGTTCGGGTTTGTTTCCAATTTACCCAAAAGATACCGTTCACGCATTTATGCTTTTTTGTAAATAAATGAAAGTTATATTTACAGAAAAATGTTCTCCATTAATCTTGCTCATACCCCAAAACCCATGAAGCATTACCTCACTTTTCAAGATGATACGTCTGATAAATTTTGGCAGATTGAAACGTCTATAACTTCATTTACCGTAACCTACGGACGCAACGGCACAAGCGGACAAAGCCAAACCAAGACTTTTGAAACCGAAGAAAAATGTTTGAAAGAAGCTGAGAAAATTTTGGCTGAAAAACGCAAAAAAGGCTATTCCGAGGAAGGTGTGGCTTCCGTG
The DNA here is from genome assembly GCA_034519515.1 of Arcicella sp. Classification (GTDB taxonomy): domain Bacteria; phylum Bacteroidota; class Bacteroidia; order Cytophagales; family Spirosomataceae; genus Arcicella. The sequence continues at coordinate 23,455 of JAXHOK010000061.1, forward strand.
GTGGCTTCAAATCCCAAATCGCCCAAAGCAAAAACCGAAAAGGAAGATAATTTAGAGGCGGTTTTGGAGGAATTTGATCAACTCATTACCTCCGAAAAAATGGATTCGCTTTTGCCTTTTCTGCAAAAACTGGAAAGTCGGCACAAAGAGGCATTTCGGAAACACATTCGGAAAGCAAAACGCTATTGGATGACTTATGTAGAACTCACGCCCGCAGACCCGAAAAAGAAAAATGATTATGGAAAATGGGGGCTTCGAGGCAATAATAATCAAAAATGGATCATCACTATGAGTGCCATTGCTGTTTGTGACAAAACGGACATCAATTCTTGGGATGAAGCTGTGCGGTATCTTAATATCTCTGATGGAAATGTTTTAACAACAGACATTTTATTATGGGCAAAACCTAATTGGATTGGGGATTTTTTACTCGCTAAAAAGCTAAAATCTAATTGGACACCAATCAATTATTACAGTCTTTTGAGGTTGGAAGAATTGGGATTGATTACCTTTCAACCTCAATTATACGCTTTTTCTCTGTCGGATTACAGTAATTATGATTATGAAACAGAGGTATGGCAGAGTGCGATGGAGTATATTGACCAAATTTGCAGTATGCCTTCTAATTTCCAAAGGGATGTTTTTACATTATTTGATTACGAAACCAATCTGAATAATCTTACAGCATTCGATGATAAAACTAAGCAAAACGTTCCTACTTGGTCGGTCATTTTTAGTCGCTTAATCACAGAAGGAAAAATTGATAGAAAGTTATTTCTCGAAAATTGCCTTCAAATCCAAACCAAAGAATGGAATAATGGTTTGAAGGCATTTTTCAGAAAGCGATTTGATGAAAATGATCCTTCCAAAGAGGAATTGATTGATTTGCAACAAACCATTTTGCCACTTTTACACGCTAATACAAACTCGGTGGCGAATTATGCCGTGGGGATTTTTAAGGATATTTATCAAGAAAAAGGCTTCAATACTACGGAATTCTTGGATTGGATTGCCCCCGTGATGATGCGGGAAGACTGCAAAGGTTCGCTGAAACTATTACTGACCATGTTGGAAAAAATGTTGAAATCTAATGCGGATTCCAAAGAAAAAATCATGGATTTAATTGCAGACGTTTTTGTGGTAAATGATTTGAGTATTCAGGAAAAAGCGATAAAAATTATTCAAAGTCACGCTTCAAAATCAGACGAGGCTTTGCGAGAAAAACTCACGATGTATGCCCCTCAGATGCTGGGAAATGGCAAAATTGCGTTGAAAGATTTTTTGAGTGAAGGCGATTCGGAAGAAATAGCAGACGAAGGTCAAGAATACAATTTCAAGGAGATACAATTTACCTTTCTGTCTGAAAAAAATCGGGTAAAATTGCCCAAAACGTGGCATGAATTTCTGTTTAGTATTGGGGAATTTATCAAATCTGGAAAGACGATTGACACCGAAATTTTGATGAATTCATTAATCACGATGCAAGCAGAATTTCCCGATGATTTCAAAGAACAATGTGACCCTTATTTGAAGCAACTACAAAAAACTTATTACGAATCTGTCCATCATAATTTGACCAAAGATTTTTTGATTAATTATCTCCATGATAACAAAAATTCGTTCAAAGCTGACCAATGGTATGTCAATTCAGCGGGAAAAACTATTTTGGTTCAAAAAGAGCGTTTAAAGTATTTGGAACGAAAATTAGCCAAAAAATCTGTCCTTCCGATGTTGAGTATGCCCACACATACATCTAACAGGATTGCACCCAAAACGTTGGTTGAAAGATTGATTGCGTATCAGGAAAATAATGAGCCGCTTGACATGACAGATTTTGCCATTGCCATCGCCCGAATGCCCCGTGAACGTGTGGATGAAGCCTTGATTTTGTGTGACAAATTGACCGATAAAGTCGCAAAATTAATGCGTTTTTGTCTGGGAGCAAGTGATAAAATCGAACTGGATACGCACGATAAATCATTGATTTCGAGGGTATTATTTACTAATTCTCAGTCCATCAAATTTTCAGATTTCAATTCGCTTTGGGCAGTGGCAGCACGGACGCATTATCCTGATAAAACCTTCCCCGAATTTGCAGGAAGTCTTTATGATGACGTGCCAAATGTGATTAAACCGTTTGCGGTAATGCCATACATCAAGGAATACAAAAATGAATGGCGACACTGGCAAACGAAAGAATTGGGAGTAACGTATTGGTATAATTTAGCAATTGATTTACCACCGCACAAAACCGTTCAAAACGCTCTTTTGTATAGCTTAGATTTGTTCAATCGTAATAATAACTATTACTATCACGTCGGAAAGAACGATATTTTTTATTGGAATGGCTTTACTCCTCAAAATCCACAGGCAATTTTTGCTTATATCCTCAGTATATGTTTAGGATCAAGCGATACTCCTCAGAATGCGTTGGAGGCAGGTTTGAGATTAATGTTAGCCAATTATTTCAAGTTTTCAGAAACGGCTTCGTATGTATTGGCGGTTGCTTGTTTGGTTCAAAAAAAGGAATATCGAGGTTTGGCAGCAGAGGTTTTACTGGCTCATTTTGAACAACAAACCATCGAACCCGCTCAATTGGGCAAAAAAATTGCCTATCTTGTTCAAAACAAATATGGTGGAATTCAACGATTCATTGATGTAGTAAATTTGGTAAAAGATGCCTCAACGCTTCATAATCAGGGTTTATTGCTGATGATTGATGCCATGTTCGATACTTTAAAAGATTTACCAGAAATCCCGATGAACACGAAAAAACTGTTGGAAATTTATTTTGATCTATTGTCAAAAACCAACAAAAAACCCTCGAATCTCGCCCTCGAAGCAGCGAAAGTTTGGCAAAACAATGGTTCTTTGAAAAGTATTAGTAAACAGATTTTGGCTGTTTGATAGCCTCACACTTCTCGAAAGTACCTTTATATGCACTTCCCGAAAGTTCTCTTACCCGCAATGGATATTGTTTCGAGAAGTTAAATCAGAGAGAACTTCCCGAAACAATATCCATTGCGGGTAAAATAACTTTCGGGAAGTGAATAATTCAACAACTCAAAAATTCAACAATTCCCTGTTATGGAAATCGCAGATTTTACTTATTCCGATATTTCAACCATCAATAAAGTTGATAAACAAAACAGCCTTTTATTGTCGCATCAGACTGAATTAGAGGAGGTTAATAATATTCCTTGCTTCTTTTGGGGACGAATGCGAGAGCCTTATCTGACCGCAAAATGTCTGGCTACGGTTGCTAAAACGGTTCGTTCTCGCTTTGCTTTGACCATGCAAGAATTGGCTGCCATGCGTGACCCCATCGTTACGGCGGGCGTTGGACAGATTCGTTTTGAAGGTTTTTCGTCCTGCAATGGCGTTTATGCTCGTTTGGATATCCTTTCGGAAGGGTTGGATGGTGAATTTTTGGCGAGTGGCACGACCAATGTCGATTTCAATGAACCCATGTTGAATGCCCTCAATTTGGTACAAAAAGATGAGGAGGTAATTCTCAGCGTTGGGCATGACCATGTAACGGTAATTAGCCAAAAATCAAAGGCAGTCGAAAAGAAAGTTTCCTTGCCAAATCGTTGGATAAAAG
>JAXHOK010000048.1:0-154944 GCA_034519515.1 Arcicella sp.
GTCGCCTTTATGTCTTTTAAATAGGAGCATTCCTGTCTTTTGCGAATATTTCGATGATAAGATTCAATCGTGTTTGTTGTGTAAATCATTGTACGAATCGGAGGGGAGTAATCAAAATAAGCGAGGACATATTTGCCATATTGTTAGTCTAAGTTTGAACCGCTTTAGGACGGTTCGAGCCAGCGTTGCGGTATAATTTTACCCATTTTTCTTCAAATATTTATAAATTTTCTTCTGCTGTTATTTTGCTAAGTTTGGAGCTTGATAGAGTAGCTCCTGTCAAAGTATTTAAGAACTCTCTTAATGCTCTCTCAGAAGTCGCGTTTTAAAATATCTTACGACAAATTCTGATTGTCTTATTTCAGACTATCGAAACCATATTTTACACAAGATACGCTGTATATTCCTTAAAAAAATATGGTTCCGCTACTCAAAAATACAATTAGACTTTATTCAGAATATATTTTAAAACGGCTTCTGAGAGTTTGCCGTTTTTTCCCTGCGTTTTGTTAAAGTTAAAAATTATACTTTAATTTGACACAGTTCAATGAAAACTCTCAAACCGAAAATTTACAGTATGTTAAAAATCCTCCAACAACCTTATCCACATTCGGATTCTGACAAACGGAAAATTCTTCTCTCATTGGGGACAGGTTTCTTCATTGGGTTATTTTTGATTTATTTTCAGCCGTTCGATATTTATAAGTTTAACTCTCCTCATAAAATCTTGATTCTTTCGGGTTATGGCGTTATCACCGCCGCTACCATGCTTTTGTTGTATTTTGTTCCCCCTAAAACCTTTCCAAATTATTTCAAAAGAACAAAACTGGACTGTTGGTCGAGAGATTTTATTTGTGATGTTGAACGTCACGCTAATGCTTTTTTAATGTGATTTATAGCCATGTTGTATTCCTTTAGCGGCTAAAATTTTTTAGTCTTTTTCAGTATGGTTGGGTATACTTTTATTCTTGGTATTTTTTTCCCCAGCACTGGGATTGTAATTAGTAACTATATTTATTATTTGAAACAATATAGTAAACCTCCTCAACCCAGTTTTGCAGGAAATCAAATAAAAGAATCAGATTTAGTTTTTACGGCAGAAAATGAGAAAGATACATTAACATTATCCACTCAAAATTTATTATATATTGAATCAAGCGATAACTATTCAACGATTGTTTTTCTGAAAGACCAACAAATCGTTAAGGAATTAATCAGAAGTAGTTTAACCAGATTGGAAGGACAGATTCAAGCAAAAACCATCGTGAGGTGTCATCGTTCATTTATCGTCAATTTGGATAAAGTGATGAAGGTCTCGGGGAATGCTCAGGGGTTTAAATTGCAATTGAGCGAAACCGATTTCATCGTTCCCGTGGCTCGCAAATATTCGGAGATTGTTTATCAGTTTAGATAGTGAGACTTTTTTCAACACGGAAGGCTTTGTTCAAAGAGGGGGGCAGTCCGAAATCTTACGTATTTTATTTACAAAAAAAGCAATCTGTTTGGACTAATGAAAGATTTTAAATTCACTTTCAATAGTCCAAAAGATTGCTTCATTTCATTCGCAATAACATGGGTTACTTCACATTATACTTCTCGGCATATTTCCGATAAAGTCTTTTTTGCTTATCGTCCAAATCCACTTTTCGTCCTTGAATGTAAGCGTGTTCAACTTTGGCGGTTCTCATATCCAACACATCACCCGCTGAAACGATTAAAGTAGCGTGTTTGCCTACTTCCAAAGTTCCCACCATTTTATCAATACCCAAAATCTTGGCATTATTGGCAGTTATCAGTTTCAAGGCATCTTCTTTGTCCATCCCGTGACCCGCCACGGTTCCCGCCAAAAAAGGCAAATTACGAGTTCTCCAATCTAAACCAATGTACGCCAAACCTACCAAAACACCCTTTTGAGCTAATAATTGCGGTAATTTATAGGCGATATCCGTATCATCATCGGCACTGTTTGGCAAGCGATGGGTGGTGTTCACGATAACGGGAACATTATTTTCCTTCAAAAAATCTGCTGCCATCAACGATTCTTCCCCACTGATAATCACGATTTTTTTAACACCTTTTGACTTCGCAAACTGTACGGCTTCAATGATTTCCTTTCCGTAATCAGCATTAATATACAGATTTTTCGTGCCATCAAAAAGCCCTTTCATTGCTTCCATCTTCACATTAATAGTAGGATTTTTTACCTGTGCATACGCAATGGCATCATTAAAAACCTTATCAATATCTCTGATTTGCTCATCATGTTTGTCATTTTTCTTGGTAGATGCCGAAAGCGTTGCAAAATCAAAATCACGTTTGAAATAACTTACCCAATTGAGGTGAATGCCATCATCTTTTTTCAAAACGGCATCTTCCCAGTTCCAACCGTCCAATTGCATCACTGAGGACATTCCCGCTACAATTTCGCCTTCGGGCGTGGCTTGTGTAATCAAAATTCCATTGGAACGAACCGTAGGAATTACCTCTGAGTCGGTATTGTAAGCAATCAAGGCTCGAACATGAGGGTTTATTCCTCCGATTTCTCTTTGATCATTAGTGGCTCTAACTGCATCAATTTCATTGAGACCCAGGCTATTCATGGGCGAAATAAGCCCAGGATAAATGCTTTTCCCAGCCAAGTCAATTGTTTCGGTGGTTGCTTTGTCATAAGTCGTCCCAGCAGCACCAACAACGGTAATAATTCCTTTATTAAAAACAATTACTCCGTTTGGAATTACCTGCCCATTAGCCGTATGAATGGTTGCACCCGTGAGAGCGATTGCTTTGATTTGGGGACTACCTGCTGCTTGATTTTGGGCAAAAATTGTATTCGTAACTAACTGGAATACAAAGAGATATATGAATTTTATATTTTTCATTTTTATGTATTTTGATTCGCCACTGAGGCACTAAGGCACAAGTTTTGAATTATTGAGTTTTTGAATTGTTGTAAATTGTAGATAATCAATTGGTTATGAATCTAAATTGATTACTTTATTTAAAATCAATTCCTACGAAAAGAATTATACAAAAATAAAACTTGTGTCTTAGTGTCTTCGTGGCATGATTTAAAATTAATCATTATGCTCGTGATTGGTTTCTTCCGAATAAATATCCCCTTCCGAATTACAAACCATTTGTCTTGGCTTTTTCATTTCTGGTTTTGCCGTTGGATTTCCTCCTGCTTTTGAAGCCAACATTTTCTGAATCAAACGATTACGTTCTGCATTAATATTAGCACGAAGCATTTTATCTTTTTCCAATTCAAAATATGTTGCTCCGTCAATAATCACTCTTTCGGGTTTGGCATAAACTGAAAGAGGATTGTTGTTCCAAAGCACCACATCGGCATCTTTTCCTACTTTAATACTGCCCAAACGGGTATCCAAGTGCATCATTTTAGCAGGATTTAATGTTACCATTTTCCAGGCTTCTTCCTCCGTCATGCCACCGTACATCACGGTTTTGGCGGCTTCTTGGTTTAATCTTCGAGCCATTTCAGCATCGTCAGAATTGATGGAAGTATTCACTCCAACCTTGGTCATTAAGGCAGCATTGAACGGAATCGCCTCTTTTACTTCCATTTTATACGCCCACCAATCCGAAAACGTGGAAGCGTTTGCTCCGTGTGCCTTCATTTTGTCCGCTACTTTGTAACCTTCCAAGATGTGGGTAAAAGTATTTACTTTAAAGCCCAATGAATCTGCCACTTTCATCAACATATTAATTTCTGATTGCACATACGAATGACAAGTGATAAAACGCTTTTTATTGAGGATTTCCACCAAAGCATCCAATTCTAAATCTCTTCTCACGGGCGTTCCAATCGTAGGATTTTTCATTGCTTTTTCATATTCTTTTGCTCTGATAAACGCATCCATCATAATCTGTTCCACACCCATACGTGTCTGTGGGAAACGTACTCTGGCACGGTCGCCCCAGTTGGCTTGTTTTACGTTTTCGCCCAAAGCGAATTTAATAAAACCGTCCATATTGGGGATTCTGAGGGCATCAGATGGTTCTCCCCATTTCAATTTTATCACCGCAGACTGCCCACCAATACAATTTGCCGAACCGTGTAATAATTGAGAAGAAGTTACTCCCCCTGCTAACTGGCGGTAAATATTAACATCATCTGAATTAATAACATCCTCCATTCTCACCTCAGCCGTTACTGATTGTGAGCCTTCATTAACCGCAAATAGGGCAATGTGTGAATGTTCATCAAAAATACCGTTGGTCAAATGCTTACCCGTTCCATCAATCACTTTTGCCTCCGTGGAAGCCAGATTTTTACCGACCTGTGCGATTTTTCCGTTCTGAATCAAAACGTCCATATTTTGAACAATACCCTGAGCTTCATTCGTCCAAACGGTGGCATTTTTCACTAATATGGTTTCGGCTTGGGGTTTTGTTTCACTTCCATAACCATTGAATGGATAAGTGATTTTTCCAATTTCTGCAATCACTTTCTTAGCTGTATCTGGTTTAGAGGGCGTTTCTTTCATCGTTTCCTTGAAAGTTGCCATCAACGCCAGAGGTTTTCCTGCAACATCAACGCCATCACCTTTGATATTCTTGCCATCATAATAAGCACTAATTCGTGAATCGCCTTTATCTTTTTTAGCATCCAGTTTAAACAACATCGTGAGCATATCGCCCGTGCGGGTTACTTTGGGCGTAATTTTTACAGAATCCGTAACTACAATTTGATATTCGGGTTTGTCGGCTTTGCCAGTAATGTTCAGTTTGAGTTTTGAATTATCACCAATCGTTAAGTCGTAATTACCACGCAAATCTTTTACATTCATATCCGACAAAACATAACGTTTTCCTTTCACCCAGTTTTCGTAAATGACATTACCATCTTTGAAAATATTATCCGAAGTAATCAAGAAATTCGCCAACATTCCTGCCTTTAAAGCACCCACCAGATTATCAACTTTCATCAACTGTGCGGGTATGGAAGTCAAAGCCGACAGAGCCGTTTTTTCAGATAAACCCATTTCAATCGCTTTGCGGAGATTTACCATAAAATCACCTTTTGACTTCAAATTTGAAGTCGTTAAAGCGAAATTTATGCCTGCTTTTGACAGAATTCCCGCATTTGAAGAAGCCATTTCCCAATGTTTCATTTCTGCCAAAGAGACATTTTTTTCATCATTGGGGTCTTCAACGTCGGGCGTGATGGGATAGTTTACGGGAATAATCAAATTTACACCCGTTGCTTTAATGTCTTCCAATCGCTGATATTCATCGCCACTTCCTTTGATGATATACTGAACGCCAAACTCTTTGGCAATTTTATTGGCACGCAATACCCCAAACTTATCACCCCCATCAAAGACCTGTGGAATTGCTTGACTATTGTTGAAAGCATCCAATGAAATATTAAATTCAGATTTACCATTAGTCTTTTTGTACCAATCAGCATCTATATACGTCTGACGTAACAAGGCAACTACCCCCATAGCTGAGTTTGGATAATCTTGCGTTGAAGTACCTTTACGGAAAGAATAGTTAGCCGAGACTTTATTTTTCAACATCGCCTCTTGGTCACGGCCGTCCATGAGAGCAATCAATGCAGACGTACCCCGCACGATACCATCTTGTATGTGTGAGACCGTTGTCCCAAAACCGATTTTGCGTAATTCCTCTGCCGCCGTTCCATTGATAGAAAACTGGCTTCCTGCATCAGTTTCGGGGATTATGGCTTGATTCCAGTTATAAGCACCTTTCTTTTTGGATTCTGGCTGAGGTTCGCCCCTGAAACCAGCAACTCCTTGACGTACGGGTTCTGGAACGCCGTAGTTTGAGTAACTTTCCACAAATGAAGGATAGATTTTTTTACCTTTCAAATTCACTACGGTTGCTCCCAAAGGAATGGGTAATCCTTTTCCGACAGATTCAATGACCGCTCCTTTGATGATTAAAGTTGCCCCCTCAAGCATCGTATTGGCATCCTGAATAATGGTTGCATTCGTGAAAGCGTAAATACTAATCCGCTCATCTTGCACACCATTGCGGGGGAAAGTTTGGGTTTGTGAAAAAATAGTGGGACTCAATAAGACAATACCGAGCAATGCAATAAAAAGTTTTTTCATGGTTTACTGATTTTTGTTGGATGAATAATTTTCCTAAAATAGGTCTTTAATAGATAATATCCAATCTTGTATAATTGTTTTTAACCTTACGGAATATCGGTTTGTATTTGTGAGAACAATTACTATTTATCTGTGTATTTAATTGGGATTTAATCAAGGAAAAAATTATTTTCTTTATGAGAACGTTTCCGTAAACGTTTACGGAAATAAATTAAAAAAAAACCTTGAATAATACTATTTATTTAGATTACCTTTAAAGTAAAATATTACTAATCGTAGATAAAATAGTATCAAAAAACAATTTTTTAAGATGACAACTAATCCAAAAACTATTGATGAAATACAAATGTGGAATGAATTTCGTGGTGGAAATCACAAGGCATTCACTCAAATTTACCAGAATTATGTAAGTTTTTTGTATAATTATAGTTCCAGTTTCACGCCCGACCGTGAGCTTATCAAAGATTGTCTGCATGATCTTTTTGTTGAATTGTGGAAAAATCATAAGAATATTGGAGAAACTACTTCGGTTCGTTATTATTTGATGGCTTCTATTAAGCGTAAATTGGTGAGGCATTTGGAAACCAATCAACGTCATGCTCAGCATCATGAAGCCTATTATTTAGAAAATCCAGATGTTGTAGGTTCACACGAACACCGCTTGGTGGCGTGTGAAGAAGAAAAAATGTTTTCAGAAACCTTGAATGAATCTTTTAGACACTTAACGAAAAGACAACGTGAAGCAGTTTCTCTAAAGTTTTTTCAAGATATGGATACGGATGAAATTTCTGCTAAAATGAAAATTAACCCACAGTCTGTTTATAATTTAATTTTTGGAGCATTAAGAACGCTCAAAGTTCATATTTCTCCCGAAAAAATGGCATTTGCCTAATTTGTACTACTCATTTCAAAAAAGCCTGGTTATAGATAATTAGGCTTTTTTTGTGGACGAAATCTATTTTATTGTTTATAACACCAAAAAATTACTTTTTTTCAGTAGAAAGGTCGTTGTTGAGACTTTTGTGATAAATACAAATAAAAATTAAAATGTTTATATAAAATACCAGATTGTGATAGGCTTAGATTTTCAAAAATATGAATCCTACGGTTCAAAAGATTTCATGACTGATGAATATTTTACTCGATGGGTTCATAAACCTAACGATTCAATGCTATCTAATTTTTGGGAATCGCTGATTAGAGTTTATCCTGAAAAAATGGAAGAAATTATTCATGCACGAAATAACATACTTCAATTTTCTCAAAAGTTCCAACCACTTTTATCGTCGGAAATTGATACAATTTGGAATAGAATCAATATTACCATTACCACAAATTAACAATTCAATTACAAAATAATCCAATTAAATATGAGTATGAAAACTTTACTTTCAGTTAAACGAACCATCGCCTGGGCAGCATGTACAATGCTCACGATGCTTACGTTAAGTAGTTTCGGACAACAAAATGTTGCTGGAAAAGTAACTTCTTCGGAAGATGGACAAGGAATCCCAGGGGTGAGTGTGGTCGTGAAAGGTACTGCCAAAGGAACAACCACGGATGCTGCTGGCAATTACAAAATTGCCGCTGCTCCAAATGCTACTATTTCATTTTCAGCGATTGGCTTTACAAGTCAAGATGTGGCAGTAGGCAAAAGGTCTGAAATCAATCTTTCCATGATTACGGATGTTCAGTCATTAGGTGAGGTAGTGGTTGTTGGTTACGGTAGTCAGAAAAAAAGCCAGACAACTGGTGCAATTTCATCCGTGAGTGCCAAGCAAATTGCAGAAATGCCAATTACAAGTTTGGGACAAGCTATGCAAGGTCGTGTAGCGGGTGTTGATGTTTCTCAATCAGGTTCTAAACCTGGTTCAGTTCCAAAGATTTTGATTCGTGGTCGTCGTTCTTTCAATGCTGGCAATGACCCTTTGTATGTGGTTGATGGAATTCCGTTATCGGCTGGGTATGAAGACCTTAATCCCAACGATATTCAATCAATGGAAGTGCTGAAAGATGCTACTGCCACTGCCATTTATGGTGCCAGAGGTGCAAATGGTGTTGTCATTGTTACAACAAAGAGAGGTGGTGCGAAAGGTAAAACCGTGGTGACTGTTGATACGTATGGAGGAGTTTCTACCCCCTTAGACAAAATCCAACTATTCAATGGTACGGAGTTCGCTGAATATGTACGTGAGGCATACCGTGCAACAAATAATTACAGGGATGCGGCTGGGAATCCTGTGCCATCGGGAGTAATTGATGCAGCGGCTGATGCAAAAGTGGCAGTTTTGGGCGGAGATCCAGCCGTGGCAAGAGGACTTGCGGCTGGGACAAATACCAATTATCAAGATTTGATTCTCAAAAATGGTATTATGCAAAACCATTCAATTGGTGTACAAGGGGGTAATGATAAAACGCAGTTTTATATATCGGGAGCATTTTTTCAAGACAAAGGTATCAGTGAAGGCTTAGACTACACCCGTAATTCGCTAAGAGCAAATATTGATCATAACATCAATAATAATTTAAAAGTGGGGCTTTCATCATACATGATGTTTAGCGAAAGAAACGGAGAAAACTTGAATCCTTATAGTTTTACAATTCAGCAAAACCCTCTGGGACGTCCTTATGATGATAATGGAAACGTAATTTTTGCACCAACCAATGATGCTTTATTAACTAATCCACTGGCGGAGATTGTTCCAGGGGCACAAATTGATAATACTAAAAGATATAGAATTTTCAATAGTGTTTATGCAGAGGTGAAAATTCTTGAAGGCTTAAAATACCGTGTAAACTTTGGTCCAGATTTTACAATTTCAAGATCAGGTCGTTTTATTGGTACTGCCACTAACGCCCGTAAATTAGGTGACCCTCAGGCATCTACCGCTAATCAGGTAGGATTCAACTGGACACTTGAAAATGTTGTGACCTACAACAAAACATTCGCCAGGAAGCATAACTTGGGTGTTACCTTGTTGCAATCAATCCAAAGAGATAATTTTGAAAGATATTCGACTAATGTTCAAGGTGTTCCTGCTGAATCTCAACAGTTTTATAATTTGGGTAATGCCAGTTCGGTTTTGGGTGTAGGTAGTCTATTAAGTGAATGGACTATTAATTCATATATGGCTCGTATTAATTATGACTTCAATGATAAATTTTTATTGACAGCCACGATACGCCGTGATGGTTCGAGCCGTTTTGGTGAGAATACTAAATACGGTAATTTCCCTGGAATTGCCTTGGGTTGGAATATCAGTAATGAACCATTTATGAAGAAAGTTTCGTGGGTTGATTTGTTAAAATTGAGAGCAGGTTGGGGGCAAGTGGGTAATCAGGGGGTTGCTCCATATCAGACACAAGGTTTGTTGAGTAGAACCGTTTACGCTTTTGGTTCATCGGCAGCTTTCGGATACCGTCCAAATACAATCGGAAATCCTGACTTGAAATGGGAAACTTCGGCAACGACTAACCTGGGCGTGGATTTTAGTTTTTTGAGAGGTAAAATACAAGGTTCAATTGAATTATATGAAACTAATACAACGGATTTACTACTCTCAGACCAGTTACCAGGCTCTATAGGTTTTAGTTCTGTAACTCGCAATGTAGGTCAAACTCGTAACAGAGGTATTGAATTAGGTTTTACCACAGTCAATTTAGATACAAAAGATGGCTTCAAATGGACAACAGATTTTGTATTTACTAAAAATGATGAAGCGATTGTTTCTTTGTATAATGGAGCTGTTGATGATTTAGGAAACCGCTGGTTTATCGGACAACCTTTAAATTCATACTTTGATTACAAGAAAGTTGGTATTTGGCAATTGAACGAAAGAGAGCAAGCCGCTAAATTTTATCCAGGAGATAGAAATAATCCACTCGGTGCGGGTGTGGGGCAAGTAAAAGTACAAGATACCAACGGTGATGGTGCCATCACAGCCGCTGATAGGGTGTTATTAGGCTCGGATATTCCTGATTTTAGTGCTGGTTTCACAACTCGATTTTCTTATAAAGGATTCGACTTGTCGGCATTTTTATTTGGTCGCTTCGGAAATATGATTGTGAGCGGTTTCCACCAAAATAATAATGCTTTGGCCGGTCGTTATCAGCAAATTAAAGTGGATTACTGGACACCCAATAATCCAACCAACGAGTTTCCTCGTCCGTTTAGCACGCAAGAATTCCCACAGTTTAATACCACTTTGATTTATTTTGATGGTAGCTTTATCAAAATTAGAAACATTAACTTTGGCTACACTTTTCCTCAAAGCATCGCCAAAAAATTGGGAATGGAATCGTTGCGTATTTTCACCAGTATTCAGCAGCCAAAAATTTGGTCTGAATACCGTACTAAATACAACGGAATTGACCCAGAGGCAACTATTACCTCTTCGGGTAATGGTACAACAGCAGTTAATAGTGGTGTTACTCCTGCAACATCAGTCACAACATTTGGACTAAATGTCAGATTTTAAGTAATGATTATCGTTGAATGATTAGTAGAATAGTTGATAAATTATTAATCCAATAACTTTAATTAGTATTTTTAGAAATTTTAAAATATTAAATACAATGAACATAAAAAATATATTAAATCCCGTCAAGATATTTAGTGTTGTGGCGTTACTGTTGATGACTACTCAATCATGTAAAAATCTTTTGGACGAAACCGTTATATCTGGTATTGGCAACGATTATGTAAATACCCCAAAAGGCTTTGAAGATGCGGTAAAATCGGCTTATTCCTCACTCAGAAATTACTATGGAACTCAGGCTGGTCTTACGCTTACGGAATACGGTACAGATATTTACGCAACAGGAGCTGATGGTGCTTATAAAGGATTTCACTTCTATGACACGCAACTGCAGCCAACTGTTAATTATTTGGAAATTATTTGGGATGAGTTGTATCGAGGTATCAATACTTGTAATACTGTTATTGACCGAGCTGCGGCGGCAACAGTTACGGAGGCTATCAAAAAGCAAAGAGTAGCAGAAGCTAAGTTTCTAAGGGCTCATTATTACTATTTACTGCATCAGCAGTTTGGCGGAGTTGATTTGAGATTGACCGAAACACTTGCTCCGACAAAAGATACAAAAAGAGCAACCGATGCCGAAATGTATGCCGCCATTATCAAGGATTTGACGGAGGCAATCCCTGGATTGGAAGCAAAAGCCAGAGCGACTAATTATGGGCGTGCCACAAAACCTGCTGCCGAAACACTATTAGCAAAAGTTTATTTGGCAAAAGCCTATTCAGCATCAAAATCCGCTGATGATTTTTCAAAAGCGGCTGAATTGTGCAAGACCGTTACAACGGCTTACGGTTTTAGATTACAAGATGATTTTGCCAGTGTTTTTGATGAAAACAATCAAGAAAATAGTGAGATTGTTTTTGCCGTGCAATATACTTCAGATCCTTTGACTAATTTGACCAACAATACAGGAGCCGCAAATGGCGGAAATAACTTACATTTATTTTTTGGGATGACTTATGATGTACAGGCAGGGATGCTTCGTGATATATTCTACGGCAGACCTTTCCGACGTTTACGCCCAACTCCGTTTTTATTAGAAACTTGTTTCAAAGATCGTGTGAATGATTCTCGTTATAAAAAATCGTTCAGAGATACTTGGTTGAGTAACAATCCTGGTCAAAATCTTAATACAGCCTTTGACGACTCAAAAGCAAAGGTGTCATTTGCCGCAGGCGATACCGCCATATTTATTCCAGGTTTTGAAATGTCAAGAGAAGACCGTGCCAAGAGAAAATATCAAGTATTGAATCCCAGTAGGTATAATGAATCTTTGTTTCCGACTTTGATAAAATTCTTTGACACTAAACGCCCCGACAGAACTTATGAGGCAGGTAGCCGTGATTATTTCGTTTTCCGTTTGGCTGATGTTTATTTGATGTTAGCAGAAGCCCAATTGGGAGCTGGTAATATTCCTGATGCAACAACAGCAATGAATGTGGTACGTACAAGAGCGGGATGGGCTGGCAGAAAAAATGCGATGTTGATTACTAATGCACAAATGACTTTCGACTTTTTGGTTGAAGAAAGAGCCAGAGAGTTGGCGGGAGAACAAATGCGTTGGTTAGACTTAAAGCGTTGGGGTATATTAGTTGATCGTGTAAAGAAACATAATCCTCAAGCGGCTGCTAATATAAAGGAAATTCATAATTTACGTCCGATTCCTCAAACACAAATTGACCGTTCAAATGCGGGAGTTTTCTCTCAAAACTCTGGATATTAATTTTTTAGAAAAATGGATTTTACCAACAAGAAGGGTTGTCAGCAAAACGCTGACAACCCTTCTTGTTTATATGACTTTACTCCAATATGAAATTGACAACATCATTGCCGTCAATGTATTGATTATTGGCAGGTTACAAATAGAAACATCCAATATTTTACTGTAAAAACTATTTTGATACTAATTTTAAAAACTCATTACTGGGTTTCAGACGGAAGCCTTCTCTTTGAGCATGAGCGAAGGCTTCCGTAAAACACGTATTTGAACTTTAAATTTGGTATGAACCCTTACTCATGAAATTCATAATACAGTTAAAAGAAAAGAGGTTGTCAGTAACATACTGACAACCTCTTTTTTAAAGTAAACATTTTCTATCTTACTCCTTTACAAATCTCACATCCATAATCTCAACACGTCTTTCTTTTGAAGGTCCTAAATCATAGATTGATAATTTGGTATTTTTCTCATCATCACTCAAACCCGAAGCTGACGAATCTTCTCCGTTTGGTTGTTCAGTAACGGTGATTTTATCCATCATTTTAGACAATTTACCACCATCATATTTTGATAAGAAATTACGAATACTGCTAATACGGCGTTTGGTCAGATTTACGTTGTAGTCATTCTTAGCCAATGGACTGGCAAAACCTTTTACCGTAATATTGACCTTTTCACCTGCATCAAGATTTTTTACAATCATTGCCGCTAAACTGTTCAAATCATCCATTCCTTTCTTGACTTCATTATCGAAGAAACCTGCAATAGCTGTTTTTGCTTCGGGCGAGTCGGCTTCTCCTTCAAACTTGCCTTTGCGTGCTTCATAACGGTCGAAAGTTTGAGTATAATTCAATCCAGTGGTCGTTGCTTGGCTATTTTTATTGGGTTCGTCATTATCAAAATACAAAATAACGGGAGTAAATCCATCCATTTGTTCGCCAACAGGAGCAGGTTTTACTGCAGTTTCTACTTTTGCGGTATCAACCATTTCAGGCGTTGTTGCTACGGCGGCGGCTGGAGTTTCGGTTTTACAACTTTTCAATAACCACCATGCCAATAGTGCTAATAATACTAATCCTAACAAAGGCAATAACCATTTTGGCAAACCACCCGCAGCGGCTTCAATCTCTGGTTCAGCCATTGCCAAAGGGGCAACTTGCGGAGTTTTAACAACGGGCGGAACAACTTTTGGCACTTCCACAATGGGCGGAGCAACTTTTATCTCTGGAATTGCAGCAGCAACAGCCGCCATACCTCCCAAGCCCAATGCACCCGCACCAATGAGCGGTAAGAAACCCAAAAGTCCAATTTTACTACTTGATGGGCAGCTTCTGGCAATTTCTTGACCATTACCTGCTTTCAGAATTACGTAGTGAACTCCATCTTCTTCAATTTCTGCGTATCGGTCTTTATTATCACGATTTTTCAAAACCGAAGCCACTCCGTTATCTCTTGCTCCAACGGTTGGGTAGCCTTCACTTCGCATCGAAACGTTACCATCACCATCAATCATTGAGAAATAATATTGACCATCTTTATCGCTTTTAAAAGTACGAATTCCCTCCGCTGGTGAATCAGAATGTCCCGCATAATCATCGCAAGGCAAATAATTATCCAATAATTTATCAGCATTGGCTTCGGCAACTGCCGCAACAACTGGCGTATCGTCAAACGATAGAGCAGCCATTGAACCTGCTGCCATAAAAGGAAAAAGTCCATACATTCCTTCGGCACTATCATAAGGGCAACTTCTGGCGATTTCTTGATGATTTCCCGCCTTCAGGATTACATAGTGTTTGCCGTCTTCTTCAATGGTGCTATAACGCTCTCTGATTTCACTATTTTTCTGAACTGATGCTAATCCGTTATCACGAGCAGCCATGGTTGGATAGCCTTCACTTCTGAAAACTACTTTGCCCGTTTTGCTGAGCATCGTAAAATAATGTTCGTTATTTTCCGCATTTTGGAAAATTCTGAAATTCTCAGCTGGCGAGTCCGTGTGTCCTGCGTAAGATTCGCATGGTAAGTATTCGTCAATTTGCATATCTGTGGAGTTGGGTTTGGTTTCAACTTCGGGTTCAGCAATTGATGTTGCCACAACAGATGTTGCCACAACTGGTGCGGGCATATCAATTGTAAATGATTCAGTATTTTCGGTAATTACTTCTTTAGTATCATAAACGACACCGTATTTTTCTGAATATGACCGTGTATTAGCCAGTAACCAATCCAGAGCAGTATCACGCTCTGCTTTTGATTCAAACGTAGGACTTTTTGCAATTTCCTGACGATTTCCTGCTCTTAATGTAAACGAATACTGACCGTCTTTTTCTATTTTTTCGTATCGAGTCTCCTCAATTCCGTTTTTAATCGTTGTTTTGATACCATTATCTCGGGCGATGCTTGTTCCGTAGCCTTGTGAGTATAAAATGGGCGTTCCAGCATCATTTTTTAGTAAAAAATAATGTTGTTTATCTCTACCTCTGACGGCATCAAACCCAGCTCCTTCCGAGGATGGTAAAATCTCAAAATCATACTGATTGACACTTTTTCTTTTTACAGGTTCTGGATAATCCGATGCATAGGAAGCGACATTGGCTTGTACAAAAGCTACTTGAGTTTCAGCCTCGGTTCTACTGCCAAAACTTCTGCTACGGGCAATTTCAAGGTTATTTCTTTCTTTCAGAATAAAATAAAAACTCCCTCCATTTTCTTTTATTTCAAATCTTGAAGTTTTTGCAGATGCACCGATCACTTGACGAATCCGTTTTTCACGTTTGGAATTAGCATCAAAACTTCGGCTATATAGGAGGGCTTGTCCGTTGGCATCGTTGAAATGAAAGTAGGAAGCATTTTTATCCTTTCGATTGAATGTTTCAAAACCTGGTGTGCCTTTGGGCGAAGCGTAGGTAAAATCATACAGAGAGGCAAAATCAATTTCTCCCAAAGCAGGTAAAACGACTTGTTCACGAGTTGTGGTGGTGGTTGAAGTTGAAAACGTTTTTACCTCCACTGAATAATTTGGCTCGTCGGAAGTATCTTCACTTAAACTATCTGCGGCTTCGCTGGCATCATTTGATGAAGCGAAAGCTGGACTAAAAGCTACAATTTGTCCTCCTGAAACAACATTAAAAATTGAACGCCCGTTTTCGGTGGCAGTTTGATAATTTGCTCTTGTTGGTAAATCTTGGGTTAGCGCTCTGATGGCGGTAATACAAGCATCACGGTCGGTGAAATTGATACTCGACAGAACGAGGTTAGAATCGTTGTCGGAGAGAGTAAACGAGAACTTGCCGTCCTCTTGCTGAGTAACTAAAAATTTCATGTTTGTTTTTTAGGAAGGGAATGTGATACGAATTTTATAAACAGCTTTAAATTCTTGACTAAAATAATGATAAGGTTCTCATTTTCAAAGGATTATTATAAAAAAGTGCAGAATTTAATGATTTTATGAAGATTATTTAATAAATCTGTTAGTTATTATACCAAATTTAAAGTTCAAATACGTATTTCATGCTCAAAGCGAAGGCTTCCGTTTGAAGCCAGTACGCAATGAGTTTTTAAAATCAGTACTAGTTGGTTATTGGGGCTAAGTGTCAAAATAATTCGTGCGTATTAAATTAAACAAAAATTGGTTATCAGTCATGGATAACTCCATAAACTAATAACCAATTTCCAGTAATTAATAACTAATAATCTACGCTAAATCTCCCTTTTTCAAAGCATTAGCTGCAAAATCTGCCGCACGGGCTGTTAATGCCATATACGTCAATGATGGATTTACGCATGAGGCTGAAGTCATAGCTGCACCATCCGTTACGAACACGTTTTCTGCTCCCCACACTTGATTATTTTTGTTCAAACAAGAGTTCTTTGCATCCGTACCCATACGAGCTGTTCCCATTTCATGAATACCGATACCGAGGGTTTTCTTCTCGTCATTGTAGGTACTTACATTTTTTAAACCTGCTTTTTCCAACATTTCCGCCGCATCGTTTTGCATATCAACTCGCATTTTCTTTTCGTTTTCACGATACTCAGCATCAAAAACAAACAACGGCATTCCCCACTTATCTTTTTGTTTATCATCCAAATACATACGGTTTTCTGGATTTGGGAGAACTTCGCCAAAGCCCATCATACCGAATCTCCATTGACCAGGGTAACTCAAAGAATCTTTGAAGTCTGCTCCAAAACCCTCTTGCGAGCCTCCACGACTCCATTCATCACGGGTTGCACTGCCTTGATACCCGAAACCACGAACGTAATCACGTTTGTCATCGCCCCAATTACGGAATCGTGGAATATAAATACCATTGGCACGGCGGCCGATGTAATATTCATCTTCCAAACCTTCAAACTCACCCGATGCACCAACTCCCAAATGATGATCCATGATATTTCTGCCTAATTGGTCAGATTCATTTCCCAGTCCGTTTGGATGACGTTTTGATTTTGAGTTCATCAAAATACCCGTCGTTGGAAAAGCCGAGGCATTCAAGAAAATTATTTTAGCAAAATATTCGATTGATTCCAACGTATTTTGATCAACGATTCTTACACCAATAGCTTTTCCTAATTTATCGTCGTAGATAACCTCCTGAACAATAGCATCTGGACGAAGTACCAAGTTACCCGTTTTCACGGCTGCTGGCAAAGTCGATGATTGCGTTGAGAAATATCCACCGTAAGGACATCCCATCATACAACGATTCCGATACTGGCATTGAGCACGCCCTTGATCAAGAGCAATTTTAGATTCACCCGTGATGTGGGCAGTGCGTCCCATAATAAAATGACGATTTGGAAATTCTTTTTCGATACGTTTTTTCATATCTTTTTCCAAGGCGTTCATGTTCATAGCGGGCAGATAATGCTGTCCGTGGGGCAACACATCAATATTATCCATATTTCCACTGATACCCGCAAATTTCTCTACATGGTCATACCAAGGGGCAATATCTTTATATCTGATGGGCCAATCCGTAGCGATTCCTTCTTTGCCGTTGGCTTCAAAATCACGCTCATTCCAACGATACGACTGTCGGCCCCACATCAGCGAGCGTCCGCCCACATGATAGCCACGAATCCAGTCGATTGGTTTTTTCTCAATAATTGGGTTCTCTTTGTCATTTTCAAAGAAATTTCTCCATTGTTCGTTGGCTGTGTATCCCGTGCGAACATTGATAAAATACTCTTCGGCAGTTTTGCTATCCACACGTCCACGGTGAGGAAAATCCCAAGGGTTTTTGGTGGCATTCGGATAATCAACAACGTGTTTTACATCACGCCCACGTTCGAGCATGATAACTTTTAAACCTTTCTCACAAAGTTCTTTGGCAGCCCAGCCGCCTGATATTCCCGAGCCAACAACGATGGCATCGTAGGTATTTGCTTTTTGTCCTGTTCCTGTAATTTCCATTTATTTATTAAGTTGAAGTAGTTATAGAGTTAGAATAGTTAAAAAGCCTTTTACCTCAAACTAAATCTAATAACTTTTAATATTTTGAATTGAAAGAATCAAAATGAGTGAATTAAGTATAAAACATAGTAGAGCCAAAACTTTTTTAACTATACAACTTTATAACCCTTTAACTCAAATTATGACATCGCCCAAACTTTTTGACCTTTCTCTAATTTGATACCTTCATATCTCCCTGGCACTTCCAGATAAGCTGCGGCTTTGGTTGCTCCTGGTTCAGAAGTGAAATATCCCAAAACGGTTAAATCTTTCATCGTTTTCCAAAATTCCGATTTTTCTTTGGCAGTATCTTCTGCTTTCAATAATTCGGTTTTCTTCTCGGCAGATGCTTTCATAAAATTACCGTCTGCACTATCGTTGAGTTTGTCCAAACCTGTAAAAAATGCTTTCTGCTGGTCATCTTTGTAACATTCTTTTAGCATAAACTCAATGAAAGCGGGTACTTTTGCTTCTTTCGCTCCTGGGGTTGAGGTTTTGGGTAATATCATTTCGGCAATTTCGGCAATCATTTCGCTGTGTGCGGGAGCGATAGCGAAATCTTTTCCGACCTTAGAACCGCCGCCCGTTTTGCAGCCTTCTAAGATTGTTGCTAATGTGCCTGCCGACAGGATTCCCCCCATCATTATGGCACTTTTGGCAATGGCATCTCTTCTGTTCATGTATATTTGAAATTTAGTTATTCGATAGTAAAATTACACTTATAAGGTAAATATTTGCATTATTTATTGACAATTCAACGAATTTATTTTAAAATTCACCAATTAAATTTTACCGCTAACGAAATCTTCCAAATAAAATTTGGTCATTCGGTTTTTATGTGCCTTTTTGCGAAAAATTTAACAAATAAAGAAAAATGAAAACTAAAATATTGGCTTTGTTTTGCGTTTTACTATGTTTTGCGACACACGCCCAAAAAAAGAAGACGAACAAGAAAACTCCTACCACTAAATCAGTTGCTGTTGATTCTACGGAGTTATTGAACAGAAATCAGATAACTGATGGAACGCTACAGGCACAAGATGAAATTGTGGCAACTTTGACGGGGAAGGACAAAACTGCTACGCAAAATGGCGAAAAAAGATTTTATGATTCCTATAAAATTGCTCTTCGTCAAGGAGATGAATTGACGATTGAGCATACTTCTGAGAATTTTAGAGTAATGATGGCTTTGAAATCGCCCAATAAAGGCAAGGAGGAATTTAGTTATGATTCAAAACCTTTCTCTGGGTTCAGTACCAACAAACTTTTTATGGTAGTTCCCACCACAGGTGTTTATACTTTACTGGCAACTTCTACGGACGTAGGGCAGGTGGGTAAATATAAAATCAAGAAGTCAATAGCCCCTCCAAATGCTGTGGAGGCACAATTAGACCCCAATTTCGCTAAACAATTCAAAACTTTGTCCGCCCAGAAAGCTGAAAATTTCAAAGGTATCACGGGCGAAAAAATTAAGAAAGACAAGAAAGATAAGTCTGTGGGAGTTGAGAAATTCAAGTCTTCTTTTGAATTAGTAACGGGCAGGGGTTCGATGATACTTCAAGAAAATGGTGGGACGGTTTCAAATTATAAGTCCGTTTTATTTGAATCTGAAAGCGAAGAGGAAGCCAAAGCGTATTTCGAGAAAACGAAAAAGCAATTGCAAGTTTTAGTAAGAAGCTGGACAGAACAAACCAATACTGACAATAATTATAGTGCCTCAACCGATAAAGACATCATCACTTTGAGTATTTCAACCATTGAAGCGGTAAAGAAAAAGAAAGCGGTTTATTTGGTTAATTTTGTGTATAATTAGATTTTACAAAAAATGAAAAAACACCTTTTAACTTTACTCGTTTTACTCTTATTATCCTATAAAGTCAATGCCCAGCAACAAGCGAAATATATCTTGGAAGGGCAAGTTTTGGGCAATGCTCCTTTTTTAGCGGTAAAGATTAGCCGAAACTTTTGGTTTACAGAACATAATCACGCCACATTGGGTACTGGCTTCGGCTACTTCCCAAATTTACCATCTATCCCCGTTGATGCTACCATATCATTGGGTAACGGCAATAAGTTTTTTGAATTGGGTGCAGTCACCGATTTTTATATTGGTACACCAAAAGATGGTCCAAAATTTCAAATGTCCCCATTGATTGGATATAAGAGTATTTCTCAGAAAGGAGTTGTGTTCAGATTTCATTTTACGCCAACAGTATTAGGCGAGTTTACCCTTTGGGGTGGTCTATCAGTTGGTGGAGTTCTGAGATAAACTATTTCCAATATCAAAATAAGCCGTTTCAGTCTCCCGAAACGGCTTATTCGATAATTGTTTACTGATAACTGTTTACTAAACTAAGCTGGCATACTCGGACGAACTTCAATTTTACTCGGCAACGTTCTTGCTGGCATTTTGATTAAATCCACCACCATTTGCCCAATATCTTCGGGCTGGATTTTCCAAGCATCTTTATCACTTGGTGTGTGTCCGCCAAAATAAGTAGCTACCGAACCTGGCATGATAGTCGTTACTTTAATTCCATCCTTTCGTAAATCCATCATTATTGCTTGCGAAAAGCCCACTACGCCAAATTTAGAGGCATTGTACGCCCCACCCGCCGCAAAGAAATTTGTTCCTGCCAAACTTGAAATCGTGATAAAATAGCCCTGTGTTTCTTTCAATTGCGTGTATGATGCTTTGATAGAATTGAATGTTCCCGTCAGATTTATGTCAATCGTTTCTTGCCATTGATCTGAGGTGAGGGTTTGGATTGGTGCAAAATGACCTACTCCTGCGTTGGCGATTACATAATCCAAACGTCCCCAAAGTTCCATGATTTTTGAAACGGCTTTTTCTTGTGAAGCCAAATCTCGAACATCTGATTCTATTCCGATGGCGTAACCCTCCTTGATTTTATTCAATTCAGCAGCGGCTTCATCGGCACTGGCTTGTGTACGTGAAGTAATAGCTACTTTGATTCCATCTTTGATTAAAGATTCTGCCACACCGTAACCAATTCCCTTTGAACCGCCTGTGATGAGGGCAGTTTTTATTGTTTCTGACATATTTTTTCAGGTTTTATTGTTTGTTTCTTCAACCTAAACTATTCCAAAATAGTTTCTTGATTTTTATAAATAAGAAATGTTCCCTATTTTTGAAAATACACCTTAAAAACATAGAAAATGGCTCGAAATCAGATTGAAAAATACGTTAATGAGTTAAATATTAGGAAGAATGATTACTTAAAAAAGCAACAGAATGAATATAAAATTGCTCGCTTTGAAAAATCACTTGATATTTTAAAACGTGCAAGTTATTCTCAAACAATTCCTGATGAAACAATTGAAGAAATTAAATTAATCTTCAAACTCATGCCAGTTCATGAACTATATTACATTAAAACGGCATCTGAGTATGAGTTTAAGGAATACATTGAAAGATTAAATAAATTGTACATAGCAGTTTTGGATAAATATGAATCTGAACCCCAAATAGTAAATTCAAAATCTCGGAATGTGATTATTGTTTTTGTATATGCTATGTTCATTTTTCATAAGTCAATTGAAAATTGGCTTGGAATTTATGCTATTCCAACTGTTTTGGGATGTTTTCTTATTTTTTGGATTTATGAAAACCGATGGAGATTTCACGATTCCTTCTTCTTCCAAAAGTAAAATACAGGCACGCCCAAAGCCACAATTCCCACGCCAATCCAAGATGGTACGGGCTTGTAAATCAATAGATTAACGCATAATGCTGTGGCAAAAAACAGATAAATGGCTGGGATAATTGGATATCCAAATGCTTTGTAAGGTCTTGGAGTATTGGGCTGTTTTTTACGAAGAATAAATACCCCTGCAATGGTCAGAATATAGAAAACTAAAATCGCAAAAACGGTATAATCTAAGAGGTCGCTATACGTCCCCGTGAGGCATAACAAACACGCCCAAAAACATTGCATCAATAATGACGAAGCGGGTACGCCTTTGGCATTTAATTCTCCTGCTTTCTTGAAAAATAGATTATCTTTTGCCATCGCATAATAGACTCTTGCCCCTGATAAAATGATTCCATTATTACAACCAAAAGTGGAAATCATAATAAAAACTGCCATAATTATTGTGGCGGGATTTCCAAAAATCATCTCTGCGGCTGCCGTTCCCACACGGTCATTGGTGGCAAACATGATGCCTCGGCCCAATGTATCGGCGGCGTTTGGATGTCCTTGCACGGGTAATAACATCAAGTAGGCAATATTCGCCAAGATGTATAACACACTGACTGTCAGTGTCCCGTAAATTAAACTTAATGGAATATCACGTTTGGGATTCTTCATTTCCCCAGCCGTGTAGGTAACATTATTCCAAGCCGAAGAAGAAAATAATGGACCAATCAAAGCTAAGCCCATTGCCGACCATAGTCCAATTCCTTTGAGGTATTCATAATCAATAATTTTCCCTTTTTCCCAAATGATTTTCACGGGACTCCAAAAATCTATCGAGTTGATTGCCCACATTCCCTTGGCTGGATTCAAACCCACAATTATGCCCATAACTGCCAAACCTAACAATGCCCCGATTTTGGTAGTTGTAAAAATCAACTGAACTAATTTAGCATTTTTTACCCCTTGAATATTGATAAAAGTGAGCAATAAAATCAAGGCAATTGCCAAAAGCTGCTGGGTATTAAATAAGAGAAATTGATGTTGAGTTTCTGTACCAATATAATCTGGCAAAAGTACGCCTGTATATTTGGCAAAAGCCACGGCAACGGCGGCGATTGTTCCCGTTTCAATTACTAAGAAAGTTGTCCAGCCGAACAAAAAACCGATTAATGGATTATAGGCTTCACGGAGGTACACGTATTGCCCCCCCGCTTTGGGCATCATTCCAGCGAGTTCACCGTATGAAAGTGCTGATATTAAGGTGATTACGCCCGTGATTCCCCACGTGAGGAGCAGATAACCTGGTGAACCTAAGTTGCGAGTAACGTCTGCCGAGACAATAAAAATGCCCGAGCCAATCATTGACCCAATCACAATCATGGTGGCATCGGTAAGGGATAATTCTTTTTTTAATTCGTTTGGAGTCGATTCAGTCATTGATGAGTTTTTGTTTTTTCAAATATAAGCAAATTTTCTTGATTCGGAGATTAGACAAACTCAAAAAGTTACCCAATCTTAGAAGCCGTTTTAAAATATATTCTGAATAAAGTCTGATTGTATTTTTTGAGTAGTGGAATCATATTTTTTTAAGGAATATACAGCGTATCTTGTGTAAAAAATATGGTTTCGATAGTCACAATAAGACAATCAGAATTTGTCGTAAGATATTTTAAAACGGCTTCTTATATTGTTTCAAATCAAAATAAAGCCTACTTTCGTTCATCATTTGCTAATCAAAATCCCCCATGAAAAAATCTCTACCATTATTCCTGTTCTTATTCATTTTTATTCCAAAATCATCAGCTCAAAAACCTGCTGAGGCAATTATTAATTACCCTTGGAAAGCATCTTGGATTGCCCCACAAAACGCAAGTCTGAAAGATTTTGGCGTTTATCATTTTAGGAAAACCTTTGAGCTTTCTCAAAAACCTAACTCATTCATTATCAACGTTTCGGGTGATAATCGTTATCGGATTTTTGTGAATGGAAATTACATCGGGGCAGGTCCTGCACGGGGAGATTTAATGCACTGGAATTTTGAAACTTACAACATTGCTTCGTATCTGCAACAAGGTAAAAATACGATTGCTGCCGTGGTTTGGAATTTTGGCAACGATATGCAAGTGGCTCAAATAAGCAACAAAACGGGTTTTATTTTGCAAGGAAATTCGTCTGCCGAAGAGGTGATAAATACCAATAATTCTTGGAAAGTTGTTCAAAATAAGGCGTACAAACCTATCCCCGTGGATGGAGGAAAATTGTGGGCGTATATCGTGGTGGGTTGTGGCGAAGATGTGGATGCCAACAAATTCCCTTTTGGTTGGGAGAAAAACGACTTCAACGATGCCACTTGGGAAAAGGCGAAGGTTTTAGATAGAGGATTTCCCACGGGAACAGGAACTGGTGCGGAGTGGTATTTAGTCCCTCGAAACATCCCACAAATGGAAGAAATTTACCAGCCCATCAAGGAAATTCGTAGATTCACAGGCATTGCGGATGCGGATTTGACGGATAAATTTTTGAAAGGAACGGGGACTTTAACGATTCCTGCCAATACGAAAACGACCATTTTATTAGACCAAACTTTTGAAACTGTCGCTTATCCAGAAATGACCGTTTCGGGAGGGAAAGGTTCATCTATTCAGTTCACTTATGCGGAGGCGTTGATGGATGAAAAACGACAAAAAGGCAATAGAAATGAAATAACGGGCAGGAAAATTATGGGGAATCAAGATATTTTTAGACCCGATGGATCAGTTAAAAGAACTTTTAAACCCCTCTGGTTCAGGACTTTTCGATATATCGAACTGGAAATTGAAACCAAAGAACAGCCTCTGATTATCAATTCTTTTTATGGACTAAAAACGGGGTATCCTTTTGAAGAAAAAGCTACTTTTTCAAGTTCTCAGGATAAATCAATGACCGATATTTGGAAAGTGGGCTGGCAAACCGCCAGGCTTTGTGCGGGAGAAACTTATTTCGATTGTCCTTATTACGAACAACTCCAATACACAGGCGACACTCGCATACAGGCTCTCATCAGTCTATATGTTTCGGGCGATGACCGATTGATGCGAAAGGCAATCACGGATTTTGACAACTCCATGACCTCCGAAGGTTTAACCCAAAGTCGCTATCCTTCCAACGTTGTGCAGATTATCCCCACATTCTCATTGTTCTGGGTATCAATGAATTATGATTACTGGATGCACCGTAAGGATGATACATTTATCAAAACGATGCTGCCTAATATTGAGAAAGTATTGTCTTGGTATGAACGTAAACTTGACCCGAAAAAGAATATGCTGGGGGCAATGAATTGGTGGTCGTTTGTGGATTGGGCGAAACCTTGGCAAATGAATAAAGTTTCAGTAATTGGGGGAATTCCTGACGGAGCAACGGAAGGGAATTCATCCATTATTTCGTTTCAATATGCTTACACGCTTCGCCAAGCCTCGGCAGTGTTCGAGACTTTTGGGCAAAAAGATAAAGCGATTTATTACAAAACCTTAGCAGATTTATTAGCAAAATCAACCTTTGAGCAATGTTTTGATGCCACAAAAGGCGAAGTTTCGGACACTCCCGACAAAAAAGTTTTTAGCCAACACGCTAATATCTTCGCTATTTTGGCAAATGCCGTTCCCAAAGCCCAAGAGAAAGAAGTGATGGAGAAAATTTTGAATGATAAATCACTCATTCAAACGACTTTTTACTTCAAATTCTATTTAGTGCAAGCCCTCAAAAAGGCAGGAATGGCAAATCGTTATCACGAAATGTTAGAGCCGTGGCGAGATATGCTCCGCTTGGGATTAACCACTTTTGCGGAACAAGGTGAACCCACTCGCTCCGATTGCCATGCGTGGTCGGCATCACCCAATTATGATTTTTTGGCAACGGTTTGTGGTATCATGCCCGATGCTCCTGGGTTTGAAGAAGTGCTTATTCAGCCTGCGTTAGGGATTTTGGACGATGTGGAGGGGAAAATGCCGCATCCAAATGGGGAAATAACAGTATCACTGAAACGGAAAGGGAAGACTGGGATTACGGGGGAAGTCAGCTTGCCTGAAAACGTAAAAGGGCGTTTTGTTTTTGGAGGAAAAACCCTAATCTTAAAAAGTGGAAAACAAAATATTGATATTTAGTGGAATATGAAAAGTTTAAACAGCTTGGTTATTTTAATATCTTCTCTATTCTTTTCGGTAATGGTAATTTAATCATCAAAACCCTTCCTCCAAATAAAACCATCCAACACGTAATGCGTGATTTGTGGGAGAGCGAGAAGAGGTAATAAAAAATCTAAATTATTAAATGAAAATTGTTGCGGTATTTGATAGAAAAAGGAAAAGAAACTTCTGTGTTCTCGCCAGTGAGTTGCATCCCAAAGACCTTCTTCGGTGAAGGCAAGCAGAACAATGACTATCAAGAAAATTATCCAACCGTTTTTTCGCAGAACAATCTTACTGAAACCTCCAATTTTGTTTTTCCGTTGGTGAATATCTATCCAAACAAGTGCCATGTAAGGAATGCCGTGAGCCACCACATTGAGAACCGTGAAAACCAAATCATTATCAAACAAAACAATGCCGATATACCAAGATGCCATTGTGCCGAATATCAATAAAAATCTTGGGTAGCTAAATTGATTTTTGGAATAGGAATAGATCTCTTTTATAAAATACGTGGCACACATTCCTAAAAAAATGCAATTTATTGCAAATACAATAGTAGTATTATCGTATTGAAGAAAGTCACCCTCTACGAACCAATTGAAGTTTTACCTTCAATTTAGTTCAGCGGACGAATATCGTTATCATGAAGCCCTTGTACACCCAGGAATGGCTGCAAACCTTGATGCAAAAAACATTTTAGTATTGGGAGGAGGAGACGGATTGGCAGTTCGGGAATTGTTGAAGTATAAACAAATTGAAAAAATCACCCTCGTTGATTTGGATGCTTACATGACTACACTTTTCAAAGAAAATTCTATCCTTACCGACCTGAATCTTCAATCTTTTTCAAATCCAAAGGTTCAAGTAATCAATGCGGATGCTTTTCAGTGGGTTAAAAATTGTACGCAAAACTATGATTTTATCGTAATTGATTTTCCAGACCCTTCCAATTTCTCGGTAGGTAAACTTTATACCAACACATTTTACCGAGAGATTACTAAAATACTGAATCCAGAAGGTGTTTTTGTGGTGCAATCGACCTCCCCATATTTTGCTCCAAAATCCTTTTGGTGTATTGATAAAACCTTGCAATCCGTTGGTTTCAAAACTTTGCCCTATCATTGTTATGTGCCATCTTTTGGAGAATGGGGTTATGTATTGGGGGCAAAAAAAAGTCTTAATTCCCATCAAAAATATACGATTCCTTTGCGTTTTCTAACCGAAGAAGGTTTCCAACAAATGACCTATTTTTCCACCGATATGAGAGCGAACAATACAGAAATTAATCGACTCAACAATCAACAATTAGTCGCTTACTTTGATGAAGAATGGGGACGAGTTCAGTGATTCAATCAGACTTCTTTTGCCAGCCGTAGGTATCAAAATTACCGCTGTGATGATAACCTCTCCTGCTAAAAGCATGATCAGGTACAAAATTTCACCCGCCAATAGCCAACCTAAAAACATGGCTACTAACGGATTTATGTAATTTTTTGATGAAAATGCAAAAAGCACTAATCCTGACAATAAATTACGAAAGTCCGAAGCAATTAGGAACGGGAAAATAATAAGTGGATGAATTTTTAAATGTTATTTTTTGTGCCAATCAAGGCGATAAAACCGTGCGACGGTCGCCGCAGTTTAGCATCGCTAAATGAGGATTTAATCTGGGCGGCATTCCGCAACGTAGAGTGGTGCAAAAAAGGGCATTTAAAAAACGTCTACTTATTGTTTTTCAGTTCCTTAGAGAAGGTACACTTTCGACCAAAAAACGTAAGGCTAAATAGGTTGAACCCCACACGAGATATAAAGTAATTAAACCCGCCCAAATTTTTAGTGATTGATTTTGTTGATTCGTACTGTAAAATTGAGGATTATTTACGATATTTAGTGATAAAATAAATCAACTTTACCCATAATCATCATGAAAAAACTTTTCTTACTTTCTATCATTTGCTTCATTTTTCAGAAGACTAACGCCCAATTCTTCAAAAAAGACAACGGTCTGGCTCACACATTTTCCATTGTGGCACGGGATGAAAAAACGGGTGATATAGCAGTTGGCGTGCAAAGCCACTGGTTTGGCGTTGGCACTTCGGTTTCGTGGGCGGAGGCGGGCGTTGGGGCAGTTGCCACGCAATCTTTCACCAATAAATCTTTCGGAATCAGAGGGTTAGCTTTACTAAAACAAGGAAAAACCGCCCAACAAGCCCTTGATATTTTGCTTTCTGATGATAAAGGCAGGGAAGTTCGTCAGGTTGGTATTGTGGATGCCAAAGGGAACGTTGCCAATTTTACGGGTAAAAATTGCGTCGATTTTGCGGGACAGTTAAAAGGCAAAAACTTTGCGGTTCAGTCAAACATGATGCTGAACGACAAAGTGCCAGCCGCCATGAAAAAAGCCTTTGAAGCTAATGCGAAATTGCCTTTGGCAGAACGTATTTTGGAAGCTCTTAAATCGGCTCAATGGGTGGGCGGAGATATTCGAGGAAAGCAATCGGCGGCGATTTTGGTGGTTAAAGGAAAATCAACGGGCAAACCCTGGGACGATAATCACGTGGTGGATTTACGGGTGGATGATAATAAAGCTCCATTGGTTGAACTGGAAAGGCTTTTGAAAACCCACCGTGCCTACGACCACATGAATAATGGCGATTTAGCAACCGAAACCAATAACATGAAACTCGCAATGCAAGAATACGAAACCGCCATGAAAATGTTTCCGAACAATTTAGAAATGCAATATTGGACGGCAATAACCTTGGCAAATAATGGAGATATTCAAAAGGCGAGTTTGATGTTGAAAGCCATTTATACCAAAGAACCCAACTGGAAATTAATGACTCCGAGATTGCCCAAATCAGGATTATTGACGGTGAAGGGGAAGGATTTGGAGGGTTTAATAAATTTGTAATTTTAATTTTCTGCACAAAAAAATCATTATATTTGTGCAAATAAACATAAAAATCATGGCAACCAACATTGATATTGACCAAGAAAAATTGTCGCAAATAATGACAATGAAACAGTTTAAATCTAAGAAAGAGGCTGTAAACGAAGCAATAAGTGAGTATTTGAAAAACTTACTCCGCCAAGAAGCCTTGACTTGGAAAGGTACTGACTTTTGGCAAGGAGATTTAGACCAAATGCGTACTGACTAATGGAGAAAGCTATTTTTGATACTTCAGTTTGGATTAACTTCTTCAAAAATCAAGGGAGTAAAGAAGCTATACTTTTAGAAGAATACATGAAGTTTTCCCCTGAGAGTCTTTTATTAACCCCTACCATTATCCAGGAAATTTTGCAAGGAGTAAGAACTGAACAAGAGTTTTTTCACAAGAAAAAGGTTTTAGAAAGCTACAATATGTTAAAACCAGATTGGCAGAAAACTTCCATTGATGCCGCAAAACTCTATTTCGATTTAAGAAAAAAAGGCGTTACTATCAGGAAAAGTACCGATTGTCTAATTGCACAAGTAGCCATTGAAAACGATGTGTTACTCGTTCATCTTGATTCGGATTTTGATTTAATTGCTAAGAATTCTTCTCTCCGTATCTTTTAAGAATTTACCAAATTTTCATCAATCATCAACCAACATGAAAAAACTATTAACCTTCCTCACGTTACTCTCCACCCTCCAAACCTTCGCCCAAAAACTACCAAGCATTTCAGAAAAAACTGCCAATGCCAAGAAATTTGAAGGTTTTATGCCTTTTTATTGGGATGAAGATTCGGGTAAAATTTGGCTCGAAATTGCCGCTCTCAATCAAGATTTTTTGTACGTTTCGTCCCTTCCTGCGGGTTTGGGGTCAAATGATATTGGTCTTGACCGTGGACTTTTGGGCGATGAAAAAGTGGTATTTTTCAACAAAGTTGGACGCAAAATTATGCTCATTCAACCCAATTTGAGATACCGTGCCATCACCAACGATGCCAACGAAAAACGTGCCATCGAACAGTCTTTTGCTCAATCTACGCTTTGGGGTTTCACGGTGGAAGCCGAAGAAAACGGTAAATATTTGGTGGATGCCACCGACTTCATGATGTCTGACCCGATGGGAATTCCAGACCGTTTGAAAGACATGAAACAGGGTTCATATTCGATGGATAAATCTCGTTCAGCGATGTATTTTGCTCGTACCAAAAACTTTCCTTTGAATTCAGAATTTGAAGTTACCTTGACTTTTACGGGTGGAAGTGATGCTGGTAATTTCGTAAAATCAGTAACGCCAAGTTCGGATGCAATCACCTTGCGAGTTCACCACAGCTTTGTGCAACTACCTGACAATCAGTTTGAAAAACGAGCATTTGACCCACGTTCAAGTTTTAATGCCTTGGGTTTTATGGATTACGCCACGCCCGTGAGCGAGCCGATTGAAAAGTATTTTATTGTCCGTCACCGTTTGAAGAAAAAAGATCCAACCGCTAAAATCTCGGAAGCCGTGAAACCCATTATTTATTATTTGGATAACGGAACGCCCGAACCAATCCGCTCGGCTTTGATGGACGGAACGGCTTGGTGGAATCAGGCTTTTGAGGCGGCAGGTTATAAAAATGCTTTCC
Organism: Arcicella sp.; assembly: GCA_034519515.1. Lineage (GTDB taxonomy): Bacteria > Bacteroidota > Bacteroidia > Cytophagales > Spirosomataceae > Arcicella. The sequence goes on from JAXHOK010000048.1 coordinate 30,218, forward strand.
AAGTGAAATTACTACCCGATGATGCCGACCCGATGGATTGTCGTTATAATGTTATCAATTGGGTGCATCGTTCCACCCGTGGGTGGTCGTATGGGGCATCCGTAACCGACCCACGCACGGGCGAAATCATCAAAGGACACGTAAGTTTAGGTTCTTTGCGGGTTCGTCAAGATTATTTAATTGCCCAAGGTTTGCTTTCCCCTTTTGAAAATGGGCAAAAAATGGATGTTGAAAAAGACCCAATGCTTAAAATGGCGTTGGCTCGTTTGCGGCAATTGGCGGCTCATGAAGTGGGGCATACTTTGGGTTTGATGCACAATTATTCAGCCAGTACCAACAGTCGTGCCTCGGTGATGGATTATCCGCACCCAACCGTAAAATTGGATGCCAAAGGCGAAGTGGATTTAAGCGATGCCTATGCCGTGGGAATTGGTGAATGGGATAAAGTTTCGATTATGTACGGTTATCAAGATTTTCCGAAAGGAACGGATGAAAAAGTGGCTTTGAATAAAATTTTGAAGGATTCGCACGATAAAGGACTATTGTTTTTGACCGACCAAGATGCTCGTTCGGCAGGTTCAGTGAGTCCAACGGCTCATTTATGGGACGGTGGAAAAAGTCCGATTGATGAATTAGAGAATTTGATGAAAGTCAGAGAAAAAGGACTAAAAAGTTTTGGCGAAAAAACGCTTAGAACGGGCGTGCCAATGGCGTTTTTAGAAGATGCCTTAGTGCCACTTTATAATATTCATCGTTATCAAATTGAAGCCGTTTCTAAATTGGTGGGTTCGATGGATTACAATTATGCACTACGTGGCGATGGACAATTTTCGACGAAAGCCGTAAGTAGAGAAACCCAACAAAAAGCCTTAGAAACTGCCTTGAAATGCCTTTCGGCGGACTTTTTGACTTTACCAGAAAATATTATTTCCTTGATTCCTCCACGTCCTGCGGGATATATGCAATCGAGAGAGTTATTTAAGAAACGGACAGGTTTGGCTTTTGACCCACTGGCGGCGGCAGAATCAGCGGCAGATTTCCCGTTACGATTTTTGTTTCATCCCGAAAGAACCTCTCGCATGGTGGAATACGAGGCTCGAAATGGTGGTTTGGGTTTGGAAGAAATGATTACCCAAGTTTTGGATAAAACATTTAAAAGTGCTAAAAATCAAGGACTTAATCGTAAAGTACAATTCCAAACGGAACAGATTGTTTTAACGCATTTATTGGCGTTAAGCATCAATGAATCAGCCAATTACCAAGTAAAAGCCGTTTGTGGGAAAGCCTTGAAAGAGTTAAAAACCTATTTGGAAGAAACCAAGAAAACCGTCAAAGAGTCTGATTATCAAGCACATTTGGATTACGCTTTGGAACGCATGAAAAATCCATCTTCGGCAAAAGTGGCGGTGCATAAAGAATTACCTCCTGGGGCTCCGATTGGTTGTGAGGAATAAAGTACCACAGGCTTTAGCCTATTTTTAATGAACTTAACAAAAACAGGCTAAAGCCTGTGGTACTTTTAAAAACAAATCAACATGAAAACCCTCATTTTCATCCTCCTAACAATCAGCAGTTTAGTAAATCTAAACGCTCAAACAAAAAGCCTTTTCAATGGCAAAGATTTTACGGGTTGGCATATTGATGTACCTGCGATGGACGGTAAACCCGAAGTGAAAAGCCCTTTCGTTATCAGAAATGGAATGTTGGTAAGTTTGGCAGAACCACAGGGGCATATCATCACGGATGCGGTTTATCAAAACTATCAATTGGAGGTGCAATATCGTTTTGCGGGAAAACCTGGCAATTGTGGCGTATTGGTTCATGCTTCCAAGCCCAGAGTGCTTTACGGAATGTTTCCTAAATCTATTGAAGCCCAACTGATGCACGATAATGCAGGAGATTTTTGGTGTATTGGCGAAGATATTACCGTTCCCAACATGGCAAAATACCGTTCTGGTCCAAAGGGAAATTGGGGTTCGGTTGATGGTAAAGAAAGGCAAATTCATAACTTGACCGACAACTCAGAAAAGCCCCTCGGCGAGTGGAATATGATGATTGTGCAATGTTTGAAGGATAAAATAAAGGTTTGGGTAAATGGCGATTTGGTCAATTATGGCTACAACGCCACCGTTCAGAAAGGGCAAATTGCCTTGCAAGCCGAAGGTGCGGAAGTTGAATTTCGGAAGGTTTTACTCACGCCGATTACGAAACTTGATGATTAATTTGGATATGCTACGCACCGCAGATTTTCACAGATAAAAATCTGCGGTGTAATTCTAATGACTTATTATTTACACGTTACATAGTTATTTTAGTTTATGATTTTAGTTTCAGTTTATTCCCCCCAACTCCCCCTCAAAAGAAACCTTTTTCCGCCTTGAAGTAACCAGCCTGTAATCATTAGTCAGCGTAACTTCGCCTAAAAGTCCGTTATATTTTTGCAAATGGCTACCGTTAATTAAATACCCCCTATGAATACGATGAAATTTGTGCGGAGATAATAATATTTCTAATGATTTCAGAGTTTTTGCCACCATTACAAATTTGCCACTTTTGAGATGAAGATTAGTGTAATTAACCTGAGCCTCTAAATAAATGATGTTACTGAGGTGGATGGGGAGTTTTTGTTTCATAAGGTACAAATAGTTATTCCTTACGGTTACTTGTTGTAAATCTGAACGGTTCATTTTGTTTGAGATAAGATTTTATGCTAATTCTTTATTTGTTAAACTTCACATTAGCCTTCCAGATATTATAATTTTTCTCTGCATTAGATGAGAAAAATATCATATTGCCAATTCCCCAGGCGGGGTCGCTTTCGTCGGTTTCTCCTTGGGTTATTTGCACCAAATCCGTTCCGTCTGACTTCATGACGTAGATATGCTTATTTTGTTTTTTGGGATTTTCACGATTGCTGGCAAAGGCAATATATCTGCCATCTCTTGAAAATCCTGCATCACGATTATTATATTCGCCAGTAGTGAGTTGTGTTTTTTCACCCGATTTAATATCCATCGTAAAGACTTGGATAAATTTTCCAACTCTCATGTTGTAGATAATTTTATTATTATCACTCGGATTCAAACTTATATGACTTCCCTCACCAATTACTGAGTAATTTCCCCCTTTCAAATCCATTGAACAAATCATACGAGTTCTACTCATGAGGGTTGTGAAAAGAATTTTATTGTCTCTTGTAATAACGGGTTCAACATCATCTTCGCCCATTGCACCCTGCGAGACGTAATTTAGCCCAACGCCGTTAATATTTGAGCGAACAATAACGGATTTTTCGGGTTTGATATAACTAAAAATGATACCAGAATTATCAGGCATCCAAGTCGGGTAAGCCGCATTATTGACCAAGGGATTAGTAATGGGCTTCCCAATTTCCTTTCTGACGATGCGATAATTTTTGTTGGTTTTTACTTCAATTCCGTAATTGGTCAAACCCAACGAATACGAAACTTCGAGGGCATTATACAACAAGGATTTTCCATCGGGGCTAACTCGGGCAAAGAATTCTTGGGAGGATTCGGAGGTTTCACGAGTGAGATTTTCAGCATTACCTGTTACTCCTGGAACGGCAGGGATCTGTGCCATAACGGATTGGTGAAATAAGAAGTAGGCAATTAGTGTTTTGAAGAGTGATATTTTTTTCATGGAAGTAATTAGTGTTAAAATTTTTTGAGAAGAAATAATAAACCATTAATTATCAATTGTTTACAAATTTGTAACTTTATCATATTGTAAAATACCTCTACCATAGAGGTTGTATTAGAAAATTAAAAATTGCCCTAACTATGAAGAAATCAAAAACCGCAATTGAAGAATTTAAAAGCGTAAAAGAATACACCCAAAAGATTTTTTTGGAAGATAAAGAAGAAAAAAATCAGGTATCTCTAAAAATACAAGAAGAAGAAATTAAGAAAATAGAGGCAGGGCTAAGATTTGAGCAGTTTTATTTTGTGGTAGACGTTGTCAATTTCAAAATCATCAAAGCGAAAGGTTTAGAAACCCTCGGTTATCACACAGAAACTTTTGACCTTTTGCAGTATGCCCAGACTATAGCCTCCAAGGGAGTTTTGGATTTGATGGGAGTATTTTGGAAAAATATCTTTGACTTTAATCAAAAAGGAATTTCTCACCTGCAATTTTTGAAGCCCAAGTTTATTGCCCAAATCCCGATGAAACATAAAAATGGGGATATTTACTTAATCAAAAGGTCAATAACGCCCTTTCAATATACCAATACGGGTAAATTGACTCAATATCTTTCCGAATTTACGATAGTAAAAAAGTTTAATAATGAAGCTCCAGAACCCCGTTTTATGGATATGCCCGAGACGTTTGTTGAAAAGTTCAACTTGTTTGTCAGTAGTTCATTCATTTGGGAAGAAAGCCCGTTTTCATCCAAAGAAATGGACATATTAAGAAAATATGTTTCAACCGACAGAAATCAAACTGCCAAACAATTATCGCTTGAATTAAGTATGACTACGGAAACGTTAAAATTTTATAACAAAGAAATTTTGAGGAAAGCCAAGGACTATTTTGGGGAAATTTATTCATTTGATACGGCGATGGATGTAGCGTTTTTTTTAAAGAATTGCGGCGTGATGGGATAAACTCCCATCACGCCACGTTTTCCAACTTATGAGACCGTTGGAACTCTTCTTTTTTTTGTGAAGCCGTCTCTGATAAAGCTATAGATGGTATAAAGTGCATTTCCGACAAATTCCGAACTTTTGCAGTAATAAATCATCACGACTGAATTTTCGTGTCCTTCCATTTTGAGCGTTTCATTCACCGTCGATCTCAAAATCACATGACGCATCAATCTCATCTGAATCATTTGGATTGGCGTATGGATACTCCCACCAATGATAATCTTCTTGTTCCATAACTGTAAAAATTGGCGTGTTTTATAAAAAATCAACGTATAGAAAGCGATACGCTCAAAATCTGATTTTGCATAGGAAAATATGCAACTCATTTCCATGATGTCCGATTCTTTGATACCTTCCGTTTTCAATAATAAATCCTTGTCTTTTGGATTCTTGTAAACTTCAAAATACCTCAAATCGTGAATACTTCCATTGTTCAAAATACAACCACCAATCAATCTGTTACCTCTGTAAACCATCAAACTTTCACAATCTCGCACATAATCTACATTAACTGGCACATCGCCCCTTTTTTCAAGAGACTCTTTGTAAAGAATTGCTAAATGCTCCGTTTTAGCAATTCTGATTTCAAAATCGGATAATCTAAACATGGTATTTCGCTAAGTTGATTAGGCTCTTAGACTATCCGAAATTCCAATTTAAATAAGCATTTTTACAGTTTTCTGATTTTCATTTCTTATTAGTGAGAATTACTTAAAAAAGGTGTTTTCCTTTCTGAAAATTTGAATTTTTTCTTACCGAAAAATAAATTTCTCTTTTTATTTCTGACATTAATTTCTATATTTCTCAGAAAAACATCAGAAACGTTAAATCACTATGTCCCAAACACTTAAGTATTTTTGCCACAACGAAACACAAGCCGAAGCATTCCTCCAAAAAATCGAAAGTTTAGCACCATTCTCAGATTATTTTAATGGATTATCCGATGAAATTACTGCTCGTCAAAAATGGAAAAAGTTTGCCGAATTTTTGATTGAGGTGAAAAAAGTTTCTATTAGTACGGAAGCGATGTATAATATTTTTTTAAAGTCAGAGGAAAAAAGATATAAAACTCAAAAAGATGTAACTACAATATCTATATTGCCTTTTTTAAATGAGTTTTTACCAGAAGTTTTTGAGGAAAGTTATGATGGCAGATATGGCAGTTTTTCAAATAAAAAAATTGAAAGCTCAGAGAATTCAGAAGAGTTCAACGAGGCTTGTAATGTTATTTGCAAGGATGACTGGCTTCTTTACACATTTGGAGAAAAGACGGTTATGGAAAGTATAGGGAGTACAGGTAATAAAAAACAAAAAAGAATTTATTATATTAAAGAAAGGCCCGTGAGATTCGATAAATTATCGGAAAATGGGAAGGATAAATTTTGTAGAATTAGAATAAAAAATATTGATATTCTTTCAAATCAAGACAAAAATATAAATTTGTATGATGGTAAATGTCATTTTTACACCAAGGTTAAGGATAGAAAAAATCTCTATTATTTAGAAACAAAGATGATGGATAGTGACGACAAAAACGATAGGCGTTTACGTATTTCATTATGCTTTGGAGAACTGAAGTTTATTGAACAGGAACTTGAAAATAATCATGGAGTGGTAGAAAAGAAAAAGAATTATCATTTTGGAGAATTTGGAATAGGTATTTTTTCAGGTTTGCGTGATGGTGGTGCTTTCTTCTCAGGGGCAGCCATTTAGTAAAAAAAGTGCTATGGTTAAACATTTAGAAAATGAGGAGTTTACAATAGACAATTTCTACAAATATGAAATATGGAGAGACGCATACCCCAGAATTCATAAATCACTATTGAAAAGCCCTAAGCCTCCACTAAAATCAGCGGTTAGAATGCTTTTAGAACGAAGGAATAAGGCTTTTATTAAGTTGCCAAAACATTTAGAGGATTATACATTGGATGGGTTAAAACAGTTTTTTATAGATGAGAAAATGGATGAACGAGATCAGTGGGAACCCAGAGATTTACATTTATCACGTACGGAAATCTTCATTTCAATTCCATTATTTTACGAAACCTCTAAATTCGAGAATAACAAAAAAATGATGGACACCATGATTAGTGTGTTATCTGATGAAGTAGGAAGTTTTAAGATTTCTTTAAATGCTATCCAGTATGGTATGAGTAAAGAACCCGCAATTAAGCCCCCCAATGTTCAGTTTGATAACGCTATTTTTGAAACTAATTTTGACCATATTGCTCAAAGCAAGTTTTTCATTTTGATTTTACCCGATATTACCTTTCCGTATCATAACAATCATGAAATTAGACTTTCAACGGCGTTTTTGGAATTAGGTTTTGCTTGGGGGCAAAGGAGAAGAATTATCATATTTTGTTCGAGTGAAATGGAATCCCATTTGCCAAAATCCATTATTGCATTTAAAGACAAAACGATAAAAATTATTATTGGAGAACTTGAAACTGAGAATGATTTGAGAGAAGTAGTCCAAAAAAATGAAAAATATTTGTTGGAATTTATGAAGAAGAATTCTTGATGCAGAACAGTACTGAGTCTTTCTAAAATTATCAGTTTCAGAAAGACTCAACAATTTTTTCTCTTACAAGGCTTCCCGCCGACCCTCCAAATTAGGGTCTATGCAAGTAAACATCAGTAAAATGATAAGGTCAATTCTTTGCTTTCGGATGGCGTAAAATATATTTTCTCTGGTGAAACACGAGTTTGAATGATGATATACCGATTTCATTAATATTAATATTGGTAATACGAAATTATATTTAAATCATCTACTTTTTCAAAACCACTCTCCCCCCAACTTTATCTCCTAAAATTACCCCATTTTTCAATTTAGTAATATCCGTATTTACATAGCGAATTGCTTTGGAACGGCTACCCTGAACGTTCAAAAAGGTCTCGGCATTTGTGCCAAATTTAATTTTCTCGAGCGTAATATTTTGACTGTTCTGAATCTGCCCAACAAGTTTGTCTTGGGTGATTAAAGTGATGTTTTTGAGATTTATATTTTCGGCTTCAACGCACAGTAAACCCTTATTACACTCAATAAAGGCATTTTCTATATTAATATTTTTGATTGCCATTTCGGGTAAACCTCTAATCAAAATACCAGTTTCGGCACCTTTGCAAACGATATTTTTGATGTAAAAATTCTTGAATTGTGGTGTTCCTTCATTCAAGGGTTCGGCTTTTATTTCGGGCAATTCCACTGATTCGCCCGTGGCAGAAACGGGGTCTTTGGCGGCATAATACATATCAAATAAAATGGCTTCGCCAGGAATATCCGTCATATTGATGTTATTTACATAGATATTCTCTACAACTCCTCCACGTTTACGGGCGGTTTTGAAACGTAAACCAACGTCTGAACCCATAAAAGTACAGTCGGAAATAAACAGATTTCTTACTCCGCCTGACATCTCAGAACCAATCACAAAACCTCCGTGTGCATGATAGACGATGTTGTTTTTGATGATTAGATTTTCAGTTGGCACTCCACGCTTCCGTCCTTGTTCGTCCCGACCCGATTTTATCGTAATTCCATCATCGCCAGTATCAAAATTACAGCCTTCCAAAATTCCATTTCTGCATGATTCCAAATCGATGGCATCGCTATTTTGGGCGTACCAAGGGTTTTTTACGGTTACGTTCGAAATCGTAATATCATCGCATAAAAGTGGGTGCATTGTCCAAGCGGGGGAATTTTGGAAAGTAACTCCTTCAATAATGATATTCTTACAACGGTTTAAACTGAGCATATTGGGGCGTAAAAAATCTTTATAGGAAGCCAATTCCTCGCCCGTGGGATGGGAGCCATTCTCACGGATTCTTCCTGCATCGGGTGTTTGGTTACCTTTCATTGATTTTTCGGAAGGATACCACATATCTTTTTTGTCGTTGGTGAAACCGCCCGATTTTAATAATTTTGTCCACTGTCCAGCCGTAAGTTTTTCTCTCTTAATGGCTCGCCAGACGTCTCCGCTACCGTCAATTATTCCGTTGCCCGTAATGGCGATATTTTGTAAATCGAAACCTCCGATGGGGGCTTGACAACGGTAAGAATCCTGCCCTTCCCAAGTGGTCAGTACCACAGGATAATCATCATAATTACGGCTGAATTGTAATAATGCCCCTTTCTTAATATGTAGATTTACATTATTTTTCAACACAATTGGTCCTGTCAACCACAGTCCTTTTGAAATCAAAACCGTTCCACCGCCTGCCGCATTACAAAGTTCAATGGCTTGGTTGATGGCTTTGGTGTTTACCGTAATACCGTCCGCTTTTGCTCCGTAACGAGTAATATCAAAGGTGTCTTTTCGGAAATATGGGCGATAAATAGTCGGTAATTCGTAGGCATATTTATCATTAAATTCAGTCTTTTTCAGATATGAACGTAATGGATTGCCTTGTTTTACCATTTCATCGGCAACCATATTCGCCATCAATTTTGCCCCATAAGGCGAAAAATGCGTATTGTCTTCTATGCCTTTGGGGAACTTAGCAAAAATACCTCCACCATAATTCATAAACATTCGCTTTGAACCTTCAACTCCCTGCTTCTCAATGATTTGCTGGCTTTGGGCATGAGCATCTATCAAATACAAATGAAATTGTTGAGCCACTTCACGCACTACTTTTGGGTATTCGCCATGTTGATCAATAAACTTGCCTTGGTCATCAAATTTTCTTCGCATCACGGGCGTGAGCAAAATTGGCGTTGCCCCCTTGGCTTGGGTTTCTTCGATGTAACGAATCAAATTTTTACGATAATCCGTTTGTGCAGGTGCATATCGTGAGGTGTCGGATTCTTTTTGGTCGTTATGCCCAAATTGAATAAACACATAATCGCCTTTATGGAGTTGGTCTGTCACTTTTTTCCAATGTCCCAATGTTCTAAAACTCTTGGTACTGCGTCCGTTTACGGCATGATTTTGTATTTCGATGGCATCCGTAAAAAGTTGAGGGAAAACTTGTCCCCAACCCGTTTCTGGTTCGTCATAAGGGTTTTTATTAGCACAAGTGGAATCGCCAATCAGGAAAATACGAGGTTTGGCATCATCAGTTTGGAAAAATGAACCTGTCCAAATGGGAAGAATTAATAGCAATATTTTGGAAATGAGGGAGTTATACATAGTTTGTAACACGGACAGCCTTGTCCGTAATATTGTAATAAATTTTATTAATAAATATGACTGTCGAATTAGCTAATCGTCGTAAAACAAAAGAGACGGTTCATCGAAACCGTCTCTTTTATCAGTATCATATCAAAAAGTATTTTTCCAAGAAATTTTACTTATTCTGAATCTAAACGTTTTACTTTACTACGGACAAGGCTGTCCGTGATACACACAATTTACAAAACCTCCTTCAAACTCTCCAAATTTGCTTGTAAAATCGTCAGAATATGCTCATCAGTCAAGGCTGTTGAAAGAAACATGGCTTCATATTGAGAAGGAGCAAGGTAAATTCCACGCTTTAACATGGCTTGAAAATATCTGCCAAAAAGTGCCGTATCAGAAGTTTTGGCATCTTCAAAATTATTGACTGGTTTATCCGTAAAAAAGAGCGTAAACATCGAACCTACGTGATTGAGGGTATAATTTAGACCCAATTTCTCCAAATTAGCTTTCATCCCATTGGTTAAAGTATTACCAATTTCTTCTAAACGAGTGTAAACTTCTGGATGCGAATTCAAATGAGTAAGCATAGCTTTTCCTGCCGCCATCGCAATTGGGTTACCCGAGAGCGTACCCGCTTGGTAAACTGGACCTTGCGGAGAAACACAATCCATAATTTCCTTTTTACCGCCATACGCACCCACGGGCATACCACCACCGATGATTTTGCCCATTGTAGTCATGTCTGGAATGACACCACAGCGTTCTTGAAAACCACCTTTTGATAATCTGAACCCCGTCATTACTTCGTCAAAAATCAAGACGATTCCTTCTTCATTACAGATTTTACGAAGTCCTTCCAAGAATCCTTCAACGGGTTTTACTAATCCCATATTTCCTACTACGGGTTCGAGGAAAATACAAGCAATTTGCTCTTTATTGGCTTCTATAAGGGTTTTTACCGCTTCCAAATCATTGAATGGGGCAGTTAATGTATCGTTGGCTACGCCTTTGGTTACACCTGGGCTATCGGGTGTGCCGAAGGTGATTGCTCCCGAACCTGCGGCAATCAAAAACGAGTCTCCGTGTCCGTGATAACAACCTTCAAATTTTATCATTTTGTCCCTTCCTGTGAATCCACGAGCCACTCTCAATGCTGACATGGTGGCTTCCGTTCCCGAATTTACCATGCGGACTTTCTCAACCGAGGGAACAATTGAACAGATTAATTCCGCCATTTCAACCTCTCGGCGAGTGGGTGCTCCAAAAGAAAAACCAGATTGAATAGCATCAGAGACGGCTTTTTCTACTAATTCGTGAGCGTGTCCCAAAATCATGGGTCCCCAAGAGTTGATTAGTTCAATATATGCTTTGCCATCTTCGTCATAGAGATATGCACCTTTGGCAGATTTGATAAAAATAGGGTTTCCTCCAACTGCACGAAATGCACGCACGGGCGAGTTTACGCCCCCAGGAATAAAGTTTTTTGCTTGGTCAAAAAGTTGTTGTGAATTGGTCATTTTATCGGTGAAGGGTCAACGGAACACGGTGAACGGTCTGTTCAGCGAATCCTTAACTTCATTCTTAGTTTTAGTTCAATAGGGCTTTTGAATTTCTTTTATGGTTTTAATTTTTATTTTGCTGTAAACCGTTTGCCCTTTACAGTTTACCGTTCCCCCCATCCCCGTTTACCGTGAACCGACAAGAACAAATTTATACCCTTGAAAAGTGGTTATTGGTAAAACCTGATTGTCTTGGGCTTTGTTGAAATTATATCCCGAAAAATTATATCCTTCTTTGTTCAAATCTCTGCTATCAAGCCCTTGGCGGATATTTGTGCTGTATTTTCCGAATAATCTTCCCCAAAATAGAGCCATATCATAGCCATGAAAGGCATAATAGGAGGGAAGGACTCCGTATTTATTCAAATAATCTTTTCTGAAATTATTAGCTTCGGGTTTTTCGGTGTCCACAAATTCTGGGTCAATACAGTAAACTTCTCTGCCCAAGAGTGAACCATTACTCAAATTTGAAGCATTGAAAGCTTCGGCTGTGGTTATCAAAGGTGTTGATTCAGTACTTTTTTTGGTCAAAGCCGATAACATCGAAAGTCCTGCCTTCTTATCAGATGTTGCCATAAAGATATGGCTTACTTTTTTTTCGGGTAATTTCAAGCCAATATCATCGGAATATGGAAGGATTTTTTCAAACTTAACAATCTCATAGCCAATCTTTTGCATCTGTTGGCGATAACTTTCTGCCATGGTCGAATCATTCTCAGAATCGGTATAATAAATGGCGGTATTTCTTCCTAAAAATGGCTGTTTTCTTACAAAATCGGAGGCTTTGATGGCTTGTGTTACCGTTGAAGGTTGAGCTAAAAACGAAAGGTTATATTCATCCAAAAGTTTTTTATTGTTCGATATAGGATTAATAATTGGAATCTGTTTCTCTTCACAATATGTCATCGCAATTTTATTGGTATTGGCATAAAGTGGTCCAATTAATAAATCCATTTTTCTAAATGACTGATTATTAACTAATTCCAGCATTTGGTCGGCATCATTCGCTACATCATACGTGAAAACGTTTACCGTAATTCCTTCTTTTAGCAACGCACTTTTTGCCATTTTCATGCCTTGGTATAAATCTAAAGCGTATTGATTTCTGCGGGTTTTTTCGGGTTCAATATTTTCAATTTCCAAAGGCAACAATAATCCAAAATTGAAATAACCTTTTTGTATTTGAACGGCAGCGTTTGGTTTTGCGGTAATTATCTCGGGAGTTTTGGCTCTTTTTTCGGTTAAAATACTTTCATTAGGAAATTTTTTCGCCAAATCACTCAACGTTTTGGTTGATTGGATTTGCTGTACATAATGAGCTTTCATTTCTGCCACATCATCCAAAAGTGTTTCTTTTAAAATAGAATTACCGTACTTAAAAGCCTCGTCATAGTTTTTTTCTTGAAAGGCAATATCAGCCAAAAGGTAGTTAATTTCATCTGATTCCGACCAGTTTGGATAGAGAATCATCAGATTTTTTAGGGTCGTTTTTGCTTCAAAATATTTTTGTAACTTAGCCGATGAAAGAGCATTAAAATAAAATGAATAGGGAAGATAGGGGCTTTCTACCCGATTATTACAAAGTGAAGCAAACTCAGATTGAGCCTTTTCAAAATCATTATTATTGAAATTCTGTTGAGCCTTTTTATAGGCTATTTCGTAATCAGAAGCATTTTTTTGAGCATTCATGTCTTGAAAAACACTCAACAATATTAAAGCAAGGACGAGTCTTTTTAGCATAATATTTTTTTAAATTCCTGGTTTTCACAAAGATAAAAAATAAATGAACATCACTTGGTATTATAAACATTTCAAAGAATTAAATACGACAGAATTATACCAAATTCTCCAACTCCGTAACGAGGTGTTTATTGTGGAACAAAATTGCCCTTTTCAAGATTTGGACGACAAAGATTTCAAATGTATTCATTTGATGGGTTTTGATGCTGAATCTCAAAAAATTATGGCTTACACCCGTATCGTACCCGCTGGCGTGTCATATACTGAGGCATCAATCGGGCGAGTGGTCACGTCTCCACAAGCACGAGGTAGAGGAATTGGGAAAGAATTAATGATGAAATCTATTGAATTGTTGGAAGAACGTTACGGTGTTGTACCCATCAAAATTGGAGCCCAATATTATCTCAAAAAATTTTATCAATCGCTTGGTTTTCAGCAAGTTGGGGATATTTATTTGGAAGATGGGATTGAGCATATTTTGATGGATAAATTGTAAGAAGCCGTTTTAAAATATCTTACGACAAATTCTGATTGTCTTATTGTGACTATCGAAACCATATTTTTTACACAAGATACGCTGTATATTCCTTAAAAAAATATGATTCCGCTACTCAAAAAATACAATCAGACTTTATTCAGAATATATTTTAAAACGGCTTCTAAGGGCGAACTTATGTGTTCGCCCCATATCACGCATCCGCCCCCAGCACAATTTTTACACCCAAAATATGCTTGCAAAGTCCTCTGGATGATTGGTGTTTCGTGAACCATTCGCAAGTACATTTAGCTTCTCCGTTGATAATCAAGACTTTATGAGTTACTCCACTCCCTTTTACGTTGGCTTCAATCACATTGCCCGTATTTTTTACAAATTCAATATCATTTTCAGCCACCAATTTTTTGGCATTTTTCAAACGTGGATTCAAACTCAAAATTCTTTGGGTTTTGAAAGGTAATCTTCGGTAAAAATGCTGATTATTCAGGACATCAAAACCCAAAAGTCCGATGCTGGCGAGGTTTGCCGTGAGGCTGTCCATCGTTGAGAAATTAATGTCATTCTCAATCGAAAGGCTTGTGGAATTAAACACTTCGTTGCCTTTGAATAAATTATTGATGCCATAAATCCACTCAATCGGGAGTTCGTCAATGAGGTGTTCCAAGGCTTTTCCTTCGCCCGAAAAACCCCGATAAGCATCGGCAGAAAAGGCAAACACCATTTGCAAATGTCCCATCAAAGCCACAAAACAAGAAGCCTGTCCATCTTCGCTTTCATAGATTTTTAGGGAAGTGATAAAAGGCAAAATATTCTCCATCACTCGCAAGCGGTGCGGACTGCCAATTTTTACGTTTTTACCCGATTCCAGCGGACTGAACAAGTATTTTCCTCCCCGTTGCACAATAAACATATCACCTTTGATGGTCGATTTTGGCAAGCTCTGAAACAACTGAATCACTTGTAATTTATTCAATTCAAAGGTTTCGTTCATTTCTGCCAAGTAATGTTGAACGCTCGTTAGCCCCTTTATCCAACGATTTGGCAAGGAAACTTTCTTTTCGACTGCCTTTGATTTTTGGCTATCTACCAACGGCATCAGCAACAGGTACAACGGTTTGTGCAGGAACGGAAATCAAAGTGAACGTAACGCCAACATTTACGGCTTATGCTTGGACAGGAGTTAATAACTTCACGGCTTCAACGCAAAATCCAACGGTAACGGCAAATGCAGCAGCGATTAATAATGGAACGTATCAAGTATTAGTAACGGATGCTAACGGATGTACTGCCATTGCTATGACCAGCGTAACAGTCAATCCAAACCCAACAGCAACTGCAACGAATAATAGCCCAGTGTGTTTAGGAACAGAAATTAAGTTCACAGCAACGGGCGGAGCAACGTATTCATGGAACGGACCAAAAACATTTACTTCAACATCAGCCACGCCAAGCATAGCAACGGTTACAACTGATAATGGAGGGGTTTACACGGTAACAGTAACGAGTGATAAAGGATGTACTTCAACTGCCACAACATCGGTAGTAGTAAATACAAATCCAAATCCACAGATTACGCAAGTAAGTCCAAAATGTATCGGAGAAGCAATTACGTTGAATGTAAGCGGTGGAGCAGGAAATACTTACTCATGGACAGGTTCACAGAACTTTACTTCATCAGTCCAAAATCCAACGGTAACACCATTACCAACGCAAGCAGGAACATATACTTATGCTGTAATATTGACAGGAATAGGCGGATGTACAGGAACGGCAACAACTTCGGTAGTTATCAAACCAAGTCCAGCCTTGACCATCACACCAGCCATCAGTATTTGTGCAGGTGATAAAGGAACATTAACAGCAAGTGGAGCAGACAGTTACTCATGGACTGGCGGAGGATTTACAGCCACAACGGCTTCAATCGAGGTAACAACGCAAGGAGTTTACAGCGTAATTGGAACGAAAGACGGATGTACTTCAACAGCTACAACCAGCGTAACGGTTAATCCAAACCCAACAGCAACAGCATCGGCAACGAGTCCAGTTTGTATTGGTGGAGAAATCAAGTTCACAGCAACGGGCGGAGTAACGTATTCATGGAACGGACCGAAAACATTTACCTCGACATCAGCTACACCAAGCATCGCAACGGCAACGGCTGATAATGCAGGAACTTACACGGTAACGGTAACAAGCGATAAAGGATGTACTGCCACTGCCACAACATCGGTAGTAGTCAATACGAATCCAAATCCATTAGCAACGACCAACAGTAAAGTTTGTTTGGGTGATACCATCAACTTGAGTGTAACCGCAGGAACAACTTACGCATGGTCAGGAACAGGATTTACTTCGACAATAAGAGAACCTAAGATTGTTTCGACAACGCCAGGAACGTTTACTTACACAGTAACGGTTTCAGGAAACGGTGGATGTACAGGCACAGCAACAACATCAGTAGTTGTAAATGCCTTACCAACGGCAATCGCAACGGGTGCAAATACATGTGCAGGAAACGAAGTGAAGTTGAATGTAACGCCAACGTTTAGCAGTTACGCATGGACAGGAGTAAATAGCTTTACAGCATCAACTCAAAATCCAACGGTATCAGCGAGTGCAACGGCAGCCATCAACGGAACGTACCAAGTATTAGTAACGGATGCTAACGGATGTACTGCCATTGCCACAACGAGCGTAACAGTGAAACCATTGCCAACGGTAACGGTGAGTCCAGTAACGTTATGTGCAGGAGTAACAGGAACGTTGAAAGCAGTAACAGGAACGGTAGATTCATACTCATGGAGTAGTAGTGTCGCAGATTTCACCGCCACAACGCAAGATGTAACGGTAAGCCAAGCAGGAACATACACCGTAACAGTAACGAAAGACGGATGTACTGCAACAGCCACAACAACGGTAGAAGTTAAACCAAGCATAACCTTAACCGTATCAACGGCTTCGATATGTGCAGGAGGAACAGGAATATTGAAGGCGGAAGGTGCAAGCACTTACTCATGGACTTCGTCGAATGCGGGCTTTACAGCCACAACGGCAGAGATACAAGTAACCCAAGCAGGAACGTACACCGTGATTGGAACAAGTGGTAATTGTGCAGCAACCGCAACAACAAGTGTAGTCTTGAAACCAACGCCAACCATTGCCTTGACTTCAATAGAGTTCTGTGCGGGTGAAAGTGGTAAATTAACGGCAGAAAGTAATGCAGCTAATTTCTTGTGGAAAAATCAAGCGGGCGGTTTCACTTCAACTACGAAAGATTTGTCAGTAAGTGAAGCAGGAATTTACACGGTAACAGGTTTCTTAAATGGTTGTTCAGCAACGGCAACAGCGGCAGTAGTCGTAAATCCATTGCCAACAGCAGGAGTGACCCCACCAGTAACAACGTGTGCAGGAAGCGAAGTAACTTTAACGGCAACAGGTGGAGCAACGTATTTATGGACAGCAGCAGGAGGATTTACGGCAACAACGGCAACGATAACTTTGCCAAACGTTACCACAAATACTTCTTACACAGTGGTTGTAAAATCTGACAAAGGATGTTCGGCAACGGTTACTACATCAGTAACAGTGAACACGAAACCAACGCCAGAGATTACGCAGGTAACGCCTAAGTGTATTGGTGAGATAATTACTTTGAGTGTAACGGGTGCAACAGGTAATACTTACTCATGGACAGGTTCTAATGACTTCACATCATCAGTACAAAATCCAACGGTAACGCCATTACCAACGCAAGCAGGAACATACACTTACGCAGTGTTAGTATCAGGAACGGGCGGATGTACTGGAATGGCAACAACTTCGGTAACAGTAAAAGCAACGCCAACGGTAAGTGTAACACCAATTGCCATTTGTAAAGGAGCAACAGGAACATTGACCGCAGCAGGTACAGCCGATACTTATTCATGGAGCAGTAGCAATGCAGGATTTACCGCAACTACGCAAAATGTAAGCGTTGATAAAGCAGGAACATACACTGTAACAGTAACGAAAGACGGATGTACAGCAACTGCAACCACAACAGTAACTGAAAAAGCAACGCCAACGGTAACAGTAGCCCCAGCAACTTTATGTGCAGGAGCAACAGGAACACTGACGGCTGATACCAATGCAGATACTTATTCATGGAGCAGCTCAGTTTCAGGTTTCACCGCCACAACGAAAGACGTGAGTGTAAGCCAAGCAGGAACATATACTGTATTGGTTACGAAGGACGGATGTACTGCCATTGCCACGACAACGGTAGAAGTTAAACCAAGCATAACCTTAACCGTTTCAACGGCTTCGATATGTGCAGGAACGACAGGAACATTGACGGCAGGCGGTGCAAGCACATATTCATGGACTTCATCGAATGCAGGTTTCACTGCAACGACGGCAACGGTAAATGTAACGCAAGGAGGAATTTACACGGTGATTGGAACAAGTGGTAATTGTTCGGCAAGTGCCACCACAACCGTAACCGTGAAGCCAACGCCAACGGTAACGGTTCCATCAATTGCAATTTGTGCAGGTTCAACAGATACATTAACCGCAACAGGAGCAGATTCTTACGCATGGAGTAACACGGATGGAGCATTCACCAGTACGACTGCAAGTTTAAGTGTAACGAAGACAGGTGTTTATACAGTAATTGGAACGAAAGATGGATGCACTGCCGTAGCAACTGTAAACGTAGGAGCGAAGGTAACGCCAACGATAACTGTACCACCAATTACTATCTGTGGAACAAGCGGAACATTGACCGCAACGGGAGCAAATAGCTATGTTTGGAGTAACACAGACGGAACATTTACAAGCACAACGGCAAGTTTAGAAGTTACCAAGTCTGGTGTTTATACAGTAGTCGGAACAAATACTGACGGTTGTACCGCAAGTGCCACAACGACTGTAACAATAAATACGAATCCAAATCCAAGCATTGATACAATTACTCCAAAATGTATTGGTGAGCCAATTGTGTTGAATGTAAGCGGTGGAACGGGAAATACTTACTCATGGACAGGTTCTGAGAACTTTACTTCATCAGTACAAAATCCAACGGTAACACCATTACCAACGCAAGCAGGAACTTATACTTACGAAGTGTTAGTATTAGGAACGGGCGGATGTACTGGAACGGCAACAACTTCGGTAGTTATCAAACCAAATCCAGCCTTGACGATTACACCAGCGATTAGTATTTGTGCAGGAGATAATGGAATATTGACAGCATCAGGAGCAGATAGTTACTCATGGACAGGCGGAGGCTTCACAGCTACCACGGCTTCGATAGATGTAACAACGCAAGGAGTTTACAGTGTAATCGGAACGAAAGATGGATGTACTGCCACTGCCACAACAAGTGTAACGGTGAAAGCAATTCCAACGATAGCAGTAATACCAGTAACCTTGTGTGCAGGGTCGAAAGGAACATTAACCGCATCAGGAGCAGATACTTACTCGTGGACAGGTGGAGGTTTCACAGCCACAACGGCTTCGATTGAAGTAACAACGGAGGGAGTTTACAGCGTAATTGGAACGAAAGACGGATGTACTGCCATCGCAACAACAACGGTAGAAGTTAAACCAAGCATTACCTTAACCGTTTCAACGGCTTCGATATGTGCAGGTGCAACAACTAACTTGACAGTGGGCGGTGCAAATACTTACACTTGGACAGGACCAGGAACATTCACGGCAACGGGTGCGAATCCAGTAGTGAGTGTAGAAGGAACTTATACCGTAATCGGAACAAGTGGAGATTGTACAGCCAGTGCAACCACATCAGTAACGGTTAATTCAAGCCTCAGCTTGACAGTTTCAACGGCGGCGATATGTGTAGGTGCAACCACAAACTTAACCGTAAGCGGTGCAGATTCTTACACATGGACAGGACCAGAAACATTCTCTGCAACGGGTGCAAATCCAGTAGTGAGTGCAATAGGAACTTATACCGTAATCGGAACATCGTCAGCAGGTTGTTCAGCAACATTGACGACAACCGTAACCGAGAAAGCAACGCCAACGGTAACAGCCACAGGCACAACACTTTGCAACGGAGCATCGGGTAATATTACAGCAAGTGGTGCAGATACTTACGCATGGACGGGACCAGGTACATTTACCGCAACGGGTGCAAATCCAGCGGTAACAGTAGCAGGAACATACACCGTAATTGGAACATCAACTACGGGTTGTACAGCCAATGCCACCGCCAACGTAATTGTGAAACCAAACATTACTTTGACTGCAACAGCAGCAACGATTTGTGCAGGAACAACAGGAAATGTAACAGTAAGCGGAGCAGATACCTACACCTGGACAGGACCAGGAACATTCACCGCAACGGGTGCAAATCCAGTAGTGAGTGTAGCAGGGACTTATACCGTAATCGGAACAAGTGGAGATTGTACAGCCAGTGCAACCACATCAGTAACGGTTAATTCAAGCCTCAGTTTGACAGTTTCAACGGCGGCGATATGTGCAGGTGCAACCACAAACTTAACCGTAAGCGGTGCAGATTCTTACACATGGACAGGACCAAACAACTTCACTGCAACGGGTGCAAACCCAACGGTGAGTGAAGTAGGAACTTATACGGTAATCGGAACAAGTGGTAATTGTTCAGCCACTGCCACTACAACCGTAGGAGCAAGTATTGCAGCAGACATCAAAGCTGTATCAGCTGAGATTTGTACAGGAGTAACAACGGCAACATTGACTGCATCGGGTGGTACAACTTACACATGGACAGGACCTGGAACGTTCACGGCAACGGGAGCAAATCCAGTCGTATCTGTGGAAGGTGTCTATACTGTAACGGGTACAAACGCTGGTGGTTGTGTAGGCACGGCAACGGCTTCATTAACTATTAAAGCAAACCCAACGGTGAGCATAACGGGCGATACAACCATCTGTACAGTTGGTTCAACAACCTTGACTGCCAACAGCAACGGAACGTACTTATGGTCTGGACCAAATGGTTTCTCGGCAACATCGAAAGACGTATCGGTTGATAAAACAGGACTTTATACCGTAACAGTTAGCAATAACGGTTGTCAGGCAGTAGGAACGGTGAATGTAGTTTCTGATGAACTTTATGTAAATGCAACAGGAAATACAGTTTGTGAAGGTGGTAATAAAGTAGATGTATTGGCTATTGTAAGTACAAAATCGGGTGTACTTTCTTACGCATGGGCTGGTCCTGATGGATTTACTTCTACGGAACAATCTCCGTGGATATTCAGTCCAAAGGCTTCTGGTACATACACACTCACAGTAGTAACGAAAGCAGGTTGTACAGCAACTGCGACAACAACTATCACGGTAACGCCAGCACCTGTTTCAACGCAAAACGTAACGTTCTGTAATGGTGGTAAAGCTACCTTGACAGCATCGGGTGGATTTAACGCAACGTTCTTGTGGACAGGTGGAGCAACCACTTCAAGTATCCAAGTAAGTACCGCTGGAACGTATGATGTAACGGTAATTGACACATCGGGTTGTATCTCGAAAGGTAAGTTCTTCGTAACGGAAAGTGCTGCCGCAAGTGCTAACATTACTGGAAATACATCGTTGTGTACTTCAACATCAACGACCTTGACAGTGAACGCAGGAGCAACGGGCGAAACCTACTCGTGGACAGGCATAGGAGGATTTACTTCAACCAGCCAAGTGATAACCGTAAGTACGCCAGGTGAATACGCAGTGTTGGTGAAAACAGTTGAAGGTTGCGAAGCCACAGCCAAAGTAACCATATCGGCAGGATTTACGCCAACCGCAGTATGTGGTCCAGTTTGCGAAGGCGACAGTATCAGATTCAGTGCAACGCAATTGCAAGGTGCAACATACTCATGGTCTAAGGACGGAGCATTTGTTTCATCATCGGCGAATCCACAGTTGTTGAATGTTAAAAAATCTGATGCAGGAGTTTATCAAGTAGTTGTAGCGGGCGGCGGATGTACTGCCACCGTAGTAGCAACCTTGATAGTATTCGACAGACCAACAGGATTGACTGCCACCGCAATTAATTCAACTTGCGATGGTGATGTTTCTAAGAATGACGGACAAGTTAAACTATCAGGAACATTCACAGGCTTGAAATACGACATCGTGGAAGGTGGAACTTACACAGGTACGAAAACCAAATACACAGAGGCAACAGATATTCCAGCCAACGGAATTGTGAAATCAAGTATTGCGAATCCAACAACGGCAGCAGGTATTAAATACACCGTAAGGGTATTTAATGAGAACAATTGTTACACCGATTATACCGTAACAATTCAGCAAGTTGTTTGCGACTGTGGCGTAGCGAAATGCGTACCGTATGGTGTAACCAAAACCAAAAGCGGGAAGAAATAGGTAATTAGAGAATAGATGATAGATTTCAGATAATAGAGAATAACCCTCTATTATCTAATCTCTATACTCTAATCTCTAATTAAAGATATTACAATTAGAAAAATGGGACATTAAAGGAATAAACGTTTTCAATGCGAGCGAAGACTAACCCTGACCCAATGTGCAAAGCCTCTGACCTTCTGGTTGGGGGCTTTCTTTTTATTGGAGGGACTGAGAAGGATTTTTATTTTCGCCTTTGTTGGAGAAAACTCCAACAAAGGCGACCAACAAAGGCGAAAAAGCCCCTCAAAGAATCATTTCCCGCCTTTGTTGGTGTTTTCACCAACAAAATGGAGCCCGCTTTGTTGGTGAAAAATACCAACAAAGGCGAAAATTCCGCAAAACTATTCTGCGGAATTGGTTAGGTGCTACTTACTTTCCGAAATCTTTTTAAATTCTTTGAAAGTAACAATTGGAATAGGAGGGAATAGATTAGGCACCCGTCTGTTCGTAGTCGTCTCTCGTTCCGTAGTGTTCCGCAGGACACTACGGACGAAGGATGAAAGTAGAGTGCTTGGGCAGCCCCGTCTTGACACGGTAAATACCAGATAGATTAAGAATTTAGAAAATAAGTACAAATGGCAGAAAGAGGCTATAAAATAATAGACCAATAAGCGGTACATTTTATCACATTTGCCGTAGTAGAGTGGATAGACGTATTCACAAGGTCAATGTATGCAGATATAGTGGTAGAGAGTTTAAATTATTGTGTTGAAAACAAAGGATTGCAGGTTCATGCGTGGGTGATAATGTCAAATCATTTGCATCTAATTGTTTCTTCAACAAATAAAGATGGTCTTTCTGCCAATATCAGGGATTTTAAAAAATTTACGTCTCAAAAAATTTGTAAAGCCATTGATAATAATAAACAAGAAAGTCGTAGGAACTGGGTTTTATGGTTGTTAAAGAGTGCAGGAGCAGATAATAAACGAAATTAAACCTATCAGCGGTGCGACGTTTCGCTTTTGGCAGCAAGATAATCATCCTATTGCTTTGACAGATTATAATATTATGATGTCAAAATTGAATCGGGCGGCGAACCGCTATTTGCATCAAAATCCAGTGAGAGCAAACATCGTTAGAAACATGGAAGACTACTATTATTCAAGTGCAATAGATTATAATGGCGGTAAAGGTCTTGTGCCAATAAGCCATCTTTTTTGAGCTTGACCGTGTCACAGACACTCTACTTTCATTCTTCATCCGTAGTGTCCTGCGGAACACTACGGACAGGTAAGTCAGTTTTGAGTTTGAGCAGATGCGTAGGCGAAAGAATTTTATAAAGTTGAATCAGTGAAACGTCATCCTCTTTATCGAGATTTCTAACGTTCTTTTCGTAAGTACGAATATCGAAATGCGTAAATTCTATGTCTTCTTGGAGTTTATCCAAGGCTTCTTTGGCGATTTCTTTGTAAAACAAATCGTTGTTTTTGCTCACTTTTTTGCCATCTTTCCAATCCTTAAAATCTTTGAGGAGTTTGGTATTTTTATAGAAAAGATTTTCAAAAACATTTGCCTCAAAAATAAACCATTCGTGAACGTTGGTAATGACCAAGTGCGTGATGTTATTGTTGTGGTGCGTAGTCCGTTCTTCCAAATAATAGAGCATCAACTCGTGCATTGCCTTGGTATTGAGGTTTTTACGAGACACCATTTCGTTAATATTTCGGGGGCGTTTCACCTCAAAAAGCACCGCCACGGGCGAAGTTCCTTCTTGATTGGTATGAATCACAAAATCGGTTTTGCCTTTGGGAGCAACCAAGAGCGAAGCAGCGTTTTTGGCGTAGTAGGTATTTTTGAGAAAGTCCATCAAATGTCCCTTAAAATTCTCCTCCGATTCGTTGTGGGCTTCACTTTCCTCGACCCTGTCCATGAGGCGGATGTAATTGGTTTTGAAAGTCTCAATCTCTGGGCGGCTGATAGGTTGTATTTTAGACGCCTTGTCTAATGATTTTGGAATAGTCTTCAATTTGGGTTGAATGGTTTTAGTGTTGAATATTTTTCAAGATAGGGAATAATGGTGAATTATAAATGATGAGTTATGAATTTTCTCCCCGTGGGGGCATCAGCCACGGAGCATAATAATACAAAAATAAGTTCGTTTATAAGTTCATAATTAGCGAACTTTGATTTATTTAAAATAATAATTTATGAGAATATTCTCCCAAAGTACCCTAAAACATTTTTGGGAACAACACCCAAAGTCTGAAAATAACCTTAAAAACTGGTATAAGAAGATGAAAGAGAAAAACTATTATTCACTTTTAGAAATCACTAAGGATTTTTCTAAATCCGATGATGCAGTGGGGAGTGATAGGGTTGTCTTTAATATCAAAGGGAATGATTATAGATTAGTGGCAGGGTTTAACTTTGATTTTCAATTTTGCTATATAAAGTTTATAGGAACGCATAAAGAGTATGATGAAATAGATGTTAAAATAATTGAATTTAATGACTAATAATATTTGAAATGGAAACTATCAGACCAATCAAAACCGAGGAAGACTACAAAATTGCTTTGAAGCAAATGGAAAGCCTTTTTCATGCCAAACCCAATACAAAGGAAGGCGATACCTTAGAGTTGTTGGCATTAGTAATCGAAGATTACGAAGATAAAAATTATAAAATAGATGCTTTGAGTCCTTTAGAAGCTCTGAAATGTGAAATGGAAGAACAGGGATTAAGCCAAACCAATTTAGCCCAACGTTTTGGGATGAGTAAAAGCAGTATATCCGAAATTTTACAAGGTAAAAAACAAATGAGTGTTAGATTCATGAAATATCTTCATAATGATTTGGGTATTTCGGGTAATGTTTTATTGGCGTATTAGTTTGTATTATTTGTTGGATATTGCAGAACCCTGACCGTTTGGTTGGGGTTTTTCGTCTTTGCCGCCTTTGTTGATGTTGAACGAGGTCGTCCAGACCAACAAAATGGAGTCCGATTTGTTGGTCTGGGCAGCACCGTTCAACACCAACAAAAGTAAAATTAACCTTCCCAAGGGTTCCAGCAACGAGTGGAAACATAAAGAATCTTTCGTAGAAAAATTTCCCCAATTTTCGCATCCTTCCCCACTTGGTACAGAATTTTAATCTCTCCCCTTAAAAAAAGCTCTGGACAAATGCAAACAATAGATACAATCGAATATCCGAAAAGTGAAGTAGGAGGGATGGGGGCTGTGACTCACGAAGAAGGCGTTTCTTTCCGAGTGTGGGCACCCAACGCAAAAAAGGTTTTTGTAGTAGGAGACTTCAACGACTGGGATAAAAAAGCTACACCGATGATTTCGGAAGAAAATGGACATTGGTCAGTAAAAGTACCCGATGCCGTGAAAGGGCAAGAGTACAAATATTTACTAAAAACCAAACAGGGCGATTTGATGCGTAACGACCCTTACGCCCGTGCCTTAACCAATTCAATCGGTAATAGTATCATTACTGACCCTACTTTCGATTGGGAAGATTCTGACGATAATTTTCAGATGCCTTATTTCAACGAAATGGTCATTTACGAACTCCACGTGGGTACTTTCAACGTGAAGGAAGAAGGCAAAGTTGGTGATTTTTACAGCGTTATCGAACGCCTAAATTATATCAAAGCCTTGGGTGTAAATGCCATTGAAATTATGCCAGTTGCCGAATTTCCTGGTGGATTCTCGTGGGGATACAATCCCGCCCACCCTTTTGCGGTGGAGGCTGAATACGGCGGACCAGATGGTTTGCGAGCCTTAGTAAAAGCTGCTCACGAAAAAGGAATTGCCGTTATTATGGACGTAGTTTATAATCATTTTGGGCCCACTGATATGGATATTTGGCAGTTTGACGGTTGGAGCGAAAACAATTTGGGCGGTATCTATTTCTATAACGATTGGCGAGCAAAAACTCCTTGGGGTGATACTCGTCCAGATTATGGTCGTCCAGAGGTGCGGCAGTACATCCATGATAATGCCTTGATGTGGTTTGAAGAATTTCACGTGGACGGCTTGCGGATGGATATGATTCCGTACATTCGTAACGTAAACGCCGACGGTAATCCCGATAATGATTTGCATGATGGATATTCATTAATGCAATGGATAAATTCTGAAATCAGAGAGCGTTATCCCAACAAATTTACCGTTGCCGAAGACCTCCATACCTTGGATGCCATCACGGCATCGGTGCAAGACGGTGGGATGGGATATAGTAGCCAGTGGGATGCCGAATTTGTGCATCCAATCCGTGAGGCAATCATCACGGGTTCGGACGAAGCACGAGATATGAATTCCGTAGCAAATTCGATTACTCATAGTTACAATGGT
The DNA here is from genome assembly GCA_034519515.1 of Arcicella sp. Lineage (GTDB taxonomy): Bacteria > Bacteroidota > Bacteroidia > Cytophagales > Spirosomataceae > Arcicella. Next base: position 56,512 of record JAXHOK010000048.1, read on the forward strand.
GATGTTTTTCAACGAGTGATTTATACAGAATCTCACGATGAAGTAGCCAATGGTAAGGCTCGGGTAGTGCAGGAAATTGCGGGTGAAAACGATGATGTGGATACTTGGTATCCCAAAAAACGTTCAACCCTTGGTGCTACTCTGTTGATGACCACGCCAGGGATTCCGATGTTGTTTCAGGGGCAAGCCGTTTTGGAGGATAAATGGTTTAGCGATACCGCCCCCATTGACTGGTCGAGGTTCTCGGAATATAAAGGAATCACCAAACTATACCGTGATTTAGTGCATCTTCGTTTGAACAAAAATGGCGTTTCCAGAGGATTGACGGGGCAACACGTAGAAATTTTGTGTTTGGATAATGACAAGAAAATCCTTGCTTTTCACCGATGGAAAGATGGTGGACTGAACGATGATGTAGTGGTTGTACTGAATTTTTCTAATAACGCTATCGGGGATTATGAAATAAAATTCCCGAACGAAGGATATTGGAAAATCCGTTTCAATAGCGACTGGGAAGGCTATGACAGTGATTTTGATAATCATTTTAGTTATGACACCGAGGCACAATCTGCCAAGAACGAAAATGAAGTTTTTGCCCATGTTTCTGTTGCCCCATACAGTGCCATTATTTACACGTTACAAGGATAGGGATTGGGGTTTTACTCACGATATGTTCAAACATAAATCAATAATAAATACTTTAAAAATTTAAACAAAATCATGAAAAAAGTAACCGTATTTGCTGCCTCACTCCTTTTAATTGGAAGTTTAACTTTGAGCAGTTGTTCAAGAAGCGAGAAAAAAGAAGCCGCTGAAGATTTACAAAATGCTCAAGACAAAGTGGAGCAAACCACTGAAAACGCCGCTGCCGATGTGAAAGAAGGCGTTAATGAAGCCGCCAGTGATTTGAAGGAAACGGTTAATCAAACCAAGGAAGAAATTGCGAAAGAACGCAGAGAACTTGGCGAAAAGATGGAATCACAAAGATTAAAAGTAAAGCATGAAATAGACATGATTGATGCCAAAATTAAAAACGCAACTGCCAATGAAAAAGCCAAATTAAAGGTTCGTCGTGATAATATTCAAGCAGATTTGAACGATTTGAACGATGGTATCAAAAATGTAAAAAATGATGTAAAATCTGATTGGAAGGAATTTAAAAAAGAATTGAATCAGAAAATTGATAAAGTACAAGCTGACATTGAAAATTAAGGGAAATCATCATACTAATACACCAAATATACATGGCAGTTTATCATACTGGTAACTGCCATTTTCTAAAATTATTAAAAACAAATTTTAACATAAAAACAAATTTCAATCATGGAAACGACAAAAGAAAAATTGATGGAAGAAGCCGCCCAACACAAGGCTGAAACAATGGACAAAAAAGTGGATGTTGCAAAAGCAGAAATAACCGAAAAAGTGGATGATGTGAAAATTGGGGCGGTAAACTTAGCCGAGAAAGCCGAAGACAAATGGGAAGATGCCAAAGAATCTGCCAAAGAAACTTGGGAAGATACCAAAGACAAAGCCGAAGAAATTAGTGATAAAATTGCTGATAAATTTCAAGACATTAAAGAATCAGTAAAAAGTAAACTTTAAAAATATAGGGCTGAACTTTCAAGAAGTTCAGCCCTTTTTGCTGATGAAGTATTAATTGTAAAATTGTTAATTATTTGGTAGTCAATTGATTATATTTTAATTCAATGACTTAATGATTTAGAACTTAACGATTTGGAACTTAACGATTTGGAACTTACTGACTTAGAACTTAACGACTATTTATTACCTACTGAATCAATTTCATTATTTTTTCCAAGTTCAAGGGTTTCTCCACAAAACCGTCCACACCCAGTGCAAGAGCCTTTTCAGAAATTCCTTCCATTGCCGAAATCATGTATAATTTGGCTAATGGAGCTTTTTCTCTGAAGGTCGTTATTTTGTCGATACCCTGCCCGTCTGGTAAATTATTATCCAAAAATACCAGCATCGGTTGTTCTGTTACAACGGTTTCTAAGCCGTCAGTTAGGTTGTGGGCAAGCGTTGTAGAGATACCTTGCTTTTTCAAAATCATTCCCAGTAAGAGACAAATATCTAATTCATCATCAATGATGACAGCTTTCATATAAAACGATGTTAATGGTCGGTAGCTCATAGTATTGGTATTCAATATGACAGCGTCTTCTTGCATACGGAGGCTTGTGAATAAGACATCAAAAATATCGTGCCACCAACATTGAGATTCATCCTAAGATGCTAACCTCAATCTGGGGAAAAAAGACATCAATAATCGTTGAAATTGATGTGGAATGCTATTTTTTACCTTCTTACTGTAAATATTTTATCAATCTTAACGCAATAAAGTTATGACCAAGAATTCAAGTGTAGTATTAGGAATCGTAACCGCAGCCGTAGCTGGTGCCGTAATTGGAATGTTGTTTGCTCCTGACAAAGGAACAGAATTGAGAGAGAAAGTGCGTGGTACTGTCAATGATTTAGCGTCAGATTTTCTTGATGCCATCAAAAATAAGCGTGACCAATACGGTAACATTGGTGAAGATGTGAAAGATGCCGCCCAAAATTTTAAGTCGAAAGCAGTTGGTAAATATGCTGAGGTGAAAGACCAAGTAGAAACGGGTATGGAAAACGCCAAAGATAAAGCACAAACTTATGCTTAAATAAATTATTAAGTACACTGTTTAATAAGTTATTTCAACTTCCCGAAAGTAGAAGTAACTTTCGGGAAGTGAATTCCTAAGCTACTTCCCGAAAGTTGTTTCTACTTTCGGGAAGTTCTCCAATCGAAGATTTTAGGGTAAAAATCATCCAGAAAACTTATTAAACAGTGTATCAAGTGTTTAAGTCGTAAGTCTTTAATTCATAAGTTTTTAAGTCATAATTCATTAAAGCATAAGTCTTCCAAGTTGTGAGAATAGCACTTATAGACTTACGACTTACGACTTATAGACTTACGACTTATAGACTTACGACTTATAGACTTACGACTTATAGACTTACGACTTATAGACTTACGACTTATAGACTTACGACTCAGAACTTAAAAACTTCTTACCCCAAAAAGCCATGCAAATTATAGATTCCGCAAACGAGATAAAAGAACGAGCTGTTGATGTGTTCGACTATACAACCGAGTATTTGGAGGCTCGTTGGAACTTGGGCATTCTGAATGCCTCAGAAAAAACTGCCACCACATTATCCAGCCTTGTGGCGGGTGTTATTGTGGGCATATTTGGTATTATTGTTCTGTTGTTTTTGAGTTTGGGCGCAGCCTGGATGATTGGCGAAGCCATGAATAATCACGCTGTGGGGTTTTTCTTGGTGGGTGGTTTCTATGCCGTCCTTGGTGTTGTTATATACAATATCAGAGATAAATTTATTAAAGTACCCTTAGTCAATTCTTTCATCAAGAACTTTTATTATGAAAACTAAAATTCAAAATTTAGATGATGTTCGGGCTGAAAGAGTTCGGCTAAAAAATCAAATTGAAAACTCAAGGATAAGTCTCAGACAAGAATTTGCGGCAATTAAAAAGGAATTAAATCCTGTGAATCAGGCATTAGGTTTGGTTTCAGATGCTTTTACCGCACCCCGCAAAGGACTTTTGAGTTTGGGCATTGGCTTGGGGGTCAATACCGTTCTGAAAAACGTAATATTGGCTCGTGCGGGTTGGTTGCCTCGTTTGGTTGTGCCTTTTTTAGTCAAAAACGCAGCAACAAATTATATCGCCAAAAATGGTACATCAGTAGTAGAAGGAATGTTGGGATGGGTGAAAAGAGCTACTGATAAGAAGGTTTAAATTTTTAGTGTTTTATGTTACTGACCCGTGCCATTGCTCAAAGCGGTGGCACGGGATTTTGCTTATGTTCAGTTTGTAGTTTTCTTTCCAATAACTAAGAAGCCGTTTTAAAATATCTTACGACAAATTCTGATTGTCTTATTCTGACTATCGAAACCATATTTTTTACACAAGATACGCTGTATATTCCTTAAAAAAATATGATTCCGCTACTCAAAAAATACAATCAGACTTTATTCAGAATATATTTTAAAACGGCTTCTTAAAAAAATATGATTCCGCTACTCAAAAAATACAATCAGACTTTATTCAGAATATATTTTAAAACGGCTTCTAAGAAGCGACCGCTAATTGCTCTAATCTCATCCGTAGCGTTTTGTCCATTTCCATGAGTGCTGTATCGGTTTTTCCTCCTCTTGCAATGCTATTAAACGGGGTACTAATTACCATTGTAGAAAAAAATTCCCAAAAATGCTTTGTGAAATTTCATAGTTTCGAGTTTGAGTAATTTTTTCTACAAAAAATGAGTAATAATTTACCCAATATGGGGATTTTAGAGAAGTTATGTATGTTATTATAAATTTCAATATATTGTCACAATCAATTAAAATAGTATTTTTATAAATATTTATCTCTATCAGTATTGCTGATTGAATGAATTTGACTTATTTTCAATAAGACCATAAAAAAACTGGCATACTATTTTGTTTTTTACAAAGAAATCATGCTAAATCATGTCTGCTCAAATGTTCAAGCTATCCCAATCACAGAAACAGACCTTAAAAATTTCACCCGCACAAATTCAGCTCTTGAATTTCTTGCAGATGAATACCATGGAATTGGAACAACATCTGAAAAATGAGTTGGAAGAAAATCCGCTTTTGGAAGAAGGCGTGGAAGAATCTGAAAAAAATGATGATGGCACAGGGGATTCAAACGATTTTACGGACGGATTAGATAGCACACAAGATTTTATGGATTGGGATGAATTTGGAAATGATGACACCCCCGATTATCGCACCCGTGTGAACAACATTAGCAATGACGATAATGAATATACGCCCATTATAAGCCAATTGGTTAGTTGGCGAGAAGAACTGAAAGAACAATTCCTGATGCTGTCACTTTCTGAAAGACAGCAATTTGTGGCTGGATATGTGGTTGATTCTCTTACAGACGAAGGCTATTTACCTTTCTCCGTTATTGATATTGCCGATGATATTTCTTTTTCAAATGGAATGTTTATTGAACCCACAGAAGTGGAAGAAATCTTGAAAATAATGTCTTGTATGAAGCCCGTAGGACTGGGTTCACGAGATTTACAAGATTGTATGATAAGACAGCTGTTGAATTGTGAAAGCAAGAATCAAGAAAAGGTTGAACAAAAAAATATGGCTATTTGCATCGTAGAGAACCATTTTGAGGATTTATCCAAAAGAAATTATGAGCGAATCATGCGAACTGCCAGTATTAATCAAGAACAACTGAAAAATGTTATTCAACTTATCGGAACATTAAATCCCAAGCCCGTGATGGGCGGCAATAATGATACGCTTCAGATAAAAGACAACGTAGTCCCAGATTATATTGTCAATGTGGAGGGCGAAACCATTGAGGTTGAACTGAATAATCGTCAAATTCCGCCTATCAAAATCAATAAATTTTATGTGAATATGATGGGGGATAGTCGGGCGGCAAATTCCTATGTAAACAATAAATTAAATTCTGCTAATTGGTTGATAGATGCCATCATACAGCGTGAAAATACGATGACAAAAGTGATGCAAACCATTGTGAAAATGCAAGCTAATTTTTTCAAAAGGGGAGATGAAAGATTGCTCAAACCCATGATTTTGAAAGATGTTGCCGAGCGAATCTCGATGGATATTTCAACGGTTTCACGAGTGACGAGTGGTAAATATGCTCAAACGCCCTTCGGCACAATTCACTTAAAAGATTTATTTACCGAAGGTTTGATGTCTGATAGTGGCGAGGAGGTTTCCAACCGCAAAATTCAATTGGCACTCGAAGAATTAATTAAACAAGAAGATAAAAGAAATCCACTCAACGATTTTCAGTTGATGGATTTATTGTCTGCTCAGGGTTTGAATGTAGCCCGCCGAACCGTTGCCAAATACCGAGATTTAATGAATATTCCTTCCATCCAAATGCGAAGGATTCTTTAACCAATGAAGAATGCGTAACGAGTAATGATTAATATTCGTAATCACTCATTCATAATTACTCACTACGCATTACTCATTAAACATTAAAATCCCATGACAAAACGCATATTAGTTATTGACGACGACACCGACATTTGTTTGTTATTACGTCGCTTTTTGACAAAAAATGGTTACGAAGTTGCCATTGCTCACACAGGCAAAGATGGTCTGGCGATGCTTGATGCTTTTAATCCAGATTTAGTAATGACTGATTTTAAGTTAGGAGATATTGACGGTGTAACCATCCTGAGCAGAATCAAAGCAAAGTTGCCTCATGTGGTGGTCATCATCATTACGGGTTATTCAGACATTAAAGTTGCCATCAACGTGATGAAACAAGGGGCGTATGATTATATTACAAAGCCGCTTTTTCCAGATGAAATCTTGATAACGCTCCAAAAGGCTCTTGCCGAAGCCAGCGAAGAAAAAATTGAAACTGAAAATAGTAAATCATTAAAAAGTACGGCAAACAGCCCTTCCAGACGTTCAGCAACGGCTCCGTATTTGTTTGGCGAAGGTCCAGAATCTCAATATTTATACCGTCAAGTTGATTTGGTTGCTCCCACCAATTATAGTGTAATTGTGTATGGTGAAAGTGGCTCGGGAAAGGAGGCGGTGGCTCTTGAAATCCACAAACGGAGCAAGCGAGCCACGGGTCCTTTTGTGGCGATGGACTGTGGAGCAATCTCCCGAGAATTATCCGCCAGCGAGCTTTTTGGGCATGAAAAAGGCTCATTTACGGGTGCTTTGGAACGTAAAATTGGACATTTTGAAATGGCAAATGGTGGAACACTTTTTTTGGATGAAGTGGGGAATTTACCTTACGATGTTCAGGTGTCATTGTTGAGAGTTGTGCAGGAACGAAGAGTTCGCAGATTGGGTGGAGCCAAGGAAATCGAGATTGATGTCCGAATCATCGTGGCATCCAACGAACGCCTTTTGGATGCCGCCCGAAAGAACAATTTTAGAGAAGATTTATACTATCGCTTCAACGAATTTAGTATTGATGTGCCACCGCTTCGCAATCGAAAGACGGATATTATGATTTTTGCGAATTTCTTTTTGGAAAAAACCAATGCCGAACTCAGCAAGCACGTACAAGGGTTTTCGTCTGATGCTCAGGCTGCTTTTATGGAATATCCTTGGCCTGGCAATTTGCGTGAAATGCGGAATGTTATTAAAAGAGCAACCTTGATGTCGGAAGGAGAACATATTGAAACACGAAATCTGCCCTTTGAATTGCTCAATTATGACCGTTTGTTGAAGCCTGATAGTGCCAATGAAACGAATAATTATGTTCCAGAACCCGTTGCTTATTCGCCGCCACCACCCGTCCCACAAGCGGTGCATCTCAACCAACCCGTATTTAGCCAGCCCGCAGCGACTGGCGGGGTAAATTTAAAAGTAGCGTCTTCGGAGGCGGAATATGAAGTGATTATTAACGCTTTACGAAAGGTGAATTTTAACAAAAGTAAGGCTGCCGAACTCTTAGGAATTGACCGTAAAACACTCTATAACAAAATGAGAAATAGTAACATTGGGTAAAAAGTTGTAAGTCTGTAAAAGTCATAAGTTTATAAAAGTTACAAGAATAAAACTTGAAGATTTTACGACTTAAAGACTTACGACTTAAAGACTTACCTCCTAAAATTGAGCCATGAATAATATTTTTATAAATTCTTCTCCAACTTTTAAACTTGAACCGCCGCAAGTGATGCGGATTTTTGATTTAATGCCTGATTTGGTATATGTACTTAATCTTGATGAACAGAGTTTGTTTTACACCAACGGACGTTTATATGACGTTTTGGGATATACCTGGGACGATATTGTAGAAATGAATTATTCGCTCGGTCCCGTAATGGTGCATGATGATTTGAGTACTTTCGGTTCGGAACTTGCCAATACTTTTGACAACCTTTTGGAAGACAGCATTACTGAATTTAGTATTAATTTTAGGCATAAAAACGGTAGTATCAGGGAGTTACGAAACAGAGCAACCGTAATGACTCGGCATCCAGACGGACGAAATCAGTTTATTGTGGTGGTGGCAGAAGATATAACGGAATCAAAAGCGTTAAATCTGGAATTAGAAAGAAGGCTGACAGCCCTAAAAAAGAGTAATGCCGAGCTGGAACAATTTGCCTATGTGGCATCCCATGATTTACAAGAACCTTTACGAAAAATCAATACTTTTGGTGAACGTCTGACTCATAAATATTCAGATAAATTAGGAGATGAAGGTAATTTTTTTGCGGAGAGAATGAATAATGCCGCCACCAGAATGCAAGCCCTGATTCAAGATTTATTGACTTATTCACGGGTTTCGAGTCTTCAAGATTCGTTTGAACCAGTAGATTTGAAGGAAATCTTTAAGCAAGTTTTGAACGATTTGGAACTGAAAATTCAAGAGAAAAAGGCAACAATTACCTTTCAAAATTTACCGACAATTAATGCCCAACCTATTCAAATGTATCAGTTGTTTCAAAATCTCTTAACCAATGCTTTAAAATTTATAAAACCCGATGTTGCTCCAATTATTACTGTAAAATGTAGGTTGGCAACCCCTGCTGAAATTGGTGAAATATCTACGCTCATTACTTTTAGAAGATATTATCGCATTTCGGTATCTGATAATGGCATCGGTTTGGAAAATGAATATGCCGAAAGAATATTTACCCTGTTTCAACGTCTGCACGGGCGTTCAGAATATGAAGGAACGGGTTTAGGATTGGCAATTTGCCGAAAAATTGTGGAAGGACATCAAGGACAAATTAAGGCAAAAGGTGTTTTGGGTGTGGAAACAGAATTTGTTATGTATTTACCAGAAACCCCAAATTTAATTAACTGATGAAGGAATATAAAGCACCCTTAATTTTGATTGCTGATGATGATGAAGACGACCGTATGTTTACGAGAGAGGCATTTGATGAAAATTTTGAAAAAAATGAAACTCGATTTGTAAACGATGGCGTGGAGTTGATGGATTATCTCAAAAGGCGTAATAAATACGCAGACCCTCAGTCGAGCCCACGCCCAAGTATCATTTTGCTTGATTTGAATATGCCCAAAATGGATGGTAGAGAAGCCTTGCGAGAAATAAAATCTGACCCAGATTTACGTATAATCCCTGTTGTGATTTTGACCACCTCAAAAGCAGAACAAGACATTTTGAAAACGTATGATATGGGTGTTAATTGCTTCATTACTAAGCCAGTAAGTTTTACGGCATTCATAGAAGTAGCTCGTACAATAGGACATTATTGGTTTGATGTTGTTAAGCTACCCAACCATAAAGGCTAATGCAAAACTCTAAACTCAATTTATTATTAGTGGATGATGATGAGGATGATTTTTATTTAACCTCCAGCTATCTGCGGGGAATTCGCACCATGCAATTTGAAATCACATGGGCAAAATCATTTAGCGAAGCCCTATTACATCTGGAAAAATGCAATTTCGACCTCTGTTTTTTTGACTTTTTGTTGGGAGCAAAAACAGGCTTGGATTTATTGAAAGTTGCCCTGCAAAAAAATGTTGATTGCCCTATTGTTCTATTAACGGGCAAAGGCGACAGTCAAATTGACATTGAAGCCATGCGTTTGGGAGCTATGGACTACTTGATAAAAAGCACGATTGATAGTGAAAAACTTGATCGTTGTATCAGATACGCCATTGAGCGTTCGGCAATTTTGAAACGTACTCAAGAGAATGAAAATCGTTTACGGCGAATTTTTGCCCAACTCAAAGATGCCATCATTCTGAAACGCCCTGATGCTGATTCATTATTTTATTTCAACCAAGCAACTCTTGAATTATTAGGTTTCGAGGAAGATGAATTGATGGGGAAAAGCGTTGAAAACTTATTAGCTTTTCCTATTACGTGGATAAAAAATGCCGAAAAGCTCAAAGAAAAAGGAATCGTAGAAAATTTAGAAATGTGGTTTTTGCGTAAAAATGGCGAACGTGTTTTATGTTCCATGCACGCAACCATACATCAAGACAGCGAAAATCAACCTTACTATCTTATTGTTATTCAAGATATTACGCAAAGAAAAAGAGCCGAAAGAGAATATTTATTATCTGAAAAGTCAGCTTCAACCGCTCGTTTGGTGCGGGCGTTGGCTCACGAAGTTCGTAATCCGCTGACTAATATTCATTTGGCACTTGATCAACTTCAACCCGAATTGCAAGACGAAGACCACAAACTCTTTGCCGATATTATTCGCCGCAACGGACAAAGAATAAATACTCTCATCACAGAATTATTGAATTCATTTCGCCAACAAGAAACCAGTTTGCAGGAAATCTCTACGTACGATTTATTAGAAGAAATTTTGGTGGATGCCGCAGACCGAATCAACTTAAAAAAAATTAACTTAGTCAAAAATTATGGGAGTGAAATAATACTAAAATTAGACGTACCAAAGATTAAAATTGCCTTTCTAAACTTGATTATGAATTCAATTGAAGCCATGGAAGAAAACGAAGGGATACTAACAATTTCTACCGCTCAATCAAATAATTCTGTTTGTATAAAAATAACTGACAACGGCACTGGCATCAGCGAAGAAAATATTAACCGACTTTTTGAACCCTATTTTAGTTCAAAAGTAAATGGGATGGGTTTGGGTTTAACCGCCACTTTAAGCATTTTACAGTCGCACAAAGCCACCGTTGAGGTGGAATCGGAAGTAGGAAAAGGCTCTGCTTTCACGGTGGTTTTTCCGATAAAATAAGGAAGGCTTCGCTCAAAGCGAAGCCTTCCTTTTAACAACGCTTCCCGAAAATCTAATTTTACGAATGTATTTCCGTTGTAGTAACTACAACTCTTGTCTCATGCTTCCGAAAAATCGCCCTACTGATTTCAATAATAGTTAAAATCAAAACCAAACCAATACCAAAAACCGCCGTCCAAACGATAAAACGCTGATATATTTCGGCATTTAGACGGGCGTAAATAATGCCCGAGAATGCCCAAATTACGACTAATCCTATATAAAAATTTCTTACTTTTATCAGGGAATAACTCACTATTACTGTGGCAATCATTATCATCAAACACGTCCAAAATACTTCTGTTTGCCCCAATCTTTCCCATTTTGTGTTCACCAAAAATGCCGTAACATTCGCCACTGTAGCCACACAAATCCAGCCCATATACATCCCAAAAGGGGCTTTTATGGCAAATCGAGAGGCATTTGATAAATAAATAGTGATATTGTCCAAGCGTTTATTAATGTCAATCAGTTGTGCCAGAAACAAAAGCATCACCACTACCGAAGCACCTATGTATTCGTAATGCCAAACAAAAATCCAAGTGGCATTCAACACGCACGTAATGATAAATCTGAAACCGATTAATTGTACAGTTTCAGCCGTAATTTCATCCACTGCACTACTGAATACTCCCTTGCTTTGTTTTACGCAAAAAATGAAAAGTAACAGATAAATCAATCCCCAAATGGCAAATGTGATGGGAGCGGGGACAAATAAATTGGGATATTGATTGGATAATTGCCCTGTATTTTTACCATTAATGGGCAAGTAATTTGCCAAAAAATTAACAAAAACCATCGCCAAAAAGAAAACCCAATTTAAGATTTGTAAAGTTTTGACGGCTGTTGTGTTCATGAAGTTTGTCATATATTCGTTTTAATTTGATTTACATATAAATAACGTCGTGGAGGTTCAAAACCTCCACGACGTTTATTGTTAAACAAAGTCTCATTTTTTAGATTCTAATTCATCTTTGGGGATTCCCGAGTAGTCAATATCTTTCTTTACTGCTCCCGAACGGAAATCTGCATAACCGTTTGGTTGAATACTTCGCCCGTGAAAGTTGGTATATGCTTTCGTAAATTCTGCTCCAAAATACAGAATTAAAGCTGAATAATACACCCAAAGTAAAATAATAACTACTGAACCCGCTGCTCCATAGGTTGTTCCCACGCTCGAATCATGCCGTCGTTGTGTGTTTTCACCAACGATATAGGCGGAAGCACCTTGGGCAAAGAATTATGAGTTTTAAAAAATCAAAAAAAGGTCGTTGAAATTAATCAATGACCTTTTTTGATGGGTGGAATAAATCATTCAACAATTTTCTCAAAATCATGTAGGTAACATTGATAGAATGGGTTATCAATATCGTTTTAATAACGAAGTGCTGGCAATGCGACTGACTCACAAAAAAACGGGTGAGATACATAAAAATAGCTTAATCTATACTTTTTTAGGTAGATTAAGCTATTTTTGTGTATTATTTTTAGCTTAAAGTATATAAAAAATAGTAGATTAAGCTACTTTTGATATAAAACTCAAAGAAATGGAAGAAATAATTGGTAGGAATTTTGAGAAAAATGAATTGATAAAAGCCCTAAATTCCAAGAAGAGCGAGTTGGTTGCTATCATCGGGAGAAGGCGAGTAGGCAAGACCTTTTTAATTAGAAATTTCTTGGAAGAACACATAAAATTGGAACTTACAGGTGTACAAAATATCTCGACACAGGTTCAATTAATTAATTTCATGAGTTCCTTAAAAACTTTTAAATTAATTCAAAATGAGTTTTTAGATACAAAACCCCAATCATGGTTAGAGGCTTTTGAGATTTTGAAAAAATGCTTGGAAACGCTACCCAAAAATCAAAAATTAGTATTGTTTTTTGATGAACTCCCTTGGCTTGCCAGTGGCAAATCTGACTTTATTGCGGCTTTTGATTTCTTTTGGAATGCTTGGGCATCTAAACAAAATATAATGATTGTGATTTGTGGCTCTTCGGCTTCGTGGATGAACCAAAAAATTATCAATAATAAGGGCGGATTGCATAATCGAATTACTCAATTAATCAGAATAAAACCCTTCAATTTGGCAGAAACGGCACTTTTTCTACATCATAAAGGCGTAAATTTTCCTCAGTATCAGGTTTTGCAAATTTATATGGCTGTAGGAGGTATTCCTTTGTATTTGGAATTTATTGATAAAGATAGGTCAGTGGCTGAAAATTTGACGGAGCTTTGTTTGAAAAATTCAGGCTTTTTATATGATGAATATGAGCGATTATTACCAAGTTTATTCTTGCATTATCAGGTTCATTCGAGTATCATTCAAGCATTGGCTAAAAAGCGAAAAGGATTGACCCGTGAAGAACTTTTGACAGAAACCAAACTGCACAATGGTGGTACGTTTACCAAGTATTTAGATGACTTGATTCAATCAGATTTTATAGATTATTACCGACCTTTTGGCAAAAATAAAAAAGATACTTTATACCGACTTACGGATATGTTTTGTTTGTTGTATTTTGCCTATATTCTACCCGATAGAGGCAATAAAACGCCTAATTTCCAGCAATCGCAAAGTTATAAGTCGTGGGCTGGTTATACTTTCGAGAACGTGTGTATGAGCCATGTTTTTCAGATAAAAAAGGCTCTGGGAATTTCGGGAGTTAATACTTCTACTTATTCTTTTTATGCCAAGCCAAAGGACGGTTTAGACGGCACACAAATAGATTTATTGATTGAAAGAAGTGACAATACGATTCATTTGTGTGAAATAAAATTCTTAACCGATGAACTGATTATGGATAAATCAATGGTAGAAAACTTGCGAAACAAGCGTTCTATTTTTAACTATCATACCAAAAATAAAAAGCATATTTTCAATACCTTCATTACCGTTTACGGACATAAACCCAATAGTAACAGTGTTCAACATATTGATCAATCTATTACGATGGACGCTCTTTTTGATTTGTTGTAAGGGAGCATACAAATTTAAACATACCCACTTTCGGGAAGTTTAATGGAAGTCATGGGTACTTTATTAATTGGATGCTCCCTAAAAACGCTTTTATTTTTATAACAAATCCCTCCAAACTTCGTTAAAAAATTACAATCCCTCACTGTTTTTCTTAACACACAATAATACTTACCGATTACTCAACGGTATTGGTATTTACTCAAAAAATAGTACATCAAACCGTATCTTTGTACAGAAAATATATCGAAGTGCTAAAAAAAATACCCCATAAAAATATCATATTATTGATTTTCTTTTTGATTGTGTCTTGGGCGAGTAATGCTCAAACCATCGCAATTACAAAAGATGGGTTTGGGCTGTGTCCAGGGGGAAGTATCGGCTTAGCCACCACCGACCCTACTTTAAGAGACTATCAATGGCAAATTTATCGAAACGCCGCTCAGGGTTGGTCTGCTATCAATTCAAGTAGTGCCAATTCCCCAAAATTAACTCACGATGAAGCAGCCATTTATCGTTTATTAGCTACCGATTTCTCTAATAATTCCAGAATTTCTAACGAAGTAACTGTGCCTTTGTTGGTTGCACCGCCTATACCCGTCATTACGCCCAGCCGTGCCGTAAACCAAATTTGTCAAGGGGATTCCTTGATTTTAAGTACGAATATTCTGCCAGGGTATTTTTATTATTGGAGTTTCAATGATACCCAATTAGCTATTCCACAGAGTGATAAAATAACGGCTAAAAAAGCGGGCATTTATAAATTGCAGATAACCGATAATAGTGCCACCAGTAATTCCTGCACGGCATTTTCCGCTCCTTACAAGATTGATTTCACTTCGGTTGTTCCTCTAAAAATTGATTCATTACCTCCTTTTTGTAGTATTACTGCCGCTCCCGTAAACATTGTTGCCACACCCGCAGGAGGAAAATTCAAGGGAAAAGGTATCACCAATGTCGATAACGGTACTTTTAGCCCGTCGGTGGCAGGTTTGGGAAAACATATTATTACCTACACATTAGCCGATGCAGGGGCTTGTCCCGAACGAACCGAAACTCGTACTTTTACCGTAGCCACACCCCCCGCCACCATCACCACCAATACGGGCAGAAACCAATTTTGTGCGGGTGATATTGCCACACTTTCTGCCCCCGCAGGCATGAAAAAATATGAATGGTTTTTGAATGGAAGTCCCGCTGGGAGTAATAGCACATTAGACGTTGGGGCAGGAGGAGATTTTCAAGTGAAAGTTACTGACGGTGAACCCTGTACGAACACTTCGCCCACGGTAAAAATTGAATTTTTTAATCCTTCCAGTGTAAAAATTGCCCCCATTGCTTCGGGTTGTGGATTAGAATTTCCGACTGTGCCTTTGAGTGCTTCGCCTTCGGGCGGGGCGTTTATGATTGATGGGGCTTTTGCCACTACTTTCGACTATAAAAAATTGGGTTTTGGCAAACATACCGTAACCTATACCATCAACGGTGTATTGCCCTGTTTGCAAGGTTCAGACACACAAGTGGTTGAAATCCAAGACTTTCCGAAGCCCAATTTAGGGGCGGATATATTTCTGGGGAAAGGAAATAGCATAACGCTCAAAGGGCTTATAGACCCCACAATGAATTATTCATGGTCGCCCATTCAAGATTTAGACGACCCTACAAGTCCCAATCCCGTTGCCAGCCCCGCCCAAACGCAGGATTATACTTTAACCGTAAAAACCACTTTGGGTTGTGAAGGAAAAGACAACGTAAACATCGTGGTGTATCAACCCATTTATATTCCTACGGCCTTTACACCCAATAATGACAGCATAAACGACCTCTGGGATTTGGCAGGCATGGAAGCCTACCCAAATGCCGAAGTCCAGATTTTTAACCGCTGGGGCAACATCGTTTTTTATTCAAAAGGAACGTACAATTTTGCCCCTTTTGATGGCAGCAACAACAACAAACTTCTCCCCGAAGGAATGTACGTCTATAAAATCAACCCCTTCCCCGACCGTCCTGATTTTCAATATAAAGGAACATTTATGTTGTTGCGGTAATTGTAATCTTCTTGATTCTACTCTGATACTTTAACAGGTTTATCCCCAAATAAATGCCTCATTCATACTTTTAAAATAGTGATTAGTATTGGTCAAAATCTCCCTTTGAAGGGCAGGGCGAACATCGAGCGGACGCTCTAATGATTTTAGGTCGTAACGTCCGCTACGACCAACATGATAATTCTCAACAAGCTGTAATACTAATCCCTACCCCCTAAAACCTAATCCTTACTTAAAATAAAGCATTCATATCCAAAATATTATCTACCAATCCCAAACTGTGCTTGTTTTTTATCAAGCCGAAAGTAGTTATTAGTACAATAAAAATCTGCTTTTTTGTGCTTGTTACGTGCCTAAAAATACTCTTTTTTCTTCGTAAATTATCGGCATCTTCTTTAGTCAAAATCAGTTCATCGTTATAAAATTTCACTTCACATAAAGAGATTACACTGTCTTGTCGGTCAATCAGGAGGTCAATTTGCGTTCCTTCTATTTCATCGGTGGTTTTTGCCAAGAAACTATATTGATTAGTATGTACGCCCGCAATGCCCAAAGCCGTTTTAATATTGTCGATGTGATGTAAACAAATATTTTCAAAAGCGTATCCGCTCCACGTTATCCACGTTTGGGTTTTGCTCAACGATTGCCAAGAAATGGTTTCTTTAAGCGGAATGTCTCGGATAAATTTTAGATAAAATAGTGAATAGCAGTCCGTTAAACGGAAAAGCGTATCTTTTTTCTTTTTACCGAAAGGAATATAAGAAGAAATAAACCCCGATTGCTCCAATTCTTGTAACATCATTGTCAAACCTCCACCGTCTGATATTTTTGTTTTAGTGATTATTTCCGCTCTGCTCATGCCTTTCCAAGCGGATGAAAGGACAGAAACGATGGATTCGTAACGGTCGGAATTGGAGAATAATGCACTGTAAAGATTATCAAATTCGGTGCGTAAAAGCCCTTGCGGTTGAAAGCAAATATCATCAATGTTTTGAATGGCACTTTTGCCACCTTCCACTTGGTCTAAATAATGAGGAATGCCGCCCATTGTCATGTATAGCAACAACAATTGATAACGGTCGAAAGCGATGTGTTTTTCTTGAAAATAGGCTTCTGTTTCTGCCAATGTGAAGGATTGGAGGTGGATTCGGCGGGTAACACGGTTATGCAAACCTCCTTTGTCGTTAATGATTTTTTGAATCATCCAAGCCGTTGCCGAGCCACAAATCACGACAACAATATTGGCTTTGACGGCATAACTATTCCAAAAATAACTGAAACCTGTCAGAAAATCAGATTTACTGCCTGCCATCCACGGTAATTCATCAATGAAAACTACTTTCCGTTTTTCAGTATCTGCCAACGATTCGAGGTAGGTTTTTAGTTGATGAAAAGCCTCCAGCCAGTCGATGGGCGGAGGTGGGAGCGTTTCTGATTTTTGAACATCTTTGAGGCTGTACGCAAAATTTCTTAGCTGCTGTTGTTTTGTGCCGTCTTTCAAACCCGTAAGCTCAAAGTCTATTTTTCCTGCAAAAAATGACCCGATCAAATAGGTTTTTCCTACTCGTCTTCTGCCAAAAACGGCTACTAATTCTGCCTTTTTTGAGGCGTAGGCATTCGCCAAAACCTCCAACTCTTTTTTACGACCTATCATATTTGTATCCTTAATCTGCGGAATGTGGGTAAAAATACATACATTCCGCAGATTAACAAAACTTAATCTGCGGAATGTGGGGTGGAATGGGTAGATTCCGCAGGTTATCTAGAAAAAGTTGAAAGTGATTTATGAGGAAAAGTTGTTCTTACATCAATATGTTGTGCGCCGAAATAGGCTGGTTGTAAAATAAAAGCACTTCTCCTATTGTTATAAGGTTTTCCGACCTAAACAACTTGTAAAGGTGCAAATAATTACCGACACTATTGGACGTACTGTCTGGACAATTCAGTGCTACAAATTTACAACATTTTGCTATCATTATTGACAGCATTTTGGGAATTTCTAATTCAGTTACCACTTTATCAGTAGCTCGATATAGCTCACTAAGCCATCGAACTGTTCAAAGATTCTATGCTTTGAAGGATGTTAATTGGTTATTAGTGAACCTATTTTTATTCAAACACTTCATCTACAAAAAAGGTAAAAACTATCTTTTTGCAGCCGATGAGACGGTCAAAGGCAAAGCGGGTAAAAAAACGCATGGTCTTGGTCGCTTTTATTCATCAATGGCAAAACAAGTAATTCGTTCTGTTAGCTTTTTAGCCATTTCTATTGTCGATATTGAGAAAGAGGAATCTTATATTTTAGGATGCAAACAACTGATTGTTAATAATTTAACAAAAGTAAATAATGATAAAGAGCCTAAATCTAAGTCAAAGAAAAAACTAAAAGCTAAACCGAAAACTAAATCGAAAGGCAGACCAAAAGGTTCAAAGAATAAAATCAAAACCGAACCAGAAAGTACTTCTTATCAAGTCCTTAAAACGTTATTAGACTTGGTTCAGAGCCAATTGAAGGTATTTTTGCCCGAATTAAACTGTTTTCATTTAGTCCTTGACGGCTTCTATGGTCACGAAGACTATCTACTTTTAGCCACCAAAAATGGGCTGAATATTATCTCAAAGTTTAAGGTAAACGCTCATCTAATTTTACCTTATCGAAGGGGAGCAATCAGGCATTGGACGACCTAAAACTTTGGGGGATAGAGTGAATTTAGATAATCTTGATGAGAAATTTTATATCTCATCAATTCAAGATAAAGATTCTAATGTTTCAACCAAAGTATATCAGTTTGAGGCTTTTACCCCTAAAATGGCAGGTCTAAAATTGAATGTTGTGGTGATGATTCATACTCATCAAGTAACCAAACAAGTTAGTCGAAACATAATCTTTACTAATGATTTGACTTTGGATGCTCTAAAAGTTATCAAATATTACTCTCTACGATTTCAGATAGAATTTGATTTTAGAGACGCTAAACAATTTTATGGACTCGCTGATTTTAAAAATTATAAAGAAACTCAAGTGACCAATGCGGTCAATATTGCTTTTACAATGACCGTTATTGGCAAGCTGGTCTTGGAAAAGTACAAACTTAAACTCGACTGTCCCAACATGGGCATTATTGACCTAAAAACTGTATTTCGTACCCAAAAATGTGCAGAAATACTTTTAAATAATATCAATTTAGACTCAGATGAATTTTTAAGTAGTTCCCAATTCCTTAAAATCGCCAGATTAGAGGCTATTCGCATTTAATCTTGGCGAACATATTGTATAATAGGCTTTACTTTTAACCCAATATTTTTTGAACTATTTACACGTTTATAAATGATAGCTTTTATTTCCTCACTCTGCCACGGACCTTCCTCATTGCTAATAAAAATGGTTCTATCGTGAATTTGGGTATTGAGTACAATTAGTAATTTTTATTTTATCTTTCCTGTAAAAATAAAGGATAAGATGAACGTATTATTTTTTGAACAACTTTTAGGGGGCGCTGATTTAGGTGGTCAATCTTCGGATAGAGTTGACTACGATATATTTGGATTGTATTTTCCAAGGTGAGTGTTAGGAATCAATACCCAGAATATGGAAAAAGAGCAATATGGTAGTTGATACGCACGCCAACGAACGGTTCGAGAAATGTCCATTTTAGGTAAAAAAGTAATATCCAAGTTCGTAAATTTAAAACCTCTTCTAATCAATATTTTGGGAAGAATTAAGTATGGTACGAAAAGGTAGTCATTTCACCAAACGTTACGAAACGTTCATTTTTGAATCGTGTAAAGGTAGTGATATGAATAGAATCGCTGAACAAGAAAACTTATTACTTGACAGCGTATGGGGTATTTATCATTTATATGCAAAAAAACTTTCAACCATAGACTTTTTTAGCAAAGTTAAGCGAATGGGTATGGACGAAATTGCTCTAAAAAAAGGCAAAGGTGATTATGTGGTTATTTTGGTAGATTTAGATACTCATCAGGTCATTGATGTACTTCCATCACGCTTGAAAGACTTTCTCATTGAGTATTTTACTAATAAGGGAAAAGCCTTTTGTGAGCAAATTGAGGTATTTTGTTCTGATATGTGGACAGCTTATTTGGAAACAGCTAAAGAACTTTTTATCAATGCTACCATTGTGGTAGACCGCTTTCATTATTTCAGCTATTTGCAAGATGTTATTGATAAAACTCGTAAAAAATTAAGAAAAAGTAATCCCAAACAAGACCTTTTAAAGAAAACCAACCGGGTCGCCGGTGCGATGGATTCTTTTTAAGAACCCACAAGATTTATCTAAAAAGGAAAAACAAAAATTAATTGAGTTGTGGACAATTCCTGAATTTAAAGAACTCAAAGAAATTTACGATTTAAAGAATGAATTTAGAGCCATTCTACAACAAGAAATAGACCAGAGTAAAGCCACTATTTTATTGAATGAGTGGGTAGAAAAAGCAAAGAAAATGGCAAACGAATCAATGAATACTTTCATAGAATTCTATCAAAAGTGGCAACAGTATATTCTGAACTATTTCACCCATAGGGTCTCAACAAGTTTAATTGAGGGTATCAATAATAAAATAAATCTAATTAAAAGGCGTGGATTTGGCTTCGCATCATTTACTAATTTCAAGAGAATTGTATTGATAGAATTTCTCTAATCTTAGTTTTGTCATACATTTTTACCAAATTCACGATAGAACCATAAAAAATTAGAAAATTATTGCAGTTTTCAAGAGCATGAGTTAAAACATCAATATTATCATCACCCAATCCTAAGTTTTCTTTGTCAAAAAAATATTCAAATTAGCAATTTTGAGTGTTCTGTAGATACTCCTAATGTAATCTATATCCTTTGAATTGTAAGATATAAAAGTGTCAAACTTTTCCATAATTTATTATTAAATTGTTTCAAGAAATGATAAATATTGATTTTCAAAATGTACTTTTATAATTAACAAATTAACCCAAACGCTTACTCATAATCAACCAAACCCATTTTAATTTACTTTTTCAAATTCCTCCACTCCTCCCTAAACCGTTCACACTCAACTTTCGGCAACCAAGAATTCACTTTTTCCAATTCCGTTAATTTGTCAATTGCTTTTTGGGCAGTTATGATTTGTTCGTCTATCATTCGCTGGAAAACCCACAAAATACCGTGTACTTCTAAACCTTGTCTTTCGGCTTCTTTGCGTAAACGGTTGTCGCCCGTGAGGATAAGGCAATTTTCGCCAATCTGTTTTGCATAAAAATAAATGGATAAATCTTGAATGGACAACTTGCCTGATTGTGTGGTTTGTTTGTCCAAGTTTTCTATTTCATCCCTTGTCAATTGTCTGACTGTCAAAATATTAGCCTCCAAAAATGGCTGTAATTTACTCAACTGTTCTGGCTCTAACTCGCTCAAAATCAATTGCGTAGTATGAAAACTAAACGATAATTGAAAGAATTTTTCGGTTAATTCTATCTCGTGTAAATCAATAAATAAATTAGCATCATTAATAGCTATTTTCAAAGTCGGGCTTGGGTCTGATGTCATTTTCCAATAAGTGTATTTCTGAAAGTGGTGAGCGACATATTGCCCAAACTGGCGGCTTTACTCAGAGATATAATTTCTTCAGCTGCGGCACGAAACAATAACTGATTGAACCGCAAAGCCTTTTCTATGCCTGTATATTCGCCTGGTTCATTTTTGCGATAACCAACCTTTGTCATCCAGATAATAAATCCTTTGAAAATAGAATCATTGATGATTTCTAAGTTTTTCAAACGAGCCAAAATGGCTTGTATAGAAATGCCATAATTGATTTTGAGTTGGATTAATTCGGCTAAGGAAATCTTTTTACGTTTTTCTGAAAATGCTTGAATCACCTGTTTTTTCGGAAGAAGCATCGCCCCTGCAAAACTATGACAGCCTTTTTCTACATCAAATCCGTCTTCAAAAGTGAGAATCGTATGCCCCAATTCGTGTAATGCCGTAAAGCGTTTGCGGACATTATCATCATTTTGATTCAAGACCACAACCGTATGATTATTGGCATCGGCATAGAATCCTTGAAAACCATCGCTGGTTGAAATTTCGACTACCTTAATGCCCTCATTTTCAAGCAATTCCAATACATTTTGTATGGGACGTGTACCTAAATCCCATTTCTCACGCAAGGCTTCTGCAACTATTTCTATATCATTTTTATGGGTAATATGACACTGAGAGGCTTCCAAGGGGTTTTTGAAAATTAAAGAAACATTCATCAATTCCTCTAATTCAAAATACCTTTCGAGTACATCCTTTGCTTTTTCTTGTACGGCAACGTCTTCGGTTTTTGTTAATTTAGTCTTTTTTCGATACTCAATTTTACCGAGTGAAATTACTGATTCTCGAAAAAAGTAATTCAAATCAACACCCAACGTTTTTGCCAAAGCCAGCATGGTGTCGGCTTCGGGTTTGGATTTTCCTTGCTCAAACTGATGAATGGCTTGGCGACTAACTGCTTTTTCACCAGCTACGGCTTTCATTTTTTCAGATAAATCTTCCAAGGAAAAACCTGCCATCTTCCGAGCCGAAATGAGTCTATCTTGAAAATTAGCTTGCATAATCTTAAAATTAAAAATTTTTTACTTGACAAATGTATGTTTTTTTATTTTATTTGTCAAGTAAAATGGGTAATTTCTAATATCTTCATTGATTCAAAAAAATCTCCCGATATGGTATTTTTTATACCTTTACAAAAACAAAACTCCAAAGCCATGCAAATAAACATCATCCACCGCCCCAAAAATCTAAACTCAAATCCAATCTGGATATTTTTCAAACTTTTATCAACCGCCAAAGGTCGAAAACATCTTTGGGATTCGTTTTGGAAGTAAAAATCATACAAGGTAATCTCGGCGATTGCCTTTTTTTATGTATTTTCAAAAATAAAATCACCTACGCAAATAGACTGCATACACACTTTCTAATTTTACATCATCAAAAAAATAACAAAAATTATGAACATTTCAGAAACAGAAACAACCGAAATAATCGTAACCGAAGACTTAATGGCTTTGGGCGTATCTTCGGAAGAAGCCTTAGCCAAGTTTGCACGGGTGGCTAATGGCTTGATTAACAATGGAATATATCCAAAAGCGAAAGTTTTATTGATGTTTGCCCAGATGATTGATTCTCCGAAGAAGTTTTCTTTCTCCAAAAATAAATTGACCAATCTTTCCCTTTATACCAAACATTTAAAAGAGGTTGGGCAAGAGATTATTTTGACGGATTTCGGTAAATCACTTTTGGAGGAGGAGGCAAATAAACCCAAATTTGAAATCGAAAAAACGGGTCGTCAGCATGATGCAGATTTTGATTTGCGGGAGGATGTTGTGCCGTATAAAATCTACGGAGCAAATTATATCGAACAGGGGGCATTAGACCAAATGGAAACTGCCATGAAGTTGCCAATCTCGGTGGCGGGGGCTTTGATGCCCGATGCTCACCAGGGCTACGGTTTGCCGATTGGGGGCGTTTTGGCAACAACTGCCAACACCATTATTCCCTTTGCGGTGGGCGTGGATATTGCCTGTCGTATGTGTATGAGTGTATTTGATTTGCCCGCTTCGATGATTCAGAAAGAGGATAAATTATTGAAGAAAATCTTGACGGAAAATACTTTTTTTGGGATAGGGTCAGAATCGGGAAAAAAGTTTGATGATTCGCTTTTTGAGCGTCCTGAGTGGAATTCTTTGAAGGTAATTAAGGATTTACGAGACAAAGCCTACCGTCAATTGGGAACATCTGGTACGGGAAATCACTTTGTGGAATGGGGTGTTTTGGAGGTTTTGGCGGAGGATAATTTGATGAATCTTCGCAAGGGAGAATATTTGACTTTGCTTTCACATTCGGGTTCACGGGGTTTTGGGGGCAATATTGCCGACCATTATTCCAAATTAGCGATGAACCGTACTCGTTTACCAAAGGAAGCCAAGCATTTGGCATGGTTGGATATGAACACCGACGACGGTCAAGAATACTGGTTGGCGATGAATTTAGCAGGAGATTATGCCTCGGCAAATCACCACGAAATTCATAATAAAATTGCCCGTGCCTTAGACCAAAAGCCAATTCAACGGATTGAAAACCATCATAATTTTGCGTGGAAAGAGCAATTGGCGGATGGTACGGAGGTGATGGTTCACCGCAAGGGAGCAACGCCAGCGGGAGCAAATGACTTGGGAATTATTCCCGCTTCGATGACCCAGCCAGGGTTTGTGATTCGTGGAAAAGGCGTGGATGCGGGCATTAATTCAGCCTCGCACGGGGCAGGACGAAAAATGTCCAGAACCAAAGCCAAAGGCTCAATCACGAAAGATGAATGGAAAGATGCCTTGAAAAAAGCCAATGTTCAGCTTATTGGGGCAGATTTGGACGAAGCTCCACAGGCTTACAAAGACGTAAACAAAGTGATGGAAGCCCAAGCGGATTTGGTAACAGTATTGGCGAAATTCTCCCCAAAAATTGTGAGAATGGCGGATGGGAAGGAGAAGGCGGAGGATTGATTTTACTGATTATGTTTAAATAATCCTGTAAGGTTTTCAAAAACCTTACAGGATTTTGCTTTTGTTAGGGAGCATACAAATTTAAACATACCCATTTCTGGTATGAACTTCCCGAAAGTAGGAATAACTTTCGGGAAGTGAATCTCTCGGTAACTCGAAAGTTATTTCTACTTTCGGGAAGTTCAATGGAAGTCATGGGTACTTTATTAATTGTATGCTCCCTTAGTGCCTATTATTGTTAGCAAAACATCAGCGAAGGCAAAAGATATTTTATAAATTTTACAATTTTCTAACCCCCATGCAACCCTTCCCGTCCCCAATCCGTCATTATTTCCGTAAGGCAAATATTTTGACTATCTTAGATTATATTCCGATATTGACAGAATGAAGATTAAAGTCATTTTAAAAAAAATATTTGAACATAAATCATGAAAAAAATCAATAATACATATTCAAAGTTTGGGGGTTTTAATAGTAAGGCAAAATTACTCATTATTCATTGCTCACTACTCATTGCTCTGACATTAACCAGTTGCGATAAAGTGGTCAATGACTTACAGCCCATACCGACACCTACGTTGCCACAACCCACAGCAGAGGTTTTCAAGCAGCTTTATCCAGACGTCAAGGAATTCTTTTTCAAGCCTTTGGAACAAGATAAAACTTGGCAAGCCGATTTTGTTGCTTCCACGGGTAAAGTACAATCATTAGTAGATTACCAGGGTGAACTCATTGATGTTAATGAGCTGGTGGGGACTTCAAAAACCCTTCCCACTGCCTTGAAACAGTATGTTTTGAATGGTTATGGCAATGCTCAGATTATTGCAGCGTATGAATTAATGAAAAATTCTACGCAAAATGACGGTTATAAATTGACCATCCGACGTAATGCTACCACGACTGTAAATCTCTTTTTTGATGCCAATAGTGCTTTCGTAAAAGAAGAAATCCCAACGGCAGAACTTGCATCGAGTATCATTTTTACCAGTACTGAACAAGTAAATTTTGAAGAAAAAATTCCCGCCGTGGTCAAGCAATTTATGAGCAACAATCAACTAAAACCCGCCAGTGTGATTGTTTATATTCTGACGGATAATACATTTAAGATTGTCTTGAATTTCAGAGACCGACCTAACGGAGCTTTGCATACGTCTGAAATCGTCCTCACCAATCAAGGGCAACTCAAACAATGGAGTTCGTCTATCGAAAACGAATACGGTTATAAAATATTGAAAAACAACGAGTTATCTTCCGATATAACCACTTATTTAAACACTAATTTTTCGGGTTGGACTTTTGATTATGGTATTTTAGAAACCTGTTTTAGTAGTGTTTGTACGAATTATGCCAATATCAAAAACGGAGTAAAAGAACGCTTTTTGGTGGTGGATAGTGAATTAGAAAAACGAGATTTAGTCTTAATCAGAACCCAATTGTTGGACGAAGCAGATTTATTACCCAACATCAGAAATAGTATTTCGAGTAATTATAGTTCTTGGACATACGTCTCGGGCAGGGTGGTGTATGAGCCTTATTTCCAAGCCACTCGCCAAGGCGGAACGGTGGTAAATCATTATCAATTTGAAGTAAAAGAAAATAATATTCAACACACCATCCGTTTGGCAGAAGATGGGAAGGTGATTTATAAGTATAAAAATTAGATTTACGGTAATTTACGGTACACGGGAAACGGTTAAGGGTGAACGGGTTTAGCAGATGAATATTCCCCGAATTAGGAACTGAAAAACAATAAGTAGACGTTTTTTAAATGCCCTTTTTTGCACCACTCTACGTTGCGGAATGCCGCCCAGATTAAATCCTCATTTAGCGATGCTAAACTGCGGCGACCGTCGCACGGTTTTATCGCCTTGATTGGCACAAAAAATAACATTTAAAAATTCATCCACTTATTATTTTCCCGTTCCTTAATCAATTGTACTTTGTTCCGTTCCCCGTTTACCCCGTACCGTAAATTACCGTTCACCTTTTGCCGTGTCCCGTTTACCTTTTTACCGTTCCCCGTGTACCGTTTGATAACCTAATAAATGCTTGAAAAAGAAATACAATTAGTCCTTGCCTGTAAACGCAATGACCCCAAAGCACAAACCGCTTTTTACAATCTGTATAAAGGGCGGCTTTTGGGTATCTGCCGACGATACGCCCGAACCGAAGCCGAAGCCGAAGATATTTTTCAAGAGGCTTTTATTAAAATTTTTAAGAATCTACATAACCTCGAAAAAGTTGAATCCATTAACGGTTGGGTGAAATCATCCGTAATCAGAACCGCCATTGACCATTACCGCCAAAGTTTACCCGAACGACAACAGGTGGGTTATGAAAATATCATCGAAAAGCCTGATAGTCAGGACGATAATATATTTTCAAACCTGAGTCGAGAACAAATTTTGGGCATCATCAATACCCTGCCCGATGGTTACAGAATGATTATTAACCTCTATTTGATTGACGGATATGCCCACGCCGAGATTGCAGAAATGTTGAATATTTCGGAAGGAACGTCCAAATCACAATTATCAAGAGGGCGAGAATTATTGAGAAAAGAATTAGTAAAAGTAGGATATGAAATAACACGGTAAAAAGGTGAACGGTACATGGTAAAAGGTGAACGGTATCTTGCAGAGGTATTGATTTTTGTAAATAATTTAATTGAGAAAATGGAGTGTATTGATTTTTGAAAACAATTCAATAATTCAACAACTCAGACTTGTTTCCAATGGAAAATAATAAAGAAGACATATTGAAAAAAATTCTCCAAGACACTTTCTCTGACTATGAGCCAGAGCCAAGTGATGCTTCGTGGGAGAATATATTTTCGGCTATTCAACCCAATCAGCCTACTTTTTGGGGTAAATCCAAACCTTGGATCATCTCAGTAATAGTGGGAATTATTGGGCTTGGGCTTTGGTATAGTTTCCCAAAAGCCGAGGCGAATTATGAAGAAATTGCGTTAAAGACTGGTGAATCGGTAAATGCTACGAAAACGCAGTCAGACGAAAGTCAGACGGAGAAAGTATTATCGCCTTTGTTGATGTTGAACGGGATTGAGCAGACCAAAAAATCGGACGGTAGCTTGTTAGTGAAAATACCAACAAGAGCGGAATCAGTAAGTTCTCCTAAAACGCAGTCAGACGAAAGTCAGACGGAGAAAGTACTATCGCCTTTGTTGATGTTGAACGGGATTGAGCAGACCAAAAAATCAGACGGTAGCTTGTTGGTGAAAGAAACACCAACAAGGGCGGAAATTGCAGGAAAATCGGACGGTAGCTTGTTGGTGAAAGAAACAC
Organism: Arcicella sp.; assembly: GCA_034519515.1. Classification (GTDB taxonomy): domain Bacteria; phylum Bacteroidota; class Bacteroidia; order Cytophagales; family Spirosomataceae; genus Arcicella. The sequence continues at coordinate 84,208 of JAXHOK010000048.1, forward strand.
CAATAAGGGCGGAAATTGCAGGAAAATCAGACGGTAGCTTGTTGGTGAAAAAAACGCCAACAAAGGCGGGAATTGCAGAAAAATCAGACGGTAGCTTATTGGTGAAAAAAACACCAACAAGGGCGGGAATTATAGTAAAGAACAATACACCAAAAGCGGAGGGAGCAAATCATTCGATTGTTGAAAAACAGTCGGATGAAAGTGTGGTGGACGTGAATTTGACCGCTTCAACGAGTGAACGAATGGAGACACTCATTGCGAATGAGCAAAAACAGCAGTCAGACGATAGTCAGACAGCGAGTGAAGATGTAAACGGACAAGTGGAGATAACCGCTACGAGTAAACAAAAACAACAGTTAGATGATAGTCAGACGGAGAAAACCCAAAATACTATCATTGAACAAGTACGATACATTCGCCCGATGGAAAGCCTTAAAAATAAGGATTTTACCTTGGCTAAAATTGCTTTGAACGCTCCTACGATTACGCCCGTAATTACGCCAAATCGGGAAGCAAAACCCGTTCGACAGCATACCTATTTGAGCATGAGCATTACGCCCATTCAGACATACAGAATCTTGACGATTAATAATAATAAGGTTCAAAAGGTACAGACCAACAATCTGTTTGATTCAGAAAGAAATGGTTGGCAATTTGACTTAGGTATCACCAAACCGATTGGTAAATTATGGAATTTCAGAACCAATTTGAGCTATCTTAGAATGCGTCAATGGTCTCAATATCAGGTTGGTACGGATGAATTGATATTACGAAATACTAATTACGGCAGTAGAAATCCATCACAAAATGCTTCGGCTGAGCTGGAGGTAGTAGGGCGAACCGTTACGGAAAGCAAAAGTCTGCACATGGTGGGTTTGAAAATGGACGTACAGAAGTTCTTTAAAATCACGCCCAAAAACCGTTATTTCCTCAGCACGGGAACGCAATTGATGTACGAAAATTCGCCAAAACAAAGCAATCTATTCTTGAATGTTTCGGCAGGATTTCAGCACATCGTGAGCCAGACAACATTCATAACTATTGAACCCACAGCATCATATAGTCTAAACAATTTTAACGATTCCAAAAGTCTCCTGCAAGCCAATGGGTATAATTTAGGTTTGAAAATGGGAGTAAGTTTTAAAGTTAAGTAAATGGTAAACGGTTCACGGTGAAGGGTAAACGGGTGTGCAAATCCGTTCACCTTTTACCGTTCACCCTTCACCGATAAACACAATCAAAAATCATGAAAAAAATTACACTTTTATTCGCCACGCTACTGGCGATGTCTGGGATGGCTTTTGGGCAGAAGGAAGGGAAGGTTTTGTGGGAGAATGTGGTTGATACCATTGCCACAGGTGCCATTGTTAATGATGTGGGCGGTCCCATCTTATCACCATCAGGAAATATTCTTATTCAGTATAATTGGTACATAAACGGTGACACAAAAAAGGCAGGTGTGAAAACCTATGATAATAATGGAAAATTATTGTGGAATGCTACTGATTTTTATAGAAATCCTTTTGATAGAATCTCTGCAGATATTCGAAACAGAACTTACACATTGATCAATAGTGAATATTCCTCAACGAGAGGAAATATTATTGTGTATGACAGCACCCTTTATTTTGATAAAAATTTTAAATTTTCGAGACGATTTTTTGTGAATAATCCTTCTGCATTTTTAAGTAATGTGGAGGATGGAATATTTTACAATGATGTATTTGAAAAAAAGCTAATAAAATATGATGCGGCTGGCAAAGAGGAATGGCGTTATGATACTCCAGACCCAATTGCAATTCTATCTCAAAGACCTCCTTATTTTGGAATTCCTTTTTCTGCACCATTAAATAATAGACTTATTTTGATATTTGATAAAAATGGAAAAAAAATAGGAGCAACAGAACCTTTTTATTTTGGAAGATTAATCCCTACTAATGATAAAGGATTTTGGGCACAAAATGGTGCTTATGAATACATCAAATTTGATTCTACGGGCAAGCAAACTGCTAAATTTTCAGACTCAAAAGGCGTATTCATAGATTTTTCTGATACTACTCTTGTATTGCGAGATAACTCATTGTTATTAAGTTTTATTAAAGATACCGAGGTTAGTTTAGTAAAAATATCCGCTTCGGGCGATATTAAAAGATTCTCAATTCCAGCAAATATTAAGTTTAAAGATTATTATAACACTTTCATTTACAAGGCTATAGCATCTGAAAATAAGATAATGTACTCACTTCGCTTGCAAGATACAGAGCAAGCCGAAGCTGATATAAAATACAAAATTGGCGTGGTGGATTTTGATAATTCAGCCAATTCTTGGACAAAAGATATTCGAGGAGGAGCCTCAAATGGATTATACGGAAATGCCTTTACATTTGAAGCTGGTAATACATTTTTTCAAGTTTACAGTAAATCTGATAACCCTCCTATAAAAACATTTAAAATTTATGATATAAATGGAAATTTCAAGTGGGAAAGCCCTTTTGTGATAAATAGCCCTGCTCAAAATATAGCTGGATGGCGTGTGGTTGATAGTTTTTTATTTACCAAAGCATTATATACTAATGGAATAGAAAAAGAAGGTTTAGTAAAAGTTAGCTGTACTGATGGTAAAATAGTTTGGAAAAAGGAACAAATAAGTCTATATAATTATCAAAAAGACATTCAAAAAGATAAGAGTGGCAATGAGGTTATTTTATACAATAAAGATGGTAACTACAAAATTGGAATTTTAAATTCAGATGGTTCTGATAAGTGGATATACGCTCTTGGTAAATCATCAAATTATTTTTATTCTGAAAGCATAAATTTTACTCCAACAGATGATGGAAATCTTGTGGTTTTTTCCCAAGAAACAAAAGATAATAAACAACAATACATCCTCCGCAAAATAGCCCCCTGCACGGATATAACCGCCAACGCCACCGCCAGCAACACCGAAGCCTGCCCAACCGAAAAAGTAAAACTATCCATCCCCAAACAAGACGGACTGACTTACCAATGGCAAAAAGACGGCAAAGACCTGCCAAATCTAACCGATGCCGTCTATGACATTGGTGAATCAGGAACTTATACCGTGGTTGTGAAGGACGAAGCCTGTCAAAGTCAGGTAACTTCCAATGCCCTAAAAATCAACATCCGCAGTTTGCCAACTGCCGAAATAACCGCTCCAAGAACTACTTTTTGCGATGGCGACAAAACCACCATCACTGCCCAAACCAACGGTACATTTTTCCAATGGCGAAAGGATGAAAAAGACATTCCAAACGCCACATCGGGCATTTTGGAGGTTTCACAAGCGGGAGATTATCGGGTAGGAGTTCGTGATGATAAATGTCCGCAAGTGGGTTTGTCCAATATCATTCCCATCACGATAAAACCATCGCCCGAAGCCAAGATTACGACCGATATAAAAACAGTAATCTTTGAACCCTTCACCGTAAAAATGACCGCCAACACAGGCACGGGTTTGAGCTACCAATGGCTGAAAGATGATGTAATAATTCCCAACGAAACAACGAACATTTACGAAGCCAAAAAATCGGGGAAATACAATGTTACCGTAACGAAAGACGGCTGCCTAAAAACTTCCGAAGCTTTGAATATTAGTATTCAAATTGCTTTATCAACGGAGTCAGAAATTGGCGAAGAAACCGTAAAAATATACCCAAATCCCAGCCGTGGGGAATTCAAATTAATCTTACCAAAATCTTTACAAAATGCTGAAATACAGTTATTTGACCTATTGGGACGTGAGCGAAACCTTACCTATACAGGCGAACAAGCACAGGCAGATGGACTGGTGCAGGGGACGTATTTCTTGAAGGTGACGAAGGGGGAGAGGAGTGTGACTAATAAGATTGTTGTTGAATAGTAAAGTCGTAAGTCGTAGGAGTCATAAGTCGTAAGGAAAATTGGTCAAACACACTTACGACCTATGACTTACCACTTATGACTTCCTAATTTCAGATAAAGTCCAAAGAGCCAGCCCGATTTCTGCCAAAGCAAAGCCAATCAAAACGGGTTTCGCCATGCCCAAAATTACAAAAACAATTAAGCCCGAACAGAAGAATAATCGCCCTTGCACGGTGGAACGAATTACCTCTTTTACACCAGTTTTATACATGGCGTAATAATAAAATGATAATGCCAAAACCAACATTCCCAACACCCGAATCCAGATTTCCGAGGTCGGTTCAAGCCCAAAAATACCTAATAAAAAATTAGGAAAAAGTAAAAGCGATGAACCCGCAATTATTACATAGGTGAATTGCCCAAGGATTGATGTGTAATGATTTTTTTGCATGGTGATTAGTTTTAAACAGCTTCTGTGGTTGATTTTCAAGTTAGTAAATATTTTTTGTAAAATGAAAACTTAAATCGTTCACAAAACCGTTTATATTACACAAACAAAAAAACCAAGTATCATGTCGATGAAAACTAAATTTTTAGCCCTTCTCTTGACCCTTTTCATAGGGTTGGCTTCTTGCAAGAAAAATACTGATACCGTAAATGCCGCTGCTGACCTTCGTGATAGCGTTTATTTGTACTCGGAAGAGTTTTATCTGTGGGCAGAAAACCTTCCGAAACAGGAAGTATTCAATCCACTTTCGTTCAAAACACCCACAGAAGTCATGCAGAAATTGCGGACTTACAGCCCTTTTGTGAACGGAAAATATCAAGACCGCTGGAGTTTTGTGATTGAAAAAGCCACTTGGGACAACGTGGTGAGTGGTAATAATTCAGACACGGGGGCTGAATACGGCTTTGTGAACGATAATGATTTAAGAGTAAAATTGGTTTATTCAAAATCTTCTGCAGGTTTGCAGGGCGTGAAACGGGGATGGAAGATGCTGAAAATCAATGGAATAGATGCCACCAGAGCCAGTGTTGCGGCACTCAATACTGAATTGGGGAAGCAGTCTCAAAGCATTGTTTTTCAAAAACCAGACGGCACGCAACAAACGCTTACACTGGCAGGGGGCAATTATAAATCCGACTATGTAATTAATCCAAAGGTGTTTACGATTAATGGAAATAACGTAGGATATTTTATGTTTGATTCCTTTTTGGGAGAAGCCATCGGCAACCAAACTGCCCAGACAACGTTGAACGAATTGGACAAAGTTTTTGCCGATTTTAGGTCTAAAAATGTAACAGAATTAGTGCTTGATTTGCGGTATAATGGGGGCGGATATGGACTGGTTTCTAATTATTTAGCGAATTTAATTGCTCCTTCTTCGGCAGTTAATCAAGTATTCGCCAGTGCTGTTCACAACGCTAAAAATACGCAATATAACAAAACTGATAGATTCAGAACCTTAGCTAATGGTCTGAAATTGAGCCGAATAAGCATCATCACCACCAGCGGAACAGCCTCTGCCAGCGAAGAACTCATCAATGGCTTGAAACCCGTAATGAACGTGAAACTTATCGGAAGCAATACCCACGGAAAACCCGTTGGTTATTATGGTTTTCCAGTGATGGGGCATTACGTTTTTCCAGTAGCCTTGAAAAACGTAAATTCAGTAGGATTTTTCGATTTTTTTGAGGGTTTTCCAGTAGATAAATTCCAAACCGACGACCTCACCCGTGACATCGGGGACCCCGAAGAAGCCTGTCTCAAAACTGCCTTAGCCTATATCAGAACGGGCGTTTTGCAATCTGTTGATGCTCCCAAATCTGCCCGAATGAGTGCTGAATTACTTGAAATTAATGAGAAATTAAACAAAGACCGTCCGAAGGTTTTGTTATATGATTTACCGAAAAAATAGGGATTAGGGGTTGGGAAAAGTATAGATTAATAGATAAAATTATGTAATATTTTAGGAATAAGGAAATTGGAAAAACACGAGCCCCCGGAGGGGGGGGGAGAAAGGGGGGGATGACTCGGTTAGGGATTGGGCTAATGGGAACTAAAATTCTATCAAAATCCGTTTCCCTAATCCCTAACCTCAAAAATCTCCATAATTCACCTGTAAGCAAAGTAAACCCAATTCCATACGCCATAAATCCACTACTTGATTACGGTCGTCCAGCACAAATTGAACATAAAATTGGTCTTTTACGTGGGCTTCGTAAAGTTCTTTTTTGATAATAGCATCCTTTCGGATATCACCCGTTTCACGCATATATAAGGCATGATATGGAATCCGATTGTAGGATAACCAATTCATCGTTTGACTTCGTGAATTATCTTCCCGCCCCGACATCAAGATGATTTTTACTCCCTTTTCGTGATACGTTTTGATAATTTCAGCAACGGGAATATTCAATAAATCAGTCTCACAGCGTTTTGAATCATGGGGACCACGGTCGTGTAGGATGGCAAGTGTTCCGTCCAAATCACAAATAATGGCTTGGGGTAAAGTATCGTCTTGTTCTTGATAATGTGGACCTCTTTCATTTTTCAGAATATGCGTTCGGTACATCTGCATAATCACTTCCGAACCCACCTTTTTCTCCCGAACAGCATCCCGTTCCAAACATTCTTCCAAAGACGTTTCCATGTCTTTTATTTCTATATGTACTTGAACGCCAGATTGTTCAGTATATTTTTTGGCAATGTTTTTAATCTGTTCGATGGGTTTATCTGTCAAATTGGTATCATCAATAATTACGTTTTTTCTCGCCTTCAACGCCTCCATCAATAGCATATCACGAACCCGATTTATAAATTGCTCATTGGCAGGAGTATGTGCAGAATCATCAAGCATTGCCCGCAATTCATCTTTGTTGAGGCGTTTCCAAGCGTTTAGATTTTCGGCTAATAATTTTCTGGCATACGTGGATTTTCCACTGGCGGGGAGTCCACGGAGGATTAGAATTTTTTTCATAAGAAAGCTGTGAGATATGAGCATTGAGCAATGAGTTTATCCCTGCCAAATACTCATTAATTCTCTATTAAATATTTTTCATTTGATGGTTAAAGTCGCATTGCTCAAGGCTCATTGCTCAAAGCTAAAACGCACCTCCAACAACAACTCATTCACAAAATCCCCATCCACATCATCGGGTAAATCACTGTTTTTGAACCGACCTTCCAATTTCTGAATATCCTCCTCGGCTTTTTGCATGAAGCGTTCCAAGTCAATTTCTCCTTTGCGGATTTTTAATAAATCTTGGGCGTTGGGTCTTCTCACGATGATGGTTTTGTGTTCGGCAATTTCCAAAGCCATGTCTAATAGTCGCTGACAATGCAAGAGATTTTTGCCATCAATTTGCTGTCCGTGGTTTTCAATATCCACGTAGCGTTGCGTATTGCGGTTTTTTAGCCAATCAGAATATTGTAAAAAATCCTTGCAATGCCGTGAATATCCCTCTTGGTTATAGTACAGAATGGTTAAATCCTTCTCGCCTTTTTCTACGGAACTAAGTTTGAGGTTCGTACTTTTTTCGGAAGTAATACCTTTGTAGCCTTTCGTTCCGTCCGCATCATAATATAAGGCATACGCATCCTTAAAATGCGTCAAAGCCACCAATCCACAACGATTTTCATCCAAATTATTATCCAATAAAAACCTATCCAAAGCCACTGTTTTCCCTGACTGATAAACATAACAAAAATCCATCGGTGATTTCCTTACCATTTTATCCTTCTCCCAATTCATCTTTTTATCCAAGCCTTTTGCCTTTTTGATTTGGGCAATGGCATAACCGCCAAAAGAATGTAAACACTTCTTGGTCAAGAACTTATCTCGATGATTAAGAATCAAATCGAAGGCAGGATGTTTTTTGATGATACAATCTTGGGGCATAAAAAGCAATTCCAACATCGTAGGATTAGCGGATTGCAACAACTGCAAAAACCGCCGAACTTCATAATAACATTCATCCTTCGAGACCTCAATTTGTTCCCGATACCCAAAACCCACCAACTCCCGTGTGGGTTGGATATACACACCCTTATAATCCACATCCGACCCCGTGGTATTAGTTCCGTAGGCTTGGCTGCCCACTATGGCTTTGTAGATTATTTGCATGATGTTTTGTTCGATAAAGAGTTTAAAAATTTTACACCTGGATTTTTATACAAATTCTCTTCTAAATCGACTAAATATACTCATTTCGCCCTATATTTTATAAATTATAGACATGAAAATAAAAAAAGACATCCCTCACGAGATGCCTTTCTTGGTGTTTTAAAGGTTTGATAAATTCTCAATAAAACTTAGCTCTGTTATCAACCACTTTTGCATTTTCTTTGATGGCTTCGTTGATATAGAATGACGTTCTTTGTGCTGCCATCATTTTTGCTGAATTTTTGTAAGCTGTCAAATCTGCAATAGCTGGGGCTGGGGTCGAAGAAACATTTTCCATAATAAATACGCCCCCTTCTCCTTTGAATGCCTTTGAACGCTTACCTGCCTTTAAACCAAATGACTTTCCGATGGCGGTTGGGTCTGCACCTGCACTGGTTAATGTACCCGATGCTAAGGTCAAATCATTGGCAGTTTCTACTAATGCACCTGCTCCGTATTTTTGGGCAACTTGCTCTAATGTTCCAGAGAGTCCATTTAATTTCTTCATGATGGTTTCTGCCTTCTTGTCGCCACGGACACGAGCCATCAATTCATCACGGAAATCATCCACTTTCACGTTATCCTTACTGGTTGCACCCGTTTCCAAAGCTACGATATACTGATTTTCGTTTTGGAATACTTTTGAAACCGAACCAATTTTTGTATCATCACTGAATGCCCAACGGACAATTTCGCTTGCATTTTGTAAATTACTAAATCCTTTTGCTCCTTCTGGGATTCTGTCGCCACGCAACATAATCAAGGTTTTATCTTGTTTCAAAGATGCTTCAAATTTGTCTTTACTGTCATTTGCCGCTGCAAAAGCATCTGCCTTACGCAAAACCTCATCCATCGTCGATTGACTTGGGGCAATGTTACGGTTAATAGCGGCTAATTTATAACGAGTATTCGTTTTAGCTTCCGTTACTTTCACGATGTGATAACCGAAATCTGTTTCAACGATATTTGGCAATAAACCAGTTCCAGAAAAACCGAAAATTGCGTTCTCGAAAGGCTTAACCATTGAACCATTATTTTTGAAATATCCTAAATCTCCACCTTGTTGAGCTGTTCCGTCTGAACCAAATTGCTGAGCCAATGCCTCAAATGAAGCCCCACCTCTGATTTGTGCTAAAATACCTTCTGCACGTACACGAGCGGCTGCCTTTACTGAATCAGGAGCGGTTTTTTGTGCTTGAATCAAAATATGGCTCGCACGAACCGTGAACAATGAATCTTTTTGGATTCCACCATATTTATAGATTGAATACGTTAAACCATTTTTGAAAGGTCCATAAATTCCGCCTGGGGTCATGCTTGATAATTGCCCTTTTACGGTCTCTGGAATTTCTGCCATCGTAACATAATAAGGAGTTTTCACATCCGAATTCATCATCGCAAAGGCTGAATCGTTTTTTGTAATTGCCAAATCCTTCGCCAAACGCTTGATGTCGTTATAGAAAGAGGCAGTATCTTGCTTTGAAGGGACCGTCGGAAAAGTTACATACTGAATTGAACGAGTATTTTGTCCTTTGTATAAATCTTTGTGACTGCTCAAATACGCTTCCAATTCAGAATCTTCTACTTTCACTGTTGAATCTGGCACTGAATAGAAAGGTACATACACATAGCGAGCGTTTACCTTGGCAGTTTGTGCGGTATATTCTTTCTGAGCCTCGGCATTAGTTGTATAAGTGGACATTCTCAATAAACCTTCATACTTCGTTCTCAAACGGTCTTGAGCGATTGACTTCTCAAAATTTGCCCAAGCCTGCTGTTGTGCGATTGGCATTTTCTTAAAATCTTTCAAGAACTGAATGATATAAGTTTTGTCAAATTGTCCTGTTTGTGGATTCGTAAATTGCTGACGTACAGAAGGATGGATGTTTTCTCCCTGCACCATATCCACCAATTCTTTTGGAGAAACCGATAATCCTAAGGCTTCATATTCTTTGCCGTAAGCAAAATCCATCAAATACTGATTCCAAACTTGTTCACGCATCTGAGCTACTTCTTGCTCGCCTGGGCTACGTCCCGCTTGGGTTGAATAATTGTTTGATAATTCTTCAACTTTCGCTTGGAAATCTTTGTATTGAATTTTCTCTCCGCTGATTTCACCAACAACATTACTGGAACCGCCAAAAAAACTTGAATTTCCCGTAAAAAGGTCTCCTCCGATAAGAAAAAGGATTAAACTGATTGCAATTGCCGCTGCTGCAATGCCTGACTTCTCTCTAATTTTGGTAATAATTGCCATTTTAAGATATTATTTGTTTGTTATTTTTATCTGCCCATTATGATTTTGCTGACAGATGTGTAAATAAATACGATACTGACCAATTCACTTTTTTTACCTATTCAGAATAACGCAAAAGAAACGCAAAATAATCACATTTTGAGTTAATATCAAAATGAATGAGTGCTTATTGATTATTTGAAAATGGGGAAATCAAGTAATTAAAAAATAACGGTCTGACTATCAAAGCATTAAACTTTTATGATACCTATTGACGTTATGTCTTAGTAAGGATTTTACAAAACCCTTGCCAAAAAATATTATTGGAGGTTTTTTGGATGTTATTTAACCAAATTTAGGCATGGATTATGTTTTGGTTTGTACCTAATCCCTGATTACCCAATCTCCAATCCCTAAATCAGCCCTTGCAATTATCAGAATATTGTACTTTTTTAAGATTTTCTAGTTTAGTTGTGTTACCTAAAACATTTTTTTGAGTCTTTTATATATAGCATAAAAACTCTCTTATGAATTTTGATAATCATCCGTTTTGCGGAACAATTATCGTATTAAATATGATTAACCCTAATGTTAAAAATTGACTACATATTATTAGCAAGACATTTTCGGGAAGAAACCTCGGAACAAGAAAACTACCAAATCAATATTTGGCGAGATGAAAGTATAACTAATACCTTGACATACAAACGATTGCAGCGAGTGGGAGAAAAAGAAATTAATCCAATCATAGAAGTTATTAGTAAAGAAGAAACGATTGTATGGAAAAAAATAATTACTAAAATTTTAGCAGAAGAGGTGGAAAATCGGTAAAAGGTGAACGGTACACGGGGAACGGTAATTTTCGATAAAGGGTGAACGGTACACGGGAAACGGATTTCGGGAATAAAAAATGAAAAAAGGGCAAGCGAAATAAATGAGGCTACTGAAAAAGCCCAAATAGTATTGATTTTATTAAAAAAAGCGAAGAGTTTAAAACTCTTCGCTTTTTTTAATATATTGATAATCAGTCATTTACATAAAATCGTATTTTTGATTTTATGTCTAAAAATTAATAATCATAATAAAAAATACACTTTTTCAGTAGCCTCAAATAAATCGCTTGCCCTTTTTTCATTATAGGTCAAATCCGTGTACTGTGTACCGTTCACCCTTTACCGTTCACCGTGGAAAGAGCTTCTAAAAATCTATCCAACTCTCCCTTTCCAACACCCAAACTTGGTAATAATCTTAACGTATTTTTACCCGAATATCCACAAAAAATATGATGGTCGAAAAGTAATGAATCTCGGATTTTATCAACGGGTTGTTCAAATTCAATACCTATCATCAAACCTCGTCCCCGCAATTCTTTAATGCCGTTAATTCCTTTTAGATTTTCCATTAAATAATTACCCATTTTTGTGGCGTTTTCCATCAAATTTTCGGATTTCATTACGTCCAAAACTGCCACCGCTGCCGCACAAGCCAAATGATTTCCGCCGAAAGTGGTGCCTAACATTCCGAACTTTGCCTTGAATTTTGGCGAAATCAAAACGCCTCCAATCGGGAAGCCGTTTCCCATGCCTTTTGCGGTGGTCATGAGGTCTGGTTTAATGCCTGAAAAGTCGTGTGAAAAGAATTTACCCGAACGTCCATAACCACATTGCACAGAATCTAAAATCAAAACAGCCCCTGTTTTATCACACATTTCACGAGCCGCTTTCAAGAACTCATCCGAAGCAACATTAATGCCCCCAACGCCTTGAATTCCCTCAATAATGACGGCACAAATTTCTTCGGTAATATTAGCTTTTAATGCCTCCACATCGTTAAAAGGCAAAAACGTTACGTGGTCGTCATAATTAATGGGGGCAACTATTGCTTTATTATCCGTAATGGCAACTGCACCTGCCGTTCTGCCATGAAAGGCTTTCGTGAAGGCAATTACCTTCTTGCGACCATTAAAAAATGAGGCAACTTTCAAGGCGTTTTCATTGGCTTCTGCTCCCGAATTACAAAGGAATAATTCGTAGTCTTCATAACCCGAAAGTTCACCCAATTTTGTGGCTAATTCTTGCTGAATTGGGATATTTACCGAATTGGAATAGAAGCCCAAATTGCTCAATTGCTCCGTTAATTTCTGGACGTAATGCGGATGCGAATGTCCAATAGAAATCACGGCATGACCCCCGTAGAGGTCAAGGTATTCGACACCATTTTTATCCCAAAGTGTGCTACCAAGAGCTTTCACGGGCGTGATGTCGTAAAGAGGATATACATTAAAAAGATTCATATATGTATGACGGACAGCCTTGTCCGTAGTGTCGATTTAAAAACCAATTGATTTCAAGCCTAAGCCTGTCTTTTCATCCAAGCCAAACATCAAGTTCATATTCTGTACGGCTTGCCCTGCTGCACCCTTCGTCAAATTGTCTATCACACTGGTTATCAACAAATTGTCTTCGTGAACTTCCAAAGAAATTAAACATTTATTGGTATTTACCACCTGTTTTACGTCCACGGGTGAATCGCTGATGTGGGTAAATGGATGTGATTCATAGTAAGCACGGTACAAGGCTTTTGCCTCCTCAATCGTTCCCGAAAATTTAGTATAAACATTCGCCATAATTCCTCGGGTAAAATTGCCACGATACGGAATAAAATTGACCGTTGGTTTATTGCCATGAAAACTGCTCAAAGTCATCCCGATTTCCGTTAAATGTTGATGCGTGAAGGCTTTATAAATTGAAGCGTTATTGTTTCGCCAAGAGAAATGCGTGCTGGCAGAAAGACTTTGCCCCGCCCCCGTTGAACCCGTTACGGCTGACACGTGAACCTCATCATGAATCAAATCTGCCGATTGAGCCAAAGGCAACAACGCCAACTCAATGGAAGTAGCAAAACAACCAGGATTTGCCACGTATTGAGCCTGGCGAATTTTATCACGTTGCAATTCTGCCAAACCATACACAAACCCTTCGGACTGGTCACGAAAATCGGTACTTAAATCAATGATTTTTAAGGACTTAAATTCAGGATTGGCATCTGAAAATTTCTTAGATTCGCCGTGTCCAGAACAAAGGAAAGCCACATCAATATTGGTATGCAATTCGTCGGTAAACATCAAGTCAGTATCACCCAACAAATCGGTATGTGTGCTATAAACTGGTTTCCCTGCTTGTGATTTTGAATTAACATAAACGATTTCTGCTTGTGGATGATGGATAAGGATTCTGAGTAATTCTCCACCCGTATATCCCGCACCGCCTATGATTCCTATTTTTATTTTTTTCATTTTTACATTCTAAGGGTATAACCCTACTTTAATCAAATCTATCCTTTCCAACACTCTTTCAATACTATTGAGTTTTAGCAATTTGATCGTCGCCGCTCCAATATCCGTTACTGGAATTAAGAAACCATCTTCTATACTAAAATGCTCAAACCAAATGTCTTTTCGTGGATGAAATAATCGGATAATATTTTCACCATCAAGGACGGTTGATAAATCACTTCCTTTGGCATTATTACAGATAGGACATGAATGAGCTAAGTTTTCTAATACTGTTAAGCCTCCATGTTTTCGGCTTATGATATGGTCGGTTTGATAACGAATAAAAGAATCCGTTTCTAATCTACGGCAGTATTCACAACGATACTTCGCACGAGTGGCTACTTCTCTGCGTAAGGGTTCGGGTATCTTTTGGCTCATTTTTGTTTTTCAGATAATTGTAACCTTGCCCGAGATTTTGCCAGCCTGACAATATGCTCCAAAATCATATAATGTTCCAATTCTTCCTTTTCAGAAAATGCTAAGGGAGATTCTTGTTGCCTTTCTAAAAGTTCCTCAACTCGTTCTTGAATATTTTGCGGAGCATGAAAACCCAATACTTTTACAGGGTCAAGGGAAGCCATAAAATCGGCTAAACTGTCATAAGCGTTAATTGTAGCTGTCATGGCTTTATGGATTTATTAACATTTAGCTTTGTAGTTTGCGTAACAAAAATAGCACTTTAAACCTTACATATAGTCCTTCAAATGTTCCAAAGGTTCATCAAAATCATCTGAATACCAAATCTTTCCTTTCAAACTGCCTGCTACTCTCCTCTTTTTTTGAGGTGGTATTTCTTCCAAAAAAGTAACGATAACATTAACTCTATCATTAAAATCAGGCGTTTCTTCCAAAATTATTTTATCGTTTTCATATATTCCTTTTATTGATTTTAACATGATGATTTACAAGGGATTGTGTGGGATAATTCCACGAATTTTATCTTCTATTCTTTTACCCATTTTATGAGAATTGGCGTTATGTAACTCGAAAATATCTATAAAATCTTTAATATCTCTGAAATAGAAAGTATAGCTATCATTATGTTTGAAAATAATTTTGTAAATACCTTTTTTAACAGAAATCGTTTTAATATACTGAAAATCAGATAATTGATAGACGATTTGTTTACTAAAAGTCAAAATAACAACTTCGCTTTTGTTAAACTTTATACCTGTAAACTTATCTTTCAGTAAGTAAAAAATGATTAGATAAATAGGAATTGCATATCCAAAATGAATGAAGTCTTCTTGCATGAAACCTCTATATAACATGAATAATAACACCAAAGTCATCATGAAAATTTGAACGTATGCTGAACCTCTAATTCGCTCATTGACCAAATATGTATGTTGTACTTTCTCTGTTAATTCCATTCTTTATCCTTATTATCGTCAATCCGTGTCCAATCCTAAAAATCCGTGTGCCATCAAAGACCCGTAACCTTCCGATGAATCATAGTCTGATTGGAAACAATCTTCGAGAAACCCCTCACATCATCGCCCGACCAGGCTTTGTTCATTTCGCCGTAAGCCCCAAAAACTGGCGACATCAAGTCGTAAGGCGATTCTATGCCCGTTAGGAAATAACGATAGGGAGCTAACTGCACATCCACCGTACCCGTTACAAACGTCTGAGTATCAGTCAAAAATGTTTCAATATTTCGCATCGCAGGTTCTAAAAATTGTCCTTCATGGAGCATCGTGCCGTAATTATCGCCCAATAATTGCTTGAAATACAATTGCTGTTTTGTGAGGGTATGTTTTTCTAATAAATGGTGAGCCTTGATGATGATTAAAGGGGCGGCGGCTTCAAAACCGACTCGACCTTTAATGCCAATGATGGTATCGCCCACGTGTATATCTCGACCGATGCCGTAGGGTGAAGCCATCGCCGCCAACGCACGAATTGCCGCCACGGGACTCATCGTTACACCGTTGATACCTACGAATTCGCCTTTTTCAAAGTGCAATTTCACGGTTTCTTCGCCCGTTTTTGTTACCTGCGTGGGCCAAGCCGATTCGGGTAAAAATCCGTTGGAAGTGAGCGTTTCTTTGCCCCCGACTGATGTTCCCCAAAGTCCTTTGTTGATGGAATATTGGTTTTTGACCCAATCACGAACTACGCCTTTCGATTTCAAATATTCGATTTCATCTTCACGAGACAGTTGCATATCTCGGATGGGCGTAATGATTTCAACATCGGGGTTCATAATTCTGAAAACCACATCAAAACGCACTTGGTCGTTGCCCGCCCCCGTGCTGCCGTGGGCAATGGCTTTTGCTCCGATTTTGTTGGCATACTCCGCCACGGCTGTTGCCTGAAAAACCCGCTCTGCCGACACTGAAAGCGGATAAGTGTTGTTTTTCAAAACATTACCATAGACCATATACCGAATACAATCGTGATAATATTTCTGGACTACATCAAGGACTACGTGGCTCACAACGCCCAATCCGTAGGCTTTTTGTTCGATGTCCTTCAATTCTTCGGGACTGAAACCGCCCGTATCCACCAAGGCAGAATGGACTTCATAGCCCCGCTCATCGGACAGATATTTTACACAATAAGAGGTATCTAAACCTCCCGAAAACGCTAATAATACTTTTGGTTTGGTCATTTTTTGTGGTAAGCATTACGCAATAGGCGATATGCTGGTATTTTGATTTTCTATTGACTTTTAATTATATTTTCGTAAGTTTGTGCCATAAAACGAAGTCGTTTCGGACGTTAAAAGAGAAGGGCAGGCAACTGGGCATACACTCGTCGTTTTCAAAAAAGAATCAAGATTACTTGGTTCTTTTTGTTTTGAATATCCTCATTGAGTTCAAGGCAATCGTTTTTCGTCCTTCTCTCACTTCTTGAACAACCACATATTTTTTCCTTGACTGATAACTTTTGCTGTCCCATGGTCGTGTGTCCTCACCGACCACTCATGTGTAAGCAAATGCCAACTTGTTTTTTTATAATTTACTGATAATCAAATATTTGTGTTGCTTACGCACGATGTCTGGTGGGACACCAGCCACGGAGTGAGTTTATTTTACCTGTTTTTCTGTTCTGTTAAAGTATCAATTCTCACCTTAGATCTATCAGAAATATATTGCATTACTTCTGATAAATTTTCAGTTCCTCTTATTCCCGATGATGTGTGCCACTCATCATTATTAACAAAAATTACCTTATATTCATCTTCAACTAAAACCGCAACATCGGGATTTGGGTTTGGATAAAATTGAATGGTTTTAACTTGATTAAATAAGTATTTCTTTTTTGCAGTTGTTCCCTCCTCTCCCAATTCTATGGAATCTTTGGTAATTTTTCCGTCCATATTCCACAGCCAAAAAAGTAAAAATACTGTTATGCTTCCGAAAATTATTTTCCAGTATTTCACAAATATTTCCCCTCCATTTGCCGATAATCCATATTCTAATTCGTACTTGATATTATACTTTTCATAATCTTCTTGCGACATCATAGAAAGCATTATATTTTCCATGATTGAAATTGAAAAGGTAAATATCAAACATACTGTCAGAAGCAAAGGCATAGTTTCAAAACGTAAGTAAAAAACAGCATCATCAGGTTTGACAGATGTTAAAATACTAATATATTTCAAAGAGTAATAAAGCAAAACACCCAAGAACAATAATACAATTATTGAAATTGAGGGCAACCACTTATATTTTTTGTAAGTCTGTTCAATATCTTCTAATTCATATTTTTTAAAGTCTTTTTCCTTTTTATTAGTAGGAAATATTTTTGCTAAAATGAATACAACAAGTAATACAAGTAAGTGTTGAGAATGTTGTAAAATATCTTTAAAGTCCATACAAAAGCAATCGAACGAATATATTCTAATTTATAAATATCTGATAATCAATGCCTTATTTATTATAAAATGTATCTGTAAGGTAGAAAACGGTATCAATAAATTGAAGAATGCCATTTTCAGTTAATACATTTTCATCGTGCAAGTCTTCGAGAATTATTCCTAAATCTGGGTTATAATAATCATTATTCCGAGTATTTACAAATCCATTTGCAGCCATAAATTCCTTCACAAATGCTAAATTGGTTTTCTCAGTTGCTCTGATAAACGCCTGTCTTACAACAGCATAAATAGTATTTTCTTCTTGATAAAAACCTAAAAGTTCATAAGCTGTATCAGGGAAAAAGTAGTTATTCAGCAATAGATTATGAAAGTAATCCGTCCACGAAGCATAAAAAATAGCATCGTTTAATTTGAGTACGTTCTTACCGTCGTTGAGATAAACTCTTTGTTCCGCACCTTCTGAAATATAATTTTCAATGTTTATTTCCCTTATCCACAAGTTGTTATCCGTAATGTAAGAGGTTAAGATTTCTGTTTCTTGCTTTCGGAAGAACTCTGACTCTTTAACCAGTTTACTTGCTCTCGTGCTTCTTTTAAGGTAATTGGCAACTGCTTGGACAGCATTTCCATAGATAACTTCGCCCTCTCCTGAAATGATATTTTGTAGCTCATATTTCATTTAGTTTATGTTTTCTGTCTTTTGCAAAAGCAGTCGAACGAATATATTTTAATTTATAAATATCTGATAATCAAGCGTAAAGCTCACACACCCACAATCTCCTCTGAAACCATTATCAAGGTAATGTTCAAATGTTTTTCAATCAGGGTAACAGTTTCTAAGGTAAAATTGTGTGTGCCTGAAAGCCACTTCGTAACCTCCGAAGGACGTTTATTCATCGCTTCGGCTAATTGTTTTTGTGTCCAATTTTTTACCTTCAAAGCATCATCAATTCTGGCAGCAATCAACATTCTCCTCCGCACCATTTCTCGGCGAGATGGGTCAATATTTTTCAAGGCTTCTTGAATAATTGGGCTGGTATATTTTCGGGGTTTATTCATTTTGAATACTCTAATCGAATTAATCATGAAAATGTCATTGCGAAGCACGAATCGGAGTTTCGTTAAACCAATCTTTCGACTTACGGGCAATGAACTTCAAACTCAATTGCACCATCTGCACCACAGGAGCAACGTCTGACTCGCCACCGTCGGCTTTGGTGGTTCGGGTTGATAAATAAATATTAATCCCAAACGTCAAGGCAACGATAATTGGATAAGAAATATACATTTTGTTTTGATTACTAAATCCCCGGCCTTGCCACTCGCTTGGCTTGCATCTTCAAAAACATCTTTTCCTTAATGGATTTCAACCTTTCCAAGACCTTCACATCCTTCAAAAAATTCCATTCTACGTGTTCGGGTTCTTTTTGTTTTTGTGCTTCTGCTTCACGTTTTGCCTTGTTTTTCTCCCACTCGGGGTCAAAAATCATGCCTGTGCATAGGCAATGCTTACGGTCGGTGCGGGTCAAAACGTCATAGTTCACGCATGACTTGCAGCCATTCCAGAAGGCATCATTTACGGGTAATTCGCTGAACGTAGTGGGTTCGTAACCCAATTCAGAATTGATTTTCATCACTGCCAAAGAAGTCGTTATTCCAATGATTTTGGCATCGGGATAATTTTCCCTTGACAATTCAAAAGCCCTCATTTTTACGGCTTTGGCAACGCCAAATTTCCGCCATTCGGGCTTTACGATAAGTCCAGAATTTGCCACAAATTTGCCATGTTCCCAAGTTTCCACGTAACAAAAACCAATGAATTCGCCTTCGTTGTTGAGGGCAATAATGGCTTTACCTTCCTCCATTTTTGTGCGTAAATATTCAGGAGAACGCTTGGCGATTCCCGTGCCACGTGCTTTGGCGGATTCTTCCATTTCGTAACAAATGGATTCGGCAAGATGTAAATGTTCTGTCGTAGCGACTTGAACGGTGTAGTTTTCGATAAGATTTTCAGAGATTAATGCTTTTTCCACTGTTGAAATGTTGCTAAAAATGTTTTTGGAGATGATGGTAGATGATAAATCACCACGACTTAACGAATTGAGCCTTAGAATATTAAACAACTACACGAAAACGTTTTGAGAAATATCTGCCACATAGGCAAACGAACAGGATTAGGGTATCAGACCCTACGGAAGAATGTACACCTAAAAACGGGTGTAGGGATGTATGAATATGATATGAATTTAACTTCGTATTTCATTTTTTGAGATTGATTTTCGATTGAAACCGAATAATCATGCAAAGTTTACCAAAACAAAATGAGAGTTGCAATATTTATTTGTGATATTTTGAGCGGTGAGCAACGAGCAGTGAGTAATGAGGCATGAGTAGTGGTAATAAGTAATGAGCAGTGAGCAGTGAATTGAATACTCAAACCTCATGCCTCATCGCTCAAACCTCAAAGCCTTTCCAATCATATTGCCCTGGTATTCAACTAATTGAGAAGTATTTTCAATCGCTTTTTCTAAACTCATCGGCTCGTTCAGAATAGAGGTTGCGTATATTACTCCCTCTTGTGCAATGATTTGTTCAACATCTTGCATTGTGCCGCAAATCAATATGCTCGGGACGTTGAATTTATTGGCTCTTTTAACTAATCGGGAGATGAGTTTTCCTTGCCACGTTTGGCTGTCAATCTTCCCTTCACCCGTGATGAGGACATTGGCATTTTTTAGTTTTTCGTCAATATCGCTAATGTCCAAAATCCAGTCGGCGGCGGAACAAATTTGAGCGTTCAGAAATGCCAATCCTCCGCCACCAATGCCTCCACCCGCACCACTTCCTTGTATGGATTGAACGTCAATATTAAATTCTTTTTGGAATATCTGAGCTAAATTTTCTAAGCCTTTGTCCAATAAATTTATCGCATTTTCATCCGCCCCTTTTTGCTTGGCAAAGACTTTTGCCGCTCCGTTTTCACCATAAAAAGGATTTGTTACGTCGGTGGCTATGGTAAATTTTATATTAGCTAATTTGGGATGAACCTTACTTTTATCAATCGAATGGATTTGCAGAAGATTCTCCCCAACTGGCTTCAATTCATTCTCATTTTCATCCAAAAAAACATATCCCAAAGCCGCCGCCATCCCAATCCCACCATCGTTAGTAGCACTTCCGCCTACGGTCAGGATTATTTCACTGGCATCTTTTTTCAAAGTATCCATAATCAATTGACCTGTGCCGAAGGTACTGGTTATCAAAGCATTACGTTGCTCTTTTTTTAATAACTCAATCCCCGATGCCCTTGCCATTTCCACGATTGCGGTGCGTGTGGAAGGAATCCAGAGGTATTGGGCTTGAATATTTCGGAATAATGGGTCTTGTACTTCACAAGTGATAAACTCGCCTCCCAAAACGATTTGGAGGGTTTCGAGCGTACCTTCTCCACCGTCTGCCAATGGGAGTATCTCAACTTTGGCGGTGGGGAATGTTTTTAAGATTCCCTTTTTCAATCCCTCACAAATTTGGAGGGCGGTTTGGGAATCCTTGAATTTATCGGTGGCGATGAGGATATTCATTTTTACTTTTTTTCTATAAATTGAATTTATTTGGAAACTGTAACACGGACAGCCTTGTCCGTAGTAAAATAATCATTTGGAAACTGTAACACTGACAGACGACAGACTTGTCCGCAGCAAAATAATCATTTTTCGCATACGGACAAGGCTGTCAGTAATAAAATAATCATTTTTCGCATACGGACAAGGCTATCCGTATTACAATTCAGTAAAATACGTTTTGTGGAACGTATAGTTAAACAATTAATAATCAGCTTTTTATGTATTTTAATAAAATACTAAAACTTGCTTTTTTCAGTTATTTTTCTTAAAATTGAATGTAAAATAAATGATAGGGGTTAGGTGTTAAGATACCACCCTCAAATCTCGATACTTACTGCTCAACGCTCAAAAATGTCTATTGCTCCCAAATTAAATACTAATAAACTCACCGCTGATGACCTCATTTATGGGTATATGAACGGTATTTTTCCGATGGCAGACAATGACGGAACACTCTACTGGTATTCGCCTGAACCCCGTGCCGTTATTCCGATTGAGACTTACAAATCCCCAAAATCGCTTCGTCCTGTTATCAATAAAAAGAGTTTTGAAGTACGCATATCCGCTGATTTTGAACAAGTTATGCGTAATTGTGCCTCCGCCCGCAAAGGTGACGGAGAAACTTGGATTTCTGAAGAAATCATTGAAGCCTATTGTGAATTACACAAAATGGGCTTGGCATATTCTGTGGAAACTTATCTTGATAATCAACTGGTGGGCGGACTTTATGGCGTTTCAATCGGAGCCGCTTTTTTTGGCGAATCCATGTTTTATAAAGTCCCTGATGCTTCCAAGGTTGCCTTTCATTATTTGATGGAAATATTGAAACATCAAGGCTATGAATTGCTTGATACTCAGTTTATTAACGATAATGTCAAACGTTTTGGAGCCATCGAAATACCCCGTTCCGAATACGTCAAAATCCTCAAAAGCTCCTTGGAAAAACGCTGCCATTTCACCGAAGATGCGTTGGCTCATCTCTTTCTTGGTGAACGATTTTAAACGGTAAAGGGTGAACGGCACACGGTAAACGGTTTTGGGTAATAAACTTTTCCACGAAATTTATATCCTGTAAATTTGTCTAAGTCTTCACTCAATTGCTATCCCGTGAGGATATTCAATCATTCAATCATTAGCTCATTCAATCATTGCCAATAATGTCTAAACCCATCATCGTTATCAAATTCGGAACGGCTTCCATTACTCACAAAACTGGCGAATTGAACGAAGAAATTTTGCAGGAAATCGCTCGACAAATATCCATTCTTCATGCTGATTATCAAATAGTTATGGTTTCTTCTGGGGCTGTGGGTGCTGGTCGTGGATTTATCCAAAATTATAAAGGAACAATCTCCGAACGCAAAGCTGCCGCCGCCATTGGCAATCCTCTTTTATTGGCAAAGTATAATCAATATTTCGCAAAATACGGAATCGTAGTGGCTCAAAGTCTTTGCGAAAGACAACACTTTGCCAATCGAAATCAGTTTTTACAATTGAAGGAAACGTATCAAGAACTCTGGAAAAATGGAGTAATTCCGATTGCTAATGAGAACGATGTGGTGAGTAATTTGGAGTTGAAGTTTTCAGACAATGACGAATTAGCAACTTTAATCGCCACAGGTTTTGGGGCAGAAACTTTGCTTTTATGTACCTCAGTTGGTGGACTTTTGGATGCTGATAAAAACATTATTCCCTTCATTGCAAAAGTAGATTCATCTGTTTTAGGGCTTGCCAATGACGATAAATCTTCGTTGGGTTTAGGCGGGATGATTTCCAAATTGACCTACACACGGATGGCTACACGCATGGGTACACGGGTAGTTATTTTTGGCATGAAGCCCTCCGATGGAATACTCAAAGCTATTGATAATCAGAATGGTACGTCTTTCGCTCCTCAAGAAGTCAGTTTGAATTCACGCCAAAAATGGCTGGCTTCGGGCAGTTTGATTGCGGGTAATGTAGTGGTGGATTCGGGGGCAGTAATAGCCTTAACTAACCGTAAAAGTTTATTGGCAGTAGGCATCAAAATGGTGGGAGGTTCTTTTGAAAAAGGAGAAGTTTTTGAGATTTTGGATAAAGACAAAAACGTCATTGCCATTGCCCGTGCCAGAGAATCTTCGGAGGTGATTTCGGATAATTTAAAGACTCAGAATTTTGAAGTAGCGAATGCCGATGAGATAGTGGTTTTGTAGGATAAAGTTTAACAAAAAGAGTTACGAAAATTCGTAACTCTTTTTGTTCAACTTTGGGTGGGCCCACTTGGAATCGAACCAAGCACCTACTGATTATGAGTCAGTTGCTCTAACCGAATGAGCTATAGGCCCCCGTAAAGGATTTCGATTTCTTTACAAGTACAAAATTACGGTTTAAAAATTACTCTTGCAAAATATGTTTTTAATATTTCCGCTAAACCTTTAATTTTTTAACGTATCTAACCCACAGTTTTCACAGTAAACAACAAAAACAATGAACAAGAAATTAATTGTAGCCCTTGGCTTTTTTGCGGCAAGTTTTGCCGTAAGCATTGATACCGCAACAGCCCAAAATGGCAGAAGAGGAGAAGCTCAACAAAATCAAACTCCTGAGCAAAAAGCTGATAATCAGATACAAAGGTGGACTAAAGCCTTAACTTTAACACCTGACCAAGTAAATCAAATTAAGCCAATGTTATTGGACTTAAACCAGAAGAGGTCTGCCATGAGAGACGCTTCAGATAAGCGTGCTGCCATGAAAGAAGTGCGTGATTTGGTGATGGCTCAGGATGAAAAAATGAAGACTATTCTTTCGGCTGACCAATTCACTAAATACGAAGATATTAAGGATGATGCCAAAGACCGTAGGAAAGGCAAGCGTGGTCGTAGAAACTAATTTTTAGAGAAAAGAGTATAGATTATAGAGAAATCAACT
The DNA here is from genome assembly GCA_034519515.1 of Arcicella sp. Lineage (GTDB taxonomy): Bacteria > Bacteroidota > Bacteroidia > Cytophagales > Spirosomataceae > Arcicella. The sequence goes on from JAXHOK010000048.1 coordinate 108,170, forward strand.
AATGAAATACTCTCTAAAATCTATACTCTTTCCTCCATACTCTAAATTCTACTTTCCGTATTTCTTAGCCAAACTCAAAATAGCTCCTGCTGCACCCGATACTGGGTTTGGAACTCCCACCATTGTATTCTTTTTCTTTCCTGATGAATCCAAAAAATAAAGCGTTGGATAACCATCTACGGGATACATTTGAGCTACGTTTGGACCTTCGCCATTTTCATAATCTACTGCGATACAAACGTATTTTGCGTTCATGTAATCGCCCAGAGTTTTATCCACAAATACTTGCTTTTTCAACATTTTGCAAGGACCGCACCACGTTGTGTAGCAATCCATCATCACCATTTTATTTTCTTTTTTGGCTTTGGCTAATGCTTCTTTGAATGTTCCGTTAAAGAATTGTATTCCCGTTGTACCATCCTTTTTCGCTGGCGGATTTCCTGCTAATGCACTGATTGACAAGGCAATAAATAATGCAGTAAAGATTTTTGATTTTAACATGATTATATTTATTTAGAATTATTTTTAGTAAATTTTGATTTACATTTTACTATTAACGTTGAAGATTAGATTTTAGTTTATAATCTCCAAACTCCTCTTTCAGCAGTAAATTATGTATCTTTGTTTTGTCAAAATTAATTCAGAAATGGAACATATCAATAAATTACCTTTAAATACTGACTCGTTTTTAGTATATTTTAATTTGCCTCGGCTTCGTTCAGGAAAGCTGATTGATGCTTGGGTAAATGCCAAAGGAAGTTTGACAAAACCAGAATCTGAAAGAGTTGAAAAATTATATCGTAAGGCTTTGAAATCAGGGGATGGCTGGAATGAAGAGGAGTTGAAAATGAAATTTATTAGTATTTTGTTTGATTTAGTAGATATTGAGGAAGAAGATAAAATAGTTTCATTCTATGAACGCCCGATGAGTGCCACTTTCAATGGCACAAAAATATCCGTTATTTGCGATTGTCTCTTAGCTTCACCAGCGGGAATTTCAACGCCAAAAACACCTTACTTTTTCCTCCAAGAGTTTAAGAAACAAAAAGGGGATAGTAACGACCCAGAGGCTCAAATGTTGGCAGCGATGTTGGTAGCTCAATATAAAAATGCGGATAATAAACCCATTTATGGGGCTTGGCTGGTGGGAAGTATTTGGAATTTTACACTCTTGCAAGGCAGTGAATATTTTGTAAGCCCCAAATTTGATGCTTCTGATTTAGAAGATTTAACTCAAATTGTTATTGTTCTTCGTAAATTAAAGCAATTAATAAAAGAGCGTTAAATAAAAAAGGATTGAGCCAAACAACTCAATCCTTTTTTGTTTCTACTTCCTTATCACTGCCCCAATCTCTTTTTCAAACGCTCCAATCAGTTTTTCCATTGTTTTGTCGATAACTTTATCCGTTAGTGTCTGTTCATTATCTTGCAGAATAAAACTTACTGAATAAGATTTTTTACCCTCACCCAAATTATCTCCTTGATACACATCAAAAACGTTGATTTGACGGAGTAGATTCTTTTCATAATTGCGAGAAATCTTTTGAATCTGCTCGAAACTTACTGCTTTGTCAATCACCAACGAAAGGTCTCTTTTTACTTCGGGGAATTTGGGTAATTCCACAAAAGTAGCCTTGTCGTTGTATTGTTTGAACAAATAATCCCAATCGAAATCTGCCATAAAAACGTGCTGTTTTACTTCGGCTTTTTTGGCTACGTTTGGTTTAATTAGTCCCAATTTTACTACTTCTTTTTTATTCAGAATATAACTCAAACCGTATTCAAAAGTTGCAGAATTTTCGAGGGGTTTGGTATCTAAACTTTTGAAGCCTAAACTTCCCAAAACCTTATTTACGGCACTTGCCAAGGTATGGAATGCCACTTTCTGAGATTTCATTTGCCAAGTTTCTGATTCGGTATTTCCCGTTAGGAAAATCGCTAAATGACGCTTTTCAACGTATTTATCGTTGATTTTATGATAGGTTTTTCCAAAATCAAACACTCGTAAATCCTTCTGACGACGATTAATATTATACGCTAAAACCTCTAAGCCCGAAAACAACATTGTCTGACGCATCACGCCCAAATCTTCTGAGAGTTTATTCAGAATCTCTACGTTTTCATTGGGTAAATCTGCCTTGATTAATTCCGAATAAGCAGGTTTTGTTAAGGAATTAGTAATGATTTCATTGAAACCATTTGCCGCCAAAACTTGTGAGATTTTCATCTGCAAATTATCACGGTCTTTGGCGGGGAAACTCGAAAGCAAATCTGTGCCTAAATTCTCCGATAATTCGATATTATTGAATCCATAAATTCGTAAAATCTCTTCAATTACGTCCGCCTCACGGGTAACGTCCACACGGTAGGGCGGAACGATTGCCGTAAATCCATTTTCGGTTTCATCTTGAATTTTGATGTCCAAAGCCGTCAGGATGTCTTTGATGAGGTCTTTCTCTAACTTTTTACCAATTAATCTATCCACATTTTTATACAAAACCTCTACTTTAAAATCCTCGATGGGATTTGGATAAAAATCTGTTAACTCCGAAGCAATTTCGCCACCTGCCAATTCTTGAATCAACAAAGCGGCATATTTTAAGGCAAATAATTTGGCGTTGGGGTCGGTACCACGTTCAAAACGGAATGAAGCATCGGTTTTTAAGCCGTGACGTTGGGCAGTTTTACGAACTGAGGCAGGGTCAAAATAAGCTACTTCCAAATAAACCCGATTGGTTTCGGGCTTGATTCCTGATTTCATTCCGCCAAAAACACCCGCAATTCCTACGGGTTCTTCGGCATCACAAATCATCAGGTCAGTTTCACCCAATGTGCGTTCTACTTCGTCCAAAGTGGTAAATTTTGTTCCTGCGGGAAGGGTTTTTACCACAATTTTTTGCCCTTTTATGGCGTGCCAATCGTAAGCGTGCATCGGTTGCCCGAGTCCGTGACAAATGTAATTGGTAATATCAACAATGTTATTTATCGGACGTAAACCAATGGTTTCCAGATATTTACGCAACCATTCGGGCGATTCTTTTACGGTAACGCCATCAATCGTAACGCCACAAAAACGGGGACAATCTTCGGGTTTTTCTACGATTAATTCAATCGGGAAATTATTATTAGAAACCTTGAAGTTTTCAACCGATGGCAAAGTGATTTCACGATTCGTTTTTGCCTTAATATCACGAGCCACGCCCCAATGCGAAGCTGCATCCGCACGGTTGGGAGTCAAGCCGATTTCGATTAATAAATCTGCTTCTAAGTTGAAATATTGGGCAGCTGGCGTTCCGTTCGCTAAATCGGTATCTAATACCAAAATTCCATCGTGTGATGTACCTAAGCCCAATTCGTCTTCGGCACAAATCATTCCTTCTGACAGATGTCCGTAGGTTTTTTTGCTGGTAATCTGAAAAATTGGCGTTCCTTTTTGGTGGTCATAAAGGGTTGTGCCAACGGTTGCCACGATGACTTTTTGCCCAGCCGCCACATTCGCTGCTCCGCATATTACCTGTGAAGGCGTACCCGTTCCGATGTCCACGGTGGTGAGGCTCAACATTTTTTCTTTGACCTCAAAGCGTTCACAGGTAAGCACTTCGCCCACCACAAAACCTTGCAAACCACCCAAAATAGCCTCGTGGCGTTCGATGGATTCAACTTCCAAGCCCGTACCCGTCAATAATTCGTCTAATTCCTGAGCGGATTCAGTTATTTCAATAAAATTTTTAAGCCAATTAAGGGAAATTTTCATTCTTTGCAAATTTTCGGTGAACGGTGAAGGGTTCACGGTGAACGGGAAAGTGGCTTACGATTTAAACGGACAAAGATAAGATTTTGCAAAACCGTTTACCTTTGACCGTTTACCGTGTACCGATAAACAAAGTTACAACAAAATGGAATGGAGAATGGATGAGAAATAACTTATGTAACAAAACTAAGATTAATTTAAAAATATTATTTAGTTTTAATTATCTAATACAACTTTTTGATTAATTTTACGCAAATCACTTGATATCCAATGAAAATAGAAATTGTTAAATTACCTCAATATTCGGGCATGAAAACCACATTTTATTCTGTTTTTATTGACAACAATGAAATGACATTATTTGATAAATTCTTGGAAGAAAATTTTGAAAAGTTTCCAGATGAAATAGATGATATTTTACTAAGAATTGATTTGATGGCTTTCAGAACAGGTGCAAAGAAAAATATGTTTAAAGAAAACGAAGGAAGTTTGGGTGATTTAGTTTGTGCATTATACGATTTACCTAACTCAAATCTTAGATTGTACTGCATTCGTTTAGGAAGTAGTATTATTGTATTGGGTGGCGGAGGACATAAGTCAAAAGCCATTCGAGCTTTGCAAGAAGACCCCAAATTGACGAGTGAAAATAAATTAATGCGTATTATTTCAGATGTAATTGCTTACCAAACTAAAGGAAAAGAAATCTATTGGTCTGCAAATGAAATGGAACTTTTAGGAAATTTAACTTTTGAAACCGATGAATAAAGCACGAGAATACCATAGTCCAATTATTGAAAAAATACAGAAAAGGATTAGCCCCGAGAAACGAGAGCAAGTTACCAAACGTATGCTCTTAGCCGCTCGAATTGATGATAAAATCAGAGAAAGGGGACTTTCAAATCAAGAATTTGCTTTTATGATTGGCAAAAAACCATCTGAAATTAGCAAGTGGCTGAGTGGAACGCATAATTTCACTACGGAAACCCTCTGGGAAATCGAGCGTGTCCTCAATATCCAATTAGTGGCGGGTCCAATTCCTTTGAGTCGTGAACAAGAATTGAACGAAATGAAAGCATTTGTGGCTGATGAAGTTATGAAAGCCTTGGATAAATATATTGCTTTCAAAGCCGTAATAGCATAAAAAAAAGCCCTCACAAACGGAGGGCTTCTATATAATTAAACTATTCACTAAGTTCTTACATTGATTTGCGGACGGTTTGTTCGGCTTTTGCCAAAAGGGCTTCTGCACTGATTCCGCCTACTTGATGATTGACGACTCTGCCGTATTTATCCAAAAACAAAAGCGTTGGATAGGCTTCGATGCCGTATTTTTTGGCAATCGTCATGCCTTCGGTTGTTTCCATGTCAATTGCCATCGACACATATTTATCTTTCATGAAATCACCCAAAGGAACATCCGTAAAAGTGTATTTTTTCAACATCTTGCACGGACCACACCATGTGGTGTAACAATCCACAAAAAGCAATTTATTTTCGGCTTTTGCCTTTTCTAAGCCCTCTTGTAATGTTCCCGCAAAGAAGGCAATTCCTTGTTCGGGTTGCGTTATGGGGTCGGTGGTGGGTTCTTCGGTAATAACGATTTCCTCTTCCGATTGTGAAACTACCTGGGGCTGTTGAGCAACCTTACAACCCGCAAAAATGATGGTAGCAAAAGCAAAAATTCTGAGTCTGTTCATGGATGCTGTGTCTTGATGGATTAACGAAATATCAAAACGGTTATTGTTTACATCAACATACTTTCAAGAATCTTGCCAATTTTTGGGTTTGGGGTATTTGATTGATTTTTAGTTGGTTAGAAGTGAAAAAACTCCCCTCTCCACGAAGGACTGCTAAGTTGTATTGTTTTTTGAAGTCCCTCTCCACGGTAGAGGAATTGGGGGCGACCGACGCTTCGGTGAGGTCTAAAACAACCCCAACTCCACCACCGAAACCGTATTCACAATCACCTTTATCTTTTTGCCTTTCACGGTCTTGATTAAACTCTTGCCCGTTTTGGCGTATAATTGTAGGCTTGTTTGCTTGAAAAACTTGGCATCGTCCATGGCATCTTTTACGGCTGCACTGCTGAATGTGAGCGACATTTTATCGGTACTCACATTGCCTTCACCCTCCAAACTGCCATAACTAAAAAACTTATTGTTCGATACCTGCACGTAATCCGCTTTGTTGGCACTGATGTCGAGGTCAAACTTCCATTCTTTGCCCGATACTGGTTTTGGAATCGCTGACAGATTCAAAACTTTCGGGAATTGACTCGTACAAATCTCAATTGCTGTACCATCGGGTAGCGTAAAACGCCAATTGGCTGTTTTGTTTTCTTCCGAATCGGTCAGTTGAAATTGCCCATTGGCGGCAACTTGGAAGGGCTTATTGTTGAAATAGGCACTCTTCAAATCAAGACCCGTATAGGCTTTGGGGTCATACATCAACACCGCATAACGAGTTTCCTTAAACTTGCCATCTGCCGAATAGAAGCGGTTTACTTCCACAAAACCATCGGTATCCAACACCGACTGATTTTTATAAGCCACCTCCGAAGTTTCGGTGAGGCATTCGGTTTTCAACAGTACGTTATTGCCAACCGCAGGGTCTTCAACGCTACTTTTATCACAACTCAACAAGGCAAACAAAATGCCTGTAATTAATAGGGGGTGTTTCACGGGGTTTGTTTTATAGTTTTTCTCTTTCTAAAATCAATAAATTATCATTCCAATCTTTGAGGTAAACTTTATCTTTATGAATAGAAATATCATTTATATAAGTCTCGTTTGGATGTACAAAACTCCAAATAATCTCTCTTTTTTCAATATCAAAAATATGCAAGTAGTTATCATTTACTCCTAATACATAAATTAGATTTTCTATTCTTATGCTACGCCCCAAAGTCATTTCTGGGAAAGCATTAAAAATTATATTTACCTCTTTTGTAATAATATCCAATTCAAAAACAAACGAAAACCATGTTAAATACATCTTGTTAGTTTCTGGGATAAGATGCCAATTAGCAATATCTCCCACACTCGTATCGCCCGTAGTCATGGGTTTCACAATTTTGTAAATTTCTTGGGGAAGGGATTTACGGAAATCGTTTATTATCCATTTTTTCTTGCCTGTATTTGTATCAATCCCAAGTATTTTATAGTCTGTAATTTGTGCTATTAAAACTCCCTGATGAATTGCAATTAATCCATTTACTCTACCTTGCTTGATTCCTTCATAATTGTTATTAGGTTTATATTTACCTAATTCATTTACTGGAAAACTCCATTTTTCAATTCCTGTATTAGCATCTAAACACCTTATTTCATATCCATTTACCACATAAAGGCTTTTTTCGTCTGATAAGAAATCGCTATCAAATCTTTTAGTATTAGACCAAACTGTTTCTAACGTATCAGGATTAACCAAACTGATAAAACCTCTGTCTATTATTTCATAGTTAGATTCTATTTTTTCTGTTAGATTCTCTATCAAAATCATATCTTTATAACTTCCTACAAATCCGATATAATCATTTTTTATAAATTCGTATTGACGATTTTCAACCAAGTCAATCACGTAGGATTTGCCCTTAAATACGTCATTTGTATAATACAGTTTATTTTTAAAAATTCCCACGCCATTAAAATTTGGACGACTTGTTTTTATGTCTTCTTCAAAGACTATATTATTTATTAAAATTAAGCTATCAATCCATTTGCTGTTTTTAAATATTATTTTTTTTGAAACAACATACCTGTCAGATATTACTCGAATAAGAGTATTTTGGATAGTCTCTATTAAGTTATATTTTATCATTTTACATCTAAAAATGAAAAAAGTTTTTCATGTAACCAGGATCAACATTATTTACTGCATCGGAGAATTTATCAAAATTATTAATTTGATTAGCATTTAAAAAAGCACTCGTTTCTCCTCCCATTGCATCAAAAGTACCCTGTAAATCCTTTTTAAATAAAGTAACATATTTGGCTTTGATGGTAGTTTTTGCTGCATCAATAGTTGCATAACCTGCGGCATCAAAACGTATTCTGTCAAAATCAAATATTTGGGTAAAGTTAGCCTGTTGTTTAAAATAGTTACCTAACTGATCTGTAAAAGCACGGCTGTTTATACCATTAATATAGTCTGCACTCCATGATTTCAACTCAATGAATCTACCGTTTCCAGCTGTTGTTGGTGTTTTTTCCACCAACAACACGAGCGTAAGCAACTCACCAACTACGGAAATTAAGGTTTATCTTGTTGGTATTCAATGTTTTATTCATAAAAATAAATTTTGTGTTATCGAATTTAGTGCTTGTTTTCGCACGTGTTATTTGTCGAAAAAAGACCAAAAATGACATTAAACCAAACAGGCTTGCGAATATGTTTCGTAAGCCTGTTTTACAGTAAATCGTTATCTTTCAGTAACTTATTCAATGCCTTATCATCAATATCTTCTTGTTCAGATTTATCATAAATGGAAAGTAAAATAACCGTTTCATCTATAATTTTTACGCAAGTAATAACTCTCGAACCTCCTGATTTACCTTTATTTTTGGAAGAAATTGCCATCCTAATTTTATAGCAATCTTTTCCAAGTGGTTCTCCTTGTGTTGGGTCTATTATGAGTTCCGCAGCGAGGTCAAGTACATCTTGTTTGATTGAGGGATATTTTTTTATGTAATCTCTTCAATTCCTTACCAAATTCTGGAAGCGTTATTATTTCAAAGCTCATCTAACAAATCTTTTAAGGGTTTTGCTTTGATTTTGCCTGCCTCCAACATTTTTAGTTCTTCAAAACCTTGCTTTATTGTTGCCCAAGTTTCTTTCTGAGAAGGTGTCAATTCATCCTCCAAAGAGACTTTCTTTTTCTGTCTTACTTTTATAAAATCAAAATTCTTTATCAATTTCATAAAAAAACGAAACATAGCTGTCTGAAATATCAAGTGTTATTTGTGTCATAATTTTAGAATTTTAAATGATAATTGATAATCGAGTCCTACGCATAAGTATTCAACATCACGGGCATTACCAACAATAAAATATCTTCGTTTTCTTTTTTATCCGATGGAATAATCAAACCTGCACGGTTGGGTTGCGACATTTCCAAGGCTATCATGTTTGAGCTGATATTGCCCAACATCTCCACCATAAACTTAGCGTTGAAACCAATTTCCATTTCTTCGCCTTCGTAATCGCACATCAGTTTTTCGTTGGCTTCGTTTGAATAATCCAAATCTTCGGCTGAGATTACCAAGTCGTTATTGGCTAATTTCAAGCGGATTTGGTGCGTTGTTTTGTTTGAATATATCGAAATACGCTTCAATGAACCCAAAAACTCCGCACGGTTTATCGTCATTACGTTCGGGTTGTTTTGTGGAATGGCATTCTCGTAATCTGGGAAACGTTCGTCAATCAAACGGCAAATCATTCTGATATTATTAAAACTAAAAAAGGCATTTGCCGCACTAAAATCTGCCGTAACGGTGGTATCGTCCGATGGCAATGTTGATTTCAATAAATTCAAGGCTTTGCGAGGAATAATCATCGTTGATTCCGTATCAGCCGTAACATCTGTTCTTCTATAACGAATCAAACGGTGTCCGTCTGTTGCCACAAAATTGGTATATTCTGGCGAAAGCTGCACGTAAACCCCCGTCATGGCAGGGCGTAAATCATCGTTTGAAACCGCAAAGATGGTATTGGCAATGGCTGAACCTAACACATCCGCAGGAATTGATACTGAAAGGCTTTTGGTTACTTGTGGTACTTTGGGGAAATCAATCGGGTTTTCGCCCGATAATTTATAACGTCCATTTTCAGTAATAATTTCTGTTCCGAAAGTATCTCCGTCAATCTTGAAAGTGATGGGTTGGTCGGGCAAACCTCTCAAAGTATCCAACAACAAACGAGCTGGAACGGCAATTGCTCCCGTATCTGACGACTCAATCGCCAGGGTCGTAATCATAACAGTCTGTAAATCAGAGGCGGTTACGATTAATTGGTTTTGGTCGATTTGGAAAAGAAAATTCTCCAAAATGGGAACAATCGGGTTGTTGGCAATGACTCCATTAACTGCCGAAAGCTGTTTGAGTAATACTGAGGATGATACGACGAATTTCATGAATTTTTTATTTTTAGGAATGGCTTTTATCAGTGAACAGTTATCAGTGAACAGAAATATTTTATCCGATAATAATTGATTAAAATTAAACTGGTATTTGAGAAATTAATGATAATCTAAACGATGCTAAAATAGCTTAGGAACGGGAAAATAATAAGTAGATGAATTTTTAAATGTTATTTTTTGTGCCAATCAAGGCGATAAAACCGCAGTTTAGCATCGCTAAATGAGGATTTTATCAACGTAGAGTGGTGCAAAAAAGGGCATTTAAAAAACGTCTACTTATTGTTTTTCAGTTCCTTAAAGCATAAAGCCTGCCGCATACAGCACAAGATTAACATTGAAATTATTAAACATACCACAAAACTACAAATTAAAGCTGAATTTACCCATTTTGAAAATGACTGTGGTACGTTTTTTTTGAAAACTATTCGTCAAGATTTTACAAGAAAAAACCAAGCAAACTTGCCTTTTGTCCTTTTTTGCGTTTTGATTATGGGTGAAAGTGGATAAATTTGTGGCTGTAAGTATTGGGTATATGAGCAAATAAGTATTGAATAAGTGACAATTCAATATTCAATTACCCGATATCAATTACTCACATACTCAATACTCACATACTTAATACTTATTTATGAATTTCCAAGAATTACTTTCTGCCGATGGCATCGTTAGTTTAATCACCCTTACATTTCTCGAAATTGTTTTGGGAATTGATAACATCATTTTTATCTCTATAGCTGCTAACAAATTGGCAAAACGAGACCAAGCCAAAGCCCGCAATATTGGTTTAATTTTGGCAATGGTTTTCAGAGTCATTTTGCTATTTGGCATTTCGTTTATTATCTCGATGCAGCAACCTTTTGCTTACATCAATTGGGGCTGGCTTCATGCAGACATCTCAGGGCAAAGTTTGATTCTGTTCATTGGAGGCTTGTTTCTGTTATACAAGGCTACTTCCGAAATTCACGAAAAATTAGAAGGAGGTTCGCACGAAGCAAAACCCAAAACCTCCGCCGCTGATAAATTGACGGCGGTTGTGGTTCAGATTGCCTTAATCAATGTAGTTTTTTCGATTGATTCAATCCTGACGGCAATCGGACTTACGCAGGTGTTACCGATAATGATTTTATCAGTCGTTTTTTCAGTTTTGATAATGATGGCATTTGGTGGACCCGTTGGTGATTTTGTCAATCGTCATCCTTCGATTCAAATGTTGGGCATGGCGTTTTTGATTATGATTGGTTTCATGCTCATTGCCGAAGCCGCCCATGGTTCAAATGTATCAATTTTCAACTCACACGTGGGGTCTGTTCCGAAGGGATATTTGTACTTTGCCATTGCCTTTTCGCTGTTGGTGGAGGTGCTGAATATTAAGATGCGGAAGGTTATTGAGGAGTAAATAATGTAGGAAGGTAATTTATGCCTTTGTTGGAGTTGTCTCCAATAAATTACTGAGAACTCGTTGGACAAAACCAGCGAGTTCTTTTTTGCAAAATATTACCGTTTACTCATTCATGAAAGGTATTTCTACTTGATTGAAAGAAGAAAATAGCAAAAGAACGATTTAAATTCAAATTTTTATTTTGTAATATCATGTATCACTGATATATTTGTTACTGAAAATTACTCATATTGAATTCTAAATAAATCTAAAATTATGATATTAACCTCACAACTTTTACAACAAGAAGGTAACCAAACATTACGCCTTTTTTCGCTAACTCGGAGGGAATGGGATGTGTTGATGGAATCTACCAATTTTGGCAGTAACAAAGAGATTGCGGATGTCTTATGTATAACGCCCGAAAGTGTTTCAAACTATAAACTACGCATCAAAGAAAAACTATATTTGGATAAAGGCAGTGGCTCTTTGACCAAATACTTAGTCCAAAATATGGCCATCATCAAAGAAACCTATTCAGTAGCGAACCTTTTGAAATAATTAGATTTCTCATCAATTTTTGAGGTATTTTTAACCTAAAATTGGTGTATTTTCTCACTTTTGTAAAATCATTAAGATGACTAAGTTTGCATAGTCATGACAAACAAATGGGCAAATTTCTCATTGCACAAAAAATGTTGAGAGCAGTAATCTAAATATTATTTTCAAATACAGTTATGAAAAAGTTTCTTTTAGGATTATTCTTGGCAGTTACTTGCCTTTTAGTAACGCCCAATGTATCAAGTGCCGCCACAGAGGTAAACAAACCAGTTCAAGTCGAAAAAAAGGTAGTTGAAAAAGAAGTTCGAGTTATTACTCAGAACGATTTGGCAACAATTCCAAGTGAGTCTATTTTATCAGTAAAAAAGACCGTCAGTAGAGATGTAGTTATTATTATTGTTGAAACAGATTGCTGTATTTATATTATTATTATTCGTTAAATGCCTTAACCACTCCACTAATCAATCAACAGTGGAGTGGTTTTAAACAATTATTTAAATATGAAAATTAGACTATTATTTTTGCTTGTAGCGGGCTTAACCTGTTCTGAGTTTTCTTATGTAGCTGCACAAACCAATCAGGGAATGATCTTTTATGAGGAAACTCGTGTATCATTAACGCCCGAAAAACGCAAACAAATTGAGGAGCAGATGCCTGACCCCAATATTCGTGAAATGATTTTCAAAAAATTAGAGGAAAATTCTAAAAGTTTAATGACATTATCGTTTAATCAAGATGTTTCTTCCTACAAACTTTCCGATGGTCAAGGTATTGATTCAAAAGTGAAATCATTGGGTGAAGGCACAGGAAAGAGTTATTTTAAGGACTTACAAAAACAGTCATATATTTCTCAGGCGGACGTTTTGGGTAAATCTTTTTTGATAACTGACAACTTAAAAAAAATCAATTGGAAACTCACTGGCGATGGCAAACAAATCGGAAAAATGGCTTGCCAAAAAGCCACTGCCACCGTCGGAAAATACGAAGTGGAAGCCTACTTTGCCTTGGAAATTCCCGTGAGTTCAGGTCCTGCCAATTATTGGGGTTTGCCTGGATTGATTGTGGAATTAAAAGAAAAAGGAGGAAAAACTTTTGCTTTCAAAGAATTTAAGGACGAAAAACCTTCTGATGACCAGTTAATGATACCAACTGAGGGAAAAAAGGTTTCTCAGAAAGAATATGACGAAATTTTAGCCCAAAAAACTAAAGAATTAACGGGCGGCAGTGATGCTACAAATTCGGGCGGTGTGAAGATTATAAAGATGAATTAAAGTCTTGGTTATCAATATTTTATAACACGGAGGTTCTTTTGTAAACCATGAATTATGTGTCGAAGATTACGCCAATTTTTGTCGGTAGCTTCGTTTTTGTTATTATCAAACGACCTATTTTCTCAACAAATCAACATCAAAGGTATCATCACTGATACTGTTTTTGTGGGCATTCCCAATGCCTACCTCACGGTGTCTTCCGCTCGTGATTCCAGTTTTATTGTTTTCAAAATGAGTGAAGCCTCTGGGCGGTATCAAATTACGCTCAACAATCCCCAAAAAGTTCGGTTTATTTTGAGTGCCATTGGCTTTGAAAATAACGTTCAAGTAATTGATGCTCAGAGAGATACCACCATAAATTTCTCTTTAAAACAAAGTATAAAACTTTTGGACGAAGTGAAAGTTGTGGCCGAAAGACCTGCCACTTTCAAGGAGGATACTGCTACTTTCAATGCTAATTTTTATAGAACTCCTGCCGACAAAAACCTCAATGATTTATTGAAAAAATTGCCAGGCGTTGAGATAAATCAAGGCAAAATTTTTGTGCAGGGTCAGGAAATAAAAAACTTAATGGTCGAAGGCGAGGAATTATACGAAAATAACCCTAAATTATTGAGTAATGGGTTATCTGCCGAGATGATTGATAAAATCCAGATTGTGGATAATTTTCAAGACCCTAACAATCCTAACGGGCTGAATACCAACAAGAAAGCCTTGAATATCAAGATTCGGGAAGACAAAAAGAATATTCCCACTGGCACACTCACAGCGGGTGGTGGCTTGCCTGAAGATTACCTTTTGAATACTAATCTATTCCTCTTCAAACCCAAAACAAAATGGAACGTTTTGGGAAATGCGAACAACGTGGGGAAATCATTTTTCACCTTTGAGGATTTTTTACAATTTAGTGGAAAAATGGAAGAAATTATGTCGGGTGGGGGCAGTGTGCAACTCTCGGCGGAGGATATTCCACAGGGGATTTTTCAGGAAAATGTTATCTCTCCCAGCGTTTCAAATGCGATGATGGCGGTAAGTTTAGCCCAACAATTTACGCCCCAATTCAAACTCAAAAATCACACTATTTTCAATCGGTCAAAAGCTCAGGATATTTTTTCACTCAATCGGTTTTATGGTAATCTTCCCAATAGTTTATACCTTGAAAATCAATCAATTGACCGTACTTCTGCTTGGCTGGAATCCAAAACCAATCTCAGGTTTACCCCCAATAAAAAGAATAGTTTTATGTATAATTTTAAAATAAATTACGCCAATAATCAACGTAATTCTATCCTTGAGAATCAGTTTTTAGAGAAAACTAATTCTTCGCAAGAATCCAAAGAGAATACGCAGTTGAATTTCTTGAATCAATTGCTTTGGGTACATACTTTTTCGTTACAAAATAGTCTTTCAATTGATGCAAAATATTTGTATCAATCTGGTAATCAACGCTTTGATGTAAATGCAAATCAAGATGTTTTTGCTGATTTAATTAATAAAAATCCTTCCAATATTTCTAATAAATTATCATTTAATCAAAACATTGAGCAACCCAATCATCAGTTTTCTGTTCACATTACCGATAAATGGAAATTGAACAAAACTTGGACGATTACGGGTGGTTTGGGTTGGAATAAAAGTATTCAAAAAGAAGTTTTCGGGCTTATCAATCGAGAAACGCAAAACCTTTGGAATATTGATTTATTAGACCAAACGGCTAATTATAGTCTGCAAAAAAACTTTGCCGAATGTAATATAAAATGGCAATTTCGTAAACTTGATTTCACCTTCGGAACGTCACTCAATCAGTATGATTTGGCATTTATTGGCAAACAAAATCGGGCAAATATCAGCACGCTGCAATGGGAGCCGTCGGTACTCGGAAAAATAAAGTTTTCGCAGGGTCAGGCGTTGAGTTTAGGATATAATTTTGCCAATAATTTACCCGAAATCAATCAATTAAATGAAGTATTTGAGATTGAATCTTTCCGTAAAATATCCCAAGGAAACCGTAATTTGAGCATTACGCAAAGGCATAATTTTAGTTTGCAATATTATCTTTTTGATTTATTTCACCACATCAATGCCTTGGTGATTGGGCGATATTCGCTTAACAAAAACCCCGTCAGAAGCAACTCATTTACGGATGCGAATCGAGATTTTTCGCAGTTTACTAACGTAGGCGAAGACGTAAATTCGCAGGTCAATGTGTCTTTTGGAAAGGATTTTTACAGCATCCCGCTGAGTCCGAAAGTGGGTTTGGAATGGAATGTTTTTGACTCACAAAATATTTTTAATAACGTACTGAATCCTTTTAAGAATGAGACGTTTAGTTATTCATTCCTACTCAGAAGTCGCTTTAAGGGCATTTTTAATTTTGAAACCTCTTATAAAAACATTCAAAGGAGTTTAAAAACTACATTTGCCGAAAAATCATTAATCAATAATCTGCACAAGTTATCGGGTAATATTAACCTAAAATTTTCCGAAAAACTGGTGTTTAATCTTGAGAATAATTGGGTTCAATTAAGAAAAGAAAACACTACTTCTGCCACACTCACGCTACTGAATATGTGGGCGGAATATCGAATGAACAAGAAGATTTTATGGCGTTTTGAAGGATATAATCTACTGAACAGCAAAACATTAAGCGATGCCACGATTTCCCCTTTTTATACCCAAGCCCAAACCCAAAATATCTTGGGGGCTTATGGTTTGGTTTCTTTGGAATATCGTTTTTGATTTACCCCAACACATTCACCTTAAAATTTCCCGTAAAATTAATGTTCCCCTGCAATTGGATATTTTTTACTGACACATCTTCCCCAACCGTCAAGGTATGTCCTGCGTTTATTTTCACGTATTCGGTAGGTAAAGGTTTTCTACCCACTGACCAAACATCACGGTTTTGCCAGTTGCCCGTTGCCACGGTTTCCACAAAATTAGAAAATAGTGAAACGGTGTTGAAATTACGGAATAAAAGATTGTCAGTCGTAGTTCTGGACGTGCCGAACCAATCAAAAAGGATGTCGTTATAAACTCTTCTGAAATCAATTTGGGTTTTGATGTCTCTCCAAGTTTCCCACGATTGCGGATTGGTGGGTAGTAATTCTGTAGTCAAATTGGGATTCATTCCTACAATTCTCTTCTTGATATTTGTACCAAAAACAAACATTGGAGCCGCCACACCGTGGTCAGTCCCTCTTGAATTGTTGGAAGTTGCTCTTCGCCCAAATTCTGAAAAAGTCATACCCACCACTTTATCAGCTTGTCCTAATAACTCCAAATCTTGCTGAAAAATACTGATGGCATCCGAAAGTTTTTTCAGTAAAGTAGCATGGTTTCCCGTGCGAGTATCCGACGAATCCACCTGGGTTGAGTGCGTATCATAACCTTGTTGAGAAACAAAGAAAATCTTGGTTTTGATACCTCCATGAATCAATCTTGCCACAATTTTAAGTTGTTCTGCCAACTCGTTTCCTGCACTGGCTGCTGGGTAAGTGGCTAAATTAGTCCCCAAAGTTCCCGCATTTTTAATCTCGGCAGCATAGCCAATTGCCAAAGCCTGTTGCTGACGAAGAAAAGCAATTTGGTTGCCTATCGTATTGGGGGGCAAGTCGTTGGGCGGAGTGGCAGATGCTCCTCCCATTAAATTATAAAAATTATCGGGCGAATCAATCGTTACTGCCATCGTTTGGCTTGGTCCCTGCAAAGTGGGCGTGGCGAGATACCCAATCTGCAAAGCAATGGGATCTTCCATGGTGGGGTTTGGATAACCCGTTGGATAAGTGGTATAACGATTTTGCAAATATCGCCCCATCCAGCCCGTGGGGGCATATTGATTAGAATCCACACCCGACATCCAAATATCCGCCGAACGAAAATGGGATTGGTTCGGATTGGGATAACCCACGGAATGAATGATGGAAAGTTTGCCATCATTAAACATATTTCGCATCCCCGTCATGGATGGATGTAAACCCAGTTCGGGCATCCCCGTGAGCGACAAAACACTCGACTGCGGAATGGCAATATTGCTTCTCAGAGCCGTGTAAGCCCCATATTGGTCTAAGGGAATGACGGTATTAAGTCCATCATTACCCCCGAGAAGGTTAATCATTACCAAAATTCTGTCAGTATTAGCAGCTGCCGTTTTTCGCAGGGCTTGGACTAATCCTGAATTTTCAGTAAGGGCCGTTATACCCATCCCGTTCATCGTAAGGGGTAATAATAAAGAAGAAGAGGCTGCAAGGAAATCTCTACGATTCATAATTATTTTCGGTAAAAGGTGAACAGTAAAGGGTGAACGGTTTTAGCTCACGATTTTATTTTCACCTTATCGTTCATTTTAAATTAAGATACTGAAAATCAATGGTTTATTTAAAATAAAGGAATTATTGATTGGAAGTATTTTTACCAATAAAAGGTGGAAGATTAATGAGGCAAATTGATAACAGATTATTAATAATCGTCATAGAACCGTTCGCTTTTTACCGTTTACCATAAATTAAAATACGTGAAACTCTGCCATTCGCATCATATATTTCATTAACAACTGCAAACGCCATCTTACACCATTGTATTTATCTTGAAAAGTAGGGTTTGTGGGAGTATTTGAAACTGTACGAAAGGCATTCCATTCAAATGTCCACGATGTTCTTGGGATTCCCTGCATCATAATGGTGTCCATCAAAAAATCCTTTTGGGTTTGAAACAAAGGCGTTACAAACATATTTTTGGAAAATTCTTCCAAAATAACATCACAAGTAATGGACGGGGATGCGGCTGTGTTGAGGAAATTGGGTTGTAATGTTTTTACCCATTCCACCAAATCGGGACTGATTTTGTAGGTCGGTGAAGCCTCCGCCCATCGCCAAACGTATTGGTCGGTAAAACTATTTCTCACCGCAATCGTACTGGAAGCAATCCATGCTCTTGAAAGAGCATTTTGAAAATAAGGTTCATACCCAAACACCGAAGACTGATCCATAATACTCATTTGCATTGAGTGCATTTGCCAATATACAAACTCAAAGTATTTTCTGAAAGCAACTGAATCGGTTGCCATATTAGGCACTGGCAAATTAAAATGCCGCAAAGAACCCAGTGCCAATTCCAGAGGGGATTTGATGATTGCTCCGATATTATTGACTTCATAAAAAATATCACTGGTTAATAATTTCTCAACCACGGGTTCGATGGCAAAATTATTGGTGGCACTTTTGAAAAAATCAGCCAATGGAATAATTACGTTGGTTTCGATGTCCTGCGTAACTTCGGGATTGACGTACCATTTATACAATTTTCGACAAATAAATTTGGCAGTTTCGGGGTGAGCCAACAGCATATCCGTTAGGGCATTCAGTTCAGTATCGCCCGAGGTGGCAGTGGCAGGGGTACTCCCCGCAACCACGGTATTACCATATTTTGCTGAAAAAGTCTTGTTGCCAGGTTCGTGTTTATTGGCATCAAAAGCAGAACCGATGGTGGTTGAACCACCGTTCCAATGATTTTGATAATACCAGCCCGTTAGCACTTCGGCAGCCGCTTTTACGTCATTTTCGGTGTAGTTGGCATTGCCGTAAAAATCTTTTTCGCCTACTGTAAAAAGCTCCTGTAATTCACGAGCATAATTTTCATTGGGTTTACCCTTAACGTTCTCATTTCCGTTGAGATACACCAACATTGCAGGGTCTTTTGTCATCACTTTGACGAAGGTTCTGAAATTGCCCATTGAGTTGCTTCTGATGGTGGAAATATACCGCCACATATACCGACAATCGCTCACAATTTCGTTGGTGGTTACAAAGTGATTTTGCCAAAATAAGGCTAATTTTTCAAGAATACTGGGGGCATTATTTTGCTTCACAAACTGCGACATCCACCAATACTTCACGAACATACTCCGCTGAAAATTTACATCACCATCGGCAATAAAAGGGGCGTTCACAAACTGTTGCTGATAAGTGGATGATGTTTCCTTCAAATCAATCGGAGGCGATGGATTAAGCACCACATTATTGAACAAAGTTTGATACGCCTGAGTAGCCGTCAAGCCCGTGAAACTGACAATTTCAGCTTTGGTGGGCCCGCAAGTGGCACGCCTGAGCAAATGGGCAGCCGTGGCGGTGGTGAGCGTGGGTGTGTATGTAGCTAAGTATGCCATTAGGAGGAATTTAAGAATTTGAAAATAGCAAATATTATGCTGAAATCAAGAACAAATATAATGATGGGGGGTGGAATTCTCTATGTTAAATTTTGATGAATGAGTGAGCGGAAAGAAATTTTGATACTCGGCTTTCGATGTTTAATGTTCGGGATATAAATTTAAACTACTCCCTACGCACTCTATCTGCGTACAGTAAAATATTTTTATTATTTTTGAATTCACGAATTGCCAATTTAACAGTATGCGATGAACGCAGTTACTTCCTTATATAGATTTAAACATGATAAAATCTGTGTCATCAGCGTGCCAAAATATAATATCTCCATGCCCACAAACCGTAACGCCCTCATCCGTTATAAAACCATTGATAATTGTCTCAGAAACCGATTCAGAAAATGGACTTTGGAGGATATCATCGAACACGTTTCGGATACTCTTTATGAATATGAAGGTATCGAAAAAGGTATCAGTCGCCGCACCATTCAGGCGGATATCCAGGTGATGCGGAGTGATAAATTGGGTTATTTCGCCCCTATCGTGGTTTTGGACAAAAAATATTATACCTACGAAGATCCTAATTACAGCATTACCAACATTCCCATTTCTGAAAATGATCTTTCTCGCATGAACGAAGCCGTGGAGGTTTTGCGACAATTTAAAGGCTTCTCACACTTTGAATCGCTGAATGAAGTTGTCCAGAAATTGGAAGACCACGTGTATGCAGTCGGGCAGAAGAAAAATCCTGTCATTGATTTCGAAAAAAATGATAATCTGCGGGGCTTACCTTTTTTGGATGTTATCTACCAAAGTATCATCCAAAAGAAAGCCCTTAGTATGACTTATCAATCCTTTTCTGCCCGTGAACCCAGCGAGTTCTTCTTTCACGTTTGGTGGCTAAAAGAGTTCAAAAATCGTTGGTTTGCGGTGGGAATTCGCAAAGAAAATGGTATTATTTCCAATTTGGCTTTGGATAGAATTATTGATATTTCCTTTACTGACGAAGTGCAATATCTTGAAAATGAACAGATTATTTCAGAAGAATATTATAAAAATGTTATCGGTGTGACGGTCAGTAATCTCCGCCCGATGGTGTTAAGGATTTTCGTAGTAAAAGAACACGCCCCGTATGTGGAGACTAAACCTTTGCATCATTCACAGCAAATAATTGAGCGAACTGATGAAGGTATTATTATTGAAATAAAAGTGCAACATAACTACGAATTAGAGCGTGAAATTCTGGGCTTTGGGGCAGCCATGAAGGTTATTAGCCCAGAGAGTTTTCGGAAGAAAATCAAACAACGATTGATTGAGGCTGTGGTGAGGTATTAGGTGATTATGTTAATGAATGTTTGTCATTGCGAGGTACGGATTCGTACCTCGCAATGATAAATTCGTACCTCGCAATGCCAAGCAGGGGGGAATCAATCAATTCTCCAATAACAAGTAACCAACAACTAATTCCCCATCCCCAAAACCCCCTTCCTCCGCCGAGAAACCGAAGCTACAAGATTATTTTCCAATAATAATTGGCAATCGTCTGTTCGATAATCCACCACATATTTGGGATTGACCATAAACGATTTGTGAACTCGCAAAAAGCCTTTTGCTTGCAAAATTTTTTCGTAAGTATGCAAACAATGAGCATACATCCTCGATTTGCCTTCTCGCAAGTGAAAGACTGTGTAATTTCCTTCGCCTTCCAACATAATAATTCGGTCGATGAATAAAGCGATATTTCGCTTAGAATCAACCGTGAGAAGGGCTTCACGATGTACTGTTAAATTTGACATAAAGTTTGATTTGAGATAAGATGGGAAAGGGTACAAATAATCCTTTACAAACACTTAGTCGTGAAGGTTGATTATTTGGTAACAAAAAAATAGAAATTTCTTGTTTTACCTCAACCCCGCAAATACTTTCTTGACAAATATAGTTTAAACAGCTTCTTTGTGTGGGATAAAACTTAACATTTCAAAATTCTTCCAAAATGTATTACACACTAATTACTGCGTATAGATGAGAAGGAGGATATAGCAACAAATCTTATGATTTGTAAAGACTAACATTTTATCCTATCCATACGGTAAAAAATGTCAATATTTATCCTATGTGGAGTATAATCATAGTTGAAATATCGTTCTTTTATAGATTTTCTTTATTTTTGATTTTTAAAACACACATTATGCTCACACAAGAAGAAATACAAGACAAAATTGATTACGAAATAGTAGTCGATTGTTATGATGATTACGAAGTTGCCATCGGTTGGCTAACCACCATGGGCGAAGAAATTGTTTTCCCCTTCACTGCAACGGCTGAATTGAAGAAGAAAGACGGCTCAACCGAACATAAAACGGTTCAAATAGTGGGTTTAGAGTCAGATGAAGATGATTTTCATGGTAATGATTTTTTATTAAATATGGAAATCGGGGAATATGTCGTTCCTGTGGCATTTTCTCAATTGACAAATATCGTAGCTTCCGAAGAGACTTTGGAGTTGTTTCAATGTTGGAATCATTGGATAAAAAAGTAATCATTTTTATATTTGAACAATAGTTATAAAGTAATTGAAATGGAAAAAAGAGACATCAATAATCAATTGACTGCTTTTTCAGAGATACAAAAAAAATATCCAGACACCTTTGTTTTGCTCAAAGATGTGGTTTCTAATGGTGCAAAGATTGTGGAAGGAGTGATGATTTATAAAAATAAAAATCAGGATAAAGTATGGGCAAAACTCCGTGAATTAAGGGGTACGCTCGGGAAAAATACAGTAACATCCATTGAATATACAGGAGGTAAGTTGGATGAAAAAGAATATATTTTTATTTTATGAAGGAAGGTTTTGATTTTTTATTAGAACATAGAAAACTCATTGTTCAGCCCATATTATCAAGTGAAAATATTGAATCAATTGCCATTAGAGCTATTCTTGATACGGGTGCTGGTAAGACTGTAATTACTGAAAATGTGGCTTTGCATCTTGAAATAGACCTTCTCAAACCCATCAGATACGAAAATCTCAATACAGCAGGTGGTGGAATTAAGGCAAAAATTGTGCTTAATCCAGAAATAAAACTTTTCAACCGTATTTTCAGAAATTTGGAAGTTGCCATCGTTAAGTTACCCCCTACGACCCTCGTCAGTGCTTTGATTGGCATTGATATTCTTTATCAATTGAAAGAATTTACCATCTCATTTACTGATAAAAAAATATACCTCTAAGCGTATCGTTTAGAGGTGTAAAGCCCTTATAAAATGTGCGAAAGCACACCATTATGAAAAACAAAATCCTTCAAATTCTGCTCGTAATTGGCTCCGTAATTGGCTTAAATTTCTTGGCTAATCGCTTCTTTTTTAGACTTGACCTTACCCAAGAAAAACGATACACCATTCACGAAGCCACAAAAAATTTATTGAGTAATCTTCCCGATGAAGTCTATGTAAAAGTCTATCTGACGGGTAAAAGTATTCCCTCGGGCTTCAAACGCCTTGAAAATGCTGTGCGTGAGACTTTGGACGAATTTCAAATTTATGGAGGAACAAAAGTAAAATATGCCTTCATTGACTTGAATGAGGAATATAAAGACGAAAAAATCCGTAATCAAGAAATTGCTAAATTGGCTCAAAAGGGCATTCAACCCACCAATGTTTTTAATAATGAAGACGGCAGGAAAATCCAAACCTTAATAATTCCAGGGGCGGTTATCACCTATCAGGATAAAGAAATTGCTACTTTGTTACTGAAAGGAAACAAAATGGCATCGCCCCAAGAAATTCTTAATCAGTCGTACGAAAGCGTTGAATATCAGTTAGCTTCTGCCATTAAACAGATAACTGCCGAGAGCAAAAAGAAGATTGGTTTTTTCATTAATTATACCCGTTTGCCCGCCGTCAATCAATTGGATTTGATTGGAGCTTTGAAGAAAAGTTACGAACTTTTTCCCGTTGATTTACGCCAATCGCCCACTCTGGATGGTCTGGATGCTATTTTTGTCTTGAAACCTGACCAGCCCTTTAATGATGAAGACAAATTCAAAATCGACCAATTTATCATGAATGGCGGCAGGGCGTTGTTTTTTATGGATGCCGTAAAAGTGGATTCCGTAGCCCGTGAAGGCAATATGGCACAAGTACAAAGTTTGGGATTGGAAGATTTATTATTTAAATATGGGGTTCGCCTTAATCCAAACCTGATAAAAGATGCTCAGATGTGTGCCAAAATCCCTTTGGATGTGGGTAATTTTGGCAATAATTCAAATATTAAACTGACCGATTGGCAATATTATCCGTTGATAAATTCATTCGGTAATTCGCCCATAGTCAGAAACTTGGATGCTATTTATACGAAATATGTGGGATCATTAGATACCGTTCGGGCAAATGGAATTGTGAAAACGCCTTTATTGATGACTTCGCAATACACGCAGATTTTGAACGCCCCCGCTATTATGAGTTATAATTTTGCCAGTAAAGACCTCAATACCAATCAGTATAAGGCTGGTATTCAGACGGTTGGCATATTGTTGGAGGGTAAATTTGAGTCATTATTCAAAAACAGAATCTTGCCTTCTGATGCTCGTTCTGCCACTTTCAGAGGTGATGGCAAAGGCTCAAAAATCATTGTTTGTTCGGATGGAGATATTCCCGTAAATGATTTTGACAAAGCCCAAAATACACCCTTGCCTTTGGGATTTGATAAATACACGGGCAATACTTTTGCCAATAAAGATTTCGTTTTGAACGCCATAGATTATCTTTTGGATGATAACGGTGTAATCACGGCGAGAAATAAAGAAATAACTTTACGCCCTTTGGATAAATCAATTCTGCAAAATGACCGACAATATTGGCAATCCATCAATTTGATTATTCCGATTATGCTGTTGGTAATAGTGGGATTTTTAAAGAATTATTGGCGAGCAAAAAAATATTCTTAAATAATTCAAGGTGTAAACATTTGAAAATCAGTAGTATTCAAATTTGTCTAAAACTTTTAAAGAACCATGTTTGGATAATTAACAAAGAAACCCTAATTTTGCAGTCCCTAAAAGACAGGGAATTTGGTTTCATAGCTCAGTTGGTTCAGAGCACCTGCCTTACAAGCAGGGGGTCCAAGGTTCGAATCCTTGTGGGACCACCAAATTTTAAGTACACGGTTTCATAGCTCAGTTGGTTCAGAGCACCTGCCTTACAAGCAGGGGGTCCAAGGTTCGAATCCTTGTGGGACCACCAAAAACAGAAAAGCCACTCATTGAGTGGCTTTTCTGTTTTTGGCATATATGATATAATTTGTTAGTGTAAATTTATCGTTGCAGGTTTATGGTTTGCAACATAAGCTGTAACAACTGCCAGGGCATTTGAACCCTTGGGAGACCAACTCATTGCTTTTTCCTTTTGCCTTCGAGCCACGATACAGTCCACGGTTTTTCCATACGTCCCGAACCGATTGTTTTGCCAACTTCTTTTCTTTTGGCATAATCAATAATATATGGTTTATTTTTCTTCAAATAATCGAGGAGTTCTTGGTGTTTTTCTTGATTTTTAATCTGATATTTTTCTAATTTACCGATAGCTTCTTCAATATTTCCACACCATAATAATGTGGATAATTCACTCACATATTGACTTTTAGCATCCTTATTTGGTGCAATCATAGACATCAACTCTTTGAGTTTTTTCTTCAAATGATACCCATCTAAGATGTGTTCATATTGCGCTCTAAATAACTCAACTGAACGATTCTTAATGGTTCTTGAACCATCACTAATCACAACCAAATTGATGTTTTACCACTGTAGTTTTCTTTCAATTTCGCCATTGATAAAGCTGTCAAACAAACATCATTAGCAGCAACAATACATTCAAAATCGCCAGTGGATTTCTCTAAAAGAATCATATCTGTACTGGTTCTTTGTTTACCCTTTTTAGCTATTTTATCACGCTTTTCCTTCTGTTTACTAAGAAGCCGTTTTAAAATATCTTACGACAAATTCTGATTGTCTTATTCTGACTATCGAAACCATATTTTTTACACAAGATACGCTGTATATTCCTTAGAAGCCGTTTTAAAATATCTTACGACAAATTCTGATTGTCTTATTCTGACTATCGAAACCATATTTTTTACACAAGATACGCTGTATATTCCTTAAAAAAATATGATTCCGCTACTCAAAAAATACAATCAGACTTTATTCAGAATATATTTTAAAACGGCTTCTTAAAAAAATATGATTCCGCTACTCAAAAAATACAATCAGACTTTATTCAGAATATATTTTAAAACGGCTTCTAACAAATCTGTTGGTTCAAAACACATAAGGAACTGAAAAACAATAAGTAGACGTTTTTTAAATGCCCTTTTTGCACCACTCTACGTTGCGGAATGCCGCCCAGATGAAATCCTCATTTAGCGATGCTAAACTGCGGCGACCGTCGCACGGTTTTATCGCCTTGATTGGCACAAAAAATAACATTTAAAAATTCATCCACTTATTATTTTCCCGTTCCTAAAAGTAAGCAATATGGAATCACTATTTTCAAGGTCGTGAGCGAATACAGTAATAGATTTTTCTATTTTTATTTGTCTGTGGTAATTTTCTTCCGCTTTGTTTTGAGCCATGACTTTCTCGAACCAATCTCTATCTTTACCAAATTTTGTTACATTCTCATTCTTATTAATTGCTGAATTAATAAGTCAATTTCCCATTCATCAGCCAGTCTAATCACGATGTATTTTTTGAAAAGGTTTTACTTAAAATTGATTTTTATAATCACAAATTTCTCCATATTTAGACAGTAATAAATCTGCACCATTTGAAGATGCTGTATCCAAGACATTAACTTCACACAAAGTATCTATTCTATTCATCTGGTCTTTTGCTGACGATATTTTGCCTAATTGGCTATCGAAAAGAGTAATATTCTCAATCGCATTTTTGATAATTACAGTCAATTGTTCAAAATTTTCAAGCGATAAACTTGAACTTCCTAAATAGTTTTCAAGCCTTGCTCCTTTTCTATATTTTGGGTATTCTTCCAATCCCATGAATGCCAACATCCACGCTTTGCTATAGTAACCAATGGTTTTGGTTATACCGATATAATCTGCGATGAGTTCATCGTGCAGATTGTTGGAAGCATATCCATATTTTTTTAACGTATATAAGTGCGTACATTCATGTTCAAGTCTGATGGAATAGGAATAAGACTTCCACACATCTTCTGATAAACCGAGACTACTGGCAGCAACATTGCTGTAAGGTTTTGTGCTTAAAACAATTATTTTGTCTTTGAATAAATTAGGGCGTGATAATACATTGTTTGAAAATTCTTCATTCCAATTTCCGAAGGGATTTTTGTCTAACCAATTTTGCTTCAAAGTATGTAATCTATCCCAATTATTGATTCCATTTATCAAAATTGCTCCCATTGAGGCAGGAACAAGTGCAGGGTTATTCTTGTGTAAAAGGCTTTGGATAATCTGAATAAAATCCTGATTATCGGGGACTTTTATAACTGGAACTTTTCCCGCAATGCTTTTGTATATTTCAAATTCTATGCCATGGAGGTTCAATGTATTATTCTCATTAAAACCAATAGTTTTCCCTCTCAACACAGCATCAATATAGTCTTGTCTCTTATTAATATCTTCTTCAATCGGAAAATTTAATTGAGGATAACACTTTTTCAGTACCTCAAAAGTTCCCTTTTCGACAGAGTCATTACAATAACCCTCCCACGAATTAATGTATGGTTCATCCACAAAAGAAAACTGTTTTTTTACTTCTTTTGAGCTAAACTTATTTTGAAAATACGTTACTAATTCTTCCGAAAAAGCATCCACATCTTCTTCCAACGCTATATTTGATTGGTTCATCATCATTGATTACGCAATTTGACGTTTGGCAAGTTGTGCGAATAAAGCATCGTTTACCATTAATTCATCATAAGTACCAGACTCTACGATTGCCCCTTTGTCCATCACATAAATACGGTCAGCATTCTTGATGGTACTTAATCTATGGGCAATTATAATTCGAGTTGCTTGGAGTTTTTCCAAACTTTGTGAAACGATATTTTGGGTTTTATTGTCCAAAGCACTCGTGGCTTCATCCATGAATAACAGTCGTGGTTTATGCACGATGGCTCTGGCAATCATGAGTCTTTGTCGCTGTCCGCCCGAAAATGTCCCTGCCCCTTCACTAACAACGGTGTGCATTTCCATAGGCATATGCTTGATGTCTTCTTCCATACCTGCCATTCGTGCAGCTTCCCAAGCATCATCCAAAGTCAATTCTGAATTACCCACAATATTTTGATAAATACTTCCCGACATCAATGAGCCATTTTGTAGAACGACACCAATTTGTCTTCTTACTAATTCCTTATTCATTGATTCAAATGAGTCTGCATCGTAATAAATAGAACCTGCTTCGGCGTGTTCAAAGCCCAAGAGTAACCTCATAATCGTAGATTTCCCTGACCCAGAGGCTCCCACAAAAGCAACCATTTCACCTGGTTTTACCTTGAAAGTTACATCATTCAGCACAAGTGGGAGGTCTTCTTTATATCTAAAAGAAACGGAATTCATCTCTATTTCTCCTGCTAATTCACCAGGATCCACACTTTGTTCGGCAGATTCAGTTTCTTCTTCCAAAATAGGCTTGACTCGTTCGTACAAAGTAATCACATTCAGAGACGTAATCAATGCCATACTGAGTCTTAAACTATCACCCAAAAACTTATTAAAAGCACTAATAAATGCCATAAAAGCCCCCACAGAAAGCATACTTGCTGCTCCCGTTGTGTTTAGCATGGTGTAGTACAAGAATGAGAAAAAGAAAATGCTGGTCAAAAGTGGGTAGGAAGCATTAAATGTTTCTACAAAATTTTGATACGTTCCCGAATTAAAACCGAGCTTCTTTAAGTTTGAAAACTTGTCAGCCCAAAGCGTAAATACTCGGCTTTCACCTCCTGCTATTCTTATTTTGGTAATTCCAGAAAGAAACTCAAAAAGAAAGCCTTGTATTTCTCCCTGATATTTAGAAACTTGTCGGTCATACTTCAATTTCAATAATCCAATAGAAATCATAAAAGCCGCAGCAATTCCGCCCAACAGTACTCCAACCCAAGCTAATTTTGAATCATAGTAAAAAAGGAGAATCAAATTGACAAATGAGAACGCTCCACTCAATACTGCCGTCATCAGGGTACTTGAAACAATTTGACGGATGGCATTGATACTCAAAACTCGGTTGGTAAGATCACCCGCTGAAAATTTCTTGTAGAAAGTTACTGGTAATCTGAGCATGTGATCCATCACACCCGCCTGTAAATTAATACTGGACTTGGATTCCACTCTTAATTGGAGGACTCCCTGGGCGAGCTGTAAACCTGCCGAAACGAATCCAATAATTATCATAATCGTAAAAATCTCAACGTGTAACGATTTATCAGCCGTTGGGATGACATCATCATACATCGTTCCTGCTAAAATTGGTATTAACATTCCTAATAAACTCCCTACGAAAGCGGCTATTATCAATATCTTTGAATCTCTTTCTACACCTTTGATGGCAAAAGAAACCACTTTTTTGATGGAGGTCATTTTACCATCAAATCCCGAGAAAAACATATGTCCAATCGGCTCTAAGGTATCAGCAATTTCGTTGTCAATGATAGATTCTTCCCCTGTCGATAAATCCTTTAAAACATAACTGGTAGAGGTTTTTTGTAACAAGGCAACGGGTGTTCTGTCTTTTTTTGTAAACGCTAATAAATGTCCATTCTCTTCTTTCCACCATACTCCTCTCAAAATAACTTTACGGATTCTTATTTTTGAGCTTTTCGCTATGGCATATAACTGATTAGTAACACTATTTTGATAAGACTCAATATGCTTAGGTTCTTCTAAATCAAAGCCAATTTGGTTTCCTATCAATTGACAAGTGGCAAAAAGAACCCCTTGTTTGTTTGACTTTTGAGAAATTAAAGAGGGAGAATTTTCATCATTACCCGCAACAATAGACTTTATTTTTTCTAAGGTACTCTTTAACCCCTGTGCTTCTTTTACGAGTTTTTCCTGAAAATGATTACTCTCTTCCGACTTTTGAGTCTCAATAATCTTGTTGAGTTGGGCATAAAAATAGTCCTCCAACTTAGTCAAAGAAAGTAGAAAGTATATTTCATCCTCTACCAATACTTCTCTGGTACTCATCACTCTTACCTGAGTGTTATCCGTTACGGATTTTATCCATAGTTTATTAGAAACGGGTGCAAGAAAATCAGGGTACTTTTCAGAATTTATGGGCGTACTTTCCGAAAAAATATTAATCTCACCTTTCAGTAAATGAATCCAATTGATTCCATTTGAAGGGAAAGCGATTACATTTTTTTCTAAGGTCGTAATTTTAAAATCGTCCAGCCCTGTATAGACTCTTGGGCTATTAGTAGTATTTACGACTGCCGAGGTTTTTGTTATCCATCTGTTAATCATGTTCTTTAAAAAGAAATGATCAACTTCGAGTAGATTATTTTTATCAATTCCCAATAATGTAGCTTCATTAGAGAAAACCACAAGCCTTGTATTATCAGTCTGTTCACGAGTCAGTAAACTAAACAATATTTCTCCTTTTTGTGCAGCATATAAATGTTTCAACTGATTCAAATACTCACCGTTTTCATCGATTTTAGTATAAAAAACATTTACTTCACCCGAAAGCACCATCCAAAATCTATCCGTATCGTTTAGGACAAAGGGATTTTCGACTCCGACATATATTTTTTCATTTCCAGACATGAGAGTAAATTTTATTGGGTTCTTTGAGATATTTACAGACTAATTTTATTCTACATTTTGTATTAAGGAACGGGAAAATAATAAGTGGATGAATTTTTAAATGTTATTTTTTGTGCCAATCAAGGCGATAAAACCGTGCGACGGTCGCCGCAGTTTAGCATCGCTAAATGAGGATTTCATCTGGGCGGCATTCCGCAACGTAGAGTGGTACAAAAAAGGGCATTTAAAAAACGTCTACTTATTGTTTTTCAGTTCCTAAATAACCGCTGACAGGACGAAAAGCCGCTGTCAGGGTTTATTTTCACAACCCTGACAGCGGCTTTTCGTCCTGTCAGCGGTTGTACGGTAAAGTAGATAATTCTTATTTTATTTGGTTTCTATTAATTGAGCATAAACGCCATGCTGCTTCATTAATTCTTGATGAGTGCCTCGTTCTACTATTTTGCCATATTCCATCACAATTATTTCATCACAATCAATGATAGTGCTCAGTCTGTGTGCGACTATTAAGCACGTACAACCTCTTTTTTTGATGTTATCCATTACCAATTTTTCGGCAGTGGGGTCCAAAGCACTTGTGGCTTCATCCATAATCAAAATAGATGGATTTGTGGCTAATGCCCTTGCAATTTCTAAACGCTGGCGTTGTCCACCACTAAAATTAGAACCGCCTTCTTGTACGTCACTATCATAAGCGTCTTTTCGGACAGCTATAATGTCGTGAATAGCAGCATCCTTGGCAGACTGAATAATATTTTTATCCGAAATAGTGGAATCCCAGAAGGATATATTTTCTTTGATTGTACCATTGAAAATAAGTACCTCTTGGTCAATTACCGCCAAAGAATCTGTGATTACGTGTCTTGGAAAATCATCCTTTGGTTTATTATCCAGTAAGATTTCACCTTTCCAGGGTCTGTATAATCCAGAGGCTATTTTGGCAACCGTTGATTTACCACTGCCAGAACCTCCCACCAAGGCAACTCTGCTTCCAGGTTTCAATTTTAAATTGAAATTTTCAACCAAAGCGGGCATGGTAGTATTGTACCCAAAGGTTACATCCTTCATTTCAAAATACCCAATCAACTTATTATTGACGGCTTGATTTGAAGTATCAAGACTATCAACCTTGTTTTTATCTTTCGTAAATTGGTCATCAACTTCATAATTTATTACATCGTCGATACGCCCCATATCACTTTCTGTTTCGTGCAACAGTGTACCCACAGAAATTAATTGATTAACGGGTGAAATAAAATTACCCATCAAGTACGTGAAAGCTACCAACGCTCCGAGAGTCATTTGTCCATCCATAATTCTCAAAGCTCCTATGCCTAAAATTAGCGTAGTTGTCAGGGAAGTAAGTAACGGAGGAATGGCACTAAACCTGACAGAGAGCCATCCTAACTCTTGCTGACCATTGGTTACTTTTGCTAAATATCCAATCCAGTTAGTGAAGAAATCATTTTCTCTTCCCGATGCTTTCAGGGTTTCAATCATTGAGATTCCCGAGGTTGTTGTTCCTAACAATTTACCCATTTCGTTACTCAAACGGCGATTTCCATCTTTTCTGGCTCTTGATACATACTTCACTGCGGCTACGTTGAGTCCCGCCATAAATACTCCGATGAGTGTTAAAGGAACGTCATAAGAGAACATCAGAGCTGCGTAAAATATAACAACAATTACGTTCAAGGCTGCATTGGCAAGGTCTCCACTTAATAATCTGGCTACTTTGTCATTTAACGATACTCTGTTTCCAATTTCACCACTATAACGTTGAGTAAAAAAGGCTATTGGTAGATGAAAAACGTGCCAAAGAAATTTACTCGAAGTCGTAAGTGCCAGTTTTGTCTCTAATTTGAGCAAGTAATATTGTTGTAGATAAACCAGCACCGCATTGATAATTAAGGTTGCTCCCATTATCAACAAAAGGGGCATCACAAAGCCTGCATAGCCATTTATCAAGTATTTATCAATAAATATCTGAATGAACGACGGAATCACTAACCCTGGAATCACCAAGAAGAGACTTACTAAAATGATGTAAGCAATACTTAATTTTGAATTGGCAACTCTTGATGCTAATGAGGCAAGTAGTCCTCTTTTTTCATTACCTTTTTCAAAAGTAGCACTCGGATTAAAGGTCAGCACCACGCCCGTATAGGCTTCATCAAACTCCTGATGCGTAACTTGATACCTTCCTTGGGCGGGGTCGCTTAGGAATACTTTTTTTTGCGTGAAACCTTCTAAAACCAAGAAATGGTTAAAGTTCCAAAAGATGATAGCGGGGGTTTGAACCTGCATCAATTTTTCAATAGACTTTGCGTAGCCTTTGGATTCTAAACCAAACTCTTTGGCAGCTTTGATAATATTGGTTGCTTTCAAGCCGTCTCTGGAAACCCCACAGGCGATTCGTAGTTTTTCTAAGGGAACAAATTTTCCAAAATGCCCCAAAATGATGCTCAGTGCCGCCGCCCCACATTCCACACTTTCCATCTGCAAAACCGTGGGAACTTTGACGGGTCTTGCCTGTTTTTCAATAACAAATTTCTTAGTATTGTCCATGGTGTTAAAACTTGTTTTTAGTACAGGTCAAAGAATTTCTTGAATGCTGGCACTACAATCGTAGCGGGGGCTTCTTGTTTTATCGTAATTTTGCCTGTGCATGATGTTCCCTCTTTTATCACAATATTGGGACCTTTGGCGGATGTCCATTTGAACCCACTGTATGAGGAAGTGTCTTTGTCAAATTCAACATGAACCTCAAAAAGAGGACCCGATGCCAATAATCCTTTGACTAATTGATCATTTTTTACCGAAGTCATCATCCCCTGTTGCGTAATAGGAAAGTCTGAAATATAAGTAACTTTACCTTTGATAAATCCATATTCTTGTGGCTGCACGGTGGATGGAACAACAAACGCCTCCATCCCTTTTTTAATCTTTTTACCGTCTTGCGAAGGAATATAGAGGACTCCCTTTAATTTAGAAACTTCCCCATCATGCTGATTTTTGAGCTTGAACAAAGGAGTTCCTGGTCCCACAACAACGCCCGCATCCGTCAAAACTTCTACGACCTCGCCACTGTAAGGGCTTTTGATGTTTGATTGAGTTTCGTATCGTTCCGATAAAAATTGAAGGTTTCTTTCCGCTTCGGCAATTCGTTGATTTTGCAAGGTAGTCTTTTGCTGTAAATCAAATCCTACGTTAAGTTTTCTATTAGACGTTTCAACCATTTGAGATTTTAATCTTTCGATGGTATTTTTAGAAGCATCTATTTGTTGCTTTGTATTGGCTACCTGCGACTTAACAATCAGTCCCTTCTCAAGCAAATTATTCTCTTGCTCTAATTGATTATTTAAAAATGCCTGTCTCTTCTTCTCAGACTCAATTTCTCCTTGAATACTTACTCTATTTTGGGTGATTAATTCTCCTTCCAATTGTGAACCTTCGCTACCATAAGATACTAATTTGCCCATTTCCAGCTTTCTGTCCGACAATACAGCTTTTGCCGACTCTATTTGTTGCAAAAGTTCTGGTTGTTGGATGGCTGCGATAACGTCTCCCTCTTTTACTTTACTACCAATTGAGACTTGCAACTTCATCAGTTGCCCTTGCGAAGTGGCAACTACTTCGTGGACTTCGCCACCCAAAACAACACCAATGGCATTGAGTTTGGTTTTTACCTTGCCCACAACTGCCCAACCTATCCCCGTGCCGAGGGCTAAGAAAACCGTGAATAATGCAATCCATGCTTTTGGACCAGTAACTTTTATGAGTTGGTCTAATTTTTCGGGGGTCGAAAGTTTTTCTAATGCTGCCTTTCTAAAAAATCCTGCTGCCATAATTTTATATTCTTTTGTTAATTATCTGTGTTTGGAATGACATAAAATGCCTTTTGGTCGATGCTAAATCCTTGAATATCCTGAGAAATCAGAGTGCCTGTTTCGTGTCTGAGATTTATTATTGCGTTAGCAAACTGTTGATTAGCCTGTAAATATTGTAATTCCGAAGCCGTGAGACGTTCCTGAAATAAAATCAAGTTCAAAATGGTTGTTAAACCCGTTTGAAACTTTACTTGCTCATTATTGAATGCCTCCTTATAGTTATTCAATACTTCTCTTGCCTTATCAACCACTAAAACACTATTATTTAAGATGTTAATAGCATCACTAATATTCAATTCAATGTTTCTTTGTAAGTTGTCATTGACTACAGCTTGGTCTTTCAAAGCAATGTTACTTTTGGTAAGATTTCCTTTTGCCAAGTTATTATTAATTGGAAATGTAAATGTTAATCTGGCTCCCACTCCCATATTTCTACCTTGATTGTTGGTGAAAGAAGAGAACGTTTCACCTATGCCGTTACCCGTGCTGGCACTTCCATAAAAAACAAAACCCGTCAAATCCAACTGAGGCTTCATATTATTTTCCGCCAGTTTATTTTGCATTACTAATACTTCGGATATTTTCTTGGCTGCCTTCACATCGGCTCTTTTTTCTCTTGCAGCTTTAATAAAAGCATTTTTATCAAAATTCTCTTTAAATTCTGACTGTGCAATTGTGGGAAAATCATTCACAGGAACATCCAATAATAGGCTTTCTTCATTGCTTAATCCAATCACTCTTCCTAAGTTCAATCTTGCCTGATACAGATTCTGCTCGGCAATAATAGTCTGCTTTTCTTGGTTGAGTAAATCTGCATTTACTTGTACCAAATCTCCTGCGGGCTTTTTGTCTGCTTTTATTAATTCCTTCGTGATTCCCATAACATTCCTTACTCTGTTTTCATTTTGCTTATAGATCTCTACATTTTTATAGGCAGTATAGTAACTCCAATAGGCAAAACCTACCTGTAAAACCTCGAAGGAATTGACAAACTCGTTATTTCTTTTTGAGTTTTCTATGTAAAGGACAGAACTTCTCTCTAAAATAGTGGCAATTTCTCGCCCTTTTCCCCGCATCAATGGCTGAGTTAGAGAGTAGTTAATCGTACTTGCATGATTGCCCCAATACGCTCCAACGTTTTGATTGAAACTATCAAAAGGAAGATTACTATTGTTGAAACCATAGTTCAAACTTATGTCA
Source organism: Arcicella sp. (assembly GCA_034519515.1). Taxonomy (GTDB): domain Bacteria; phylum Bacteroidota; class Bacteroidia; order Cytophagales; family Spirosomataceae; genus Arcicella. The sequence continues at coordinate 143,327 of JAXHOK010000048.1, forward strand.
GTCGTTTGACCAGAACGAAGTCTCTTACGAATCCCTGCTGCAAAATTTGCATTATTGGTTTTCAAAGACTTGTCAACAAACTGATTTCTGGGGTCAGCATCAAACAATGTATTACTACTATTTCGCAGACCCAACTCTGAATACGAATTAAAGTCAAATACACTTTTTTGAATTTGCAAATTAGCATCTGCATCTTGTATGGTGTATGCACTTCTCTTCATCGTCGGGTTTTTATCAAACGCCTTCGATGAGATTTCAAGTAAGTCGCATTTGATTTTTGACTGACCGTATGAGTGATTAACAGATACAACCAATAACAATATGAAAATATATTTACAGGACTTCATTTTCTTATTTTTTATTAAAACTCAACCTATACCTCAGAAAATTTGTGTAACATTTGTCCAAATCTTGAACCAGCCTGAGCCACCCCATCCAATACATTATCATCAATAATATCTTCTTCCTCCGGATTTCCATAGCCCAATTGGTCAGTGGTTTTTCTCAATCTATTAGAAAGGAATAATGCCAAGGCATAATAGAAATTTGACTTAAATTCCATGTTGCTCGAAAGTCTGAAATTTATCATCTCACGTGAGATTTGATAAATAACCGATGGTTGCGTAACAATCACCGAGACAGACGGAGGTCTGGATTCTAAGAAGGACATTTCGCCCACTATTTCTCCTACTTCCAGTTTGGCAACGGTTTCATTGTTATTGGCACAAACCGCCAACTGACCCGATAAAACAATGTACAAACTGTCAATAGGTTCTCCTTTATTTATTAGTCTGTCGCCCGTTTCCATGTCCATTTTACTACCATTGTTGAGCATCCACTCAACATCTCTGTCATTTAATTGACCCAAGAAAAAAAGTACTCGTTTCATAAATATGTTGTTTTAAAATAATACACTAATTTATTAGGATAAAAATTGATAAATAAGCCCAAAAACCCGTCATTACTGCCATGCGGGTTTTTCTTCTATATTTTGGTGAAAAAATGAGTGTCAGACCACAATATTTTACGTTTTACTACCGCAAAGTCTTTATTAAGTCTTTTGGCGAAACGTTGTATTGACACATGAAAAGCGTTGAGAAGTAATGAACATCGGTGTAACCCACGGCATAAGAAATTTGCGAAATAGAACGCTGAATGTAATTATCAATCATTTGCTTTGCCTTATGAAGCCGTAAAATTCTAATATATTTATTGGGTGTCAGGCAAACTAAATCAGCGATTTTTCGGTGGAGATGCCTTTCACTTACCGCCATTTTATAAGACAGATCATATAGACTTAAATAACTCTGCGTAAGAGAACCATAAATCTCTTTTTCAAGGTTCATGAGCCATTCCTGATCTAATTTTGTTATTTTTTGAAAATTCAATTCATCCGAACACATTTCTCTTACATTTTCATTAGCTTCATAAATTTCAAATATCTCTGGGCGACCTTGAAAAGTTACATTCAATGATTTAGACCTTGCCTTCATCATTATTTCTTCAACTATATCGCTTATCTCTTTACTGTTAGAAAATATGATTTCCTCAATTGTATCCCTATTTTCTGTGGTACTGCTTTGACTCGCTGTAATAATGTTCTCCAAAGGATTTTTGATATTTTGAACGATTTGTTCCAAAATATCAGGAGAAGACCAGTTAATTGATTTGTTTTTTATCAAGTCCATCGTTACAATAATTTTAGTTGGCAATATTTTTTATGGAGATAGGTAAACATATACTTTACTGAGAAAGTAATTACGACTCAAATGTGTGCGTTTATTAAATGTTAAAGAAACATTTTCCACAAATATCTACTTTATAATGACGAAATGAAGTTTTGGCAGGATATCAAATATTCATAAATATTTAAAATGAGTAATCTAAAACCTCTGACTCAGACATTGTAACATTCTAATTTCTAAATATTTACACACACATTGAAACGCTTTTATTCTGATGAACATTTATGATAAAATCAAAAGCCTCCAATCAAGCACTTCAAGGCTTAATTAGATGCTTTTCTTACGGAAATAGAAATTTCCTTCAAAACATTATCTTTTGAATCTCTATCAATCAGTAGATGTAAAAGGTCAATCCCTGCTTTGTGGGGTTCTTCCTTTGCGAAAAAATGTTGCTTCGCTTAGTTGCTTCGACGGCGTTGATAATAGATTTATTTGGTAATAATCGAGCGAAGACTTGATTTCTTTTTTCAAACGGTGTACATTATACGTTTGGGTAGGATGATAATAAACTTCGAGATTTATACCTTTATAATTTTCTTTCTTAGTAATATACTTTGTAGAAACGATTGAGTAGAAATTACAGATGGGCTTAAACCTTAACAAACTGTGTTCAACACCCCAATAATTCAAAATACCCTCCACAACAATAATCAAAGCCACAATACCGTTTCCCCATGATTTATTTTTCACCCAATAATGAACAAAGAAACCCAAAATCATAAAAATAATCAGACAAATCAATGAACCTCCAAACAATTCTTTGAAATAAATCCCAAACTGATAATCATAATAGCCCTTGAATGTTTGAATGATTACACTGATAAAAATAGCAATCATAAAAATAGTACAAAATGCCAAGGTCAAACCCAACAATTTACCAATCATTACGGTAATATTGGAAATGGGCAAAGTATCGTGAATCGTGTTCATGCGTAATTCACGCTCTTTCCAAACCAAATCACCAATGTACTTAATACTCAAAATCAAAGGCAAAACGCCTGTCAAAATGCCCATTGATTCCAGCATTTTGTAGGTTGAAGGTACAACCGTTGTACCGAACCAAACTGTCACGGTGGTGCTGGTAAAAATAAAAATCATTACTCCACAAAGCGTTAGCCCAATAAAAGGTAAATCCTTGACCACGTTTTGATAATGAACCTTGGTCAATTCATTAATTTGTAAGAAATAATTATTAAATTTTCGTACCACCTGCGGCATAGATTCTTTCAATAATTCAGGACGACTTTTGATTACTCTATTCTTTTTTCTTACCAAAGGATTCAATACTTGTTGTAAAGAAAACAAACGATATGTTAAGCCCAAGCACAGTCCGCCAATGGTAAGCCAGAAAAGACGATTATAGAGAAAATCGCCCGTGAGGCTGATAAAATCATGATTTTTTTGAGCAATCGACCAATATCTTGTTTGTAAACTCGCTGCCCTAATACCGATTGGGTCGAGCAATGCTCCAATTTCACGCTTGTCAATTTGTCCCAAAAGACTACCCGTAAAAAAGTATAATAACAAGAAAGTGCCCCCCTGCATAAAGACCACAATCATTTTACGACTCAAAGCCCCCACCATAAAAAAGACGGAAGCCATGATAAAAATATTGGGGAGTATGAAAATACAGTAATTGTAAATGTAAGATAAAAACTGGAAGGGCAACATTCGAGAATGGTCTCGCCAAGGCATCAAATCGCCTAAGATAATCCCCGAAGGAATTCCCAACGAAACGTAGAATAGTACAATGAATGAACCCCAAAAACGCCCAAAGAGATAATCGAATTTTGAAAGATTGGTCGTAAAAAAAATAGCTTCGGTATGGTGTTCAAAATCCCGTAGAACTGCCATACCCACAATTGCTGATGCCACAAAAATAGAAAATATACTTACGAAAGAGAATATTTGAGCCGTGATGCGAGTTCCGTTTTCTTTGATTTGTCCGCCCGTTCCCATTATCTCGATGGCACTGGTGGAAACCATCAGAAATCCCATTAAAAATAGTATTCCAAAATAAATATAAGTAGCTGGTCGCTTTTTACGATACGCCAGCTCGAAATCTACAATTTCTTTCCACATGAGCTTGCGTAATTATTGGTCTTCATTAATTTTTTTGAGACTATGAAAATAGAAATCCTCTAAACTTGGTTCTACTTCAATGGCGTGTGGAGCAATTCTATCTTCCGAATACACATGAACGTAAGGCTCACCCGCCACCATTCGCTCCGAAATTACATTCAAGGCTTGCTTGTAGAAATCTAAGCGTGATTTCTCTACGTGGTCTTTCCAAATTTTACCCCTAATCCCCGAAATAGCCTCATTGGGAGAACCCGCAAAAACTACTTCACCTTTATTAATGATTGCCACATTTTTACAAAGCTCCTGCACATCTTCCACGATGTGGGTAGAATAAATAATAATTTTATCGTTACTCATATCACTGAGCATATTCAAAAAACGATTTCGTTCTTGGGGGTCAAGTCCTGCGCTGGGTTCATCGACAATCAGAATCCGAGGATCGCCCAACAGTGCCTGAGCAATCCCAAAACGTTGCTTCATACCACCAGAAAAACCTCCAAGGTTTTTATTTTGGGCTTGGGTGAGGTTTGTTTTTTCTAAGAGAATATCAACAATTTTCTTTCTTTTTGTAGCGTCGGTAATGCCTTTCAACACTGCCAAGTGATTCAATAAAGTAGCCGCATCAATTTTGGGATATACCCCAAACTCTTGTGGTAAATACCCAATCATCTGACGTACTTCCTCTTTTTGGGTCAATACATTTACTTCTGGATGATAACCATCGTTGTAAGTAATGCTCCCACCATTGGCTTCTTGCAAAGTGGCTATGATTCTCATCAAAGATGATTTTCCAGCACCATTTGGTCCAAGCAAACCAAATATTCCTTTCGTGAGCGTAAGATTTATACCATTAAGAGCTTTCACTCCATTAGCATACGTTTTAGATAAATTTTCAATCCTCAGTTCCATACCCATGCGTATTTATCATTTTTCGTCAATATTATTGCAATATGAACGGAACATTACATTGTAAAAAGTCAAATGGGTAAACTGTGTTTTCCAGTAGATGAACTTGACTTTTCTCAGTATTTAATCATTATTTCAAACAGGGGAACTATCTCTTCAATTTCGAACAAAAACTATCATATTACCGATACCCAAGTATCAATAGTAATTGAGGTTCTTCCATTGGTTACAGAAACTTTGTTTTCAAATTTTGTAATGGTACTTTTACGAATGCAAGATTTTAGCGTTTTCATGTTTTATTTTTGTTTTACAAGGGTTATAATAACTTTTTAATTTTATCAAAGGTGTAATCTTTTTAATAATTTTTCAAACAATTTCATTAAACACACTTTTTCGGTGTATCAAATTACATTTTGTATGGAACAGCACGGTTTAGAAACGTTTATATATAGAATTAATCACTTCATCCAAAGTAACAAAAAAACTATCACAAATCATACCCTTGCTTGGATGGCTTTTTTCGTGGTAGATTTTTGTTTTGCCTATACAAATACTGGAGGAGATGTTCGTTTGAGGTATCTCACGAATGTTTTTTTTTCGTATTAGCTTTTTATCTTATTTTTCGCTTTGCATTATTACCAAACCTTCTAAATCTCAGGATTAAAGCTATTGTAATTGGTTGTTTTATTATCGCTATTTTAGTTTTTTGCAAATATCTTACAGACGTTAATCTTTGGAATTATCAATCACCAAAAGGCATATTCAGCTATATCAGTTTTGAAGTTTGGCGATTCTCAAGTGCCACTTTCTACGCTCTTGCCTACTGGATATACGTCCAAAATCTGAAAGAACAAAAGCTACGATACCAATCAGAAATAAGGCTCATTGAAACAGAAGAGATACTTTTGAAAACAGAGATAAAATTCCTAAAAGCTCAAATAAACCCCCATTTTTTGTTCAATACGCTTAATTTTCTATATGCTGAAACCTATAAACTATCCCCCAAATTGAGTGAGGGTATATTGATGCTTACTGGTATTATGCGCTACACGGTTCAATCAACCCAAAACGAAGAAATCTCCATAGAAAAAGAGGCTGAATTTCTCCGCAAATATGTACAAATTCAGCAACTACGTTTTCATAATACCTTGAATATAGAATTGGAAATAAATATTTTTTCCCCTAACTTCACTATTCCACCGCTAATAATTCTCTCTTTCGTTGAAAATGCTTTTAAATATGGTAAATTAAACGACCCCAAGAACCCATTAGAAATCAGATTAGAGAGTAATCCTAAGTCTATCATTTTTTATTGCAAGAATTTAATCAATAATCACTTCAAAGATCCTTCTACCGCCGTTGGGATTGATAATATCAGAACTCGTTTAGACAGGCACTGTCCAGATTATAATTTAGTTATTAATAAAGATGATAACTTCTATGAAGTTAATCTCCTAATCAACCGCCCAATATGATAAAATGTATAATTGTAGATGATGAACCATCAGCCATTGACATTCTAAAAATTTACATGGATAAGATTCCTTATCTGGAAGTAGTCTTTGCATCCGCTGATGCCATTGAGGCACTCACCTACCTCAAAGCCAATCCCATAGATTTAGTATTTTTGGACATTAATATGCCCGATATTTCAGGCTTGGACTTTGCCCGAATGGCAAAGGGGAAAGCAAAAATTATCTTTACAACCGCTTACGGTGAATTTGCGTTGGAGAGCTATAAATACGAAGCCTTGGATTATTTGATGAAGCCCATTTCATTTAATGATTTTATGGCAGCAAGTCAAAAAATGCTTGCTTTGGTGAATGCACAGGCAAAAAATGTGGATAGGGAGACTACAATGGAGGTAAAACAAGATGCAAATGATTTTATTTATGTAAAAACGGAATATAAAGGTAAACTTGTTAAAATATTTTTTAACGATATTTTGTATGTAGAAAGTCTGAAAAATTACGTTGCCATTTACACAACCGACAAAGAACAAATCACTACATTACAGACGATGAAAGAAATGGAAGAGAGACTTCCATTCAATATCTTTTTTCGTTCTCATAAATCCTTCATTGTCTCCTTAGACAAAATCAAAGCCCTTGACGGCAATGAAATTATCCTCCAGAACGTCAAAGACAGAATCCCCCTCGGAGCAACCTATCGAGATGCTTTGTTTTTAATATTGAACCCTAAGATTTTGGGATTTAAGAATTTGTAACGGTTTGGGGGTATATGTTGATGGGAATTGTTAAAAAAAGTGTTTTCCAACTTGAGTCATTATCAATCTCATTAATCCATTATTGATAAAAATTAAGAGCGTTGAAGCTGTGATACACCTGAAAATAAGCCCCCTTTTCTTGTAATCAAACACAGAAAAGTATTGATAAAAAAACCATGAGGAATACGCTATTTCCATGAGAAAAATCGTCCTAAATAAAATGTACAGAATCTCTTTATTCCCGTACAGAATTGAGATAGTATTAAAAACAATCATGATCATCTTGGTTACACTTATTCTGTAAACATTCATGATTAGATGCTCTGTATAGTTTTGTTTGCCCCTTTTGAAAATAAGGTGACTCACCAATGCCAAAAATGGAATAATCAGGAACGGTAATATTTTGAAGAAATAATCTGCTACTTTTTCATAGCCCGAAACATTGTCAATATTATCATACAAATCATTAGTTTTCATGGTTGAAAATCCACTAAGATAATGATTAACGACAAGGATTATCAGGGCAAACGAAAAATAGTTGAAATGATTTATTCTTTTCCCTTCAATAAATTCCCTTATGCTATGTCCTGGTCGGGTAAAGAGTTCTTTGAGGGTATAGAAGAATCCCTTGTCAAAGTGTACTTCTGTTAACAAAACAAGAAATAGGGCAAATGGAAATTGGCTATTACCGAAAACGGTTCAAAATAGAAACGTTATTTAAAGATTTCAAAAGTGAGGGTTTTAATCTTCATAAATCTAAAATGACTGACCCAGAAAGATTAAACCGACTAATCATTATTTGTGCATTGGCTTATTTATGGTTAACTGGCATGGGCGTAGCTATTTTTACTAAAAAATCACGGTTGAAAAGAGTTTACAAAGTCCAAAAAGATACATTAAACCTTTTTACACATGGAAAAAGACTCTATAAATATCTGATTAAGAACGACTTACCAGTACCAGATACATTCAAAATTTTCGACCTTATAAAAGTGTAGGTCTAAAAATCAATACTCTAAGTAATCCACCTCTTACAAGTCTTTTTGCCAATTTTATTTGAGCCTTACATATTTAAATCTGATATATCAGAACTGAGAATCTAAGACTGATAATTGGCTCTCTAAGTGTTTCCATGAATAGTGTAAATATTCTGGCCCATCTTTAAAAAACGATGTCGTTGTATTAAAAAACAATTCTAAATTCTGAGAATTGAATTCAATTTGGGTTTTTAACCATAAATTAATTTTATTTGCTTCAATAATACAACTAAATTCATTTGTTAAATCTTCAAGACTTTGAATTATTAATACAGAATCAATTGACTTTTGATGAATCAATTTTCCAATTTCATTGATTATTTGGTCTGATAAAATCATCTTTTCTTCGGTTGTCATTATCTCTTTATGACCCCAATCATCGGTTTCAAACGGACATTTTTTGCCATTTAGCCAAACATATTTTAAGAGGTTACATGAATGTGCCAATGCTTGTTCAGAATTTTGATTAGATACCATTATTCTAATCATGTTTACTGTTAAATGAATCTTCCTAATTTCGTAGTGATGATGGTTGAATTTTATATTTAAAATCCTTTGAGATTCTATTGATTGGAGAGTCATTTTGGTAGCACTTGAAAATTCACTTGTCTTATAATAAAGATATGCTTCGGCTGCTGATTGAAAAGTATCAAGAATTAAAAATGTTTCTTTAGAAACATTTGTTCTTTGGATTGAATATCTCAATTTCGCTAAAACTTCCGAACCTTCTAAAACCGCCCCTTCTCTTACAAGTAACAATCCTTCTTCTCGTCTATTTGATAATGAAGATATGAATTTTACTTCGAGTGAAGGAAGGCTTTCTGTCAATTTTTGCATGAATAAAGCGGAATATTTTTCATCCAAATTTGTATTAAACCTCTGCCCGTGTTTTAACCCGTATTCTTTGATCAAATTCGCATTGTTTAGTAATTCTTTCATGTGTAATATGTGTTTATCAAGGTTAATTGAACGTTTTTTCAGTTTATACTATCACTTAAAGTAAACCCTTCCAATATAAATTATAATTGAATCATTGAAACCTACAATAAATAAGAGTAGTAATGTTATCAAGGCGGTACGGATGGTTAGTTTTTTTCTATTAGTGTAAAAAACTGAAAAATACTGGTACAGAAAAACAAAAATGTACAAAACCACTATGAATACTTTTAATCTTTCGATAATTCGTAATAGGTTAATCTCACTGTACAAAATTAAAACTAAACTATAAATAAGGTGTATGGACAGCATCCCACACAAAAGATACATGAGCAGCACAATGCACTCGATATAATTATGCATACTTTTTTTAAAACCTACCCAAACTATTAACGCCCAAAAAGGTACATTCAGAAACAATATTAATTTATCATATTTGTCGTACACCTTATTAAATCCCGCCATATCATTTTTGTTCTCATATAAGTCCAAAGTATCAATCACTGAATACTGACTCATAAAATTACCTATTGCTATGATGATTAAAAATAACGTGAAATAATTATAATGCTGTGTCCGCTTGCCTTGTATATATTCTCTGATACTATGTCCTGGTCTGGTAAAAAGCTCTTTTAATGTAAAAAAGATACCCTTATCCAAATGAAATACTCCATGAATAAAATCGTGTGTTATTAGATGACTCCACGTAAAGCGATGGGTGGAACTCTTTTGACCACAAAAAGAGCAAAATTCATTTTCAGCTACCTGGTTACAATTTAAACATTTTCCACTCATTTTTTGTAATTATTTGACACTTTCGACTGGAATATCTATCCATTTATTAATGAAATTTGATTGGTCTTGCTTGTGTTCAGTAGATAATAAGTTAATTCTATGATGTATGTTTTCAATACAGTTATACTGAAAACTTTTAAAATTTATATTATTCTCTAAAAAACGCTCGGAACTACATACACTAAATATCGGAACATCTCTTTTAAGCATCTGTTCGATTTCAGCATCAAGTAAAAACTGATACTCTTCCATGTGTTTATCCCGATACGCATGAGACAGTAATTCCTTTAGTTTTGTATGATATGCTTCGAAATTTGACATAAAAGTGGTATTTGTAAGATATTTTAAAATCCTCACATATACAAAGGTTGGTCTCCCTACACGGCTCTTACTTCTTTTATCTGAAAAAATATCTTTCGTAACGCCAGGTTAGTTCAGACTTTGAACTAAGGAACATATCATAAGTAATGTAGAATCCTTTTAAAAAGTGTTTTTTGTAGTCATTAACAAAAAAATATATATCATTTTTTTTAGGTATATTTTTTTGAATAAGGCTTCTACTTGTTATCTCGGTAACTCTTTTAGAATTAATGGTATTAGGATTAATTATTTTTTTTCTCAATTCTGAAACTTCTACCAAGCCTTGAATGCCATATCCAGTACAATCAGGATGGGATGAGATTTTAGAATTAAAAATTAAAGAACTTTCTAAAACAGAAAAACGATGAATTTCGTTTGGGTTATCCGCAATTGGGGTAAATCTATTTTTCCAATAGGGCTGAATGATAGTTTCATGGTCGATTATTATTGGATTTTTTCCAGATGCAATGATATTCTCACTGTGGTAGTCTGTACTACCAAGTAACATTGTTATCATCAATAAAGCCCCAGCCTTGAAATAATATTCTGATAAATCCTCTTCCAAGTTTACTTCTTCGTGTTTTACAAACTCTAACCAACCATATTCTATACAATTCAATGACTTGAATACCTTTAAATCTATATTTGTTTTATAATTAACCCAATTAATAAATAAATTGTAAGAATTAATTATTTCGATATCTCTTGGCTTATAGATGAGCTTTGTTCCATTTGAAAGAATTAATAGTGCTGTTCCTTCACCATCATGTCCATCTCCAAGATTAGTTTCAATATCAATGATTTTAAGATTTTTTTCTTTTGTGGGTAATTCAAATGTAGTTATTATTTTCTTAATGTCCTTTTGAAAACGTACTATAATTTTAGAAAGATGATTGCAAAAATTGACTGTTTTATCCTTAAGTATTTTATCTAAGACAGGATAAAGTGTAGAAAGTTTTTTCTGCATTTCAATAACAAAAACTGCAAAACTGTCATTTCCCATTTTGCGAAATGTGTCTAATTCATATTGCAAAACAATTTCAGTATCTGAACTTAATTCTTTCAAAAAAGTGTCGAATAATACACTTTTCTTAGATTCTGATAAGTCTAACTTTGCAATAAAGTTTAACAAGGAATCAGTATAAGGAACTAAAATGTCCTTAAACGGTATCGGTTCGTGCATTTCTTTGAAAACCATGTTTTTATAATAATTACTTATTTCGTTTCTAATCTAAAACTTAAATTTTTGAATCCAATTTTTGAAAGTTTTGAGACTTGTATAAAATTAAATTTTGAAACCTTTGAAAAGATAGGGAATATATGAGGCTGATATTTATCTGAAGTAAAATGATTAAACAGTCTATTCTATATTTAATCAAAAGAAAAAATTGTATGCGTAGAAAATATAAAAATATTGTTTCTATGCATACAATTTTAATCCACTTGTATTCATTCAAAGCTACCTAATTTTATACTTGAATACTTGTAATAAGACAACTTGATATAATACACTTACAGCAATACGTAACT
>JAXHOK010000009.1:0-45027 GCA_034519515.1 Arcicella sp.
AAGTTACGTATTGCTGATGGGTTGGGCTGTCGCGCTTGTGCCCGCGCATTGGCAGGGAAGCCGCGCCGGGCGGGCGATTCCGAATATGCCAATCTGAACTACGGCATCATCGCCACGGTGATGGAGGCCGCGACCGACGAGCGGTTCGACCGGTTGATGACCCGGCTGGTGCTGCGGCCGTTGCGGCTGGATGCCGGCTATAATTGGCAGGGGCCAGCGACGCCGCCATCCGCCGCGCCGCCGTGCTCTATCGCGGGCAGGATGAAACCGCCTGGAAACGGCGCTTCGCCGGCAGGCGCAGGTCAATGATCTGGAGGGCAAGCGGCCGCCATGTCCGTGCGCAGCAATGCGTCCTGCGACCTTGCCGCCTATCGGCCCGGTGACAATGGCACGATGTTCAGCCCGCAGGGCGGCTTGCGCATTTCGGCCCTTGGGCTGGCGAAAATCGGCCGGCTGCTGCTGGGCGGCGGCGTGCGTCGATGGCGTTCGGCTGCTGCGGGCCGACACGGTGGCGATGATGGCGCAGCCGGTGGCGCGCCGGCGGCGGCGTGCCGGGCGATACCTACAAGGGCCAGATGCTCCTATGCCAGCGGTCCGCAATGCCTGCTCGGGCAGGCCGGCGCCAGCGATCAGCCGGTCGCGGGCGCCCGCTGGTAAGGCATCTGGGAGGCTTATGGCCTGCTTGGCGGGCTGTGGATCGATCTCGACGGTCGCCGCGTGCTGGTCTATTTGCTGGTCGGCACCGCCGATGATCCATTGAAGCCGGCAAAGCAAGCCGGATATCGAAAGGCGCTGCGCGGAAACAGCGATCATGCAGGATCTGGCGGCAACGCTCGCGCGCGGCGTAGAACAGCGCCAACCAAAGGAGAACGACAATGATCGGTTACGCCATGTGATGCACCAACGACTCGGCCAGGGCCCATGCCTTTTATGATCTGGTGTTCCAGTCGGTCGGCATCGGTCGGTTGATGGAGTTTCCCACTGGCGCCATCGCCTATGGCCTGTCCTGGGACAAGCCGATGCTGGCGATCGGCAAGCCCTATGATGGCCAGCCGGCGACGGTCGGCAATGGCACGATGATGTCGATTGCGCTCGATACGCGCGCCAAGGTCGATGCCATGTTTGCGGCTGCGATGGCGGCCGGCGGCGGCGATGGGCGGCCGGGGTTCGCGGCGATGAAGGGCCGCAGGCGTTCTATGGCGCCTATTTCCGCGACCTGGATGGCAACAAGCTGTGCGCGTTCCGGGTCGGGCCCGCCTGAGCAGACCTGACCTGGATCGATTTCGACAGCCTTGTCGCGGCCGAGGTCAAGGCGCGCGACCATGACCGCTATCTGGCCGCGCTTTATGCGCCTGCACCGGCGCGTGCCGGGTTGATGGCGCTGTTCGGGGTCGATCTCGAACTTGGGCAGATCGTCGCGACCACCACCGATCCGGATGGTCGGCGCCATCCGTCTCGCCTGGTGGCGGGAGGCGCTGCAGGGGCTGGATGCCGGGCGGTGCCGGCGCAGCCATGCTGCGCTGGCGGCGCATCTGCTGCCGGTGGGGATTTCGGGGACCACCTTTCCGGGCTGGAGGATCGCTGGCTCGACATGATCGATGCGGACATCGCGGTTGCCGACAGCCATGTCGCGGGCGGTGCGCTGCTGTTCGGGCTGGCGCGCTGCTGGGCGGCGATGTGGGGCAAGCGCAGGCCATCGGCCGGGCCTGGGTGCTGGGGGAGGGGGTGGCGACCAAGGCTCTCGCGCCATTGCGGCCATTGCTCGGCCTCGCCCGACTGGCGGAACGCGATGCACAGCAGCCGGGCCGGACAGCCACGGGAGGTGCGCGGCGCACTGCCCCGGCAATGGCGGTTGTTGCGGGTCGTTGCGCTGGGGCGCTAAAGCAAAGGCGACGAACGGGGCGATTCTGGGGGTGGGGCGTGCGGCGAACTGGCACTGGCACTGGCACTATCGGCGCTGATTGCCGCGGGGTTCCTGTGGACTCGTGACCGGCCGGTGGCAGAGGCCGCCCAGACCACAGCACCGCCGCCTGCTGATACCGAAGACGATGCGCCATTATCGCCCCGGCCAGCGATGTCACCCCCGCCGATCGGGAAGCCCGGCGGTTCCGGCGTTATGACAAGGACGACAACACCCGCATCAGCCGCGACGAATATCTCGCCAACCGCCGCAAGGCCTTTGCCCGCGCCGACCGCAACGGCGATGGCCGGCTGGATTTCGAAGAATATGCGGTAACGACCGCCAAGAAATTCACCAAGGCCGACCGCAACGGCGACGGCACCCTCGCCGCCACCGAATTCGCCACAACTGCCGTCAAGCGCAAGGCCAAACCGGTTTGCGACTGCAACGACGGGTCATAGCTTTGCCAGCGGCCCGCTGGCGAAACCGGCATGGTCGATGGTGTAGATGACATGCCGGACGCTTTGCCCCGCCAGTTCGGTGAAGTCCTCGCGGTCGGTCAGCAGCCCGCCGATCTTTTCCATGGCGCGGCGTGAGCGGATGTTGGTTTCTTGCCGACAAGGAAAATCACCCGGTCGCAGCGTCAGGGCATACGGTGACCATCAGCGCCTTCATCGCGGCATTGACCCGCCCGCCCCAATAACTGCGGGCGAGGAACGTCCAGCCGATCTCGATCTCGCCGGGTTCGGCGCGCGACCGGTCATAGCGGAGGAGCCGATGATCGCGCCGGTTGCGGGGTCAAGCGCCACCAATGCCCCGCCGCTTGCCAGCGCATCGGCGAAAAATCGCCGAAACACCGTTCCTGCCAGCGATCATGCGCCGGGTGCACCGCCCAGATCAGTGGGTCGGCGGCAACGGCGAACAGCGCCGTCCAATCATCGGGGTGCAGTGGCCGCAGGGTGACATGCGCGTTGGCAGATGGGCTGCAACAGGGGCTCAGCCCGTTGCAGGTTCCTCTGATCCGACGCGCGTCGCTGATGCCGTCAAAGCTATTGCCCATCGCTTATGCCCTGATGCGCCGTTCAAATCACGAACGGCAGATTGGTCAGAACGTGCAGCAGAAACGGCGGCCAGAGGCTCCCGGTCCGCTCACGCAATGTCGCGAAAACATAACCCATCGGCAGAGTGAACAGCAATTGCGCCAGCGCCAGGCCGCAGCGCGGGTCGGCATGAAGCGCACATGATGCAGGCTGAACGCGGCGGTGGATAGCGCGATGGCTGGTGACGGACTGGCATGCCAAAGATCGCGGGCGCGTTGATAGATGATGCCGCGAAACAGCACCTCACCAGGCCGAATATCACGAACGCCATGATCAGCGGCCAGCCATCGGCATAGGTGATCCAACCGCCAGTAAATTGCGCCGCGATACGCCCGCCAATCAGCCAGACCCCAAGCCAGATGGCCGACAGCAGCATGACCCAGCGCCAGCGACGCGTCGAAAGCTGCGGCCAGTGCAAAATTGAGTAAGGCGTGGTGATCGCAAACAGCGCCGCAATCACCAGGAACGACGGCACTGCCGCCGTTGCGACCCATGCGGAAAGTCGGGGCCAGGCGATTGGAGAACCTGCCCGGCAACGCGATTGCTGGCCGCTGTCACCACCAGTGAAATCGCGACCAGAAATACAAGAAAAATGGTCTGTTCAGCCTCGGTCGCGGATGGGGCCGGGGCCGACCATCGGCACGACCTGCTAAGCCGCCATCCAGCCGGCCAGATCAATTGCGGGCGCGGGCGACCAGGGCCGGCTTGCGCTGGTCCTTGTTGCCGGCGGCGGCATCAGCGGCGGGAACAGGCCGAAATTGACGTTCATCGGTTGAAAGTGCTTCGCATCGGCGCCGCCGGTGATGTGGCTGAGCAGGGCACTCAGCGCCGTGGTTGCGGGCGCGGCACCGGCACCACACCGCCGGTCGGCGATGGCAAAGCGCGCCGCCACCAGACCGATGGCCGCCGATCTGACATAGCCTTCGCAACCGGTGATCTGCCCGGCAACGTGGATGCGCGGATCGGCCTTCAGCCGCAGGGTGTCATCGAGCAGCACCGGCGATTTGATGAAGGTGTTGCGGTGCAGGCCGCCCAGCCGGGCGAATTCGGCCTTTTCAAGCCCCGGGATCATCCGGAACACCCGCACCTGTTCGGCATGTTTCATCTTGGTCTGGAACCCGACCATGTTCCACAGCGTGCCCAGCGCATTGTCCTGCCGCAATTGCACCACCGCCCAGGCGCGGCGGCCGGTGCGCGGGTTGGTCGAGGCCAACGGGTTTCATCGGCCCGGTCCGCGGCGTGTTGCGGCCGCGTTCGACCATCACCTCGATGGGCATGCAGCCATCGAAATAGGGGGTGTTCGCCTCCCAATCCTTGAAGCTGGTGCCTTTTCGGCGGCTAAATCACTCGCATCGACAAAGGCTATTGTACTGGGTTCTTGTCGAGCGGGCAGTTGAGGTAATCTCTTGGGTATCGCCGATGCTGGCGAAAATGGTCCCAGCGGGATTGCGCCCAGACGATGTCCATGTCGATCGAATCGCGGGTGGATGACCGGCGCAATCGCATCGAAGAACGCCAGCTGGGTTCTTCGCCCGGTCAGGCCGCGGGATGGCTTCGGCCAGTGGCTGTTGCGGTGAGTGGCCCGGTGGCGATGATGACATTGGTCCCACCCGCCGGGCGGCAGGCCGGTGACCATTTCGCGGCGGGAGATGGGGTGATCAGCGGCTCGGCTTTCGATGGCGGCGGTGACCTCTCTCAGCAAATGCTGTCGCGATCGACGGCAAGGGCAGAGCCCGCCGGCACGCGCGCCGCATCGGCGGCCTGCATGATCAAACTGCCGAGCGCGCGCATTTCCTGATGGATCAGGCCGACGGCGTTGTTATCCGGATCATCACTACGAAAGCTGTTGGAACAGACGAGTTCGGCGAGCTTGTCGGTGTGATGCGCTTCGGTCCCATGCGGCCCGCGCATTTCGTGCAGGATGACGGGAATGCCGGCGCGGGCCACGGCCCAGGCGGCTTCCGACCTCGGGCAAGGCCGCCGCCGATGATATGGATGGGGGCTGTCATCGGCTTGCTATGCGGTGTTCGGGCAATTTTGTGCAAGTGCGTTAAGCCGCCGCGGCACCGCACTGCCTTCCCATGTTGCACGGCGCTCGCTATAGCCTGCTGCAACCTTTGGGGTTCGGCCCCGCGATACCCGTTTGATTGGACCCATGGCGACCCGCCAGTTTCGCGTTTTCCGGCAGATTGCTGCCCCAGCCTGTGCGCAGGCGCGATAGGCCATGCCCAAACTGACCGTCGATGGTGTCGAAGTCGAAGTGCCCGCCGGTGCGAAACACGCTGCTGCAGGCGTGCGAGGCAGCAGGCGTTGGAGATCCCGCGCTTTTGCTATCACGAACGGCTCAGTATGGCGGGCAATTGCCGGATGTGCCTTGTTGAGGTGAAGGCGGCGCCAGGGCCTGTGGCCTCCTGCGCCAAGACGGTCAAGGATCTGCCCGCCGCCAATGGCGGCCACCCGATCGTCTGCACCAACACGCCGATGGTCGAAAAAGGCCCGCGAAGGCGTGATGGAGTTTTTGCTGATCAACCATCCGCTGGATTGCCCGATCTGCGATCAAGGCGGCGAGTGTGATTTGCAAGACCAGGCGATCGCCTATGGCCGCGCGCGTCACCCGCTATGAGGAGAACAAGCGCGCGGTCGAAGAAAAGATTATGGGGCCCCTGGTCAAGACTGATCATGACCCGCTGCATCCAGTGCACCCGCTGCGTGCGCTTTGTGCGACTGAAGTTGCCGGCGTCGATGAGCTCGGGCGTCGATCTAATCGCGGCGAAGACATGCTGAGATCACCACCTATCTCGAAAAGGCGGTTGACCAGCGAACTGTCCGGCAATGTTATTGATCTGTGCCCGGTCGGTGCGCTGACGTCGAAGCCCTATGCATTTACAGGCGCGGCCTTGGGAATTGAAGAAGACCCAAACCATTGATGTGATGGATGCGGTCGGCTCGAATATTCGCGTCGATGCGCGCGGGCGCGAGGTGTTGCGCGTCGCTGCCGCGGTTGAACGAAGATGATCAACGAAGAATGGATCTCGGACAAGGCACGCTTCGTTTGCGGATGGCCTCCGCCGTCAACGGCCTCGATGCGCCCGTATATGCGTGCCGCAAAGACGGTAAGCTGTGAGCCGGCAAGCGTGGGCTGCAAGCCCCTCAGCACTGTGGCTGGCGAAGCTTGAAGGGCGACGCGGCGAATATTGCCGCGATCACCGGCGACCTGTGCGGCGTCGAGGGGATCAAAGTCGCGCTCAAGGATCTGCTGGCACGCTGGGCGCAACACCGATCGGATCGCCGCCAGGATGGGGCTGCACTGTTGGCTGGACGGCGCGACGGAAAGTGTGTTTGTTCAACACCGGGATTGGCGGGGATTGAAGACGGCTGATGCGTTCTTGCTGATCGGCACCAATCCGCGCCGGGAAGCACTCGCATCCTTAATGTGCGGCTGCGCAAAGCGTGGCCGCGCGGGGCCTAATCGCGGGTGTTCGGCGTGATCGGTCCGGCTGTCGATCTGACCTACAAGATCGAATGAGCAATTGGGACTGGGCCGCAGGCGCTCTGGAAGGTCTCGCCAAAGGCAGGGGTGGCTTCTTCGAACGCCTTTAAGGCAGCGGAGCGCCCGATGATCATCATCGGCATGGGCGCCTTGCACCAAGTGCCGACGGTGCGCAGGCGCCGGAAATTGGCGCTGAGAGCGCGATGAAGGTTAATCTCGTTACGGAGGGCTGGAATGGCTGAATGTGCTTGCATACGGCGCAGCGGCGCGCGTCGGCGGGCTCGACGTTGGGTTCTGGCGACCGATGCGGTGGGCTCGGCACAAGCGCTCGGCGCATCGATGGCTCGCACGGTGTTCTCTGCTGGGTGCCGATGAAGTCGATGTTGCGCCAGCGGCGACACGTTCACGGTCTATATGGCAGCCACGGTGACGTTGCGTGCCCATGGCCGCTGCTCATCCTGTACGGCCGCCGCCTATACCGTAGAAAAGCCGGCACTTAGGTCAATATGGAAGGGCCGGGTGCAGCAGCAGCCCGCCGTGCCGTATTCCCAGCCCGGCCAGGCGCGCGAAGATTGGACGATTTTCCGGGTTTTGTCCGCCGTTGCTCGGCAAAACGCCCTTGACAGCTCTCAACGCCCTGCGACAAGGCCGATGTGCGGTGCACGCGGTTTGCCGGTCCGACTATGCGCCGGCATCTGCAGAGGGGCCGAGATGTGATGGAAACGGTCGGTGCAGCAGGTCGTGCCATCGTCGGAGCCGGGCAATTGCGCCGATGATGGCGACTATTATCTGACAAACCTGATCGCCCGCGCCAGCTGCGACTATGGTTGAGTGCAGCGTGGCCGTGCGGCGGCTTCGGCCACCGCCTTGCAGCGGAGTAGGGGGCAATGCGGTGACGTGATCACAGATTGGGGTCAGGTATGGGTTGGCGGTGGGGCGGGCTCGGTTCATCGATCATCGTCTTGATCTCTGGCCATGCGTGCTTGCTGGTCGATGGTCGTTATCCGTGTTGTCTATGCCGACCGGAAAGTCTGGGCCGCGATGCAGATGCGGCAAAGGCCTCAACGTCGTCTGGGCCGTTCGGCCTTTTGCAGAGCTTTGCCGGACTTGCAGCAAGCTGTTCCTCGTAGGAAGCCATTATTCCGTGCGGGCGCCAACAAGGGTCTTTATCTGGCGCCTAATGCATCAGTTTTATCTTGGCTTTATCGGTTGGTGGTGGTGCCGTTCGATGCGGGGCTGGGTGCATCGCAGATCTCAATGTCGGCCTGCTCTATGTGCTCGCGATTAGGTCGATGGGTGTCTATGGCATCATCATGGGCGGGCTGGGCGTCCTGAATTCCAAAGTATCCCTTTCTCGGCGCGCTTGCGCTCGGCGGCGCAGATGGTCAGCTATGAAGTGTCGATGGGCTTTATTCTCATCGCGGTGATGCTGCTGGTTGCGCAGTCGCTGAACCTGATCGGACCATCGTGGCTGGCGCAAAAGGGCGTGTTATGGGAATGGCACGCAATTGCTGCCATCGTGCCTTCGTCAATCCGCCCGAGACCGGCGGCATTGGGTCAATGCTGTTCAAGGCAGTCCGTTGGCCTTGTGATGTCCGCTATGTTGGTGATGTTCTTCATCACCGCCCTGGCTGAGACCAACCGCCCGCCATTTGATCTGCCCGAAGCGGAAGCCGAACTGGTGGCGCGGCTATCAGGTGGAATATTCGTCCATGCCCTTAGCTGCTGTTTATCATCGGCGAATATGCTGTACATTTTGCTGATGTGCGCGCGCTGATCCGCGGTGCATATGCTCCTGGGTGGCTGGCACTTGCCGCCGTTGGGGTGAGGTGACCAATCCGTATTTTGCCTTCTGTGGTTTTGTCTGATGCTGGGCAAGATCTGGGTTTCTGTTCTTTATGCTCTCGCGATGGGTGAAGGCCGGGCGTGCCGCGCTACCGCTATGACCAGTTGATGCGGCTGGCTGGCGTTCCTGCCGCTGTCGCTGTTCTGGGTCGTGGTGGTCAGCGCTGGCTGATGTCTTCTTCACCGACAAATTTGCCACCGCGCCGGGGAGTGTCGTGCTGTGATGGGTGCATGGCCTTACTGGCAGCGAGCGGATCTGTTTCTCCGGCGTCCATATCGTTGTGTCCATACCGGTCACAGTTGTTATCGACGGGGCTTGGTATTTTTCTGCGAGCAAATTGTTTGCTTCAGTCCTCTCTGCTGGTCTGATCACGGCGTGGTGGTTTCCAAAATTGATGGGATGGTTGCGATGACCGCTGCATTTCGCGCCGCCAAATCCTTGCTTTGCTCGAATTCATTCCGGGCTGGGCCTGACGCTGAAATATTTCTTCAAGCCCAAGGTGACGCCTGAACTACCCCTATGAAAAGGGGTCCACCAGCGCTCCCCGCGCTTCCGCGGCGAACACGCCCTGCGCCGCTATCCCAATGGCGAGGAACGCTGCATCGCCTGCAAGCTGTGCGAAGCGGTGTGCCCGGCGCAGGCGATCACCATCGAAGCGGAGCTGCGGGATGACAGCAGCCGCCGCACGACGCGATACGATATCGACATGACCAAGTGCATCTATTGCGGCCTGTGCCAGGAGGCGTGCCCTGGTCGATGCCATTGTCGAAAAACCGCCACATCGAATTTTCGACCGAAACCCGCGAGGAGCTGCTCTATGACAAGCGCCGTGATTCCTTTTACGCTAATACTGCCCCCGCTGGTATTTAAATCGGTAATGATATTTTCGGGCATGAAAGCCTTAAAACCAATACTGAGTGATTTTTTACCCCAATTATTCGTTTTACTTTTAGCAAAAACTATAATAGTATTTCCCTCTTGCGAAATGGATAATTCATAGTTTTTCAAACGTTCTTCGAGGTCCTCCTTACTAATAATATCGTCTCTATTTTGATTTGACTGAACATATACTTCTACACGAGCTTCTGAACCAGTAGTTCCCGTAACTGTTAAACCTCCGCCAGAGGTATTCATTTTTAGATTTTTGATAGCACTTGCCGAAAAGGTTTTCACCATGTAGGGCTTTTCATTTCCTTGGGCAATGGTTGCGAAAGAGATGAATAAAAAGAAGAGAATTGAGTTGAGCGTTTTCATGTTATTGGATGTTAAAATTTATGGTAAAAACTGAAATTTTGTCTGTGTTTTAAAGATGCTTTTGGGGTTAGAGAAGTTGCATGAGGTTTCTGAAAAGTATTTGATTTTCAAGAAACTGCCTATTTCTCTGAACTCTATCATCTATTCTCTATACTCTAAAATCAAACCACCCTTCCATCCAGCAATTCAATTATCCGTGTTCCCACAGCCGCATTTTTTTCAGAATGGGTTACTTGTACAATCGTTGCACCCTCTTGGTTGAGAGTTTTGAATAATTCCATGATTTCTTCGCCTTGCTTAGAGTTCAAATTACCCGTGGGTTCATCCGCCAAAATTAAATCTGGTTTAGTAATGATGGCTCTGGCAATGCCTACTAATTGCTGCTGTCCGCCCGAGAGTTGATTAGGGAAGAGGTCTTTTTTACCCACGATGTTGAACCTGTCCAAAACATCGGCAACCATAGCTTTTCGTTCCGAAGAATTGAATCCGTGATAAAGCAGGGGCGTTTCGATATTTTCGTAAACGGTCAGTTCGTCAATGAGATGATAGGCTTGAAAGACAAATCCGATGTGTTTTTTGTATAATTCTGCCCGCTGTTTTTCTTTGAGATTTAGGACACTTTCGCCCAAAAACTCGTAAGTTCCTTCGTTGGGTTCGTCCATCATTCCCAGAATATGCAAGAGTGTGGACTTGCCTGAACCCGATGGTCCCATGATGGAAATAAACTCGCCTTTTTGAATGTCGATACTGACATCACGAAGCACAAAAGCACGGTTTGCACCCGAATTATACCAGCGGAAAATGTTTTTGAGTTGTAGCATGATTTTGTTATATTTGGAAAAAATAAATCGTGTCTTATGGAAAACGTTTTAGAAATAGAAGAATATCAAACCGAAGATGTCATGTCGTTAAATCATTCAAGATTAACTTATCGTATTAGTATGCAATTAACAAAATACGATGAGCAATATGACATTCTTCCAGAACTTGAATTTGAACTATTAATTGATAAAGCCAAACCTGATATTTCTGTTTGTAAAAAAATGCCTGTTGATTGGGTACATGATATTATTCGTTTAAAAGAACCACCTATTACTGCCATCGAAATCTTGTCTCCCAAACAAGCCTATAATGACTTGACGGACAAGATTTACGATAATTATTTCCTTTCTGGTGTTCAATCAGTTTGGTTGGTTATTCCTTCTGTAAAGGCAATTCAGTTATTTATTCCAGAACAACCCGTTCAATATTTTACGGATGGAATTTTCACTGACCCAATCAGCGGAATTGAACTTGATTTAAAAACTGTTTTTAAAAGTTAGGCTTACTCCGTCTGTAAACTCTTCACAGGATTTACCATTGCTGCCCTAATCGCTTGATAACTCACTGTCAGTAAGGCAATTGTGAGTGATAAAACTCCCGCCAACGCAAACATCCACCACGAAATATTGATTCTGTACGCAAAATCTTGTAGCCATTTATCTATAAAATAATAGGCAATCGGGCTGGCAATCAGAATAGAAATCACGACTAAAATCAAAAAATCTTTTGATAATAAAGTGGTGATACTCATCACCGAAGCTCCCAATACTTTACGAATTCCGATTTCTTTGGTGCGAGACTCTACCGTGAATGTAGCGAGTCCAAATAAACCCATACAAGCAATAAAAATTGTCCCGCAGTCGCTCGGCTCTTGCCGAGTGACACTTATGATAAAGCCCTCTGGGCGTTGTATGAGTTAGAAATAAATTAAGATTAGAGCAAAGAAATGTCAGAATTAAGAAAAACATATGCCACAATGGAATTGAAGGCGGTTTATTTTTTATGACACTAACAGTAGTCGGTTGGCTGGATGTATTCACTCGTCCAATTTATGTCAGTGAGATAGTAAAAAGCCTCCAATTTTGCCAAGAGAAGAAGGGTTTAGAGATATATGCCTATGTAATCATGACAAATCACATTCATTTGGTAGCAGCCAGAACAGAAGGAGAGATGTCAGATGTGCTAAGAGATTTCAAGAGTTTCACAGCCAAACAATTATTGAATTTAGTATTAGAAAATCCAAAAGAATCTCGTAAAGAATGGATGGAAATGGTTTTTAAATATCATGGCACTGCCACGAAGCAAAATGAAAAGTATGCGTTTTGGCAAAAAACAAACCATCCTATTACCCTTTGGACACCAGCAGTCGTACGAGAGAAGATTATTTACATTCATGAAAATCCAGTTCGGGCAGGTTATGTTTTAGAGCCTCATGAGTGGTATTTGAGTAGTGCGTGTCCACGGAGTCCAATAAAGGTTCTTTCGCTGTGAGTAAATGATTGTTTCGATATTCATAGAACGCCCAGAGGGCTTAATGATAAACCTCACTCGGCAAGAGCCGAGCGAGTGCAAGTCAATCAAATAATAAGGATTATCATCATATACTGCATTTCGACCACCCGTTTGAGTTCTTATATTTTGTAGCCAAATCTTTTGTCCACTACGAAAGCGAACAATATTGACCAAGTTTAGGTACTGAAAACTTGGGGCTAAATACTGTGCATTGCCATAGGCTCGATCCAAACGATTAGTTACTAATTTAGCCTCAGTAAATGGTAGTTTTTTATCAGCAAATATGGATGATAATTGGGTTAATAGACACTCATTGGCGGTTTGTTGATTACTAACCAACTCCATGCTCAAAGAAAGTTGCCAATTAAGTTTACCACATAAAGTGAGCGTTGATAACCGATAACCAATACCCAAAGGCTTATTAGTTTTGATAACATTGTTGGACACATGAATGTAAGAACGCTCTGACAACACCAAAGAATGAGCCTTGTTGATGGGGGTTGTACCGCTATTTAAACGATAAATACCATCAGACGAATTATCATAATTGACACAAAATTGCCTTAGTAAAGTGCTAACAAGGTGGTAAGATTTGTCGTCTGAACTTAAACTATTAATAGCATCGCAGATGCTGGTATATTGATAGTGATAAACAGGACTTATACTTAAACCCACCACGCTTTTCGATTCCTTGAAGGAAGATAAAGCCATTACTAAATTTACCAACGCTTTGGCATTATTTGTGCCTAAGTTCAAGAGAACTTGGCAGAAGTTTTCGGTGTTTTTTTTCACACATTAACATCCCGAAAATCTAATGCCAAGTTTTTTTAGTTACATTTTCTCCAAAGTCTAATTGGATAAAAAGTAGTAATAAAGTCTTTTATCCAAAATGAAATTAGGAATAGATCAAGGCAAGGCTTGGGAATTCGCAAATACACGAAAGAGTTATTGGCGAATATCGAAAAGCCCGATTCTGCATAGAACACTAACCAATTCATATTTTGAAAACATGAACCTAAGAACCTTCAGCCAAACTTGTTCAAAACTTAGTAACTTTACGAACCGCCCTATGCTGAACGGCACGTAGGGTGGTGTGAGAGGACAGTAAGTGAACTAATCACTTACTGCCTACTCAATTGAATTATTTTTCTAATTTAAGTAAGTCAGTTGCAATACCGCCATTTGTAATGCTCACTACTTTGGTAGCTTTTCCAGTGCTTGGGGTATATTCATAGAAACCAGATGTTTTATCGCTTGGTGTGTTGTATTGCATATAAAACTTGCCATCGTATTTATAGGCAACTGGATAGCCAAAACCTGCTGTGAGTGGAATATCGGCAATAGGTGTAACTGTTTTGGCGTTTAAATCTAACTTTACCCAACGTTGAGTAGGTGAATAGAAAATTGAACTTCTCAGTTCAAAAAACTCTGCTTCTGTGATTATTCCTTGGGCAAACTTGCCTACCAGTTCAAAAATTCGTGGCGACTCAGACTGTGCCGAAATACAAGAATAGGCAATGCCATTTGAATCGTAAATAGCCCCTAACATTAATTGTACCAAAAGGTTGGTTTGACCCAATACATTCACTGGATTAAAACTATAATTGGCATCAAAATCAGTACCGTTGGCTGGAATTTTCAGAATCTGAGGACGTGAATATTTCGGAGCTTGTGGTCCAAGGCTGCCGTCAAGGCCATAAGTACCTTGCGTGAAAATATAAATATTACCATTTTCATCAATAACTGAGTTTTCGCCACCACGTGCGGTAGGGTCATTGGCTCCTTTGTAGGTTATGGTTTTTTCCCATTGTTTGGTATTCATGTTTACTACTTCCACAAAAATATCCGTAGCGTCATAATACTGAGATGTTTTGTCGCTGTCTGTTACTAAATATAAAAACAGTTTATTGTCTTGTTTTCTATAGGTAGCATTTATATAAAAGTTCCTATCATTTTCTGCAATTTTTTTTGCTTTAGACATATCAATTACGCCCAAATTTTCCATTGTAGTTGGATTAAACATCCCTACGAAATTGGAATTACCAAAATCTGTATAAATAGCCAGATTGTCATTTATTATTTTTACAGAATTTAGGACGCCTAGGGTAGGAAAACTGGCAACCTCAATTAGTTTTCCAGCCTTGTCTACGGCAATTTTGGTCAGGAAGTTTTCCCCCTTTAAGCTTCTCCCAAACATAAAGTTTTTCCATTTTGCATTGGAATAGAAAAAATTATAGGTCGATTTTGTAGTCATATCTACTGGTGTAGAGCCAGTAAGGGCATCCAAATGTCCTGCATAATAGCTATTGCCAGCGGTAGTTTCGTTAATTGATGCCACCAAGTAGCCGCTTTCCTTGTATAGAGACTCTTCTACAACCTCGGGTTCGTTTTTATCGCATGCGATCAAGGCAAAAGCCATTAAAAATCCACTAAAAATTATTTTACTTTTCATTGTTTGTTAAAATTTATTGATTTCAAAAATTAGTTTTAAATTAAAATTGATGCCAGCCCTTGGCACTAAAAAATTATCAAATAATTCAGCATTTAAAATATTATTGATATTGAAAGCTGCTGTTAAGTTTTGTTTTGCAAAACGATACGATGTTCCTACATCTAAGCGATTTTGGATAGGCACAAAGGCATCGGCGTTGTTTTTAAAGTTGTCGTCTTGACCAATTAGTATGTGGTTGAAAGGGGCCACAAACTGGTAAAAAGCATAAACTCTAAATTTATCTGCTGTATTTAAAAGTCCATTTTTTTGCCAATCAAGCTCAGTATTACCAAAAAATGTAGGATTATTGGGAAAGATAGAGCCTACCAAAAAGGCGTTTCGTGGGTCTTTTAAAGCTGAAAACCGCTTGCGAAGGGCCGTAATATTGCTTCGCCAAGTAAAAGCTTTTTTGAAGTTAAGCACTAAATCACCCTCAAAACCGAGGGTGTTTACTTGGTCGGCATTGTCGTATCTTTTCACTACACCACTTCCCAAGAAAATAATGTTGTATTGCTCTCTCCAAAAAGCATTGATATTGGTACTTATTTTTAGGTCATTGGATACTACCTGGCTTAGGCTCAAACCTAAATTAAGGTTATCGCTATTTTCGGGTATTAGCTCGGTATTTCTTACAATATCGGCTCCATTGCCCACAAATTGTTCAAAAAATGGTATCAAATAGCCCTTTTCGTAAGAGATTCTTGCAAAAATATTATCTGTAAAACTGTACTTAAACCCAGTATTCCAGCTCCAAAAATTATCTTTCTTTTTAATCAGTTCAAAAGTGTTGTTTTCTGCACCATTTAATACATAATCGTATCTTTTGGCTGCCGTTGAAAATGTGATTTTTGATGTTAAGTTGCCGTCGTATTGTATGCCTACAATGTTTTTTGTTAAAAATTGCGGTATAGTCAAATAATCTCTCTCATCTTTGTCTTTTAAATAATCTTGGCCAGTAAGCTTTTGATTGGCAATAAGATTTGAAAACAATAGCTTATGATTTTTGGCAATTAAATAAGATAGTGTAGTTCGGTTAATTTTGTTGTTGTAATAAGTAGTATAGTTCGATTCTCCCAAATACTCACCTTTTACGTTTTTGCCTACCACCTTGCCCGACCAACTGTACACATTTGCGGTGGTATCTACGTAGTCTAAGGCCTGAAAACTATAGTTAGCAATGTTATTAATTTTTAATTTTTCATTAAAAAAAGACTTTTCATATTTCAGATTAACCGAATAATTGTAAGCCTGATAATTGGCCTCGCCTATGGAAGTAGAACTAATTCTTGCCCCATTTTGAAGTTCTTTAATCCCTGATGAAATGTTGGCTGCAAGCCTCAATTCGTCCGCCCATTTTTTACTATGCACACCCATTGAAATTCCGCCAAAAGTCATTTTGTATTTATCATGAAATCGTCTGACTGTTTCGATTTTATTTTTTTCAAACACAAATGCCTTCATTTTATAATCATTATCAGAGTAGTTATGGGCAACATTTACGTTAAGAAATAGATTTTTCTTATTGGCCAGACCAACCTCAAAATCAGCCAAGTGTGTATTGAATGAGCCTAAACTATACGAAGCCCGCAGATGTGAATGTGCTTTTTGTTCGGTGATAATATTGATTGCCCCACCCATTGCATCAGTGCCAACATCAACAGGTAAAACGCCCTTGAATACGTCCATTCGCTTAATATTGCTTAATGGTAAGGTGGAAATGTCAAAGTTGGGGTACATAAATTCCATTGGAAGTCCATCTATATATACACGTATGGCATTGCCCCTCATACCATTTATAGAAATATCTGATTTTTCACCTAAGCTACTCGAACGTCGTATCCTTACCCCCGATATACGGTCAGCTATATCGGTTAAAAGTGTATTTTGAGCAATTACATCCTTTATTTCAATGCTCTTGATGGCTATGGCTCGTTGTTCTTGAACTTTGGAGGTTTTCTCGGCTGTTACAGATACTTCGGCTAACTCTTGACTGGCATCAAGAAGTATTATTTCTATTGGTGTTTGTGAAGCATTTACCGCAATCCGTTTGGCCTGTGTTTTGTAACCAACCGAACTGGCTTCGATGGTGTATTCTCCAAAAGGAATATCTTTTAATTCAAACTTTCCTTGTTCGTTTGTAACAGTAGCTATTTTAGTATTTTTCAAAGAAATTGTAGCAAACGGAATTATCGTATTTTTGTCTGAAATAACTCGTCCTTCTAAATTTACTTGTTGCCCAAAACAAGCACTTGAAATAATTAACAAAAATATTATTGGTATTTTCATAAAATAAAGACCTTTTAAGGTTAATTTCAATAACAAATCACAAATGTATGACTTTATTTGTAATTAATCTAAATAAAAATTATTTTTGTAAAAAGATATTTTATGAACGTACTGTATTTATCCCTTGTAAGTATTTTATTGTATTATTCTAAGTCAAAGTATTTCCCTTTAAGGTTTGGAGACTACAATAATAGTTTACCCAAATGGCTTGGTTTTTTGGGTTTCACGATTGTGTTTTTTTGTAATATTAAAAAATATGGAGCAGTAAATGGCTGTCTGATTTCTATTGTATTGATTCCTTTGGCAGCTTGTATTGTGCCATTTTTTTTGCAGTTGCCCAGAATTTATCTGTTTCTATCATTAGGACTTTTGCATCTATTTCTACTTTTAAACTTTATATACTGATGCCAGCAAAAAAGGAATATTTATCTTCGCCTAAGCAGCGATTTCTGAAAGTATCGGCTGCTATTCTTGGTGCTTATTTTGTTTCTGCAAGCTTACATTTAATGCTGGCGGTAATTATAAAACAGAAAGAAATTGTGATGCTCACTTCTACTTTTACATTGTTTTTGGTATGGGGAGCTTTGATGGTTATTACCTTTTTGGCTCGTAGTGGGTGTCAAAATTTGGGGACTTTATATTTTGCTCACAATGGTTTTTTTATCAATCACTTATCTATTCAAATAATGAAACTCAAAGGTTTGCCACCAAGGGCGTATAATGTACTTTTTCATACCCATACTGTATCGGGTATTGTGATTAGTGTTGCTCTTTATATAATTTTCTTTGCAGGTGCCTTTACTTTGTTCAGAGGCGAGTTTTATCAATGGGAGAACCCATCTGTACGAAACATAAAGCCTACCGAAGTGAATCTGGCAAAGACATTGGCAACGATTGAAAAAAACGCACCAAGAATAGACTGGAATGAAGATTTGCGGCTAATCATGCCTACGCAGGAAATTCCACTGATAAAGGTTTTTGGGCATTTGATTCCGAAAGGAAAAGCTGAAGAACACTTTGATTTGCACATAAATCCAACGAACTATTCTATACAGAAAGCCGAAACCACAGTTGGCGTTACACTATATCGTTTGCATTTTCTTGGCCAAATTCCTATTTTGGGTATGTATTTAGCTGGATTTGTATCACTTTTTTTCTTGTTTGCTTCAATTACAGGTGTACTGATACACTGGCGGAACATTTTTACGAAGTTCTGGAGTTTTTCGCTCAAAAATTCATGGAAACAAATATGGACAAATGCCCACACGGTTTTCGGTTTATTGGGCTTGCCTTTTCAAATGATGTACGCAGTTACAGGAGCCTTTTATGTGTTATTAATTTTGATTTTATTACCTGCGGTAACCTTTTTATATAATGGCGATACCAACAAAGTATATGAAATTGTAAGGCCGTCTCTTGCCCTAAAATACGATGAGAAATCACCAAAAACGGATAATTTAAGCAATTTAAAGATGATTTTCGAGGATTCTAAAAACGAAAATCCAAATCTCAAAGTGCTCTATATAAATACAAAACACCTTGAGAAAGCGGACGGCACCTTGGAAATAGCCTATAAAAGTGAAGCCCCTGAAAGCTTTGATAATTATGGCTCGGTGGGGTATCGTTTAACAGAAAATAAAAAATTATTTGAGAGTATTCCACATAAAAACAAACCCTATATTCATCAGGTAATTAATGGCATAGGCCAATTACATTTTGCCACTTTTGGGGGTATCTTACTTAAATTTTTATATTTTTTGATGGCACTTTTTACTTGTTTCGTGATTGTGAGTGGCATTCTGCTTTGGCGAGAAGCCCGAAACAACAAGAATTATACCGATAAACAAAAACTTTTTCATCAGCGAGTTACCACCATTTATCTGGCTATTTGTTTGGGTTTGTTTCCTGCTATACCCATTTTGTTTATTGCCGAATTAGGATTTCCGATTGGAGAGAATCATGTTTTTCAAGTAAATAGTTTGTTTTTCTTGTCTTGGTTGGTGTTTATTATTTGGGGGATTTATTTGAAGACCGATCAGAAAATGGTAAAACTTTACCTACTCATAGCTGGCTTGTGTTCATTGCTCGTGCCAATTTGTAATGGAATCATGACGCATGATTGGCTCTGGAAAGCACTGAAAAATCAACATTACCATGTATTGGCAACTGATGTTTTTTGGTTGGCGGTTGGACTTCTAAGTTTGCTTGTTTATTCAAGAATACCTAAAAAACAGTTAGCTGCGAAAAAAGAAAATGAGGTTTTTGTGGAACAAATAGGATAGCATACAAGTATTGCCGAAGTTGGGGAGTTTGTAATACTTCTGCCCAGATATAACACTCGGCTCTTGCCGAGTTACATTTATCAAGAAGCCCTCTGGGCGTAATGTGAGTATAAGAAGCCGTTTTAAAATATCTTACGACAAATTCTGATTGTCTTATTCTGACTATCGAAACCATATTTTTTACACAAGATACGCTGTATATTCCTTAAAAAAATATGATTCCGCTACTCAAAAAATACAATCAGACTTTATTCAGAATATATTTTAAAACGGCTTCTAAAAGATGTATAATTTAAACGGTTTATTTACTGCTTTAATCCAACACTTATTGCTAATTCATAGTACGCCCATAGGGCTTAAAAATAATACTCACTCGGCAAAAGCCGAGCTACTGCGGGGGCATTGGTGAAATGTTTGTAATTTCATAAATTATATACGAGCGGAATCTCATAAAAAAGTATAGATTCCGCTCGTATTCTTATTATTTACGAGCGGAATCACGTAAAAAATTAGAGATTTCGCTTGAATATATCTATTTTTGCTTAAAAAAGGTATAATGAAACTAATTGGTAGGGAAACTCAGAAAAGACAAATTGATAAACTTTTTAACGAAAACCGTTCGCATTTCGTGGCGGTTTACGGTCGCAGAAGGGTGGGCAAAACTTTTTTGATAAAGGAATATTTCCAAAATAATTTCACTTTTTATTGTACGGGTTTACTAAACGAAAACAAAAATCAACAGTTCAATAATTTTGTAGCGAGCATGAAAAACCAACTGAATTATTTTGATGAAAATAGCGTGATTAATAATTGGTATGATGCTTTCAATGAGTTGATTAAAGCCATTTCAAAGGATAAAAATGACAGTAAAAAGGTAATATTTTTGGACGAATTGCCGTGGATGGATACTTCGGGGTCGGATTTTATGCTCGGCTTAGATTATTTTTGGAATAGTTGGGCATCGGCTCGTAAAGATATTTTATTTATTGTGTGCGGTTCGGCAACTTCTTGGATTGTCAATAAATTATTCAACAACACAGGCGGACTCTATAACCGAGTAACCGCAAGATTGAGCGTTGAGCCGTTTACCTTAGCAGAATGTTTTGATTTTTTTCGGGAAAAAGATTTCCAATACAATCAAGCACAGTGCATTGAAGCGTATATGGTTTTTGGCGGTATTCCGTTTTACCTTGACCAATTTTCCAGAGAAATGAGTCCCGCTCAGAATATAAATGAACTTTGTTTTGGCAAAAATGCCTTTTTGATGACTGAATATCAGATGCTTTTCAAATCGCTTTTCAAGAAATATCAATTTTATATGGCAGTGGTTGAAGCTATTTGTAGCAAAAACAAAGGACTCACCCGAGAAGAAATTGCGAAAGTAACCAAACTGAGTGATGGCGGCAGTTTGACCAAAATATTGTTGGATTTGGAAATGAGCAATTTTATCAAAAAATATTCACCCTTCGGAAAGAAATCAAAGGGTAGTTTGTTTCAAATGATAGACCCTTTTTGTCTTTTTTACAACAACCTCAGTCCCCAATTATCGGAAGAAAACTATTGGCTCAAAAATTACAACAGTCCCAAATATAATAATTGGGCAGGCTATGCTTTTGAGATGGTTTGTCTGAATCACGTTGCTCAAATCAAGAAAGCGATGGGTATAAATGGCATTATGAGCAGCAGTTACTCTTGGCAAAATGCCAAAGCTCAAATAAATATGGTGATTGACCGAGCCGATAAGGTGATCAATATTTTGGAGATAAAATACAGCCAAGCTCCATTTGTGATTACTCAAAAATACGATTTAGAATTACGCAATAAAGTTGAAGAATTTAGGGCGAATTCTTCAACTAAAAAAGCAATTTGGCCCATTTTTATTTCACCGTACGGACTCGGAAGCAGTGCCCATAATCATTTCTTTTTGAGAAGTTTTAGTGTAGAAATTTTCTTTGAGAAAACTGAAAATACTTTTTGAATTAGTTTTTTTATGAAATCAAACATACAACCATGCTCAAAAAACTCCTAAATCCAGCCTTACAAACCCCACAAACCGACTATGGTTTATTAATCCTCCGAGTCGGGCTTTCCTTTTTTATGGCTCGGCATGGTTATGATAAATTGCAAAGTTTGTTGGCGGGTTCAACAGATTTTCCAGACCCTTTGCACATCGGAGGGCAAATGTCTTTGGCTCTGACGGTCTTTGCGGAATTTTTCTGCTCAATTCTCTTGGCTTTGGGGCTTTTACTCGCTTTGCCCTTGTGCCACTCATCATTTGTATGCTCGTGATTGTGTTGGTGGTAAGTGCCAAAGAATCTCTGGACGATAAGGAACACGCCTTGCTTTTCTTGGTGGGCTATGTGGGATTGTTTTTTACGGGAGCGGGGAAGTTTTCGGTGGATGGGATATTTTTTAAGGAATACAAACGTAATTGATTTCTTTGTAAATTGCCTAAAAATTAAGAGAGATATGCAAGCATCTATGACAACACTTTTTCATGAAGTCGAACGGTTGGATAATCGCTCGCTTGATACCTTTATTGCAAATATTATCTCGCTTCGGGCAAGGAGAAGTACGCCAGATGAGCAGAAACAAGAAGGCTTTTTACTCGAAAAAATCAATAAAAGTCTATCCCTTAAAGACACTCTGCGTTTCAAATTGCTCAACCAGAAGCATTCAGAAGGCAATATTGCCGAGCAAGAATATGCGGAATTATGTGTTTTAGTCGAAAAAATTGAAAAGCTAAATGTAAGTCGGCTCAAATATATGACGGTACTTGCCCAAATCCGTAATGTATCGGTAAGAGAACTGATGAATCAATTAGGCATAAACCAAAAAAATGGGTAGAGCCTATATTTCAGCAGCTACAAAAAAACTCGTTTTTGAACGTGCAAAGGGTCATTGTGAATACTGCAAATGCCCCTCGGACTTTTCCACTGAACCCTTTTCCATCGAGCATATCATTCCAAAATCTAAAAACGGGACGGATAATCCAGACAATTTAGCCTTAGCTTGTATTGGCTGTAATATTTATAAATCTGATAAAATAACATTTTTAGATACCATCACACAAGAATTTTTCCCTCTGTATAATCCAAGAATAAATACTTGGGATGAACATTTTATTTGGGATGAATCCATTACTTCGGTGATTGGCAAAACCGCTATTGGTCGTGTTACTATTGCTGCCATTCAATTAAATCGCCGCCAATTAAAAAATCTCAGAAGAGCGTTAATAGCCATAGGAGAACATCCACCTGATTAATTATGATAAAAGCCAATTTTACCTAAAAATAAGGAAAATTGGCTTTTTTATTTCATTGAGTTTTTATTTAAAATCCGTGTGCCATCAATCTACAACCCTCTTTTACGCCCCTGATAATCAACCACTTGCACAGATTTGACATCTGGCGAAAGCAAAATACTTCTGGATGATTGTGATAAGAAAGACGTGCCGTAACCGATTTCAGTTTTACGTTTTTTGCCATTTTTCAATAATTCAATCACCACTGCATCATTGGTCTGTAAGGCTTTGGTTTGTAGCGTTTTATTTATCTTGAAAACCTTTAAATCTGCCCTGTTTTGACTTGACATAATGATGGGTTTTCCCACGGAATTTGTAACTTTCACTAAGGCTTTTGCATCGCCACCTACACAAAAAGCAGTTTGTGGGAGCGTTTGGGCTTTGAAATTTCCAGCACCGTCTCCCTTCATCATCATTCCGTTGAAAGCATCCAATCGTCCTACTGAAACTTCGTTGCCAAAATCATTGCCCACCATCAGTACATCAAGGTTTCCATCGGCATCAAAATCTTCGACTAACATTCCAAAAATGGGGGCAGTTTGAGCTTGTAAGGGTAGGGGAGTAGCTTTAAATTTTCCTTCTCCTAAATTTTCTATGTAACTGGTTTTTAGATAATTAGCCTTTATAATTATGGCATCTTTTAAATCATCATTTGATATAACATCCTTGATTCCACCAATGGCAAATTTGTTATAATTATCAAATTTCTTACGCATTGTGTTCATCTGTTTTGACAAATCATCCCGTCCATGGAAGGTTACTTCTTTACGATTGCCTTCATTATCTTTATAAAAAACCGTTGGAATGGCATCATAAACGCCATCATTGTTAAAGTCCTTGGCATACATACTCACGGGGTAATCGTCCGTGGCTTGGTTCAAGGTATTCATTCCCAAATTCCCAGCGATATAATCTGTATCTCCGTCGTTATCAAAATCTCCTGCCGTCAAACTATTCCAGAAACCCGTTTTGTCGATAAGTCCTTTATTATCAAATTTTTCCAGTTTTTTTCCTTGATTATTTTTCAAAATTGTTAGCGGCATCCATTCCCCCGCCAACATCAAATCTTGCCAACCGTCATTGTCATAATCCGTCCAAAGTGCATCGCAAACCAAGCCAATATTTTTCAAATCTGGGGCAAATTGAGCGGTGATATCGGTAAAAATTCCTTTTTCATTTTTTAACACATAACTACTCACGGGTTTTGGATAAGCGTGGGCTTCCATGCGTCCACCCACGAAGAGGTCGAGGTCGCCGTCGTGGTCAAAATCAACCGCTTTTACGCATGAGCCACTTTTCAAAAAAGGAGGTAAAGCCTTTGTGTTACGAGTAAAATGCCCTTTTCCATCGTTTTGATAAAATCTATCTTGATAATCTGGCGAATCTTTGGGTAATTCATTACTGCCACTTACGATGTACAAATCAAGGTCATTGTCTCGGTCAGCATCGAAGAGCAAAACGCCCATATCTTCGGCTAATTTTGTGGAATCTTTTTCGCCCAAAATCAAATCAGATTTAATGAATTTTCCTGCTTTGTTTTGAACCAAAAATGTTCCTTTATGACGTGCTGCTCCACCAATAAAAACATCTTCTAAACCATCACCATTCACATCACCCACCGCCACGGCTGGACCAAATTGCGAGAGTTTATGAGGCAATAATTTCTGAATGTTAAAATCAATCATATCGGCTTCTTGATGAATATATCCAACTGATAATGAATCAGTTATATCCTCAAATACTGCCGATTGCCGACTGCTGACTGTCGATTGCTGATTGCTGGTCGCTAATCTTTCATCAACTACAAAGGTTTGATTAGTGGTTACGTTTTCGTAAATCTTGGTTTTCCCACTTGTCCACGTGATGATTACTTTGTCAATTTTTTTGATTTTCCCCAAGCCAAAATGTGCCACGTTTTCAATCGTTGAAAGATAGCCACGGTAGGGTGAGTTTTCGTAAAATTGAGTATCTCCGTTGTTGTACGTAATCTCGACCATCGCCCCAATGCCGTTGATATTATTTTGCAGACCGTTGAATTTTACTCGCAGATAATTGCTCTCCTCGGGCTTCAATTGCACGGCATTATTGCGATAAACCGAAGCTGAATCATTAATATTATTAACGATATAATCCAAGTCACCATCATTATCTAAATCAGCATAAGCAGCACCGTTTGAAAAACTGGGCGTTTCCATTCCCCAAGCCTTACTAACATCCTCAAAGTGAGGTGATTCTCCACTTTTTTGAGTCTGATTTTTGAAGGCATAATTTGCAATTTTTACCGAAGGTATGCTTTGTAAAATTGACATCGGATCCATCAGATTAATCACTTCCGAACGATACGCCATGAAGTCCTGGTCGGTAATATCCCTTGGAAAACCATTGGTGATAATAATATCTCTGAAACCATCATTATCAAAATCCGTAACCATCGGTGTCCAACTCCAATCAGTTTCTGCCATGCCCGAAAGCAGTCCCATTTCGCTGAAAACGGGTTTTCCAGTTTTTGGATTTATACCTTGATTAACTTGAAGCGTATTTCGGGGGTACTGATGGGTATACTTATATTGTTCATTGTTTTGATAGGTCAAATAATTATTAGCCACCGTCATCATTTTTTTGCGGTAATTATCAGCAGGCATCATATCCACCGCCAAAATATCTACCAAACCATCATTATTCAAATCCTCTACTTCATTTCCCATAGCAGAATAGGAAGTATGTTTAAAATAATCGGTAGCTTGGTCAGTGAATCGTGGCAACGAACCGGTCCCATCGTGGTTATTTATGTACAGTAAATCATTAGTTAAATAATCATTGGTTACGTAAATATCTTTCCAACCATCCCGATTGATGTCGGTAATATTTATACCCAAACCATAGCCTTCAATCAGTATTCCTGCTTCTTTGGAAATGTCGGTGAAATGCTTTTTTTCGCTATCATTTCGATATAATCTATCCGTTCGTTTGGAGGATCCATCTACAATTTTATCGTGGTATTTATTCGGAAAACGACTATCGTCCATTTCGTTTACCACTAAATAAAGGTCTAAATCACCGTCATTATCGTAGTCAAAAAAAGCGGCATTGGTGGTGTGCGTAGTGTCGGCAATGCCGTATTCCTGAGCCACTTCTTTGAAAGTCGGAATACCATCTTTTCCTACGCCCTGATTCACGTAGAGCATATTTGCCCGTGAAGCGGTTGATTTTTTGACGGTTGCACACACGTAAATATCCAGTAATTTATCATTATTAATATCCACCAAAGCCACTCCCGAACACCAACGCCCTTCGCCTGTGGCTTTGCTTTTTTGGGTAATATCTTCAAATTGAAAATCTCCCTTGTTGAGATATAATTTATTCGGAACTTGATTACCCGTAAAATACGCATCCACCAAATTATCATTATTAAAATCGCCCAAAGCCACGCCACCACCATTGTTAATATACTCAAAATTGAGAATATTCATGGTGTCCATTTCTGTGATACGATTGGAGAATGTAATGCCTGTTTCTTCGGCGGGGAGTTTGGTAAATAGCGTGTCTTCACTACATGAAATCAGTGATGTAGCCGCCAATATTGATATAATTGAAGTGATTAGTTTATGAGTCATTTTATCAATTTAAAATTATGAAGTAAAAATTAAAAATTCAGCAGATTCGGTGAATTGCGTTTAAATTATTCAAATATAGACTATGATATAACTCATTAGAAGTAAAATTTAGTGATTCGGCTCAATTTCCTGAAAGTTTTAAATTTTCAGTTCTTACTCCAATAAGTTGTGTCGTTCTCTATAGAGTACGACATAACTTGTCAGAATTAGAATCCTCAAAAGCCTGACGGGTTTTCAAAACCTGTCAGGCTTCGTTCCAATAAGCTGTGTCGTTCTCTATAATTATTACTTGCTTCTTGAAATAATCACATTTTTTGTTTTAGAAAATATAAAATTAATATGATTTTGGGGGAAATTTAGAAATAGAATATATTAATTTGAGAAACTTTGATTATGTATGAAACGAAACTGCATTTTGAATTACAAGGTGTAAATAATACTTTTAAAAGACCATAATAAGGTATTGTCTCTTAGCCAACAAGTGATAACTTTACAAAATATTTTTCCTTTACCTCCCCAAACAAACCCCAAAAAATGTCAAAAATTAAAGTAGGCGTAGTTGGTACAGGCTTTATCGGACCTGCCCATATTGAAGCCCTCCGCAGACTTCCGAATGTGGAAGTTGTCGCTCTTTGCGAAGTAAATATTGAATTGGCAACCGCCAAAGCCGCTCAATTGGGCATCGAACGCCCTTGTACTTTCGAGCAATTGTTGGCGATGGAAGACATCGTGTGTGTGCATATTTGTACGCCAAATTTCTTACATTATTCACAGTCAAAAGCTGCCCTATTGGCTGGAAAGCACGTTGTTTGTGAAAAACCATTGGCAAAAGACCTTCACGAAGCGGAGGAGTTAGTACAAATTGCCAAAGAAAGCGGACTTGTTAATGCCGTTCACTTCAATTTAAGATATTACCCATTGGTTCGTCAGATGAAAACTATGCGTGAGAAAGGCGATTTGGGGGATGTGTATTCAATCATCGGTTCGTATTTGCAAGATTGGTTGTTTTATAATACTGATTACAACTGGCGACTCGAACCCGATAAATCAGGAGATTCAAGAGCAATTGCTGATATTGGTTCACACTTAATGGACGTGATTGAATACATCACGGGCTTGAAAACTACGGAAGTAATGGCGGATTTTAATACCATCCACAAGACCCGCAAAAAGCCTTTGAAGCCCGTAGAAACGTACTCAGGCAAAATGTTACAGCCCGAAGATTATGCCGACGTGCCAATTACTACCGAAGATACCGCCAACGTTTTATTACGTTTTGATAATGGAAACAAAGGTTTGGTAACGGTGTCGCAAGTTTCGGCAGGGCGTAAGAATCAGTTGAAATTAGAGATTTCGGGTTCAAACAAAACCTTTGCTTTCAACTCAGAAGCCCCCAACGAAATCTGGATTGGCAATCGTGATGGTTATAATCAATCATTAATGCGAGACCCATCGTTGGCATACCCAGAGGCGGGTGCAATAATGTCGTTCCCAGGTGGGCATAATGAAGGTTTCCCTGATACTTCGAAACAACTTTTTAAAGAAGTTTATGCTGCCATCGAAGCAGGGAAAATGCCCGAAAATGCTCCATTTCCAACATTTGCAGATGGTTATCGTGAGTTGT
Source organism: Arcicella sp. (assembly GCA_034519515.1). Taxonomy (GTDB): domain Bacteria; phylum Bacteroidota; class Bacteroidia; order Cytophagales; family Spirosomataceae; genus Arcicella. The sequence goes on from JAXHOK010000009.1 coordinate 27,526, forward strand.
TGATTTGTGAAAGAATTTTGGATAGTCATAGAAGTCAAGGATGGGTTAAAGTTTAGAACAACTCACAAATAAAAAAACACATGAAAACAATAAAAGGACCCGCTATATTTTTAGCACAATTTATGGATGATAAAGCTCCTTATAATTCCTTGGATTCAATCACGGATTGGGTATCGGGTTTGGGGTATAAAGGTATTCAAATCCCAACGTGGGATGCTCGAGCAATTGACCTCGAAAAAGCCGCTACTTCCAAGACCTACTGTGATGAATTAACAGGTAAATTAGCCGATAAAGGCTTGCAAATCACTGAGTTATCAACGCATTTGCAAGGGCAACTGGTGGCAGTAAATCCTGCTTACGATGCTGGTTTTGATGGTTTTGCTCCAGATTTGGTGAAAGGAAATCCGAAGGCACGTACTGAATGGGCGGTTCAACAATTGAAATGGGCGGCTCAGGCTTCTCAGAATTTGGGTTTGAAGTCGCACGCTACTTTTTCTGGTTCTTTGCTTTGGCACACGATGTATCCTTGGCCCCAAAGACCACAGGGTTTGGTGGATATGGGTTTCACAGAATTAGCCAATCGTTGGTTGCCGATTTTGAACCATTTTGATGAATGTGGTGTCGATGTTTGTTACGAAATTCACCCAGGAGAAGACCTCCACGATGGCGAAACTTATGAGATGTTTTTGGAAAAAGTAAACAATCATTCACGGGCTTGTTTGTTGTATGACCCGTCACATTTTGTATTGCAATGCCTTGATTATCTGCAATATATAGATTTCTATCACGAAAGAATCCGTGCATTCCACGTAAAAGATGCCGAGTTTAATCCAACTGGGAAACAAGGTGTTTACGGTGGTTATCAGTCGTGGGTAAATCGGGCGGGGCGTTTCCGTTCTTTGGGTGATGGTCAGGTGGATTTTGCCTCAATTTTCTCAAAATTAACCCAATATGGTTTCGACGGTTGGGCAGTTTTAGAGTGGGAATGTGCCTTGAAAGACCCCGTTCAAGGAGCCGAAGAAGGAGCTCCATTTATTGATTCTCACATTATTCAAGCAACGTCAAAAATATTTGATGATTTTGCGGGCGGTGGGGCAGATGTTGAGTTGAATAAGCGGATTTTGGGACTTTAATTCAATGATTGAATGAGCGAATGATAGAGTGATTGAATAAATGGGATGCAAAATATTCTATCCTTCTATCATTCAAAATTCAATCATTGAGTTTTACCAATATTTACCCTTCTTTTTTACGATTAAAGAAATCCCTCTCCACAAAATCTGCACATGAGCCATCAATGCTCCACTAACTCCAAAATGTTTTTTCAAAACCTCATAACGGTCTGTTAATGAGCGTTTTAATTGCTGGTTTGAAACGCCACCCGTTAAATATTTCGCCACTACGAAATCTAAATATTGCACTTCCTTAGCACATTTCAAGCACTCAATTTCCCAATCCACATCAGCACTCAGATTATTTTTTAGGTATAAAGGTGCAATTGATTTTCGGGCAATAAAAGCTTGATGGCAGACCAGCATTCCGAGTTTCATATCTTGCCATTTTAGATTTTTGGGTAAGCGATGCGGGGTGATTTCTGAACGTAAACCTTGAATTTCTCCTTCGTTATTTACGAAATAAGTATCTCCATAAAGTACATCCGTTTGCTGAGTAACGGATTGGATAATCCGTGATACAGCCTCATGGTCATTAATCTCATCACCCGCATTCATAAACCAGACAAAATCACCTTTGGCGAGTTTCAGTCCTTTGTTCATGGCATCATAAAGCCCTTTGTCGGGTTCGGAAATGAGTTGATTTACTCGTTTTTTGTATTTCTCAGCAATTTGTAAAGTACCATCTTTTGATTTTCCGTCCACGATGATATACTCAAAGTTTTGGTTAGTTTGTGCCAAAATGCTTTGAATGGTTCGCTCTAAGAATTGTTCAGCGTTGTAGGTTATGGTGATGATGGAAATTAGCATTGAGTTATGAGCGGTGAGGTATGAGCATTGAGTATTGAGCATAGAAACTCAATGCTCAATACTCACCGCTCATCGCTTTGTAAATTTTTCTATATTTTTCAGCTACTACTTCTTCCGAATAATTATCCAATACTTTTTGCCTTGAATTGTCGCAAAGTGCCTGATAATCAGATTCTTGCAAAACGTATTGAATGCCTTTTGCCAAGTCTTCTGCAGATTTATATTTGGCTAAATAACCATTTAATTTATGGTCAATCATTTCGGGAATTCCGCCCACTTCAAAGCCCACCACGGGCGTGCCACAAGCCATAGATTCCATGATGGTATTGGGCAGATTTTCTGCCAAACTTGGTATCACAAAAACTGATGCGGCTGAATAGGCCAAAGCAATTTTTTCTATATCAGAAAGATGCCCAAGAATATTTACTTTGAAGGGAAGACTCTCAAAATCAGCAACTTGGGCTTGCCCGAAAATTAGTAGTTCAATCTCTGTCAGGTCTGATTTATTAGATTTTAATTGCTGATAAAATATATCCAGAGCCGATTTAAAATAGATAAATCCCTTTCCAACAGCATCAACCCTCATGGCGGCAAAAAGGATGTACTGTTTCTTAGGGTCGAAGCCCAATTTCTTTCGAGCACCTTGTTTATCAATTGGTCTAAATATCTCAACGTCAATAGGGTTAGGAATTGCCTCAACCCTAATATTTTGAAATAAAGAACTTTTCCTTGCCCTGTCTCTGAGCCATTCACTACACGTAATTACGGTAAGATTTGCCCCTTGAAATGCTTTGAATTTTTCTGTCCAAACTTGAAAAGAAAGGTCATCTTCGGATGGATTTTTCAAATATCGAACACAATTTCCACACGATTTTTGATAATTTTCACATTCGCCCGAATGATGACATCCACCTGTGAACGCCCACATATCGTGCAACGTCCAGACAACGGGCTTGTTGGTTTGAAATATTTTTTGGAGGGAATCAATAGAAAGAAATCCAAAATTTGTCCAATGCAAGTGAATAATATCAGATTCTTTAAATGATTGATTATCAGTTATATCTATTCCAAATTTAGCGGGATTAAAGGCAAATCTTACGGTTTTTGATTTTTCGTGGAACAGAAAAAAAAGCCTTTCTGAAACGAATCGCAAAAATGCTTTTTTCTTTTCAAACCATGAATTGTTTAATTGACAAACGCCCTCTTGTCCAGATTTACTTTCTTGCACGAGCATCTTTGCCTCTACGTCTATGTGGGTACGCAAGGCTTTCAACAATCTGCGGCAAGCAATGGCGGCACCGCCCGTGAAATCATCGGTATTTAGGAGGAGGATTTTCACAGATTTAAAATATATTGAGTTCTTTATTTTCGGATTCTGCCAATACCGTGATGGTATTTACAAACTTATCGTTGATGTATTCAGAAGGCGTATTACTCATCAAAACCTTTACCAAATAAGCCACTTGTCCTTTAATTTTTTGTAAAAAAGTCTTTTTCCCAAACAAAAAAGTGTCTTTGTGATAAAGATTGGTAAACTGTTTTAGGATTTTGAAATTTTCAGTCAGTAATAAAAATCTCAACGAGGTAGGCGTATAAATATTGATATGTCCATAAGCCAAGAAATGAGCCAATTTGCGGTCTGCCCCAAAGCGGTAATCTTTGGGAACTTCAAGCACCAAATTTTTCGTTACTCGGTGAATTTCACGGAGTAACAAACGTTCATGTTCCACGTGTTCGAGTACGTGCGTGAGGATTATGAGGTCGAAAAACTTATCTTCAAAAGGTAATTTATAACCATCAAAAATCTGTGCGGAAGCTAAATTTTTAATATTTTTAGCTTGTATCTGAGCCAAGCCACTTTCTGAAATTTCCACGGCGTGAAGCTCTTGGGCAAAATTATGTTCACTCAATGATTTCAGCACGCTGCCATCACCCGCACCCACTTCCAAGACCCGTTGAAAAGACCCTCCAGCCGTGATTTTGAGAATATTGGCAACTTTCTGTCTTGCCCCTAAACCCCTCCAAATCGCTGATTCTGAGGAATATTGGTCATTGTAGGCTTCTTGTAAATTTTGATTTACGGATACTTGCATGGGTTTATTTTTGAGCTACTAAAATGATGTACGGGGAAAATGCTTTTGTTTCGATAGGAATTATCTTAAAAAAAATCTTGATAGGTAACCATAAAATTTTCTTCAAAATTCGTCCTAAATAAGGTCGGTTATTTTCATTTTCGAACCACAACATAAATTTTCCATCATAACGAACTTCAATATTTCTCAAGTCCAGTTCTTGGCAAATATTTCTCAGAAGGGATAAATTCATGCAAGAAATATTATGTTTATCGTAATTTTCTCTATCAAAAACCTTCTGAAACCATCCGTTTAAACTTTTAAAATTTGGTAACGTTATCAATAAATTCCCTTGCGGACTTAACTGTTCAACGTGTTTCTGAATAATCTCTTTTGTATCTAAAAAATGCTCAATGAGTCCGTTAGAAACCACTAAATCGTATTTTTTTTCAGATTGATATTCAAATAAATCTGCCTCTATAATATCGACGCTACCCGTTTTCAAGTGATTAACATTCTCTAATTGGTTCAAAATTTTTGGGTGTACCACAAAGTCAAGCAATGTTGTGTTTAGACTTAAATGGCGTTTTGCCCAGACTGAATAATAGCCAGGAAATCCCCCAATTTCAAGCATATTTTTAGCATTATTTTGTTTAATAAAATGCTCTAAGAGATTAATGAATGGATAATTATTGGCTACTTCAAAAACAAGTCCATTTTTAGACTCCCAGTAATCAAGCCAAAATTGGCGGGTTGTAAGTTCGTTATTTATCATGTCTAAGATTTTATCACGTAATCAAATACCTCTTTGTACTTGTTTAAAACGGTATTTATGTTAATTTCTTCTCTGATTATTCTTTCAGATTCCTCTCCCATTCGTTGAGTTTTGGGTAAATCCGCCAGCATTTTATCAATCATTTGGGTTAAATTTTCAAGGTCGCCATTCTTGAAATAATGCCCATTCTGGTTTTCTCTGACCAATCTTCGTTCTGTGCCATCGGCCACGGAACAGACAATGGGCAATCCAAAGCACATAGCTTCATTGATGGATAATCCGCCCATACCCGCCAAAACATAAATACTGGACGATTTGAGGTATCTTCCCAAGGTTTCCATTTCATAAATTCCCCCCACAAAACGTACCTGATTTTGGAGTGATAAATTTTTAGTTTGCTCTTTTAAATTATCTTCTTCGGGACCCGTTCCAATTACCAAAAGCTCAATATTTGGATATTTTTTTGAGAGTTTTTCCGTAGCGTTAATCAATAAATCTACCCGCTTCCATTTGACCAATCTGCCCACGTGGACGATTCTGAATGGGTTTTTGGGTAAAATCGGTTCAGAATTTTCGATACGTTTCTTTACCTCAAAAATAGAATCAGTATCGGGCGAATTGGCGGTGATAAAGACTTTTTGTGGAGGCACTCCATAACTTCCGTGAATGTTAATAGCTTCATCAAAATAATTGATATGAGCATCCACTTGATTGACGAATAACCGTCGGGTTTCTGTAACAAAACGATATTTTAATTTTGATAAAAAACCAGTATTTTTCTCCTCTTTTTGGTTATTTTCAGAAATTCCACCTCCGCCTGTATAAAAATCAATAGCTTGAAGATAATAAGGAACTTGAAAAGGGATTTCCTTGGAAATGAGTTTGATATTATTTCTTCTGATTTTCCAGTAAAGTAAAGGGAAAAATACCCAAGCCAATTGATAGGGCCAACTCGAAACGATAATATTGGGCTTTTCAATGTCAATTAATTCCTCAATTCCTTTGAAAAACATTTTGCCGTAATAAGTTTTGTATTCTTCCAAATGAAACAACTTAAACTCAATACCTTCTTGGGTTTGATGCACACCCGAGCCTACCGTTTTTCCCCCATCGGCAGGGGCAACCAAAATGACCTCAATTCCTTCAAATTGGTTCAGTTTGTTCAAAACTAAGTTGTAATAATGTGGTGTTCCACCTGCTATAAAGAGTATTTTCATGTGGTTTTTGATGAGTGGTAGCGAATAAGGAACGGGAAAATAATAAGTGGATGAATTTTTAAATGTTATTTTTTGTGCCAATCAAGGCGATAAAACCGTGCGACGGTCGCCGCAGTTTAGCATCGCTAAATGAGGATTTAATCTGGGCGGCATTCCGCAACGCAGAGTGGTGCAAAAAATGGCATTTAAAAAACGTCTACTTATTGTTTTTCAGTTCCTAAATGAGATTTCGCCATGTTTAGTTTAACGTCGGGGAGGTTTTGAACCTCCCCGACGTTGGTAGTCGAATCCGAAACCCCAAACCTTTTTCACTACTCTATTCAAATCTTCCGATACTCCCAAAAGCAAAACACCACCCCCAAAACAGAGTAGAATACAGAAAGATTTTAAGGTAATGTTTAAGAAAGTTATCCAGATATTTCCTTCAAAAACGGGTATTAAAAGTGTTATTCCGTAGGTTAATAATCCTAATACTATTACCTTAATCGTGCCAAAACCAAAGGGTTGCAAGCCCATTTTGTATTTGATAAAAAAGAATTTTACTAAGTTATACACAATCACGGAGATTAACATCGCAAAGGCTGCACCGTTGTAACTATACATTTCTATCAAAAAATAGTTGGAAACTCCCAAAAGAATCAGTCTGAGAAAGTTAAAATATAAATCATTTTTAAAATAGGGAGAATTTCTGAGTATTTCGGAATTCAGACCAGTTGCCATGTCGATAACACTATAAATACCTACCAGTAAAACTACTAATTTACCACTTCGGTAAATATGAGCGTTTGGGATTATTTGAAAAATAGCATCAATGTTGCACCAAATACCCAAAAATAGAAAAACACCTATAATCAGTAAATTGATAGCTGATTTTACATAAATATTAGCAATATTTTTAAAGTCATTTTGCCCCCAAGATTCAGCTAAAATTGGACTACTTATTGATGAAATGGCATTTCGAGGAATGGCAATGACAAGTCCTATACTGAGGGCTATGTTAAAAATGGCATTCTGTTCCAATCCTCCTTTGTAAGAGGGTAACATAAGTTTTTCGATGTGTGGTAAAATTGTTGCGGATGTACCACCCAATAATAACCATAATCCATAACGATATATTTCTTTGGCAATGGGTCTTCGGAGAAATGAGAAATCAAAATTGAGGTAAAGCCTGCCTAAAATTTTGATGTAAATAAATAAAAAAATGACAGACAGAGCATAAGAAACAACAATCCCCCATACCAGTTGATTGAACGTAATGTACTGAAAACCCAGAAGTATTGCTAAAATAGAATTTGAGCCTTTTTGGAAGATTTCTCTAATAATTGTAGGGACTACTACTCTAAGATGTATTCTACAATAGGCTTCAAGTGTGATTTGGATGGTTAGAAAGAAAGTAATAATGGCAAAAATCCAAAAATATTGAATGAGCAAAGGGGAATGCTCTGAATATATTGCAACGAAGGTAGGGCGAAATAAAGTGTATAATCCTATGAATATTACGAATCCAACAACGGTGAGAGAAATTAGAAATGCGAAAAAACCATTATGTTTCTTATCATCATCTGCAAACTTATTGAAAAATTGGATACTTATATGAGGAGCACTGAGACCTGCAAAAACTGAAAAAATAATCGGATAACTTACCAAAGTAGTGTATAAACCAAATTGTTCTGTACTTAGGAATTTATTATATAAAAAAAGCACATTAACAGTACCAATTACAACTCCTATATACGTTACAAATGTGCTTTTAATACTCTGTCTAATAACTATTCCCATGGTCTTTTATAATTCTGCTTATTTTGAAACAACAGAAAATATTATTTTTTAATCTGACAAAATTACCTAATAAAATAATAGAATATTTGAGATGCAGATTTATTGTTTTTATTTTGTTTCTGAATCCCTCTTTTGGTGATTCATTAATAAATATATAAAATGATAAGAAAAATTAAAAATATGGTTTGGAATGGTTTGAATTTCACGGCAATAGGACCACTATTACAATTATATATGGTGGGTGAAATTAAGACAAATGGTTGGATGAAGTCTTTTGCTACTAAAAAGGCAGTGGATAGAAATAATAATCCTATTCCTTGGTGGACATATCCAATGGTGGATTTTTTGAAAGAAAGACTGAACGCTTCTATTATTATTTTTGAATATGGATGCGGAGGTTCAACTAAGTGGCTGGCTAATAAAGTGGGTCATATTACTTCGTTAGAAGACCATAAGGAATGGATGGAATTTGTAAAAAGTGATATGCCAAACAATACTACTTTAATTTATCAACCTATCGATGAATTAGAAAGTTACAGTAAGGCTATTCAAAGAGACAATACAAAATATAATTTTATCATTGTTGATGGCAAAGAAAGGAATCAATGTGTAACTCACTGCCTCGGTAATTTATCCGAAGACGGAATTATTCTTTTAGATGATAGTTTCAGAACAGAATACACCGTTTCGATTGAGTTATTAAAACAAAAAGGATTCAAAAAATTAGATTTTTGGGGTATGGTTCCCGTAGTCCCTGCAAAATCTTGTACGTCTATTTTTTACAGAAAAGATAATATTTTGGGATTATAAAACTGCTTGTCACATGAAACTGAAAACAATAAAAACGGTTATAAATCATCCACTAAACGAAGGTAGAAAATTGAAGGCTCTGATAAATTTATTTCTTAGGGCAATAGTAATCAGACTACATAAATATCCTATTATTTATCCGTTTGTGAATGATACCTTCTTAGTTGTGGAGAAAGGGATGTCAAGTGCAGAACTACAAATTTATTGTAATTTATATGATTATGATGAAATGTTACTAATGATTCATTTTTTAAGAGAAAATGATAATTTCGTGGACGTAGGGGCTAACATAGGTGTTTATTCAATTTTAGCATCGGGTGTAGGCAAAGCCAATTCATTTAGTTTTGAGCCTTTACCATCAACATTTAATAGATTAAAAAGAAATATAAATTATAACTATCTATCGGATAAAGTTACACTATTCAATAATGGTGTAGGAGACAAAAAAGAACAATTATTTTTCACCAATAATCTGGATGCTATCAATCATGTGGTAAGCAACTCAGAGGGCAATACCTTACGTGTGGAAGTAGATACTTTGGATGCTTTTCTTGGTGGAAAATCAGCCCATTTCTTAAAAGTTGATGTAGAGGGGTTTGAAGAATTTGTATTACGTGGAGCGGCAAATACATTAAAAAATCCTGATTTATGTATTATTCTTATCGAAACAAACGGACTAACGAGTCAATATAACTCTTCTGATGAGGGTATTCATGAAAAACTCACTCAATCAGGTTTTTTAACATATACATATCACCCACAAAAAAGAGAACTGATTAAAACAGAATCGCTTAATGCCACAAATACCATTTATTGTAGAAATATTGATTTCATCAAAAGCCGTATTAAAAATGGGCAAAAAATAACCATTTTAGATAAGGAATATTAGTGGTCTTAAACCACTCGATTTTTTAAGCTTAAAACAACTCCTGAAAAGGAAAATCCATTTATGAAAAAACTTCTTTTAGAAGCCGTTTTAAAATATCTTACGACAAATCCTGATTGTCTTATTCTGACTATCGAAACCATATTTTTTACACAAGATACGCTGTATATTCCTTAAAAAAATATGATTCCGCTACTCAAAAAATACAATCAGACTTTATTCAGAATATATTTTAAAACGGCTTCTTACTCCCAATCTTCATAATTTCATCTTATTTCTGTTCCGCTCAACAAAAACTTTCATTTTCAGATTTTGTAGGAATTGGTACAACTAATCCACTATACAAACTGTCCCTTCAAGGAGCAGAAACAACAGGAAACCCAGACAGACGCACTTTTCTGTCTTTGAATAATACCACTCAAAGTACATCTTCCTTAGTGAGTATGCAATTAAAAACAGGGAATAGTAATTCTGTAACACTACTCACTCAGGCATCTTCTATCTATGGTACAGATTATTACGGAAATGAATATGCCGATTATGGGCAGCTTTGGAGTACAGGCACGGGGTTGATTCTACGTGCTGGGGGACAAGTGAGTAATGATGGAATTATTAAATTTCAAACTGGCTATGCCTCTCAGGGTAGTTCAAATGAAAGAATGAGAATTTCTGGAAACGGAAATGTGGGTATTGGAACAAATAATCCTGTATCAAAGTTGCAAGTAACTAACGGCGACGTGTATATTGATGATGCAACCAAGGGAATAATATTAAAATCACCCAACGGAAGATGCTTCCGAGTTACAATAGATAATGATGGTAATTTTGTTAGGACAGGTATTACTTGTCCAAATTAATTTCTATGATTAAAGTTCTAAAACGCTATGAATATGAGAAAATGCTTTACCATTCTTATTCTGATTTTTAATCTAAGTATATCGGTTTCAGGTCAAGTAAATCTTAAAAATGGCTTAGTGGCTTGCTATCCCTTCAATGCTAATGCCAAAGATGAAACAGGTAATGGCAACAATGGAACAGTAAACGGAGCAATTTTGACGAATGACCGTTTTGGCAAGGCGAATAGTGCATATAGTTTTAATGGTTCAAGCCACATTGAGTTAGCAAAACAGAATGGTTTTTTTAATAAAGAATTTTCATATTCAGCGTGGGTGGAGCTTCCAATAACCCCAATATCTAATGCCTATACTATTTTTTCGGTAACCGGCGGAAGCCAAATGCTTTACATAGGACAATCAGCTGTAACCAACAATCAGCCAGCTTGGGCAGTAATTTATTATTCCGATGAAAATCTACCCCTTACTCCTCATCCAAGTTATACAGGTGGTATAACACTCGGAGGATGGCATCATTTTGTTTCTACGCAGTCAAGAACACAAATAAAACTATATTTAGATGGAGTACTGGTGCGTACTTCAAACTTTCCTTCAATTGTAACTGCATCATACTCTCCAACCCAGAGAAGTGCGATAGGAGCAAGGGATATTTCAAATTCTTTTGGACAATTTTTTCAAGGTAAAATTGACGACATACATATCTACAACCGCCCTCTAAACGCCGCTGAAGTCAAAGCCCTTTACGATGATAATTCAGCCCAAACCATCACCATAACTGCCGATAAATCTGCTCCCTGCGGAGGAGATAAAATTGCGTTTACCGCTAATGGTGCTAACAATACTTCAAAATATCAATGGAAAGTGGATGGGGTAAATGCGGGGACAAATAGTAAAAATTTTGCTTATAATTCCATGAATAAATCAGCGGATTATCAGGTAAAAATTTCGGTTGAAGTTACGGACGAAGACCCTTGTTTTCCAGAGAAACCCGTCTTGGTTGATAAAAATATTACGATAAAAAATTGTGTAAACCCCAATCCAAATACGGGCAATAAAATATTGATTCCAACGGCTTTTTCACCCAACGGAGACGGCACAAATGATGTTTGGGAATTATCAACTTTGGCAGGAAACGGAGACCTAATTGTGGAAATTTATAACCGTTGGGGCGAAGTAGTTTTTTACTCAAAAGGCTACTCAGAACCTTGGGACGGTACTTATAAAGGCTCACTCGTTCCTGAAGGTACGTATGCGTATATGATACGGGCGGATGGGGATAAAGTTTTTCAGGGAACGGTTTTAGTGGTTCGTTAACTAAAAACCTCGCTCAATGCAATTTCAATACCCGTTACAGGGTCAGTAAGAGTCATATCAGCAGTAAAAAAAGTATATTTTTTGAGAGAAGAGTACACAGAAATGGCTTGAAAAGCGGGCAGTACGAACCAGCAAGATTTTACGCCCGCTTGAAAATAACGATTGATTTTTTTGAGAATATCATTGTCAGATTGCAAGGGAGAAACTATTTCAATGGCAGTTAAAGGCATTTCGGTCATGGATAATTCATCATCCCAAAAATTGAATGTTAATTTTGGATATATCGCAATATCAGGGACACAATTAGGCTTCTCGGGCATGGTGATGTCAATTTCTGCCATACAAGTAAATTGTTTACGATAATTAATGTTTATTTCAGTAATCAAATTTCCTTGAATAATTGAGTGGTTTTTGCTGGGCATTGGTTTATTTCTTTCGATTTCGTATGCTGAAAGTTCGTTTTCAACGGGTGTTTCAATGAGTAATTCCATATCCTTTTTGTTTTTTTTAAATGTAGTAATAATTGACGATAACTCAAAAGTATTGAGTTATATCCACTTCTACCAATAACTAATAACCAATTTCCAAATCTCAATGCCGCATCACTTCCTCCAAGCTCGCCCACACGATTTCGCCCATGGTTTTGCATTTCAAAAATTTGTCTGATTTGTAATATTGAGCCAATTCCGTTTTGAGTTGAATGGTATTTTCTTCGGAAGAAATATCGTCTTTTGCCATAATTGTCATCAGCTCATATACCCGCTGACTTTCTGCCTTTAAGCGTCTCGAAATCAAGGAACGTTCTTCGGTTTGGTATTGCTTTACTGACTCGGAGGTCATGTGTTTCATACCTATTTCTATTAATGGATTATTTTGCCTAAAATATTGGGGCATATACACAGTTCGCTTGCCTTCATACGACTGTTGGTCGAAATCAATGGCTCTGATTCTATAATATTCCTCTTCAAAATCGGGCGTAATGTCCACCACAAAATTAGAAGAGTGCATATCGCCCAAGAGTATCACAAAACATCTTTCATTAAATTTTACAAACTCCTTCGCCAAGCGGATTTGGTTGATTTTGGGGTCTTGGAGGTTGTTTTTGAAGAACATATCTCCCGGGATTCCTGCGATGTGTTCTTCTACCAAAGTATTTCCAAAGGTCAAATACAAGATTCTGTTGGGCGATAAAAGATGTTCCAATTCCATGCCATAAACCCGTGAACAGTCCGCCCGTTTGATGTAGAAATAATCAAAATTGTCGTTTACTCGATTCACAATTCGGATGCGGAAGGGTTGCGTATTGCCGTAAGTACACAAGTCCACACGGTCGATGGTGAGGTGGTTGATTACTTTTTCATCACCATCGGTTTTGAGGTCGGCGTATATTTTTTTGAGGCTTTCGTAGATGTGTTCCATTTCGTTTTGCGGGAAGAAAACCGTAATCCAGAGGGTATCAACCCCAAAGCGGTCGTAAAGACTGATGGAACTCTCAAACCGCAGTAAATCAGCGTATTGAATGGACATTTTTGCCTCCCGACCGTACTTTGTGAGGTACTTACGGAGTTGAAGATTTATCTTGAAAGGGATTTTCTTTTTGGAGATTAAAGCCATTTATGAGCAGTCGTTAAGTTTTAAGTTACTAAATACAGTGTTTAATAAGTTATTTGGATTCGAGAACTTCCCGAAAGTAGAAATAACTTTCGGGAAGTAAATCTCGACCACTTCCCGAAAGTTACTTCTACTTTCGGGAAGTTGAAATAACTTATTAAACAGTGTACTAAATTATAACTTTCTCACAAAAATGTGGTATAATTTTCAATTTAAACCCTTTCATCGTACATTTAATCTATTAATTGAATCTTTCAAATCGTATTTTCAAAACACAAAATGATATTCAAAAACTTAGTTTTTTTCCTCCGTTCAATTTTGGTATTACTAATGCTTTTTAGTCTAAATTCCTGCATCGAGCCTTATGATTCTGACTTTGGTCAGAGCAGTAAAATTTTGGTCGTAGAAGGTTTATTGACCAATAATATCCAAAATCCTGATACCATCAAGATTCGGTATTCCGTTTTCGAGGATTCTTATCTTGCTAAAAGACCCATCGCTGGCACGCAGGCATCCATCGTGAGTGCCTCGGGGCAGGAGACAAAATTGCTCTCTGTTGGAACGCAAGGCGGATTTTTACCTCCCGCCAGTTTCAGAATTAATGCTTCTGAAAAATATACCCTAAAATTTCAGTTGGGTGACGGACAAAGTTATGAATCAACGCCCCAGCAGATTGTTCCCACACCCCCGATTCTCAAAGTTTATGATGTATTTAATCCAAGGGGGATTGTTTCGGAAGACGGCAAAACTGCTTCGGCTGCCAATGAGGTTTTTGTGGACTTTCAAGACAAAGCAAATGAAAAGAATTTCTATTTATGGCGTTATACGCACTATGAAAATCTTGATTTTTGCATCACCTGTGAACCCAATTCGCTGTATAAACTTCCCTCGGAAAGTTGTGTGAAAAATCAATTTAATTTTCAACGTAATCCTCCTTATGATTATCAATGTCGGGGGCGTTGTTTTGAAATCTTTATCTCCAAAAAACCCAATATTCTTTCGGATGCGGCTTCGGATGGGCGTTTGGTGCAGGGTAAATCAATAGCTCAAATTCCATATTATGCCCAAACGGCTTGTTTGGTGGTGGTGGAACAAATGAGTATTTCAGCCGAAATTTACGGAATTAATAAAATTTTGGAATCACAATCATCCGCCACGGGAGGTTTGGCAGACACGCCCGTAGCCGCCATTGTGGGCAATATTAGAAATCTCACAAATCCCGAAAATAGAGTAGTAGGATATTTTGGGTTAGCCGATATCCAAACTAACAGATACTGGATGGAAAGACAAAATTCAAGCGGGCAAATTACTTATATTTTAGGACACCGACCCGACATGGAACCAACCCCTCCACCGCCAGGGCTTCTTCCGCAAGCTCCCTGTAAGAAAAGCGAAACCCGTACACCCATTAAACCCGAAGGTTGGAAAAACTAAATCAACATGAAAAAAGGTATATTATTATTAAAATTATCGGTATTATTATCCCTGATTAATTTTAAAGTATTTCCGCAAAATACTGATAGTCAAAGAATTATACAGATAAATTTGGTTGTAAAAGATTCAAGTGACAGTAGCCCGTTGAAAGATGTGGTGATAAAAATAGATTTCAGAAAAGCCAGTTTTTCTTCTACTGAAAACGGGATTCATACGCTCTATCTGCCACAAGGCAAATATTCATTGAGTATTAGCCATTTGGGTTATCGAAATTTCAGCCAAAAACTGGACGTTACGAATAAAGATATGACGATGAGTATTAGTCTTATCAACGTGGCGAAGGAATTAGATGAAGTGGTCGTAAGCAGTTCGGGCGGAGGCAGCAACGTGGGCAGACCACTTTTGGGTGTTACTCCGCTGAGTATCAAGGCAATCAAGAAAATCCCAGCCATGATGGGCGAAACCGATGTTTTGCGGGGTTTACAGATGTTGCCAGGCGTAACGTCGGTGGGTGAAGCTGCCAATGGTGTCAATATCAGAGGCGGAACGACCGACCAAAATTTGATTCTTTTTGAAGACACCCCCATTTTTAATCCGACCCACATGTTTGGATTATTTTCGGTTTTCCCGCCTGATGCTGTGGCAGGTTTAGACCTCTACAAAGGTGGAATTCCTGCTCGTTTTGGCGGTAGGGCTTCTTCGGTTTTGGATATTTATATGGTGAATCCCAATTTAGAGAAATTTAAAATGACGGGCGGAATCAGCGTAATTGCCAATAAATTAACCCTCGAACAGCCCATCATCAAGGAAAAATTGGGCATTATGATTTCTGGAAGAGCCTCCTACAATGACTTTTTGTTTCAATTGGGTCCGCCTAAATTAGAAAATATCAAAGCCAATTTTTATGATCTTGCCACCAAGATTTTTTATAAAATTAACCCCAATAATACCCTTTCGATAGCAGGTTATTTGAGTAATGATTTCTTCCAAACCGACCTTTTGGGAACGATTGGCAACGTCAATGCTACTTCAACGCAATACCAATATTCGACTGCGAACGCCTCAGTAAAATGGTTTCACGCCTTTAATTCAAAATTAAATATTCAATCCACGGCGGTTTATACCAATTATAAACCTCAAACGCTACTCCCCGAGTTAAACAGTGATAATAAAGTTTCCATAGAATCGGGCATTGAATATCAACAATTGAAATCGAGTTTGAATTATAATTTGAATGAGCATCACCGTTTAGAAGGCGGAATCAGTGTTATTAGATATAACATTAATCCTGGTATTTTGAACCCTGGCACGTCCACGAGCGTAAACTACAAATCGACCCCGCAAGAAAAGAGTATAGAATCAGGGATTTACTTGGAAGATGAATGGACGGTAAATAAACGATTGACGCTTTCTTTGGGATTCAGATATTCGCATTATACCGCTTTGGGACCCGTAACGGTGCGTAAATATGAACCCAATTTACCCCTTTCAGATTTTACGGTGATTGACTCAACGGTCTATCAGTCAGGGGCTACTGCAGCTTCTTATGGTGGTTTTGAGCCAAGAGTTGCCCTGAAATATTCAATCAACGATTTGACTTCGGTAAAATTTGGGTATAATTTGATGCGTCAGTATTTGCAGGTGGTTTCCAACACCACAACCCCTTTGCCCACTTCACGTTGGGCAACCAGTAATGCTTATATCAAACCCCAAGTGAGTGAATTATTATCGGCTGGATTTTTCAGAAATTCAAAAAGTAGCATCTATGAATTTTCTTTGGAAGGGTATTACCGCACCACCGACAACGTAATTGACTTCAAACCTGGGGCAGATTTTTTGTTTCAGCCCTACATCGAAACCCAAACTCTGCAAGGCAAAGGACGGGCGTATGGGCTTGAATTACAGGCAAGTAAGAAAAAAGGAACACTCACGGGGTGGGTAAATTATACCTATTCAAGGGCATTAAACCAGATAAAAGTAGGCGAACGATTTGAAGAACAAATTAATGCAGGACAATGGTATGCCACCAACTATGACCGTCCGCACAGTTTCAACGCAACCGTAAGCATCGCCCAGGGAAACCACCACGAATTTGGGTTTACGTTTGTCTATAACACGGGTCGCCCTTACACGGTGCCGAATGGTTTTGTGGAATATAATGCCGTGAAATATCCTTTTTATGCCGATAGAAACAACGACAGAATCAAAGATTATCATCGTTTAGATTTCTCTTGGACAATCCGCAACCCCAGCATGACCAAAAAGCGTTGGGAAGGTTCGTGGACGTTTGCAGTTTATAATCTTTACGGCAGAAGCAATGCCTATTCAGTATATCTCAGAACCGAAAACGGCATCAAAGCCTATCAATTAACCATTTTTGGCTCACCAATTCCTTCGCTGACTTATAATTTTAAGTTTATGTAGGGGAAAGTATTTGTAGTAATTAAGAAATGCCTCAATTGCAAGATTGGGGCTTTTTTACCACTTAATAAAAAAGTAAATTTATATGATGAACGCTCACGCCAAAACCAAAATTCTTCCTTAACATTGCATTATGAATAAATAAAAGAAATCAAACATATTATTAGCGTTTAGCTTAAAGTTCCTGTACATAGAAAATCTGGTAAATTTTCTCTAAAATTTTGTAAAACGGGTGCATTTGCGATACGCTCACGTGATGCGTGGGCGTTGCTTTGCATTGTTTTACAGGTTTACCAGAGCCTCTATGTTCAAGCATTGTAACGACACGCTTTTTCTATGTCTAAAAA
>JAXHOK010000018.1:0-56760 GCA_034519515.1 Arcicella sp.
CCAATATGGAAATTATAAAAGGATATTTTCTCTGGTAGTAAACAGTATTCACATTTTGATTCTGACCAAAAATTACCTGATTTTTAATCGTTTAGGAGATAAATTTTCTCATGCAGAAATCATATTAAATGCACGAGCTTTTGCTAAGCCAATAATTCGGTTCAAAATCAGATAATGTTCCAATTCGCTTCTTTCAGAATCATTCAAATTAGTCACTTTCTGTTTGTCTAAGGAATGGGAAATAATAAGTGGATGAATTTTTAAATGTTATTTTTTGTGCCAATCAAGGCGATAAAAACCATGCGACTGTCGCCGCAATAGCATCGCTAAATGATGATTTAATCTGGGCGGCATACCGCAACGTAGAGTGGTGCAAAGAGTGCATTTAAAAAACGTCTACTTATTGTTTTTCAGTTCCTAATAAAGAATCAAGTCTATTTTGATTAGACTTTGAAGGCTTAAAGGCGATAACTTTTTCGGGATTCATACTCGCCATAAAGTCAGCCACTTCATCATATACCGTTTGCGTAATCATAATCTTTGTTTTTTTACAAATATAAAAATATTTCATTTATTTTGTACCAATAATTTCAACGATAGCCCTCCGCCTGCAAGTTGAACAATTCAGCATACCGTCCGCCTTTCGCCAATAATTCCTCATGCGTTCCGATTTCTAAAACCTGTCCTTTATCTAAAACCAGAATCCTATCCGCCATTCTCACAGTTGAAAAACGGTGCGAAATCAAAATGGCGGTTTTGCCTTTGGTCAATTCCGCAAAACGCTTGAAAACTTCGTATTCTGCTCGTGCATCTAAGGCTGCTGTGGGTTCATCCAAAATTAATACGTCTGCCTCTCGTAAATATGCCCGTGCGAGAGCTACTTTTTGCCATTCGCCCCCCGATAATTCTAGGCCTTTGGCAAATCTTCGCCCCAATGGTTGGTCGTAAGTCATTGGTAGCTTGTCGATTACGGAATCTGCCAGACTTTGCTGTGCCGCTCTTTGCAACTCTGTTAATTCCTCACGGTGTACAATATCTCCCACTGCAATATTATCGCCCGCCGTGAACTGAAACCGTTGAAAATCTTGGAAAATCACCCCAATATGCTCCCGTAATTCAATCAGATTATATTTTTTCAAATCGTGTCCATCCAATAAAATACGTCCTTCGTCGGGGTCGTACAGTCTGCCTAAAAGTTTTACGAGGGTTGTTTTGCCTGCTCCATTTTCGCCCACCAAAGCCAACTTTTCGCCTACTTTCAAAGTAAAATTCAAGTGCCGATTTGCCCATTTTTCAGAATTTGGGTATTTGAAACCTACATTTTCAAAACGGAAACCTTCTTGAATAATCTTTGGAAATGCCCTTGGATTGACAGGAGACGTAATTTTTGGAATAATTTTATAAAACTCAAATAAATCATTCAGATACAAAGCTCCTTGTGAAATACTATTGAATCGCCCCAAAATTCCTTCCAATAAAGACCGTAATTGTCGGAACGAACCTGCCAAAAAAGTAAGGCTTCCCACTGTTACTACACCGTTGATGGTTTGGATAATAATAATTCCGTAAGCGGCAAAATATCCCAATGTTCCCACTGCCAACAGCAGACTTCCCCAGATGGCTCTCTGGATAGATAATTTCCGATTTTCGTGATAATAAAGTAGCGATAAATTCTTGAAACGTTCCATCAAAAAATCGGATAAACCAAACAGTTTTACTTCTTTGGCGGTATCGTCACTCGCTCCGATGAAGCGATAATAATCTAATTCTCGGCGTTGGGGAGTCCAACCGAATTGGAGGGAATAACTTTTGGCGTTGAAATGTAATTCACCCAAAAACGAAGGAATCACCGCCACCAAAAGCAATATAATCAACCAAGGATTAAAGGTAATTAATCCCACCAAAAGCAAGCCCATTGTGATGAAATCCTGTCCTTGGGCGAGCGTCTGAGAGAGCAAAATGGTTCGTCCAGCGGTTTGTTGTCTGGCACGTTCAAGTTTATCATAAAAAGTGGCATCTTCAAATTGAGCTAAATCCAAAGAGGCGGCGTGTTTCATTAATTGGATGGAAGTTCTATTGCCAAATAAATCTCCTAAAAGACTGTCCGTCAATGAAATACCCCTTGAAAGTAAATCGCCCACGATGGCTAAAACGAATTCAATTCCAATCAAAAAGAAAATTTGTTGTAAGTTTTGAGTGTGATGATTTACCTGAAAAATGACTTCATCAATGATTAATTTTGCCACATAAAGAGCCAAAACGGGCATTCCTGCACGAAGTAAACGGAGGAAAGTATTGCTAATTGTGAGCGATGGCGAAGTATGATATACTTCCTTCAAAAAGGCAGGAAGGTTTTTCAAAGCCTTAAATCGTTCACGGATATTGGGTTTATTATCGGTAGAATCTTTGGGGGAGCTTCGAGCCATTAGTTTGGATTTGGGAATTGGATAATTAGGGATTGTGGATTAGTGTTTGCTCCAAAATAACGATTGGATTTTGGATTGGGTTCATCGACATGAATGAATAGGTTCTAATTCGATTTTAAAGATTTGAATCGAATCGTAGAGTTATTTGAATGAAAATAATATGGGAAGTCACAAGCACTTTCATACTTGGACGATGTGGTTAATTTTGAAAGAACAATTGTTTACCTCTAAGTTTATATTTAAAGCCTATCATTTATTGAAAAAATAATTTTTTCAGTGAGAAGTTTAAAATCCGCATAAGCACTTTTTACTGCTCCCAAATGAGCTCCAATTGCTCCTTCTGAAGGTTTTAACAAAAAAATAGGCTTTCTTGCTTCCATTGCCATTGGAATTAAACTATGGTAATGTTTCAATAGTGCTATACAATATTCGTCTTGTTCTACAGTAATTGTAAAATTTGAATCCTCTTTTAAAACGAATTTTCTAAAAACTTGCGGTATTCGGTTTGCCCATTTTAAGTATGATTTTACGGGTCTGCTTTCCTTTATACCATGCTGCATCACAACATATCCCAAAGGATTGATGTCTGAATTAGGTAATTCTAAGGTTGGCTCAGGATTTTCAGACTTTCTCTTTGTCCATTCGTTTCTCCATTTTTCAAGTCTTGTTCCCAAATTTTTCAATCCTTGTAATGAAAATAAATCTGCTGCCATCGGAACGATAACATAATCTGCGGCAATCAAAGTGGCTCTGTTGATAGCTCCAAAATTAGGACCTATATCAATGATGCAATATTCAGATTGGGTTCTTTGTCCAGCTTCTTTTATTACTCTATAAAAAGATGAAATTATACGAAAAGCCGCTTCATCTCCGTCATTACATTTACCCCAGTTCTCACTCAGTTTGTCTTCAAACATGGACAGTTCTAAGTCTCCCGCTAACAACCCTATTTTATCTGTTATTTGATGTACCGTAACAGGTTTAATATCCCCAAGACCTTTATCTAAAGGTTTGATTGCTTCTAAAATTGTAGGTCTGGAAGCATCGTTATCGTAAATATCGGATAATTTATCATCATTCAAAAACATAGAAGTCAAGTTTGCTTGTGGATCTAAATCCACGGTTAAGCACCTATGTCCCAGTTCTGCAAGCATATAAGTAAAGTGATAAACCAACGTAGTTTTCCCCACTCCTCCCTCATTATTAAAAAATGCTATTGTTTTCATACTTGTTTCTTGTAAATGGTAACACCAAAATTTGTGAGTTGGTTGATAATAAAATCTGGCTTTGGATTACCATTTTTCTCTAATGATGCAATTGCCCTTTTTACACCCAGATTGAATCTATTGATGTATCCTAAATTGTAGATAGCTTCCGCAAGCGTAGGATTTCTATAATCGTTCTCCGATGGAAAATTTTCGGGGCGGGCGTTTCCAAATAAGCCCCCTGCATTAGAAATTTCTATTCTGTCTGAAAATTCATAAAATTTAACGGGGGCATTCGACTGATAGTCCCTATGAATAACGGCATTATACAAAAGCTCTTTTAGGGCAAATACTGGGAAATTATATTGATGTTCTTCTCCAATATTGTAAAGAACTTTTTTGATTATCTGAGCTTTTATGAATTCCTCCATAACACCCATTTGGGTTGTCAAATCTCCACTAAATTTGTGTTCATATTCAAAATCACTAACTTCATCGTCCCCACTAAAACGTACATATTGCACATAGGCACCTGGTATGAAGAATAATGGATTTTTTCCGAACATTAGAAGCCCTGCATGGGTGGGGCAGTCAGCCTTTAAGTCATAAAACTTCAAAGATGCTAATTGTTGTTTAATTTCTCTACCATTTGCTAATAGTGATTCTTCGTCTATTGCAGTGGGTAAATAGGTTATTTTGAATATATTGGTACTTAAATCATTTAATTCACTTCCATAACATGGTTGAGTATCGTAAGAACGAGCAAAGGTCGAACGCTTTTCGCTCAATATTCTTTCTTCTGTTTCGTTAGCAATGTCGTGTCTCAAACCAGCCCTCACGCACACTTTACCCTTAAATCTGACTGGGGGAACTCTTGAAGGTTGAACTTCCACAACAGCAACATCTCCATCAGGAAATGTAAATTTCTCTACGATTAGTGATGGAGGAGGTACAATTCTGCCATCAGTTCTAAAATCTAACAATTTTTGCAAAAAAGTTTCATTGATTAGAGAACCATTCAATTTGCCGTCATCATGTACACCAATAAGTAAGTACCCTGGTAGTCCTTTTGCAGGCAAATCATTACAAAAAGAACAAATAGCCTCCCCAAACTTATTGGTATCAGTTTGAGAAATGGTTTTTTCAACCCTATCTGTTTCTAATATGGGTAACAACTCCAATAATTCTTCTTGTGTAATCATAATTTTTAAAATGTATAATGATTCAAATTTACTCATAATCTTAACCATAATAACACTTTTCAGTATAGTTAGATTTACAAAACAACAAAAGGCACTCAATCTGAATGCCTTTTGTTGTTTCTAAACCTCAAAATCTAATCATAATTCAAAACAGGAGCCAGCCACTTCTCGGTTAATTCCAAACTCATTCCTTTGCGTTCTGAGTAATCTACTACTTGGTCTTTGGCAATTTTTCCGATGGGGAAATATTTACTTTCGGGATGTGAGAAATAAAAACCACTCACCGAACTGGCGGGGTACATTGCAAAACTTTCGGTTAATTGAATCCCCAATTTTTCTTCGGCTTGTAATAATTCAAAAAGAGCCTTTTTTTCAGTATGGTCTGGACACGCTGGATAGCCTGGGGCGGGGCGAATTCCTTGATATTTTTCAGAAATTAAATCCTCACTGCTCAATTTATCTTCTTTTGAATATCCCCAAAACTCTCTACGGGTACGCTCGTGCATCAATTCCGCAAAGGCTTCTGCCAAACGGTCTGCCAAGGCTTTTACCATGATTGAGTTATAATCGTCGTAGTCTCTGTCGTATTTTTCTAATAATGTTTCAATACCAATTCCTGCCGTTACCGCAAATGCTCCGATGTAATCATCCTTACCCATTACTTCGGGGGCAATAAAATCTGAAAGACAATAATTGGCAACATTTGCTGCCTTTTGTCCTTGCTGACGAAGATGATGCAATACCGTTTGAGTATCGGTTTTTACCATCAAATCACCTTCTTCCGAAACCACCGAATTACTCAAAATATTGTAACTCGTATGCTTGTGAACGCCGTGTTTTTCACAGGCAATATCTTTGGTAATTTCTTCAAAATCGTGTATAATAATGTCATCTCCAACGGCATTAGCAGGATAAAAACCTACTACTGCACGAGCCGTAAGTAACTTATTATCAACAATTTCTTTTAACAAAGCCTGTGCATCATCAAACAATTTCTTGGCTTCTGCTCCCACGATTTCGTTTTCAAAAATCTTGGGATATTTGCCCGATAATTGCCAAGTCGAGAAGAACGGAGTCCAGTCGATGTATTGGGCAATTTCTGCTAAATCGTAATTCATGAAATATTTATTGCCTAAAAATTGCGGTTTGGTGGCTTTGAAATCTGACCAATCAATTTGAGGAGCATTTTCACGAGCCTTCTCTATCGGAGCATAATTTTTATCTTTCTGGCGACTCGCATGGTCGATTCTCAATTGAGCATAAGATTCTTTTATTTCCGTAAAAATTTCTTGCTGCGTTTGCTCATTTTGCATCAAACGACCAGCTACGGGTACACTTTTAGAAGCATCCAACACGTGAATAACGGGTCCAGAGTAATGTGGGTCAATTTTCACTGCCGTGTGAATTCTGGAAGTTGTAGCCCCGCCAATCAAAAGCGGAATGGTAAATCCTTGCCGTTCCATTTCTTTTGCCACGCCCACCATTTCATCCAACGAAGGCGTAATCAAACCCGAAAGACCAATAATATCAACGTTATGTTCACGGGCGGCGGCAAGGATTTTTTCGGTCTGAACCATTACGCCCAAATCAATAATTTCGTAATTATTACAGCCTAAAACCACGCCAACGATGTTTTTACCAATGTCATGAACGTCTCCTTTTACAGTTGCTAATAAAATTTTACCAGCACTCGAAGACGTTTCGGCTTCGCCTTCAACTCTATTTTTGAACTTCTCTTCCTCAATGTAAGGCAATAAATAAGCCACCGCTTTTTTCATTACCCTTGCTGATTTCACTACTTGCGGCAAAAACATTTTTCCTTCGCCAAACAAATCACCCACCACGTTCATTCCGTCCATCAAAGGACCTTCGATAACGTGCAGAGGCTTATCAAATAACTGACGACATTCTTCTGTATCTTCATCAATAAATTCTGTAAGTCCTTTAATCAGAGCGTGTTCCAAACGTTTGCCAACGGGTTGATTTCTCCAAGCGTTATCAATAATTACTTCTTTCCCTTTGGATTTTACGGTTTCGGCAAATGTTACTAATCGCTCCGTAGCATCGTCTCTTCTATTTAAAAGTACATCTTCGCAAAGCTCCAACATATCGGCTGGAATGTCTGAATAAACACCCAATTGGGAAGGATTCACGATTCCCATATCCATCCCCGCTTTGATGGCGTGGTACAAAAACACGGTGTGCATTGCTTCACGCACAGGTTCGTTTCCACGGAAAGAAAACGAAATATTAGAAACCCCACCCGATACTTTGGCGTAAGGAAGATTCTCTTTTATCCAGCGGGTAGCGTTAATAAAATCAACAGCATAGTTGTTATGTTCCTCTAAACCAGTGGCTACCGTCAAGATATTGGGGTCGAAAATGATGTCTTCGGGAGAAAATTTCACTTCATCCACCAAAATATCATAAGCTCTTTTACAAATCTCAATCCGTCTTTGGTATGAATCCGCCTGACCGTCTTCGTCAAACGCCATCACCACCGTGGCGGCTCCGTAGCGTTTCACTTTTTCGGCATTTTCTTTAAACTTTTCAACGCCTTCTTTCAAAGAAATTGAGTTTACGATACATTTTCCCTGTACGCATTTCAAACCTGCCTCAATTACTTCCCATTTTGACGAATCCACCATAATTGGCAATTTGGCAATGTCTGGTTCAGCCATCAACAGATTCAAAAATGTTTTCATGGCTTCAACGCCATCAATCATTCCTTCATCCAAGTTTACGTCAATCACCATCGCCCCACCATCCACTTGTTCACGAGCTACGGCAATGGCTTCTTCGTATTTATTTTCACGAATCAAGCGGGCAAATTTCTTTGAACCCGTAACATTACAACGCTCACCGACATTCACGTATCGGATGTCTTTGGTGATGTTAAGTGGCTCTAAACCAGATAGTTTCTGAAAAGGCTCAAACGTTGGAATGATTCTTGGTTTATGTTTTGCCGCTACTTTCGCAATTTCGGCAATGTGGGCTGGCGTAGAACCACAACAACCTCCGATGATATTTAGGAAGCCATTTTCCAAGAAGTCATCAATGATTTCCGCCATTTCAGAAGGCGTTTGGTCATATTCTCCCATTTCGTTCGGCAAACCTGCATTGGGGTGAGCTGAGGTCATAAACTTAGATTTTGTCGCCAATGTTTGCACGTAAGGACGCATCAAATCTGCCCCCAAAGCACAGTTTAAACCCACTGATAATAAATCTAAATGCGAAATTGACGTTAAAAATGCTTCCGTGGTTTGTCCTGAAAGTGTCCGCCCCGAAGCATCAGTAATCGTTCCCGAAACCATGATTGGAATTGGGGACTGGGGATTGGGGATTGGGGATTGGTTTTCCTTACGGGGTATAGCCTTACTTTGTAATGGTCTTAACGTCCCGTTATTTCTGTCAGTTTGGTATAAGTCAATGGCAAAAAGTGCTGCCTTTGCGTTTAAGGTATCAAAAATGGTTTCTACCAATAATAAATCTGCTCCACCATCAACTAAACCTTGTATCTGCTCGTAATAGGCATCTACCAATTCGTCAAATGTTACGGCACGATAACCTGGGTCGTTTACATCGGGTGATAACGATAAAGTTCTATTCGTGGGTCCGATTGAACCCGTAACGTAACGAGGTTTTGAAGGGTCTTTTGCCGTGAATTCATCTGCTACTTCACGGGCAATTTTTGCCGATTCATAGTTGAGTTGATACACGTAATCTTCCATGTGGTAATCCGCCATCGCAATAGAAGTGCCTGAAAATGTGTTGGTTTCAGCAATATCTGCCCCCGCTTCAAAATATTTTGCGTGGATTTCCTTGATAACATCAGGGCGAGTTATCGACAGCATATCGTTATTGCCTTTTACCTCATGCGGAAAGTCCTTGAACTGTTCGCCACGGTAATCAGCATCGGATAATTTATATTCTTGAATTAAAGAACCCATCGCCCCGTCAAGGACAAGGATTCGGTCTTTTAACACTTCTCTTATGTTTGGTTTATTCATCATCTTTGTAATCGGTCTTCTTAGCAAAGTACAAATTTACCATTTATAAACTGTTGCCAATATTATCTCGAATAAAATCTGTTGCAAATTTATCGGTTTTGGATAAATAATTTACTTTATTTCAAATAATTAGATATATTTACTTTTATTATTAAAAAATATAGATATTATTAACTAAACAATCAAGGTATTTTTCCGAGAAACGATAATTTATCTTTTAAAAATATGGCCATAAAAATTGATTCAACCGACAAAGAGATTCTTAGACATTTACAACAAGATGCTCTGCTGACAACGAAGGAATTAGCATCACGCTTGAACCTATCTCCCACGCCCGTATATGAGCGTGTGCGGAGGCTGGAAAAAGATGGGGTTATCAAAAAATATGTGGCTCTGGTGGACAGAGAGAAGGTTTCTAAGGATTTGATGGTCTTTTGTAGTATTCGTTTGAAAGAACACGCCCAACAAGCAGGGGCAAAATTTGTGGAAGAAATTGTGGCTTTGGATGAAGTTCAAGAATGTTATAATATTTCGGGCGATTATGATTTTATGCTCAAAATTGTAGTCCACGATATGCGTGAATACCAAGCTTTTTTGATAAATAAATTAGCTTCTTTGGAGAATATTGGCAGTACACATTCCATTTTTGTGATGTCGGAAATTAAGCATGAGACGGGGTTTTTGGTAAGTTGAATTTTCGGTAAACGGGGAAGGGGAACGGGAAAACGGAAGTTTGATGAATAGAAAAGTTTGCTCAAATTAAGCGTAGGGGTACTTTTATAGTAAATTGTCAATAAAAATAAATCGTCATTTCTAAATAATCAATTATGAAAACTGCCCTAATATTTCTGTGTTTAACACTGCCAAGTTTATCATATTCTCAAATGGTGAACAATGTTCCTTTGAAAGATATTGATGCTGAGTATGTTGAGTTTTATGCCATCAGAACATCTATTGGAGCATCCAAACACCATCTTTACTTGAATTATGGACAAGCGTTTTCTCAGAGAATGTTTGTTGTTAGACCAGAAGAATTGAGATTGAAGAATGAGGACGGTAGTGAGATGTTCTTCAATTCTGAAATTGATTGTCTAAATTTTATGGCTAAAAATGGATTTGAATTAATTTCAAAGAGCGAAAGAGTTTCGGGAGAAAGTTCGTTTCCTGTTTTTTTAATGAGAAGAGTTAGAATAGAGAAAAGTAAATAGTTTTTTCTTGTAAGAGTCTGACAATCAGAATTTTGATTTATGATCGTCAGACTCTTACGTTTACGCCACCACCATTTTAGAAGCCAAATACCCCTTCCGAATTCCTACAAAAACAAACATCAATCCCGTGTAAAAAATGAAGAAAGGAATGATAAATTCTACCCAACCGAGGGATAACATTACTGCCATAATCATCAATTGAAAACCTAAGCCGTAAAATGAAACCATGGTCATAAACCAATTGGGAAACGTTCGCATTTTGATAGCATCTTGGTCAATTAAGTAAATGCTTCGGTCATAAACCCTGTACAAAACGGTAAATATTTTGAACAAAATATTTACCGTTTTTTGTTGTTCTCCTGGCAGAGCTTCGGGTATTTTGGTTTCAAAAATTTTACTGGTTATGTCCCCGCCTTCCGAACTGTTTCTAAGGATGACATAGTAGTAATTATAGAGCGTTCCCTGCAACTGAATACACACAAACGCCACCAACGCAAGCCAAATCGAAACCTGTGAAACGTGCCAAATTGCCATCAAAAACAAGAAATTGAGGATAATATCAAAGATGGAATCAAGGTATCTGCCTGTGTAGGAAGGAGTCTTTTTTAGTCGAGATAATTCACCATCAATGGCATCAATGATTGATTTGAGAATTAGTAAAATTCCCGCCGTAATATAAAATCCGTGGAGAATACAATAAACGGCACACAAGCCACAAACGCCAAAAACTAAGGTAACTTGAACGGGTGTAGCAACGGTATTTTTAAGGATATTGGCACAGAAATTAGCAATGGGTCTTCCGTAATCTGAAACATCAAAAAATTTATTTTCTTGGGATAATTTGGACATCTTGGTAACTTGTAAATGATAACTCTAATTAGGATACAAATTTAACAAATTCATAACACAGTCTTAACATAACACGCTGATTGAGTTTTGGTTCAAGAAAAATAATTTATGGTTTTCTACACCCCTAAACTTCTTACACATACACTCTTTACTCAATTTCCAATTTATACTTGTCCAACAAACCGCTCAATTCAGTTTTAGAAAAACGGGCTTTTTTGAGGGAATTTCTCTCGGGGTCGATACTGAAATGGAAGGAGGTTCTGAAATCGGCTTTTTCTAAATTTGTTTTATCAAATATTGCTCCTGATAAATCACAATTATCGAAAATTGCCAAATTGAGGTCAGCTTCTGAGAAATCAGTTTCCACCAAAGTACAATCTTTAAACTTTGATTTCTTGATTTTCCTTCGGTAGAATGAAGCTAAATTAAGATTACAACCTTCAAAATTTACCGAAAAGAGAAAGTCGTTCGCATTCTCGAAATGTAAGCCTAAGAGTTTACAATCCTTGAAATTGACCTCTTGAAAGCCCGTAGCCATAATTTTGGCATTGGTCAAATCACAATTAATGAATTCTGAATCCACAAACTTAACGTTTGATAAATCTGTATTGGCAAAGACACAATTTTTGAAAGTACAGTTTTCGTATTCACCTTTTGGGAAGGGTGATTTTGAGAAATCTATTTTATCGAAGGTTTCGTATTCGGAGTATGTTGAGAGCATTTTAAGCATAAGTAGGCACAAAACCAATAGAAATATCTTCACTTTCTACACCTCGGCTAATTAATTCATTACTAATTTTAATATCAGTCCAATTTTGCATAATCCAGATTCTATTTTCTTTAATATCAAAATGAAAAACCACATCGTGAATAAATTTCCCCTTTTGCCAGCCTACACTTACTAACTCAAAATGATTTCTTTTTGTATCAGCAATAACTTGTTGCTCTAACAATGGAGCATTGGCGTAAGTAATTTTGCTATATTCGTCTAAAAAATCTGTCAAAATTTGCTGATATTTCGCTATTTTTTCCATAAGGAACTGAAAAACAATAAGTAGACGTTTTTTAAATGCCCTTTTTTGCACCACTCTACGTTGCGGAATGCCGCCCAGATTAAATCCTCATTTAGCGATGCTAAACTGCGGCGACCGTCGCACGGTTTTATCGCCTTGATTGGCACAAAAAATAACATTTAAAAATTCATCCACTTATTATTTTCCCGTTCCTAAGACTAATTGTGTTGAATTGGGTTCGTAAACAATTAAATTAACGTTCTTCTTTTGGATAACTTTTTGAACAAAAGGCTCTCGAAAGAAAGATGGGTAAATCTGATTCGGAATGGCAAGATACAGGATTCTATCTGATTCTTCATCTTCCAAAGCTATTTGATAATTACCCTATTGCCCCATTGCTTCGTAAAAATCTGTAATAGTCGAATCCCCAATAAATGATTTTATCTCGATGGCAATTTTCTCATTATCTTTTTCAGCGGCAATTATTCTTTCAGCTCCCAAATCAAGAAACATTCTTACCGAACCAATTTTGATTGGATATGGGTCGTGCGTAATTAACCATCCTTCATTTTCCAACCCAATTTTTACGATTTCATGATAAAGGTCTTTTGCCATACTCAGTGTTTTGTACAAAATTAAGAAAATAGTGATTGAAAAGTGCCATTATATTTTATCCATTATTCAACCTCACTATTCCAAACCTCCAAATACCGAATCAAATCATCAATCTCAGGACTGCCGCCATTGGCAATATACGCCCCTGAATTTGCCATGCCCAAAAGCATTGTTTGCTGAACGGGTAAATCCATCAATAAGCCCAAACAAAATCCTGCGTTCAGGTTATCCCCTCCGCCCGTAAGGATTCGGGGTTCGGGAACGAGTCTGCCTTTTACTTCAAAAACACCATTTTTATTGCAAATAATGGAACGGTCTGTGGGGTGAACCAACAGTTGATGTATGGCTATTTTATCAAAAATATATTTTGTAATTATCTGTAAATCAGACGTTTCACCATCATTTCCATCCAAAGCACCATACACTTTTCGGGCTTCATTTTCGTTGATACCCAGCGTGACTCTTCCGTAAGGTTTGTATTTACTAATAACCGCCAAAGCTGCTAAAATTTCTTCTTTTGAACGCTTGGAAGGGTCGCATAAATCGAAGAAAAAGTTTTTATGACGCATTCCATTACTGTCACTTTTCGTAAGGTTTTTATTAGAAAAATAGAAAGTATTTTGCTCTTTTTCGGAAGGTGTAGGATTTAGATTTACAATAATATCTTCCAAAATTCCTTGCCAAATATCAGTGCAGTAATTGAGATTTGCCCAGTCCACAAATGCCACTAATTGGCTTTCATAAATCCATTTCGTCAAGTTGTCCATACCCGCCACTGCCGATACATACGTCCAAGTGAGTTGTTCAAAAGTGCTTACTTCCGAAAGGATAATTTTGCCATCATTAAACTCTAAAGCATTGGTTTGAGCGGGTTCAGCAATGGAAATCACTTTACAATTGGGATTCATTTCTTCAAACACATTGTTCAAATCGGGGTAGCCCATCGTGCCGATGCAGGTGTTTTTGATGCCCAAAGCACCTAATGAATTTGCCATAATGGGGGCATTTCCCCCTAATTTAAGTTCCAAATTTCTGATTTCAATTTGCCCACTCACCCCCGCCAAAGTTGCCACGTAGTCGGCAATTTGAGTGATGGTGTCGTAATAAACAGAGGTAGTACCACTTTTACTTTTAACGACTTTTTGGATTTTATCAACGTAGCCATCAAACCCAACGAGGACTTTGAACTCACGCCCCGATTCTTGGTAATTTCTGAGGGATTTAATAAGGGAGGTAATTGCTGTTTTCAAGATTGGATTTAATATTTTTGGATATATTGTTGTCAATCCCTTAAATTAGTAAATATTATTTTATTTTTCAGAAAAACTTACCCAAAACCGTATTAGAATAAGCAGGAGTTAGGATTTGGGCATTGGGTGTTAGAACATTAACCTTCTGACATTCAATAAATTATCCCATAATAAAGCATCGTTTAAACTAGCACAATTACTTATGAAAACTCCCATTTTAAGATTATTCAAAAAAGCCTTTCAAGCATTACAAACTGAAAATATCGAATTATCAAATCACCGTAGAAAATTCATAAAACAGGCTTCCGTGGTGTCCGTTGGCACTTTATTGGCTACTGAAATGTGGTCTTGCAAAACTAAAAAGGACATCCGAATTGCCATTATTGGCGGTGGAATTGCGGGTTTGACGGCTGCTCATTATTTGAATAAACAAGGTTTTAAGCCCACCATTTACGAAGCCGCCAAACGCACAGGCGGACGAATGATGAGTGCCACGGGGCTTTTGGCTGAAGGAATTACTACTGAATTAGGGGGAGAATTTATTGATTCTTCGCACAAAGATATGTTGGATTTATGCCAAGAATTTCACCTTGATTTTTGGAATATGCGAGCCACCGAAGAACTGAAAGAGAATTTGGTGATTCATGATTTTTATTTTGATAATAGGCGTATTACCGAAAAAACCTTAGTCAAAAACCTAAAACCTTTCTTCAAAACTATTCAAAAAGATGCCGAATTAGTCGCTACGGGCAATTTCAAAAATCCTGCGTTGTTGGCTTTGGATAAATTATCTTTGGAAGAATACCTCCAAAAAATAGGCATTACTGGCTGGCTTTATGATTTATTGAGAATTTCTTATGCTGCCGAAATGGGACTGGATGCCGACATTCAGAGCTGCTTGGCATTTTTGAGTTTATTAGACATAAACTTGAATAACGGTTTTGATATTTATGGAGAAAGTGATAGAAAATATAAAGTCATCGGGGGCAATCAGCGGGTGGTGGATGAATTGGCAAAAGGTTTAACGGGACAAATTGAGACGGGTTATCAGTTGGAATCTTATAACGAAAAGGGTTTTGAATATGCCCTCAATTTCAGTAACGGCAAAGAAATCATGGCTGAATATGTGATCATGACTTTGCCTTTTTCTGTTCTGAGAGAGGTAAAAACTAACGTGGATATGTCGCCCCGAAAAGCAAAATGTATCAAAGAATTATCTTACGGAACGAACTCCAAAATGTTTTTGGGCATGAAAAATCGTATTTGGCGTGAGCAAGGTTTTTCGGGGTATGTACTGAGTGATTTAATCCATAACGGTTGGGATAGTTCACAGATGCAACATGATAACAATGGGGCAGGGGGCTATTCGATTTTCATGGGCGGCGAAATGGGGAAATCCCTATCAGAAAACCAAATTGAAGGATATTTGGATAAACTAAACTTAATTTATCCAAATACCAAAGCTCAATTTAACGATAAAAAAGGAATCTTCAATTGGGGAAATGCACCTTATGCCAAAGGCAGTTACGCCTGTATGACGGTTGGACAAATGACGGCTTTTGGGGGTGAAGAAGCCAAGCCTGTGGGTAACATTCTCTTTGCGGGCGAACATTGCAGCAAAACTTCACAAGGCTACATGAACGGCGGGGCAGAAACGGGACGGATGGCAGCGGAGGAGTTGATTCGGAGAGTTACCTCCTAAATATTCCACCAATAATTCCATTTCAGTACAATCGAGCGGTTTTTTATCCCTAAATCAGTCGGTAAATAATTATCTGAATAAACCAAAAAAATATCCGAAGCGGGTTTATATCGCCACTGGATTCGGCTGTTTAAATTCACATTATTTACTTGCCCATTTGATTGAATATAAGTTGTCCAAAATAATTTATTAGTAAAAGTTACGTCAAATTTAGATTGAATTAACCAAAAACTCGAACCGCCCAAAGTCGCTTCTTTATTACTACTTTTAAATACTTTCACCTCTTCAATATTATTATATTCTGCTGATAAAGAAGCACTTACATAAGGTTGAAAACGATAACCGATAGAGGTATTCAAGCGTAAGCGAGTCCCATCCCCGTAATATCCACCGTAACGAGAACTGAATCCATAAGTAAATAGTGTTCTTGACGTGGAAACAAATTCCGTTCCCCAAGAATTCCAGGTGTGCTGACTTCGATTCTGAACGTAAAACTCTCTGGAAAATGGATTTACGGGATTAAATTGCGAGAACAAAACGGTATTGTCATAACCCGTCCAAACATTAAAAGTAGCCCGATTTCTAAAAGTGAAATTGTAAATAAAAGCCACCGTACTGGCATTATCCGAAGATAAAGTGGTGGTTATGGGTACGTTTTGGTTGTTATTTTCGGAAACGAAAGCAAACAATCGAGGTCCGTGTGAGACAATTTGACTATTTGATTTTTGGGGATAAAATAAATATCTCAATGAAGGCTCAACATAGAAATAACCTCGGCGAGGCACGAAACCAACTTCTGAACGATAATTTTCGCCCACCCGTGAATAAGTCAAGCCTATATCCCAGGCTTGCGTAGTGTAACCCACGTCAATCAGTTGTGTCCAATCATCGCCCGTTAATTGTGGTGAAAATGATTTCATCAAGGCAAATTTACCATTCCAAAAATTATCTTTTGAAGCTAAATTATACTGTAAAACCACGTTTCTGTTGTACGAAGTAAATCCTTTCTTTTCGTTCAAATTCTCAAAGCCAACTCCGTCTTTATTCACCACCATCATGCTGATACTAGAGCGTGAAAAGAGTTTACGTTGGAGGGCAAAAACTGAATAATTGTAGGTTGGTAAGGCAACGGAGCTATCAGTATTTCCACTGGTTTGCATATTCAAAACTCCAATCCGCCAATTGTTATCCAACTTGCCGCTGAGCCTTGCCCCGTACTGAATAGGCGTGCCTAAACCGATTCTGCGAGAGAAAAATGGACGAGTTTCTTCTCCGCCAAAGCTATTGAAAATATCAGAATTTTCAAGGAAAAACTGACGACGTTCTGGAAAGAATAATTCAAAACGATTAAGATTGGTAACTTGCTGATCCACATCCACTTGCGAGAAATCTGGATTAACGGTCAGGTCTAAATTCAAGGCGGGAGTCAGGGCAATTTTGGCATCACCCCCAATGTCTTTTCTGAAAACGGCATTCTCATTTTTTTCAAAATTGGTGCTACTTCCGCCTAACACGTAAGGAATAATTGAAATGTTAGTTTTGGGAGCTGGTGGCGGATTATCCCATACCAGTGAACCTGTGTAGGCAAGTGTAATGGAAAAAAATTGACGAGGCACGGGAGCCCAAACAGATTTCTCGTTGGCTCGCAAGTCAAGGCGACTGATGTTCATTCCCCAACGAGTTTCACCTGCTTTGTATCGCAAGGAATTAAAGGGAATTGCCATTTCCAGAATCCATTTTTTACCATCAAAAGAAGTCTGCGAAATCCAACGATTATCCCAATTTTGGTTTAATAACGTGCCTTCCGCAATCTGCCCATCAAACTGAGCCCCTGCGGCATTCGAGCCAAAAACCCAACCGTTTGTGAGGTCATTGAAAGGTTCAAGAATGAGCCAAATATTATCATTTTTGCCAAAATTAAAATCTCTTTTTAAAGATTCTACAATATAGGGAGCTTCGGATTGTTGATAACTGACGGCAGAAAAATAGAAGAATTTATCATCATAAGTAAATCTTGCCTCCGTCTTAACCGCCGACCTTGAAGTATCGGCGGGCGTAACCATCCAAAAATCTTTGGCAACTTCACATTTTGTCCATCCTTCTTCATCGACTTTACCATCAATTTTGATGAGGCTGGTGGTTTTGTTGATGTGATATTCGTATTTTTCGTTGATTTTTTGGGCAAAAATATTAATTCCGAAAAGACACAGAGAAGCAAACAGTAATACTTTTTTCACTGAATAAATTTTTAAGATTGTTTATATTTTGTTGATGAGAGAAGTTTATAAAAGAACGTAAAATTAGTTTTTTAGTTTTAAAAAGTTACCATCTGTAATTTTATTTAGGGATTATAGGCTCGGCAAGGATTTCAAAATATCACACATTTCCCAGCCGTTACATCATCCTCCACTTTTTTGTACTTCACATCTTTCACTTCTTTTCCATCGTTATATCTCACATTAACCCTCGAATTGCGGTCAATTTTGGTTGAAATAAGCGGCTGAGTTGGTTGAAAGAAACGGTCTTCATCATAGTCGTCATAATCATTATAGTCATCATCATCAAAACTCTTTGATAACCTTTTAAATGCATCGCTGTTTAGAGCTTTTTCAGATATTTCGCTGTATTTTTTCTTGATAGCAGGGTGAAGATTGTATTTTACATAATCATACTCAAACTTCCCCGTGATAAATTGTTTGTACGTTTCAAGCAACGTTGGCACTTCCGACACTTTGGACATTGAGGGATATTCATACATTTCTACGATTTGGTTCCAATCGCCATTCATGTTTAAATCAATCAATTTGGCATCATAAAACCGCTTCATGGAATCCTGTAAACCCGTGATTTGCAGATGTGCCATATCATAGATAATTGAACCGATCACCGAATGGTCGCAGATGGTTTCATCGTGTTGATTTTCCCAAAAGAAATTCAAGAGATTTTCAAAAACTTGGCTCACCTCTGTCCGTTTGGAAGCATCCAGTTCTGCGATATTTTTCAGAATATTTGACACCGTATTTTTACATATCCAAAACACGTCGGGCTCTTTCATAAAGTCTTCTATTTGCCCCAATTCTTCTTTTCCTAATTGATAAAGTGTTCTCAATAATATACTTCCTATCACGTCTCCAAACCAAAAATCTGCAAATTCACTACCTTGTTTCAGAAGGTTCAGAATATGAGGTAAACTTTCGTAAGATTTCAATTCCCCCAAAAACATGATGGCGTGCGTAGGAAAAGATAAGTTTTTATCTTCGCCATCAGATGCCAAAAAGTAATCGTATCTATTGATGGAATCCGCCAAAACCTTTTCTAAATCTTCAATCAAAGATGCCCGAGGGAGTGCCAAAATAGCCGTAATTATTCCATCACCAATCATCAAATCTTGGTGATAAAGTTCTTCAATTAAAGAGTTTTTGAAAACGGGAGCTTCGGTAGTTTGCGTTTCTTTTCCTCTAAAACTTCCATCAATAATTTTGACTGCTTGTTGGCGTTCTTGCATTCTTTTGATCCCCGCTGTCAGACTCATCATTTGAATTCGGTTTCCCATTGTCCGATATTCGCCTTCATTTAGCATCTTTTTGAGCATTTTTAAACGCACCTCCACTTGCTCTTTGTTGTCGGTCAGTGCAAAATATTCAGCCGCCAAAATATTAAACTTTTTCACTTCCGAAACATGGAAAACTTTTCTGTCGGGGTACATCATGCTTATATCAGAAAACTTTTCCATCAAAGCCGCTGCTTCTTCAAAGCGTTCCTCTTCGAGGTAAATTTCCGCTAAAACGGCTTTCCCAAAAAAATAGTCAGGATGTTGTTCAATCGTCTGGTGAGCAATTTTCAAAAGAGCATCATTATCGCCTGATAGCTTATAGGCATTTGCTAAATAGTTTTTAAGAGTCTGATTCAGAGGATACTTCTCTACGGCTTCTTCTAATGATTTGACGTATTTAGGGGTCATTTTCTTACCCTCATACAAGAAATCGTACCATTTTTGTATAATTTCCTGTTCCGCAGCACTGTGTTCATACCCACCATGCATGGGCTCATCGGTAACTTCGTAATTGATTAATTTTAGATTAGACATGATGTTGTTATTTATACTCATTTTTAGATTAAACCCACATTTTTCAACTCATCAAGTAGTTTCTTTTTGCCCGAATGATACGTTTTTATATTCCGAAGCAATTGAACCGTAAACTCCTTTGTTTCAACATCAACGCCCTGTAATGCTTTTATGACATTGGCATAATTAGCATATTGACTGTAATCAGGATTTTTCAAATAATCTTGTAGTTTTTGTTTGAGGGTATTAAAAGTATTTTCGTGATTATGTAGCAATAAATATTCACAAAAAGTGCCATAACTCTCCAGATCGTTATTTTTCTTAACCATCACATCCAACTCATCCCACCGTGAATCAAAAACGTATAAATGCCCTAATGCCACAGGAATTTTATTTTCATAAGGGTGCTGAAATGAACTGAACATATTTCTGTATTTCGCCTTGTGAGCATCCAAAATATCTTTTTTGATACTCTCAAAAATAGCGTCCCATTGGGCTTTATCTGTCATTTTTTTAATTTTTTCTACCACTGAAAACTGTTTAAATTCCCCCAATCTGAACCTCAATTTGAGGGCATTTATTTTGCCCTCAAAATCATTGAGTTTTTCATAAACTTCATCTAATTTATTGAGGTAAAATGGGTCAAAATAAGTATTACGTTCCGAAAACTCATTTCTGAATAATAATTTCTCTAAAAGTTTTTTAACTTCCTGATAATCATTAATATCAAACAAATATTCGAGATATTCTTTACGATATTTTGCAACGTGAGTGTGCTTTGCCAATAATTTAGGGATTTTATCAGCACTATTATTTTCTTTGTAAAATGTCTTTGCTAATTCAATAAATTCGGTTTCGAGCGTAGTGTCGCCACTACTACTGGAAAATGCCCAAAAACTATTACTAATGTTTCCTTTGGCAAGATTTCTTTCGATAAATGAGATGAAAATATCTTTCAATTCAGGGATTTTTCCGAACTCTCTGAGCATTTCAATGAATCCGTAGAAGCGATAAGCATTGTATAAATCAGTCAAAATTGGCTCAATTACTTCCAATAGTTCCTTGATAATCGTAACTCTGATTTCGTAAGGGGCTCTTTGGGCAACAAGTACGAAATTTGTAAAGTTTGTCCTTTGAATATTGGTTAATTTTATTTCACTATCATCCAAGCGTTTGAGATGTGGCACCAATGTTTCAAAAAACGAAAGGGCAATGGGAGCAAAATCCTTGAATTTCAAGGTATTGACGGCATCATTTGCCGTGGCAGAAAGCCCCTCAACAACTTTGATATATTTTTTGGTTTCGCTTTTATTCAAACTGCCGTTCCGCTTGATGCTGGCGATGGTACTTTTCAGAATTTCACCGTAATATTTCCTATCATTACTTTCGTTTTTATCGGCAAAATAAAGCATAAATAAGTTTTTGAACACCTTATTTTCAGCCGCCGATTTGATGATAAAAGCGTGCAATTCCAACATCGAAACTTCATCCAAAATAGCCTCCACGGGCGATGAAGACTTCTTTTTCTTTTTTACGACCTCATCCTTTTTCTTGGGTTTATTGGTTTTACCAGCCGTGAAATTGGGCAAAATCTCCTTCAATTTTATCAACGCCGCCGCCTGATGATGGCAATGTTCAGTTTCGGAAGGGCAATCACAAAAATGATCGGTAATACTTTTTTCAAGGTCAATAGAAATCTCCACGTTAAAAACCTCTCTATCCACCGTCACATCAGCGTTCCAGTCACGTCCGTCTGATGAAACTATTTTTTTGACATTTCCCAATTTATAGATTCTTTCGCCTTCGGCAATGAGGTTTTTAGGAATAATTTTCTTGAAATTAGAGAGGGTAAATGCGTTCATTTTTTGAGGGGAGGAATTGGAATATATCAGATGCTTATCTGTTCAAAATCAGCACTTTAAGATTACGGAGAATAAAAATAATTTGCATAAGCGTTTTCTCATCAGAAGCATCAAACTGGCGACTTCTACAATACTCATCTTTGTGGAGAACGGTAAAAATCCAGTTTTTCCCAACAATGAAAGCTCCGTAAATTGGGGGTTTATCTTCATTAATCTCTTCGGCAATAATCATGGCAGCTAACATTTGAGCTTCGGGGTCATATTTATCTCCCTTACCTTTTTTAAACTCTTGGAGGAAAAAATAGGGTTCACGGGGTGTATTTTTACCCAAAGGTGTTGCCACCATACAATCTGTTTTAACTGCCAATTTATGCCCATGTTTTGTCAGTGAGAGTGGACGTTCATAAAAAGCCTGAATTTTGCCTTTTTCTTCAATCTCCGAAATAAAGAAAACGAAAGCAAGAAACTTCATTTTGAGTTCTTCTTCATTCCACTGGTCTCCTTTGTCTTGTATTTCTTCCAACAGGACATTAAAAATATCTTGATATGAAGATTTGAGAGGCTGAATACTGACTGTTAATAATTTATCAAGATGTTCTGACTTTTTCACTTGCTGGACTTTGAAAACATCCATCAGATTATCAAGACTGTGACTAAGTTTTATGGTTTCCATTATTTTTTATTTTTCTTCTTAAAATTACAAAAATCCATTTTGCATCTGAACATCAAGTTTATCTGTAAATGGGCAAACAATGTAACTACATTTAACTCCCCGCCTTCTTCCGATGCTGAATTTTCTCATACACCATTTTGATAATACCATCTTTCAACCCCAAATCTGGCACTAAAATATTCTTTGCTCCTGCCCATTTCATGGCTGAAAGATAGATTTGGGCGGCAGGTACGATAACATCGGCACGGTCGGCGTTGAGACGGAGTTTATTGATGCGTTCTTCTAAGGTAAAACCTTCTACATACTCTTTCAAACGCCTTAATTCTTCAAGAGACATCATGGTTTCCCCTTCGTGATTGGGCGAAATATTGAACAATTTACTGATATTTCCACCCGTTCCGACGGCAGTAAGATTGGCATTTTTTACGTCAATATTGCTGGCAATCCATTTTTTCATTTTCTCCCAATCGCCTTCTTTTTCCTTATTTTCCAAAGACCTTACCGAACCAACTTTGAAGGAACGAGAAGCAATTTTTTCACGGTTTACATACAAATTCAATTCCGTTGAACCTCCGCCTACGTCAATATGCAGATAATTGGCATTATCCAAAGCCTGCACCACCACATCATTAATTAGTTCGGCTTCTTTTGTACCTTCGATGATGTGGATTTTCATATCCAAAATCTGATGAATTCGGGTAATGACTGCCGCAGAATTTCCTGCTTCACGCATGGCAGAAGTGGCACAAATGAGGTAATCCTTCACTTCGTGCAAATCCATGAGGAGTTTGTAGGCGTTCAATAATTTAAAAATCCTAACTTCAGATTCTGGACTAATTTCTCCATCATTGAACACGTCATGCCCCAAACGCAGGGCAAAACGGACGTATTCGACCTTTTTGAAACTAATTAGTCCATCATTTTCAAGGACTTTCGAGATTTGCATTCGGGCGGCATTAGAGCCGATGTCAATAGCAGCTATTTTCATGTTTGAGTTAAAGAAGTTAAAGAAGTTTAAAAGTTAAATGGTTGAAGAGGTTAAAATTTGTTGGAATCCCAGTTTTAACTTCTATAACACTTTAACTAATGTAACTTCTATAACTTGTTAAATATGTATCCATTTCCCTCTTCTTCAAAATCCAGTTCTACGCCCATCAAATACATCAAATGTGGGCGTTTTACTAAGAGATTAATATTGAGATTTTCTATTTCATAAATATCGTCAAGGTCTTCCATTTTATCAAATCCTATAAAATAAGTAGCACTGCACGCACCGCCACGCAAGCCAATTCTAAGGAAATAATTATCAGGTATTCCTTTGATAGTCAGGGCTTTATTCACTTGTTCTTTGGCAGAATCAGTAATATTGATGGGAATTATTTTTGTATCGGTCATTAATGAAATTCATTTCAACGCTAAAATTAACTATTTTTGACAATCTATTGAAATATAAAACGGATAGCCTCGTGCATAGTCAGCCAATAATTTACTCTTTGCGTACAAAGCTTTCTATCGGTCATAGAATCTTGATAAAAACTCTTAAAAAATGGAATTAGTTACTGATTTAATTAAAATTATCCTTCCCGCAAGTTTAGTGCTGTGGGCTATGTACCTGACAGTCAAGTCTTTCACTGAAAGAGATTGGATTCTCAGAGAAATGGATATGAAAGCCGAAACTACCAAAACCCTCCTGCCCGTTCGCATACAAGCATACGAACGGATGGCTTTGTTTTTGGAAAGAATTTCGCCTAATAATCTTTTGATTCGCTTGAACGGCAGAACGGGTAACGTGGCAGAATTTCAACAATTGATGCTTTCCGAAATCAGAGAAGAATTTTCGCATAACCTTTCGCAACAGGTATATATGAGCGATGAAGCGTGGACGGTGGTAAAAAATGCCATGAACGAAACTGTTGCCCTTATTAACCTGTCAGCCAAAGAATTAGCTCCCGACTCGCCCGCCTTGGAACTCGCCAAACGAGTTTTTGAGGTAGTGATTAGCAAAGAATTAAATCCATCGGAAGAAGCCCTGAGAATCGTAAAACAAGAAATGCGAGAGCAGTTTTTTTGAGTACAACAATGGCACCCAGATTACGCAGATGCCTACGGCAACGCAGATTTAAGAGGATTTTTTTTTGATAATATTTCGAAAATTCATTTCCAATAAAAAAAATCTGCGAAAATCTGCGTTGCCGTAGGCATCTGCGTAATCAGCACAGTCCGCTGTTGCGGTGCCAAAATCAACACAAATATGCAACCAAAATCCACTATCCAACATCTTTTCAGTATTCCCGTCATCGTAGCTGCTTTGGGCTATTTTGTTGATATTTATGACCTTCTCCTCTTCGGAATCGTGCGTGTGCCAAGTTTGAAAGACATGGGATTAAATGACGAACAAATTTCAGAAGTTGGTAAAAATATCATTAATTGGCAAATGGGCGGCTTGCTTTTGGGCGGTATTCTGTGGGGCGTTTTGGGCGATAAAAAAGGACGTTTATCCGTACTTTTTGGCTCAATTATTACTTATTCTTTGGCAAATATTGCCTGTGGGTTCGTCAAAGACCCTACTACTTACGCCTTACTTCGCTTTGTGGCGGGGGTTGGTTTAGCAGGAGAATTAGGAGCGGGAATTACCTTAGTTTCAGAAGTTTTACCGAAAGAATTACGAGCCTTGGGTTCATCATTAGTGGCAGGCGTTGGCTTGTTCGGAGCAGTGTTCGCCTACTTCACTGTCAAAGAATTTGGCGGGTGGCGAAATGCCTATTTTGTGGGGGGAGGACTCGGAATCATGCTTTTGCTATTAAGAATTAGCGTTTTTGAATCGGGAATGTTTGAGCAATTAAAAAATCAAAAACACGTTCAGAAAGGAAATTTCTTTGCTCTTTTCACCAATAAAGAAAGGTTAAGTAAATATTTAAAATGTATCGCCATTGGTGTTCCCACTTGGTTTGTAATTGGAATTTTGGCAACCTTCGCCAACGAATTTGGTAAGGCAATGGGCATTGTAGAAACGATTGAACCAGGCAAAGCTATCATGTTTTGTTACGTAGGTCTCGCCCTCGGAGATTTGTCCAGTGGTGTGATTAGTCAAGCCCTAAAATCACGCAAAAAAGCTGTTGCCATTCTTTTGTTTTTATCATTAATTTGTAGCATATTTTATTTGTATGCAGGAATCCAAACGGCTTTTGCTTTGTATGCTACGTGTGTGTGTGCAGGATTTTCTGTAGGATATTGGGCAATGTTCGTAACCATCGGAGCGGAACAATTTGGGACAAATCTAAGAGCCACCGCCGCCACCACTATTCCCAACATGGTGCGGGGTGCAGTTATCGCCATGACTTCACTTTTTGCTTACCTAAAACCCACCATGAGTATCTTTAATGCAGCAGCCGTTGTGGGCGTAATTGCCTTTATCTTAGCATTTTACTCTATTTTTACCATTCCTGAGACGCATGGGAAGGATTTGGATTATTTGGAGGAATGAAATATTTTCAACATCATTGTAAACGATAAATTTTGCTAAAAATGATTACTTACGATTTAGATTCAATAGAAGAAATGTTCCTCAAAATCAAATTTGAGGACGGACAATTTGCAGGGCAAAGAATACATTTTGACGAATTTAGTACTTGCGGATTCGCCACTTGTACTTGTTATAATCTTCACATATCTGATGGAGAAAGGACATTTCTTTTTCAAGTAGATGAACAATCTGTTAGAGCCCTTGCAGAAGAAGACATGGCATTTGCCGAAGCCATCGAAGCAGAATTGAACGATGAGGTTTGGGATGAATTGTATGAATTATTTACCTTAGAAAAAGGGCTTGAATGTGATTTAATACCCATTTCAAAAGTAACCAATAACTTTAGCGAAACCGAATATAAGGGAGTTTTAACAGACGGTACAATGCTTTTTTACGATGAGGTTTTCCCTCACGCTATGGATTTCCACGTAATTGTTGATGAAATTGAGTATGGATTAATGGATCTTTATTGCCTAAATCCATCATGCGATTGTAATAAAGTTACACTCCAAGTAATCAATGATGAATACGAAGAACCTCTATTCACTGTTGAACATAACATAAAACATAACACTTTCAAATTAGACGATGAAGAAAAAGTAATTGTGTCAAATCAGAAAGTTCAGGCAATTTTAACAGAGATTAAAAAAGAATTTATAGAACCAAAAATCAAAGGTATTTCCTACGCAGAGAGATACACACGTATGCGAACCGTTTTCAAAAATTTTCTTACCAGAAGAGGAATTCCACAAAATTATTTCCCAGGAACCCGCTTAGTTGCCACCATTGGCAGAAATGACGACTGCCCTTGTGGAAGTGGAAAGAAATATAAAAAATGTTGTGGGAAATAGATTTTACTTTACCACCGCCAAACGACTCACACAAGTTTCTTCTCCTTTGGCGTTGGCACTGAAAATCAAATAAACGCCCGTTTCCACTCGATTACCTTGCAAGGTTCGACCATTCCAGACGGCTGTACCTCCATTAGCACGGGTTTCATAGACTAAATTTCCTGCCACGTCAGTAATTTTTACAAAGGCATTTTCTACTAAACCTTCAATACCTATTATTCCCTCAAAATCTGGTTTGACGGGGTTTGGGAAGACTTTTACGGCACTTTCGTCTTGTTTTAGACCACTTTCCGTAGCCGTTCCCCTATATGAAACCATACCTTTTTTTGTGCGGATATAGACCTCACCCGTGTTGGGTTCAACCGTGATGTATAAGATTTCATTACTGGGTAAAGGTGATTTTTTTTCCGTGAAATTGGTTACTAATTCCGTTCCATTGACATTGAAAAGAAAAATACCGTTGCGTGTTCCCATCCATTTTCTGTTCCC
Source organism: Arcicella sp. (assembly GCA_034519515.1). GTDB lineage: Bacteria > Bacteroidota > Bacteroidia > Cytophagales > Spirosomataceae > Arcicella. The sequence continues at coordinate 26,945 of JAXHOK010000018.1, forward strand.
TCCATCAATAGCAATTGAGGTAACGGTTTCATTGCCCAAAAGCCTCCTACGCTCGAATACAGGCGTATAAGCATCAAAATCCCTCCCACTAAAAACGGCAGAAGGATTATCAAAAACTACTACTCCCCTATCCGTTCCTACCCAAATTTGCCCGTCTTTGTCTAAGGCTAAAGTCTTTACAGAACTACTTGGAAGATTTCCCAAACCTACTCCCGTTGAAATATTAACGCTTTGATTCTTTGAATTTCTTACCACAATCCCGCCAAATTCTCCTCTCCTACTCCACCGATTTCCGTCTAAGTCAATAATGACAGAATCTCGCCGAGTTTGGTACAGCGTATCTAAACTATTTGGGCTAAAAGCCTTATAATTTCCTTCCGAATTACTCAAAAGTCCGTTTCTATAATCTGCAATCCAATATTTACCTTGTGAATCTACTTTAAACTGTTGAGGTTGTTGAATTTTGATTTCAGAAATTCTATTTATTCTAAAATTAATAGTATTTAAAATATTTATAGAATTTAAAGTTTTTATAAAATATTCTTGATTAATAATATTTTCGATATTTTCAATTTTTTCTGAAAATATAGTAATATTATTTATTTTACCATTCTGATAACTACTGATTTCTCCCAAATTAGAAGCAGTTAGTAATCCATTCTGAAAACTGGTGATGGATAAATTTCTATCAATCACGGTTTTCCAATTACCAAAAAATTGAAGATTGATATTTTGGGCAAACCTTGCCCCTCTTATGCCTTGTGAAGTGGAAAGATAAATACTGTCGGGCGTGAAAACGGTTTTATAAATGGCAATTGGTGAACCATTATTTCCTAAATTCTGATAAGTTTCTCGAATATCCTGCTTCTCGACATCCAGCAGAACTAAACCAAAATCATACGCCAAATAAGCAATTTTATCTTTAAACTCGATGTGATTGGTTTGCTTATTTCCTTGAATAGAAATGGATTCTTTCAGCAGAGGAATATTGATAATTTTCTCGGGTTCGCCGTTGGATTTTACTTTTAATAAATCAATATTTCCTGATTGATAAGCAATTACGAGTACTTTTTGAGAAGAATTATACGCAATCTTGGCAATGCCCGTTTCTGTAAAACCATCAATTTTAGAAAGTTTCACGGTTTGTTTTTCAACGGTATCATAATAGAAAAAACCGTTTTCTGAAACTGTGTAAATTTTATTTTCTACAATCGCTAAATCTATGGTATTCAGATAGTTGAAATGCGTTTGCCACGTTCCGATTTGAGCATAGGCAGGAGAATTTAAGCCTATAATGATAAAAAGTAGAGCAAATTGTTTTAATCGAAAGATGTGATGTAGAGATTTGAAAACTTTTAAAAAATTATCAAATCTGAATAATAATAGGTCAAACCATTGTTTATATAGATAATAAAACAAAATTGATTTTTTCATAATGAATAAAATGCTTGAGAAACTGCATTATTCAAATTTAAGCATAAATCGAATATAAGTGTGAGACGATAAAAAAAATTATTGTATCAATAAATCAATCCCTATTTCACCTGCCCCCCAATACAAAAGATTGAAAAAACTGGTCTAATTGAGGCATAACGTAGATTTCTGTTCTTCTATTTATCTTCTTGCTGGGTTCTGTACCAGCATATTCTTTGGGTTGATATTCTGAACGCCCACCCGCAAACATTCTCTCGGGCGAAACTCCAAAACGGGTTTGCAATAATCTCACGATGGTGGTGGCTCTTCGGGCAGACATTTCCCAATTGTCTTTTACGCCATCCGCAGAAACGAGCGTGTTATCGGTATGATTTTCCACTAAAATCTCTAAATCACGGTATTCATTGAGGGCTTTTGCGAGTTTCTCAATCGTGTTTTCTCCTTTTTGGCTTATCGAAGCGTTATTATTAGCATATAATATTCTGTCGGAAATGGTTATACAAACTAATCCCTTTTTCACTTTCATACTCAAATCTTCTTCTGGAATATCATTCATCAATCTTTTTAAGGAAACCATAAAGTTGAGGTTCAATGAATCCTTCCGTTGCAGGGCAGTATTGACACTTTCAACGTACTGGCTTTGTTCATTCAATGCCTCCATTGATTTTCTGATACTCTCCGCCCCTGCCTTTGTCATCAACGTAAGGTCGGTCATTTTTTTTCCAATAATCTGTTATTGGTCTTCTTCAGAGATTCCGTTTGCTCTTCTAAATTTTTAATCTGTTTAGTCTTGATTGTAAGCTCTTTATCTCTGAACTTAGCATTAGACTCGGAGACGGTTAGGAGTTTTTCACGCTCTTTTAAATCATTTTTAGCTTTATTGATGGAGTTGCGAGAAGTAACTTTGAAATTGAAGTATTCATCTTGTAACTCAACGAATTTCTTTTTTGCTCACGCAGGAGGACATAAGGAATATGCAAAAAGCAATTATGATAATTCTATTCATAAATTTTTATTGATTTTTGATGGGTCTTAGCAGTCAGTTAAAATTATTCCAACAAAAACCGTGCAAAAGATAAAAAGGCAAACAAGAAAATTAATTTCTTATTTGCCTTTTTTTACAAACGTAGCGAAAAATTGATTTACGAAAAATAAACGATTCCTGTAAAGGAGCATACAAATTTAAACATACCCACTTCTGGTATGAACTTCCCGAAAGTAAAAATAACTTTCGGGAAGTAAATTTCTCGGTAACTTCCCGAAAGTTATTTCTACTTTCGGGAAGTTTAATGGAAGTTATGGGTACTTTATTAATTAGCTGCTCCCTAATTCCCACTGCAAAACCGTTCACCCTTCACAGTTTACCGTGAGCCGTCTTTACTTCTGCCCTGCCAACATCTGAAAGAATTGGTCGAGTTTTGGCGTTACGATAATTTCGGTTCTACGGTTATTTCTTCGCCCCATTTCACTGGTATTCACATCCTTAGGGGCATATTCCGAACGACCTCCTGCGGTCATACGCTCGGGAGCAATTCCAAATTTAGACTGCAACAACCGAACAACCGAAGTGGCTCTTTTGGCTGATAAATCCCAATTATCAACTATCGAAGCCGTTGAAATGGGTACATTATCGGTATGTCCTTCCACTAAAATATCTAATTCTTTGTGGTCATTCACTACTCTCGAAACTTTTTCCAAAACAACCTCCGCTTTGGGATTAATCACAGCACTACCCGATTGAAAAAGCATTTTATCAGAAATTGAAATATAGACTACGCCTTTTTTAACTTCCACTGTAACATCATCGTCGTTAATATCTGCCAATGAACGTTTCAGGGTCATTACCAACGCTAAATTTAGAGAGTCTTTTCGCTGAACAGAAGAGTTTAAATCTTTGATATATTTACTTTGGTCATTCAGCGTTTCTAAAGATTTCCTGATGCTTTCTGCCCCTGATTTACTCACGATTGAAAGGTCAGACATTCTGTCCAAAAGATTGGTATTGGTCTTTTTTAAATAATCCACTTGGTCTTCTAATGCCTTGATTTGCTTGGCTTTAGCATCCGATTCAGCTTCTTTATTTCTTAAACTCGACTCAATATCACTCTTGGCTTTATCACAATCCCGAAGATCGGTTCTGGCTTTGGCAAGATTATTTTCAGAGGCGGCTTTAAATGTCGAGTATTCTGATTGAGCTTCCGCTAATTTTTTCTTACTCACACACGACGACATAATAATAATTGATGAAGCGAACAAAATGATTTTTTTCATAATTTACATTAAATGATTTTGAAAGAATTATTGAATACAACTTAGAAAGTTGGTATTGTAACGAACGTACTATAAAAATCGTGCTATTAACACAAACATTAGCGACAAAAAGTGAAATTTTAGCGATATTTTTTCTTACTACAAAGTCACCAAGACACGAAGATATTTTTAAAATGTCTTTTTCAAAAAAAATACTTAAAAAATTGTGCCACAGTGTATTTATGTCAAAAAAATATTTGTTTCCATGAGGCTGTGCCTGTAATTTCATGTAAAAATAAACCACAAATATCTCATGAAAAATTTGAAGGATAAAGTAATCTGGATTACGGGTGCGTCTTCTGGCATTGGTGAAGAATTGACTAAACAATTTGCCCAAGAAGGAGCAAAATTGGTGCTTTCTGCCCGCCGTGAAAGCGAATTATTAAGAGTTAAAGAATTGGCAAATCTGGCTAATAGTCAAGTATTTATCCTACCGATGGATATGCAAGAGATGGATTCTTTTCCCGATAAATTTCAGCAGATTATCACACAGTTTGGAGGAGTAGATGTAATGGTACACAACGCAGGAATCAGTCAGCGGACATTATTCTCAGAGATGTCCGACCAAGATGCTCAACGATTGATGATAACCAATTTTACCAGTGTTGTGGCTTTGACAAGGGTTGTTTTACCCCATTTTATCGAAAAGAAATCGGGTTCATTTTTAGTAACCAGTAGCGTCAGTGGGAAAATTGGAACACCATACAGAACGATGTATTGTGCTTCAAAACACGCTCTACAAGGTTTTTTTGATGGATTACGGGGCGAAGTTTGGCGGTATGGTATTCAAGTTACGGTGGTCTGCCCAGGTTATATCAATACCCCTATTTCGCTGAGTGCCATCGGGAAAGACGGAAACGCTTATGGCAAGATGGACGTAAACCAAGCCAAAGGAATTCCTGTGTATATTTGTGTGGAGAAAATGATAAAAGCCCTAAAATCGGGAAAACACGAAATTATTATTGCTGGATTTAAGGAAAGTTTAGGCACATTTTTGAAACGCTTTGCTCCGAGTGTTTTATGGTTATTTACGAAGAATTATGTTATTACTTCAACGGAGGAGTAAATTTCTTAAAATATGTTAAAAACCATGAAACCATTGCACCGTCTGAATAGTTTTTACGTTAAATTAGTATCTCGGTTTTAAAGCGATTTTTGAATGAGAAATTAATCCTCTGAAACTGTCGAAAAACAAAAATTAAACTATTAATTAATAAGAAAATGGAAATCAAAAGTAATTTTAAAACCCTTGCGATTGTCGGAGCGTTGAGTAGTGCAACCACGCTCGGAGCTATATGTTGTTTTTGGAAAAAGCTCCCAATGATGCTGTATTCAGTAGCACTCCTTCAGCTTTTACCCGTATGGTTTCAGACACGCCTCCGCTAACGGGTGCGGCAGGTGCGATTGGTGATTTCACTTATTCAGCCGAGAAAGTTAGGCCTGCCGTTGTTCACATCAAGACCAAAATGACCTGTAATGTCAGCCGTCAGATGATGGATCCGTTCGAGGATTTCTTCGGTGGTTTTGGCGGAGGCGGTCGTCGTCAGCAACCCGAAGCACAAGAGGCATCAGGTTCGGGTGTGATTATCAGTGCCGATGGTTATATCGTAACCAATAATCACGTAGTACAAGGTGCGGATGAAGTATCAGTAATTTTGAATGACAAGCGTGAATTGAAAGCGAAAGTTATCAGCACCGATCCATCGTCTGATATTGCGGTGATTCAAGTAAAATCAACCAATTTACCTTTCTTAACATTTGGCGATTCTGACAACTTGAAAGTAGGCGAATGGGTATTGGCGGTGGGTAATCCTTTCAATTTGGAATCAACCGTTACGGCGGGTATCATGTCGGCAAAAGGACGTTCAAACATCATTGACCGTACTGATAAAGACATGAATCCTTTGGAGTCATTTATTCAAACCGATGCAGCCGTAAACCCTGGCAATTCGGGCGGTGCTTTGGTGAATTTGAAAGGTGAATTAGTAGGCATCAATACTGCCATTTATAGCCGTACAGGTCAATTTGCAGGATATTCATTTGCTGTACCCGTAAGTATTGTAAAAAAAGTAGCCGCAGATTTAATTAAATTTGGGAATGTTCAGCGTGGTTTCTTGGGCGTGAATATTCAAGAAGTAAATAGCAAATTGGTTCAAGAGAAAGACTTAAAAGTGAATGATGGTGTGTATGTGGGTGGTTTTCCCGTGGGTGGAAGTTCAGCTCAATCGGCAGGTTTGAAAGTGAATGACGTTATCGTTAAAGTAGATGGCGTACCAACGTCTTCAAGTTCAAAATTGATGGAATTGGTTGGTCGTAAGCGTCCAGGCGAAACAGTAGTTGTAACCGTAAATCGTGATGGTGATATCAAAGACTTTAATGTAACCTTGAAGAATAAAGAAGGTAATACTAATATTGTGAAGGGGGAAGTGTCAAGTGCCATTGAAAGTGCTTTCTTAGGAGCAAAATTAGCAAATTTAACTGCTGGCGACAGAGAAAAATATGGCGTTGCCAATGGTGTGAAATTAACAGAAGTTGATCCAAATGGGCGTTTCGGTTCGCAAGGTTTTGAAAGAGGCTTTGTTATCACAAAAATTGACGACAAAGGTGTTACAAACGCCAAAGATGTAGCTGAAATGTTATCAAGCCGTAAAGGAAAAATCAAAATTGAAGGTATTGATACGGATGGAACTCGAGTGATTATGGTTCTTTAATTCAGTTATCAGTCAACAGTTACTGATTACAAAAAGCCTTTTGGAGCAATCCAAAAGGCTTTTTTGATTTAAAATTGCTAACTGTTTACTGCAATCACATTTTTCGATACTCTCTGTCTAATTTTCTATAAAAATATCCTGCAAATTGACTTGTTAGTGAGTTGAATAATGAAGACGAACTTGGTTCAAATTGCCATGAACCATTTGATGGACAAGGTTTTCCATCCAAAGCCTCTAATCTACCACTAAATGTTTGGTAGGAATCCGTCCAAACATAATTTTCATGGTCTAACTCTCTGTCAATTAATCTATTAGATTTATAATCCAAAAACCTGCATTTCCATACTCCCTCTCACTTCAATTCGTTTATGATAAGTGGTAATACAAGCCTTGACGGTCTCGAAAACATCCACATAAGTTGAGTCATTGATTTTCTTTCTACCCGTCTTTATTTCTTTACTAAAATTCTCGGTTGTGGTACTTACATCAACCCGAGGCGAAGACATATCCACTAATACAAATTTCACAACATCGTTTTGCGGTAAAGCCTCTTCTCGGGCAGCATTAGCAGTAAAATATTTCACAAAAGGACTTGGCAATTTTGCTTTTGGGCGAAAAAAAGCGTGGTCAAAATGATCTTGCAAAGTTTGTCTTTCGTCACGATACAGACGAATTGTGGCAAAAACTGGCTCAATCGTAACTCGGTGAATGGCGTATTGAAATGCCTCCTCAGCCTTCTGATTGGCTTCTTTATAATTGGGAATCAAATCGTTAGCTCTCTGAAATTGTCCAAAAGCATCTTTTTGCCGCCAAACGATTTTCCTTTTGTGCCAATGCCGTGATGCCCGCATGGTAACGGTCATCGGCTGCTAATTTACGAGCGGTTTCCGCTTCACGAACGTAGTTTTGGGGAACGCCCACGGCTTGCATACTCGCAGGATTACGGGTTATGACTTCATAGATTTTATTCAATTGTTGATATTCTGCCAAAGCCTTTTCCCAATGGAAAGGCTCGTTAGAATTCTCATAAATTCGGATGGCACGTTTGTGATTTTCAATTGCCAATGGATAGGCTTCTCTCAAAACGGCAAGCGATTTTTGATGGTTAGATTTATCTTGTAAACGATTGACCGACAAGAAGATAGACTCATCAAAATTGCCATTTTTGAGTTGTTGTAAGCCACTGCTACATGACATGAGCATGATTGATATTAGGCAAAAAGCAACTATTTTTCTGAGGATTGTGAGGTACGTTTTCATGGTCTGAATGTTTAGTTTTTGTTTTAATAAACTAATGACAAACGACAAAGAATTAGCCCCTAATGGCATTTTGTTAATGATTTGTTAAAGAATTTTTATAATTTTAGGAATGAGAAAACCATCTTTCCAAAGTTCGCTTATCAAACTCACCCTTATTTAAAATTCATCCATTTTTATAAAACCTAAATAAAATGCAAAAACAATTATCGAAGCTAATCGCTTGTTGCTCACTGCTCATTGCTCAGAGTTCACAACTTATAGCCCAAGACCCTTGGATTGTGTCGGCCGATAAAATCAACCCCAGCAATTATTATGGTGTAACCGTTGCAAATGGCATGATTGGTATTGTGTCTTCGCCCGAACCTTTGAAGGTGAAAGACGTGGTGTTGAACGGTGCTTTCGATACCTACGGGCGTGGGCGAGTGTCCAATATTCTGAAAACTTTTGAATTTGCCAATATGGATTTGGACATTGACGGCAGACGTTTGGGACGGACAGACATTAGCAATTACCAGCAATCGCTGGATATGAAATCCGCTATTTTGACCACTACTTTTGATTATTCCGATAAGGTTTCTGTCAAACATTCAGTAATGGCGTTACGTCATTTGCCTTACACAATGATGATTGATGTGGAAATAAAAGCCAAAAAAGAATGCGAAATTACGCCCCACAGTGTGATGTCTGCCCCTGATATGTTGCGGGATGTCAAGAATTCTTATGCCCTCATTGACCGCCCTCACGCTTTGATTCCTTTGATGACTTCGGTGGCAAAATCTCCCACTGGCAAACACACCTTGGCAGCATCTAACTCCTTTATTTTCAGCGAAGAACGTGGCAAAGAACCTCAATTGATTCATGAAGAATGGGATTACGGAATGCACCGCTTAAAATTCTCAAAACGCATGATTGCCAACGAAACTTATTCATTCAGTATCGTAGGTTCAACAATTTCGACCGAGCAGACACCCGACCCTCAAAACGAAGCCGAACGTTTGACAATTTATGCAGCTTTGGAAAAACACGACCGCCTTTTACAACGCCACAAAGAAGGTTGGGAGAAACTTTGGACTTCGGATATTAAAATAGACGGCGACCCCGATGCTCAACGGGCGGCTCACTTTTCGATGTATCATCTGTATTCTTTTTGTAGAGAAGGGCAAGCGTACAGTCTTTCACCAATGGGACTTTCGGGCTTAGGTTATAACGGACACGTGTTTTGGGATACTGAAATTTGGATGTACCCAGCTATTTTGGTTTTGCATCCAGAAATGGCAAAATCGTTGTTGGAATATCGTTTTGAAAGAATGGAATCGGCTCGAAAAAATGCTAAATCGCACGGCTACAAGGGCGTAATGTTTCCCTGGGAATCAGACGATGCAGGGCAGGAAGCTACGCCAGTTTGGGCTTTGACGGGACCTTTCCAACATCACATTACGGGCGATATTGGTTGGGCATTTTGGAAATATTATGAAGTAACCAAAGATAAAGAATGGCTCAGAACTCGTGGTTATCCGATGTTGAAAGAGGTGGCAGACTTTTGGATTAGTCGTGCTGAAAAAGGTTCTGACGGAAAATATCACATCATCAATGTGGTCTGTGCGGACGAATGGGCAGAAAATGTGGACGACAACGCCTACACCAACGGCATGGCAAAAGAGGTGTTAGACTATGCCACGGAAGCAGCTGAGGAACTAAAAATTACGCCCAATCCAAAATGGGAAGAGGTGATGAATGGTTTGGTAATTTTGAGAAATGCCGATGGCGTAACGAAGGAACACGCCACCTATAACGGTGAAATCATCAAGCAAGCAGACGTGAATTTACTTTCATACCCAATGCACCAAGTAACTGACCCCGTGTTGATTAAGAAAGATTTGGATTATTACGAAGCCCGAATGTCGCCCGATGGACCAGCGATGTCGCAAGCCATTTTATGTATTCTGCACGCCCGACAAAACAACACTGACAAGGCGTATGAACTTTTTACGAAGAGTTATAAACCCAATGAAGTGCCACCCTTTGGCGTTTTGGCAGAAACCGCAGGCGGCACAAATCCTTATTTTGCCACGGGTGCAGGCGGATTTCTGCAAACCATCCTCAACGGTTTCGGAGGTTTAGACATCGATGAAGAAGGCATCACGCAAATCAAAGATATTAAATTGCCCAAGACCTGGAAATCTTTGACGATTACAGGGGTTGGGGTTGAGAAGAAGACTGTTGTGGTTTTGGGGGGGAAGTAGGGTTAATCGAGTAATCTTTACAGAACACGTTCACTTTGATTTTGCATCAAAGCGAACGTGTTTTTTTTGAATAAAATAAAATGATATATTTACGATATGGAAAAAATTATTTTAAATAATTATCGGTGTTTTGAACATATTGAATTAACATTTAAGGATGAGGTTAATCTTTTAATTGGAGATAATTCAAGTGGAAAGACTACACTTATTAGGGCTTTTAGTTCCGTCCTTAACTCATTCTTTATCGGATTTAGTGATGAAAATACACGCTTTTTTGGACTGGCTCAAAACGATTTTAGCATAATAGAATCTGCGACTGGTTTAGCCAATGAATCTAAAATTAGAATTGACTTCAATTATCTTAATATTGATGCCTCGTTGGAATTAAATTCTAAAAAAGGTAGAACACTTCAAAAACCATTAGACCCTATCTATAAAGTTGGCAAAGAACTTTATCAGGGTTTATTTCAAGATGGAAATCAGGTGATTAATCTTCCTCTTTTTGCAAGTTTCTCAACCGCTGATATTCATACAAACAGGAAAATAAATGGCGATAAGTTTAAAAGATATGAACATAAGCCATCTTTTGGATATTATGAGTGCTTGCAAGGTGATGGTTTTTTGGAATATTGGACAAAAAGGTTATTGATATTAAAAGAAGCTCAAAAAGGAGAAACTGAGATTGAAGGTGTAAGATTGGCAGTTCAAAAAGCATTGGGTTCAGAAGGTTGTAATGTTATTTCTGATATCCAAATTAGGCATAATCAAGGTAAGGTATATTATATTCTGACTGATAATAGAGAAGTAGATACAAATAATCTTTCTGATGGTTTACGAAGGTTAGTTAATATAGTATTAGACTTGTCATTTCGATGTATGTTACTCAATAAGGGAATATATAAGTTAGAGGCTTGCGAGAAAACTACTGGAACAGTACTGATTGATGAAATAGACCTTCATCTTCATCCTACGTTACAATCAGTCGTGGTAAAAGGACTGAGAAATGCCTTTCCAAAACTTCAATTTATTATTACTTCTCATGCCCCAATGGTCATGACAGAAATTCCTATTGATAATAAAAATAAAGTTTATCGACTTACTTATTCAAAAGAAGATGGATATTCTGCAAAGGAAATTCAGACTTACGGACTTGATGCTTCAACCATCATTGAGACTGTTTTAGCGGTAGTTCCGAGGGCAAAAGACGTGGATGATAGACTGACCAATTTATTTTCGCTAATTGATTCAGATGAATATGAAAATGCAATTACAATGCTTTTAACTATGAGAAAGGAATTTGGTGATAATTTGCCAGAATTGTCGAAAGCGGAGGCAATGTTAAATTTTTTAGGAAATAACGATGATTAGAATAAATAAGAAAACCGAACCCATTGAGTGGACGAAAAAGAAACTAACACCTAATTTTACTAAATACTCATCCATTCCAGAATTAAGAGACGCATTATTGGAAGAGCAAGGTTTTATTTGTGCTTACTGTATGCGTAGTATTCCTGTAAAAGATTTCAATGAAGCCGAAACGTCTAAAATTGAACATATTAAATCAAGAAGTGATCTCCCTGATTTACAACTTGATTATAATAATATGATAATTTGTTGTCCAGGAAGTATTAATGGTAGTTCTCATTGCGATAAATCTAAGGGGCATAGGAGTTTATCATTTTCACTATTTGATATTTCTGTTCAATCCAGTATTGTATATGGGACAAAGGATGGAAAAATAAAATCGGCTAACGCAACAATAGACGATGAAATCAGTAGCCTATTATCTCTGAATAATGCCATGTTAAAGGCGAATAGAAAGGAAACATTAAGCGGAATTTTAACTATTTTGGAAAAGAAAAAATGGAAGAAAGCTCAAATCGAATTGAAATTAGTAGAGTGGAATAAGAAGGAAAATCAAAGATTGAAACCTTATTGTGGTGTTGTTATTTGGTATTTAGAAAAGAAATTAAGGCAGTATTAGAGTTTTCTAAGAAGCCGTTTTAAAATATATTCTGAATAAAGTCTGATGGTATTTTTTGAGTAGCGGAATCATATTTTTTTGAGGAATATACAGCGTATCTTGTGTAAAAAATATGGTTTCGATAGTCAGAATAAGACAATCAGAATTTGTCGTAAGATATTTTAAAACGGCTTCTAAAAAACTAACCCCAATTTACTTATCAGAGATTAAGCGGTTCGCCGCTACGATTATGTTTAGATGAACAACAATATACCGAAAGGTAGCGAGTTAAAACGGCACTGCAAAGGGTCGGTTGCCCTAACCTCAACTTCCCCCTTTGATATGGAAGATTATTTGTATTCGCAAACTTTGTACTTATGAAGTATTCCGTTTTGTAAAGGTGAAACCCTTTCCTCATTTTAGATAATGTAGCATTTTACCTTAACGCTGTCTGACTTTATTTACAAACTATTTTCACTTACAAAAATCCCATTTACTCCAATTTTATGTATTAAATTTGTAAGAAAAAACGCAATGCAAGAATCTAAACAAATAAAAGAAGCTCTACGTCATTTGTACGAAGGAGAGGTTTGGCACGGACCAAGTATTAAAGAAATTTTGGCGGATATGACTTCTCAGGATGCTTTAAAGAGAATTACGCCCAAAAGTAAAAACATAGCGGAATATCTCATACACATCACTAATTGGCGGATTTTTGCCCTCGAAAAACTCACAGGAGGAGATTCTTTTGATATTATTCTAAATTCAGAAGCCGATTGGTCAGTCATCAACGAGCTTAGCGAAGAAGGCTGGCAAGAGATTCTGCAAAACTACGAAGAAGCTCAAACCGAACTGTTGGAAGTAGTTGATACTTACACAAATGCTAAATTGGAGGCTACGGTACCAGGCAGAAAATATACTTTTTATACCCTACTTCACGGAGTTATTCACCATGATATTTATCATTCAGGACAGATGATGTTGTTGAAGCGATTAACCGCATAAAATAATCTAAATTTGGTAATATCGTAAAATAAAAATGGCGGCAAGACTTTAAGTTTTGCCACCATTTTTATACAATCACAATTTAATATTTCTATTTTTTACTTCCTTCCTCATACTGAACCTTCACACTTCCATCCGCATTTTTTATTACCTTCACATACTTCTTTTCTTTTTCTTCAAAATTTGGAAAAGTGGGAAATGTACTAATAGTTTCTGGTTTTTGTTCGATGAAAGAATCTTCATCAAATAGCTGACTATCAGAATATTTACCCTCTAATACTACTCTGACTATTACATCGCCAGTGCCAGTGTTTATTATACCTAAGTCTTTGGCAGCAGCGTAAGAAAGGTCAATTAAACGGCTTTTTGAATGAGGTCCTCGGTCATTTACCCGCACGATGGTTTTCAAGCCATTAGCTTTGTTGGTAATCTCCAGCAGTGTTCCGAATGGATGAAATCTGTGAGCGGCAGTGTGTTCTTTGGCTCGGTAGGGTTGCCCGCTTGAAGTGCGTCTGCCTTCAAACTTATTGGCGTAAAATGATGCTTTTCCTGTAATAACTTTTTCGTCTGGGAGTGAATTTGTAAGGAAATTAATAGCAAAACAAAGCGTAACACATAAACTTTTTAGAATCATAATTGATGGGAAATCAAAATAATTATGAATGATGAGCTATGAATTACAAGATGATTTAGTTAATTGATAATCAATATGTTAAATCAAATTTATCTCAGCAATCAGAATAAATTTTAATTTTCCTTTTGTGAAAAAATAATACAATTTTTGATATTTTCAGTATCTTGAACTGCTTACCCAAAGTGAGTTTATCTATACTAATGAATTACAAAATTACCCACAAATGACAGAGTTTCCAAATCTTAGCCTTTTTTGGATTTTGTTTCTACCTTTATAGCTCTTTCTAATAGCGTTTTCTAAAATTAATTATTTGATGAAATATTTCTTCTTAATTTTCCTATCAATTGCACTCTTGCAATGCAAAAAAAATGAATCAATGGACACAGAAATCGTAAAAATACACGCTCTCCGCCTAAAACCTAATCAGGATTTGAAGCAAGAAATTGAGGCTTTTGTCAAAAAAGAAAATATCGAAGCGGGTTGGATTATGACTTGCGTAGGCAGTTTGACTCAGGCAAATTTACGATACGCCAATCAGCCCGAAGGCACAAAAAGTAATGGACATTTCGAGATTGTGAGCCTTGTGGGAACTATAAGCGTGAACGGTTCGCATATTCATTTGAGTATGTCTGACAGTTTGGGCATTACGAAAGGAGGGCATTTGTTGAATGAAAACCTGATTTATACCACTGCCGAAATTGTAATTGGAGAAAGTAAGAATCATGTTTTTACTCGTCAAAAAGATGGCTCAACCCCTTGGGAGGAATTGCAGGTTAAAAAAAAATAGAATGATGCAACACAAGATAAAATCAATCCGCCCATTTGTTGGAGCCAAAAACTTTGAAGAATCACGTAATTTTTATCGTGATTGGGGTTTTGAAGAAATCAGTTTAGGGTATAATATGTCAGTTTTCAAAATAGACAGTTTGGCGTTTTATTTGCAAGATGCTTAGAAGCCGTTTTAAAATATATTCTGAATAAAGTCTGATTGTATTTTTTGAGTAGCGGAATCATATTTTTTTAAGGAATATACAACGTATCTTGTGTAAAAAATATGGTTTCGATAGTCAGAATAAGACAATCAGAATTTGTCGTAAGATATTTTAAAACGGCTTCTTATGTGAAAGATTGGATAGATAATACAATGGTTTTCATGGAGGTAGAAAGCGTTGATAATTATTGGAGAGATTTGAAAGCCTTGAATCTACCTGATAAATACGATGGAGTAAGAGTCTCCCCCATTAAGTCGTATGATTGGGGAAAAGAATTCTTTGTACACGACCCCTCGGGAATACTTTGGCATCTTGGTGAATTTTCTAAAATATTTTCAAAGTAACATAAGAATTCTTCACCCAACGCCCCGTACCAATTCTGTAAAAAGTATCTTTTTCTTCAAAAATCGTAACGGGCGTATTAATTTTTAGTTTTTCCAACAACGCAAAATTCGTTCCTGCTCCTGCTCGTACATTTACGCCTTCGTAATTGATAATGCCTCTACGTTGAGGTTTGGTAAAAATCAAATAATCCGAACTAACCCACCCGCCCGTGTTGAGTTTGAACCAAATATTTGTTTGCTGAATGAGCGTAACCTTCGTACCTGTTTTTATTTTGGATAAAACCGCAAAAGTCGTCCCTGGACCCGACCGCACGTTTAAATCAACGGGCGAATTTGTCGTTGCTGCCATTGGAAATTTGCTGGTGGGTGTTATGGGTGCATCGTTGGTTTTGAAGTGAATATTTAACTGGCTCAAAACGTTATCAATATGATTTGCCCAAGTCATTTGAGGGTTATTCCCAATGGCAGGAACACCCGCAAAAAGCAAGCCCACTACCTTATTTTGCTCATTCACAATGACCGAACCAGAGTCACCAGAATTGCTAAAAACCGCATTTTTAGTAGTATCAGGCACAATTACCATCTGATGCTGAAATATCATCGAACTTCCTTGAATGGCGGTGGTGGCATCCAATCCGTCAATGATTCCGTGGGTGAGTTCAGTGGTGCGTCCACGCTTGCGGACTTTCATGCCCAAGGTGGCTTTTGCCACGCCTGCCACTTTACCAATGTCTTTAATTTCTTCGGTAAAAGGTCTGTTACTGGCGTATTCAATGACGGCTCCGTCCACCAAAGGATTAATGGCAAAACGGGCTAATTTACCGATGGGTGCATTGGGAAATGGTTTGCCATTATTGCCCAAGAGATTGGGTTGGTCAAAAATATCACCAACTTTTCCGCTTCGGTCTTCGGTATGCGAAACCATCACTTTTGTTACATGATGATTGGTCAGAAACATGGGCTTTTCCGTTAAATTATCCCGCACAACTGCTCCCAAAGTTCCTTGTTCCGAAATCATCGCCACCGTACCATCGGACTGTACAAATCTAAATTTTTCACTTTGCCCAAAACTAATCCCCCCTGTGATGGGCGTATAGGGATTATCGTCCACATGAAATGACGGAACAGCCTCAATGACATCCGTTTTGATGCCTCGGATAGTTTTAGGAATACAGTCAGACTTCGAGATATCCGCTTGTTTTTCAGACACATACACTCGAATAACTACCTGCCGAGTGCGTTTGCCAGCCTTATATTTATACCCAACATCTACGCCAATAACCCCAGCACGTCCGAGTAATTCACGTTCTATTTCACGTTTTTGAGCAATGATTTCTTGAATTTCCATTTTGTTTTATTGGATTAGAAAACGGAGTATTTTATGTCAAATATTTTGATATTATTTCTTGGAAGCCGTTTTAAAATATCTTACGACAAATTCTGATTGTCTTATTCTGACTATCGAAACCATATTTTTTATACAAGATACGCTGTATATTCCTTAAAAAAATATGATTCCGCTACTCAAAAAATACAATCAGACTTTATTCAGAATATATTTTAAAACGGCTTCTTATTTTTAAAATTTTCTTCATAATAAGAAACGTATTGGTCTAAGCTGATTCTGCTGACCAATTCGCCCAATAATTCAAAAGGAATTTGATCCATTTTTTTGAATCGGATACAGCCTTTCCCAATATCTACTTTTGTCTTGGAAATCTTTGTAGATTCCTCAAAAAACCAATCATACGTACTTTGGTTGAGGTATAATCCCAAGTGGTGCATTAAAATATTATTCTTTTGCCAACCAATATTAATAAAAGGCAATGGAAGTTTTGGGTTACAGTGATAGCCACTCGGATAGATAGAATGCGGCACTACATAGCCAATCATTCCGTAACTCATGGTTTCTGAAAATCCTTCGGGCAAATTGTCTAAAATTGATTTCCTAAGTTTTTGCATTGGTAATCTCCTTTCTTCCGACAGTTCCGAAAGATAAATTTCTACATTTTCTACTTTTGATTGCACGACTTTATGGGTTTTATGGAGTGAACTTCCCGAAAGTCAGAAGAACTTTCGGGAAGTTGAGACTTCTGCAAATATTTAAACTTATCAAACCAACTCAGCAATAATCTTTAATCCGTTCAAAGTCAGCATTTTATCTACTTCATCGAAATCTTCACGCAGAGGTGTAAGAATAGACGAAAGCCCACCCGTTGCCAGTACTATACAATCCTGACCAACTTCTTTTTTTATCTGAAAAATCATTTCCCGCACCATGCCTACGTAACCCCACAAAATTCCCGCTTGGATGGCGTGAACGGTGTTTTTACCGATAGCAGAATCGGGCATTTCCAGCGGAACTTCGGGCAATTGAGCGGTCTGGGAAAACAAAGATTTTACGGCAGTTTTCAGCCCTGGGGCAATGGAAACGCCCATAATTTTCCCTTCTCCCGAAACAACGGTAAAGGTCAGAGCTGTGCCAAAGTCCACAATCACACAGGTACGTCTATACGTATAGTAAGCGTAAGTAGCATTGCAGACCAAATCCGTCCCGATTTCGTAAGGGCTCAAAATCTCCATTTTCAATTTGTCGTAAATTTCTACGCCCACCATTACGGGTTCGAGTCCGAACATTTCTTGCACCATTTCCTTCAAAACAGCCTTTTGGTCAGGGACTACACAACTGACAATGGCTTTTGATATATCGCTAATTTTGAGGTTATTCTCCAAAAAACGAATACGTAATTGAGCCTCATAATCAGCCGAACGATTTGAGAGAGAGGAAGAAATACGAAATTGGTGAATCCACGAAACGGAGTCATGGATTCCAAAAACGATGTCAGTATTGCCGATGTCGATGGCTAAAAGCATAATGTTGGGGGAACGGTTTTGGTTAAAGGTGGAAATATTGTCCGAATCCTGATTCAGATAGAAATACCTAATTTTTCCAATTCAATTGCCAACAACTCGGGCGTAGTAAAATGAATGGCTTTCAATCCGACAGCTTCCGAACCCACCACATTCTTATAATTATCATCAATAAAAACTGCTTTGGTTCTATCAATATCGTAGCGAGATAAAATGGCTTCGTAGATTTCGGGTTGGGGTTTCAAAAGATATTCTTCGCCCGAAACCAAAATACCTTCAAACCAATGCAAAAACTGGAAACGCTCTATAGATTTGGCAATCGGGAAGGTTTCTGCCGACCAATTCGTGAGGGCATAAACCCTGTAATCGGGCGAATCAATGAGCTTTTTCAAGATTTCAACCGTGCCATGATTGGCTTCGCCCAGCATTTCTACCCACCTTCCGTAGTACGCCCGAATTTCATTTTCCCAAGTTGGAAACACCGCAATTCTTTCGGCAGTGGCTTGTGCCAAAGGTGTTCCCGCATCTTGCTGTTCGTTCCAATGCGTGGTACAAACGGTGTCAAAAAACTCATGACGACGAGCAGCATCAGGAATCAAATCATTGAAAACATAAAGCGGATTCCAGTCAATGAGAACTCCGCCTAAATCAAAGATTATAGTATTGATTTTATTAGTCATATTTTAGTTTAAGTAACCACAATAATTTTAATGTCAATTTCAGGATAATCTATTCATTATCAATAAGTTATATCTCTAACTATTAAATCCCTACCTAATATTGAGTTACAAAATTAAAATTGCCTTCGCCAACGTTTCTTTTCAGGGTATCCAAAATTTGTTTTGCATTATCATAGGGACCTTCGATGAAAAGTGGCTTGCCGTCTTGACCAAACTCAAATTCAATCAATTCAACGTCTTCAGTATCTTCTTCCAACATAAATTTGCTCAAAGCAAAATCTTTATCGGGCTTGAAACCCAAGTCTTCAGCGTAGGCAAGACCACCATACACCCAATTATGAACAGTTACATAAGTACATTCTTCCATACCACCTAAATTTGACTCCATCATATCAAGATAATCCTCCAAATCATCCGCAGACATATCAATTTTGCAGTTCGTACTTTTCACTCCCAAGCAAAATCTGTCAATCATATATCCGCCCACCGCAAAATGTCCATTCGGTAATCTTCTGATAATCATACAAGATACCAATCCGCCATTTTCGCTAATTAAACACTTGTAAATAGGCAAATTACGTCCGTTTTTGACTACATAATTTTTGCCATAAATTTCTTTTGGAAGTTCTTTTTTTACTTTTTTGCTCATGAAAATTTTATTTAAAAATTGAGATACTAAAATTTGAAATACTAAAACAAAAACTGAATTTCCTCCACTAAATCACTTGCCAACATAGACATTTGCCCACGCTTTTCAGCCGCTTTATCACCTGCCAAACCGTGTTCATAAACGCCCAAAATTGCAGCGTCTTTGGGCGAATATCCTTGGGCTAAAAGAGCTAAAATCATCCCCATAAGCACATCGCCAGTACCCGCTTTTGCCATGCCTGAATTGCCCGTTGAATTAAAATGAATAGTACCATCAGGCAAAGCAATGGCAGTATTTGCTCCTTTCAAACAAACAATAACCTGTTGATTTACAGCAAATTGAGAAAGTAATTCTAATTTTTCAAAATCATTTTTCCACGATTTGCCCAGTAATTTTTCAAACTCTTTGGGGTGAGGGGTAAGAATACTATTTTTAGGAATCTTCTTGATGACGGCTCTACCTTTACTGGTAGCAAGATTATTGAAAACATCGGCATCCAGAACCATCGGAATATTCTCGTTTTCGCAAGCGGTAAAGAGCTTTTCCAGACTTTCACGGGTTTTGCCATCAACGCCCAAAGCAGGACCAATTCCAACGGCATTGTAAGGTTTCAGGATTTCCCCATGCCAAAATTCGGTATTGATAAAATTATGATCGAAAGCCTCCCAAACAAGGGCTTCGGGGATAGATATTTGCATAATTTGCGTGCCACAGCGAGGCACGTGAACCGTCAATTTGCCCACACCCGACCGCATACAAGCCCGTGAAGCAAGCACCGCTGCCCCCATCATTCCGTGCATTCCTCCTATGAATAAAGCATGACCAAATGTGCCTTTATGCGAGAATTTTGGACGTTTTTTTACCAAATTTTGCACATCATTGGCATAAAAATATTTAGTCTCAATTGTATCAATAAATCCTTGATGCAGACCAATATCCAAGACTTCAAAATTACCTACAAAATCACCATTTTGGGGCAACATAAAAGCCAATTTTGGCATTTGAAAAGTAAGGGTAACATCGGGTTTTATGATAACGTCTTTTTCGGCATTAGGCGAATCTGTGAACAAACCCGAAGCAATATCAACTGAAATAATGGGTATTTTTGATTGATTAATTTGTAAAATAATTTCCTTAATCAAACCCTCCGTGGGGCGGCTTAAACCTGAGCCTAAAATGGCATCAATAATTAAATCTTTCTCCGTAAAATTTATTATAAAATCTTGATTATCAATGTATTGTATTGCTAAGATATTTTGTAAACGATTGATATTTTCTTGACAATCATCGCTAATTTTATCCGAATATTTCAGAATAAACACCTCAATATCATAATTCAAATTGATGAGTTGCCGGGCAACAGCTAAGCCGTCGCCACCATTATTTCCCAAGCCACAGAAAATTTTGATTTTCCTATCAGAAGGCTTATGTTTTACCCTCAGCCAATTGGTAAAAGCCTGTGCCGCTCGTTCCATTAAATCAAAGGAAATAATAGGTTCATTTTCAATCGTGAAAGCGTCTAATTGTTGGGTTTGTTTGGAAGAGATTATTTTCATTGAGTTATGAGATATTTTATTGTAAAATATTTCCTATCTGATTCTTAAACCAATTTGTTCTTACCAATTTTTCTGCACTTAGCCCAAATTTCTCTAAATAGCATTTATTAAACATTTTTTTCATATCGAAAAATGGGTAAAATACTTCAAAATCTTGTGATGATAATCTTTCAGCAATCACTTCTTCTTTCTCCCTAAAATCAATTCCTGCCTCGCCTAATTCTTTATAATTTTTACGAGATTCTTTAAGATTTATAATAATTGATAGCTGCTTTTGATTTTTTTGCTCCAAAATATCATCTTTATATGTTTGATAATCAAACCCTGTTGGTGAAATTTCTTGAATATTATCGGGGTGATAAAGATAACTTTCAAAACTGTAATAATTAAGAATATATAGATTAGGAAAATCTTTCTGTATTTTTTTAATCTCTACATCTGTTAGATAATCTCTATCTCTTAGCCCATAAAATATAGGTTGATTTTTAGTCAATAAAAAAACTTCTCCTGCATCACGCACACCCACAAATATTTTCTTTTCAAACCCTAAGAGCTGATAATATTCGTCATTTTGATTTTCGCAATAAATGATTTTTTGTCCTTTAAATATCCTCAATAAAGTTTCTCGTGGCACTGCAACCTCAAAAACTTCAAGATGTTCTTTGGGTTGTGGATAAAGCACTTGCGGATTATCAAAGTCTAAATCATCAAAGTCAATAACAACCGCCAAGTCTGACTCATTGGCATAATCAATAAAACCCAAAGAGTGGCTTGCTGTCCATAATTGACAATTCTCGGGAATCCAGTTTTCAGTAATTTCTTTGAGTAAATTATATTGTAAAGCTGTATTAAGATGCAGGTCTAATTCATCAAAAAAGTAAATTGTGTCTTGATATAAACTCCTTCTATTCAACAAGTTAAGTAAAATATTGAGGACTTCTTTTTCGCCAGAACTCAATAAGTCATAGTGAATAACTGAGGTGCCTTTTTTGAATATAATTTCAGCCGTGACTCCTTCAATGGGCGGAGAAAAAGCATAAAATTCAAGACTTGTTGGTTTGCCTTCTTGAAAGATATTTTTAAAGGCATTATTAATTGTAGTAATGAATTTTCGAATAATCTCGTCACTACCAGAGGCATTTCTTTTGAAGAAATCATCTAACAATACTTTAACGGTATGTTCGATATCATTTTCGAAGCGGTCATCTTTATCAATATAGAATTTGGGACGGTCAGAATCCTTTTCAAAATCAAATTTATTCTGACCAAAGGAAGTTCTGGTTAATCTTGGGGTTTGGCGTAAACTACTTCTTCCATAAAAAGCATTTTGAAGGTTGTCTATAACTGTATCAGAAGCAGTATGAATAACATCGGTGATATTAAATTCATTACCGAGAGCATCAACAATTATCATTTCTGTTGGACTATTTTGCCCTTGTGTGCCTGTTTTCTGAAAATAACTTTTGTAATTGGGCTGAATATGACTTGAATCTCTTTTTAAAAAAGAAGAAGCCATCTCAAAACCATCAAACAAAGAAGATTTACCCGAACCATTTGAACCAATCATCAAAACCAATTTTGGGGGCTTTGGCAATTCACTCAAATCAATGGTTAAATCAGAAAAACGCTTGAAATTATGAAATTGCAGTTTTTTTACGAACATTTTTATTTGATTTAATTTTATAACTAAAGAACGGAAAAACAATAAGTAGACGTTTTTAAATGCCCTTTTTTGCACCACTCTACGTTGCGGAATGCCGCCCAGATTAAATCCTCATTTAGCGATGCTAAACTGCGGCGACCGTCGCACGGTTTTATCGCCTTGATTGGCACAAAAAATAACATTTAAAATTCATCCACTTATTATTTTCCCGTTCCTAAAATCCAATCCTACCCTTCCGCTTACCCTTTCCATCACTTTCCACATATTCCCGCATCTCGGCTAATTCGTGTTCAAAACCTCCTGAAAGTATCGGGAATCTTAACCATGTTTTGGGGTCGAGATTGCGGTCGTCCACGTGGAATGCAGGGGCATAACGTTCTCTTTTCCATTGGTTTCGGGCAAAGAGTTTGAAGAATCTTTCGATGGACGTTACAATTTTTTCACGGTCATAAATTCCTTCAAATTCCATCTCCATGACCTGCAAACAGTCTTTTGGTGATTTTTTATCACGAATTGCTACGGTTTCGATGGCGTTCAGTAAATCGTAAGGCATCAAATCTTCTTCGTCAATTTGCTTGGCTTCCAGAGGTCTGAGTTCTGCCGTGGGTTGCAAATTATTCATGGCATTGAGTCCAGCGAGTTTGAGTTCACCACCCAAGCCCACATTTTCCAACCAACGTAACCAATGACGTAACCAATGTTTATCAATTCCCGCAATGGGCGAAATTGACCCCGAAGTATCACCGTCCATCGTGGCATAACCCACCGAGGCTTCCGAACGGTTGGAAGTCGAAAGCAACAAGGCATTATTGATATTTGCCAACAACCAAGCACTTGGGCTTCTGACCCGTGCTTGGATATTTTGCAAGGCAATATCATCAGTTTCCCAAGATAATTCTCGCTCAATTGCCCCTTGAATCAAGCCTTTGTAGGTTTCTACCAAGCCGTTGATGTCAATATCATAGAAAGTAGTATTCAAGGATTTTGCCAAAGAAGTAGCCGAATGACGAGTTGCCGAAGAACTATTTTGTGTACCTTGATAAACATTCGTAATCAAAGCCGCTGATATTTCTTTGACATCATTACAAGATTGAATCGACTTAATATAAGCAAATTTCTTTTTGAAAACCTCTAAGCCTAATTCGCTGACACATAAGTCAATAGCCAAATAACAAAGGGCAGTAATTGCCGACGAATCAGCTCCACCCGAAAGCGAAATCACCCAACCATTGGAACGAGATTTTCGCAAATAATCAAACAACGCCAGAGCAATAGCACGGGCAAATTCTTCTTCTTTTTGGTGTCCGTTGGCTTCCCAGTGTTCAAGAACGTACACGTTTTTGAAAGGTTTTATTTCTGGATAATCAAACAAAACCTGCACCGATGGCGATGATTTGAAAGTCAAACGATTTTGGGTTTGTTCCAAGCGGATTTTGTCTAAATCAATGACGGCAGTAGTCAAATAGTAGTCTCGATACGAAAAACGTGTTCCCGAAACCAGCATTTCGCCCGCTTGTGCAATCATTGCATCACCGTCAAAAATGGCTCTTCCCGATTCATTTCCTAATAAATTGGCATAAATATAAGCCACGCCAAACGCCCGAGAACCGTCTTGAATGAGTCTTTCACGAGTTTGGGTTTTGAAAAACGAAAAATGCGAAGCCGTTGGATTCATAATGACATCGCAGCCTTGGGCGTACAAATCTCTACCTGGACGGTTGGCAATCCACGCATCTTCACAGATTTCAAAACCAATTTTTACGCCCCCGACATCGAAAATCAAATCGCCCACGGGATAAGTAAATTCCCCGATTCGTAACTCCGTTTTTTCACCCACCGTCCACGACTGACACCAACGAGTTTCGTAGTGAATGCCATTGTTAGCCAAGTTTTTCTTACAAACAAAACCTCTGATTTGCTTATTGACAATCAAACAAGCGGCATTATAAACGTGATTGTTGAGACGAATGGGCAAACCTACACACACGGCAATTGAGGACGTATGCGAAACGATGTCGTCCAACATTTGTAGGGCGGTGTCGCAGGTTGAGGGAGCAAAAAACATATCCTCGCAACCGTAACCCGTAATACACAATTCGGGCAAGCACAAAAGGCTAATATCCTGATTTTTAGCTTCTTCGATACAATCAATAATATTTTTCTTATTACTTTCCCAAGCCAATGGCGTTTGATTAACCACGCCCGCTGATACTTTTATTAGGTTCATTTATTTCAATGTTGAATGAGTGATTGATAGAATGAGTGTTTACGATAATTTTTCTTTCAATTATTTTTAGAATTCTATTTCGTTATTTTCAAATAATGTTACGGCTAATTCGTCTTCAAATTCCTTGACCATATCCTCTCTTGAACAACTTTTACGAGGGAAAACCATTTGGGCTTTCATACTCACTTGTGCTTCAATTTTGTAACTGCCAAAATCTAAATTTTCTTTGAATCTGATGATTGTGGTTTTCAATTGAATAAAGGCACTTTTTCTTTCTTTTGACCTTTGCTTTTTTACTGAATCTTTACATTCGACAAAACAAAAACGTTGATTATCAAAGAGTGCGAAATCGCATTTTGGAGCATTATCGGTAAATATTCCTGCATCAATTGCTATGAAGGTAATCTCTTTTTGAGAAGGATTGTTTACCGTAAAAAGTCTATCATCATCTGTTTCGAGCAAAATAAAAGATTTACCTCTGATTTCTACTGGAATTGGCTCTTTTGTGGAATATTCATCAATCCAAAATATAGTTTCATTTCTTGTTTCAATACAATTTCCTGTCTGACAAGGAAAAGTGGTTTCAATTAACTGTTTCACGTTTTCTGGTTCGGTATATATTCATTAAAGAGTCAAATTCATCCCCTAATTCTTCGGAAATTTCATCTAATTCGTTTTGTCCAATCAATCCTGTTTTTTTGTTAAATATCGAATGAACACCGCCTTTTACGCCATTTTCATCTTCACCCACGTAATAGGCAGCCACATCATCAGGATTTAACCATTGCTCTCTTGGAATAATCTGAGCAATATCCTCCGCCCGTTCGGGTAAAACTTGGGCTACTTGATAGGCGAAAATTAGATTATTTAGGGCTGTTAGAACGTATGGGCTGTGGGTGGTCATTAATAGTTCATTATCGCCTTTACCGCCTTGAAGAGTTTTACATACCAAAGACCCAATTAGTTGCTTTTGAGAATCTGGAAAGAGATTTAACTCTGGTTCTTCTACAATTATTGTAGCATTCAATTTAGAAAAGAAATGTTCAACAACCAATTGCAATGGAACAACAGATTGTTGCCCGCTTGAACTGGCTGACAATGGTAGCTGAGTACCAGATTCTTGATGAATTACTAAATTTAATCCATTTTGGTAAAAATATTGAATATCTAAAAAATCAATACGCAAACTGGAAAGATTTTTACGAGCCGTTTCAAAATCTTTTCCAAAATCAATAAAACTTTTTTTCAAAGAAATATCTGCACTCAATAACGACAAAAGTGAATCAGATACTGATGAAAGCATTAGACGGTCTGTTGGAATGTATATTACATGATTTTTAGCAACCGATGAAAAATATTTTTTTAATGGAATTAAATCAGAATCTCCAAAAGGTTTTTCACTAATTAAATCTTTATAACTCTCAAAATCTGGGAGAATTGGATTTTCTCCAATGAAGAAATGTCTTGGTATTGGTTTTTCAATTTTGATGTTAAAACGAAATGGGTTATTTCTGTAATTAAATCTATAATCAGAATTTTCAAATTCAAATTTCAAATTCTGTGCAAAATACTGAACTTCAAATTTTTCAAAGAAACGTGCTGTATGGCTTCCGTCACCAATATAACTCCAAACAAGAAACTCACTATCCTTACATATCGCTACGGACTTTGCCAAAGTAGATTTTCCACTGCCTTGCGGACCGATGAAAACCGTCACTTTCTTCAACTCCAATTCAGCATCTTTGATGGGTCCGAAATTCTTGACTATTAATTTTTCGTTCATATTTTTAAGCTTTGTTTTACGCTACGGACTGGCAGTCCGTGTTACAACATTCTGGCAATTCGTGTTACATTACTACAATATTAAACACCTTTCGGCATATATTAGAAAGAGTACCAAAGGATTTTGGTATTTTTGTTTTTGAGCAGTGAGGTTTGAGCAATGAGCATTGATTACAGTAATTAACTGAAGTGTATATAAATAGTTATTTACTTCTAATTAAACCTAATAACTCATCGCTAAAACCTCATTGCTCACCGCTCAAAGCTATATCCATAACAAAAAACATGACTAAATTATTTCTTCTCGATGCTATGGCATTGATTTACCGTGCCCATTTTGCTTTTCAAAAAACTCCTCGAATCTCCTCTAAGGGCATGAATACCAGTGCCGTATTCGGTTTTGCTAATACACTTTTGGAAGTTATCGCCAAAGAAAAACCTACGCATATCGGGGTGGCTTTCGATACGCCCGAACCCACTTTCCGACACATTCAATTTGAGGCTTACAAGGCTCAACGGGAGAAACAACCCGAAGATATTTCGATTGCCATTCCCTACGTCAAGCGTCTTTGTGAGGCGATGAATATTCCCATTTTGATTTTGCCAGGTTTTGAAGCCGATGACATTATCGGGACGATTGCCAAAAGTGCCGTCCGTGAACATGACGATATGGTGGTGTATATGATGACTCCCGACAAAGATTACGGACAGTTGGTCGAGGAGCGTATCAAAATGTACAAACCCGCCTACATGGGCAAGGGCGTGGAGGTTTTGGGTGTGGAAGAAATCTGTACCAAATGGGGTATTGATGATGTGATGAAAGTGATTGATATTTTGGGATTGATGGGCGATGCTTCCGATAATATTCCTGGTATTCCTGGCATCGGCGAAAAGACTGCTCAAAAACTGATTGAAGAATATGGTTCAGTGGAAGGATTGATTGCCAATGTGGATAAATTGAAAGGTAAGCAACAAGAAAATGTGCGAAATTTCGCCGCACAGGGGCTTTTATCCAAAGAATTAGCCACTATTCATCTGAGCGTTCCCGTTGATTTTGATGAATTAAATCTGCAATATACAGAAGTAAATAAAGAATTATTATCACCACTTTTGGATGAATTGGAATTTAGAACTTTGCGGAGGAGGTTGTTGGGAGAAGAGGGGAACAGTGAACAGTTATCAGTAAACAGTGAACAGGTAAAAAGTTTTTCAGCCCCTAAAAAAGCGGTTGTTTCTACTGGGCAAATGGATATGTTCAGCAGTTTAGTGCCTGAGAAAAAATTAGAACTATTCAGTGAAA
The DNA here is from genome assembly GCA_034519515.1 of Arcicella sp. Taxonomy (GTDB): domain Bacteria; phylum Bacteroidota; class Bacteroidia; order Cytophagales; family Spirosomataceae; genus Arcicella. The sequence goes on from JAXHOK010000018.1 coordinate 54,569, forward strand.
ATGACTACGAATCTCAAACCCAAGCATCGAACATCGACCAACGGAAATCGAACATCGATACCACCGTTCATGAATATCACCTCATCGACACTCCCGAACTTCGCAAGAGTTTGATTCACTTTTTGAGTTTGCAAGATACCTTGTGTTTTGATACGGAAACTACTTCGGTCAATGCGGTTGAGGCGGATTTAATTGGAATGTCATTTGCGTATCGTGCGGGTGAGGCGTATTATGTGCCAGTGCCAACGGATAAAGCTGATGCTCAGGCGATTGTGAATGAATTTAAGGTGATTTTTGAAAACGAAAACATCGAAAAAATTGCCCAAAATATCAAATATGACCTCATGGTTTTGAGTCATTATGGCGTTTCGATGAAAGGGAAAATGTATGACACCATGTTGGCTCATTACGTCATCGAACCCGAAAAACGTCATGGAATGGATATTTTGGCGGAAGATTTCTTGAATTATACTCCTGTTTCTATCGAAGAACTTATCGGTAAAAAAGGCGTAAAACAAGGCAATATGCGAGATGTGGATGTGGAAAGAGTGAAAGAATATGCGGCAGAAGATGCTGATATTACCCTACAATTAAAAGATAAATTGAATCCATTATTGGCTCAAAATCCGAGTGCAGTTGCTCTTTTTGAAAACGTAGAAATGCCCCTCACGCAAGTTTTGGCGGATATTGAATTGGAAGGCGTGAGATTGGACGTTGATTTTCTGGCGGCAATGTCCAAGGTTTTGGAGAAAGATATGTTGGAAGTCCAGACCAAAGTTTTTGAATTGGCAGGGCAAGAATTTAACATCGGCTCGCCCAAGCAATTAGGGGAAGTTTTATTCGATAAACTCAAACTTGACCCCAAAGCCAAAAAGACCAAAACTGGGCAATACATGACGGGCGAAGAGGTGCTTTCTAAATTGGAATCACAACACGAAATTGCTCGTAAAATTCTGGATTTCAGAGAATTACAAAAACTCAAATCAACGTATGTCGATGCTTTGCCACAATTGATTTCACCAAGAACGGGCAGAATTCATACGTCATTCAATCAGGCGGTTACTTCCACGGGACGACTTTCGAGTACGAGTCCGAACTTGCAAAATATACCAATTCGTACTCCCCGTGGGCGAGAAATTCGGAAGGCATTTATCCCTAAAAACGATGATTTCGTTATCCTTTCTGCCGATTATTCGCAAATAGAATTACGGATTATGGCGGCTTTTGCTAAGGACGAATCCATGATTGAAGCCTTTAACCAAGGGCGAGATATTCACGCCACCACAGCCGCAAAAGTGTTCAATGTTAGTCTTGATGAAGTTACGTCTGAAATGCGTAGAAAGGCTAAAACGGTCAATTTTGGGATTATTTATGGGGTTTCTGCCTTTGGTTTGGCGGAACAAATTGGGGTGAGCCGCACCGAAGCTAAGGAGTTGATTGATAGTTATTGGCGTGAATTTCCGTCCATCAAAAAATATATGAACGATGCCGTCATTACCGCCCGAGATAATCAATACGTGGAAACCATCATGGGCAGACGTAGATACCTCCGAGACATCAATTCTCAGAATATGGTAGAGCGTGGTTTTGCCGAAAGAAATGCCGTGAATGCCCCCATTCAAGGTTCGGCGGCGGATATGATTAAGGTAGCGATGATAAAAATCAATGATTATATCAAAGAAAATAACCTAAAATCTCGCATAATTTTGACGGTACATGACGAATTAGTCTTCGATGCCCACAAAACGGAAGTAGAATTATTGAAAGAAAAAGTACACGAATTAATGATTACCGCCATTGATTTTCCTGTGAAAATGGATACGGGGATTGGCGTTGGAGCGAATTGGTTGGAGGCTCATTGATGGGGGAGATTTTCTTGACAGTAAATATTTAAAAATATGCAAACTATGTTCAATAAAATAGAAGAGTTAGTAAATGAAATTAAGATTTTACCTGCTATTAGTAGCGATAATTTAAGCAAATTAAATAAGAAGTTTCGCTTAGAATTTAACTATAACAGTAATCACTTAGAGGGTAATACCCTTACTTATGGTGAAACAGAATTACTTTTATTTTTTGATAAAACTGATGGTTCTCACGAATTAAGAGAATTGGAAGAAATGAAAGCTCATGATGTAGCGTACAAAATCATTCAGGATTGGGCAAAAGATACTGAACAAACGCTGAAACTT
>JAXHOK010000053.1:0-190390 GCA_034519515.1 Arcicella sp.
AACGTTCGGCCAATACCTACATCCATTATTCTCATCGTTGGCCAGTATGTGCCTGTATTTCAATCCGCTTACCTTGTGAGTTGAATCAGGCCCAAATCGATGAATATTTAGTTTATATTTTGGGTCGTACACGAGGCAAGTCGGTAACTGTTTACAAAGCAGGTTGTATTTGCCCTGAAGTATTATTTTTCGCAATGTTGTTCGCCTACCCATTCCCATTTTGCCTGAGGTTTTTCAGCGTTATGGCCTGCCAGTGGTGCTCTCCAAAGAGGAATGCTTTTAGATTTCTTCGCAGCACCAACTTACCTCAAGCATCGCATTGTACTATCGCTAATTTACTCAGCTGGCTTGCGAATATCTGAGGCGGAAAAACTGAAAATATCAGATATTGATTTTGATAGATTTACCCTCATGGTGCGTGACGGCAAGGGCATGAAGGATCGTTGCCTTCCACTTTCAAAAGTAATAGCCATTGGTTTGGCAAAATATATGGTTGAGTTTAAGCCACAAATCGAGCTGCTCAACTCCAACAAAATTGGCAATCCATATTCGAGGCGAAGTATACAATCGGTTAAGTGCAATATAGGTTAATTACAAAGGCAATGATTGATAAGCCAAAAGCCTCGGTACATACTTTGAGGCACTCTTTCGCCACCCATTTATTGGAAAACGGAGTGAATATTATCACTGTTCAGGCCTTGATGGGGCATAAAAAAATTGAGACGACTTTAGTTTATTTACAGCTCCTATCAAGGGATACACAATCTGTAAAAAGCCCACTAGATAGCCTTTACGGTAGATGAAAGCTTTTCGACTTAACTGTGGCTCAAATCATACGAAAAATTTGACGAGCGCTATTACCAAACTCACCAGCCCAACGGCTACATTCGCAAGACCCTACGTGTACTCAGTCAGTGCCGTACCGCCGCCATGGGTGGCCATGTAGATACTTGTATGGACGAAAAATGTGGACATAAACGTATCTCCTACAACTCCTGTCGCAACCGACACTGCCCTCAGTGTCAGAGTACCCAAAAGGAAAACTGGCTACTACGCATGCACCATCGCACCTTACCTGTACGCTATTTTCACGGGGTCTTTACCATCCCTCATGAGTTCAACGGGCTATGCAAAAGATATCCCGATTTGATGTATGAACTACTTTTTAAAGTGGTTTGGGCAACCATCAAAGGTTTTTCTGCACACCCACAATATGGCATAAAAGTAATTGGAATGACTGCCGTGCTACACACATGGGGGGGGGGGCAGGGGGAGCTCACTTTGCATCCGCACCTGCACTGCATCATACAAGCGGGTGGAATTACAAATAAAGGTCTGTGGAAAAACCTAAAAGGCAGCCAAACTGAATACATCGATAAAAACGGAAAGAAACGAAAAACAAAGTCTTTTTTGTACCCGATTGATGAGTTGCGAAAAATATTCCAAGCCAAATTTATGGCCGCACTCCGCAAACTCATTAAGCAAGGGTTTATCAAAAAGCAAGACCCTAAGTTTTTGGATACAGTATTCAAGAAAAATGGGTCATTTATGCAAAAAGCCCATTTAAAGACCCAAGTTCGGTGATAGAGTATCTGGGCAGGTACACCCACAAAGTGGCCATTAGCAATCATAGGCTCGTAAGTATAGATGAGAAAACCGTAACATTTAGCTATAAAGACTATGCCGATAATAGTAAAACAAAACAAATGCCGCTCGACGGCGTGGAGTTTTTAAGGGGTTTTCACAGCATATTTTGCCCAAAAAATTCACCAAGATAAGGCATTTTGGGCTACATGCGGGCGCAAGCCACAAAATTATTGACGCCCTCCATGAGCAGCTTTATCAAAAGCCAAGGCCAAAGCTAGAAAAGAAAAGATTGGAAGGAAATAGCCTTCAAAAAAAGCGGATTTATCGCCGAACAATGCCCATGTTGCAAACAAAACACCATGCAAACCATTGGCAGCTGGCATGCAGGGCGAGATCCGCCTAGAGCATATAACAACCTAATATTCAGTAAAATAGCGGTAATAGCGTAAATTCTAAAATATTAGGGCTGGAAAATACTGCCTATACTTTCAGGGAAATTGAATAAAAAGAGCAGATAAAAATTCTCAAAATAATTAGCCAGAATTTCGCCCTGCAAACTAAGAAAATATGAGCCAAAAGCTATAAGAAAAGAACCACATAAAGCAGTCAAAAATACCCTAAAACCGGCATTATTCCCCATAGCTGAAAAAGCGCTTGCTTGGCACTAAAACTTCTCGACAAAATTCGCCAAATTCGGCTTCGTACAACGGGATCATCCGCCATATTTTGAGGTGAGCAAACTTTTTTCGTAAACTTGTAGTACCTTGGCAATTCACCTCAAAAACATGGCGGATACTTAGGTATTGTGGGCTATTGTAAAAACAGAAAAACAGATGACAAATGGATTATATCAGAAAACAGATTGACCAACGAATAGATTCTACAGACTATGGGCGACAAAAACGCTCTCAAAACAACACTTTCAAGCACGGTTTGAATATGTGTTAGTTTACCTGTTGGCTTATCTTTAAATAAAAATTTGGACAAACTTGATTATAAAGACAAAGAGTTTGTTTTTCAGTCAGTTATTAAGCCTACAATCGGTAGTATAGCTGCGATTTGTCGTAAACTTGATACAGAAAAAGAGATTTTCAAAAAAGTAAGTTAAGTCAGGCATTAGACAAATACCCATCCGTTAGGAATGAATTGCTTGATGCCCCGTCCTAAAATAGGTTGACTAAAAATTAAACACTTTTAGTAACCTATGGAAACACCAACAAATGCTGCCTGTCGAAAAGACGGCTATCAAAAAGTAACCTTTGAACACAAACTTTTTGTCATTGACCAAATCAATAATGGTCAAATTTCTGCTAACTTCGCATCCAAAAAGTATCAAATTTCAAGAGCAACAATACACTACTGGATGAAAAAACTAAGCAATTATTCCAACAAAAAAACCTTTATTTCTAAGGATGACGAGATTAAAAAACTCAAAGAACGAATCGAAGATTTGGAAGGTATCAAAGAATTTCAACAAGAATTAATCGTTGAATTTGAGCAAGTTACAGGGGAGGAACTCTCAAAAAAGTATTTACCCGATTGGTTAGCAAACGAGATTCAGAGAAAGAAGAAAAAGCTTTCAAAATAAAATGGATTTACGAATCATTCGGGATTAGTAAACAAGCTTATTATCAACAACTTAAAAGTGAAAAAGCAAAGAATTTACAACGTGAAAAAGTGCTTGATTGGGTTATCGAATATCGAAAAACCCTACCCAAAACTGGAACCAGGAAATTGTACCAATATTTACAACCAAAAATGAAACAAGAAAACATAAAAATGGGACGTGATGCCCTTAATAATTTGCTTCGCATTAGAGGCATGTTAATCAAAAAAACAAAACGATATTTCATTACAACCGATTCAAAACATTTCTTTTACAAATCCCCTAACCTATTGACTGATATGAAGATAACGCACAGTGAACAAGTTTTTGTAAGCGACATCACCTACATAAAAACCGACGAAGGTCACTCCTATTTAGCCCTCGTTACCGATGCCTATTCACGCAAAATTATGGGTTGGAGCCTGCAAGATAATATGAAGGTTTCCATGGTAAAAGAAGCCTTAAATATGGCGCATAAAAACTGTATTTTTAACCATAAAAACATCATTCATCATTCCGATAGAGGCATTCAATATTGTTGCCCAGATTACACGCAATATGCAGAAAATAAAGGGTTTACATTAAGTACAACCCAACAATATGACCCTTATGAGAATGCCATTGCAGAGCGAATTAACGGGATTTTAAAGTATGAATTTGGTTTAAAAAACACTATAAAGTCGGTAGAAATTGCTCAAAAAATGGTTAATGAAGCCGTAGATTTATACAACAACTTAAGAATGCACTGGAGTTTAGATTTAAAAAAACCACAAGAGGTTCATTTACAATATAATAAGCAACAAGAACAATAAATCATACAAAAAGCCAAAAAAAGTTGCAGTATAACAACAAATTCACTAACATTGTAAAACTATGTGAGGATGGAAACGAGCAATGCTGCGGAGCAACTCGGATAGTGCCAAAACCATAATTCGAACAAAAATAAAGAAGAGATTGTAAACCTTAAAAAATTACAATCTCAACTTTTAACTTTATTTTTGGGCGACAGAAAAAACTAAAAAACCTAGCAATTTAAATCAATTTTTTAACAAAAATTGGTCAACCTATTTTGGGATATGACACTTTTAATTTGAAGTCATGATGTGAATTTTCGTTTGGTGTTTTTCATGTTGTAATTTAAGTTTTTTCAACTTAACTGCTTTGGTATTAAAATTGGGGGTAACTATATTCCAACTAATTCATTCCACCTTTTTCTAATATTTCTAATTGTGTCATAATTTCATTAAAATCCTGATACTTTATTATGTATAATTGTATTACTTTTTATGTGATAATAGGCTAGCTTTCCCATTTACAAACCAACTATGAAATTCCCCTGTTGTTTTACTAACAAAATTCTATCTAGATTTTTTTTTGCAAAAAACACGGCTACTACTTTTTAGCATATACTTTAAGTATATTTTATTCAATCCTTATTGTCCCATTTCTTGTTTTCATCCAAATTTTTAAAATAGAAAATATTGTTATTTTCTATTTTTTCTAAATATAATAGAGGCACTTTTGCTTTTGTTAATTCAAAAATTGTTTTAGTTTTTAAATTTATTTTAACTAAAATGAAACCAGAAGAAAAAAAGTTTTTCTTAAATTTTGGCACATAAATATTGTCGTTTTTAAATAAAAATGGACCACCAAATTCAATTCCTTTCCTATAATTTCATCATCAATTAATAAAACCCACACTAGGCCCTCCTTGGGATAATTCATGTAAATTTATATAATTAATTTTATGACCATTTACTTGCTTTTCTTGTGAAAAGTCGATTGGTGTATCAAAGTCTTTTTCATCTTTCAATTGTTCTAGAAGTTTGTTATAACATTTTTGAAGGCAAAATAAATTGTGGTGCACCGCCTGGATATTTTCAATCCTTGTGGACCAATTGCACCAACTTTAACTTTTGTACCCTTTGGGAATAATACCTTTTTGTATATTGGGTTAATGAATCACATCTTATTTTATAGCGGCGAAAATTCGATTTAGATATTTATTAGTACCAATTCTTAACCCCCAAAAATCAGACCCTCCCTAAATTCATATTTCCAAACCTCTGTACAGGTACATTAAACGGCAAATTCATTTCGAAGCCCTTAAATAAAAATCCATCGGAAGTGGTTATTTTTAAAGCATTTCCTCCTTAGCTCACTACTTTTAAATAGAGTGTCCACAAGTCAATAAACCAAAACTTTTTGTATTTATTTTATCATCATAATTTTCAAATTGAGCACCACCTAAATGGTTATCAATTGTGTTGCAATACTATATATTCCATCTGCTGTTCCATATATTAGTCTTTGTCCAAAATTACCTTCGCCATCTATCATAAATTACCAGTTTATAGGCTTTAATAACTGCTTGATTTCCTAATTCCTGTCCCGGCATCTACTCTAGGCCTATGTTTATCCAGCCAGTCCTGATTTGTGAGGCCATCTTGCCCCCATAAGTTTCATTGGATGAACTAGCCGCCAATCCCGAAGGGTCAATCATGCTTATTGGGTCGTTGGCCATGGCCACATAGGTTGAATTATCGATACTTAACTCCCCCAATAAATCTTGGCTGGTCCAGCCAGCGGCTGATTTATCTAACCACCTACCTCCAAAATCCGAATATTGAGTAAATCCATTTTCCTCTTTTCCTCCAAACTTATAACTATTTTACAGTAAACCAATATTCTGATGGCTGCACCGCCCAATTCCAAGCCAAAAGGCGAGTAATATATCTTATTGCAAAAATACTAAGAGTTGTTTTTGCAATAAATCGAATTTCAAAGAGACTTTTTCAGTTTGAAAACTGAAATTTATTAAAACCACCAAGTCAAAAAAGACTTGGCGGAACGCTGGGATACTCAGCTTGCTTATTTTTTAAGTTTAAAACTTAAATTTAGTTTAGGCCACGAAGTCTGGAGACTTCGAGGAACGGGGTGTCTATATTTTGGAATTTGGCTACCGCCTGAATTCCAATCCAAAAGGCGAGTAAATCTTCTTGCAAAAAATACTAGAGTAGTGTTTGCAACAATTCAATTTCAAGAGAACGTATTTCAGTTTGAAAACTGAAATTTATTAAAACCACCAAGTCAAAAAAGACTTGGCGGAACGGAGAAAAACATTTGGAATTCTTTATGGTTTTTAATCTCACTCATCTTATAATCAGGCACTTTGCTTGCCATTATTTGTTTATTATCAATGGTGATATTTCGATTGTGTTTTCATCAACCCTATCAAATGTAGCTTTTTTGGCATATTTTATTTTTATATTTTGTATTTGTGATATAAACTCCAGCACATAAACCATGAATCTGCCAAAACGTATTCTGGCGTAAAACCGCTTTTTATACCATTCTTCACTAGTTCTATGGCAGTTTGTATTTTATCTAAACCTATTTGCTTAAACCTTGCCATGCCATGTGTGCCTTCGGCTCTTTCTTTGCTAAACTGAGCCTTTAATTGCTTATCTGTTAGGCCTCTATTCTTTTTCTTTCCTGGCTCGTTATGTAAGCTAAAATCCAAAGGAACAAAACTTTTTGAATCCCAATAACCCAAAGTAAGCATTCTTATTCCCAGTAGAAATTGGTGGCTACAATGGTCATATAATTTGCCAATTTCTTCAATGGTTTTCCCTGTTTTTTAAAAGCAATGAATCATCGATAATAAAACATCTAGGGCTTTTATTGTCAGCTTCGTCCCCTTTCTTAGTACAAATTTCTATGAATTCCTTTGCAAAGAAATAGGAGATTTTACGCCAGTCAATATTAGGGTTTTTTAAGAAGGCATAAAAAACATCTTTTTTGTGATTAAGTTCGAGGCTAAAGCCCGAATTTATCAACTGTGATATATTTTTGATATCTATAAAACTCAAAACAAACAAAGTTTTAAATATATTTTGACCCTCTACGCCTTTTTGCTTTGCCGCATTTAGTGTTTTATTGACCTTTGAGAGCTTGAAATTACAAATGATGCTTTCAAATGTTTTTACAAAAATATTCGAATCACTGGCATAAAAACTAATCTCTTCTAAATTTTTAATATCTTTGTTGCGTTGCATTTTTGAGTAGTTTGCGTTTTGTTTGTAACTATCTCAAAACTAGTGAATTATCTCCAAAAATGCAACTTTTTTAAACATTATTTACTTGATTTTCAGGCATTTAATTTGCTCCGAAACTTTAGTTCTTGATTAAATCTTAAAGTCATCTCGTCCTTTGAAATAAGTTCAAAATTTGACCAATGCTCTATTCGTTGTTCAAAGTAATTTTCCCAATTTTTTAGTTCGATTAAATCCAAGTTTTTGGTCAATCTTTGCTCTTCGGGATTCCAACCGCCTTTGTCCGAAAATTCTTTATGTGATTCAAAATTGTCATATTTAGCATTTTTTTTGAACTCGTCAGTCAAAACTGATATAGCTTTATCATTTGAATTTCTTTTCTCCAGAACTCTAATCTCCCATGTTCCTCCACAGTTTATGCTAGAACTTTGAAGTGCTGAAAATTTTTTGTTTAATTCAGTTTTATTAATCATCTATTTAATTGTCTCGGTCTTTTTTCAATAATGACACCTAACGTTTTGCAGCTACCCGAAGGGCGGGATTTTTACCACTAAACTTCATTCGGAGAACTGAACTTTCGGCTACCACAAAACTGTCTGCGAAGCACGAAACCCCGCCTTTTGGGTAGGTGCTGTTATGCGGTCGCTTTTTATTTCATCGTCTTGGCTTGTTGTCTTTACAATGTCCATTTACTCCGTCAACTGCTGCGTGAAATTTTGCTACATATCCATCGTCAACTCCATATTCACTAAATTTTTTCACTGCCCAGTCAAAAACTGTAATTCAAACCCTGTGTCTTTATGAACAATTATAGAGTGATAATATGGATGTGAATATAGCCAGTCGTAACCTTCTAACTGTCTAAAAAGTTGTCCGAGTAAAACACCAAATTCGCAGACTGTCACTAGAGTAAGGATTTGAAAAGTCTTTGGGGTCGCTTTCTTTTATAAGTTCAGCGATTTTTACTCTGTCATAATATTTGTCAACTGCATCTAGAAGGTTCAAAGTCTATGTTGTCAGATTTATGTATAAATGAAAAGTCGTCCAAAACAGCTTTGGTCATTGTGTCATTTATAAGAGTTTTTACTTCTTCTAAATATTCAGGTGTCAAATATTGTATTTCGTCCAAGTCAAGAGGTTGGCCTTCAAATGCAGCAATTTGGTACAAATCAGGTCTTGTCATTTTGGGTCTTGTCGTCCTCGTCATACCAAGGTCTTAGATACTTAACGAAAAGTTCGTCACAATGAGGAAGTTTCTTTTTAAATAGTCCAAACATATTTTCTTAATTTCTGTCGTTGTTGGTTGTCGTCTTAAAGTGCCGCATAACGTCAGTCCGTGAAAAAACTCCACGAACATTTCTTAAGCAAATTTAGGTAAAATTTTACTAGGAAAAAAGGTAGATATTTTGTATTTTTAAAGGCAATTTAATCCATAATTATGGCCTATTTACCCAGTTCAGACCGCTTTCAGATCACATTTTCCAGCTTGGAGGAGACAATCGAAAAAGACAAGCGAAACGTCGCACCGTGTGTAGCAATACGTAACTGAACGGGCAATTAGTGAAGTTACGTATTTCAGTGTATCTGGCTAATCATCAAGACAATTCTATTCCTTTGGGAGACGTTTTCTTGGCAATTCGTGAGAAACACGGCGAAAAAGTGGAAGTGAACGTAAAAACCTCAAGTGATGCAGAATTGTTTGATTTCTTAGATACGGTTGCTCCTGATTTTGATCGTGACAAAGTTTTTCCTTCCGATGTAAAGAAGATGATTAATTGGTATAACATTCTTTCAGCCAATATGCCAGCGGTTTTTGAGCCAGCAGCCGAGGAAGAACCAGTAATTTCGGAAGAACCAGCAGTTGCTGCTAAGTAGAGAATAATTAGTAATAATTTTTCGATTAAGGAACTGAAAAACAATAAGTAGACGTTTTTTAAATGCCATTTTTTGCACCACTCTACGTTGCGGAATGCCGCCCAGATTAAATCCTCATTTAGCGATGCTAAACTGCGGCGACCGTCGCACGGTTTTATCGCCTTGATTGGCACAAAAAATAACATTTAAAAATTCATCCACTTATTATTTTCCCGTTCCTAACATAGTTCTGCAAAACGGTATTTGCAGAACTATTTATTTTATCCTCTTACATACACACCGTAATATGAACCTACAAATTGACTCAACGACTGAAAAGTCTGAAATTTTTAAACAAATTGCCGCTGAGCTTGATGCTTTAGGCTTTAAGGTTGTTACACAAGATGAAACTCGCCCTTGGGGTGGTTTTTTTGTGTTAGACGAAGTTCAAGCACCTTCTTTTGCGGGTATTTATTTCCCCCATCTGGAAATGTCTGATATTCAGATAACCAACAAATTGTCTCCTAAAATTTTAATAGTCGCTCCCAATAAAAGGTTGTCGTGGCAATATCATTTTCGCCGTGCTGAAATCTGGAAAGTGATTGCAGGAACAACAGTAGGCGTAAAAATTAGTGATACCGATGAACAATCCGAGGAAGTAAAAGTTCTGGAATCGGGTAGCTTTATTCAGATGGATACGGGCGAAAGACACCGTTTGATTGGTTTGAACGGTTGGGGCGTGGTAGCTGAAATCTGGCAACATACTGATCCCGAAAATCCTTCGGATGAGGACGACATTGTAAGATTACAGGATGATTTTGGAAGATAATTTTCGGTGAACGGTAAGGGAGCATCTAAAAAATAGCATACCCATTAAAAGCCTCACCCTAAATCCCTCTCCCGTGGAGAGGGACTTTTAAAAGGTATATTATTTCTTAGACGCCCCCTAAAAAGGTGAACGGGTTTGACGCTAAACTTTTATTATTAGCCTAAAAATTTATGACAAAGACGAAAAAAGTGAGTGAGTCATTGACTACAATGACCGAAATGATTTTCCCGAACGATACCAATACATTGGGCAATTTGATGGGTGGAAATCTCATGCGTTTGATGGACGTGGTGGGGGCAATATGCGCCCAAAAACACTCCAATCGCATTGTAGTAACGGCTTCCGTGGATAATGTTTCTTTCAAAGAGGCGATTCCATTGGGAAGTGTGGTCACGTTGCAAGCGAAGGTTACACGAGCGTTTAGTTCATCAATGGAGGTGGTGATAGATGTGTGGGCTGAAAATATTCCCGCCCAAGAGCGTGTAACGACCAATAAAGCATTTTTTACCTTCGTGGCGGTTGATCAAAGTGGTCGCCCGATTGATGTGCCACAAGCCATTGCCGAAACCGATGAAGAGAAGGATTTGTTTAACGGAGCTTTACGTCGCCGTCAATTGCGTTTGGTATTGGCAGGAAGAATGAAGGCTTCGGAGGCGGTGGAATTGAAGAGTTTATTTGAATGAGATTTTTGTAGAGGGGTTGTGGAATAAATCGAAGCAAATACTTTTTAAGCTCAACAAAATGTTTATCAATAATAAAAGTACATCAGAAATTAAAAAAAGCGAAAGAATGATAAAGAAAGAATTGGTTTGGGAGGTCGTAGAGAACATAGTATTAGATTTTTTTTGAGAATTATGATTCAATAATTGGTAATAATTACACGATAAACACCTGTCATCAAAATACAAATCACTGATTGAGATTTTTGAACAACTAACTATTCCAGAGACATTTGAGAATAACCAAATTAAAGTCCATCAAGCTAAATTTGGAAACTTACCGTTTTGCTTAGAGAAAACTGTGAAAAAGAGATTTCCCTTTCTGGACAGCCTCGGATATTATCCCCAAAAATCATTTCACCTCAAAAACCGCTATGCCAATTAAATATCCCTCAGCATATAATTCAATGATGTGCTTGCCTTCTTTGTATGCTTGCCCACGACTATACACAAATTCGACTGACTGATGCGAGTTATTATACGTAATCTTTTGTCGGGCGGTGTAAGTCGTTTCTTTCCCTTTGTAAATGAACGTTCCCGAACCCGTTGCCATATCCGCCACCGTTGCTCCACTTGGATCAATAATTCTCAAATATATCGTTTTGGCTTCAATAGTTGTTACGGCATTTTCTTGCAAATAAAACGTTATACGAACTTTGTCCACTTTTTTTGAACGATAAACTCCCCCGTCACTTTCCTTTCCTTTGGTCGAAATGGCATAACTGTTGATACTTTCTGCTCGTAATGCTGCTGCTTGCGAGACTTTATCCGTCAGTTCACGATTGCGGGCTTCGGCTTCTTTGGCACGGTCTGCCAGCTCTTTTTGTTTAATCGTAAACGTATTTGCAGAATCGCTGAGGGCTTTTTGGGCGAATGAAATTCCTTCCAGAAGCGTTTTAGTTTCCTTACTTAACGAGTCATTTTTAGCAACTAAAATCCCGTTTTCTTTCCGTAAAGTGTATAGTTGAGCGTCTTTTTCTCCTAATAATGCAACATACTCTCTAATTTTTGATTGGTACTTTTTAGAAGAAAAACCATCCATTTTTTGTAAGGCAATTTTGTCAGCTTGAAGTTGCGTTTTTGCTTTGATAAGTTCCTCCACATTACCGCCTAACTTTTTGATTTCGATGATTTTATTTGATAATTGTTTCTCAATTGAATCTAACTGTGTGTTGGTTTGCAGTAATTCTTTGGCTTGTAATGTGCTGATTTCCTCAACTTTATAATTTCGCTGACGTTCACGGAAATACAAAAAGCCCAAAGCGGTGGCTAAAATGGTTAGTACTGCAATGGCAATTTTGAGTTTGTTCTCGCTTTGTCTATTTGGATTATACTCCATTGGTAAGTTGATGATTGTTTATGGGTTTGTTTACAATGAATACTTAGGAATTTACCGTAAACAAACAAAATATTTTGGTGATACAAGACTGGAATACAAATTTAGAAGAATTATTGACAAATCATTCAAAATTGTCACTCCCAACTTCTTTCTACTACAAAAGAAAACGTTTTTCTTAGTTTTTTATTTACGTTACTAAAATTATTTTACCATGAATACACCAATAAATTGTACTTATCTTATTTTACAATCACGATATATTTTGACGAAATTCGTGTCGATTCGGCGTACCAATTAGCGACAAACCATCATGTATATTTTTAGTAGTATAGAGTACCTTTTATTGATAACAATTATGAAAATTTGAAGTTAATTTTACATAAAAATTACTTATAACTAAATTATGTCAATTGCTCAAAATATACAAAACATCAATGCCTCATTAGCTGGCACGTCTGCCCGTTTAATTGCTGTTACAAAAACCAAACCAATCGAAGATTTACAAGCGGCTTATAAGGCAGATTGTAAGATTTTCGGGGAAAATAAAGTACAAGAAATGGTGCAGAAGTGGGAGGTTTTACCCAAAGATATTCAGTGGCACTTGATTGGACATTTACAATCCAATAAAGTCAAATACATGGCTCATTTCGTTTCAATGATTCATTCGATTGATTCTTTGAAACTCTTACAAGAAGTCAATAAACAAGCCCTTAAAGCTGAAAGAGTAATTGACTGTTTATTACAAATATATATTGCTCAAGAAGAAACAAAGTTTGGATTATCCCAAGAAGAAGTACGTGAAATTTTGGATTCGGAGGAATTTAAAAACATGAAAAATATCAGAATCGTGGGGGTAATGGGTATGGCAACCAATACAGACAATCAAGAACAAATTAGACTTGAATTTAGAGGCTTGAAAATGTTTTTTGAAGAATTAAAATCAACCTGTTCCCCAACTGGAAACCTACAATTACAAGAAATTTCAATGGGAATGTCGGGTGATTATTTGCTTGCCGCCGAGGTGGGTTCAACGTTAGTACGGGTGGGTTCGGCTATTTTTGGGAGTCGATAATGGGGATTATTTGATAGTTTATTCAAAATCTGTTTCATTGGGCGAAATGACAAAAGCCCCTGCAATCCGAAGAATGCAGGGGCTTTGTTTTATTCTATTATCAATATAATTACTTAATAATTTGTAATTTCTTGATAATCATGCGTCCGTTATCTAAGCCTACGTTTACGAAGTATGTACCCGCTGGCATGGTCGTAACTGGTACTTTTACGCTTACGGCTTCTGTACCCGAAGCAGTTTGCGAGAAGTGTGAGTTGCCCGTCATACCGATGATATTTACATCTACAGTAGCATTGGCTCTCATCAAATCAGCAGATAATTCAATCGCAACATCCATATTCGATGATGGGTTTGGATAGATACTTACCTGATTCTCAACGCTTACTTCCGACTCAGAAGCTGTTTTCTCTGGATTAGCGGCTGTTACGGCTGCTGTCCTTGCACTTCTTCTCGCTACCGTAATTTTAAACGTACAAATTGAGGTATTTCCTTTTGCATCTTTCGCAATATACGTTACCGTTGTTGTCCCCACTGGGAATGAACCACCTGGCTCGTAATTATATGATACATTTGGGATACCACAGTTATCACCAACCGCAGGATGATCCCAATAAACTACTGACGATGTACCAGTGGTTGTAACGATAATATCCGTTGGACAGTCATAGAATACAGGAGCTTGTGTATCAACATCACATGAGATGATTTTCACCACATTTACCACAAACGAACAAGTTGTTTTGTTTCCTTTGGCATCCGTTGCGGTATATGTTACCGTTGTCGAACCAATTGGGAAAGCTGAACCTGATGCGTTAGTTGTCGTTACTACTGGCGTTCCACAATTATCAGTTGCTGTTGGAGCAGTCCAACTTGCGTAGCCTACTGTTCCTCTGGTTTTGATAAGAATATCACTTGGACAAGCTGACAATACAGGAGGCGTTTTGTCGGTATCGCATGGGGTTGTTACACCTGCATCAATATCGGTTCTAACTTGTCCTTCCGTCAAGGTGATTGTTCCCGTCCTACCCGTTGTTACATTTGCATCGCTGTCTTTGTCAGAGGTTGTTGTTCCCACTGGCGAGAAGTTGAAACCTGATGCCAAAGTTGATTTTACGAACTGAACAGTATAGTTACCTGCTACTAAATTACCGAATGAATACTTACCATCTGGTCCAGTAGTTACCGTTGCTACTAGGTTGTTTGCACTGTCGAAAAGATTAACCTTCACGCCCGCTACTCCACCTTCTCCTGCATCTTGCTTACCGTCTCCGTTCAAGTCACGGAATACATAATCACCAATTGAAGCTGATTTGAATAAGCCGAAATCAACCGTTAAGTTATCCATAGTTGTCAAAGTAACTGGCTTCGATCTGATAATTTGTCCGCTTACTAATGTTCCATTATCGTCTCCGTCCACGTTATTGTCTGGATCAACTGCTGGTTCGGCTGGTCCTGTTGCAGAGCCATTCGTTCCTGTTGAAGACTTATAACCTGCTGGGGCTGTGATTTCAACTGTGTAATCACCAGGAGCAAGGTCTGTGAATAAATACTTACCAGTTACTGGGTCAGTTATAGTTGTTGCTACTAAAACATTAGCAGAATTAAACAATTTAACCGTTACACCTGGAATATTTGGCTCACCTGCATCTTGCTTTCCGTTGTTATTCTTATCGTTGAATACAGTATCACCCAATTTCAAGCAATTCTTAATCGTTACTTGAACCGTTGCTACTGCAGAACAGCTTCCATTAGAAACTGTTACTGTATAAACACCACCTTTCACTATTGTTACGTTCGCCAAGGTTACGTCTTTCGTATTGGCTGTAAATCCGTCTGGACCTTTCCAAGTATAAGTAACTGTACCCGTTGCGGTTGTAGTTGAAGTGATACTTACATTTCCACCTACACAAATTGAAGCAGGGTTAGCCGTTGCCGTAATTGTGAATGGATTTGAAATAGCTTTTCTCACTACGTTCGACTCTCCGTCATAATCTGTACAACCTGCACGACGTGAGCAACGAATATAACAAGTTGTTTGCGTGATTGCTCCTGGCTGATATTCCGAAGAAGTCGAACCTGGGATTGCCGTGTAAAGATTTTGTCCAACGATATTTTGAGGACAAGTTCCATCTGTGTTCAATGAAGTAGTTTTCAACCAAATATATTCGATTGCAGCATCAGCACTTCCACCAGTTGGTAAAGTTACGTTCGTGATTTTGGCTGGTGTTCCGCTTCCACAGATTGTTTCATCTGCTTTGATAGTTCCACCGTCTGTAATCTTACCGATAATCGTTGCTTTTACTGCTGTTCTTCCTGACTCACAACCTTCGGTAGTCTTGCATTACGAAGTTGTGGTTGTCGCTGTCTTGGCGTTGTTAGTTGCACCGGGGTTGAAGTCTCGTTGAGAGCGTACCATTGGCGGTCCTGTCAAACAAGTTGCTCCAATGTAACTGTTCCTGTTCCGCAAATCGCTGCACCTTTACCGTTGGTGCGGCTGGGATTGGGTTAATCGTTGCTTTTACTCTGTTCTGCCTGCTCACAACCTGCGGTAGTTTTGCCACTTACGAAGTATGTGGTTGTCGCTGAAATACTTGGCGTTGTGAAACTTGCACCCGTGGCAATTGAACGTCCTCCCGTTGCAGCAGCGTACCATTGTGCGGTTCCTGTCAAACAAGTTGCTCCCAATGTAACTGTTCCTGTTCCACAAATCGCTGCATCCTTTACCGTTGGTGCGGCTGGGATTGGATTAATCGTTGCTTTTACTACTGTTCTGCCTGACTCACAACCTGCGGTAGTTTTGCAACTTACGAAGTATGTGGTTGTCGCTGAAATACTTGGCGTTGTATAGCTTGCACCCGTGGCAATTGAACTTCCTCCCGTTGCAGCAGCGTACCATTGTGCGGTTCCTGTCAAACAAGTTGCTCCCAATGTAACTGTTCCTGTTCCGCAAATCGCTGCATCCTTTACCGTTGGTGCGGCTGGGATTGGGTTAATCGTTGCTTTTACTACTGTTCTGCCTGACTCACAACCTGCGGTAGTTTTGCAACTTACGAAGTATGTGGTTGTCGCTGAAATACTTGGCGTTGTATAGCTTGCACCCGTGGCAATTGAATTTCCTCCCGTTGCAGCAGCGTACCATTGTGCGGTTCCTGTCAAACAAGTTGCTCCCAATGTAACTGTTCCTGTTCCGCAAATCGCTGCATCCTTTACCGTTGGTGCGGCTGGGATTGGGTTAATCGTTGCTTTTACTACTGTTCTGCCTGACTCACAACCTGCGGTAGTTTTGCAACTTACGAAGTATGTGGTTGTCGCTGAAATACTTGGCGTTGTATAGCTTGCACCCGTGGCAATTGAATTTCCTCCCGTTGCAGCAGCGTACCATTGTGCGGTTCCTGTCAAACAAGTTGCTCCCAATGTAACTGTTCCTGTTCCGCAAATCGCTGCATCCTTTACCGTTGGTGCGGCTGGGATTGGATTAATCGTTGCTTTTACTACTGTTCTGCCTGACTCACAACCTGCGGTAGTTTTGCAACTTACGAAGTATGTGGTTGTCGCTGAAATACTTGGCGTTGTATAGCTTGCACCCGTGGCAATTGAACTTCCTCCCGTTGCAGCAGCGTACCATTGTGCGGTTCCTGTCAAACAAGTTGCTCCCAATGTAACTGTTCCTGCTCCACAAATCGCTGCATCCTTTACCGTTGGTGCGGCTGGGATTGGATTAATCGTTGCTTTTACTACTGTTCTGCCTGACTCACAACCTGCGGTAGTTTTGCAACTTACGAAGTATGTGGTTGTCGCTGAAATACTTGGCGTTGTATAGCTTGCACCCGTGGCGATTGAACGTCCTCCCGTTGCAGCAGCGTACCATTGTGCGGTTCCTGTCAAACAAGTTGCTCCCAATGTAACTGTTCCTGTTCCACAAATCGCTGCATCCTTTACCGTTGGTGCGGCTGGGATTGGGTTAATCGTTGCTTTTACTACTGTTCTGCCTGACTCACATCCTCTAACAGTCTTACAAGTAACATAATAAGAAGTTGTTGCAGAAATACTTGGTGTTGTGAAACTTGCTCCTGATGCAATTGAATTTCCACCAGTTGCGGCTGCATACCAAGTAGCTGTTGTTCCTGTTGCACAGGTTGCACCCAAAGTAACTGTTCCTGTTCCACAATTTGCGGCTGGGGTTACTGTTGCAATAACTGGAATACCACTATCACATGGTGCTGACGCTCCCGCATCCACATCGTTGTTTACTTGTCCTTCCATCAATGTGATTGTTCCCGTTTTACCAGTAGCATCCACATCACTGTCTTTGTCAGGGGTGGTTGTGCCTTTTGGCGAGAAGTCGAAGTTGGTTGGTAAACTGCTCTTTACGAATTCTACCGTGTAATTACCTGGGGCTAAGTTTTCAAATATATACTTGCCGTCTGGTCCAGTCGTGGTCGTTGAAACAACGTTGTTAGCACTATCCACCAATTTAACCGTTACGTTCGCTACGCCCGTTTCGCTTGGGTCTTGCTTGCCGTCTCCGTTTAAATCACGGAATACTACATCGCCAATTGACGCTGGTTTGAATAATCCGAAATCTACCGTTAAGTTATCACCACCAGCAATAGTTATCGTTACGGGTTTTGACTTGATGGTTTGGCCGCTTACGGTTGTCCCATTATCATCGCCTTCAACTCTATCGTTTGGACTTATCGCTGGTTCGTTAGGTCCCGTTGCCGAGCCATTTGTTCCCGTTGATGATTTATAACCCGTTGGTGCCGTGATTTCTACTGTGTAATCGCCCGTGTTTAAATTGGGGAATAAGTATTTCCCACTCGCATCGGTTGTCGTTGTGCCTACCAACGTATTGGCAGTATCAAACAATTTAACCGTTACGGCTTCGATTCCTGGCTCTCCCGCATCTTGCTTGCCGTTGTTGTTCTTATCGTTGAATACGGTATCGCCAATTTTGTAAATATTCGTTGGTTTCGCTCCCGCATCCACATCGTTGTTTACTTGTCCTTCCGTCAATGTGATTGTTCCCGTTTTACCAGTAGCATCCACATCACTGTCTTTGTCAGGGGTGGTTGTGCCTTTTGGCGAGAAGTCGAAGTTGGTTGGTAAACTGCTCTTTACGAATTCTACTGTGTAATTACCTGGGGCTAAGTTTTCAAATATATACTTGCCGTCTGGTCCAGTCGTGGTCGTTGAAACAACGTTGTTAGCACTATCCACCAATTTAACCGTTACGTTCGCTACGCCCGTTTCGCTTGGGTCTTGCTTGCCGTCTCCGTTTACATCACGGAATACTACATCGCCAATTGAAGCTGGTTTGAATAATCCGAAATCTACCGTTAAGTTATCACCACCAGCAATAGTTATCGTTACGGGTTTTGACTTGATGGTTTGGCCGCTTACGGTTGTCCCATTATCATCACCTTCAACTCTATCGTTTGGACTTGTCGCTGGTTCGTTGGGTCCCGTTGCCGAGCCATTTGTTCCCGTTGATGATTTATAACCCGTTGGTGCCGTGATTTCTACTGTATAATCGCCCGTGTTTAAATTGGGGAATAAGTATTTCCCACTCGCATCGGTTGTCGTTGTGCCTACCAATGTATTGGCAGTATCAAACAATTTAACCGTTACGGCTTCGATTCCTGGCTCTCCCGCATCTTGCTTGCCGTTGTTGTTCTTATCGTTGAATACGGTATCGCCAATTTTGTAAATATTCGTTGGTTTCGCTCCCGCATCCACATCGTTGTTTACTTGTCCTTCCGTCAATGTGATTGTTCCCGTTTTACCAGTAGCATCCACATCACTGTCTTTGTCAGGGGTGGTTGTGCCTTTTGGCGAGAAGTCGAAGTTGGTTGGTAAACTGCTCTTTACGAATTCTACTGTGTAATTACCTGGGGCTAAGTTTTCAAATATATACTTGCCGTCTGGTCCAGTCGTGGTCGTTGAAACAACGTTGTTAGCACTATCCACCAATTTAACCGTTACGTTCGCTACGCCCGTTTCGCTTGGGTCTTGCTTGCCGTCTCCGTTTACATCACGGAATACTACATTGCCAATTGAAGCTGGTTTGAATAATCCGAAATCTACCGTTAAGTTATCACCACCAGCAATAGTTATCGTTACGGGTTTTGACTTGATGGTTTGGCCGCTTACGGTTGTCCCATTATCATCACCATCGACTCTATCGTTTGGACTTGTCGCTGGTTCGTTGGGTCCCGTTGCCGAGCCATTTGTTCCCGTTGATGATTTATAACCCGTTGGTGCCGTGATTTCTACTGTGTAATCGCCAGGAGCAAGGTCAGTGAAAAGATATTTTCCAGAAGCGTCTGTTGGAATTGTTCCCACCAATACGTTTGCAGCATCAAACAGTTTAACTATTACTCCTGAAAGTCCTAACTCTTCTGCATCTTGCTTTCCATTATTATTTTTATCATTGAATACAGTATCACCAATTTTTAAGCAATTTTTTACCGTTACTTGAACCGTTGCCAATGCTGAACAACCACTACCATTTGAGGCACTTACTGTGTAAACACCGCCTTTTAGAACTGTTATATCAGCTAAGGTTACATCCTTTGTATCGGCTGTAAATCCATCTGGACCTTTCCAAGAATAAGTAACTGTACCCGTTGCAGTAGTCGTTGTTGTAATATTAACCGTTCCACCTGCACAAATTGAAGCAGGATTAGCCGTTGTCGTTACAGTAAACGGAGTTGCAACACCCTTCTTTACACTATTCGATTCTCCACCAATATAATCAGTACAACCCGCACGACGTGAGGAACGAACATAGCAAGTCGTTTGCGTGATTGCTCCTGGCTGATAATCTGCCGAAGTTGCACCAGGGATTTGCGTATAAAGTGTTTGACCTACAACATTCAACGGACAAGTTCCCGATGCAGACAATGAAGTAGTTTGTAACCAAATATATTCAATTGCTAAATTAGCATCTCCACCACTCGCTGGCGTTACGCTTGTAATTTTCGCTGGTGTTCCGCTTCCACAAAGTATTTCATCTGCTTGAATTTTACCACCATCCGTAATTTTAGCAATTACCGTAGCTTTTACTGGCGTTCTTGCCGACTCACAACCCAAATCTGTTTTGCAACTAACATAGAAAGTAGTTGAAGCAGAAAGACTGGCTGTCGTATAGTTTGCACCAGTTGCAATTGAACTTCCGCCAGTTGCTGCCGCATACCAGTTAGCGGTTGAACCCGAAGCACAAACTGCTCCCAAAGTAACTGAACCTGATCCACAAGAAGTAGCTGGCGTTACGGTTGGTGCATTTGGATTTGGATTTATCGTTGCTTTTACTTCTACTCTTGGTGTCGATTCACAACCAGCAGTCGATTTACAAGTTACATAATATGAAGTTGTAGTCGAAATGCTTGGCGTTGTGTATGAAGTTCCTGTTGCCACTGCATTTTCACCCGTCAAGGCAGCATACCAGTTTGGCGTTGAACCTGTTGCACAAGTAGCAGTTAAAGTAGCAGTGCTTATTCCGCAGAAAGTAGTACCTGTTACGGTTGGAGCTACTGGCGTCGGATTGATGGTTACAATGATTATGTTTGATTCCCCTACATAATCCGTACAGCCCGCACGACGTGAACAACGAATGTAAGCCGTAGTCTTACTTAAAGGACCCACATCCAACGTTGCATTCGTTCCTCCTACGATGGCAAACCAATCGGTATTCATGTTGTCTGCCGTGAAAGTAGTTGCAGTTGTACTTCTTAACCACAAATATTCAGCAGCTCCTGAACCTCCCGATGGAGCAGTTACCTCCGTAAATGGTGCTGGGTCGAAAGGAGCGCAACCACTTTGGCTTGCTGCAATCTGACCGCCGTTTGTTACATTATCACAACAAACCGCATTCAAAGCAACACCCGTAGTAGCTGTTACCGAACACTTACTGCCATTAATAGCCGTGAACGTAACCGTTACCGTATAAGTTGTTGCACCTTGAACGTTTGTATTTGTTACCGTTGCTTGATTACTCGTAAATCCGTTTGAACCAACCCATGAATAAGAAGGAGAACAATTAGCAGATTTTGAAGCAGCATCAATAGTAGCAGATAAATTGACGGACTCTCCCTTACAAATGGAAGTTGGATTAGCCGTGGCCGTTACCGAAGCAATATTTGAAGAAGCACCTAAGTTTACATTAATATCACCCTTCTTTGAAACGCTACTCCAATTATTTGTACCGCCACTTGTGATATTAATGAAGAACCATGAACTCGCTCCAAACTTAGAAATTTCATTCAAGTTTCCACCAGTACCTACTTGTAATGCACCCATGTTCTGAGTATATGTACCCGCCAAACCTGCGTAAATACCCGTACCCGAGAACGTTCCGTTTGAAGTTGGATAGTAATACCAATCATTCAAACTTGGAGTATATCCCGTGCAATGTGTATTAGTTACTGGGCTATTGGCAGGAGGTGTTCCCGTGCGACCTGATAAATTAAGATTTATCGTAATACAGTCATTTGCACCACCACCATTCACACAAGCCGTGTAATTTAATATTGCAGTACCATCACAAAATTCAGTTAATTCTCCCGATTTCACTGAATATAAAGTAGATGGAGTAGCTACGTTTCCTTTCAAATCTTCAAAGAAAAGACCATAGTTAGTAGTAGTTCCACACAAGATATTATTCAAAATTGGAGTTTTACGAGAAATACAAATAGGATCTTTACCACCACAATTAGCATTAATCGTTACAATGATAATATTCGATTCTCCAACATAGTCAGAACAACCCGAACGACGTGAACAACGGATATATGCCGTAGTTTTCGTCACTGGACCTGCATCATAAGTAGCACCAGTGGCTCCCGTGATTGCAAACCACTCGGCTTGATTCGTACTTGTCAAAGTAGTAGCTGTTGTACTTCTTAACCAAACATATTCCAAAGTACCTGTTCCACCTGATGGGGCAGTTACACTCGTGAAAGCCGCAGGGTCAAAACCACTACATCCCGACTGAGCCGCTGCGATTGTTCCACCCGAGGTTACATTATTACAAGTTGATGCTGTAACTGTAACCGTCAATACATTAGACTCACCCACGTAATCCGTACAACCCGCACGGCGAGAACAACGGATAAACGAGGTAGTCTGTGTCAATGGCCCTGAATCATAAGTCAATCCAGTTGCACCTTGAATTGTCGTCCACTGACTTGCATTGGCAGTTGTCAAAGTTGTAGCAGTCGTACTTTTCAGCCAAACAATTTCCAAAGCATTTGTACTTCCGCCTGATGGGTTAGCTACACTTGTAAAAGCAGCAGGGTTAAAACCGCTTACCCCACTTTGATTGGCAGCGATTGTTCCACCCGAGGTTACATTATTACAAGTTGATGCTGTAACTGTAACCGTCAATACATTAGACTCACCCACGTAATCCGTACAACCCGCACGACGAGAACAACGGATAAACGAGGTAGTCTGTGTCAATGGTCCTGAATCATAAGTCAATCCAGTTGCACCTTGAATTGTCGTCCACTGACTTGCATTGGCAGTTGTCAAAGTTGTAGCAGTTGTACTTTTCAGCCAAACAATTTCCAAAGCATTTGTACTTCCGCCTGATGGGTTAGCTACACTTGTAAAAGCAGCAGGGTTAAAACCGCTTACCCCACTTTGATTGGCAGCGATTGTTCCACCCGAGGTTACGTTGTTACAAACTTGAGTTAGAGAAAAGTCATCGACCTTCAACACAGTCCAGCTTGAATAACCAAACACTTGCATATACTTAGCATTTGAGGCTACAGTAAATGTTTTAGTGAATTTTTGAAAAAAGAGAGAATTAACCTCCAATTCAAAACTTGATGCTGGAATTTTTACCCAGTTTGCATCAAAAACATTTACTCCAACAGCACTATATTTCCAAATATTGTGAACCATTGCCCACACAGAAAAATTGTATGTGGCCGAAGGAACAGCATTAGTATTCTGAAAGAAATACTCATTGTCCCAATAATTTGCGTTGATGTGTGCAGAATAAACACCACCACGCACTGAGCTGGTTGAAGCAACTGTCCTAATTGGGGACTTATTAGACTGCCATCCAGTTAGTTTTGATTCAAAACCTGGGTTCACAAGAAGTTGTTGGGCAAAAGATGATTGGCTGAGAAACATAGTCATCAACACCGTAAAGGCGACCGATAGGATTCGGCGAGACCTCTTTCCTTCGACAGAAAAGAGGCTTACCAAACTGTCTCGCAAGTTGCTGGGGGGTAACAACGAGCGGCTTGGACTGTCATTTTCAGACAGCCAACGAGTAAAGTTGGACATAATTTTAGTATAATTTAGATTAGATACTCTCATTCAATCGCACATACTCTCAGGTAAAAGAATACGGTGACTCACAACCGAAATGTTTGGACATAGAAATACCCGACAAATGGTTATGTCATTTTTTTAAGATTATTAAAGACAAGGAAGCGAGTGCTTATTGATTCAGGCGAACAGAATCAGATAAACTTTACAGAAAAACAAATATTGATGTATAAGGAATGAAGGAATACTACAGTCCGAAGATGGGCAAAAACGATTTGAAGGTATTTTGAGGTATAATCAAAAACGTAAACAGAAAACTGGCGAGAATCCTGCAATACTTAGTTTCAAAACTTTATTAACTTACTTAGGATTGGTATTTGGATGTAAAGTAAAAGAAAGGTTTTGGGTTTTCAAAAGAAACGGGTAATTATTTATCAAATAGTTCCTGAATATTAATTTAGGGTGTTAAAATCTTTTATGAAACACATTTGCATAATGAGTAAAGATTTACTAATTTTGCGTTCCCAAATTTAAACTGGATGCCCGTTCAGCATAAAATAAGGTCAAATCATTGAAAATCAGAGGTGTTCCAACTCCTGATGTATGGTAAAATACTCCACGACTCTTAATAAAAGTCCTGCGTGGTAGTAGATTCTATAACATTCCTTGGCAGGATTGCTTTCTTTGAGAAAATATTATCGGACTTTTACATCATAATAAAGTGGATACTCTAAGTTACAAAACCATCTCCGCAAACACTGCTACTGTTGAAAAAGCATGGGTTGTGGTGGATGCCGAAAACCAAATTGTAGGTCGTTTGACTTCTGAAATTGCAAAAATTTTGCGTGGAAAGCACAAATCTTCATTTACTCCACACGTGGACTGCGGTGATAACGTTGTCGTTATTAATGCCGAGAAAATTCGTTTCACAGGCAAGAAAATGAATGCTAAGGTTTATACTCGCCACACGGGTTATCCAGGTGGACAGCGTTTCGCAACGCCAAGAGAAGTTTTAGCAAAAAATCCAAGGGGAGTTGTTGAAGCAGCCGTGAAAGGTATGCTTCCCAAAAACAAAATTGGAAGTGAGTTATTCAGAAACTTGTATGTATATGCAGGAACAGAACACCCACACGCAGCACAACAACCAAAAGAAATCAAGTTTTAAATTATGAATTATGAATTATGAATTAGTCTCATAGCTCATAGCTCACAGCTATAAAAAAAAATGGCAGAAGTAACTAATACATTAGGAAGAAGAAAAACTGCCGTTGCTCGTCTTTACATGACACCGGGCAAGGGCGAATATTCAATAAATGGTCGTAATTTGAACGACTATTTCCCATCTGAGATTCTTAGAATTATCGTAAATCAACCTTTTGCTTTAACAAAAACAGAAGGTACTTACGACGTTAAAGTAAATCTTGACGGTGGTGGAATCAAAGGACAGGCTGAGGCTTTGCGTTTAGCAATTTCTCGTGCTTTGCAAGAAATTGACAAAGACCGTCGTCCAGCTTTGAAAAAAGAAGGATTCTTAACTCGTGATCCACGCATGGTTGAACGTAAAAAGCCAGGTCGCAAGAAAGCACGTAAGAAATTCCAATTCTCGAAACGTTAATATTTGGTTATCGGTGTACTGGTATATTAGTTACTGGCATACTGGTTTATCCGTGTATTGGTTATTATGATATTGGTTTTCTAATAACTAATAACCATTACACTAATAACTATATTTCATTGGTAAGGCTTACAGTGACCGGTGTCTTGCCAATATTTTTTATTTTTAACTTAAAATTTTAAGGTTTTAGGAAAGTAGGAAAATGGCTTTTGGGCGTAAAATCCCTAATCCCTAACCCCCAATCCTTAATCCCTAAACAAAAAAATGGCACAAATAGAATACAAAGAATTATTAGATGCAGGTGTCCACTTCGGACACTTAACCCGCAAGTGGGATCCACGCATGGCTCCGTTTATCTTCATGGAGAAAAACGGTATTCACATTCTTGATTTGAACAAAACTTTGGGTTGTTTGGATGAGGCTTGTAATGCTATCAAAGGAGTTGTTCGTTCAGGACGTAAAGTAATGTTCGTTGCTACTAAAAAGCAGGCACAAGAAATTGTTACTGAAGAGGCTCGTCGTTTGAAAATGCCTTACGTTACTGACCGTTGGTTAGGTGGTATGCTTACAAACTTTCAAACAGTTAGAAAGTCTATCAAGAAAATGGGGACTATCGACAAAATGTTGAAAGACGAAGTAACTGTGAAAGCATTAGCAAAGCGTGAGCGTTTGATGATGACACGTGACAAAGAGAAAATGGAAAGAGTATTGGGTGGTATCACCGAATTGACTCGTCTTCCAGCAGCTCTTTTCGTAGTTGATGTTAAGCGTGAACACATTGCCGTAGCAGAAGCACAACGTTTGGGTATTCCAGTGTTTGCGATGTGCGATACTAACTCGAATCCAGACTTAGTAGAGTTCCCAATTCCAGCTAATGATGATGCTTACAAGTCAATTGCTTTAATTACTTTAGCAATCGGTAAGGCAATCGAAGAAGGTTTGATGGAACGCAAGCAAGATAAAGACGATGCTCGTGTAGCTGAGGAAGAAGAAGCTAAGCGTTTGTTAGACATGGAAGCAGAAAAAGAAGCAGCGAAGGTTGCGGCTAAGTACGAGAAAGAAGATTAATTTTAATTTGAAAATTGAGTAGTTTGAAAATTTGAAAATAATTTTTGATACATCAATCTTCAAAATAATATAAAGTCAATTCAAATAGCCCATAGTTTTCTGTGGGCTATTTGAATAAAAAATCAACTGAATAATTATTCTGTAAATAATTATTTCCCAATCAATAAATTTTCAAATTTTCAAATTTTCAAGATAATGGCTATTTCAGCAGCAGACGTTAATAAATTAAGACAAATGACTGGTTCGGGCATGATGGATTGTAAGAAAGCCCTTACTGAAGCAGGTGGCGATTTTGAAGCCGCTATTGATATTCTCCGCAAAGCAGGTCAGAAAGTGGCTGCCAAGCGTGCAGACAACGAGACAAACGAAGGTACGGTATTAATTGCCATCAATGCTGACGGAACAAATGGTAAATTGGTGGCTTTGGCTTGCGAGACTGAACCAGTTTCAAAAGTAGCAGATTTTACTAATTTGGCTTCGGCTTTATTGGCTTCGGCTGTGGCTAATGATGTGGCAGATAAAGATGCTTTATTGGCTTCTACTTTGGCTGATGGTCGTGTTGCACAAGAGGCAATGATTGAATTAACAGGAAAAATTGGTGAGAAAATCACGATTGCAGGCTACGAAAATGTAACGGCTGACCAAGTGGTTTCTTATATTCACTCAAACAATAAAATTGGTGTTTTGGTGGCGTTTACAAACGTACAAGGTACTGACGTTCAGGAAGTTGGAAAAGATATTGCTATGCAAATCACGGCTATGAAGCCAGTAGCTTTGGACAAAGATGGTGTTGACTCAGCTACTATTGAGCGTGAAATTGAGATTGGTAGAGACCAAGCTCGTCAGGAAGGAAAACCAGAGGCAATGTTGGATAAAATTGCGGCAGGTAGATTAGAGAAATTCTATAAAGAATCTACTTTGTTGAGCCAGCAGTTTGTAAAAGACGGTTCAATCAACATTAAGCAATTATTGGAGCAAACTCAGAAGGGCTTGACTATCAGCACTTTTAAAAGAATTGCTTTGGTGTAAGATTGTGATATTTGAGTATAAAAAAGGCTTCCTTCGGGAAGCCTTTTTTATTATACTGACATAATATCTCTTTCTTTATCTGCAAAAGTTGACTCTACTTTTGAAATATAACTGTTGGTTAAATTTTGAATTCGCTCCTCTCCTTCTTTAATGGCATCTTCTGAAACGCCATCGGCTTTCAATTTTTTAATACTGCTATTCGCATCTTGACGCACATTTCTAACGTTAATTTTTGCAGTTTCAATTTCCCCTTTCACTCTCTTTACCAAATCTCTACGTCTTTCTTCAGTTAAAGGAGGAATATTCAAACGGATGTTTTCACCGTCATTCATGGGCGAAAGTCCGATATTTGAATTACGAATGGCTTTCTCACATTCGGGAATCATCTTTTTCTCAAAAGGCTTCACTAAAATCGTTCTGGCATCGGGTGTGCTGATGGAAGCCGCCCCCGACAAAGGCGTATTCATTCCGTAATAATCAACCATAATACCGTCCAGCATGGCGGGTGATGATTTTCCTGCACGAATTTTTGATAATTCAATGGCTAAATGTTTCAACGCTCCGTCCATGGTTTCTTTGGCAGCGTCAATATAAAATTCTATTTCCTCCATTTTTTTAATTTAATGACAGAATGAGTGAGTGATAGAATGATAGAGTAACAAAATGAGCTTAAATTATATTCACTCAGGTTACGCACCCCGTTCATCATTCTATCATTGATTAACTTATGAGTGTTCCCACCGAGTCTCCTTTGGCTAAATTGACTAAGTTGTTTGATTTGTTCATGTCAAAAACGATGATGGGAACTTGGTTTTCTTGGCACAACGTAAAAGCCGTGGTGTCCATAATTTTTAGTCCTTTCGAGATTGCCTCCGTGAATGAAAGATGCTCGTAGCGAGTGGCTAAGGGGTCTTTTTCGGGGTCGGCAGTGTAAACGCCATCTACCCGTGTGCCTTTCAAAACCACTTCTGCCTCAATTTCTACGGCTCGCAAGGCGGCTGTCGAATCAGTAGTAAAATAAGGGTTTCCTGTACCTGCTCCGAAAATAACGATACGACCTTTTTCCAAATGCCTCATGGCTCTGCGGCGAATGAAAGGCTCACAAACGGCATCCATTTTAATGGCAGTCAATAGACGTGTGTACATTCCGTGTTTTTCCAAAGAAGCCTGAATTGCCATGCCGTTAATGAGTGTGGCGAGCATACCCATATAGTCACCTTGAACACGGTCGATACCTACTTTGGCGGCAGCGGCACCTCTGAAAATATTACCTCCACCAATTACGATGGCTATTTCAACGCCTAAATCCTTTACTTTTCTAATTTCCTGAGCGTATTGCTCTAAGATGGCGGGGTCAATTACTTCACCGCCCGAACTGAGGGCTTCGCCTGATAATTTGAGAAGAATACGCTTGTACTTCGGTTTGTCCATGATGTAAGGTTTTTTGCAGGGGCAAAGATAAGAACGAGTTATCAATTAACAATTATCAGTTATAAGTAAATTTACGGATTGAATAGAGGTATTAAGTACTATTTTTTAGGTTTTAAGGGTTAGTTATGTGGGGATTGTATAGATTTAATCAAAACAAAATCGTCAAAATCAGCGTTTGAATTTCATACATAAACCTAATTTATCACTTCATGCCCGAACTCCCCGAAGTTGAAACCTATCGTCGTTATTTTGAGGCTACCAGTCTATTCCAGCCCATTGCAGATGTGTATGTTCAAGATACCAAACTTCTGACTACGGATTATGACATGCTTAATCAGCAGCTCCGAAACCGACAATTTATTGGTACTAAAAGAATAGGTAAGAATCTATTTGCTCAATTGGATGCACCCTATTGGCTACATTTCCACTTTGGTATGACGGGTGATTTAGCGTATTTCAAAGATGAAGAAGACACGCCCCGTTTTGCTCGGATTATTTTTAAGTTTACTAATGGCTTTAAGTTAGGTTTTTTATGTCCCAGAAAATTTGAAAGAATAGGTATTGTGGAAGATATTGAAGAATATTTATCTCGAAAGAAAATCTATAAAGATGCCTTGGAAATCACATTGGAAGAACTTTTGACAAATCTGAGAAAACGAAAAGCACCTATCAAACCCGTACTTCTTGACCAATCCACAGTGGCAGGAATTGGCAATTGGATTGTGGATGAGGTCTTATTTCAAGCCAAAATTCACCCCGAAAAAATAGCGAATCAACTATCTGATAACGAGATATTTGAGATTCATAAAGCCATTCAATACGTTATCAATGTAGCAATTGATTCACAGGCAAATTATGATGATTTTCCGAAGATTTTTCTTTTGTACGCCAGAGGTTGGGGAATCAAAGGAATGGAAGACGAGCGAGTAGGGGTTTGCCCAGAATGTGGAACGAAAATTTCGATTATTAAAGTTGGGGGGAGGACGACTTATTTTTGTGAGAATCGGCAAAGGATGTAAGTTTATCCACGTACTTATAGGTATATTTTATCCCTAAAAACCCCTCATACCTTACGTGTGAGGGGTTTTTAGGGGTAAAAGGTAAAACCCCCAATAGTTTAACCTTTTTTACCCCTAAAAAACCTCTCTATGCTTGATTAAAGACATTTTAAACCTTTATATGATAGCAGACTCCTCAATATTCCACAGTTTGCTTACCATTTTTTAAAATTAGATTTGTTTCAAGCAAAAAAATGGGTTATTGCAACAACAAAATTCCAATTGAGTTGGTATCATTAGGGAGCGTCTAAAAAATAGCATACCCACTGAAAGCCTCACCCGAGCGTCGGTCGCCTAAATCCCTCTCCCGTGGAGAGGGACTTTTAAAAGGTATATTATTTCTTAGACACTCCCTTAAATGCCTAAAAGAGAAACACTTGCAAGTATATTATATCGCAAAAGGCTAATTTTACGTTGCTAAACAAACCATTCAATAAATACTTACAATCAAATCGTTGAACCGTATTAAAGAAACTCAACAAAACGTTTAATGATTATTTTAATGGTAAGTTTTGTGATAAAACATGGTAAATCAACATTGTACCTACATCTTAAAATAAACCATTGTACCTTTTTTGTGCCTACAATAATCCTACCTCAATACCCCAATCTCATAATCATAAAACAGATTCTTATCCTTAAAATTATCCTTTTTGTATTTTCCCAAAAATGCTTTGTCCAAGAATATTCCTTTTACTTCGGTTAAGGGAACGATGTATAATTCTTCGGGAGCTGTGGCTTCTCCACCTACGCCAATTACTACAAAAACCTTAGTGCCTTTTTCTTGGGCAAAGGCTTGATAATTGCTTAATTGTCTTGCTGAACACCACTCAATGCCATTTTTATAATAGTCGCTACGGTATTTGCACTCTACGGCAAAATCTGTGTCTATGTCTTTAAACTTAAATTTTAGGGTTAAATCTGGATGGGTATTGCTTTTTGCATAAATGCCATTGACGTATTTATCACTCGCCCATTCTAAAATGCTGAAATATGACTTTGAAAATTTTTGTACTACATATTTTTCAAAATCATCACCCTTTTGTTTGTCTGTCTTGGCTTCGGGTACTTCCTTAATTAATTCATCTGCTTTAAACGATGCGGTTTTGGTAACGCTTGAAACAGTGTCTTTTCTGATAAATACAATGCCTGAGACGATGGCACAAACGCCAATCAGTATCAAAATAATTCCTATGGTCATGGTGTTTTTTCTAATGGTCATGTTAAATATTACGATTTCAGGAACAAATATTTTGTAAGTTTCCTCTGCTCCTTTGTGCCTATGTTCCTTTGTGCCTAATCTACTCCACCCCCACCAAATCAATTTCTTGCATAATCCGGGCAGTTTCTGTTAAGGCTACGATGATTTTTTGATAATGCAGAATATCCTCAAAACTCAATTCACGCTCTTTGCGGTCTTTGAGCCACTTTTGGGCGGGTTGATAGCCACCGATGTAAAAATTCCAAGCAGTTTCGGGTACTTTATCGAAATACTGATTTTCGTTGATGTAAACCCGCTCATTTTCGTATTTGGTTTTCACCACCACATTATTCCCATCTTCGGGATATTCGGTGATGTATTCTTCCACTACATCACTTTCTAATAAATGTATCTGACGGATTTCTCCGCCTAATTTTACCAATTTCCAAAACGTTGTAAGGTCTTTTGGATAAGGCACTCTGGGAAAATCTATTTTCAAAAATTCTTTGTATTTCTCTCGATAGGCTGGACTGTGCAGAACGGCATAAATGTAGTCCAAAACGTCAATGGGAGCAAAGGATTGCGGATTTTCGATTTTCGATTTCGGATTTTTTTCTGCCACAAAAGGGATTCCTAAACCTTCTGCCATTTTACCAATGATGGTTTGGTTTAGGTTGGGCGTTCTTTCTGTTGTTGCGAATAAATCTGCTTTTGATTCGAGATAAAGATATAGTGGAAAAACAACAGGACCACCTCTACGAAACATATTTGTATCTGTTAATCTATTAGCAATAAAAACACAATCAAAGTAATTCAAATTTGCAGCTTGTGGTTGGGACACTAAATTTAAACCTAAATTATCCTCTAACAGATGATAAATTGTCTTCTCTCTTGCTCTGCCTAAAATCTTATTATCGTAGTAAACATATCCATTATCAAAGGGTCGATAAGCATACTTTTGAGGTTTAGAAACTTCAAATGAAATTCCTTTCTTTAAGACCTTAGTTTTGAGTTCATTAATATTGTTTGCAACTAAATTATCATCATCGTGAGTTTTGACACCACTGGATTTTACTGAAAATAACTCATCAATCTTAAAACCTTCCTCATACATTCCCGATTCATCAAAATCTTTTTTCACCAAGAAGAAATTTGGGGCTTTGGGTTGTAAATCATTCCAATCAATGCTTTTGAGGGAGTTTTGGTTGAGGAAATCGTATTTGGCTTCCCGCTTGCCGTACAGGTCAAAATGGAATACTTGGGCTAATTTATTGGAGTTCATTTTATGGTATTTTGGGGTAAAATAGGGAAGTCTTCGCTTAAAGCGAAGGCTTCCCTCTAAAATCCTCAAACCGTTTGAGGATTTTGAAATAGAGGGCGAGTGGGCAGCTTCCCTAAGACTAATTACGAACGCAGTGCGTTCGCAATTGGATTAAACGTAATTACGTCCGCAGAGTGGACGCAATTGGGAATAATCAATCAAACTCAATGTTGAATTTATCTAAATTTGTCAATATCTGATTACCCAAATGATACTTTTCAAATTCATTTTTATTGCCAAACCATTGTAATACTTCTTCTCTTTTTAATTTTGTTAAGGCAGTATGCAGGTGTGAATGGTATGATGAATGAGGGTAATCTCTAAAATCTTTTACAAAACCATGCTTTTGTGAGTTGTGGTGAATATAGTAAATCAATTCAGTAAAATAAGCATCATTATCTACTAAAATCCTTCTGAATGGCTCTTCAAAAGCCGTTCCTGTGCGGTTATGAGCAACATTGATAGCTTGGGCATAACTTTTAAATAAACTGGCAAAAGAATTACTGAGATGCCAAGAAGCAGGTTTTTCTTCTTCTTTTTTAAGGAAGTCTTCGCTCAAAGCGAAGGCTTCCTTCGTGGATACTTCCTTCGGTACGACCTTGGATTTTAAGATTTCTTCCTCTGAACGAGTGCGAATCAGTAAATGAAAATGATTTTTCAGTAAACAATAAGCGTAAGTTTCAGCTACGGGTTCAATATATAAAGCATATTTTTTCAAGAAATACAAGTAATTACGTTCTTGTTTAAAAATGTTTTCACCGCCAACTCCACGGTTATAAATATGGTAAAATGAGTTTGGCTGTAGTGGTTCAATGTTTACTTTCATCAGTCTGATATTTTAGTTTAAGGAAGTCTTCGCTTAAAGCGAAGACTTCCTTTTCTGTGTAATTCAATTGCGTCCGCAGTCTGGACGCAATCGGAAACATACGGAATTTTTAAGGAAGCCTTCGCTTTGAGCGAAGGCTTCCTTTTTACCTATACTTTCCGTTTTTTCACAAAAATATTAATGCTCACGCCCTGCATGATGTCAAACACATTTTGGTCGGGCGAACCATCGGGCATGGTTTCCTTTTTCTTGGCGTTACCGTGCAGGTCGAGGATATAGATTTTATCAAAAGATTTCATCAATTCCTCCCTCATTTTACGGTGAATAATACCGTCAATAAAACTGTTGTTGGAAATATAGGCTAAAATACCCTCGCCCGTTTTATCAATAAAATGTTGCCCAAAACGGATAAATTTGATGTAATCATCCGAAAGCGGTTGAATATTTCTTTCGTTCAAATCCTTTTTATAATCAGCCGTCAATTTCTCGATCCATTCACCTTTATTGGTGCTACTTTCGCCACTGTAAGGCGGATTGCCCATCACCACCATCACGGGATTATCCCGCTTAATGTGATTGGCTTCGTTGGCTTCCGAACTTAGCCAATTGGCAAAAAGCGTACTCGTGTCGGGGTGATGTTCTTCCAAACTATTGGTCAGATATACTCTAAAACGTTGGTCTTTGGTGGGTTTATAGCCTGTTTCGGTCAAAAGCAAATCCAACTGTAAATGAGCCATTGCGTAGGATGCCATCAACAACTCAAAACCGTTGAGTCGGGGTAGAAGGTGGTTTTCCACGTAATTACTCCACAATCCTTTTTGTCCTGTAAATTTCTTATGAATATGCTTGATGGTTTCCGCCAAAAAAGTACCCGTACCCGTGGCAGGGTCAAGAATTTGTACTTTATGCACTTCCTCGGTGGTTTCAAGGTATTTTTTGGAACGCTTATCGTAGTTCTGCGTTTGTAATTTCACCGTTGTTTTGGAAGTATCGGCAAGCCCTTGGGGCAAACCAAATTCCGTTTTCAAGATTTCATCCACCGCCCGAACGATGAAGTTCACCACGGGTTGGGGAGTGTACCAAACGCCACGAGCTTTGCGGAGTGCTGGGTCGTATTCGCTCAGGAAGTTTTCGTAAAAGTGAATGATGGGGTCTTCCATTCCCGTAGATTTTCCGTAGTCTTTCAAGATTTCAGCCACATTGCAAGCCAAGAAAATTTCTACCAAATCGTCCACAACCCACTTAATTCGAGAGTCAAGGTCAGGTCCCGCAATGTACCCAAAGAGTTTACGCAAAAAAGGGTTAGATTTCGGGATAAGTTCCGCCGCTTCCTGACGGCTAAAAGTAGGCAAAGTAGGGTCGTGCAAACGAGCCGCAAACATTCCGTAAGTGATAGTTTGGGCGTAAATATCGGCAAAACCTTCCGCAGAAATATCGTGAATCAATATTTCCTTAAAGGCTTCCATTTGGCTTTTGAGCGTACTGTCTTCATTGTGAGTAGCATCAGAATTTAAGGCTAATTCAATGATATTTGAAAGCAAACGAGCCTTACCCGCCATCATGGCGGATAGTTTTTTGGAACTCCGAATGGTCTGTGTGCCTTTGGCAGCACAAAAATCTTTGAGACGGTCGGTAAATGTGGCGAAATTCTCGGGCAGAGCCACAATTGAGCCATCTTCAATTTTACCAATGGCAACGGTTTCTCCGCTTTTTTCACCATCACGGTAGAAATGAAAACTCAGATAATCCGTAAAAATGAGGTTATTCAAAGCCGACTTGTAGCGGTCGAATTGATTTTTATTGGTTTTCTTTCCTTCGAGGTCTTTCTCGCCAATGTCTTTGGCTTCGATATACCCAAGCGGAATATCGTTTTTCATCAACACGTAATCGGGCTTACCACACTTTTGTCCAGCGGGTTCATTGGTAGCAGAAACATGAGGGATTAAATCTTCGATAAGGGTTTCTAAATTGCCTCTAAAAGTGTGTTCGGTAGAGTTGCCAAGTTTGAATTTTCGATTGAGTTTCTCAATGTAGTCGTGTAAAGTCATTGGGTAGCGGTAAAATGGTGGAATACGGTTTATGTAGGTGCAATTTCTACATAAAAGCCCATAAAACAAAGAAAGAACATTGTGGGTACAATGTTCAAATTGAGGCATAAAAAAAGCCCCCAAATTGGGAGCTTTTTTTAATTTTAGAGGTCTCGAGCGGATTCGAACCGCTGTGGAAGCTTTTGCAGAGCTCTGCCTAGCCACTCGGCCACAAGACCATCTTATTGATGTTTGAATTGCAAAATTAATACCAAAAACTGATGGATAAAAGTTATTTTGCAATTATTAAAACAAACGTTCTGTAAGTCATTGACTCACAGAACGTTTGATATTAAAATAAATTAGATTATTCAGCTTTCGCTTTTTTGTCTAATTTTTTCTTAGCTTCTTCGCTGGCTGTTTTCTCCATTGAGGCTTTCAATGCTGTTAAGGCATCTAAGTCTCCCATAGTAGTTTTCTCAGCGGCATCTGCCATTTTCGCTACGTCTTTTGCTGTTTTCTTCTTCTCTTCCACGATACCTTCTTCTTTCGCATCATTATACGTTCTCACGTGTGAAAGCTGAATCTTGCGGTCGTCTTTGTTGAATTCAGTTACTTTGAAATCTAATTGCTCACCTACTTCGGGTACAGAACCATCTTCTTTCACAATTTGCTTCAAGTTTGATGTCCCTTCGATTCCGTAAGGCAATTCTAAGATAACTCCTTTGTCGTTTTTCGCTGTGATTGTACACTTGTGTGTTGAACCTACGGTGAAAATTGACTCGAAAGTATCCCAAGGATTTTCCTCTAATTGCTTGTGTCCAAGGGCTAAACGACGGTTATCTGCATCAAGTTCTAATACGATTACGTCTAATTTATCCCCTACTTTTACAAACTCAGATGGATGCTTGATTTTCTTAGTCCAAGACAAATCTGAAACGTGTACTAATCCGTCAATACCTTCTTCTAATTCAAGGAATAAACCGAAGTTTGTCAAGTTACGAACCGTTCCTGTGTGCTTAGTTCCTAAGGCATAACGAGCTAAAAGGTCTTGTTTAGTCCAAGGATCTTCGGTCATCTGCTTGATACCCAATGACATTTTGCGTTCAGAACGGTCAAGTGTCAAAACAACGGCATCAATCATATCACCCACTTTCAAGAAATCTTGTGGATTACGCAAGTGCTGCGACCATGACATTTCTGAAACGTGAATCAAACCTTCAACACCTTGTGTGATTTCCAAGAATGCACCGTAATCTGCTACGTTTACAACCTTACCTTTCACCTTTGAACCTACCTCAGTTGTTTCAGCCAAAGCATCCCAAGGATGAGCTTGTAATTGCTTCATACCCAATGAGATACGTTTCTTATTCTCGTCGAAGTCTAAAACAACCACTTGGATTTTCTGATCTAATTTAAGCATTTCTTGTGGGTGATTGATACGTCCCCACGAGATGTCTGTAATGTGCAATAAACCATCAACACCACCCAAATCGATGAATACACCGAAGTTGGTCATGTTCTTGATTACACCTTCCAAGACTTGTCCTTTTTCAAGGTTAGTAAGGATTGACTGACGTTGTTGTTCAAGGTCTTTCTCAATCAATACTTTGTGTGATACTACTACGTTATCGTTAGCGTGGTTGATTTTCACCACTTTAACTTCCATTTTCTTTCCGACAAAAACATCGAAATCACGGATTGGCTTCACATCAATTTGTGAACCTGGCAAGAATGCCTCAATTCCATAAATATCAATGATAAGACCACCTTTTGTACGACGTTTCACGAAACCATCAATGATGATGTCATCTTCGAGAGCATCTTCAATGTTTTTCCATGCAGTCATTACTTTGGCTAATTTACGAGAAAGAATCAATTGACCTGATTTGTCTTCTTGGTTTTCTACATAAACGTCCACTACATCGCCTACTTTCAAGTCAGGCATATCTCTGAATTCTGAGGTTGGTACTAAACCATCTGATTTAAAACCAATATTCAAAATTACTTCACGGTCAGTAATCCCTACGACCGTACCTTTTACTACTGCTTTCTCGGTAACGATATTCAATGTTCCCTCGATAAGTGCTTCTAATTGAGCTTTTTGTTCAGAAGAGTAACCTCCGCCGAAGCCTTTTGTGGTGACTGCATCCCAGTCGAAATCTGCTAATTGATTAGCCATGTGTGAATAAGCCCTCTTTACGTCATCTCCCCGGGCAGTGAAAGATGAATTTAGTGAATCCGCAATCCTGTTGAGGTTTGGGGGTGCAAAGATACAAAAAAAAATATAATGAACTGATAATGAGGAGGATTTTTTAAACGTACTACGGCAATCTTCGGACGACGCTCGTTGCCGTAAATTCTTGATAAAGCACGGCAAGGATTGCCGTGGTACGTTAAACAAAAAAAGAGCCACATAATTTATGTGGCTACTTTCTTTTTAATGCTTACTAAGACAAAGTCTCAAGCGTTAGTACCAGTAACGTTCTCCCGAGAACCATAGTAGCAATTTTTTTTAAGGAATAAGCATATTCAAAATTAATAAAAATTATTTAGAAACTGCCCTCTTCACAAAATACCCCAACCCAAAAACCGAAGCAAAAATCAACCCTAAAACCAAAAACTGAGAAAGATTCCCTTCGCTCGGGTGCTCAATTAATCGCTTAATTTCTTGGGCTTGCGTGCCTATCCATATTGAAAGAATAGTTCGGGGTAACATTCCTAAAAAGCCCGCAGTAAGGAAGTTTCGCAATTTTGTGCCTGAAAATGAGAACAAAACATTCGTAACGGCAAATGGCAGAATGGGCGAAAGGCGAGCGAGGAGAATTATTTTAAATTCATCTTGCTTTAAGTTTTCTAAAACTTGTTTGACTTTCGGTTTTTCAGAAAGAATTTTCAGAAAACGACCACCGTCAATTTTCTGAGCGATTTTATACCCTATATAAGAGGCTATAAAATAACTGATGGCAATGGGGAAAAAAGCCTTCCAACCCAAGAAATATCCGCTCAATAAAGCTACAAAAGTGGTAGGCGTAAGGGCAAAAGCCATCGTGAAGCACGAAAGTACGAAAACAATTGTCCAATTTTGGAAGGTAAAATTTTGAATATTAGGCTCGTGCGTGATCACCCAAAAACTAATTGAGGAACTTGCCAACAAAGGCATTAGTCCCAAAAAGAAGGTATAAAGAATGGTGAAAGTATTTTTTCGTAAAAAGTCGAACATTATCTTCGATGCTCGATTTCCGATTTTCGATTTTCGATTTTCGGAGATAGTAATGCTATACCTTTCTCCGAATATCCAAAATCGAATAACGAACATCGAAATTAAAATTCATTAAACTTTAAGGGCAGTAAATCACCAATCGAATTCATTACAAGCACTTGGTTATCAGATGATAACATCAACAATCTAATCGGTTCCTGCTGACGGTTTTCATATTCCAACATCGCCTGACGACACGCCCCACACGGAGACACGCCCCTGAAATCATCACCCGAACCTGGACGAGCAATCACGGCAATGGTTTTAATCTTACGTTCAGGATGATTTGCTCCAACCCAGAAAATCGCAGATTGTTCCGCACACGAACCTGAGGGGAAAGCGGCATTTTCTTGGTTATTGGCAGTGATTATTTGGTCGTTATCTAATAATATTGCAGCCCCCACATGAAACTTTGAATAAGGTGCATACGAATTATAAGTAGCTTTACGGGCTTCGGTCAAAAGCGTTTTTTCAAGAGGTGAAAGTTCATTTTCACTTTCATATTTTTCTATGGAAATTGTTAAATTCAGTTTTTGCATATTTTCTTAGGATTTTGTGAATTTTCGCCCCGTGGTTGGTGAGGACACCAACCACACGTGCGTAAGCAACCTTGATTTGTAGGCTTACGCAAATGTGTTTGGTGGGGACACCAACCACGGGGCGGAACACATTTCTACAATCTTTGAGGGAAAGCGATAACTAATTTCCAAAAATAAAAGTTCAAACGTATATTATCTTTTTCTCAAAAAATATCCTGTAAGCCTTTGTATATCAAGAAGAAAGTCGTAATTTTGCAGTCCGTTTCGTAAACGGTTTGCACATTTTGAAATTTTTATGATTTCAATTGACTGTAAATCAGGATGTTTGGTTACAGAATAATCCCTTCACGAAGCTACGAAAAATCTCAG
The DNA here is from genome assembly GCA_034519515.1 of Arcicella sp. Lineage (GTDB taxonomy): Bacteria > Bacteroidota > Bacteroidia > Cytophagales > Spirosomataceae > Arcicella. Next base: position 39,092 of record JAXHOK010000053.1, read on the forward strand.
GTAGGGAGCTTCCAGCCCAACTGGCAGAGAAATTTCAATCAATTCAAAGTTTTAAACATTTACCGTAATGGCAAAAGAAATAGCAGGCTACGTTAAGTTGCAATGCAAAGGTGGTGCCGCAAACCCTTCGCCCCCAATTGGTCCAGCCTTGGGTTCTAAGGGTTTGAACATCATGGAGTTCTGTAAGCAATTCAATGCGAGAACTCAAGATAAACCAGGCGTTATTCTTCCTGTTTTGATTACTTATTTCAAAGATAAATCTTTCGAATTTGTAGTAAAAACTCCTCCAGCACCAATTTTGTTATTAGAGGCTGCGAAAGTAAAACTCGGTTCTGCACAGCCAAACTTGAAAAAAGTTGGCTCTGTAACTTGGGATCAAGTAAGAACGATTGCAGAAGTAAAAATGCCTGATTTAAACTGTTTCACTATCGAATCAGCAATGAGTATGGTAGCGGGAACGGCTCGTTCAATGGGTTTAACAGTATCAGGAGAAAAACCGTTTTAATTTGGAAATTTGGAAATTAATTAATTTGGAAGTTTCATTTTCATTCAATTAGTTTTTAATCCATTTTCAAATTGGCACATTTTCAAATTTTCAAATTAAAGAAATGGCTAAGTTAACAAAAAAGCAAAAAGAAGCTCAATCAAAATATGACGCAACGCAATCGTATTCACTTACGCAAGCAGCCGAGATTTTGAAAGAGATTTCATATACGAAATTCGATTCATCAGTTGATATCGACGTTCGTTTGGGGGTAGATCCTCGTAAAGCCGACCAAATGGTTCGTGGCGTAGTTGCTTTGCCTCATGGAACAGGAAAAGATGTACGAGTTCTCGTACTTTGCACGCCTGATAAAGTAGAGGAAGCAAAGGCGGCAGGTGCAGACCACGTTGGTTTGGACGACTATATCCAACAAATCGAAAAAGGTTGGACGGATATTGACGTAATTATCACAATGCCAACAGTAATGGCGAAACTCGGTCGTTTAGGTCGTGTTTTAGGACCACGTGGATTGATGCCAAACCCAAAGTCGGGAACGGTAACTTTGAACGTAGGACAAGCCGTTACAGAGGTGAAGGCTGGTAAAATTGACTTTAAAGTTGATAAAACTGGTATCATTCACGCCTCAGTAGGCAAGGTTTCATTTAGCCCTGAGAAGTTAGCTGAAAATGCTCAGGAACTTATCAACACATTGTTGAAATTGAAGCCATCATCAGCCAAAGGAACTTATGTGAAGTCAGTAAATTTGTCTTCAACAATGTCTCCAGGCGTTAAAATTGACCAAGGAACAGTTAAAGGTTTGTAATCATGACAAAAGAAGAAAAAGGTGTAATCATCCAAGAGTTGGGCGAAAAGTTCGCTGCCACTCCATACTTCTACATCACTGATACAGGTGGTTTGACGGTTGCAGAAGTTAATGTTTTCAGAAGAATGTGTTTTCAACGTGGTTTTGAGTATCGTGTGGTTAAAAATACGCTCATCGCAAAAGCATTAGAAACCACAGGCGTTGATTATTCATCATTCAACGATACAGTTTTCAAAGGTTTATCAGGAATTATCTTCTCGCCAGAGAATCCCAAAACTCCTGCTAAATTGATTAAAGATTTCAAGAAAGAAGTTGGTAAGACTAAAATCACTTTCAAGGGTGCATCTATCGAAGGTGGATTGTACATCGGAGAAGACCAATTAGTAGCTCTTGAAAACGTGAAGTCGAAGCAAGAAATGATTGGAGAAATCGTTGGATTATTACAATCACCAGCGAAAAACGTTGTTTCTGCTCTTCAAAGCGGTGGACAAAAATTGTCTGGTATCTTGAAAACTCTTTCGGAAAGAGAAGGATAATTCAGTTATCAATTAACAGTTATCAGTTAGAAAATAAATTTTCAAACACGATTACAACTGTTGATATTTTTAAAATAAATTCACAAAATCGTAAACAATAAAAATCTTAATACAATGGCAGATTTAAAAGCATTCGCTGAACAATTAGTAAATTTAACAGTAAAAGAAGTAAATGAATTAGCAGCAATTTTGAAAGACGAGTATGGCATTGAGCCTGCTGCGGCTGCGGCTGTAATGGTAGCTGGTGGCGGCGGTGGTGAAGCTGCTGAAGCTCCTGCTGAGCAAACATCATTTGATGTAATCTTGAAAGCTGCTGGTGCGTCTAAATTGGCAGTAGTTAAATTGGTGAAAGACTTGACAGGTCTTGGCTTGAAAGAAGCTAAAGATTTAGTTGATGGAGCTCCAAAAGCTATCAAAGAAGGTGTTTCTAAAGACGAAGCTGAAGGTTTGAAAAAATCATTAGAAGAAGCTGGTGCTGAAGTTGAAGTTAAGTAATTAACAGATATTATTCTTTGAAAAGAGCTATGACCTTTGGGTTGTAGCTCTTTTTTTGTGGGGAAGTTTTTGAGTGAGTGGTTAGTTTGAATATCTAAAATTTCTGCGATTGTGTTTTTATGTCTGCAAGTAAGTCTGATAATTGGATAGCTTTAACCATAAATTTATGTTTGGTATGTTAATTCAAAAATAATCATACAAATTCTTTCAATAATAAAAGGAATTTATCCAAACTAAGGGGGCGTCTAAGAAATAATATACCTTTTAAAAATCCCTCTCCACGGGAGAGGGATTTAGGCGACCGACGCTCGGGTGAGGCTTTTAGTGGGTATGCTATTTTTTAGATGCTCCCTTACAAGGGATTTCAATTTTCAATCTGTTTTATAAAATTCAATAAATTCAGAATATGTTGTTGAGTATGAGCATAAAAGATGAATTTAAAATACCAAAGACCATCGCTTAAACTGTTATTTTCAATTCGCCACTTTACTTCCAACAAATCAAGCGTTATATCTGCCAAATCATCTATTGCATCTCCTAAACCACATTCAGCCATATCATAGATGTCATTCATGTCAATTACAATCTTGTAAAAACCGAAATTCTTAAAATTACTTTCAATATTTTGTCTGATATTTGGTAACAGTGACTTATCAAAATCTGGATAATCAATACCATCACTCCCATCCAGAATTTCAAAATATAGACTGTAAATTTTGACTAAATACTTTTCAAGTAACCTCTCTTTATTGGCTATATCAAGGTTGGGATTAAGTCCATACTTGATTATCTCGTCTATCGTAATTATTAATTCATCCATAAGTTTTTAAATCAAATTTTCCGCTTCAACTCAAAATGCCTTCCTAAATAAAGCCGTCTAACTTCCTCATCGTCAGCGAGTTCTTGAGGTGTGCCGTATTTTAGGATTTTACCTTCGTAAAGTAGATACGCACGGTCGGTGATGGAAAGGGTTTCGTCCACGTTGTGGTCGGTAATCAAAACCCCAATATTTTTGAGTTTTAACTTTGCCACAATGCCTTGAATTTCCTCTACCGCAATTGGGTCCACACCCGCAAAGGGTTCATCCAACAAAATAAATTTTGGATCAACTGCCAAGGCACGGGCAATCTCGGTACGACGGCGTTCTCCACCCGATAAAACCTGCCCCAAATTCTTCCGCACGTGGGTGAGCGAAAATTCCTCTAAAAGTTGTTCGGTTTTCTCTTTTTGTTCTTTTTTGGAGAGACTGGTCATTTCCAAAACTGCCAAAATATTTTCTTCCACGGATAAAGACCGAAAAACCGAAGCCTCCTGAGCCAAATAACCGATTCCGAGCCTTGCCCGCTTATACATGGGCAAATTAGTAACGTCCAAATCATCCAAATATACCTTGCCCGAATTGGGTTTCACCAAGCCCGTGGCCATGTAAAAAGACGTAGTTTTGCCTGCACCGTTTGGTCCCAAAAGCCCCACAATTTCGCCTTGGGCAACCTGATAACTTACTTCGTTATTGACCAAGCGTTGTCCGTATTTTTTGATAAGATTTTCTGTTCTTAGTATCATAATTCCTAAATCTTTATATCCTTCAACATCAATTGAAAACTCTTATTGCCTTGCCATTCATTAATCTCGATGGTGTAACATATTGAAAAAGGTTTTCCTTCTTTTAAATCTTCGTAAAAGTCTTCTACCATGCCAAAACCTACGCAGGTGTAGGCAGGGCTACCTTCCTGAAAAACATTAATTTTCAAATGTTTTTCTTTCATTTTAAAGGGTTTTCCGTGAATAAAAACGTTTTCTGAAACAAAAACCGGGGTCATATTCTTAGGTCCAAAAGGCGACATTTGTTCCATCACTCGGTGAAATTTACTTGAAATCTCCGAAAGGGGCAATTTCATATCCACCGTTATCATTGGCGTGAGTTGTTCGGGGAGAATTTTACGAGAAACTACTTCTTCAAATTTACGTCTAAAATTATCTATCTCGTTGATTTCCAAAGTCAAACCCGCCGCAAAAGTATGTCCCCCAAACTGAATCAAATGCTCAGAACATTCTTCGATGGCTTCATAAACATCAAAACCTGGCACCGAACGAGCCGAACCCGCAGCGTGTCCTTGTGATTCGGTCAGGATGATGGTAGGGCGGTGATATTTTTCAATACAACGACTCGCCACAATACCAATTACACCCTTGTTCCAATCATTCTTGAAAAGCACCGTGCTGTGGGCTTTTTGCAAGAAAACGTCCTCTTCAATCATCGTGAGGGCTTCGGCGGTGATGCCCGAATCAAAACCTTTGCGGTCGTTGTTGTGCTGTTGGATAACTCTGGCGAACTCATTGGCTTGCTTTTCATCGTCCGATAATAATAAATTCACGGCATCGTAAGCGTGTTTGATTCGCCCTGCGGCATTGATGCGTGGACCGAGTCCGAAAACGACTTTGGTAATATCCATTTTACCCGAAATCGAAGCCGATTGCATCAAGGCTTTCAGTCCAGTTCTTGGATTTGTATTGAGTTGTTCCAAACCAAAGTACGCCAAAACACGGTTTTCACCCACAATCGGCACGATGTCGCAAGAGATGGACGTAACCACCAAATCGAGATAAGGCAACAATAATTCATCATCAATACCTTGATTAGTACAAAACGCTTGTAACAATTTGAAGCCCACGCCACAACCCGTTAATTCATCGAAAGGGTAGGTACAATCAGCACGTTTTGGGTCAAGCACGGCTGCGGCATCGGGGAGGTCATTTTCGTCGGGACGGTGATGGTCGCAAATGATGAAATCTACGTTATGTGCCTTCGCCCATGCCACTTTATCTTTGGATTTTATCCCACAGTCCAGACAAATAATCAGCCCAAAACCGTTTTCAGCGGCATATTCGATGCCTTTTTGAGATACTCCGTAACCTTCGGCGTAGCGGTCAGGAATGTAAAATTCTAAGGGAGCATCTTCTCGGTTTTCAAAAATAATAGTTTTCAAAAATCCGTACATCGTGGCAACGGACGTTGTTCCATCTACATCATAATCGCCATAAACCAATATTTTTTCACCTTTGAAAATTGCCTCTTCCAAACGAGCCACGGCTTTATCCATGTCTTTCATCAAAAAAGGATCGTGCAGATGTGAGAGGGCGGGGCGGAAAAAAGTTTTGGCTTCATCAAAAGTATGCACATTTCGTTGAGCCAAAAGCGTAGCCATTTCAGACGAAACATTGAGTGTTTCGACCAATAAATCTATTTGTGATTGAGGGGGAGAATCTTTAAAAATCCAACGTTTTTCTGTCATAACAACAAAAATACAATAACCCATCACGATTTGGTAATTGTGATGGGTTATTTAGGAAAATTTAAGAAAAGCAGATTAAGCTTTTTTCCTGTAAACTCTATAATATGATATACCAACAGCCACACCAACCCAAGTCCATTTGAAATAATATTGACTATTTAAAGTTGCAAAATTAGCCCCTTTGAGCAGTTTGTAACCAACAACCATAAACCAGTCGATAAAGTAGATTAAAAATATCGTTAAGATAGAGAGTTTTAGAAACTCAATGATTTTATGCTTGTCCATATTAAATGTGGTTTTAGCAGTTGAAATTTTACGTTGTAAATATAATTGTGGATTTTAAATAGGAGCTAATTAAATTGCAAAGTTATATAAATTTGGGTAATCATTTCGTTACGTTATGTAATATTTGAATGTTTGTTGTTAGAAAATTAAACCACTATTTATGGATAAAGTTCAACAATTACTAATGAGTTTAAGGATGCGAAGGGCATCAATCAAAACAATGCTTACCAATTATCAAATGATTGAAGAAACCAATCAAGAGGAAATAGATAAAATGCTTGATGATTTAAGTGAACTAACAAAAACGATAGAATTTCTTGAAGATAAACTCAAACACGGGGGTAAATAGACCTCATTTCAAAATATGCAAATAATCATAAATAATCTTCTTTTGGCAGATACTGACCAAGAAATAGAGATTGCCATGAAGGCAATGCGAGAAGAAATGGATAAAGCAAATCCAGAGCAAAAAGTAATACTTAAATCAATCATTTCTGCAAAAATCAAAATGATGTCAAAAGATGCAGAAAGGCTTATTGCAGAAGCCAATAACATAATTACAACACCCGAATTTACGATTGATTTAAACGAATGGATAACCATGAAAGAATATACCAAACGTTTTCAATTGGCAAGTACAAATGTTGTTTCAAATTGGATAAAAAGAGGCGTTGTGCCACCTGCCAATATCAAAACTTTACCGATGTTGAATAATTTAAAATTGATTAAGGCAGTTAAGTATTTGTAGGAAAAGTTTGAAAACTATTTTAAAATTTCAAACTTTCGGAAACCCTTTTCTGTTACTAATACTGTAATATAACATCCAAAAAATCATGAAAAAAGTAATTTTAACGCTCGTATTATCAACTGTAACCTACTTTGGTTTTTCACAAAGTTGCTGCCAGACTGCTAATAAAGCGGATTGTAATAAAGACGATATGCAATTGATGGCATCAACCAAGGAATTCCAAAAAGCTCACGAAGCACCGCTTCCATACACGCACGCAAGCATGGCAGGTGGCAAAATGATTCAGTTTAAAACGGCTGATGGTTCGATGGCAAATGCTTTTTTGATTGAAGCCCCCAAAAAATCAAATAAATATTTGTTTGTGTATCAGGAATGGTGGGGACTGAATGACTACATCAAAAAACAATCAGAGACTTTTTACAACGACCTCAAAGACGTAAACGTAATAGCGATTGATATGTATGATGGCAAAATTGCCACTACTCCCGAAGATGCAGGAAAATATATGTCGAGTGCAGACCCAAAACGTTTGCAAACCATCATCGAAGGAGCAGTTGCTTATGCTGGTAAAGATGCCAAAATTGCCTCAGTAGGTTGGTGTTTTGGCGGAGGTTTATCTTTGAAATCTGCTTTATTAGAAGGAAAGCAAGCCGTCGGTTGTGTGATGTATTATGGAATGCCTGAGAAAGATGCTGCTAAGCTAAAAACCCTTAATTGTGATGTTTTAGGGCTTTTTGCAGGGAAAGAGCAATGGATTTCTCCTGCCGTGGTAGCTCAATTTGAGAAAGATATGGCTACGGCTGGCAAAAGCCTGAAAGTGAAATCTTATGATGCTGAACACGCTTTTGCGAATCCATCAAACCCAAAATTTGACAAAGTTGCGATGGAAGATGCATATTCATTGGCGATAAATTATTTGAAGAGTAAATATTAGGGAATAGATTAGGGAGCACCCAATTAATAAAGTACCCATGACTTCCATTAAACTTCCCGAAAGTAGAAATAACTTTCGGGAAGTTACCGAGAGATTTACTTCCCGAAAGTTATTTTTACTTTCGGGAAGTACATACCAGAAGTAGGTATGTTTAAATTTGTATGCTCCCTTATAGAGGAAAGAGCATAGAGAATAGCTTACAGATTATCAATAATCTACTTTGTCATCTAATCTCTATGCTCTTTCCACTAAAATCTATTCTCTACTTTATATACAATTTGGCACGGCTTTTTCGTTAAAAAAGTAGGTGTCTTCTGCTCGATACTCATTACTGTTTATGAAAAAGCTACTTATTTTTACCGTCTTGTTGTCTTGTTTTTCAGTAGAAACACAAGCAGAAACTTTTGTTACGAATATTGAAACGACTATTTCTATGATTTCGTCGGAATCTAAAACGGTTATTAAACGCCGTCGGAAAAAAGGTTTTCTTTGGGGACTTTTCAAAAAGAAAGACTGTGGATGCCCGAAACACTAATACTGAGTGATGGAGTGTTTTGGTGGCTGAGTGTTTGATATTTAGGAAAATAATTTGATGAATAAAAGAGGCGTTGGTTTTATGACTGATGCCTCTTTTTGTGTTAATTAAGTATTGATTCGTAGTAAATACATAGTTTTTAGCACTTTGCTATTATTTTTCACTATTTTTACCCTAACAACTTTGTTTTCAATCCATTAATCAACATTCCGTCTGATGAAGGCTTCTTTTGAACAATTAGGCAATGCAACGGATTCTTCTTTTTTATTCCGTCAAATTGCCCTCCCTTATTTTGATGTCCCCTACCACTTTCACCCCGAATTTGAATTGACACTTATCCTAAAAAGTGAAGGAAAACGCTTTGTGGGCAATCAGGTGGGTGATTTTCAGGAAGGCGATTTGGTACTTTTGGGTCCGAATGTCCCGCATTGTTGGAAGAACGATGGTATTGGTCCAGAGAATTCTTCAAGGTCGATAGTCATACAATTTAAGGAAGACTTTTTGGGTGAAAAATTCTTTAATAATCCAGAAACGTTGCCGATTAGAACTTTACTTGCCAAATCAAAATCGGGGGTATTAATCAAAGGTAAAACTCGTGACCGTGTTGCCCGTGAAATGATTTTTTTACTAACCGTTCCGCCCTTTCAAAAACTCTTGGGAGTGTTGGATTTAATGAACACTATCGCCACGTCTAATGACTATGAAATCATTGACAGTCAGTCAGATAAGTATGATTTATCAGCCATAGATTTAGACCGAATCAACAAAGTTTATGCTTATGTGATTGAACATTATACCCAAGATGTTCATCTGGAAACCGCCGCCCACTTAGCCAATATGACAGAGACTGCTTTTTGCAGATATTTCAAGAAAATTACCCGCAAAACCTTCTTAGATTTAGTAACCGAATTCAGAATAAAACACGCCTGTAACCTCTTGATAACGACCGATAAGCAAGTAGCAGAGGTATGTTTTGAGAGTGGTTTTGGCAATATTTCGCACTTCAATAAACAATTCAAATCATTGATGAACGAAAGCCCGCTGAACTACAGAAAGATGTTTTTGTCAACGATTTAAAAAGGCAGTATTATATTTGTGAGAACATAAGGAAAGACCATCCAAATCGTTTTGCAATTAATGAAGCATTTATCCAACTTTGCCGAAGAACAAGACAAACAACCATAAAAATGAAACCATTAAGTATAATTTTTCTATTAGCTTTCTTAATTACCATTACATTATCTTCTTTCAAATCTTCTCATTACCAAACATCGGAAGAAGAAGATTATGATACCCTCAACTATCAATCCATGAATGTTTCGGGTATAAAAATGGGCGTTAATTACGGTAAAATCTTAGAAAAATTAGGCTCTCCCGATTCTGTAAAAAAAGAAGAAACCCCTGATGCTCAGACTTCTAATCATTTTGAAGTCTATTATTACGGGAAAGATGCCTTCTTTATCGTGGACGAAAACACAAGTGGTTTTGAATTGACAACACCCCGTTTCAATCTTGAAAATTTAGGCGGTTTGAAAGTCGGTGACCCGATGAGTAAGGTTAAAAAACGCTTCTCAAAGTCCTATAAATTGCGTGATATTGATAACACGGTGGAGGATTGGGTAACAACTGTGAGTGTGCAATTTGGGAGGAGTGATTCTTTTTTGGAAATCACCGTGCAAAATGATAAAATTGTGGGCTTAGCAACAGTTACGGATGATGGAACGGAGGAATGATTATTTTTTTGGCGACCCCGTCTGAATTTGGATTCGTCAGATTTAGGGATTCTCAGGATTGACATTGGGCTTAATCCAAAAAAATCCATTAATCTGATACGGTGCGACGTTTCGCAATCCAAATTCAGATAGATAACACTCAAAATTTATTCTTAAAATCAAAAGCATATTCACTCGCTCCGTTGGCTTGTAGATATTCCAACCGTTCACGAGCTTCTTGTAGCGTGGGAATGTGTCCTTCATCAACATACCAGAGTACGGTTGCGGGTTTTCCAAATTTCTCAAACCACTTATTGCGATCTTTCATTACCATAGCGTGAGCCGTTTTGAATGCAAAATCCATCAAATCTTCAATATTTTCCCAAACAGTCATATTTACAACAATTCGTTCATCACCAAAAGGATTCAAGTGAGTAGCATCTCCGCTTTCATCTTTCAATCGCCAAACAAACCCCTTACTACTTTCGCCCAGAGCGTTGATAGTGTCTAATTGAGCTACAAAATCCGCCATAATAGGGTCATCAATAGTATCAGAGAGCATTCTGGAAATGTTTAATTGAACTAAATGTTTTTTCATGATTAGATTCTTCGTTATTTCGTGCAAGATAGGGCGTAATGATGAATGAGGAGTTATGAATTATGAAATTTTCTCACTCGTGGCTGAAGATTAAATCCGAAATCACATATCTAAAATCTGAAATCCAAATGACTGATATTTTATTATTAATTGCTTCAATAATTTGCCTTTTGGTAGGCTTAGCGGGGGCGGTACTCCCTTTGCCTGGTCCGCCCGTGAGTTTGGTTGGACTCCTTCTTTTGAACTATTCAAAATATGCTGATTTCGACCGTAAAACCTTGATTTTCTTTACCTTACTCACCGTAGGAATGAGCATATTTGATTATTACGCACCCATCTGGGGAACCAAAAAGTTTGGCGGCACAAAATACGGTTCTTGGGGTTCAACGATTGGGCTTTTTGCAGGATTATTCTTCACACCAATAGGAATGTTTTTGGGTGCTTTCTTAGGAGCATTTTTAGGAGAAATTATCGGCAAAACCGAACCCGACAAAGCCCTAAAAGCAGCCATCGGTTCAATGATTGGCTTGATTACTGGAATTGTGGGAAAAGTGATTTTATGCTTGGCAATGCTGATTTTGAGCGTGATGGCAGTTGGGGAATATTTTATGATAATGACCCCCTAACCCCCGAAGGGGGAATTTCCTGTCCGATTTTTATTCCCCCCTTCGGGGGTTAGGTGGCTACTTTCTTCCCCGCCAACTGTCCACAAGCCGCATCAATATCTTTTCCACGTGAACGGCGGACATTGATAATCATGTTTTTGGCTTCCAGAAATGCCGCAAATTTCTCCAACGTTTTAGGGTCAGTATTGGTATAATTTGCCTCGGCGATGGGGTTATATTCGATGATATTTATTTTACAAGGAAACTGTCGGGCAAATTCCCAGAGCTCTTGGGCATCTTCCAGCGAATCATTGAATTTATAAAAAAGTATATATTCCAAAGTAATTCTACTACCCGTTTTTTTGTAAAAATGCAACAAAGATTCCTTCAAAGCCTCCAAAGTATTGGATTCGTTGATGGGCATGATTTCGTTGCGTTTCAAATCATTGGCAGCGTGAAGCGACAGTGCCAAATTGAACTTTACTTCATCATCTCCCAACTTCGTAATCATCTTGGCAATGCCCGCCGTAGAAACCGTAATCCGCTTGGGCGACATTCCTAATCCTTCGGGCGAAGTGATATAACGCACTGATTCCAAGACATTTGCATAATTCAGAAGTGGTTCGCCCATGCCCATATAGACAATATTAGTAAGGGGCGTTTGGTAATGTTCCTCAGCTTGGTCACGGATTCTGACCACTTGGTCATAAATTTCGGCTGCATCCAAATTACGCTTCCTGTCCATATAACCTGTTGCACAAAACTTACACGTAAGCGAGCAACCCACCTGCGACGACACACAGGCAGTCATGCGGTCTTCGTTGGGAATCAAAACGCCTTCGACCAAATTTTTATCGAATAATTCAAACGAGGATTTAATCGTTCGGTCGATACTGACCTGTTTTTCAGCAACTTGCACCGTCCGAATCTCGAAATTTTCTGCCAATAGTTCACGAGTTTTCAGCGAAAGATTGGTCATTTCTTCAAAATTCTGAACCGATTTTTTCCAGAGCCATTCATAAACTTGTTTAGCCCTGAAAGCCTGTTCTTTGTGTTCGGTCAAAAACTCTTTGAGTTGAGCAATTGACTGTTTGCGTATATCTTTTTTCATTATTTTAATACCTCACCCCCAGCCCCTCTCCTTAATGAAAGGGGGATAATATTATTGGATTGGTATGCTCCCCTCTCTTCGAGGAGAGGGGCTGGGGCGACCGACGCTCGGGTGAGGTTCGTTTTTTCGACAAAAAAAGAGCAAAGATTTGTGTCTTTACTCTCTTGGGGTTTGTACTTTTTTACAAAATTACAGATAAATTGCTTATAAATCTCAAATTTTCAAGCCATTAGCTTTTTATAAGTCGGCATCGGCAAGTTTTTTAGATTTTCTTCGATGAGAATTTTAGCCTGTTTTAAAATGGAAAATACTTGTAAAATATCATCGGAACGAGATACTAAAAAATCTCTTGATAGACCATATTCTTTCCCTATTAGTATCACAAATATCCATTCTGCACCGACCACATAACAGCCCAAAATCGGAATATCGACTTCGTTTATTTCCTGTGAAACCAACATCGCAGCCAATAGCTGCCCTAACGGGTCTTTACTGTCTTTGTTACGGGGTTTATACTCGTGAATAAAAAAGAAAGGTTGCCAAGGTTTTTGTTTCCCTCGTGCCACCACTAATTCTACTCTTCCTCTCATTTTTTCTCCATCAATTTCAGCCTCAATAGTTCTTTGGGTGAAGGTGCTATATCCTTCTCCTTTGAATCGGACAAGGTTGATGAGCGAACTGATAAAGAAGAATTTAAGTTCGTCTTCATTCCACGACCCCACAAAAAGAGCCAGTTCTTGACGCAAAGATTCAAGTGTATTACTCTCAAAGTCAGATGGTTGCACTTTTGAATCAACCCAATTTTGAAGTTCAGCCAAACCATCATTCCGTCTTATACCAAAACGATACTCCAACTCTTCATATTCCCACTTTTCAAAAGGTTTCATATTCTTCTACATTTATTCCAATCAAAGTTAAAGATAAAAAGAGCAAAGATGGATGTCTTTACTCTTTTGGATTTTGAGACTCCAAAATTACAAAGAAATAATCGTGCAATCAAGTAGAATGTTATTGTGTTGATAATCAGTTGATTGGTTTTATTGTGTGTTGGAATTATACTATTCTAAAAACGGAAGTCTTCGTTTTGAACGAAGACTTCCGTAAAATAATCCGAAATCGTAAATCCCCACTACATACTCGCTTCAATCAATTCCGCCAAGTCATACACCTTCACTGAATCCTCTTTTTCCTTATTTTTCACACCATCCATCATCATGGTCATACAGAACGGACACGCCACCGCAATGGTACTTGCTCCCGTTTCCAAAGCATCTTCAATCCGTTCGATGTTTACTTCTTTTGTGCCTTTTTCGGCATCTTTGAACATCTGTCCACCACCCGCACCGCAGCATAAACCCTTGGTTTTGCAACGCTTCATTTCCACTAAATCAGCGTCCAAAGCCTCCAAAACCGAGCGTGGAGCTTCATAAATATCATTGGCACGACCCAAATAACAAGAATCGTGATAGGTTACTTTTTTACCTTTGAATTCTCCACCACCTTCTAATTTTACTCTGCCAGCATTGATTAATTCTTGGAGAAAAGTAGAATGATGAATTACGTCATAATTACCTCCCAAGGCTGGATATTCATTCTTCAAAGTATTAAAACAATGCGGACAAGCGGTTACGATTTTCTTCACGCCATAGCCTTCCAAAACCTGAATATTCATGGTGGCTTGCATTTGGAACAGAAATTCGTTTCCTGCTCTACGTGCGGGGTCGCCAGTGCAAGATTCTTCCGTACCCAAAACCGCAAATTTGATACCCACACGGTTCAAGATTTTGGTAAAAGCGATGGTAACTTTCTTGTAACGGTCATCAAATGACCCTGCACAACCCACCCAAAAAAGCACTTCGGGGCTTTCGCCAGCCGCCATCATGTCTGCCATTGTTGGCACTTTATATTCTATTTCCTGTATCATTATCGTAATTTTATAGTCTCTCTATTTTTAAATATGTAACTTTATATCTTGAACAATAAAACGAATTTATTATGCCATATAGCGATTTCAAATCTCTCAGACAACTCGAAAAGCAATTCGGTATAACCTATACTTTTGACCATATATTTACTGATATTCAACCTGTTACACCTTCGCATTATCTTGCACATGACCTTATGGAAGCTCAGGATTATCCAACTTATCCAAGCGAAAAAGCAAAATCAGAATTAATGATTATGCCTGTTATCAAGGAAATAAAACGGAATAATCCAAGTTTTCAAGTGTTTTCAGGTTTTAGTTTTGATGTAGATTCCTCACAAGGACTCAATGGCTTTTGCGATTATTTATTCAGCAAAGAACCCAAAATTCTTGAAATAAAATCACCCGTTTTCTGCGTTGTTGAAGCCAAAGACCGAACCGTTGAAGAAGGTTTTGCTCAGGCAGCTTCTGAAATGTACGCAGCAATTTTGTTTAATGAATCAGAAGGTCGTCCCACGCCAACGGTTTTTGGATGCGTAACAAATTCTGACGTTTGGGTATTTCTCCGTTTGGATGAAAAAAAGCTAACCATTGACGAAACTCGATATTATTTAATTGAATCAAGTTTGACAAATCTATTGGGAGCTTTCAACAAAATTGTCAATTATTTTTCGTAATTACTTCAAAACTCCATCCAAAAACTTCTCAGTCTGTTGCTGAATATTCGCCACATCTTTTGATAAAATCGGGGATGCCAAAACGTGGTTTCCAGCATTGGGGAAGGCATTTTTTTGCTTAGTTGTCGAACCCAATTCCTCAAACATCTTCAACATCGCTGGCACTGAAACTACTTTGTCTTGCTGTTCTTCATTTTTGTAATAATAACCCATAAAAACTGGGCATTTCACCTTGGCAAAAGTTTCTGGATTCATGGCATGAGTCAAGAAATTCTGCAAAGCTATCACGCCATTCAAGTGATAATGACGACACCAATATTTGGCGTGTTCGGGGTTTGCAGGTGGAAAATCACGGATATATGAACCAGATACCGCTTTCCCCAATTCCAATCCCCAAGGATTATCCAAAAGTTCAGCGTTATCATCAAATACTTTTATACAAGGCGAATACATCACAATTGCCTTAATTTCAGGATGTTGTGAGGCTAAATAAGCAGTTAATGCTCCACCAAAAGATGTACTAACCACCACTACTTCATCACCCAAAGTTTTGGCAATTGCCAAAGCATATTCTGCCGATTGAATGAAATCATCTGCCGTAACGCTTGCCATCGTAGAATCTCCCAAATCAATGCCATGTCCTGCCAAACGGGCTAAATAGAGGTTTGCCCCGTGTTTTTTGGCAATATTCCGATGCACAGGATTACCTTCTTCCTGAGTAGCCGAAAAGCCATGAATATACAAAAAAGCAATCTTAGTTTTCTCCTTTTTAGCAGAATCCGCCCAAACAATACGAGCCTGACAATTGGGACGAATGCCTTTTTCTGCGGCTTCTCCTTCTTGAATTTGCTTTTCCAAAGTTGGTAAATCACCCGTGAGTTTAAACATGGGGACTTCCAATTTTGGGGCTTCGGGTTTTGGACCCATAAAATAACCAATCGTCAGAACGGCAAATAGGGCTAATATTACTTTTAGGAATGTTTTCATGAGGTTTTTTAGTTTTTTTAAATTGAATCACAATTACTTCACTCCCTCAGCCCAGTTAAATCTATCATTTGGTGAGAATTTCCAAGGAGCTTGGTTGTTTTCTAAATTAGAAAACATGGCATTCCACGACCCTGGGGCGTCCGATTCCTCCATGATTTGATAACGTCTCAATTGTAAAATAATATCCAATGGCGAAATCAAAATCGGGCATTCCTGAACGCAAGCATTACAAGTAGTACAGGCACGCAGTTCTTCGGAAGAAATATAATCACCATAAAGACTTTTGCCATCATCGACAAAATTGCCCCCATTATCTGACATATTTTTACCCACTTCTTCCAATCTATCCCGAGTATCCATCATGATTTTGCGGGGCGACAAAGCCTTGCCCGTCATGTTGGCAGGACAGGCATCCGTGCATCGCCCGCACTCCGTACATGAATAGGAATCCATTAGGTTTTTCCAAGACAAATCTTTAATATCTTTCGCTCCAAAACGAGCAATTTCAGTCGAAGCCCCCGAATCTGGTTGTGCTAAACCCAACATAATTTGTACTTCCTTCGTAACATCGGGCATATTAGCAATTTCTCCTTTCGATTTCAAATTGGCAAAAAAAGTATTTGGAAACGCCAAAAAGATATGAAGATGTTTTGAGTAAGTAACGTATAAACCGAACGCCAAAATACCCAAAATATGCAACCACCAAGCAATTCGTTCATAAGCCACCAAAGCTACATCTGACCAAGAAGCGAAAATAGGCTTCAAAAACCCAGAGAACGCAAAAGTTCCCACTTGATGATAATGCTCATTGCCACGGTCTTGAAGAACACTGTCGGTGGCATTCATCGTGAGAAGTGCCGTCATCAAAATAATTTCTGCCCAAAGAATAGTATTGGCATCAATCACAGGAAAACCGTTCAGTTCACGGTGGCGAGTGGGTTGTAGTCTTTGAACTTTTGTAACATTCCTGCGAGACAAGAAAATCACACAAACCACCAAAACCCCGAACGCCAAAAATTCAAAGAAATTGATGAGATAGCGATAAAAATCTCCCAAAACAGGAGCAAAAAGGCGGTGCGTTCCCAAGATTCCATCCAAGATAATTTCCAAAACCTCGACATTAATCAAGACGAAACCCGCATAAATCACGAAGTGCATGATACCCACAACAGGGCGGTCAAACATCTTGTTTTGCCCCAAAGCAATCCGAAACATGGTTGCCCAACGTTCGGAAGAATTATCAGTACGGTCTTCATCCCGACCCAACTGGATAGTTTTTTTGATAATTCCGATACGTTTTGTAATAAAATATCCCGCCACTCCCAGAGCCACGACGAATAGAATTTGTTGAAGAATTTGCATGACTTAACGGTTAAAGGTGAACGGTACACGGGAAACGGTACATCGTCCAATTTTAAAAATACAATAAATATTTGATGTTGGATGAGATACAAATATATCCAAAATCTTACGTTTCACTGTGAACCGTTTACATTTTTACCGTTCACCGATGCACATACAAATATGGTACTTTCAAGAATGTTATGCAAGCATACTATTTTATTTTTTTGAAATTTTTTCGGTGTAGGTTTTGTAGAAGTAAAAAGTTTTCCTACCTTTGCAGTCCCAAATGACACATTGGGGATTACCAAAAAAGTGAAAATGGTGAAATAGCTCAGTTGGTAGAGCATCGGACTGAAAATCCGTGTGTCGGCGGTTCGAGTCCGCCTTTTACCACAACCTGCAAAATCAAACCCTTGACTATGAATTAGTTAAGGGTTTTTTGTTGGAAAATATTTTATCGAGACACACTTTGGGGGACACTTTTTTGAAAAGTTTTACTACTCTGAATTGGGGGGACAATCTCAGTTTTTCAATTCAATTGTATTGCTCCAATCATGCGGATGTTTGACCAATTTCTTTTGATTAAATAGTTGTGTACTATGTGCGTGTAAACGATTCCAAAAAAATCGGGATTTGATTAGAAGTAATATTTGCGTTTGAAGAAGCTAACAAATTAATCCGAAAAATTTACGAATCTGATTGGATGAGTTATTATTTGGCTTTGCTGAGCGATACTTTGATATTTTGAACTCTGTAAACGCAATGAATTACTTGAAAGAAGTAAGTATTTAATTCATTTTCAGAATTACAACAATCAGAAAAACGTAAACCTCAGGATGTCCCTTTTAGTTAATTTTTTCCAAATCACCGCCCCACAATCCCCAAACCAACATCATACCAATAACTCACAATCTTCCCCGAAAGGATTAAATCAATCGCTTGCTCAATGATTTCTAAGGGAGCAATAAACCATTCTCGGGGCGTGTGTCGATTGTTTTCGTTACATCACAAAAAAGCCGTCTAACTCCAAAAAGTTAAACGGCTTTTTATCACCCCACCATTCCATTCATAAACGTCTCCACGAAGTCCACGAGTCGTTTTAAAATGCGTTCGCCTAACTTTTTGCGTTGTAATAAACTGGGCTTTTCGCCTTCAATTAACTCAATAATTTCATCCCGCAAAGGCTCTCTTTCGGCAAATAAATAATCTTCAATTAGTTTTTCAGTTTTGGCTGTGGAAAGATTTTCTTCCGCCACAATCAACGAAAATGCCTTCTTTTGCTCAATACTCCAATATTTATCAAATTGCTCTTGAATATTTGCCGTGTCGGTGATTTCGGGCAGGTTTTCTTTGATAAATTTCTCAATCAATTCCCGTTTACTCCGTAAAGTGGTTTCGGTGCTTAACAAACTTAAAATCTCTTGTTCGGCTTTGGTGGTGTCTTGGTTGTTTTTTGATTTGAGTTTTATCAGTAATTGAATAATGTACGCCACATTTATTTCGTCACGGTGGATAAGTTCCAATTCAAAATCAACGTCTTCCAAAATAGAAACTTTTTCTTTGTGGGTCTCCCCTTTTACTTTGTCGTGCAGGTCGAGATATTTACTTTTGAAATCTTCAAAAAGTTGTTCGCTCATTTGTAAATCTTCCCACTTAAAATCTGAAAAAGAACTCAAAACGTTCTTAATCCGCATCAATTCACGAAATGCCTTCACAAATGCCAATTCGTCGTCTTCGGTTGATAATTGGTTTACGCTATCAACCGTGGGCGTAATGTCTGTGAGTATCGCAAAGGCTCTATCAAACTGTTCCGTGTAGTTTTCATACGGTTGCATGATGATGGTTTCGATGGCATCTTTGTTACTAAATAGCGTGATGGCTTCGTCGGTGCGGGTCTTTAAGTTTCTGAAAACTACAATATTACCCTGTGATTTTAATTCATTCAAGATTCGGTTTGTTCTTGAATAGGCTTGAATCAACCCGTGATATTTGAGGTTTTTATCCACGTACAAAGTATTGAGCGTTGGACTATCAAAACCCGTCAGAAACATATTGACAACCAACAAAATATCTACTTTGCGTTCCTTTACTTTCTTGGAAATATCGTTGTAATAATTATAAAAACTCTCGCTGTCTTTGGTGCTGAATTTAGTATCAAAAAGTTGGTTATAGTCTTCGATGAACTCGTCTAATTTCTCTCGGCTGTGGACATTCAAACCGTACAGGGCTTTGGGTTCTTCCACTACGGAAACCTCTTCGGGAATAAATCCGTTGGCATCGGCATCGTCTTCATTGCTGGCGTAACTAAAAATGGTAGCGATGTTTAGGTTGTGCTTACCTTCTTGCTTTTTTTGTTTAAGAAGGTCATAATATTTTATCAAAGTCTTTACGCTATCCACACAAAACATGGCTGTAAACGCTCTGCTGTGGGTTTTTCGGGCATGGTTGGCAATGATATAATCCGCTATTTTATCCAAACGGCTGCCGTCTTCCATCAACTCTTGGGTGTCAATATCTTCTACTTCAATATCTACATTGGTTTCTCTGCCGTCTTTGTGCTTGTATTTTCCCACGTATTCCACCGAAAATTTCAATACGTTTTCGTCTTTAATGGCATCCGTAATGACGTATTTATGCAAACAATCATCAAACAAATCTTTGGTGGTGCGTTTGCCCAGTTCATTTTTGTTGGCGTTGTCGGCAAAAATGGGCGTACCCGTAAACCCAAACATCTGATTGTTATTGAAAAACTCTTTTATCCGTTTGTGAGTATCGCCAAATTGGCTGCGGTGGCATTCGTCAAAGATGAAAACGATTCGCTTGTCTTTCAAATCTGCCATCGCCTTTTCATACTTCAATTTGCTGATGGCGGTGTTGAGTTTCTGAATGGTCGTAACAATCAGTTTCGAGTTTTTGGCTTGACCCTTTTTGTCGGTATATGTGCCTAAAAATTGCTTGACCAAGTTGCTGGTGTTGTCTGTGCCATCCACCGAACCATCACTAAAACTGTTAAATTCTTTGGTGGTTTGATAGTCCAAATCTTTTCTGTCCACCACAAAAACAATTTTATGAACCTGGGGAATGTCCATCAAAATCTGACTGGCTTTGAAGCTCGTTAGCGTTTTGCCTGAACCTGTGGTATGCCAAATATATCCGTTCTTGTTCGTATTCTGAACTCTATCAATGAGGGTTTCCACGGCAAAATATTGATACGGACGCAACACCATCAAAATCTTGTGGGCCTCGTTCAGCACAATGTATTTGCATATCATTTTGGAGATATGGCAAGGCTCTAAAAACGCATCCGCAAAGCCGTTGAGGATGTTGGTGAGGCGTTTATTATGAACATCTGACCAATAAAAAGTTTGTTTAAAACTCTGATTGCGGTTGTTGGAGTAGTATTTGGTGTTTACGCCATTAGAAATCACAAATATCTGGACGTATTGAAACAAGGCACTGCCCGAACCGTAGGAATGGCGTTGGTAACGATTGGTTTGGTTGAAGGCTTCTTTGAGTTCCAAGCCTCGGCGTTTGAGTTCTATTTGCACCAGCGGCAAACCGTTGATTAACAGCGTTACGTCATAACGGTTTACATATTTGCCTTCCTGTGTAACTTGGTTGGTTACTTGAAATTGATTCTGACACCAAAAATCGGTATTGATAAATTCAAAATACAGATTGTCGCCATCGTCTTTGATGATGTGCTGTTTTTGGCGTAGGGTTTTGGCTTTTTCAAAGACCGTTCCTTTACTCAGAATGTTCAGCACTCGCTCAAATTCTGTTTTTGTGAAGGTGCAACGGTTGTGCTTTTCTAATTGCGATTTAAGGTTCGAGAGGAGTTCTTTTTCGTTACTGATTGCCACATACTGATAGCCCAACGTGGTTAGTTTGGCTATCAATTGTTCTTCTAAGACGGCTTCGGATTGTTTTGCCATTATTTACGAAATTTATCTTTATTCCAATTATGGGGATTATTTATAATGTAATCAGAAATGTTACGATACTCAATCTCATTTCTAATGATATGGTCATGATAATTAGGTTGAAAGAAATGATTATTGCGGTTGTATTTAGGGATTAGTAATTGTTGCTCGTCAATAAAATCGTCAATTTTAGTATTAACGGCAGATTTGAATCCTGCAATAAATGATGAAATTGATTTGGGTAAACGAATTGGTGGATTCCGTTTAATAGGTAGATTCACACGGTCGTGTGTATCTGATATGATTTCAGTGGTAATTTCAGACACACGACCGTGTGCCTGCACGATTTCAATGGGGGTGGTAATTTCAGACACACGACCGTGTGCCTGCACGATTTCGATAGGGGTGGTAATTTCAGACACACGACCGTGTGCCTGCACGATTTCAATAGGGGTGGTAATTTCAGACACACGACCGTGTGCCTGCACGATTTCAATGGGTAGATTCACACGGACGTGTGTCTGTACGATTTCAGATTCGGTGATTTCAGTAGATTGAGACACACGGCCGTGTGCCTTTACGGGTAATCTATTATCAATTTCCACGATGGTGTGCAAATGATTAGGCATTATTACAAATTCATGCAATATCAATTCACGACGAATTTCAAAAGATTTGAACCATTCTGTTTCTACGATTTTTCCAAAATCAGATAATATCATTTCATTATTGATAATTTCACCCAAATTACATTCACGGTTTTGTGTACAGATGGTTAAAAAATATAATGCGTCTGCTGAATAATCCCAATTAGGTTTTCGGTGTGATGCAATGCGATATTTGTTTTTAAATTTATCCATTTTATATTTTGATTGATGGTTGGCTTGTCGCACGCACGTATGGACACACGGTCGTGTGTCTCCACACAATCCATACAATCCACACAATCCGTGAAATTCATGCCATCCGTGAAATTCATGTAATCCATGCAATCCGTGCAATTCACACAATTTATGCAATTCATGCCATCCGTGCAATTCACGCCATCCGTGAAATTGATGCAATTCATTCGTGCCATCCGTAAAATCCGTGAAATTCATGCAATCCGTGGAAATTCATGCAATCCACGTACAGACACACGGTCGTGTGTCTCCACACAATCCACACAATCCACGCCATCCGTGAAATTCATGCCATCCACGTACAGACACACGACCGTGTGTCTGTACGCCATCCACGCCATCCGTGAAATTCATGTCATCCATGTAATCCGTGCAATTCACACAATTTATGCAATTCATGCCATCCGTGAAATTGATGCAATTCATTCGTGCAATCCGTAAAATCCGTGAAATTCATGACATCCGTAAAATCCGTAAAATTCATGCCATCCGTGGAAATTCACGCCATCCACGTACAGACACACGGTCGTGTGTCTCCACACAATCCACACAATCCACGCCATCCGTGAAATTCATGCCATCCACGTACAGACACACGACCGTGTGTCTGTACGCCATCCACGCCATCTGTGAAATTCATGTCATCCATGTAATCCGTGCAATTCACACAATTTATGCAATTCATGCCATCCGTGCAATTCACGCCATCCGTGAAATTGATGCAATTCATTCGTGCCATCCGTAAAATCCGTGAAATTCATGCCATCCGTGGAAATTCACGCCATCCACGTACAGACACACGGTCGTGTGTCTCCACACAATCCACACAATCCACGCCATCCGTGAAATTCATGCCATCCACGTAGAGACACACGACCGTGTGTCTCTACGCCATCCGTGAAATTCATGTCATCCATGTAATCCGTGCAATTCACACAATTTATGCAATTCATGCCATCCGTGCAATTCACGCCATCCGTGAAATTGATGCAATTCATTCGTGCAATCCGTGAAATTCATGCCATCCGTGGAAATTCATGCAATCCACGTACAGACACACGGTCGTGTGTCTCCACACAATCCACACAATCCACGCCATCCGTGAAATTCATGCCATCCACGTGAGTAGAGACACACGACCGTGTGTCTCTACGAACCACATTCATACAAACATCCCCTGCAATAATCCCTTTTTCCACAACTCCGTTTGCTTTATTTGTGCCTCCACTTTTTGTACCTTCGCATCAATCGCACTTAGAAAATTGGCGATTTTCGTTTGTTCGGGGAGGGTGGGGACTAAAATATCTATTGATGCAAATTTTGAAATCCAGTGTCTTTCGTGTCCTCCAACTTCATATTTCATTATTTGCATAGCTTCGTAAATGAATTTAATATCTACGCTTTCTTTTGCAACTAAAATTTTCATTGCAGAAGACTTTGCCTTAAATGGAAAATCAACAAATTGAGTTGCTGTCGTAAAATCATCAAATATTATTACAGGTAAATCTTTATCAAAAATACCATTGGTTTCATTTGTGTAACCCAATATGAATGTTTTACCTGCTGTTAAGACTGGCGTTGAAAATTTATCATCATATTCTGTACTTGCGACTAAATTAAATATTTTATTGGTTGAATGTAATCTAAGCAATCTCCCCAATTTCTTCACCTCCCAATCCTCAAAATCATCTCCCTCATCATCTTTAAAGCGTATATATTGTGAAAACAACTTTTGCATCGTGCCTTTTTTATAGGCTTCCAAAAGACTTTTCTTTTTCTTTAAGGCTTGCAGTTTTTCATCTACGGAGCTTAAAAATGTGGCTATTTTTTGCTGTTCGGGGAGAGTGGGGAAGGAGATTTCAATTCCTTTAATTATCTTTGACAAGCTTTAATCCTTCTCTCCCACTTCCTTGTTTGTAGCTTAAATCTCGAATTTCATGCCATCTTTTTCAGAGGCTAATATGGGTTGGATAAAGAAAGGGTCATTATTTTCATTAATTCTAATAATGCAAACGTGCTGATTAGCCCCACATTGCTCGATTCGTAGATGCTTCTTTTGGAACAACGCAACTCCTTCCAACGTGATGCTCCAGTATGTTCAACATGCACATCTATTTGAGTTTAATAGGATGCTATTTTGCAGAAGAGCCGTTTAATTCTTTGTCTGAAATAAAAGTTGCATTTGTCATAAGACATCATATTTAAATCTTTCACATTCGTAGACTACCTGATAGAACATACTTCCATTTCCAATAATATAGGCTTTCCCCTCCTAATGGTGTTTTTCCACTATTGATTTTATCCGCCACTTCCCCCAACTTCTTCACCTCCCAATCCCCTTCAAACTCAGGGAAACGCAATTTTGGTATATTATTTTGGTTTTGCATGGTTATTTTTTTTGGGGGTTTATTTGCTTGGAAACTTGTCCGATTTGATTTATAAAATGGGTTTCAGCTTGGCTGAGGTCGTTTTTATGTAAGTCTTTATATTTTTCGTATTCTGTCTTGGCTTTTTCCAATGCTTGTTGGTGGCTTATTGTTCCTGCATTTTGGAGGATGTCATTACCCGTCATTTTCAAAAAATCATCCAAACGAGCAATCCAGTCTTTCATATACATAGGCTTGCGGTTGAGTGCCTGCAACTCTGCCACTTCCAAATATGCCGTAACCATGCGGTTTAGGATATTCAGTTCGTTTTCATTCAAATAATTTTTGGCAATTTCTGTTTCTGCTTTTGTGGGTTTTGTGCCTTTTATGGTTGTCAAGCCCACATTAGGTTTTTGGGCATCCACACGCTGATAAATCACCTCCGCTGCGGTGTGTCCGTGTGCTGCCCAGTGCATTTTATTTTGGATGGTTTGAAAAAAAAGAATCGACATTTCCAATTTTGGGTCATAGTCGATACTGGTGGCATAAATATCCAGAACTTTTCGCCAAAACACTTTTTCAGAAGAACGAATATCCCGTATTCGAGCCAATAATTCTTCAAAATAATTACCTCCTCCCGCTTGTTTTAGTAAGTCATCGTTCATCGTAAAACCTTTTACAATGTACTCTCTGAGCCTTGCCGTAGCCCACTGACGGAATTTTGTTCCTTGTAAACTTTTCACTCGATAACCAACCGAAATGATTACATCAAGATTATAGAACTTAACGGGTTTATCAGAATTTGCAATGTGCAAATTCTGCACATTGCTTTTTTCTTCTAATTCATTTTCTTCAAAAATATTATTGATATGTTTTGTAATAACGCTTCTATCTTTTCCAAAAAGTTCGCTCATTTGTGCCTGTGTAAGCCAAACGGTTTCGTTTTCTAAGCGAGTCTCAATTTTTGTATTACCGTCTTCGGTTTGGTAAATAATTATATTGGTATTTTCCATATCGTTTAATCAAAAAGGGGTTGAAATATTAAGTTCCTTACAAAAATCGGCAATCGTTTTATCCAACGTTACCATATCATTATCCAACGTTTTTATCTGCTCCGCAATGGCATCAATATCAATGTTTTCTTCGGCTTCAAAGGTATCCACATATCGGGGAATATTGAGGTTAAAGTCCTGAGCAGCAATAAATTCCAAATCAACCACCTTGCTGTATTTTTCCAGTTCGGTGCGGTTGCGGTAAGTATTTATAATTTTTTCAATATCATCAAACCGTAAAATATTTTGGGTTTTTACTTTCTCAAAATCATTGCTGGCATCAATAAACAGCACATTTTCGGGATTTTCACGGCATTTTTTAAAAACCATAATACACGTAGGAATACTTGTTCCGTAGAAAATATTAGCGGGCAAACCAATCACGGCATCCAAATAATTACGGTTTTCAATCAAATACCTACGGATATGTTGTTCTGCTCCGCCTCTGAACAAAGCACCGTGCGGCAACACAAGAGCCATCGTTCCGTTTTCTGCCAAATGGTAAACCATGTGTTGCACAAAGGCAAAATCGGCTTTACTGCTGGGGGCAAGTTTGCCGTATTGGCTAAAACGGTCATCACTCGTAAACAACGGATTGGCACTCCACTGAGCCGAAAAAGGCGGATTAGCCACAATGGCTTCAAATTGGAGGTCAATATGTTGTGGACGTTCGAGGGTGTCTTCCTGTTTAATATCAAACTTGCGGTAATGAACACCGTGCAAAATCATATTCATTCGAGCCAAGGTTGTA
This sequence comes from Arcicella sp., assembly GCA_034519515.1. GTDB lineage: Bacteria > Bacteroidota > Bacteroidia > Cytophagales > Spirosomataceae > Arcicella. The sequence continues at coordinate 65,177 of JAXHOK010000053.1, forward strand.
GGTAGTTCGGTTCATTTCCTGTCCGTAGAAATTGGTAACTTCGCTCACTTCCTTGGCAACCCTCAACAACAACGACCCCGAGCCACAAGTGGGGTCATAGACACTACGGAGCTTGGTTTTGCCCGTAGTTACAATTTTTGCCAAGATTTTACTGACTTCTTGCGGTGTATAAAACTCACCTGCTTTTTTGCCTGCACCACTGGCAAACTGCCCAATCAGGTATTCGTAAGCATCGCCCAAAACATCCAATTCGGTATTTTCGAATTTAAAATCAATTTTGTCGAGGTGCGATAAGCACTTTTGCAATGATTTCGTTTCGGGCTTCGGGCGTTTTGCCCAATTTGGTGCTGTTCAAGTCCATATCTTCAAAGAGGTTATCAAAATCCTCTTCGCTTTCAGTTCCCATCGTACTCAAGTTGGATGTTGGTCAGAATTTTCTGAAGGTCTTCTAAAATAAAATTGGTGTCGTTGCCCTGAGCAGCATTACTGAACAAATCGCCCTGGGTGCTGTCGCCGTTGCCCCGTTTAGCCACTTCGCCAAACAATTCTTCGGGTTTGAGGAAATAACCCAATTTTTCTAATGCTTCTTCTTTTATTGCTTCTAGATAATTGGTCGTAATCTTTGCAGTCGTAGGGTTATTTCCCGAAATTTGATTTTTGTCTTGCTTTTAAAATACAGTTGGCAAAAATTTCCATTTTTTCACTCAGATATTTGTAGAAAATGAATCCTAAAATATAATCACGGAACTCGTCGGCATCCATTTTCCCCCGCAGCGTATTGGCAATATTCCAGAGTTGTTGTTCCAACACTCTTTTTTGGTTTTCACTCATTGAATTTGATTCTGTTTTATGGTAATAATGGTCAAATTTACGTCTTAATCCTTGGAAGGATAACAATTGAAAGGCTGAAATTTTTGTGGAGATACTGGTGTGTGAAAACGTAAAGAGATATTTTTCGTGAAGACAGTTTTGATAGATTCAAGAATGTGTAAATTGCAGAGTGGTTTATTGAACCATGAGTAACATATCAGTAAAAAGATGGTTCAATTCAACGAGTAAAACGTAATCAAAAGGTACGAAACAATTTCAAGGCACAATCGGTAATTAACGTATTGATTTACAATGAATTATACTGATGTTTTATTGAAAATAAACCAAATAAAATTAGTTGTAAAAAACCCCATTAAAAGGTACGAAACAGACTATGATGGTTTAAATCTCTTTGATAAGTTGGTGATATTCAAATTGTTATATCGCTCGATTTGGACAAAGGACAGGGAGCTTCACTCCGAGAGCAAAAAAGCCTTAAATCATACGATTTAAGGCTTTTTTGTTGCTAAAAGTTCGGTTCGTACCTTTCAATGACTACTCTCATTATTTTGCTCAGCATTTAGAACCTCATGAAAGGCTACCCTAAAATTATCAGAGCTTTTTAAGTATGACAATATGAAATAATACTCTTACTTCCCAGACCCCGAAACGCCCCCAACTTGCTTCTCTGCCGTAATGTCCATCAAAGCGAAAAGTGGTTTGCCTCCATTGTTAGGATTCGTGAAAACCAGGAATAAATTATGGAATCCTGTGTTTGGACTAATCGGTACTTTCATTGGTTTGGGTGCTGATTTTGTAATATCTGCCGTTCCCAAAAGCTGCCCCGTGGGCGAATCCATGCGGATTTCAATCTTTCCACCCGCCGTGCGGTCGTCAGAAGCCACCGCCATTACCGTAAACGCTCCGATGTTTGTGAGGTCAATATCGTTATAGGAAGTATAACTTTTATCTCCCAAAGCAATCACTACTTCGCCTAAGCCATCAATTTTATATTTCATGGTTTCTTTTTGCGTATCAAAAGTATTCGCTTGAATTTTGGCACTTCTTAGCGTAAACGTTTTTGAACCCGTCAATGATCCGATGGTATTTGCTCCTTTGTCGGTATAACTTGCCGAGAACATATAAGTCCCCGCCTTGCCGTTGTCTTTGGTCAAATATTCACCTTTCACGGGCTGACTGGCTTTTTTGTCGTCCGCCAACGATAGGATGTATTTTACCATTTCAGTAGCATCGGCTTTGCTTATTTGTGGGTGAGCCGCCATGGGTTGTTCGCCCCAAACACCGCCGCCACCTTTGATGATTTTATCCGAAAGTTTCCCCTCAATCATGAACTTACCCTTATATTTTTTGGCAACTTCTTTATAATTTGGTCCAATAGATTTTTGGTCTATTGAATGACAAGATTTACAGTCAGAAAGCTCAATTAAGCGTTTTCCAGACGATACGCTCATGTTGGCTTGATGCCCTTGGGCGATGATGGTTTTGTCAAATCCTTCCAAATAATCAATGTTTACTTGCACATCTTCGTTCTTGATTTTTTTGTTATCTAATGACCCATCTTCCTTGTCCACAACCTTCACTTCGTAAGCGATTTTGTTGTCATTCCAATAGAAAGATTTGTTGCCTTTGATGGTTAAATCTACCTTTGGCGTTTCATTTCCTACCTTGATTTCTATCGTTTTCTCAGTAATATTTCCAGCCGCATCTTTCACTTTCAAAGTGGGATTATAAACACCCGCTTTAGCAAAAGTAAAGGTTGGATTTGGCAAATTACTTTTGGGTAATCCCTTCCCAAAAGTCCATTCATAGGTCAATTTATCGCCATCGGGGTCGTTAGTTCCTTCCGAAGAAAAAGCCACTTTTAAAGGCATTGCACCTGCTTTTTTATCTACCGAAGCCATTACTTCGGGGATTCTGTTTCCTGCGTTGAAAGTAATACGAGTCAAGCGAGCATCGTCATTTTGAGCAAACCAATTTTGACCGTATTCCAACATATACAATGAGCCGTCTTTGGCAAAAGTCATATCCATTGGGTGGCTAAACTTCATGTTTGGCAGGAATCTTTCCATCGAAACAAAGTCTCCGCTGGGTTTCATCGTTACCAAATTTATCCAGTCACGCATCCAGTCATAAGCAAAGAATTTTCCTTCTAAATAACTTGGAAATTTCACCTTTGAATTGGCATCATAATCTCCTGCGTAATACACAGGTCCGCCCATGGCATTACGTCCGCCCTTGCCCACGATGTCCCCAAATTCGGGTGATTCTTTATATGGATAATAAATAAACGCTTTTTGGGCTGGCGGCAATTCACGCAAACCCGTATTATGTGGCGAATCGTTGATGGGTTTCATCGGGTCAAATTTCGCCCAAGTGCTATCTTTTTTGAAATCACGTTGATTATAAGCCTTATTATCTCCCACAAAGAGAGGCCAGCCAAAATATCCAGCCTTGCGAGCCTGATTGACTTCATCGTGTCCACGAGGACCATACTTATCAGAGTTTTCTCCTGCATCGGGTCCCACTTCGCCCCAGTATAAAAAGCCCGTTCTCTTATCCACCGAAATACGATAAGGGTTTCTATTTCCCATCACATAAATTTCTGGACGAGCCGATGCCATGCCTTTTGGGAATAAATTTCCCTCAGGAATTTCATACGTTCCATCGTCCAACGGCTTGATTCTCATTATTTTACCTCTCAAATCATTAGTATTTGAAGAAGTATAACGAGCATCCCAACCCGAACGACCTTCTTTGTTGTCAATCGGAGCAAAACCGTCGGAATTAAAAGGATTAGTATCATCACCCGTTGATAGATACAGATTTCCTTGGGCATCCCAATCAATTGAACCGCCCGTGTGGCAGCAACCTGTACGCTTTACGGGTACACGCAAAACCACTTTTTCAGACGACATCACCAATGTATCTTTCACGTCATCATAAACAAATCTCGAAAGACGTTGAGCCGTGTCGGGCTGTCCGCTTTGAGGCGAATAGAACAAATAAACCCAATGGTTTTGATTGTATTTTGGGTCGATATTCAAGCCCATCAATCCATATTCATTACCCGTAAAAACGTTTAAATCAGCAACCGTTTTAGTGGTTTTCTTGGTTGGGTCATAGACCTTCATTAAACCTTTACGCTGAATAAAAAGCACTTTACCATTGTCTAAAACCGCCAATTCAGTGGGTTCGTCCAGTTTTTCGGTGAGAACGGTACGGATAAAACGGTTTTCATCGGGCGGCAATTGGCTCTTTACCTTTGAATAGTCCAAGGCAGGACCACCAGCCACCCACTGCAAACCGCCCAAAAAATGTTTCAACGGAATTTCCTCCGAAAACGTCTCATTGGTATGCCCCCAATTGGTATAAAAAGCTCGTCCACCGTCAAATTCATGATACCAAGCCATTGGGTGGAAATCGCCCATGGTGCCTTCTTTGTACGAATTTTCATCGACGGTAAACAATACTTTTACGTCAGGATTAAAGTTTTTGAAAGCATAAAATTCATCTTTACGAACCACAGAATCGGGCATAAAGTTGGTTGAAATATGAGTTTTATCTTTGATGATAAACTTACCACTCTGCACGTTTGAAACGTTTTTGCCTGGGTGATTGGTAAAATATCCACCCACCAATTTACCATACCAAGCCCAATCATATTCAGTGTCAGAGGCGGCATGAATACCCATGTAACCACCACCCGCTTGGATGTATCGTTCGAAGGCAATTTGTTGAGGTTCGGTCAATACATTGCCCGTGGTGCTGTTGAAGACCACGACCTTATATTTTTTAAGGTTTTCTTCGGTAAATCTGGCAGAGTTTTCAGTAGTATCCACCTCAAAACCATTGGTTTTTGCCATGTCTTGAATGGCTTTGGTACAGAAAGGAATGGAGCTGTGGCGATAGCCAGCCGTTTTAGAGAAAACCAAAACCCGTTTGCCCTGCAAAGGATTGGTGTTCTGTGCTTTGAGCATCGTAACACCCACACACAAGAAGGTTAATAATGCCAATGAAATCCGTTTCATAAGGAATTTTATTGTTAGATTAAGATGAATGATTTTATGGATTAATTGAGATTTTGGCTAAAAGTAGCCCGAAAACGTAGCATTAAAGAATCACAAATTTAACGTAGAAATACAGGATAAAGATATTTTTTTCTATGAAATTTACTATTTTACAGTTTGTGATTGTAAATTGTTTGGAATTAAGAAGAATCTACAGTGGAATATGGTATAATAATCAAAATAAAAAATCCCCAACTATTTAACAGTCAGGGATTTGATATTTTATTTGTGGCCTCGGCAGGAATCGAACCTGCATCTTAGGTACCGGAAACCTACGTCCTATCCATTGTACTACGAAGCCTTTTATGAATACAAAATTACGAAAACTTATCTAACTGCTTCACCAAAACTTCAAAATCTTTTGGATAAGGTGCTGTTACTTTAATTACCTCGCCGTCCATGAGTTTAAACGTGAGCGAATGAGCGTGCAGGGCAACTCTTTTGATTAAAGGCAATTCATCTGTATCTTTTTTCAGATTAAACTTTTTCTTTTTAATATCCGACAAGTAAATCATGTCGCCATTATACGTTGGGTCGCAGACTATGGGGGCTTTCAAACACACCAAATGTATCCTGATTTGGTGCATCCTTCCCGTGATGGGCATACATTCCACGAGGGTATGGTGTGGATAAACTTTAATCGTATTGAAAATCGTTTCGGCTTCTTTCCCTTTTTGTCGGTCAATGGTTACCTGCGTGCCATCTCGTTTTTGGGCAATGGGTAAATACACCGAAATCATCTCTAAATCATGCGTACCATTCACCACAGCATGATAACGTTTTTCCACTTCTCGATGCTCAAATTGCATCGCTAAATGACGGTAAGATTCTGGTTTTTTGGCAATCGCCAACACGCCCGAAGTTTCCTTATCCAAGCGGTGAGCCAATTGGGCATCATCGGAATATTCCTTCGCTAACCGCAAGATACTCTGCGAGTTATCACTCTGGCGTTCGTCCAACGAAGCAATATGTGGAGGTTTATTTATCAGTATATAATCATCATTCTCGAAGATGATCAAGCCTTTAAAATTTAGTCGCATGGTTTTATTTTATTGACCAGTATAACATCCCCCCTGCCCCCCTTCAAAGGGGGATTTGACCCTCGTAACTTCTAACTTGAATGCAAATAAAGATTATATATTTGTTATGAATGTTTGAACGTGGAGGTATAAAAGATTGTGAATTTATCTCAAATTTCTAAACACAGAGGTCAAATCCCCCTTTGAAGGGGGGAGGGGGATGTTTCACGGTCTAATTTTTACAAATTTACCACATTTTACGCTTAAATCTTCATCTAATTTATTCTCTCAAAACCGTTCACCCTTGACCGTTTACCGTGAACCGCTACTCCTCATTTTGCTCCTGAATCCTCGCAATTAATCCCTTCAAAGTCTCCTGCCTTTCGGATGTACTTTCAGGGAACTTCATATCAAGTTCTTTGATTCTTTCCAAGATTATGGTGCTGATTATCAACCTCATATTCTTTTTATCATCCGCAGGAATCACATACCAATTTGCACTTTGGGTGGCGGTTTCATTCACCATATCTTCGTAGGCGTGTTGATATTGTTTCCAAAAATCACGTTCTGCAACGTCTCCTTCTTGAAATTTCCAATTTTTAGAGGGGTCTTCAATCCGTTCAATTAAGCGTTTGGCTTGTTCTTCTTTGGAAATATTGAGGTAAAATTTCAGAATAACCGTCCCATTTCGAGCTAAGTATTTTTCATAATTCTTAATGTCTTCATAACGCTGTTCCCAAACTTTATCTAAGTTTTTGGTAAATTCGGCAGGAATTTTTTGCCCTTGCGTCAGGATTTCGGGATGAACTTTTACGGTTAAGACCTCCTCATAATACGAGCGGTTGTGAATCATCAATTTACCTCTTTCAGGCATTTTTAGAGTATTACGCCACATAAAATCATGCCCTAATTCAACTTCAGAAGGTCTTTTAAAACTTTCTACCGATATTCCCGCAGGATTCACGCCCGACATTACGGCTTTGATGGTTCCGTCTTTACCCGCCGCATCAGAGGCTTGCAAAATCAGGAGCATTGCATAACGGTTATGAGCATACATGAGACTTTGGTACTTATCTATTTTTGTACGTAATTCAGTCATCATTGTCTCATATTCTTCATCAGATTGGTAAAAATCCTTAATTTTAGTCTTTGATTTCTTGATGTCGAATTTTTTATCGCCCGTAAATTCAAAATCCTTGATATTAATTTCCATAATGTTTTTATTTAGCTTTCGGCTGTCAGCTATGTCTATTTGAAACTTAAAGATAGATAGAAATTTTTATTGCATACATTTGTTAATTGCTGACAGCCGAATGCCACGTTAAAACTCCTCAAAAATGACTTTACGAGATATTTTCGACCAAGTATCTGCCAATCCTTCCGCCTTGATTTGGTTTTTGCTTTCTGTTCCTTTATTAGCTTTTGTTATCAGTCTCTGGCAAGATTATAAAGTGCCACCCCAACAATCACAAACTCGTTATGCGTATGCAGTTTTGGCGTATGCGGCTGCCATTCCAGGGATTTTTGCTTTTACGCTCAACCTTTATACCTTTCTTTTCGAGCGTCAAAGTATTTGGACGATGAATTTGGTTACGCAAGTTTTGCCCATTATCACAATGGTCATTACGCTGATGATTATCAAAAGAAGTATGCCATTTGAATTTGTGCCAGCCTTCGGGAAATTATCAGGATTTGTAACGATTATTTTTGCTGCCATCGGCATCATGTGGTTTGTAGATAGGCTTCGTATCTATGCCGTCACCTTTGTTCCTTTTCAATACATCGCCATCGGATTTATTGTACTGTTGTTATTGATAAGATTTGGGTGGAAGAAGATGTTTTAAAATAAAGACAACTGATTGCTGTCCGTTTTGTTATCGAAAATCTTTTTATCTCTAATCACTCTTCGATGTTGATTTAAGAAATCCACGAAGTTATCAATTTGTTGATAAAGAGGCGTAAAGTCATAAGAATCAAGATGATAGGTTTCTTGGTAAACTTCTTGAAAATCGGTAATAACGTAATCAAGTGTTTTTACACCCCATTTTGATAAGCCCAAAAGGTACAGATTTTGATGATTTAGGGCAAAGCGATTGGGTTCATAATATCGAGTGGACTTTAAATCAACGGCACGGTCGCCGCCTACCAAATCTACGTAGCCATAGATTTTACATTGCTTATATTGAGTTTCACAATAAAACTGAGTTTTGTATTTTACGGGTAATAATTCACGAGCTTTTTCAATAATCCCCTCCTGAAAACCATCTTCATTTTCACCCGTAACTACTGCCTTTTCAAAGTCAATTCCCTTCTGTTGTGCCTGTGTGGTAGGGCGTTTCACTCGATTAATACGATTTATCATTTCTTGTGCATCCACAAGCATATTCCCCTGTGAATCAAGGGTTTGGGCTTCGTAATAAGCAAATGAATTTAGAAGAGTGGGGTATATTCGGTACATTGGGGATAGTTTATATTTATCGAAAACTCACTTCCCGAAAGTTCTTTTTACTTTCGGGAAGTTGAACTGTCTTAGAACTTCAAACTTCCCGAAAGTAGAAAAAACTTTCGGGAAGTGCATGGAAGTGAAAATCAAGCTAAGCAATAACCAACCGCTCCACAACCACATCATTCACCAAATGACTATCAATAATCTCCTCAACGTCAGATAGTTGTACGTTTCCGTAGAATACGCCTTCGGGATAAACCACCATTGCTGGACCAAAAGCACAGACATCCAAACAGCCCGTTTTTTGAGCTCTCATTTCGGTCAGAAGACCTTTTTCTTTCATGGAACTTTTGAAAGCATCCACCAATGCCATACCTCTTTCATCACCGCAGCATTTCTTGGGTGCATCTTTCTGATTTGTACAGATAAAAACGTGTTTTTTGAATTTCATTTGTAATAAAACTTAGCCTCCAATCCCCAAAAGGGGAATTTACGAAGATGTGAAAAATAATGATTCTACAAATATCCAAACCATTTTACGCAATTTAACAGTTTTATCTTAAATTTGAATACGACTTTACAGACTTACGACATACGACTAATAAAAAAATGAATCTTCAAACCCAAGAACAATACCAATTTATTGAAAGCATTCTTTTTGAAAACTTAGGTTATCAGCCCGAAGTGCTTGATTTTCAGTTTTTTTATGGAGGGAATTTCAATCTTGCCGTAAAAGTGAAAGTAGCTCAGGGCGATTATTTCATCAAATGGAATCAGGGCGACCACGAGGGAATGTTTGAGTCGGAGGCACGTAGTTTGCAGCTTTTGCGTGATACAGACGTACTTTCGATTCCGCAGGTTATCAACCATGGGCGAATTATTGATAAGGAATATTTGATGATTGAATTTTTGACCGCCAGTTTCAAACAAGAAAATTATTGGCAAGATTTTGGGCAGAGGCTCGCCCGTTTGCATCAGCATACAAATCCGCAATATGGTTTGCATTTCAATAATTACATCGGGGCATTGCGACAAAGCAATGAGTGGGTGGACGATGGTGTAGAATTTTTTATCGAAAAACGCCTAAAAGTTCAAGCTGGCTTGGCTCTCTACGACCGCAAGATTTCGGAAGAATTACACGCAAAGTTTAATCTTTTATACGAAAAACTCCCATCATTAATTCCTAATGAAAAACCCGCTTTGCTCCACGGAGATTTGTGGACGGGCAACGTAATGACTGATAATCAAGGACTTGTGGGTTTGGTTGATCCTGCCTGTTATTATGGATTACGAGAATCTGAACTGGCTTTCACTACGATGTTTGGCGGTTTTGATACTGCTTTTTACGAAGCCTATCACGAAATATATCCGATAGAAAATGGCTTTGGCGACCGTATTCCGCTGTATAATCTTTATCCGTTGATGGTTCATGTGAACCTCTTTGGCGGTGGTTATTTGGATGCGGTGGAGAAGGTTTTGAAGAAATTTCTTTGACGGTAAAACTGTTCACGGTGAACGGTTTTCAGTTAAAACAAACACCAAACTCACATTCCTAAGAAAATCACATAGAAAATATTTATCTTGTATCCGTAAAATATTAAGCTCAAAACCCGTTCACCTTTAACCGTGGACCGTTTACCCTAAAAAAAACCGTTTACCCAAAGATGAATGAAACTTGGATTTACATAGGCATTGGCTACGTTGCTTTGTGCATTTTAGCTTATTTTATTCAGGAAAGGTTCATTTTCAAACCTGAAAAACTGCACGCTGATTTCGAGTATAAGTACGATGACCCTTTTGAGGAATTGCATTTTGAACCCGAGGAAGGCGTGAAAATCAATGGTTTACGGTTTTATCACGATAAACCCGAGGGCTTGGTGATGTATTTTCACGGGAACACTCGCAGTATAAAAGGCTGGTCAAAATATGCCGTTGATTTCACTCGACACGGTTATGATGTGGTGATGATTGATTATCGAGGTTTTGGAAAGTCCATCGGTAAGCGAACCGAAGAAGCCTTGAATAAGGACGCTCAATTTGTTTATAACCGCATGAGGGCAAAATATGGATATAAAGAAGAAGATATTGTAGTGTATGGGCGGTCGTTGGGGAGTGGTTTTGCTTGTAAATTAGCTTCAAATAATCGCCCGAAGATGTTGATTTTGGATGCTCCGTATTACTCTTTTTCACATTTAACTAATCGGTTTTTGCCCTTTATGCCCATTTCTATTTTGTTACGTTTCAGTATTCGTACAGACTTATGGATTCGTTATGTGAGATGTCCGATTTATATTATTCACGGAACGAAAGACTGGTTAATTCCTTATTCGTCGTCGGTTCGTTTGCAGGGACTTGTACCGCTAACTGCCAGATTATTACCCATTTACGGAGGGGGGCATAACAATCTACCTTCTTTTCCAGATTATCACAAAAAATTGGAAGAAGTACTGAAAAACCGTTTTGATTTGATGTTTGATAAATACGAAACGGGAGATTTTAGGGAGTAAAGTCACTTCCCGAAAGTTATTTTCACTTTCGGGAAGTTCCGATATAAACTTCCCGAAACAATATCCATTGCGGGTAAATAACTTTCGGGAAGTGACAGACAAAACATTGTGTTTCATCATCATTAACGCCATATTAAAATGAACTTACTCAAAAAACTTGGCTTTTTCTCCGCTTTCACCATCCCAATGCTTGTTGTGGCAGGTTATTATCTGGGCGGTTGGTGGAATTTTTCATGTATCATTTTTACCTACGGAATGTTGCCCATTGCCGATTGGTTGGTAGGCAGAGATTCCGTCAATAATGACGAAAGTGTTGTTTCTGAGTTATCGGAAGAGCGTTTTTATCGTTTCGTAACCTACGGATGGGTATATGTACAAATCGCCATGGTGGTGTGGGGTGCGTATGTTTTTGCTTATGGAAACATTGAAACTTGGTATTTTAAATTAGCATTTTTGATGGGAATTGCCAACGCTACGGGAGGCGTAGGTATAACGGTTGCTCACGAATTGGGACACAAAAGCACGAAAATTGAGCAGTTTTATGCCAAAGTTTTGTTAATGTCGGTTTCGTATATGCACTTTTTCATTGAGCATAATAAAGGACACCACGTTTGGGTTTCAACGCCCAAAGACCCCGCCACAAGTCGCAAAGGTGAAACTTTTTATAGCTTTTTTTTTCGGAGTGTAATCAAAGGCTTTCAAAGTGCTTTATCCATTGAAAATGAGCGACTTAAACGCAAAAATATTTCGGTTTGGTCGTTGCAAAATGACATGATTTTGTTTACGATTTTGCCCGTCTTGTTCTGTACAGTTTTAACGGTTGGCTTGTATTTTTACACAGGTACATTCTCTTGGAATGTGGTAATTTTCTTCTTTACCCAAAGCATTTTAGCCTTTTCTCTATTGGAAGCTGTTAATTACATTGAGCATTATGGAATTATGCGAAATGAAATTGCCAATGGACGTTACGAACGAGTTAATCCAACACACTCTTGGAATTCTAATTATTTAGTGACTAATTTTTACCTTTTCCAACTCCAACGTCATTCCGACCATCACGCCAACGCCAGCCGACGTTATCAGGTATTGAGACATTTTGACGAAAGTCCGCAAATGCCACAGGGCTATCCAGCCATGATGTTGATGGCAATGATTCCGCCGCTTTGGTTTAAAGTGATGGACAAGAAATTGGAGGATTGGAAAATAAATCAGTCGTAAGTTTTAAAATTGGTCGTAAGTCTTTAAGGCGTAGGTCGTAAGGATTTGTATTCAAATATTTTTCCCTTACGACCTACGACTTAAAGACTTACGACTTTTAACTCAAAATCGCCTTCACCATAGCAGAAACCACTTTTCCATCCGCTAATCCAGCTAATTCTTTGGTGGCAACGCCCATCATTTTACCCATGTCTGATGGAGCAGATGCACCCACACGAGCTTTGATTTCTTCCAATTTTGTACGGAGTTCGTCTTCGGTTAATTGTTTTGGTAAAAACTCTTCGATGATAGTGAGTTCTGCTTGTTCAACACTCGCCAAATCTTCACGACCTTGCGTTTTGAAAATATCCAAAGAATCACGGCGTTGTTTGGCGGCTTTGGTCAAAAGTTTCATTTCCACATCTGCCGAGAGGTCTGCACCTGTGTTTGAACCAGAGGTTTCTTCCAACAAAATCAATGATTTAATAGCACGGAGCGTTCTGAGACGGTCTTGATCTTTGGCACGCATGGCATCTTTTATGCCGTTGTCGATATTGGTTTTTAATGACATGATTTTTAATTTTGAATGAGTAATTTTCAATGATAGAATGAGTGAATGATAGAATGAGTGAATATTTTTAACACAGACTGGTGTGGTTAAACTATTTCTTCAATCATTAAGTAATGCCCTTTTCTAAAATCAAAGTGAGTATATTTGATGCAAATTTACTAAACATTCAATCAATTTGTGATAACTATTCAATCATTCTATCATTCAAAATTAATTCTATCATTCACTCATTCAAAATTGAAAAAATGACAAGATTAAGCGTAAATATCAACAAAATAGCCACTCTTCGTAATTCGAGAGGGGGCGATAATCCAAATGTAGTAAAAGTAGCTCTCGACTGCGAGCGTTTCGGAGCAGAAGGAATTACCGTACACCCACGCCCCGACGAACGCCACATTCGTTACCGTGATGTCTTTGATTTGAAAGAAGTAATTACTACAGAATTTAACATTGAGGGCAACCCCACTGAGGCAAAATTTGTGGAATTAGTCCTTGCCAATTGCCCTACGCAGGTAACGCTCGTACCAGACATTTTGGGAGCATTAACGTCAAATGCAGGCTGGGACACCATTAAATATAAAGATTTATTGACTGATTTAATTGCTCAATTTAAAGCAGCAGGAATCCGTACATCCATTTTTGTGGATGCCGACCCAAAAATGGTGGAAGGTGCAAAAGCCGTTGGCACAGACCGTATTGAGCTTTATACAGAACCTTACGCAGAAAATTATTTCAAAAACAAGGAATTAGCTATCAAAGATTTCATCACCGCTGCCCAAAAAGCCAACGAAATGGGCTTAGGCATCAACGCAGGACATGATTTGAGCCTTGATAACCTTCGCTATTTCCAGCAAAATATTCCTAATTTGTTGGAGGTTTCCATCGGTCATGCGCTGGTATGTGATGCTCTTTATTTGGGTTTGGAGAATGCGGTACAGTTGTATTTGCGGGAGACGAAGGCGGAGGATTGAGTAAATAAATATCTAATGATACATCCTAAAAACACATAAAGTAGATAAAAAAATATGGCAAAACTTTACGATATTTCAAGTTGGAGTGAACAATCATGGTGGAATACGGGTGGTACAAGAGATAAGAAAATTTATTTGAATCCAGAAGATGGAGAATTATATTATTTCAAGCAGTCATTTAACAAAGGTCAGCGTAATTATAAGTATGAATTTTGGTCTGAAATAATTGCTTCTGAAATTGGTATAATGCTTGGCTTCGATGTCTTACGCTATGATATTGCTATGCGTGGAAATATTGTAGGATGTATCTCAAAATCCATGATTAATCAAACCTCTGAGGAATTAGTCGAAGGTGGAAAATATTTACAAGCCTTTGATAATACTTTCAATCCAGAAGATGTAAAACAAAGAAATCAATATAGTTTTGAACTCATCGTTAATGCTTTAAAAGAATTTCAAAAGCAAAAGCACTTAGAGGAATTGATAGAAGTTATTGTATTTGATGCACTTATTGGAAATAGTGATAGACATCAAGAAAATTGGGGAATTATTAATGTTCATACAACCATTTCGGAAACAATGAAACAAATGGAAGAAGAGATTGAAACGGGACGTTTCGATAACAAAATTCAAACTCTACCAATCTACCTGAAAAAAATTTTCAAAAAAATATTTCTTAACAATCAAGGAGGTTTTAAATCTGGATTCAAAGCTGCAAGATTAGGATTACCCAAAACTCGTTTTGCTCCTATTTATGATAGTGGATGCAGTTTTGGAAGGGAGTTAGAAGATACACGTGTATTAGAATTACTTGGAAGTGAACAAAAAATTGAACAGTATTTAAGCAAAGGTCAAGCGGAAATTCATTGGGAAAATAAGAAAATTAGCCATTTCGAGTTAGTTAATAAAATATTACAAATAAACGAATTTAAGCCTTTCATCGTAAACCCTTTGCAAAAGGTGATGAACGGATTTAATGTTGATAAAGTTATAAATATAGTTTCTAATGTTGATATAGAATTAACCAATAGTGGTAATCCTAATAGCCTACCAAAAGAAAGAAAAGAATTGATTGTAAAGTTGCTAACTTTGCGTTTTGAAAGATTGAAGGAAATATATTTACAGATAAAATGAAGGAGATTGGTTACATATATCTAAGTTGGAGAGAGGGAATTGGCAAACCAAGGCATATTGTGGGTATTTTGAAAAAAAATGCTATGCAAGGTGTCCGCTTTGAATATCTCCCAAAAGGTGTTGAGGATGCTAAAAAAGATGGATTTTCACTTTATACAGAATTTCCGGATTTAGGAAAAATATATGATGGAAATGTTTTAGAAATTTTTAGCCAGCGTTTGATAAAATCGGAGCGTTCAGATATTTCAGATTTTTTTGATTTTTGGGAAATAGATTCAAAATATAAAGATGATAAGTATTATCTCTTGGCACATACTCAGGGGCTAAACCCCGCTGATAATTTTGAATTTTTAGCTGATTATAACCCAAATCCATCTTTAAGATTTCTGACAGATATAGCAAGTTTAAGTATTCAAAAGTTGTCCGCAGATTCTATTAAAGTTGGAGATATTTTGAGTTACTCTTTGGAAAAAAACAATAAGTTTGATAACAAAGCGGTAAGAGTGTTCAAGGGAAATTTAGAGATTGGTTATATTAAAAAAATACATTCACGTGTTTTTCATAAATATAAAGGGAATAAGCTAAGTTTATTAGTGAAAGCTGTTGAACAAAATGGAATTATCAAACGAGTTTTCGTCAAAGTTTGTAGCAAGTAAATTTTCCGATTCCTCCAAATGACCTTAATTGCTGTTAAAAAACTCCTAAAAAAAATCTCCCAATACAAAGCCGTAAGAATCACTACTTACGGCTTGTTGCTTTTCATCAGTTTAGACCTCATTTTTCCGTTCAGAGTTCAGCCCAATTACTCTACCCTTATCATGGATTCGGATGGAAAAATTCTTCATGCTTTTTTGAATAATCAGGATAAATGGCGAATGAAAACGGAGCTTTCGGAGATTACGCCAACCCTCGAAAAAGCGATTGTTTACAAAGAAGACCGTTGGTTTCGCTGGCATTTTGGGGTAAACCCTTTTGCTGTTGTACGGGCAGGGGTGCGTAACGTATTCACGGGCAGGCGGACTTCGGGGGCGAGTACCATTACGATGCAGGTGGTCAGATTATTGAACCCACAATCTCGAACTTATTTTCATAAATTCCTCGAAATTTTCCGAGCCATTCAGTTAGAAATCCATTATTCCAAAGACGAAATCCTACAATTTTACCTCAATCTTGTACCTTACGGCTCTAATATCGAAGGCATAAAATCGGCTTCGGTTTTGTACTTTCAGAAGTCGCCCGATGTGTTGAGTTTAGCGGAAGTAATGGCTTTGGCAATCATTCCAAACCGTCCTTCCAGTTTACGTTTGGGGATAAATAATGATTATATTTTGAAGGAAAGAAACCGTTGGTTGAGTGAATTCAAAGAATTGCAAGTATTTCACAATCAGGATATTGACGATGCTTTGTCCGAACCGCTGAACGTTCAACGACACGAAGCCCCGAAGCTCGCCCCTCACCTTTCGATACGGCTGAAACAGGAAAATCCGAACATGGCAAATATTCATTCTTCTTTGATTAGAAACAAGCAATTAACCATTGAGAAAATTGTACAAAACTACGTGAGTCGGCTTTATTCCATGAACATCCACAACGCCGCCGTGATGGTGATTAATAACAAAACGCATCAGGTGGAATCATACATCGGTTCGGCAGATTTCAATAATCCCGTAGATGGCGGGCAAGTGGATGGCGTGCGGGCGATTCGTTCGCCAGGAAGTACGCTGAAACCACTTTTATACGCAACCGCTTTTGATTTGGGCATCATCACGCCCAAAACTGCCATCAATGACGTTCCAACTAATTTTGGCGGTTTTGAACCCGAAAATTTTGATAAATTATTTCACGGGAAAGTAAGCATTGAGTTTGCACTGGCAAATTCACTGAACATTCCAGCCGTAAAAATCTTGAAAGAAATCACTACGCCAGTGTTGGTAGAAAAACTCAAAAAGGCTGATTTTCAAGCGGTTAAAAAAAAATCGTCAAAATTGGGTTTATCCTTAGTGTTAGGAGGGTGTGGCGTTACGTTGGAGGAATTAACGAATTTGTTTTCTTGTTTTGCGAATGAGGGACAATTTCAAAAATCAACGTACTTATGTGCGTCTGGTGGGGACACCAGCCACGGGTACGACCAATCCGAAATCCGAAATCTTAAATCCGAAATCACTTCAAAAGAGTCCACCTATCTAATCACCCAAATCCTCTCCCAAATCACCCGTCCAGATTTACCCAATAACTATGATTATACCTACCGAATGCCCAAAATTGCTTGGAAAACGGGAACTTCATTTGGGAAAAAAGATGCTTGGAGTATTGGTTATAATGCCAACTATACGGTGGGCGTTTGGATAGGGAATTTTTCGGGCGAAGGCGTACCCGAATTGTCAGGGGCAAATATTGCTACTCCCCTCCTATTCGATATTTTCAATACCATTGAATATAATTCCTCGGCAAAATGGTTTAAAGCCCCCGAAGGAATTACCCTCAGAAAAGTGTGTGCCGAAAGTGGCGATGTACCAAGTGAATTTTGTACGAATCAAATCACAGATTATTACATTCCGAGTGTCTCTAAAATGACTCCCTGCACGCACCTTCGCAATATATATGTACGCTCAGATGCCAAAATTAGCTACTGTTCGCACTGTTTGCCCGATAGCGGGACGGTCAGAAAATTATATCCAAACCACGCCCCCGAATTGGTAAGTTGGTATGAAACTAAGCATATTCTTTACCAAAAAATACCGCCCCATAACCCGCAATGTGAGCGAGTTTTTCAAGAAAATGCTCCTCAAATTGTTTACCCCGTGGATGGCTCAGAATATATTTTGGATAAAAAAGATACGCAGAAAATGATGTTGAATTGCCAAGTCAGCAACGATGTGAAAGTGATTTATTGGTACATCAATGATAAATTATTACAAAAATCAGAACCCAATACCAAGGTATTTTTCACACCCGAAGCAGGGAAATTGAAAATCTCATGCAGTGATGATAAAGGAAGGAATTCGGATATTTTTGTGGAGGTGAGGAAGAATTAGGCGTTACAACAATAATAAAAATGACAATCCACAAGCGTTTTTCTTGTGGATTGTTTATTTTTGGGGTAAATGAGCAATGAACAAATGACAAAAACAGAAGAAATACGTTTGCATAATCTTTTTATCAAATTCAAGAACGAAGGGAAAGGGACTGATGAGATTAAAGGGTTGTTGGAAGTAGAAGAGAGAATTTTGGAGGAATGGGATAAAGGTTTTGAAAACGTTTTACATGAGGCAAAAGAACGTTTTGGTAAACAATCTTTTAGTATTGATGCAATATTTCAAAAGGATAATGGTAGCCATTATAGAGTTTCTCCCAAAATAGAATATTCTCAATTAGAAGAGATTAAAACAATATTAAGTACATATAAATATCTTGAAGTTGAAGAAAATATAGATAAAAAAATACTCTCTGAGGCACAAAAAGCATATTCTATTTTTGAAAAATATTTCACTTTTTTGGAATATGATAACCTGCTATATTCATTCAATCCTAAATATACACTTAATACAGAGGATGAAAAAATTAAGAAATCAGCTGAGGAGGCAATTGAATTCTATGCAAAAATTCATACTCTGAAAATGGTCAAAACTAAAATTTCATTAATTAAATCCATTTCACAAGATTACTATTCTAATGCGAACAAAATTTTACCATATGCTCTAAAATCGCTTAAGATTGAACAATTTGAAGGGATAAAAAAAACTGGATTTGAGGGCTTACCAATCGATACTAACTGGGTATTCTTAATTGGAGAAAATAGTTATGGGAAAACAACAATATTAAAATCTATTTCACTTCCACTTATTGATACAAGAGAATCTGATGAAATTATCTCTGAATCTGAATTAAAAGAAAACCTTATAGGAGTTGAATACTTTAATTTAAGCAAAAGTGTGATTAATAATTTAGGAGAGAATATCTTTACACCTCTCCCTCACCTCGCCTGTTATGGTGCTTCACGCTTACAAATTCAAACTGACCAAACAGAAAATGATGTAGCCAAAAAAAGTACAACAACTTACAGCCTGTTCAACTCAGATGGTATTCTTTTAAATATTGAGTTAGAAATGAAATTTTGGTTTTATGAAAATAAGGATAGATTTGAAAAAGTAAAGAAAACATTTATTGATTTAATTCCATATTTATCTGATATTCAAGTAGATGTGCCTCAACGAAAGATTTTTTACATAGAAAAAGAACCCGTTGAAAATGGTTCACAATATAATCGTGTAACTTTCAATCAATTAGCCTCTGGTTTTAGAAGTATCTTGGCAATGGTAGGCGATATGATGATTCGTTTATTCAAGTCTCAACCAGAAATTACTGAACCTTCCGAATTAGCAGGTATCGTCATTATTGATGAATTAGATTTACATTGGCATCCCAAAATGCAAAGAGAAATCCCTTCTTTGCTATCGTCTATTTTTCCAAAAGTTCAATTTATTGCCTCTACGCATAGTCTTGTGCCTTTGTTGGGTGCTCCCGAAAATTCGGTTTTACTGAAAGTCAATCGAACCGTTAAAGAAGGAATCACCGTTGAAAAAGTGGATATTGATTTTCAAGCCCTATCGTCTGATACGATGCTACGTGATATTTTCGATTTAGAAGAATATATGAGCGACCCAAAAATTAGGGCTTGGGAGAGATATAAAGAACTAAAACGGTTAATTAGGGCAGAAGAAAGTACCGATAAAAAAGAAATCTACATGGACGAGCGAAGAGAGATTGGCAATAAATATACTTTCCCCGCATGAGAAGACAAATTAAAAACACCGAATCACTGATTTTGTTAAATAATTGGAAATATGGTACTCATAGCGAAAAAATTAGAGAAATTCTTTTAGCGGAGCAAAATCAGATTTGTACTTATACAGAAACTTTTTTTGGAAGAAGTGATACAAGGGATATTGAGCATTTCAATCCAAAACTAAAAGGAACTGATGAGGACGGGTACTATAACTGGTTTTTAGTTAAACATCAATGGAACTCTGAAAAATCAACCAAATGGGATAAATTCCAGCCTATTCTGAGTCCGATGAATAATGATTTTGAGGAAAGGGTATTTTACGAAGACGGTTATTATGATTTCAATATCGGTGACAAAGAAGCGGAGAATTTGATAAAATTGCTCAAATTGGATGATTTAGAACTTGCCCGTGAACGTAAAGAATATATCAATGGGCATAAAGAAGACATGGAAGAATTAAACATCCCAGCACAATTATACTTTGACCGTTTAATGAAAAGAAACCCCAATAGAGTTTATTTCATTAGAGCTATTGAGGAAGAGTTTAAGGTAAAAATAAGTTTTCCAAAATTGCTATAAATAAAAATAAGTTCCTGATTTTCAAGAACTTATTTTTATTTATCTGTTTTTTTAATGAGATTTTCTAAGAATATTCATCCATTCTCCAAATTACCCTCAGAATCAAACCGAACCATCCCATCAGCTACCATTTCCCGAATAATCTCTTGAAATTTTGACTGATTTGCGGGTTGCATAATTTGTGTAATCAACGATAAACTCATTGCTCCATTTGCCAATAAAGCCCTGATTTTCAAACGAGTAGCTTCTATTTCAGATTTGCTCTGCACCATTACTTTTTGCTGATTTTTCTTCTTCAAACAATTATCACAAATTCCACATTCGGCATCGGTTATTTCGTTGAAATATTCTAATAACAATTGCGTTCGGCAACGGTTTGGCTGTTCCACATAGTGCTTCACGGCACGGGCTTTCTGCAAATCTCGCTCTTTCCTTTGCTTAATTTCTGCCTCCTGCAAAGGCAACTCACGAACATCAAACCGAGGCGTGAGGAAAGTCAAATATGGCTTATCTTTTTGTCGGTCATAAACCAAGATTTTAAATTTATCCAAAGTCGAAAGAATGCCCTCAACTTCACTGACAGGAATCAGAAAAACCTTCGCAATATTGGCTTCTGATATATTCAAAAACGTTCCAAAAAGCTCACCACCGTACATTCTGAGCAATAATTTGATAAAAGAATCATACTTGGGATTCTGTAATTGAAAATTATACAACTCCCGATTATCCACCAAAAACATCACCTTTGAACTATTGCCTTTCAAGCCTTCCGAAAGCTGAATGAACCCCTGATTTTCTAATATTTTCAAGGCAAAATAGGTGTCAGTAGGAGGAAGATTAAAGCGATTTTGGAATTCCAATAAATCAAAATCAAAACTCTGAAACTCCCCCGTTCCCACTGCCAATTGAAACAAATTACCCAGCGATTGATACACCCGCCTCACCAACTCAATGGGCGGATAAGTATTCAAGACATTTTTCTCCAGAACATCCACATCGTTTTGGTTGAAAAGTGCCACCGCATAAGCCTTTTCCCCATCACGCCCCGCTCGTCCTGCTTCTTGATAATATGCCTCCAATGTATCTGGTAAATCCAAATGCACCACCGTTCTGACATCGGGTTTATCAATTCCCATTCCAAAGGCATTGGTCGCTACAATCACCCGCACCCGATTTTTTATCCAATCATCCTGCCGCTTCGCCCGTTCCTGAGTGTTCAAACCCGCATGATAAAAGGTCGATTGAACATTATATTTATTCAACATATCCGAAACCTCCTGTGTACGTCGGCGATTACGCACATACACAACCCCCGACCCCTGCACATTTTGCAAAATTTTCATCAAACGCCGTTCTTTATCATCCTCCTTAAAGGCAGAATATGACAAATTTGCTCTGGCAAAACTTTGCTGAAAAACCTGCGGATTCACCATCTCCAAACGCCCTAAAATATCCGCCCGAACTTCCTCCGTAGCCGTGGCTGTGAGGGCAATGATTGGCACTTTTGGAAGCATCGCCCGAAACTCCGCAATCTTCATGTATGGAGGTCTGAAATCATAGCCCCACTGCGAAATACAGTGAGCTTCATCAATGGCTAATAGATTGATTTTCATTTGTTTAGCCCTTTCGATAAACAGTTTTGTCTGCAACCTTTCGGGCGAAACGTAAAGGAATTTCGTGTCCCCATAAATACAATTATCCAAGGCAATATCAATCTGATTTTTGTGCATTCCCGAAAATACCCCAACCGCCGCAATCCCCCGCCGTTTGAGCTGCTCCACTTGGTCTTGCATCAGAGCAATCAAAGGAGAAACCACCACACAAATCCCCTCCGACATCAAAGCTGGTACTTGAAAACATAGTGATTTTCCTCCACCCGTGGGCATAAGGGCAAGCGTATCCCGTCCTTCCAAGATCGACTGAATAATCTCAGCCTGTAAAGGACGAAAATGGTCATAATTCCAGTATTGTTTAAGGATTTGTTGTGGCTGCATTTATTGAAAATCTAACATAAAAGCCAGAAAATTATCAAATTTTCTGGCTTTTGTAAAATATTAATGAACGTATTTAGGGAGCATCTAAAAAATAGCATACCCATTAAAAGCCTCATCCTAAATCCTTCTCCCGTGGAGAAGGACTTTTACAAGGTAGATTATTTTTTAGATGCTCCCTTAAACTACGATTAGAAACAGCTTCTACTTCTAACAATACACTTTTCACGGTTTTTGGCAATTCATAAATCTCCTCAATCATCCCCGCCTCGTACGCCCGAAAGAATGGTTGAACCGAAGAAAATTGCGTTCAAAAACAACTTATTAGTTCCATACCAAAAGGCTCTGAAATTAGGGTTATCCGACATCACAATCACCTTGCCCGAACCGTAAGTAGTAGCAACAATTGAAGGCGTATTTCGTAGTAATTTTTTATTTTTCTCTGTAATATAACCGCTCACTAAAGGCTCACTGGTGTAAATCAGCGGTGCATTATAGGGGTCTTTTAGTTTTTCTAAGAAAATTGTGTTATCTCTGAAAACGCTCAGAGTTGGGTCTTTATAACCATAACATAAGGGATGCGTAGGATCAATTTTTACTTGAAAAATCGCCCCACTAATTTGCTGAGAACCACGGTTTTTCTCTGCCGACGAATAAGGTTTTGGCGAAAGCGTATCGGCGGGAATCGCCTTAATCTTGACGGGTGAAAGCCCTTTTGAAGCCACCCAACCAATAGCATCGGTGAGGGCAATTAAAACGCCTCCATTTCTGACCCACGATTTTATTTTTTCTTCTTCCAACGCAGTATAATTTCCACTCGAAAGAATAAGCGTGTTGTATTTATCCAAATTCATGCGGTTGGTCTGAGCAATATCCATCATCGACAAAGGCACGTTTACCCGAGTGTCCAATAGATGCCAAATCTCACCCGCATCGTTCGGGTTTACATTTTCGCCCGTGAGCATCAATACTTTTGGCTGACGCATAGAAGCAAAATAACTACTGCCCATGTCAATCCCCGTGGAAGTCAAGCCCGTTTTTACGCCATAAAAATCAATACCGTCACGTTCTGCCAAAGTCTGCAAAAGTGTGTTAAGTTTCTCAAAATCAGCCTGTTGATTCGAGCCAAACATGATTTCTACTGAACCATTATCAAAAACTTTCGTACCATTTTCCAGACTTACCGTAAAGCCTTGAGTTGCCACTTTTAGCTTATAACCTCTCTTTTGTAATTCATAAGCCGTCCGTGGAGCAAAATAACTATTCCATTCAAAGACGTAACCATAAGCACTTTTGCCAATTACTTTTCCCTTCGGAAAATCATTTTTTGTCAATTTTGTTCCCAAACCCAAAGTCGTTTTTACCTCCGAATATGGCACGTTGAAACAATGTGGCATCGACCAAGCCGAGATGTCGTAAAACAGAGAATCTTCAAAAGTTGTCCGTTTTTCAAAAATGCCTTGCACCAAACGATACTGTGGTTGATTTAAGGGAACAATATATGAACTTCCTTTTTTGAAAGTTTTGCCATCAACGGTTTCATCCTTCGCCATTTCATAAACGTCCACTTCATGCTGACGTAAAATATTGGTCATTTCCCAAACTTTCACGGGATCGTTTCCGCCACCAAAAATGTAGGCTTGTGTTGTCCCAGTTAATTTTTCTTGGTAAAAACTACGCTGATAATCCAACAATTCTTGACGCATATTTCGAGCCGCTCGCAAAGTCGAAAGCGTAGTCGTAAACTGATTCCTGACCGTAAAAGCAAAACTCAGATTACCGTTCTGAGTTTCCTGCAAATGCCCCCTTGAACTGGCCTGTTCAAACAAAATCCCGATTGCACCCTGCACATCCGGAAAAGTTGAACCTTTGCCATAATAAAAATCATCATAACCCTCCCGAGTAAAATACAACGAACCAATCTTATCCAAAGCGGCGGCATGAAAAGAACCAATTTTATCCGTTAAATTAATATTTTTCTTTGGCGTAAGCGGGTGTGTCCGTGAGGGAATCCCAGGTTGGAAAAAGAAAGAAGAATTAGAACCCATTTCATGGTGGTCGGTCAAAATATTGGGCTTCCATTCGTGAAATTTCTTGATTCTGCCTCGGCTCTCGGGGTGTTGTGTATAAAGCCAATCACGGTTCAAATCGAACCAGTAGTGATTATATCTTCCACCAGGCCACATTTCGTTGAGTTCTCGGCTATTGGGGTCAGCCACCAAGGTATTACTTTTATTGGCATTTACCCAACTCGAAAAACGTTCGCCACCATCGGGATTTATTCTAGGATCAATCAGAATTAAGGCTTCATTCAGTAAAGAATCCACTTCCGCACCCTGAGCCGCTGCCAAATAATAAGCCGCCAAAACCGAAGCATTCGTTCCGCTGGCTTCGTTGCCATGAACGGAATAACCCATCCAAACCACGATGGGCATATTTTTGGTATCTAAACCCGCAGATTTATCGGGTTCAACCAAACGATGATGCTCCGCCTTGATTTTATCGATATTTCCTAAATTTTTAGGCGAAGAAATCGTCATTAACAATAAAGGGCGATTCTCGTAAGTACGCCCATATTCAGTCAATTGCACACGGTTCGAGAGTTCAGCAATCTTCTTGAAATAGCCAACCAAAGCATCATGCTGAATGTGCCAATCACCGACCTGGTAACCAAAATATTGCTGAGGCGTTGGAATCTTGGGGTCATAGCTGACATTTTGAGGTAAATAATAACTATCGGCAACTTGTCCGAAGCTATTTTGGAAAATAATTAGGCTAAAAAACAAAAAAGCGGCGAACCGCTTTCTGTGATTTATTTTAGGTAAATAGTTATTCATATTTTTATGTTGATGATGGTTGTAATTTGTTTAAAATCAGAGAATTGTACCTGTATATTCTCTGTACAATAATACGAAAAAATTTTTACTATTTTGGTTTATTTTAGCTGATTTTTATTCAAAGTGATTCTATCTGAATTTGGATTGTGAAACGTCGTACCGTATCAGATTAATGGATTTATTAGATTAGATTCGTCAAAATCCTATGAATCCATAAATCCTACGAATCCAAATTCAGACAGGGTCGCTTAGACAGGGTCGCTTAGACAGGGTTACTTAGACAAGGTCGCTCAGACAGAATTATTCAAACAGAGTTACTCAACCATTTACTCATAAATCCCCGCCGTAACTTTCTCAATCAAAGCCTTTGGAGCAATCCAAGCAAAAAATGCCCCTAACTTATTCACAACTCCAGGAATCACCTCCGTCTTACCAGCAAACATTGCCTCAACCGATATTTTCGCCACTTCTTCGGGAGTCATTGTAACTTTTTCTGCTGCCTTTCGGGCTTTGTCGGGAATGGAAGCACGGTCGTTAAAATTGGTATCAGTCGCTCCTGGGCATATACAAGTAACCGACACGGGCGAATCTTTCAATTCATATTTCAAGGCTCTTGAAAAATTCAAAACAAACACCTTCGTAGCCGCATAAATCGCCATTCTTGGAATTGCCTGATAAGCCGTTGAGCTGGCAATATTCATGATGTAAGCCTGAGAATTACGTTTCAACATCGGCAAAAATACCTGACACATTTCCGAAAGCGTAATCATATTGAGGTTCATCATATCACGGTTCTGCTCCAAAGTATAACTGTAAAATTCCCCCGCCGAGCCATACCCAGCATTATTAACTAAGATAGCCACCTCATAGCCTTGCCGTTCAACCCAACGATGTACGTTCTGTGCAGCATTTGGAACAGATAAATCTTCCGCTAAGAAATCAACTTTTACTTCATATTTACTCTTGATTTCCTTCGATACATCTTCTAATTGCGAAGCCGACCGTGAAATCAACAATAAATCAAATTTTTTCCTAGCCAATTCAACGGCTATTTGTTTTCCGATGCCCTTACTTGCTCCTGTGATGAGTGCGTACATATATAATTTTGAATGGTTGAATGAAATAATTCACTACAAAACTAATCATCAATTACCAATCACCAATCACTAATCAAAAAAAAGCCCCACCATAAGGCAGGGCTTTGTATTATAAATTTCTAAAAATTACTTTTTGGGAGCTTTTGGGGTTGGGACAGGTGTTGCTGGAACTGCTGCCGCAGGATTCAACATTACTTTCAACCCGTCTGGGTCTTCTGGCTTAATAGCAACCGCTTTATCCACGTACTCTTGGGCTTTCACCATATCCTTGGTGATTGTTAGGTTATAACCAGCCAAATACTTATAAGATTCATACAACTGCTCTTTATTAGCTTTTGCCATATCAACCACTGTCAAAAACTTTTCATAATGTGGCACCGCCAACCATTTTATTTGAGTAAAGTCAATGTAACTATTTGTTCTGGCACGGTACAAATAAAATGGAGCAAATTTATCATTGATAGCAATCGCTTTTGCATACATAGAATCCGCTTTCATCCCTTGGTTATATCTTCCAAGTGTATCTTCACGTGGCGTATAAGCTGTTATAAAATACTGTGCCATTGCTGGATTATACCAATCAGTACTTGTGAGAGACTGTTTCTTTTTAGTCTTCCAATCCATTGATTTCGTAGCAGCAGCAACTGCAGCAGCATACTTTTTCTGACCATACAAAATAGTATAAATCGTAGCGTAATGATTATTCAAAGTATCTTCGGGAGCTGCCTTTTCGTAATAACCCACTGCTAATGAATCTTTCTTCAAACCTTGATAGGCTCTACCAAAATATACATTATCCAGATAATAAGGTTTCACACCTGACTTTACCATTTGTTCTAAATTTTCAAGCCCCAATTGAGGATTACCCAATTCAACGGCAGAGTAACCAGTCATTCTGTACACGTCGTTGTCTTTTGCTCCACCCACTGCGGCTCTTTTCGTAAAATCCATTGAACCTTCATAATCCTTAGCTAAAAACAACAATTTAGCCGTACTCAATAAAGTTGTAGGCGTTGCTTCTGCTCTGTCCACATACGTTCTAAACAATTTTGAGGCTTGCTTATAACGCCCAAAGATGATGTAATATTCACCCATACGCTTATAATACGGAGCAAAACTTGAATCCGTTTCATACGCCTTTTGGTAATAATTTACTGTTTCTTGATAGTTTTTACCTCTCAAATAAACCACACCTAATCTTATGTAAGCCTTGGCAGTTTTATTAATCAAAATAGATTGCTCGTAAGCCGTAGCCGCTGGACCACCATCGTTTTTAATCAAGAAAGCATCTCCTTTCACAATATAGTTATCAACCGTCAAAGGTTTTTTCGTTTTCTCCGTAATTAAATCAACTAATCTTACCGCTTCGCCAGGGTCATTTGTGTCTTCAAATAAAGTGTAAGCCTCTGCAATGCGAGATATTACGTTGGCATTTTTCATTTTAGTATCCAACAAAATTTTGTCAAATGCAGCTTTTGCACCTGCCGCATTTTTGTTTGCTAACATCAAAGTAGCCAAACCTACCGAATTCAAAGGTTGTTTTGGCTCAGCAGCCAATCCTTTTTCAAAAGTTGCTTTGGCAGCTTCCAATTCGCCTGTTCGTACTTGGGCATATCCCAAATAGTATAAATTTTCAGCCGTGGGCGTTGCCGCTACTACCGCTGTCATGGTTGCTCTTGCCTTTATTGGTTGGTCTCCATCCAACTGAGCCAAACCTTGCTGAACCGTTTGTCCGCTTACCGCACCAGTAAACAACAAACCCGCAGCCACCATTAGAGATTTGATTTTTACGTTCATCATCTTGTTTTTTAGTTAATTTTAGTTGTAAATATTCTTGTTTGTTATGAGTTAGGAACGGGAAAATAATGAGTGGATGAATTTTTAAATGTTATTTTTTGTGCCAATCAAGGCGATAAAACCGCAGTTTAGCATCGCTAAATGAGGATTTTATCAACGTAGAGTGGTGCAAAAAAGGGCATTTAAAAAACGTCTACTTATTGTTTTTCAGTTCCTTATACACTTGGTATATAATATTTTAAGATATTTTGAATTTTACCGAAATACAAAATTAATATAATTTTTTTTAATAAAAACCCAAATATTCCCTGTTTTTAAAGCTATGATTCAGATTTATTGATATTTCTTAGAAATGTACTATTTATAGAATTATTATCAATTATCTAAAATCTGACTATATAACGGATAGACCATTTAATAGTAACAAACCCCCATTAGTTTTAACAAATAATTAACAAGTAGCATTGGGGTGTAAGCAGTGAGCTTTGAGTGGAAACTGTAACTTGCCCTGTTCAATACTAACTACGGAGCGAAAACTCATACCTCACTGCTCAAAGCTAAGTACTCACACCTCAAAGCTATTTCATCTTCACAGGTCTAATCTGCAAAGGCTGGGTCAAAGGAATTAATCCATTTTTCAATACAATCAATTGCCCTTGTTCCAAAGTCATATAATTAATGAAACCCGTTCCCAAACCCATGTGGGCTTCTTTCAGAATCAATTTGATATGACGAGTCAGAGGATATTTTTTCAATGCCAAATTATATCCAAAAGGCTGATAATAATCATCGATGGTTGGATTTGGCTTGTTAGCAACTGATAAAACATTTATGCTTCTGATAAAAGACAACGAAGCAGGGTCATCACCATCACTAATCCAATTTACCCCAATTACACCCATAGCGTTATTGTGCGTTTTTACGTATTCAATAACATCTTTGTTTGACTTAGCAGCAAAAAACGATACTTTTTGCTTTCTATCAATTTTAAAAGTATCTAATAAAAAACTCAAATTACTCGAACTCGTCCCATCAAAAACCAAGACAATCTCTCTGCCCGACCAAGTCTTTTTTGTTCCTCTCATAATTCCTTCCAACTGAGCAGTCGTAATCAATGTATCACGATTAGCTTTGTTAGTAATCAAGGCAATACCGTCTCCCGCAAACTTATAGCTTTTATAGCGAATATCATCTTGCCTGAAAATCGCCTTTTCTTTTTCGTCCAATTCTCGGGCAACCACTGCCAAACGTGCTTTGTCGTTCAAAAGCATTGCTACGGCTTCGCCTTCGGGTTTGTAAACCAAATTTATCTTTGTATATGGAAATGTCTTCTCGAAAGAACCCTTTTCAGCCTCAATAATTTGCTGAAAAGATTCATCAACGGCAACCGTGATTTCACCCTTTGCGGGCGTGTCCAAATCATTACCATTCTTATCTTTTCCACCGCTGCAAGATGCCAAAATACCCGTAACGAGTAATAAGGGCAATATTTTTTTTATAAATTTCATGGTTCTATTTTGTTGTATGTTTCAATAAGGAACGGGAAAATAATAAGTGGATGAATTTTTAAATGTTTTTTTTGTAATAGCGTAAACGGGCGTGGGTCGTGGGGGAAAGGCTTAACGTCTATTGTTTTCAGTTCCTAAACCTTAAAGAATTATGCCACTGATTACCCCTTCGTTCCATCATAGTATTCGTAATCATCGTCTTCATCCTCATCTTTAAATTTCTGATACATTCGCCACGCTCTGTAAATTCCGTAAATTATCAATAATGTTCCTAAATAATAAGCCCATTTATAATCAGGAAGGAATCTCTCAGTAAAAGCCGAGTCAGGATAAATGAACAATAATATTCCCATGAAGGAATAAGATAACGCCATCAAGGCAGATACTATTGCTGATATTTTATTGGGCATTATTTTATAACTATTTTAGAAAAATGAAACCTGCCAGAAATCTGACAGGTTTTCATTAAAAATTGTATTTTATACTACTCCGACAACTGGAAGTTGATTGGAATAGTAAATCTCGAACGTACCGCACGTCCAGACTGCTTGCCTGGTGTCCATCTTGGTACAGTCTTAATTACTCTTACAGCTTCCTCATCACAACCAAATCCCACAGATTTCAAAACATCAACGTTTTGAATAGTACCGTCAGTATTTACTACGAATTGGATATATACTTTACCTTGTACGTTAGCACGTTGTGCTGCCGCAGGGTATTTCAAATTTTTCTGTAAGAATTTACCAAAAGCTCCCATACCACCTGGGAATTCAGCCTGTTGCTCAACCGCCGTAAAAATTTCTTCTTCTTTTGGCTTTGGTGGCTCAACGGGTGCTTCTTCTACCTTTTTTGCATCTGGATCTACTGGTGGTGCTTCCGTTTCGGTTTCACCTTTCACTGTTTCCGCTGCTGTGTTACCTTTTACCTCCTCTGGTGGTGGCTCAGGCTTCTGTACTTCCTCATCTTTTTTGATTTCGGGAGGTAAGAATTTAGTTGTCGTCACCTTTGGTAATTCTTTCGGTGGTGGCGGTGGTGGTGGCGGTGGTGGTGGTGGTGGTACTTTATTCTCTGGTGGTGGCTGGTCAATTTTCATTACCTCAGCCGTTACTTCTGTTTTATCTTTTGCAATGGTTTCTGCTATTTTGTTATAAGCAAAAGACAAGGCAAAAAGGGTGGAAACAGTAGCTATGCCTACCAACAGAGACCTTGTTACTACCTGTGGATACGTTTTTCTTAAGACATAAGCACCATATTCTTTGTTCTTATTCTTAAAAATAATGTCATCCAAGGTTGCATTTGGGCTTATTACGTTTGACATAATTTTCTAATGTTAATTACTGTGAGAGTAGTTAAGTAATGAGTAACGAGCAATGAGTAAATTTAAACAAACTTATTCATTTCTAATACTATTTAATCATTACAATGCTTAACATACTTTTAGACTAAATTTTATCTTAATCTTTTCTTAAAATTAAAACTATTTTTTTAGTTATCAAAATATTTTTAACTATTTTTTTAGTTTTAATATTTTAGTTTTGATGATTCGATTTGAATTAAGAGAAAACTTCAAATCGCATACCTCACTGCTCAAAACTATTTTCCTTGCTTCTTAATCAATTCTTCGGTTTGTGTATCAATTTCCAAAATGGCGTAACGTTTGTTTCCTGTAATAACACATTCATCAAGCAAATCCACCATATTTTTGTACTTAGCCGTTTTAGCTGCCTTAATTACGATAGTAAAGTTTGTACCGATTCTCTGTTTCATATCAAACAAGACAGTACGAATACCTTTGTTTGAATAATTTGTTGTTAACAATTGAGTAGTAGCATCTGTCGGAAGACCTTGATAGTAATATACTTTCTCAGCATCAGGAATAACTGTCAGTGTTTCAGACATTTTTACTGGCGATTTTTCTTCGGTTTCCGTTTTGTCAGGCATATTCAACTGCATTACTACGGGCTTAGCTAACGTCGTGGTTAGCATAAAAAAGGTTATCAGAAGAAAACCCAAATCCACCATGGGAGTCATGTCGATTTTGGTTGACGCTTTCTTACTGCGTTTCTTACCACCTTTTTTGCCCCCACCGTCTTGACTTATTTCTGCCATTTCTTTACTGGGGTTTTGTTGGTTAATAGTTGTGCTTGGGGCTATAAGACCCTGCCTTTCGAGAGAGAGGCAGGGTTAAAACTACTGAGTACAACTAAAATAAAATTATTGAGGCTTACCTTCTGGTGATGTTACCAACTGAAAAGTGTTGATGTTTTGCTCTTGCAAAGTACCCACAATTTGGTTAAATACTTTGTAATTCGATTCGGCATCACCTTTGATTGCCACTTTGAGGGCTGGATTCGCAATTTTTGCGTAACTAACCCAAAGGAAAAGTTCATTATTGGCGGAGTCGCAAGGAATACCTGGTAGTAATTTTGCGGCTTTCGCTTCTGATGGAGTCATATTCAA
The DNA here is from genome assembly GCA_034519515.1 of Arcicella sp. Taxonomy (GTDB): domain Bacteria; phylum Bacteroidota; class Bacteroidia; order Cytophagales; family Spirosomataceae; genus Arcicella. The sequence goes on from JAXHOK010000053.1 coordinate 96,975, forward strand.
TATCTGACGCATTGCACCTGCTGGGTAACCTACTAACTCTGAACCATTATAGTTCTTCTGCATAGCAGGTGTGATGGTTACTCCCAGACGGTTTGCCATTCTTTCCAACATGGCTTGCTTTGCAATTGCATCGTCAGTACCTAAATATATACCTCCGTCTGGACCAACAGAAACAGTCAGAATACCGTCTTTGTTTACCAATGGTTTCTCCGAAACTGATGAGGGTGGAGTGATTGTTACTGCTTCTTCGGGCTTAAACTTTGCAGTTAGCATAAAGAAAGTCAGGAGCAAAAACGCCACATCGCACATCGCTGTCATGTCGAGAGAAACACTTTGTCGTTTTGCTTTAACTTTTGGCATAATGTTATTAATTTGAAAATTAAGTAATTTGAAAATTTGGAAATCAGAAAATACATATAATCTAATTCTTCTTTTCTTTAATTTGGAAACTCGAAAACATTTTCAAATTTTCAAACGCTTCGGCGTACCGATTAATCAATTTTCAAATTGATTAATTATGGTGAGTTGCGTAGTTTTGGTTGATACTCAAACCGATTTCATCAACACTGTAAGTCAATTCGTCAATTTTAGACGTAAAGAAGTTGTAAGCAATGATACAAACCGCTGATGTACCGATACCTAATGCCGTATTTACAAGGGCTTCCGAGATACCGTTTGCCAAAGCAGTTGAATCTGTCGAACCACCTGAGTTACCAAGTGCCGAGAACGCTTTAATCATACCAATTACCGTTCCTAACAGACCGATAAGCGTAGAAACTGAAGCCAACGTAGCGATGATAGTCAAGTTTTTCTCCAACATCGGCAACTCCAATGAGGTAGCTTCTTCAACTTCTTTGCTAAGAGCCGCTAATTTTTGTTCTTTGTCCAAAGAACCATCAGTTGTCAATTGCTTGTACTTTTTTACAGCCGCCAACGTAACGTTTCCTACTGAACCTTTTTGTTTTTCACACTCTTTCAAGGCTCCATCTGTGTCGTCTTTGTCTAACAAAGATTGGATTTTGCGAACGAAAGCATTTACATCACCTGTGCCTTTTGCTTTACCGATAGTGATAAGACGCTCAATTGAGAAAACCAAGGATATCAAAAAGCACGTCATCAAAACTGGCACAATTGCTCCTCCTTTGAAAGCGATAGCAAGATAATCTCCTGAGTGAGGATGTCCTTCATTGGTTCCTCCTTCAAAACGAGAGCCATCTCCCATTACAAGACGGAAAAATAACTGTGCAAGAATAAAAAGGATAATCATAACCACGCCTGCTGGAATGCCGCCTGATTTTTTTTGAGCTGGTGCTGCTGGTTTAGCAGCTGGGGTTTTTGCTTGTGTACTCATTAGTTTGGTAATTTTGGGTTTAAGTTAAAACACAGTTTTAGGTGAATTTTAAAATAAAAATAATGAAAACTGACCTGTTCACAAAAGAATCTATTGAAAAATCCTCCTTTCACAGTCCGACAAAACTAACACAAAAAACTTTTAATTCTAATACGTGTTATATCAAGTTTTAGTAAAAAAATATTCAAGAAAAACTTTGTATTGTACTATCTCAATATTTTTGACGATTTTAAATCCCTTTTGATGTATTATTTCAAGAAATTGATTTTTCTAAGAAAGGGTATGAATTTTCTAAGAATAGATTTTTTTTAGAAAAACTGCTTAATTATTGTTTCGATTGAGTGATTTGTGGGAGTGTTTTCTGGAATTTTTATGTAGGTTAAAATACTTAGCATTTTTTCTAAGCGGGGACTATTTCCTTGAACAATGAATTGGATGTGGTCTGGATTATCTAAAAAATTTGTGAGCAGAGGCACAAGGTTTCTAAAATTTCCCTCGGGCGTAGTTTCTATATAAACGATTGCTTTTTCCGAATCAGCTATTAATTTATTAGCATTACCAATAATGAAAGAATCTGAGTGGTTATCTAAATCATATAAATAGAGATTGTGGTTTGGTTGTTCGAGGAAAGCAGCGATAGGATTCTGGAATTTTACTTCTTGAGGTTCATTGGTGATTTGTATGTAAATAAATAGGTTCATAATAAGTTTGATTTGTGGTAATTGTAGGTTGAGAGTTTTACAATTATTTCACCATAAAATAATCAACCAATTCATCGGGCTGAATTTTCAAAACATTACTCAGCACTAAAAGCACCAAAGTTCGAGAAGCAAGCCATACTGGAATCTTCGCAATTTCAACAAATTTTTCCAGCGTAATCTTTTGATTATCAGATAAATATTGCATCAAAACCTTTTCTTTATCCCCAAATCTGAACTGGATTCCTTCTTCGTTTTCACGCCTAAGAATCTGTTTCATTTCTTTACTCGCTTGCACAGAACGATCTTGAACACGAACATAAGCCTTGCCGTTTTCTTCGTTATCAAGCTGAACGTAATGTGGTTTTTGAAGACTTTTGGGAATTGTGAAAACCAGCACATCACGTTCGTCTGTAATCGCTACTCGTTCCATATCATATTTGACAGGTGGAAAACAATTTCGCTCAATGGCTCGCACCAACATATACTCTTCTTCGTCAATAAATTTGAGTCCTGGAATGGATTTATCATCGCCCACACCCACCAACAAAGTTCCTCCTTTGGTATTAGCAAAGGCTACGATTTCACGAATAATTTTTTCGGGATGATTGGCTTTTAGCTTGAATTCAAGGTTCGCTCCTTCACCTTGACGGACAAGAGTTTTCAAATCCTTGAACCTCATGTCAGAAGCACGGCTGTGGCTATTAGTTTTGATTAGGTAGGCTGCAATTTCCTGATTCATAACGTTTTACGATTAAGATGTGCTAAAAGATAGCATAAGGATTTATTTAAAGATAACAGAAAAAATAATACAAAAATTCTATTTGGAAGAAAATATTTTTTGATTAGAATACTAATTCAATAGACTTTATATATCTTTGCGATAAATATCGGTACACGGTAAAAAAGTGAACGGTACACGGTAAAACTTATCGTCAAAACTGTTCACCTTTAACCGTTTACCGTGTACCCTAAAACGAATGGAATCATTAATCAATAACTTAGAAAATCTTTCGCTTGAAGAAAGATTAAAATATCTTTCAGAAAATTATGGTAAAGTAGTTTTCTCATCTTCTTTTGGTCAAGAAGACCAAGTGATTACAGACGCAATCTTTCGTAATAATCTTAATATTGGTATCTTTACGCTTGATACGGGTCGCCTTTTTCAAGATACTTATGAGTTGATGGATTCTACGAAAAATAAGTATAATCAAACCTTTTATACTTATTTCCCTAACACTCAAAAAGTAGAACAATTGGTGAAGGAAAAAGGATTCAATAGTTTTTATTATTCTGTTGAAAATCGTAAAGAATGTTGCTTTATTCGTAAAATTGAACCTTTGAAAAGAGCCTTGTCAGGTGCGGAAATCTGGATTACGGGTTTGCGTTCAGAACAGTCTGAAAATCGTGCTGATATGAAAATAGCGGAATGGGACGAGGGAAATAAAGTAATTAAGGTAAATCCATTAATCCATTGGACTTACGAAGAGGTGCTTGATTATCTAAAAGTTAATCGTGTGCCAGACAGTCCTCTTCACCGCAAAGGATTTGTTTCCATCGGTTGCCAGCCTTGCACACGTGCCATCGCCGAGGGCGAACATCCACGGGCAGGAAGATGGTGGTGGGAGGAATCACAGAAGGAATGTGGATTGCATAGTTAAATTTCGATGCTCGATTTTCGATATTTGATGTTCAGTTTACTTCCACAAAGTTTAAAGGTCTCATAAGTAGAAAATGGGGTTAATCGAAATCACAATTTTAGTAAAAATAAATTACAGACGTTTGGCTAATTTTATCAACGATTATTGGCTCACAAATTTGGATAGCTTGTTCGAATATCGAAAAACAAGCATCGAACATCGAAACAAATGAATTTAGATACCCCAAAACACGGTTATTTTCCACGTGAACTTGAAGACGAAGCCATTTATATCATGCGTGAGGTGGCAGCTCAATTTGAGAAACCAGCCCTACTTTTTTCGGGCGGGAAAGACTCAATTACACTTGTCCGTTTAGCTCAAAAAGCTTTTTATCCAGGAAAAATCCCTTTTCCATTGGTTCATGTTGATACTGGACACAACTTTCCAGAGACCATTGCATTTCGTGATTGGCTTGCCAAAGAAACGGGTGCAGAGTTGATTGTTCGCTATGTGCAGGACTCCATCAATCAAGGCAAAGCGAAGGAAGAAACGGGTAAATATGCCTCTCGAAATGCTTTGCAAACCGTTACTTTATTGGATGTTATCGAAGAATTTAAGTTCGATGCCTGTATCGGTGGAGCAAGACGGGACGAAGAAAAAGCTCGTGCCAAAGAACGTATTTTCTCGGTTCGGGATGATTTTGGGCAATGGGATGCTAAACGCCAACGCCCTGAACTGTTCGATATGTTGAACGGTAGAATTGCGATTGGTGAAAACGTAAGAGTTTTCCCAATTTCAAACTGGACTGAACTGGACGTTTGGAATTATATCAAAGAAGAAAAAATGGCGATTCCATCCATCTACTATTCGCATCAACGCCAAGTGATTGAGCGTGACGGAATGTTGTGGGCAGATTCGGAACATTTGAATAAAGATGCTGACGAAATTCCTTTTGAGGCAACCGTGCGTTTCCGTACCGTGGGTGATATGACCTGCACGGCGGCGGTACTTTCGGAAGCCATCGAATTAGATGATATTATTGGAGAAATCCTATCGGCAGAAATCTCAGAACGTGGTGCCAGAATTGACGACAAACGCTCAGAAGCCGCCATGGAAAAACGTAAACAACAAGGATATTTTTGATGTTCGATGTTTGATTTTAGATGTTCGGTTTGTCTCAATGATTTTTGTTAATATTAAAATTTACAACAATCGTTACAACTTTAGATATTTGAAATCGAAAATCGAAAATCGAAAATCGAAAATCGAAAATGGATATATTAAGAATTGCAACTGCTGGTTCGGTCGATGATGGTAAAAGTACCTTGATTGGGCGACTTTTATACGAAACAAAGTCAATTACCAAAGACAAAATTGAGGCTCTCGAATCTGCCTCAAAACGTAAAGGACTGAACTTTTTGGACTTATCGTTACTGACGGATGGTCTAATCGCCGAGCGTGAACAAGGCATCACGATTGACGTAGCGAATATTTATTTCTCGACCCCTGAGCGTAAATATATCATTGCCGATACGCCTGGACACTTTGAATATACTCGTAATATGGTTACGGGAGCCTCGAACACCAAAGTTTCGATGATTCTGATTGATGCTCGGAATGGCGTATTGGAACAAACTTTTCGTCATTTTTTCATCGCTTCGATGTTGCGTATTCCGAAGGTAATCGTGTGCGTAAACAAGATGGATTTGGTGGGATATTCGGAAGAAAAATTCAACGAAATTAAGGCAAATATTCAAGCCATTGCCGACAAGGTTTCCTTTGAAGGTCAAGAGGTTACGTTTATTCCGATGTCTTCGTTGTTTGGGCAAAATATCTCAGTTCAGGCAACTGAAATGCCTTGGTATTCGGGCAAACCACTTTTGGCAGAACTGGAATCTACTTCTTTTGACGAAATCAAAAAACCTGCTCGTTTTCCAGTTCAGTTTGTGGTAAGACCCAAAACTGAGGAGTTTCACGATTATAGAGGATATGCTGGAAAAATTTCCAGTGGCTCGTTTTCAGTGGGTGAAGAAATCACGGTTTTGCCAACGGGACAAACCTCAAAAATTGCCACCATTGAAAAGTTTGGTACGCAATTACAAACCGCAGGAGCGAAAGAATCAGTGGTGATTACTTTGGAAACTGACGTGGATGTATCTCGTGGAAATATGTTGGTAAAAGCTCACAATCAGCCTGAACAGTTGAAGGAAATCACCGCCAGAATTTGCTGGATGGATTCTCAGGCGTTGGTGGCGGGTAAAAATTATATCATCCAACACGGCATTAATGATTCAAAAGCGAAGATTGTTTCTCTGAATAATAAAATTGACGTAGTAAATCAGGAGACCATTACGGATGAAATTTCACAATTGAAACTCAACGAAATTGGTGAAATTACTTTGAAAACAGCGAAGCCAATTTTTGCTGATAAATATGCCGATAATCCCGCCAACGGAGCATTTATTTTAGTGGATGATTCTAATTCGACTGTGGGGGTTGGGTTTGTTTTGTAGAGAAGAATAAATATATTTGTTACAGAATCACTCTTTCATTGGTTTGGGAGAGTGATTTTTTATTAAAATTTTTAAAATCGTAAAATTATGCAAACGCTCACGATTCAAACCAATAACAGCCACGCCATTGGACTTTTAGAGGAATTGGCGGCTTTAAATTTAATTGAAGTAATAAATAAATCTAATAATTTTCCCAAGAAACAAAAACTTTCGGATAGATTATGGGGTAGTATTTCTTCGGAAACCGCTAAAAAAATGAATGAAGAACTTGAACAAACAAGAAACGAATGGGAAAGAAATACCTAATTGATACGAATATAATTATTGATTTTTTAGAAAATAGATTACCCCTAAATGCTAAATTATTTGTGGCGGAAGTAATTGATGATGAGCCTAATATCTCAATTATCAATAAAATAGAATTACTTGGCTTTTCGGTGGTTACACCTGAAATTATTGAATTTACAGATTCTACAAATATTATTAACTTGACGGAAGATGTTGCTAATAAAACGATTGACCTTCGTAAAAAACGTAAAATCAAACTTCCAGATGCTATTATTGCTGCTACGGTATTGGTCTATGATATGACCTTAGTTTCTCGAAACTCTAAGGATTTTGATGAAATTGACGGTTTGGAATTTATTAATCCTCACGAAATGTGATATTTATTACTCTGCAATCTCAAATTTTATAGGAAGCGTAAACTTAAACCTGGAACTCTTAAAACGTCTACCAGGAATCCATTTTGGCATCAATTTTACCACTCTCAAAGCCTCAGCATCACATTCTTCAGATAAAGATTTTAGAATAGTAGGATGCGTAATTTTACCATTCTTTTCTACTATAAATTCAACGTAAACTTTTCCTCTAACACAGCCTGCTCCATTTGGATATTTTATATTTTTCTTTAAAAAAAGTTGGAGAGCTTTCATTCCACCTTTAAATTCTGGAAAAATTTCAATTGGCAAAATGCAATCAGGCTCTTTTATTTGAGCCTTTCCAGTAAGTTTAACTGTCATTAATAACAAGAATAATAGTAGCTTTTTCATATTTAACTATATTTTTAGTTAAATTAATAATTATGATGATTTATTCCTAATTTCTACTCTAAAATCTAATTCTTGCGAGTTTTTTGTTAATATTGTTCTTAGCATTTTAATTCATCAAGCATTTATGAAAATCCCCCCCATTTTAATCCACGATAAACATTTTGAGGTATTTATTGAAAAATCAGTCATCGAACAACGTATCAGTGATTTGGCTTCTGAAATTAATAAAGATTATGAAGGCAAATGTCCGCTGTTTTTAGCCATTCTGAACGGTTCGTTTATGTTTGCTGCCGAGTTGATGAAGTCGGTTTCGGTTTCTTGCGAAATTACTTTTCTGAGGGTTTCATCTTACCAAGCCACTACCTCATCAGGCAAGGTTCATCAGATATTGGGATTGACTGAAAACATCGAAGGACGAGATATTATCATCTTGGAAGACATCGTGGACACAGGACTCACGATGGTTGAAATAAAACAACAATTATTAGCTCAAAATCCAGCTTCACTATCAATCGTAACACTCTTTCAAAAACCAGAAGCCTTGAAACAACCTATTGATATTCAATACGTTGGATTTGAAATCGAAAATAAATTTGTCTTGGGCTATGGTTTAGATTATGATGGTTTAGGACGAAATTTATGTGATTTATATGTGCTGTGTGAACAGTAATTTTTGTAAAAAATAAATCTTAAACTCTGAAATATGAAAATTTTAACCTTGCTCATCTTTATAATATTTTCTTTCAAAATTCATGCCCAAAAGCCCATAACGGCAATTTTAGGAGCATTTAGTGATGAAGTAAAACTTTTGGAAGATTCCCTTCAAAATAAACAAGTGGTCAATCTCAAAGGCATCCGTTTCCTCACGGGAGAGTTGCGTGGGCGTTCCGTAGTGGTGGCTCTCACGGGCGTGGGCAAGGTAAATGCCGCCATGACGACAACCATGCTTTTGATGAATTGGCAACCGCAACAATTGATTTTTACGGGTATTGCGGGGGGCGTAAATCAAGACATTCAACCAGGTGATATTGTGATGGCAAAGTTTTCTATCCAGCACGATTTTGGTAAAATAGATTCTACGGGAATGGTGCTTTGGCAGACTTTTAATCCTACCCAGAAAGCAAGAAATCCACTCTACTTCCCTGCTGATTCAGTGTTATTAATGAAGGCTGAAAAGGTTTCTGTACGAACAAAATACCGAACCGTTTTAGGCAGAAATGTTAAAGTAATAACGGGAATTGTGGCAACTGGTGATGTTTTTGTGAATTCAAACCAGAAAGTGGAGCAACTAAGAACCCAATTAAAAGCCGATGCCGCAGAGATGGAAGGTGCCGCCGTTGCACAGGTTTGTTATCAATTGAAAATTCCGTGTTTAATCATCAGAAGTATTAGCGATAATGCCAATGCAAAAGCCCATTTGGACATGAATACTTTTGCTTCCATAGCCGCCTATAATTCAGCCAGTTTGGTGTTGGGGATTTTAGAGGAATTGTAGTATATTTGAAATATGACCACTGAGGAATACGCCAAAGAGTACCTTACCCAAGAAATCCAAGCAATCGAAAATAGCAATCGTTTGAATGTTTTGACGGAATTGACTGTTTATGAGAAAGCAATAATCTATAAATATTCAGAAGACGGCTATCTTGATTTGAATGAGAGATTACGCATCAGTAAAGGCAAAGATATTTCTGATTTTGGATTGCTTTTGGATGAATTTTTGAGTAAATTACCTGATTATCAAGGAATTGTATTTAGGGGTGTTAATTTGCCTAAATACAAAATAGATGAATATTTCATTAAATTTGAGCGAAAAGAAAGAGTCATAGAAAACGCTTTTCTGTCAACAAGTTTAAAGACAAGTGAAGCGTATAAGTATGGAACAACGGTCTTGCAGATTTTCAGTAGAACTGGAAAATCTGTTGAGAGCATTTCAAGATACCCATACGAAAAAGAGATTTTATTCCGTTACAATCGTCAATTTGAAATCGTAGCGATTGATTTTGATAAAGAAGATAACAAATATTTTACAGTATTAGAGGAAATTTAAGATGGAAACTTTAACTAAAATAAAAGAAGCAACAAATTCATCATTTGTTACTTTATTTAATGACTGGCAGGAATTAAATAATCATGATAATCGTACGGAATTTAAGTTAGATTTGATTGAGAAGTTTATTACTGATACCAAGGAAAGAATTTTAGGAATAAGTAGAGATTCGCCAAGTAGTTATAGAGCCTCTCTAATTCATTTTTTAGTGAAACTTACTGAACAAAAAGAATTGTTAGAGGACGAATTACGTGGAAATCCTAATATCACGGAGCAAACACAACCCTGTTCTAATTGCTTAAAAGATGTTCCTTTCAATCCAAGATATACCGAATATGTGTGTGAAGATTGTAGAGAGAAGGAAACTCGAGACTCAAACGGAACACTTGTGAGTTTTTGTAATAGTGATTTTGGAGGAGGACTATTAGTTATCTATCATGATGAAAATAATAAAGTTATCAGAGAAGACAAGTCTTTTAGGAAATTTGAATGTTTTATTGATGGGAAACCATTTATTGCGAGTCCAGCCTACTTTGGAGGAATTATAATTCAGAAGAAAACCTAAGATTTGATTTACTCATACTTACCAAAAAAGCCCATGCCAAAAACATGGGCTTTTTTGGTAACTTTATAGACTTCTTTTTCGTTAAAAATACATGGCAAATAATAATTCAGACATTACAGGACACGAGAATATTGAAATTCTCGGTGCAAGAGAACATAATCTTAAAAATATTGACCTCACCATTCCCCGCAATAAATTGGTGGTTTTTACGGGAATTTCGGGTTCGGGTAAATCTTCCTTAGCTTTTGACACGCTTTATGCCGAAGGACAACGCCGCTACATGGAGTCGTTTTCTGCGTATGCCCGTAGTTTTATGGGTAATATGGAACGTCCCGATGTTGATAAAGTCAATGGACTTTCGCCCGTGATTTCGATTGAACAAAAGACCACCTCCAAAAATCCACGCTCGACCGTTGGTACGGTTACGGAGATTTACGATTTCCTGCGTTTACTCTACGCACGGGCGGCTGAGGCGTATAGTTACGTCACGGGTGAGAAGATGATTAAGCAATCCGTTGACCAAATTATTGACGTGATCCTGCAAGATTATCAAAACCAAAAGTTGATTATTTTGGCTCCCGTGGTGAAAGGGCGTAAAGGTCATTACCGTGAATTATTCGTTCAAATTGAAAAATTAGGATATACAAAAGTGCGTGTGGATGGCGTGGTGATGAATATTCAGCCCAAAATGCAACTCGACCGTTTCAAAATTCACGACATCGAGATTGTGATTGATAGAATTGTCGTCAAGACCGAAGACCGTTTTCGTTTATCGCAATCCGTTCAAACGGCGATGAATCAGGGCAAGGGAATTATGATGACTCGTGATGAAAAAAATGAGATTCGCAATTTCTCAAAATTCTTAATGGACCCCGTTTCTGGCATCAGTTATGACGAACCTTCGCCCAATAATTTCTCTTTTAATTCGCCTTATGGATGGTGTCAGACTTGTCAGGGTTTGGGCAAAGTGGAGGAAATTACCGAGGATTCTATCCTGCCCGATAAGACTTTGAGCATTGAAAAAGGAGCAATTGCCCCCATCGGCGAATACCGTGATATGTGGATTTTTAAGCAGTTGGAAGTATTGCTGAAGCCTTACAAAGTGAGCTTGAAAACGCCCATCGAAAAGTTCCCAGCCGAAGCCATCGAAATCATGTTGCACGGTTCGGATGCTCCCGTGGCGGTGCCTTCCAAAAAATACGAAGGAACGGATTGGAACACGACTTACGAAGGAATCGTAACCTTTTTGAAACGTCAGCAAGAAACGGGTTCAGAGAAAATTCAGGACTGGATAAAAGACTTTATGGTCGTGAATACTTGCCCCGATTGCAAGGGTTTACGGTTGAAAAAAGAGTCACTTCACTTTTTGATTGACCATAAAAATATTGCCCAATTAGCCGAAATGGACATTACCGAATTGGCAGCATGGTTTACGGATTTAGAACCCAGAATGAGCGAACGCCAAAACGTAATTGCCAAAGAAATTTTAAAGGAAATCCGTAAAAGAATTGGGTTTTTGACGGGTATTGGTTTGGAATATTTAACGCTAAACCGCTCATTACGAACGCTTTCGGGCGGAGAAGCCCAGCGGATTCGATTGGCAACGCAAATTGGTACGCAACTTACCAACGTCCTTTATATCATGGACGAACCCAGCATCGGATTGCACCAACGAGACAACGTGAAACTGATTCAAGCCTTGAAAGATTTGCGAGATTTGGGTAATTCCGTCCTCATCGTAGAACACGACAAAGACATGATGTTGGAGTCGGATTATATTGTGGATATTGGTCCAGGGGCGGGGCGACATGGCGGGGCAATCGTGGGACAAGGAACGCCAGAGGAATTTTTAAAAAATGATTCGACAACGGCTAATTTTTTGAGTGGAAAAATTGGCATTGAAGTTCCTAAACAACGAAGAAAAGGAAATGGTAATTCGTTGATTATCAAAGGAGCAACGGGTAATAATCTCAAAAATGTTACGCTAAAATTGCCTTTGGGAAAGATGATTTCCATCACGGGCGTGAGTGGTTCGGGGAAATCTTCTTTGATTCATGACACGATGTACCCAATTTTGAATCGTCACTTTTTTTACGCTAAAAAAGAACCGATGCCGCATAAATCGGTGGAGGGTTTGGAGCATTTGGATAAGGTAATTGAGGTTGACCAATCGCCCATCGGACGCACGCCACGCTCGAATCCTGCCACTTACACGGGGATGTTTACGGACATTCGCAGTTTGTATGCAGAGTTGCCCGAATCTAAAATTAGGGGTTATAAAGCGGGGCGTTTTAGCTTCAACGTGAAGGGCGGACGTTGCGAAGATTGTGAAGGTGCGGGCATGAAAAAAATCGAAATGGAGTTTCTGCCCGATGTTCACGTGGCTTGCGAAACCTGCAAAGGCAAACGCTTTAATCGTGAAACGCAGGAAGTTCGTTTTAAGGGAAAATCAATCGCTGATGTGTTGGATATGACGGTGGAACAAGCGGTAGAATTCTTTGAAAACCAGCCAAAAATTGCTCGTAAAGTCCAGATGCTCAACGAAGTAGGCTTGGGATATATCACCATCGGGCAACAAGCCACCACGCTATCGGGCGGAGAAGCCCAACGGGTGAAATTAGCCGAAGAACTCTCGAAAAGAGACACGGGCAAAACCATGTACATCTTGGACGAACCCACGACTGGACTCCATTTTCAAGACATTAAAAAACTCTTGGAAGTATTGAACCGATTGGCAGATAAAGGCAATACCGTCTTGATTATTGAGCATAATTTAGACGTAATCAAAGTCTCCGACCACGTAATTGACATCGGTCCAGAAGGCGGACAAAGAGGCGGAAACATCATCGCCGAAGGAACACCAGAGCAAGTGGCTAAGGTGAAGGGGAGTTATACGGCTGGGTTTTTGAAGGTGGAGTTGAAGGGGTAAGGGTTTAGTGGATTGGAAAATTTTTTTATCTAAACTTCGAGACTGTCCTGCGGAACGCCTCGAAGAGCGAAAGTCAGACTCTAAAAAATATGAAAAAAATAATTGATGATTTAAATCAAATGGATATTGATAGCCTTTACAGCTATTGTTTAGACAATTTCGAAGATAAGGGTCTATTTATATTGAATTACCTTATTCACAGATTTGATAAAGAAGGGGAAGAAGAAATTGCTGAGATAGTTTCTGTTTTGTTAAATGTATGTGCTGGTCATTGGGAAGGAGCGGATTACTTTGAATTACATTTTTATGAATCAGTATTGTCTAAAAACCCAGTCTCAATAACCCACTTAACAAATATTTTAAGATTTGGACTACCTCCTTATTATGGAAGTATGAATAATTTATTTGATTTTCAAAAGTATAAAAATGATTTATTTGAGTTAGACCCTGAAAATCCAATATTTAAAGAATTAGAGAAATATAGTACAGAATACAAAATCCCAGACTGGTCGTAGGAACGCTTCGCTAAACCTACGACCTAAAATTGCATAGAGCGTCCGCTCGTTGTATCGGTGAGAGAATAGATTATTTAGCAGTAATACCCCCAAACTGGTCGTAGGTTTAGCGAAGCGTTCCTACGACCTAAAATTGCATAGAGCGTCCGCTCGTTGTATCGGTGAGATAATATTTTTATTTTGAGAAATCATTTGGCAACAACACCCTGAACATTAGTTTCCACTGGTTGTTGCAGCGGTGAAAACCCAACAAAAATATCTTGATTGGCAACTCCTCGCTCAACAAGTTCTTGGCGAAGTTTTAAATCTGTCCAATTTTGTTGAATCCAAATTTGTCCATTTTTAATGTCGAAGTGGAAAACAACATCATAAATAAATTTGCCCTTTTGCCAGCCAACACTCACCAATTGGAAGTGATTTCTTTTGGTATCCACCAAGACTTGTTGTTCTAAATTTGGGGCATTTGCGTAAGTAATTTTAGAATAATCCTCTAAAAACGAAAGCAAAATTTTCTGGTATGTTTTTACCTTTTCCATACTACTGAATTTTCATTATCAGGTTGATACACAATGATTTTTATATCTCTTTTAGCAATAACTTTCTGTACAAAAGGCTCTTGAAAGAAGCTATCATAAACACTTTCGGGAACGGCTAAAAAAAGAATTCTATTGGGTTCTTCATCTTCCAAAGCAATTTGATAATTGTCGTATTGACCAACCGCTTCATGAAACATAGAAATGAGCGAATCATCAGAAAACGATTTTATTTCAACGGCTATTTTTTCATTATCTTTCTCAGCGGCAATAATTCTCTCCGCCCCCAAATCAATAAACATTCTTACTGAACCTATTTTCAAAGGATAAGGGTCGTGTGTAACCGTCCAACCTTCATTGATAAGTGCTTTTTTTACAACATCGTGGTATAAATCTTTAGCCATTAATCTGATTTTTAGTAAAGTTATAAAATATTTAGATACAAAAACTTAAAACAAATCTTGCAAAACCCGACTGGTCGTAGGTTTAGCGAAGCGTTCCTACGACCTAAAATTGCATAGAGCGTCCGCTCGTTGTATCGGTGAGAGAATATTACAATTTTGAGGGATTATTTAGCCGTAACACCTTGCATAGTAGTCTCCAATGGCTGTTGAAGTGGAGAAAACCCAACAAAATATCTTCATTGGCAACACCTCTCTCAACGAGTTCTTGGCGAAGTTTTAGGTCTCACATTTGACCAGTATTATATCTACAATTCCATCAATTTTTAAAGCCTAACGATTTCAGTAGCTTTACCAATAAGTGTTTTTTGATATTTCCTTCTTCTGACTTGTCATAAATCTTGATAACATACACCTTGATAGCATCTTTTTCCCTTGTAACAAGGTAATTAGTCACTCTAAATCCACCACTTTTACCCTTTGATTTACTTTCACTGGCAACTCTGACTTTATAAAGTCAAGCACCAAGGGAAACTCCTTGTATTGGATTTTCGATTAGGGATTCTTCAAACGCTAAAAGTTCTTCGGCAAGTGTTGGAAATTTCTTCAAAAACTTCTTAACATCTTTTTCAAATTCATCGGTGTAAATTACCTCAGTTTCCATTCAGAATTTCTTTAAGTGTTTTACCCTTCTTCTTCCCTGACTCAATGGCTTTAACTTCTTTCAATCCTCTTTCAAGGCTTTGCATGAAAAGGTTAGTTTTCTCATTTTCCTCAGTCAACAAATGGACAAATTCTTTTTTAGATTTGGGTGGTAATGTCTTAAAAACCTCCAATAATGCTGAATGCTGTTGTCATATTTTTAGATTTATTTTAGCACAAATATAATGATAAAATCAGTCGGCTTTTCAATACTTTTCACCATTTCAACAACGAGCAAACGTTCTATGAGGTTTCAAGTTATAGCAGATGCCACGACCAGCCTTCTACGAATCGAAGTTATTAATCCAAACAACAGATTTTTAACATTATTCTGTATCTTTGAAAAAACAAAATACCCTCCCAAAACACGATACAAAGTATTTCCACAGACAGCGACACAGCAAAAATTAAGTAATAACAAACCCATTTCAAAAACCATCCAATAAGCAAAACCCCAAAAACAGTGAAAAAACTATTCAAAAATTTACTGCCAATCCTTTTTACTATTTCTTCTTTATCGCTTTCGGCTCAACATAGTAGCCAACAAAGCATTGAGGGTCGTTGGGATATTACCATTACCAAAGGCGATAAAAAAATTCCGTCTTGGTTGGAAGTTAATCATTCTGGAGTCAAATATCTCAATGGGCATTTTGTGGGTAGTGGCGGTAGTGCAAGACCTATCGCTCGGGTAAATTTCAAGGATAATAAAATGACATTTGCCATTCCACCACAATGGGATAAGGAGGATAAAGACCTTACCGTAGAAGCCGAATTAAAAGATGGAACGTTGGTGGGTACCATGAATCAACCCAATGGCGAAATTGTCAATTTTGTCGGTATGAAAGCCCCAAAATTGATAAAAACAACCGAACCCGTTTTCGGAAAACCAATGGCTATTTTTAATGGCAAAAACTTGAACGGATGGGAAATTATTGGAAGAGAAGACCGTCCTGCCGTAGGCGAAAATCAATGGATTGTTGAAAATGGCGTACTGAAAAGTCCAAAATCTGGGGCAAATATCAGAACTACTAAAACGTTCAATGATTTCAAACTACATGTGGAGTTTCGTGTGCCAGAAGGTAGCAACAGTGGCGTGTATTTGCGTGGACGTTATGAGGTTCAAATTACGGACGGCTATGGATTAGAACCTTCATTGATTGATTTGGGAGGAATTTATGGCTTCATAAAACCCTTGGAATTGCCAGCAAAAAAGGCGGGTGAATGGCAAAGTTTTGATGTTACTTTGGTAGGAAGAGTGGTGACGGTATTACTAAATGGCAAGACCATAATCTATAAATCTGAAATTCCAGGCATTACGGGTGGGGCGATTGATAGCAACGAATCAGAGGCTGGTCCCATCATGTTTCAGGGCGACCATGGACCGATTGAGTTTAGAAATATTACGATTGCCTTGGCGAAATAGATGTTTCTCTGTTCGTTACGGAAGGCTTCGTTTTGAACGAAGCCTTCCGTTTAATTCTCGTAAAAACCTCTCCTACCGCTTCATCGTAGTATCAGTCCTTGATAAACTAATCCGTTGAGTTCCTTGATAATTGATAGGAATATTCACAAAAACTCCTCCTCGTCCTGCCTTTGCATTGCCCTGAACCCTGATTTTAACGTTTGGATTTAGATAAATTTGGGCGGCATTTGCTAATAAATCAGTGGCAGATGCCTCAATCGTAAATGGTATTAAGGTTGTGTCCAAAGGTGGTAAACTTACCATTTCGTTCATCGAAGTATGTCCCAATAATCGGTCATTAAAGTAAACATCCATATCGGCTTGCTTCACATTCAAAGCATATTTATTCGGATTATAAAACTTTATATCCGACATCAAAACGTTACTTTTTGTTCCCACTTTCCCGAATCGAAGGTTTTGATAACCCAAATAAGTAGGCTGAATGGGCTTGCTACAAGCAATTACGAACACTGATAAGAGCAGAGAATACCCAAAAATTACGGTTCTGTTTTTCATATTTTTAATTTGATACTGTAAGTTTATAACGGTATTTTATGTAAAAACTTATGCCAGTGGGTTTGAATGGGTTGATAGTTTGAGGATTAGTTTCTTTATGGTGTTATTAGTTACAATACATTTGATTTAACACAACGGTATTTTGCAATTGAAAAGTAGCAGGGTTTTCGTATATTTGGGGCAATTATAAAATAAAAAATAATGATTGGAACTTCCCTATTTTCGAGTGCAGGTATTGCAGAAACATATTTAGAAAACATTGAAATAGATATAACCGTAGCCAATGAATTAATTGGTGAGAGAGCAAAATTATATCAATCAATATATCCAAAATCTAAAATGATTCATGGAAATATTTTGGACGAAAATATTTTCAAATCAATATTAAAAAATTCAAAAGATGATTTGGATTTCTTGTTAGCATCTCCGCCGTGTCAAGGCATGAGTGTTGCAGGAAAAAATAGAAGTGTTGAACAAATGATAAATGATGAGAGGAATTATCTTGTTTTTAGAATAATTGATTTTATCACGGCTAAGAAACCTAATTTTATTTTAATTGAGAACGTTCCTACATTTTTTAAGATGGAACTGCCCTTCCAAGGGAAGTTTTACAAAATATTGGATATTCTCAGTCTTCTATTCAAAAATAATTATAATATCGAAGCTGATACTTACGATGCTGCCAATTTTGGAGTACCTCAAAGGAGGACAAGAGCAATCATAAAGTTATATAAAAAAGGTTTGAAATGGGGCAACCCAACTTCTCAAAACCCAATTAATGTAGAACAAGCAATTGGGCATTTACCAAGTATTGAGGCAGGAGAGCAGTCTAATGTAAAGTGGCATTTTTCCAGAAAACACGCCAAAAATCATATTGAGTGGATGAAAAATACTCCAACTGGTAAATCAGCTTTTGAAAATACCCTTTATTTTCCAGTTAAACCTAATGGGGAGAAGATTAAAAGTTATATGACGACTTACAGGAGAATCAAGTGGAATGAACCTGCACCAACGATTACAATGCGTAATGATGCAATCAGCTCACAGTTAAATGTTCATCCGGGAAGAAAACTTAAAGATGAAACTTATTCAGACGCAAGGGTTCTGACTCCCTTAGAATTAATGATACTTTCATCCTTACCTCACGACTGGAAAATCCCTGATAATACGCCTGAGTTACTTATCCGTAAATGTGTAGGTGAGTGTATTCCTCCTTTATTGATTAAAAATATTGTTGAACAAATAAATAATTGATGGTTCATGACTCTAAGAATTGATAGTAAAAAGTGGATTTTGTACCGTCATATTAATGATTTCGGATTACTAAGTTCAGTAGCGGAATTTCTAAAATCTTTCTCAAAAACGACTATCTCAAAAGAAGAAAAAAGTCGTTTAAACTTAAAACTAAGAGAAGTTGGACTTTATAGTGAAAGAAATCCAGAAATGCCTTTGGATGCAATAAACCATAAAATCAATCAATTATCTTTTTATATGTTTGGCTATCAAGCCAAAATTGAAAAAGAAGATAGATTTTTATTCAGTCCATTAGGTAATCTACTCCTGCAAAATATTGATGATAAAAAGAAATCAGCCAAGATATTTTTAACCATGTTGTGGTCTGTTCAATATCAACACCCTCACAGTGGCACAGATAGTGAAATTCAGTTATATCCATTCAGACTTATCTTTAAACTTCTTTCGGACGATAGGCTTTCCAATAAACTTTACGCTTTTGAAGTTGCCTATAAAATCGTTTTTGTAAAAGAGGTTTCAGAAGAATCCTATGAAGATTTAGTTGCTGAATTATTGAAAATCAGAGGCTTATCAAATCAAGAATTAACCAAAAAATTTCAAGAAGACAGACACGCTTTTGTGAATGCTGCTTATGAATGGGATTACTATGTCAGTAATCTTTTTCAAGGAGCAGGTGTTATAGAACAGACAGCAGGAAATGTTATTTGTAAATTACAACACGGAAATATAAACACATTCAGAAAAGTAACACGAAACGAAGTAAGTATTTCACCAGATGTATTGAGTTTGGTAAAAAATCTTGAATTACAAAACTCATTTTTAGAGAAACCTTTACTGTTGAATGACCCTGAAAGGTTGAAGATTGATGTTATCAAAGAGATTTATAGCTTTTACCCCCGTGTACTTCTTAAAGAAATAGGAGAGTTGAAGGATGATTTAAAACTCGAATTGCTCAATTTACCTAAATTAATAGAGCAATATTCTAATAATACCGATGGAGTAGAGGCATATTTGTTTGAAGATGTACTGGTGGATGGATTTAATATGTTTTATAATGTTGAAGCAGAGAAAATCGGCGGAGCTGGTAATACAGACGTAGAATGTCTATACTTACCTAAAAAGAAAAAGTTTGCTGTTGATGCGAAATCGACAAAAAATAAACTCTCAGGTGTGAACGCAGGACGTTTAGAGGGACATCGAGAAAAAATAGGTGGGGCATATACTATTGTTGTAACACCAAGATATGTTCCTGCCGTTTTGCAAGACATCAAAAAAAGTCCAATCGTTATTATCAGAGCAAGTACCTTCTCAGAATACCTGTATAACTGCATAGATAATGGCATCAGAGAGATTGATTATGAGGATTTTGATAGTATAATTATCGGTAATTTAGGTAAAGATATTAGCAAAAATATTTCAGATTTAACCATTACAAAATTCGCTACTAAAAACTAAGGATGACCCATTATGATTACAGTAACCAAAGAAAATAACATGGAGTTAATGGCAAGGTATCCTGATAACTATTTTGATATTGCTATTGTAGATCCGCCTTATGGAATATTAAATAAAACAAAAAGAGGAGGAGATTATAAATTTAATATGAATGAATACAGTCAATGGGATGTAAAACCTAATGACGAGTATTTTAATGAATTATTCAGAGTGTCAAAACATCAAATTATTTGGGGGGGTAATTATTTTGGGCAATTATGGAAAAGAAGTGAATACAATAAAGGTTTTATTATTTGGGATAAAAACCAACCAGAAGCACTGAATAATTTTTCAATGGCAGAAATGGCTTGGTCTTCAATTGATAAACCATCAAAAATATTTCATTTTAGTGTTAGAAAAAATAGAAATAAAATTCACCCGACTCAAAAACCAGTTGAACTTTATGAATGGCTCTTAAAGATGTATGTAAAGCCTAATGATAAAGTATTAGATACTCATTTGGGCAGTGGAACAATTGTAATTGCTTGCCACAATGCAGGAATAAACCTGACAGCTTGCGAAATTAATGAGACTTATTTTAATAGTGCCGTAGAAAAAATTAAAGACAGTATTTCAAGTTTGAGGATAGAAGTTGATACCGAAGAAAAAATAACAATAGTATTACCCAATAAAGTTATTTCGGAAAATGAAGTCATAGAAAAGAAACCTGTAAAGCCGTCTCAATTAAATATCTTCAATGAGCGTAAACCTTCACAGAAGTTAATAAAACAAAAAGTTTTATCAACTGTGTAGAACAAACTCTTACACACCTATTCCATTAAACTCAATTAAAAAAATGACAGATAAACAAACAAAAGAACAAGCCTACAAAGCGGGCATAAAAGCGGAAATCCTTGATTTTTTTCAACTAAATGAAGAAACGCCTTGGTCGCTTAATCAAATTCATAAAGCCTTTTCTATCCGTGATCGCAATACCAAAGACCTTTTCGGGGTTTTGGTCGAAGAATTACGTAAAGATAAAAAGTTGGTTCGCACCACGGACGGGCATTATATATTGGACACTACAACTGAATTTGTGGAAGGTCGCATCGACCACGTAAATGTCCGTTTTGCCTTCGTAATTGTGGAAGGACGTGAGGGCGATGTCCTCATCAACGCCCGTGATATGAACGGGGCAATTGATGGTGATATTGTGAAGGTTTTGGTGTCTGCCAAAAAACGAAAAGCCACCGAACGTGCTGAGGGGGAGGTCATTGAAATCATCAAGCGTGGGCGAAATGAACTGGTTGGTTCAATCCAGATTCTGCCAAATTATGCCTTCGTTGTGCCTAATTCCAAAAAGATTTATGGCGATATTTTCATTCACCGAACCGATTTACAGGATGCCCAGAATGGTGATAAAGTGATTGTCAGAATCACAAAATTTGCCGAAGAGGAGCGTAAAATGGAAGGTTTCGTGAGTCAGGTTTTGGGAAAAGCGGGCGAAAATACTACTGAAATGCACGCCATTTTAGCAGAATTTGGTTTGCCAATTCATTTCCCCGAACATATTGAAGACGAAGCCGATGAAATTTCAACGAAGATTTCTGCCGAAGAAATCAAGAAACGTCGTGATTTTAGAAATATAACCACTTTCACGATTGACCCCGTGGATGCCAAAGATTTTGACGATGCTTTGAGCTTTGAATATTTGGAAAATGGTAATTACGAAGTAGGAATTCACATCGCCGACGTTACGCATTACGTTAAACCCGAATCGCTTTTGGAGCAAGAGGCTTTTCATCGGGCTACGTCCGTTTATTTGGTGGATAGAGTTGTGCCAATGTTGCCCGAAAAACTCTCGAACGGTTTATGTTCACTTCGCCCGAATGAAGATAAATTAACTTTTTCAGCAGTTTTTGAAATTACTCCTGAAGCAAAAGTTGTGAAGGAATGGTTTGGAAGAACTATTATTCATTCGGATAAAAGGTTTAGTTATGAAGAAGCACAAATTTCAATAAACGGTTCATTAGATGAGAAAGAAATTGTCGATGAGGTTTTGGTAGAAAATATTGAAGAATTAAAAGCTAATGATTCTGATAATGAGATACTTGCAGAAGAACCTAAGAAAAAAGGCAGAAAGAAAAAGGTAGAGATTTCGGAAGAATCCGTGGTTGAAATACCGAAAGCTGAAAGCCAAAAGCCGAAAGCCGAAAGCAAATTGCCTTATCAAACCGAACTAACCATCCTCAATAATCTCGCCCATAAACTTCGTGACGTTCGTTTTGCAAAAGGAGCGGTGAATTTTGAAACGGTTGAAGTAAAATTTGATTTGGATGAAAACGGAAAACCTTTGGGTGTTTACCAAAAGGTAAGGGTTGATTCGCATAAATTAATTGAGGAATTCATGCTGCTTGCCAATAAAAAAGTAGCGGAATATGTGTTTGGTCTTCGGCAAAAAGAGCCTCGCAACACGATGGTTTATCGTATTCATGAAGCCCCAAATCCTGAAAAGCTCAAAACTTTCTCGACTTTTGCCAAACGTTTTGGCTATGATGTTGATACGGAAACTTCAAGAATCAGTAACTCATTGAATGCCTTAATGCACGATGTGGAAGGCAAACCCGAACAGAATATTTTAGAGAATTTGGCGATTAGAACCATGTCCAAAGCCCGATATAGCACCGACCCAATCGGGCATTTTGGATTGGCATTTCCGTTTTATTCGCACTTCACGAGTCCCATCAGGCGTTATCCCGATATGATGGCTCACCGAATGTTGCAACATTATCTGGACGGCGGCGACCCGCTGGAACGTGCCGCTTGGGAACAACGTTGCAAGCACAGTTCGGAACAAGAAAAAATGGCTGCCGAAGCCGAAAGAGCCTCCATCAAATACAAACAAGTAGAATTCATGAGTTTGATGGACGAAGATAAAGTTTGGGACGGTATCATTTCGGGCGTAGCAGAGTTTGGAATTTTTGTAGAAATCACCGAAACCGCCTCGGAAGGAATGATTAGAATGTCAGATTTAAAGGATGATTTTTATGATTTTGACCGTGATAATTATCGTATTGTGGGGCAAAGAAATGGTAAAGTTTTCACCTTTGGCGATAAACTACAAGTGAAAGTAAAAGAGTGTAATCTCGCCCGCAGAAGTATGGATTTGACTTTGGTTGGTAATGGTTCGGACAGAATCAGAAAAGATAAAAGAACTTTTGAAAGAAGTGGCGATTCCAGACGAAATCCAAGAGATGCCCGCAAGGGTTCACCCAAAGATTCGAGAGGTGCAAAAGGTGGGGCGAAACGTGGTGATACTGGGCGGAAGAAAAGGCGGTAGGTTTTAACTTCCCGAAAGTAAAAAGAACTTTCGGGAAGTTCTGCCATATTCAACTTCCCGAAAGTAAAAATAACTTTCGGGAAGTTTTGGTACTGAAATACTCACTGCTCAAAGCTCACACCTAACCGCTATTTTACTTCTTTTCAGGCAACATAATTACCTTGATAAAATTATCAGCAAAGTATTTTTTTGCAGCCGTCTTGGTACTTTCAACGGTTACTTTCTTCATTCTTTCGTCTTCTTTCAAG
The DNA here is from genome assembly GCA_034519515.1 of Arcicella sp. Taxonomy (GTDB): domain Bacteria; phylum Bacteroidota; class Bacteroidia; order Cytophagales; family Spirosomataceae; genus Arcicella. The sequence goes on from JAXHOK010000053.1 coordinate 120,178, forward strand.
ACGTCTTTCACATCATCGCCGTCCTGATATTGTCCTTGTAAATAGCCCATCCAGAAGCCATTATCCCGCAATTGTGTTTCGGTTTGGCGTTTGGTTTCGATTTTAAATTTGTCAATATCACCCGCTTCCGCTCCCGAATCTTTCACTTTCTGAATTTCTGCCAAAGTACGATTCACCAATTTCTCCACATTCTCGGGGGCACACTGAAAGGCAATTCTGAAGTTATAACGCTTCGCAGGGATTTTTTGGGTTGAACCACTTACGCCCACACCATACACGCCTGATTCTTCTTCACGTAATTTCTCAATCAATTTAATCTCTAAAACCTCTGAAAGTGCCTCCACTTGTGTATCATTTTCGGGTGAAGTTTCAGCATCTCCCGTCCACACCAATGTTACTCTTGCTTTTGGCTCTGTGCCTTTGTAAAGTGTTTTTTCAACCTTTCCTTTTGGTGGACGAATTCCTAAATCCTTATAGGTTTCCTTACGTCTTGTGGAAGGCAAACCGCCTAAATATTTTTCCAAAAGCGGCTTTATTTCTTCGTTTTTGAAGTTTCCTACGAAGAAAAACGTAAAATCAGAAGCATCCGCATATCGTTCTTTATAAATCTCAAAAGCACGATTTACATCCACTTTTTCCATCCGTTCCAAAGTCATGGGCATATTGCGAGGGGCATAATTACTCAAAATTGCACTCAACGAATCATTATAAACCTTCTCGGGCGTGAGGGTCTTTTGCTGATTTGCCAACGCATCACGCTGATTTGCCAAAAAGCCTTTGATAACCTCAGCATCAAAGCGTGGTTGCGTAAAATAACTATACACCAATTGCAAAGAAGTTTCAAAATCTTTGGGATTAGTCGAAGCATTGAAATTTTCCGTTGTTCCCGAAATGTAAGGGAAAACTCTTGCCACCTTGCCCGTCATCATCTTACGAAGATTTACGGCTGAAAACTCTCCCAAACCACCTACTGAAGCAATCGTGGAAGCCAAACGAGCATTATCAGCATCTTTGTCGGCATATAAATTTGTACCGCCAAAACTATACGCCCCAAACATAATCTCATCATTTTTGAAATCTGTAGGCTTCAAAACCGCCTTTACGCCATTGGCAAAAGTGTATTCGGTTACGCCCACTTCGGGAATTTGTTTGGTTGCCGTAACTTTCGTACCCATTGGCAATTTCGCAATCAAAGGCTTATCAATCGTGTTATCCACATAAGCCGTAACGTTGCTGCCCACCGTGTTTAACCACTCTCTGATTTGGGCTTCGGTTGGTAAAGTTGCCTTGTCTTTTTCGGGAGCCATCACAATTACGGCACGGTTCTCCTTGGTAATCAGCACGTTATTCAAAGCATTCACTTCTTCCAATTTGATTCCGTCTAAATATTTTTTAGTAAACTCAAAACTAAAATCGGGTGAGGTCAAGTTTTCATCTTCGGTAAAAGCCCCTACTAAACCTTCTGCCAATTGCTCAGAATCGGTTTTGTCTTTTTCTTTATAGGCACGTTCTTGCCCAACCATATATGAAGTTTTTGCCCGAGCAAATTCTGAAGCCGTAAAGCCAAATTTCTTGGCTCTTTCGGTTTCTTCCAAAATGGCTTTCATACCTTTTTCAACATTTCCACCTTTTGCCACCACAAAAGATGTAAAAGCATCAAGGTTACCCAAAAATCCACCGTAACCTGCATATCCAAACTGAAATGGAGGGTCAGCTTTTTGTGTAAGTTCCTGAATACGAGACGATAACATCTGATTAAACAATGAACGCACCATGCCATCACGACGGTCTTGGAGCGTTACGTCCTTGCGTTTGGGTTGCTTATTTATGACTTGAATAACCGTATTGGGTTGTTCGGGGTCAGTAATAATGGCAACATCTGTTGAACCCGAAAGGTCGATGTTATATTTGATACGTTCTTTCTTATTTTCGGGGTTTTTAATACCCGAAAATTTCTCAATAATCATCTTTTCCACCATCGCTACATCAATATCACCTACAACGGCAACTCCCTCTAAATCAGGACGATAGAAGTCTTTATGAAACTGATTTAGTACTTCATATTTAAAGTTTTTCAATACATCATCCTTTCCAATTGGCAGACGCTTGGCATACTGCGAATTATTCAAAATAATGGGGAAATACTTGTCTCTCATACGTGCCTGAGCCCCTTTGCCTGTGCGAGATTCTTCCAAAACTACACCCCTTTCTTTATCAATTTCCGAAGGGTCAAGCGTGGCATTATGAGCCCAATCTTCCAAAATTTGCATTCCTTTTTTGAAAACTTCCATCGAATCTGTTGGAACGGGCAACATATAAACCGTTTCGTCAAAACTGGTATAGGCGTTCAAATCTGCCCCAAAACGAACACCCGATTTTTGGAGGAAATTGACCAATTCATTTTTGGGGAAATTCTTTGTTCCATTAAAATTCATGTGTTCCATGAAGTGAGCTAAACCCTGCTGTTCATCATTTTCGAGGACAGAACCAGCCTTCACCATCAAACGCAATTGAGCCCTATTTTTGGGTTCGGCATTTTTCATGATGTAATATTTGAGACCGTTGGGAAGAACGCCCGTTTTCACACGTGGGTCCATCGGGAGGAGAGTTTTGCTCAAATCTTCCTGAGCAAAAGAGGTAAAATTAGTCGTAAAGGCAAGAGCCAAAAGAGCGACCAGTGTAGTGATTTTTTTCATTTTAATAGATTTCCCGAACCCCTGCGAGAAGGATTTTGTTAGGATTAATTTCGAAAGGGGGCTATTAACACAGACGAAAGGGTAGTTTAAAAATTAGGTAATTATAAAGTTAAAACGGAGAATCGAACAAAAAGTTATATTGGAGTTGAATTTAGTAAAAGAATTGTTCAACTAAACAAATCATTCATCGTTATTTCATTTTGAATAATAGAAGTTGAGTTTTTGTTTTTTTCAACCCCATAAGTTGTTATCATTGTCAGGAAAACCGATTTTTTTGTTTTAGTTGCTTCTTTGAATATACTGATTTTACTTCTGAGTTTTTCGGAATATTCCTTCGTAATTACGTATTTATCAAGCGAAAATTTAGCTTCGCACAGATTTATCACTTGGTCTCTGCGGTCGATGAGTAAATCTATTTGGGCAGATTTATCTTCATATTTTCCTTTCCAAGTAGTCTCTCTTGACAATATTCCGTGGATTCCCAGAGTCTTTTTTATCTGTTCAACATGATTGATACAGATTTGCTCAAACGTAAAACCTTGCCAAGTCCTGTGAATGGGATTGTCTAATAAATTAATCCAAGCATTATTACCCACATAAATATTTTCCTTAATAAATCTGAAATAAAATGCTGTGTAAAAGTCTGATAATCTGTATAGTATGTGATTACTTTTCTGATTTAATGATGTATAAGACGTAATAAAACCACTTTCTTCAAGGTCTATCAACACTCTTGTAAGGGTTCCCCCCGATGAAATATTTGACAAAGCCACAATATCACTGCGTTGCAAACCTTGTGTTTTGGTAGAAAGGGTTTCTACAACCTGTTCGTAAATTTCATGTTTACGAAAGAGAGAGCGATACAAATTGAAAAATTCATTTCTTAAAAAACTATTTCTATCAAAAAATAAAGCCTGAATATTTTGGGTGGCTGAAAATTCGGGATTGATTGCATCGAGATAATAAGGAATTCCCCCAACGGTCATGTATAGTTGAATAATTTGGTAACGGTCGAGTATGCAGTTTTTTGCTTCCAAAAACGCCTCAACCTCCTCTAAACAAAAGGGTTCGATTTTCATTCTTTGGGTAATTCTATTGTGCAGACCTCCCGAATTGTTAATCAGCACATTAATCATCCAAGATGCCGCCGAACCGCACGTAATCAATATAATGTCTTTTCTATTGGTTGCCCAACTGTTCCAAAAATGCTCTAAACCAATCAAAAAATCTGAGGCTTTGGTATCTAACCAAGGCATTTCGTCAAAGAAAATTACTTTTTTTGCATCGCTTTCAACGTTTTCTAAATGGTCTATCAATTGTTGAAATGCCTCAAGCCAATTTATTGGTTTTTGTTCAAAAAGTAATCTTGATTGTCGTAAAAGAGATGAATGGAAATTAAATAATTGCTGTGAAGTATCAGCATTTGCCAAACCCGAAATTTGAAAATCGAAAGTGTAGTTAAAAAATTCTCTAATCAGAAAAGTCTTGCCAACTCTCCTTCTTCCATACAAAGCTATAAACTCAGATTTCGGACTTTCTGTGATTTTTTGAAGTTTGGCAATTTCATTTTGCCGTCCGATGATTGAAGTACTTTTTTCCATAATCAGCCAAATTTAATTCAAATATATACGATTTGGCTGATAAAACCGTTTCATCAGCCAAATCATATATAAAAAAGTAAAATTTGGCTGATTACAAAAATATAATTGAGTTTAATATTATTTTTTTAGAGTTTCCAAATCAAGCCCTCAATAAGCCTCATTACTTTTGAAAGCCCCTCCGCATCAACTTCTGAAAAATTATCCAGTTCGTCAGAATCCACATCAAGGACTAAGAAAACCTCTCCATTTTTATCAAAAGCAGGTAAAACAATTTCGGATTTCGAAGCAGATGAACAAGCAATATGCCCTGGGAAAGCCTCCACATCAGGCACAATTACGACCTGTTTTGTAGTATAACAATGTCCACAAACACCCCTGTCAAAATTGATACGAGTACAGGCAATCGGACCTTGGAAGGGACCTAACACTAATTGGTTTTCTTTCTTCAAATAGAAACCAACCCAAAAGAATCCAAATGCCTCTTTCAAGGCGGCGGAGATGTTGGCAAGATTTGCCGTTAGGTCGGTTTCACCAGTGGTAAGTGCTTGAATTTGAGGGATTAAACTGTCGTAAATTTCTTTGCGATTTGCTGTTTGGGGTAGTAATAAGCTCTCTGCCATTGTAATTAGGGATTAGGTTTTAGGGATTGGATGAATTGGTTTGTCAAGATATACCCATCCAATTATCAATAGCGAGGGAATTAATTCCCTCGCTATTGATAATTGGATGAAAAAAGCTTGAGTACAACTTAACTAACTATTTCAGTTAGGGATTAGTGGAATTACGCCGTTATATTCTGAAAATAACGCTTCATCCAAGAATCACCCGCCAACACATTCCAAGCCATTTTAAACTCACCAATATTTGACACTAAATTATTGAAAATCAAAGTATTAGGTGTAATTGTTTCTTCCGAAACAAGGGCTTTAATTTTCAGCATTTCTACCGTTTTGATTTCATCGCCTTGCAAATACGCAATGGAACGGTCAAAGAAATTGAGATTCATGTCTGCCCCCAAATTTTTGAGCCAATTGGTTGAAGCATCAATCGAACAGCCCGAAGCCTGATTATGGTTTTCATCTACCGAAACAATCACAAAACGATTGTGCAAAACCGCAGCCGCACCCACCAAAGCCGCCCCATGAGCCGCCCAGTTATTTATCTGAAAATCAAGTGTTTGCTGAATATATTGTGCTTCTGCATCGCTCAAATTTCTGTCTGTTTGATATACCCAAACCCGTGCATAATCGGGCATTTTATCGAAAGGAATTAGCATTATTGTTGTGTTTATGGTTTTTATGAACGTAAATTTACGCCTCTTCCTGATAAGTTTTGACCGTCAATTCTTTAATAATTTTCTCCAAAGTTTGTTTCTGAACTATGCCCGAAGCTCGCCAAAGGATTTCACCTTTTTGGAAAAGAATCAAAGTCGGTACACTCTGAATTTTGTATGCGGCTGCCGTAGCCGTAGCTTTATCAACATCAATTTTAAGAACCCTCACACGGTCACCCATTTGTTTGGAAAACGCCTCCAAAATGGGTGACATCGTTTTGCATGGACCACACCAAGTGGCGAAAAAATCCACCAAAACGGGCGTATCGCTGTCTATGATGTCTTTGAATGTTTCTTTGTTTTGCATGAGATTTGTTTGTCTAAATTCGCAAATGAATATTTTTAAAACAAACGAACCTGTCTTAAAGATTCCCCTAAACCATGAATAGTTTGCTCAATTTTATTGACTTGCTGACGTGAAGGATGCTTCACCCCAGAGGCATATTGACGCATCAATGACGCATTAATACCCGCCTTTCCAGCAACTGAACTAATTTTAAGCATATCAAAACTTTCAAAAAATACACTCAAATCATATTCATATTCAAAATCTATATCATTGACAGTCAAGTCTTTCCAGTCTAAATTTTCTTTCCCTTCATTTTCAAGATAGTCTTGTAGTAAATCTTTGAGATTAAATTCTACTTCATCCATATCTTTCCCTACTGTGGTCAATAAAAATCCAGACCCTTTCATGCGAGCGAAAATATCTCCGTCTTGGTCTCTTTCTACTATTACGTTTAATGTAGTTGTCATCTCACTATGCCGTATTGATAGGTTGCCGCCCTTTTAGAAAATTCCAAAATTGATTATTTTAAACCAGCAGTTTTCAAAATATCGTTCACTAAACCTTTTCCTAAATCTTTCGTTCCATGGTCAGGTACTGAAAGCGTTTCTGGAATTTCATCATGCTTGAAAATTTTGTAACTTCCTCTTTGACGAACTTCATACCAACTATTCAATACACTGTTTAATAAGTTATTTAGATTGGAAAACTTCCCGAAAGTAGAAGGAACTTTCGGGAAGTAAGTGAGGGAGGGGTTCACTTCCCGAAAGTTATTTCTACTTTCGGGAAGTTGAAATAACTTATTAAACAGTGTATTCAATTCCAAAACAGGGCAAACGCATGAGATTGATTTTATTCTGTCCCGCTTTTTTGAGGACTTACTAAAACCTTTAAATTTCGCTTAAAAGAGATATTTAAGAAATTTAAAATTCTACCAAACAAAATTATATTTGGAAAAATTGTCACATTTTAGATAAATTATCTCTCATGCGTTTGCCCTGATTCCAAAATCTTAATTAATTCTTTTGCTTTCATTTAAATATATTTTATCGGAAGCCGTTTTGATTCCAAAAGTAACGAAAATGCTACTTTTTGTCAAATGTTTTTTGAAATTTACTCCAACAAAGCCAAAACATCATCCTTAGAAAGCGATTTCACAAAACTCTCCTCCGTGGTTATCAGTTCATTTGCCAAACGTTTTTTGTTGTTTTGTAATGCCAAAATCTTCTCTTCCACCGTATTTTTTGTAATGAATTTGTAGGTAAAAACGGTATTCACCTGTCCAATTCTGTGGGCTCTGTCCACTGCCTGAGCTTCTATGGCGGGATTCCACCACGGGTCGAGGATGAAAACGTAGTCAGCGGCGGTCAAGTTTAAGCCCAAACCTCCTGCTTTTAGCGAAATTAAAAAGATTTTTATTTCTTCGTTATTTTGGAATAATTCCACCTGTGACTGACGGTCTTGGGTGCTACCGTCCAAGTAGGAATATGCACACGAAGAGCGGTCAAGATATTCTCTAAAAAGATCAAGATGTTTTACGAATTGACTGAAAATCAATACTTTATGCCCCTCTTCGATGATGGTTTCTAATTTCTGTAAAACGTCTTCCAATTTACCCGAATCGCCCTGATAATCCTTGTCCGTCATCCGAGGGTGATTGGCTAATTGTCGCAGTTTGGTTAGCCCTTGCAAAACCACCATCTGCGACTTTCCAATACCTTCTGAATCAATAGATTGCAGAATCAAATTGCGGTAATATGACTTGGCTTCTTCGTATTGTTTTTCTTGTTGCTCGGTCATTTGGGCGTAATGAATGGTCTCAATTTTGGGAGGTAAATCCTTGGCTACCTGCGACTTATGCCTTCTAAGCATAAACGGTTTTATGATAGAGTATAACCTTTGCAGTTTGGCATCATCCGCCTTTTTTTCGATTGGAATCTGAAACTCATTTCTGAAAAAATGCTGCGTTCCCAAAAGCCCAGGATTGATAAAATTCATCTGCGACCATAAATCCATCGTGCTGTTTTCAAGGGGCGTACCCGTCAGCACCAAACGGTGACGTACATTCAATTGCGTTACTGCTTTTGTAATGTATGAAGACGGATTTTTGATGGCTTGCGATTCGTCCAAAATCACATAATTGAACTGATGATTTTTCAATAAATCAATATCAATCCTAACGATGCCGTAAGAACTCAAAATGACATCATAATCCTTAAAATTCTCAATATTTTTATCCCGATGCGTACCTGTGTAGGTAAGGATTCGGAGATTTGGTGTGAATTTTCGTGCCTCCATTTCCCAATTGTAAATCAAAGAAGTTGGCATAATAATCAAACTCGGCATCGTGATATTCTGCTCCTTTTGGGCTTGCAAAAGTGTGAGGGTTTGCACGGTTTTTCCAAGTCCCATATCATCGGCAAGGCAGCCCCCAAAATGGTACAAATTCAAGAAGTTCATCCAGTCGTAACCCGCCTTTTGGTAAGGGCGAAGTGTACCTTTGAAACCCTTGGGTAAGTCATAATTTTGGATTTCCTCAAAATCTCGTAATTTCTCTAATTTTCTACTCAAAACTGCCGTTGCCAACGAGTCATTATGTAAATCTTGTACTAAAGAAACGTGATATTTTTTCAAGATAAAACGCTCACTTTCAGTATCTTGCTCCATGAAAGTGAACAATTCTGAATACTGCGAAAACCACACTTCGGGAATGACGGCAATTTCTCCGCTGGGTAAAGTAAACTCTTTCTTTTTCTGTAAAATAAGGTTACGAATTTTTAAAAATGGAATTTCATAATCGCCAAAAATGACTTTTGCGTGAATATCAAACCAGTCATTTCCTTCCACAATATTCACCTCAATTTTAGAATATCCCAAGAAATACCGTTTGCCATTGTTCTCAATATTTTGGGTAATTTCAAAACCTGATTCATTCAAAATTTCGTAGTTTTTTTGTACCCACATAAATGCCTCGGCTTTGGAAGAAATTATCCGTCCGTGTTTTAATTCCAAGCCCAATTCTTTCAGTAAAGAGAAATTGATTTTCTCTTTGTTCAAATCTCTATGGACTTTATGAAAAACATATTCGTCACCCTTTCGCTCCATACTGACGTTGGCAGAAGCTGAAAAACTATCGAATTTAAACTCATATTGTCCATATTGAAAAGAAAGTGACAACGTAACTTCTGATTCTTCATTATTCTCATTATCAGACGATTGTGAATCAAAAAGAGCCGTTTGTGAGACTTTTTGTTCCGATAAATTCAAGACAGGCTTGCAAGAATGTGCCTCCGAGCGAATTTCAAAACCTTTGGCGTGAACATCGAACATCGTGATGATTGACGTGACAAATTTTCGGTAATAATCTTCTTCGATGGTTTTGGGAATGACAATAAATTTTTTATTCAAAAACGGACGAAATTTCTTACCATCCACGTCTTTGGCAAAGTGATAAAGTCTATTTTCCAGAATCATCCAAGCGGGTTCGTCGCAGACAATGAATGCCTTTTTATACTGAAAATCAACCTTTTGCCCTTCATATTTGATGGTCGGGAAATAGTGAGTATTCTCGGGATTTCGCATGAAATGAAACAACACCGTGGCTTTCTCGGGCAGAACTTCCACTTTTTGCCAAATCGGATTGCCATCACTGCCCATGATAAAAAGTTGCTTTCCTAAAAGTAATGGTAACATTTGAGATTTTACTTTTTCAACATAGCCCGCAATGAGTTCCTGTGTAGGTTTTTCGCCTTTTTGTGGGTCGAAGACTCTCAAGTAAAAATCAGTAACGGTGCGTTTTTTTGTACCAACATATTTTTTGTAGATATTTTCAGATTGTAGTAAATCAATCAGTTTTACAATCTGAAAATCGTGTTCATCCAATCCAGAACTAAACTCCTTGATGTTCTTGATTGATACATTTTGGTTCAACAAAGTATGCTTACCTTTTACGTCCAACTGCACGACAAAGGCTTCAAAAAGATAGCCCAAATACTCATGATTGAAGATAGAATAGATAATTTGAAAGGGTTGACTAGGAGAAACTTTCATAACTTATTCAAAGAGATACTTATAAATGCTGTATTTAATGATTGAAAAATACTTTTACGTAAAAGAGACGGAATAAATGATAATTGCGTTTTTTGTCTTTTTGTTAATCCTAAATTTATATAAATATACTGAATAATTCAAATTATTTTTTTGAACATTTTGGGAAAATTAGTACCAAAATTTCATCTTTGTTTATGACCAATTACACAAACTATTTGATTAGAAAACTGAACCGTATTAATTATAGGGCAACCGCACCAAATGATGAATATTCTGCAAAATAATATTTGGTTAGATTATAAACCCTTAAATTGATAAACTGAGAGGGTTTAATTTTCCATAAAAAGAAGGCTAACAAATATTATTTTGTAAAAAGACTCAAATTTAGATAATTTATCTACCGTGCGGTTGCCCTGTATTAATTAATTTTAGCTTGGTATTGTAAAATACTTTCTTTGAAAATACCCCATTTTCGAGGTGGTGCTTGGATTATTGGAAATGTTCCGGGCCTATGATTTGAAGAGCGTGCCTCACAGAACGGATCGTGAGGAAGGTTTTACAATCGGGTTGTGGCGGGAGCAGCCGTTAATAAATTGGCTTGAAAGAAGTAAAATGAAAATAGTAGAACTTTAAAAAGTGTGGTTTTAAGAAAATCACACCTTTTTCTATCGTTTAGGAAATACAGTTTTGCAAATTTAAACGATGTTTTATTGGGTGACATACACAGCGGAAATTGGTTTTGGTTTAATCCTCGTTACTATTCAGAATAGGAAAAGGGGGTAATAAACCAAAAATCGTAAATCTAAAGTCCAAAATCACTTGAGTATAATCTATTGATTACCAAAAGATTAATACCCTATATCACCTAAATCCTAATCAAATATCTAACCTAAATCCAACGCCATGAACATTGGTCAGTTTGACGGTGGGGTCTTGATTGAGGTATTTTCTTAGGCGGGTGATGAACACATCAAGACTTCTGCCTTTGAAATAATCATCGTCCCCCCAAATGGCAATCAGAATTTTGTCTCTGGGGATTGTTTCGTTTTTATTTTGGACCAAAAAATTCAATAAATCCGACTCTCGGTGGGTGAGGTCTTGGGGGATTTTGTCAAAATATAATTTTAGATTTTTGGTATCGAAAGTGTATTTACCCAAAATGTGGGTATCAATATTTTGCGAGGTTTTCTTACCTGTTCTTTTCAAAATAGCTTCAATTCTTAATATCAATTCTTCGATACTGAATGGCTTGGTCAAATAATCATCAGCCCCCAGTTTCAAACCTTTGATGCGGTCTTCTTTGAGTGATTTTGCGGTCAGGAAGATGATTGGAACCTCACTGCCCGTTCCTCTGATGTATTCTGCGAGGGTAAAACCGTCCATTTCTGGAAGCATTACGTCCAAGATACAAATATCATATTGGTTTTTCTGGAAAGCCGTTTGTCCTAATTTCCCCGTGGTTTGGAGGTCGATTTCGTAGCCTTCTTGTTCGAGATTGTCTTTTACTACAAAACCTAAACTGTCATCGTCTTCTACTAATAATATTTTTGTCATTGGTTGTTTATTTTGCCACGAAGGTTCTCGGTGTTCGATGTTCGATGCTTGTTTTTCGTTGAACTGAAAAATGAATATATTTAGGCTAATTTAGGGGTTTTCATGAATATTTACAATTGATAAAGATATGGATATTATTTTTGTAGGTATTTATCACCCAAAATAGCTATGTTTCAATTAGACCCGAACAAGAATTACCCAAAAAAATTATATTCCAAGGCGGTTATTCGCTTTCAAGATTGTGACCCTTTGCGGCATTTGAATAATGCCAAATATTTTGATTATTTCTTCAATGCCCGTGAAGACCAAGTGGCGGAGGTTTATCAGTTTGATTACAACGATTATTTTGAGCATAATCAGACTTCGTGGGTGGTTTATAATCATCAAATTGCGTATGTTTCTTCAGCAAAAGTGAGCGAGTGGGTCAAGATTATTTCGTCCATTATTTATTACAATGAAAACACGATTGTTACGGAGTTTGTGATGACCGATGAAGACTGTAAAACGCTTCGGGCGGTGCTTTGGACTACCTCTAAATACATCAATGTGCCGTCGGGAAAAAAGACAAATCATCAGCCCGAAGTGCAACGTTATTTAGAAACTATTTGTGTGGAAGGCGTTGATTTTGAGAACATTACGCTCAATTCAAGAATTAAAACAATCAAAAAAGAATTATTGGAAGGGGTATTTATTGCCACAATGGATATTGCCACAATGGATATTGCCACAATGGATATTGCCACAATGGAATAAAATGAAACCATGAATAAATTAACCCTCAGAAAACATTATCTCACTAAAAGAAAAGCTCTTGCTGTGGAAGAAATTTTGGAAAAAAGTCAGCAGATTTGTGATTTTTTTTTTCAAGAAATTGACCTAAAATCCGTTCAATATTTACATATTTTTTTACCCATCCGAAAGCAAAATGAAATAGATACATTCTTGATAATCAAAAGATTACAGACAGAATATTCATCCATAAAAATTGTTGTATCTCAAAGCATTTTTGACACTTTCGAGATGCAACATTTCGTTTTGGAAGAATCTCAATTATCGGAAAACAAATGGGGCATTTTAGAACCTTCGGGCAAGGGCGAAGAAGTAAAACCTGAAACGATTGATGTAATAATTATTCCTCTACTAATCTTTGATAAACAGGGAAATCGAGTGGGATATGGTAAAGGATTTTATGATAGATTTCTCCAAAAATGTAGTCCGAATGCTTTAAAAGTGGGGATTTGTTTGGAAGAACCCATTGAACAGATTGAGGATTTGAATGAGTTTGATGTGAAGACGGATGTTTGTGTTACGCCTTTTGTGGTTTGGCGGTTTTAACTTATTGGTTTTTCTACGATTTATATGGAAAATTCATTTGACTATCAACGTCGGGGAGGTTTTGAACCTCCCCGACGTTAGTTCCCGTACAGATCATTGCTGAACCAACTTATTTTAAAGCCTCGAAAATTATACGAATGATAACTGCACCCAAGAAAAATAATATCCCTAAGAGCATGATTATTCCGACAATAAACAGAATAACTATTCTACCTTGGATGGTAAAAGATTTGTCTTCCGCCTCTTTTTTCAAATCCGAAATGGATTTTTTGCCTTTATTTTTTAGTCATAGAAACGTAATTCCAATTGCTCCGCTGATTAATTCTAAAATAAAAGAACTTCCCATATTATTTTTCTCTCAGACTAATAAGCCCGAATCTCAACACCTTTCATAAAATTCACAAAGGCAGTATTCACCACTCTATTACCGCCTGGGGTTGGGTAATTTCCTGTGAAATACCAATCGCCCGTGTCATTTGGACAGGCTTTATTCAAGTTTTCAACGGTTTGATAAATGATGGATAATTCGGCTTTCATATTGCTGGGTTTTACTAAATCAGCAATTTTCTCAGAAATTTCTTCCACCGTAAAAGGCTCGTAAATGGCTTTTACATAATTCTCTTGGGTGGCAGTTCCCATTTCGATTGCCGCCACACAACGCCCCAGAGTATCTTCTAAGATTTCATCCAAATTTCTCTCCAATAATAATTCATAAGCCGCACGGAAAGCCACAAATTCTTTCATTCTCGACATATCAATTCCGTAACAATCGGGGTAACGAATCTGTGGAGCAGACGAAACGATAACGATTTTTTTAGGTCCTAATTTATCTAATAAAGTGATAATAGAACGTTCCAGCGTAGTTCCACGCACGATAGAATCATCAATCAATACTACATTATCAACACCTTTTTTGATAACTTCAAAGGTTGTATCATACACGTGTGCAACCATATCATTACGGTCGGCATCGTTGGTGATGAAGGTACGAAGTTTTACGTCTTTTGAGATTAATTTTTCTACCCTTGGGCGGAAAGTTAATAAATCATCAAGGTCTTTTTCAAATAAAATTCCTTCCAAAATTGCCTTTTTACGTTCTTTTGCCAAATGGTCTTCCAAGCCTTCAATCATACCCAAAAAGGCTGTTTCGGCAGTGTTTGGAATATACGAAAATACGGTATTTTTTAGGTCGTAATCAACCTCTTGGAGAACTTGTGGAATCGCTAAACGTCCTAATTGCTTGCGTTCAGCATAGATATTGGGGTCGGAAGCCCGTGAAAAATAGATGCGTTCAAAACTACAAGATTTCCTCTCGATGGGGTCGATAAACTTCTTTTCCGAATAACTTCCATCTTTATTAACTATCAAGGCATGACCAGGTTTTACTTCCTTAATTTCATCATAATTACAGTTAAAACTGGTCTTAATTGCTTGTTTTTCAGATGCCACCACCACTACTTCATCATCGGCATAATAAAATGCTGGTCTGATACCTGCCGGATCTCTCGCTACAAAAGCTGCCCCATATCCTGTGAGTCCACACATGGCATATCCACCATCAAAATCTCGACAAGAGCGTTGCAGAACTCGTTGTAAATCAATGTTTTCCTCAATAATATCTGACAATTCTGGATTTTGAAATTCACTTCTGAAATAATCAAATTGGCGTTGGTTTTCTTCGTCCAAAAAATGTCCAATTTTTTCCATCACCGTTACCGTATCAACTCTTTCTTTGGGATGTTGCCCCAACGAAACCAGTTTATCAAACAATTCATCCACATTGGTCATGTTGAAGTTTCCTGCCATCACCAAGTTTCGAGAACGCCAATTGGACTGTCTGAGCATAGGGTGACAGTTTTCGATTTCATTCTGCCCGTGCGTTCCATAGCGAAGATGCCCTAAAAGAACCTCGCCCGAAAAGGCAATATTTTCTTGAATCCAATGAGCATCTTTTGAGTGTTCTTTGTTTCCTTTGAAGGCTTTCTGAAATTTTTTGTGGATTTTCCTGAAAATATCAGGCACGGCATTCTGTTCGACCGAACGATAGCGACTGATGTAGCGATGTCCTGCTGGCACATCAATTTTGATATTGGCAACACCTGCTCCGTCTTGCCCTCGATTTACTTGTTTTTCCATCATCAAATACAATTTATTCAAGCCATAAAGGGGCGTATTGTACTTGTTGATATAATACTGGTAATCTTTCCGAAGACGGATAAGTGCGATGCCGCACTCGTGTTTAATTGCGTCAGACATGACCTTGCTTTGTGATTTTTTTGAACTAAAAGAACCTGATTAATTTGAAAATTTGGCAATTTGAAAATTAATTAATAAAGTTTAATTAATTGATTTTTAGATAATTATAAATTTTTATCTAAAAATCTAAAAGCTAATATTTCAGGATTTAAAATTAAGAATGATAATATTTATGAAAAATATTCGAAGCTCGGATAATTTTCAAATTACAATATTTTCAAATTTTCAAATCCCATTTTTATGTGGGTTCAGTAAATTTTCGCAATAAATCTTGATTAAATGATAACAAGAGGTGGGTTATTTTTGTGTTAGCAAAATTAGGGAAATTTTGTGGGAAAGTACCAAATTAAACCATAAGATTTAGGTCTAAAACTTAATAATAAAAGATAAAAAAAATACCTTACTCAACTTTTATAAAAAAGCTGGAAGAGGTATTTTTGGCATTTTTTTATATTTTATCCTCCACTCACAGGCGGAATCAAAGCAATTTCGTCTTGTTCAGTCAATAATAAATCTGCTTCGGCGTATTCACTATTAACGGCGACTAAGAGAGATTTTATTTCTTTTAATTTAGGAAAATCACCCTTCAATTTATCCAAAACTGCTTGAACATCAGACAGTTGCTCCATTTCTATTTCAGTAATATTGTTGCCCACAATATCTTTGGTTATCCCGAAAAGATTGATTTTGTATTTCATTTTATTCTGTTTCAGAATTTTTAGCCAATCAAATTAATGAAAATCCGTGCCACCGCTTTGAACGGTGGTACAGATTCGCCAAAAAATAATTACGCCTCGCCAATTGGTCCACGATAGGGCATTGGAAACTGAAACCCAATTTGTCCTTGGTCTTCGGCAATGGCTCCGTAAGCCTCTTCGTAGCGTTGGATGTTTTCTTTTAAGGCATTTAGAAGACGATAGGCGTGGTCGGGTGTGATGATGACTCTTGACTTCACCCGTGCCTTCGGAAGTCCTGGCATCATTTTGATAAAATCTATTACGAACTCACTTTGCGAGTGTGCAATCATTGCCAAATTTACATATTCACCCTCAGCCATTTCTTCTGATAGTTCTACATTTATTTGATTCTCTTCTGGTTGTTGTTGTACTTGCTTTGCCATGTTTTCGATGTTCGGTTTCCGATGCTCGATGTTCGACTTGTGTGATGTAATGGTTTCTAAAACCAAGCATCGAACATCGAACAACAAACATCCAAAATATTTGTTTTTACAAAAGTATAAATTAATGATAGCTTAACAAAAATCAGTCCTAAATTGCGTAAACTTTAACTCGATATGACCTACAAACACATCTTTTTCGACCTCGACCACACCCTTTGGGATCATAACACCAATTCACGCATTGCCCTTCAAGAAGTCTATGAAGCTTTTAATTTAGCCGAAATCGGCATTGCTTCTGCCCATAGTTTTTATCTTAATTTTAATGAAATAAACCATCAATTATGGGATAAATATGAAGCGGGACAAATCAGTCAATTTGACCTAAGACACCAGCGTTTTCGACTGATTTTCAATCAATTAGGGGTAAATAATCATGAACTCTGTGATATTATTTCAGAATCTTATATGGAGATTTCCACTAAAAAACCGAACCTTTTGCCCAATGCCCACGAGATTCTACAATACCTTGAACCCAAATATCCGCTTCATATTATTACTAATGGTTTTGATGAAGTGCAATCTGTGAAAATGGAAGCGGGGAAAATTACCCATTTTTTTCGTGAAATAATCACCTCTCAAAACTCAGGTTATAAAAAACCCGATGCCCGAATTTTTGAATATGCTTTGCAAAAAGTGGGGGCATCCGCATCGGAATGTTTAATGATTGGGGATAGTTTTCAGTCGGATATTGTGGGGGCTACTCGTGCGGGAATTGATGCCGTTTTTTTTAATCCTGAACAACGAAATCAAGAAATTTCTATCAGCCCTAAATACGAAATACAGGATTTGGATGAGTTGAGGAGGATTTTGTAGGGGAATGATGAAGGTATATCAAAACTCTTTTTCATCAATATTCCCCAATTGAGATAACTTCTTGATTGGATAAAACTTGTCATTGATTCCGACTTCGACCGAAAGCCCCTGTTTAGTAGATGAGCGGAAAGAAACGTTCATACAAACGACTCTTACAAAATATTCATTGGGTATCGGTTAAAGAATTTCTTATCCGTGAAAATGTAAATAGGTCGGTATGTTTGATGTTAGTTTTGCAGAGATAAAATCACAAATTATACATATGGATTATCAATTACTATTAATGTGCTGTGCGGCTCTTTTGGCGGGTTTTGTGGATTCAATTGTGGGCGGAGGAGGCTTAGTGCAAGTGCCAGCTTTGTTTATTCTGTATCCTCATTTTGCCATTCCCCGTATCATTGGTACAAATCGTTTTTCTTCTTTTATGGGTACAGCAGTGGCGGGTTATCAGTATTCCAAAAAAGTGCAAATTCCTTGGCAGACAGTTGTTTACGCAGGTATTGGGGCGGGTGTGATGGCATATTTGGGAGCAAAGATTTCTGGATTAATTGAAGAACAAATCCTGAAACCCATCATCTTGGTATTGATGACCGCCATTGCGATTTATACTTTTAAAAAGAAAGATTTAGGACATAACGAAAACCTCAAATACGAGCTTACGAAAGTACCGATTTACGGATTAGTCATTGGCTCAATGGCGGGTTTTTACAACGGTTTTGTCGGTCCAGGCACGGGGAGTTTATTGGTCTTTGGCTTTGTCAGTATCATTGGTTACGGCTTTTTGAAGGCTTCGGCAGTGTCAAAAGTAGTGAACGTGATTGCGGACGTTGCCTCTTTGGGATTTTTCATTACGCAAGGCTACGTTCAGTTTGAAATCGCCATCCCGATGATGGTTTGCAACATGACAGGCTCATATTTAGGTAGTAAAATGGCAATTCTGAAAGGCAATGAATTTGTGAGAAATTTCTTCCTTTTTGTGATTTTTGCTTTGATTTTGCGGTTTGGGTGGGATGTATTTAAAGCAAATTTATAGAATTGTTTACGCAAACAACTTTCTATTTTTCAAGTGTTTATTTAAGGTTTGAAGACTACCAACTTCCGCATTTTTAGCCATCTTATAATCCTCATCCGAAGGAGTAATTACCAAAATTGGGATATTCCCTTAATTTTGCGAAGCAATTTAATTTCCACGACTTACCATCCAATTTACTAGTCTGGATTCCCCAATCCAATACCAAAAAACGAAAAATTAATACCGTAATCGTAACATTTAAAATTTATTTTACGGTATTAATCTACTGTAATATGCTCAATCTCTTCGTAAATATTTCATCTAAAACAACTCATTTCATAACATCATCCGTATTTTTACACCATGAAACCAATCCAATATCAATACAAACCTGAGAACTTTAAACTTTCTGACCCCAACAAGTACCAATTGCAAAACTTAAAGTCGGAAGAGATGATTTTGTCTTTGGGTCCACAGCATCCTTCAACGCACGGAGTTTTGCGGATGGAGGTTATTTCAGACGGTGAACTCATTGTGGACGTTGTGCCGCATTTGGGGTATCTTCACCGCTGTTTCGAGAAGCACGCCGAGTCATTGCCCTTCAACCAAATCATCCCCTACGTGGACAGAATGGACTATTTGGCTGCCATGAACTCGGAACACGCTTACGTGATGGGCGTAGAGAAAATGCTGGATTTGACGGGTAAACTCCCCAAACGTATTGAATATATCAGGGTTTTAGTGGCTGAAATGAACCGCTTGGCTTCGCATTTTGTAGCCATCGGCACGTATGGCTTGGATATTGGGGCATACACGGCTTTTCTTTGGGTTATGCGTGATAGAGAGCATATTCAACGCCTTTTGGAATGGATTTGCGGAGCAAGGATGTTGTATAATTACATCTGGGTGGGTGGACTTTTTTATGATTTGCCCGTAGGTTTTGAGGAACGTTGTACCGAATTTATCAAATACTTGAAACCCAAAATGATTGAATTGCGAGAGTTGATTATTGAGAACAAAATCTTTGTCCAACGAACCGCCAATGTAGGAATTTTACCGATGGATTTAGCCATAAATTATGGTTGTACGGGTCCCGTTTTGCGGGGTTCTGGTTTGAAATTTGACCTTCGGAAAGTGGACGGATATTCAGTTTATCCAGAAATGGATTTTGATATTCCCATCGGCACAGGCGAAATGGGAACAGTTGGCGACTGTTGGGATAGAAATTATGTGCGGGTACAGGAATGTGATGAGTCCATCAAAATTATTGAGCAATGTCTCATCCAACTAACGAATGACCATAAACGTACCCAAGAATTTGACCCACAAGCCTTAGTTCCCAAAAAAATCCGTCCGCAAGCAATGGATTTTTATGCCCGAGCCGAAAACCCAAAGGGCGAATTAGGCTTCTTTTTCCGCACGGATGGACGTTCGGATATTCCTGTACGCTTGAAAGCTCGTGCCTGTTCGTTGCATAATCTTTCTATCATTCCAGAAATCAGTCGGGGAACGATGTTGGCGGATTTAGTAGCAATTATTGGGTCGATGGACTTAGTGATGGGGGAAGTGGATAGGTAAAAAGTCGTAAGTCTTTAAGTCGTAAGTCTTTGAGTCATAAGTTGCAAATACACCACTTAAGACCTACGACTTAAAGACTTACGACTCCCACAAAAACAAATAAGCCCCTGAAAATCAAGGGCTTATTTTATACACAACAACAATAATTTACAGATTCATTAATGATTCTCTTCTACGCATCTTACCCGCAGGAATGCCAAACATCATCTTGAAACGACGACAGAAATAGGCGGTATCTTTATAACCCACATCCGCCCCGATGGCACGAATAGATTTCTTAGAAGTTCTCAATAAGCCAACAGCCGCTTCCATTCTTTGGTATTCAATATAATCCTGTGGATTGATTCCCGTCAGCATTTTGAAATACTGCCCAACATAATCTTCCGAAACGTTTGCTACGTTTGCCAATACTTTGTTTGACAAATCCCCTCCGATATTATCCTTTATATAAGCAAAAATATCAATTAATCTTGGGTCTTTGAAATAAGTACTATTGGTGGCTAATTGTTCAACAAACAAACGGTTTTTGATGATAAAACGAATAATCTCAATGACAATTTCTTCAGTTTTTATCTTGATTACTCGTCCTTTTCCCAAATCGTCCACCATATCTTCCTTCAAAATCTCGGCTAATAAGTGGGCTAATTTATCGTCTCTTTTTATCAAAAATGGAGGAATATCCAATGAAGTAAAGAAGTTTACTGAATCAAAAACCTTAGCCTCAAAAGCCACCATTCCGAAAGAATTTTCGATATGTCCGATTCTTGAAGGTTCTAAATTTGGCTCAAAATATAACTCACGGTGAGTCATAAATTCTTCGTTTGAAATAGCCTTGGGTTTATCGGCATTTCCGTAAGTGATGGAGAGCATTTTTCCACCTGGAATAAATAGCATATCACCTTCTTCAACATGGACGGCTTCTTCGCCATAAGAAACTTCACCGTTGTACAAAATCAAGAGTGTGTTCTCTACATCATAAAAATTCTTAATACGTATGGGTTGTAATATTCTAATGTTGCGTGACTTGATAAACTTCACCCCCAGTGATTCAATTATCTTATTATAGTCTTCCATCTTGCGGCTTTTTTTATATATATTTTAATTATACTTCTCTTTATTTAGGACAAAACTAATAAAACTATGTAAAATTCCAAAATATAATTTAAAAAAGTATAAAATAGTTATTGAACGGCTAAACAGGTATTTGAGAATTGTTGAATTGTAATATCCTAAGAAAATGAATTCTCAAATACTAAAATTTGAATCCATAAAATTTGTAGTTTTAAAAGAAATAGGACTTTTTTGAGTTTTCGATTTTTTGAGTGTTTCCCTACGACTTACAACTTAAAGACCTATAACTTTTACACAGTGTAAGAGGCGGAAAATCAACCTCCAACCCCCAAAACCTAACCTCTAACACCTATCTTTGTAATACTTTATCATAGAAAAAATGCAACTAATAGACATATTAATTCTCCTTCCAACGCTTTGGGGGGCGTATATTGGTTATCAGCGGGGTATCATCGTGGAAGTAATCTCTATTGCTGCCTTCGTGATTTCGGTGCTGATTGGTTTTCGAGTGCTGGGGTATGCCTCCGATTGGCTTTCGCCCTACATCAGCAACCGCCTTACCGAAAAATTAATGCCTTATATTGGCTTCGGGGCAGTATTCTTTCCGATTGTCTTTATGATAAACAAATTAGGTTGGGTATTGCGAAAATCTATCAGATATACTGTTTTTGGTAGTTTTGATTCCCTTGCAGGGGCAATTGTGGGGGCATTTACGTGGGCATTTGGTATTAGTATTTTCATCTGGCTGGTTGCATCCATCGGCATTAAATTTCCTGAAAAAGAAACGGCAAATACTTACTTATATCCTTTGGTAAAACCGCTTGCTCCGAAGGTGGTTGAGAAGGCAATTGACGTAGTGCCTCGGCAGATTGATAGGATGAGAGGATAGATTGTTAATGATTAATGCGTAATGATTAATGAGAAAATTTATCCATTAATCACTAAGGGAAAAGGAAAAAAATGAATGGGAAAAATTAGGGATTTAAGGGGGGGGGAAGGGGTAATGATATGGGGTATTTTCTAATTGATTATAAGATTTAAAATATTTATAATCCCGGAAAGATAATAATGGGCTAATATAAAAACAAAATTGAAAATAAAAAAAAAAAAAAAAAAAAATCCAAAGAAAATATAAATGGAATATATCAATTAAAAAAATTATAGGGAAGGGTAATGGATTGAATTAAAGGAGAAAAACCAAAAAAGAACTAAAAAATAAAAAATAAAAAACAAACCAAGAAAAATAAAAAAAACAAAAAAAATCAAAATAAGGGAAGGTGGGAAAAATAAAAAATAAAAAAAAAAACTAAAAAAAAAAAAATATTATACTAAAAAAAAAAAAAATCAACAAAAAATATGGTTTTTAATGCATTATAGAAAGAGAAAATCAAAAAACGAAATCCCTAATAAAACACATTAATCATTATACATTATTCAATCCGCTTCAATTTTACATTTTCCACAGGACGAATAATCAAAGGCACTTTTTCGATTTTCACGGCTGATGTGTCCAAACCAAACCATTTATCTTCCGATGGGGTGAAATCTTTGATGAAGAAATAGGCTTTCATAATCATACCTTCCACGAGTGAAAGTTGATTTTCAAATGAAAGGAATCTTTCCAATACTACAAAGCGGAAATCTCCAATCACGTTTTGCTTATTCAAAGATTCATATCTTGATGTAATATCGACTTCACCTTTTTTCACCATATCCTCCACTACTTTACGGAAGTAGAGGTTAATTTTTTGCTCTACCTTGAAACCTAATTTGAAATTAACCTTGATTATATCGTCTCTTTCAATGATATTCACTTTATATTCCATCGTATAGGGGTCGTCCATGGTATCCACGTGAACGAACCAATAAATGTCCGCTCGTTTGGGGCGTTTCTGGAAGATGGAGTAAATAATTTTATTTTCAATATCGCTCGTGCGGGCAGCATTGGACATAAAAACCAAGTGCGTAGCATATTTTGGAATACTCATATCTTGACTCAATTCTTTCAAAGGTTCGATATAATCCGTCATTTTCACGTATTCTGTCAAACGCATTTTGATGATGTTGGCTCTGTACCAGACCACCATCAAACCCATAATCACAAACGCCATCATCAAGGAAACATAGCCACCGTGCATAAATTTGCGAAGGTTTGCCACTAAAAACGCTCCTTCGATACTGGCATATACCAGAATAAAACCCACAACCCACCACATATCAAACTTCTTGATATGGAGATAATACGCCATCAGCGTGGTGGTCATCAACATCGTCATCGTGATTGCCAAACCATAAGCGGCTTCCATATTGGCAGATTCTTTGAACCATAAGACAACGCCTATACAACCCATCCACAAAAAGATATTCATACTTGGCACGTATAATTGTCCCTTTTGGTCAGAAGGATAATGCAAACGAACTTTGGGCCAAAAATTTAGGCGGATGGCTTCTGAAACCAAGGTAAACGAACCCGAAATCAAAGCCTGACTGGCAATAACCGCCGCTGCCGTGGCAATAACGATTCCGTAAATCAAGAACCAGTTGGGCATGAGTTCAAAGATAGGTTTACGCCCGTTTAATAATTCTCCTTTGTGGGCTACAAGCCACGCCCCTTGTCCAAAATATTGCAATAACAAACAAGTTTTTACGAAAATCCAACTAATTCTGATGTTTCCCCGTCCGCAGTGTCCTAAGTCCGAATAAAGAGCTTCAGCACCCGTTGTACACAAAAAAACTGCCCCTAAAAGCCAAAAACCACTTGTCCCACCGTGTGGATTCATGAGCATTTCGTAACCATAAAGAGGAGATAAAGCCCTAAAAATAGTCCAATCCTGTGCAATCCAATAAACGCCAAAGAAAGCCAACATCGAAAACCAAATCAACATGATGGGTCCAAAAGCACGCCCAACTACCTTAGTACCAAAGATTTGGAACATAAACAGACCCGTAATAATGGCAATAACGATGGGAACAGTTTGGAGGTCTGGATAGATTTTGAGAAGTCCCTCAACCGCCGAAGCCACCGAAATTGGAGGCGTAATCACACCATCAGCAAGCAGAGTAGCCGCACCAATGATGGCAGGAATGGTTAGCCATTTAGCGTGCCTCCGCACGAGGGCAAAAAGTGCCAAAATACCACCTTCTCCACGATTATCTGCCCGAAGAATCAGAATAACGTATTTGAATGTAGTTTGTAAGGTGAGTGTCCAAAAGATACAAGAAAGTCCCCCCAAAACGGTTCTTTCATCAATTGCTTCTTTGTCAATGATTGACTGCATTACGTATAAAGGCGAAGTACCAATATCTCCGTAAATAATTCCCATCGCTACCAGCAGACCCGCTGCGGTGGCTTTGTCCATGTTTTTGTTGTGTTCCATAAAACAGTGTACAGGTTATTGGTTATTGGTTAATTGGAAATTCATAACTAATAAATAATAACCGATTCTCAAATTTATTTTAGGGGTTAAAAATTGATGGGGCAATATTACGATATATTGAATATTAAAAGCAAATTTATATGATTTTAGATTTTTGAACTTTAATTTTAATTTTTATAAATAATTGGAAATCAATTATTTACATTTTTATAAAGTATTCTTTTTAAAACTAAAATTACTGTACCACTAAACAATACTTGACAGGAGTCAACAACCAGCTATGCCATGTAAATGAAAAAGAGGTGAAAACAGTAGATGTTGTGGTGAAAAACTTTAATTTTGATAAAAATAAACTTTGAAATTCATGAAAAAATTTTACTTCATCATGCTATTGTTTGTGTCGTCATTGGCGATGGCACAAACCAATTTTTCGGTAAAATTTCCTGCATCTGGCTCGCTTGATGGTAGGTTACTTTTGTTACTCGCTAAAAACGATAAATCTGAGCCACGTTTTCAAGTGCTGGATGGTCACGAAACGCAATTAGTTTTTGGGTTGAATTTGGATAATCATCCTTCGGCAACACCCAAAGTTATGAATGTTACCAATACTTTTGGCTATCCTATTGAAGCTCTGAAAGATATTCCTGCGGGGGAATATTATGTGCAGGTTTTACTGCATAAATACGAAATATTCAAGCGAAAAGATGGAAAAATTGTGAAACTGCCCATGGATAGGGGCGAAGGACAACAATGGAATTTAGCCCCTGGGAATATCTATTCAAAACCCGTGAAGATTTTGATAAACCCGAAAATCACCCAAAATTTCTCAATAACACTCGACCAAACAATTCCGCCCATCGAGGAACCCAAAGACACAAAGTACATTAAGCATATCAAAATTCAAAGTAAACTTTTGACTGAATTTTGGGGGCGACCAATGTATTTGGGGGCTCACATTCTACTACCCGAAGGTTTTGACGAACACAAAGAAGTGAAATATCCGTTGGCAGTTTTTCATGGGCATTTTCCGAGTGATTTTGATGGTTTCCGCACCACTCCACCCGATGAAAATCTGCCAAATAACTATAATTCACGCTTCAAGATTTATGGGTATGATAAAATCGTTCAGCAAGAAGCCTTCGATTTTTATAAAATGTGGACTGGTCCGAATTTTCCGAGAGTTTTAGCCATCGAAATTCAGCACGCTTGCCCTTACTACGATGATTCCTATGCCGTCAATTCGGAAAGTATTGGACCTTATGGAGATGCTATTACTTACGAGCTAATTCCCCATATCGAAAAACAATTTCGGGGCATTGGCGAAGGCTGGGCAAGGTTCACTTATGGTGGCTCAACTGGCGGCTGGGAGGCTTTGGCGGTGCAAGTAAAATACCCCAAAGAATACGGCGGTTGCTACGCCGCTTGTCCTGACCCGATAGATTTTCGGGCGTTTACGACCGTCAATATTTATGAAGATAAAAATGCTTATTTCTATGAAAGTCAGTTTAAACCAACACCTCGACCTGGGCATCGTGATTATTTAGGACAAATTTCGGCAACGCTGAAAGATATGAATATGCGAGAATTGGCTCTCGGCACAAATTCGAGGGGTGGGCAACAATGGGATATTTGGGAAGCCGTTTATTCGCCCGTTGGGAAGGATGGCTATCCGCAACCAATATGGGACAAAAAAACGGGCTTAATTGATAAAAAAGTGGCAGAATATTGGCGGGAAAACTACGATTTGACTTATATTTTGAAACGTGATTGGCAAAAAAATGGCGAACAGTGGCGTGGAAAAATCAGAATTTACTGTGGCGATATGGACAATTTTTATCTAAATAATGCCGTCTATTTAGCCGAAGCCGAACTGAAAAACCTCAATAGCCCAACCTACGAAGGTGAAGTGGATTATGGCGATCGTGCCGAACATTGCTGGAACGGCGACCACTCCCAACCAAATTACATTAGTCGGTTACGTTACCACCGAATGTTTATCCCAAAATGGACGGAAGACATGAAAAAAACGGCTCCCAAAGGCGTAGATTTGACGAGTTGGAAATATTGATAAATAAGCAAAAAGCCCCGAGAATTCGAGGCTTTTTGCTTATACACTTTTATTTAAAAAACTTCAATTTCACAACTTCCTTCTCATTCAAAAAACGCCATGAACCTCTTGGTAAGTCTTTTTTGGTTAATCCTGCGAAAGTAGTTCGGTCAAGTTTCAAAACATCATAACCCAAAGATTCAAACATACGTCTCACGATTCGGTTACGTCCCGAGTGAATCTTGATGCCAACCACCATGCCATCGGGTGTAACAATTCCTAATTCATCCGCTTTAATTTCCCCGTCTTCGAGGGTTACACCTTTCAAAATTTGGTCGAAATGTTCTTGGGTCAAAGGCTTATCAATTTCTACTTGATACAGCTTTTCGATTTCGTTGGAAGGATGTGTT
Source organism: Arcicella sp. (assembly GCA_034519515.1). GTDB lineage: Bacteria > Bacteroidota > Bacteroidia > Cytophagales > Spirosomataceae > Arcicella. Next base: position 146,777 of record JAXHOK010000053.1, read on the forward strand.
AATTTATCCGCCAATTCACCGTCATTGGTCAAAAGCAACAAACCTGTGGTGTTTCTGTCCAAACGTCCTACGGGATAAATTCTTTCCTCACAGGCATTTTTCACTAAATCCATGACGGTTTTACGTTCTTCGGGGTCTTCGGTGGTGGTGATGAAATCTTTTGGTTTATTTACCAAAACATACACCATTTTCTCACGACTCAGCTTTTTGTTACCATATTTTACAATATCACCAGGTTGAACTTGATAACCCATTTCTGTAATTACCACACCATTCACTCTGATTTCACCCGTTTTGATAATATCATCCGCCTCACGACGTGAGCATATTCCCGCATTGGCAATATAACGATTCAAACGAACTTCACTACTTTTCTTTTCAGAAGCCACCATTTTGCGTTGAACGCTCTTGGGGGCGGATGATTTATATTCGTCTAACTTATAATTAGGAGTCCATTTTTCAGACTGTTCCACTGGGCGGTGGGCTTTGTAGAGATTATCTCCCCCGAAATTTGCCTTTGCCGAACCCGTAGTTTTCTCCTTCTTTTCGTATCTTCCTTGGGGCTTATCGCTATAAGATTTCTTTTCACCGTAAGGTTTACGCTCTCCATCAAAAGGCTTTCTTTCCGAACGTTCGCCGTAAGGTTTACGCTCTCCGTCAAATGGTTTTCTTTCGCCCGAATTAAAATCTCTTCTTTCTGGTCGATTTTCGTAAGGATACCCGTCGGCCGCCCACCACTCTCCCCTTATCGGTTTCTTTCACCCTCAATCGGTTTTCTTTCCGAACGCTCTCCGTAATGGTTTACGCTCTCCATCAAACGATTTTCTTTCTGAACGCTCTCCGTATGGTTTACGCTCGCCATCAAAAGGCTTTCTTTCTCCCGAATTAAAATCTCTTCTCTCTCCTCTATTATCTGATGAATACGGTTTTCTTTCGCCCGAATTAAAATCTCTTCTCTCTCCTCTATTATCTGATGAATAAGGTTTTCTTTCACCATCAAACGATTTTCTTTCTGAACGCTCTCCGTATGGTTTACGCTCGCCATCAAATGGCTTTCTTTCTCCCGAATTAAAATCTCTTCTCTCTCCTCTATTATCTGATGAATACGGTTTTCTTTCACCATCAAACGGTTTTCTTTCCGAACGCTCTCCGTATGGTTTACGCTCTCCATCAAACGATTTTCTTTCTGAACGCTCTCCGTATGGTTTACGCTCTCCATCAAATGGCTTTCTTTCTCCTGAATTAAAATCTCTTCTCTCTCCTCTATTATCTGATGAATAAGGTTTTCTTTCACCATCAAACGGTTTTCTTTCTGAACGTTCTCCGTAAGGTTTTCTTTCGCCTGAATTAAAATCTCTCCTCTCTCCTCTGCTATCTGATGAATAAGGTTTTCTCTCTCCCGAATTAAAATCTCTCCTCTCTCCTCTGCTATCTGATGAATAAGATTTTCTCTCTCCCGAATTAAAATCTCTCCTCTCTCCTCTGTTATCTGATGAGTACGGTTTCCTTTCTCCGTCAAATGGCTTTGTATCACCCCTTTTATCTGAATCGTAGGTCTTTCTGGGTACTACTTCACGTCCCAATTCACGGTTCAATTCGTCTTTTCTCTGACGAGTGTTTTCTCTTCTTTCGAAGGACAAATCTTCTTTTTCGATTCGCTTTCTCATGTTTCTTTTTGTTAAAATATTGCAACATCACTGCTGTAAAATAATTTTATTCTTTAATACTAAAATTGGAGATAAGTCTCTGATTTTCAGTAAATAAAAAAGCCGTTTCTTTCAACGGCTCGCAAAGGTACGATAAATTTTAAAGATAGAAAACTGTTTATAGTACAATTTTTTGCAACTGTGAGGTGTGAGCATTAAGCATTGAGGTAAGTAAAACTATTGCAAAGATTAAAAGGCACAGCGTACCATCAACATTTTAATATCTGTGTAATTCATCTCTCACTGTTCATGCCTCATCGCTAAATTATTTCTTCCCCCCAAAACTAAACGAGACATACGCTTGGATTCCAGTGTTTTTCATCTGAAAATAATCAGAGAAATTATTATTTCCCAATGAAAAATCTTTATTAACATTAGTCATACCTAAGTAATAACGCCCACCGATGGATACATTTTCAGTAGCTTTAAACTCCATGCCTGCCACTGCCCCAGCGTCAATATCATGAAATAATCCGTTATAAGTAATTGAAAATAAATCACTTACCACACCCACTCGTGAATTGACCATGTAACTCACCTGTGGGCCAACTTGTAATTGCAATTGCTCTGTTACGGGAAAAGTTACCAAGACGGGTAACGACAAATAATGAATTCCTACATTACCCACGCCCGCCACACGAAAGCCCTGCATAGAATATAAAAGCTCAGGTTGCAAACCAATTTTTTCAGTCAGCATTAAATCCTTCACCGCAATACCCGCATGAAAAGTGCCTTTTGGGGTAAAAATATTAGCGGGTTCGGGTGAAACTAAAACGTTGGAATGAGTATATCCCGCTTTGAAAGCAACACTTTGAGCATTGATATTGGTATAAGCGATAACTGAAAGGGCGATGGCTGCAATTAACTTTTTCATGATTTCTGTTCGTTTAAGATTGGTTTAAAATTCTAATCTGAACTTATAACGACAGAAGTCTTCGGAGGTAAGTTAATGAAACGTTAATGCTTGTTAAGGAGATGTTAATGGTAAAGTAATAAAGAAAATGCTCAATTATTGAACGCTTTACAAGTTCAATAATTGAGCATTAAATAATTGATAATCAGTTATTTATTCTTTATTTGAGATATTATTTTTCTTATCCAAATTCATCTGATAAAAATAAGAAGCTAAAAGACCTAATCCTCCGAAAATAAATATCATCGAAAAATGGGCAACTTCACCATCAATATTTGTTAAACTTTCTAACAAAGAACCCATTAATAAACCTATTCCAAAACCAACCAATACAAAGCCAATCCCTAAAAATTTGCTTGGATCAATTTGTTTTGAAACTCTTTTTGATTGCTCAAATGGATTCATTCCCTTAGCAATCATCGCCATTCTTTCATCATTTTCATATTTACGAGAGAAAATAACCATTGAAAAAAAGCCAATTGTTCCAACTATTGGAATTAACATTCCTACAATTGGTATTATGTTTCCGTCTATCATGTTCTTAAATTTTAAATTGTTAATTAATTTCTGGGGATATGATGTAACTTGTTTTAGAAAGGTTACAGTTTGAAGTTACTAAGTTTTTAAGTTGGCAGGTTTTTAAGTCAGAGGCAGCTTGTAAACATCTGGTAAACAATTACTTATAAATATTTTATTTATCAACTTAGTAACTTAAAAATTAACAACTTCCATCCTGTAACCTTTCCCTCCAAACCCGCATCTAACCAATTGTGAAAACCAACGAAACAGATAATTCCATTATTGAACGTATTTTGGCTGGCGATAAGTCGGGTTATCGAGACCTTGCTAATCGTCATAGAGACTATGCCTTCACGGTGGCGTATAAAATTGCGGGAACACGGGAAGATGCCGAAGAAATTGCTCAGGATGCCTTTATTCAAGCATTTCAGGCATTGAGTTCATTTAATCAAGAGGCAAAATTTACGACCTGGTTTTACAGAATTGTCTTTAATGCGGCGTTGATGTTTAAACGTAAAAATAGAATCCAAACCGAAAATATTGAGACTTCTCAAACGGCTCAACTCGCTTCGGCAGATACAGATAACGACCTCAAAATCAAGGAACAACGACAATATATTCAGAAAGCACTCAATCATTTATCGCCCGATGATGTTACGGTGATAACTTTGTTTTATTTGAAAGAACAATCCTTAGAAGAAATAGCTCAAGTTGTAGGAACTTCTGCCGAAACCATCAAAGTAAAACTGTGCCGAGCCAGAAAAAGGTTGGCGGAGGAAATGAAAAGAATATTAGGGAACGAAGTGAAAACGTTAATATAAACATGAAAGACGAAGATATTTTTGATATTTTAGATGGTATTGCTTCCGAAGAAACAATCCTTCAACATAAAAATTTACTTTCGGAAAGTGCTGATTATCAGACACTTTTTAAGGAGTACGCTTATACCCACGCCCTTTTGATGGATACGAGCATGGAAAAAACGGCGTTCAATTTTACCGATAAATTAATTGACCGTTGGGAAGTTTCGCAAGAAGTTGTGGTGGTTAAACAGTCGAGTAAATTGCCAATTTATTTCCTGATTGGAATGTCGATTATGGTGATTTTATTGATAATTTTAGCTTTACCAATGATAACGCAATCTAATGTTCAGATAGATTTCAGCAAACCTTTGAGAATTTTACAGGACAAACTATTTACTCGTTTCTTCCTGATAATCAATGTATTAGTAATTTTGTTTTTTATTGATAGGAAGTTTTTGAAGCCTTATTTTGAGGGGAGGGGTGAAATTTTAAGATAATATTTGTTTTCTACAAGAAAACTTTTACTTTTGCTCCATGTTTAATATTATCACTCGTAAAACGCTTCTTCTGTATTGCCTACTTTATCCGAAAGCATCGAATGCTCTTCGAGAATGGTATGCTGAATTTGTAAAGAGTGATTTTCAGAATTTCAATGAACTGAAAGAAGTTTACGGAAATGTTAGCATTGTAGGTGATGACCGAGTTGTTTTTAATATTTTAGGAAATAAATATAGATTAGTTGTTAGAATGGTTTTTGAATACAAATCAATTCAAATTAAATGGTTTGGAACGCACGCTGAATATGATGAGATTGATGTAGAAACTATAAGATTTAAAAAAAAATGAATTTAAAACCAATAAAAACAGAAGAACAATACGAAGAATATTTATATTGGATTGATAATCAATTTGATAAGAAAGTGCCAGTCGATAGCCCAGAGGGCGAAAAATTGGCAGTAGCTTTGTTATTAGTGAAAGTATATGAAGATGAAAATTATCCAATTCCATCTCCTGACCCAATTGAGGCAGTGAAAGTAAAAATGTTGGAAAAAGGTTTAAAAAATAAAGATTTCGTTGGCATTATTGGAAGCAAAGGCTATATTTCATCAATTCTAAACCGACGAAAGCCCATCACGTTGGAGATTGCTAAAATTTTTTATCAACAATTAGGTATTCCTGCTGAGGTCTTGTTGTCTTAAAATAATACCTTGACAAGCACCTAAACTAACATTCCCTCAATATCAATTTTTACAAATTCTCCTTTATCAGCCTCACACACGGGGCAGCAATAACTTTTGGGCAAATCCGCAAACTTCACCCCCACAGAAATTTGATTAACCGAATCACCAAATCTTTCATCGTAAATCGTGAAGCATACTTTACATTGATAAACTTTAACTCTCTGTAAATCAATAGGTTTAACAATTTTTTCTTTAACAATCGTTAATTCCTTCTTCGTATTTTGAGCATAAAAACGTTTTGATAATCTCTTCAAAATTTCGGGAACGTGAGTTTTATTTACGCCTTTTTCAAAAAGAACCAACTCACGAGTATTTGGGTTAAAATCTGCGGTATGGTAAATATCAAAAACGCTGGAAATCCCTCCAAAAATTGAACGTTTTTTAATCACTACCGACCCGAAAACTTCTGATTTTGAACGAGTTTGAACGGCAAAACTTAACCCAAAAGTTCGTACATCTTCATCATCAAATTCACGGATAATGGCTTTTTTCAAAGATAATCCTTCGGGCGAAAGGTCTTCAACTTGCCAGTTCAATTCATTGGCAGCATGGCGAACATTGATGGCGTATTTACCCAGTAATTTATCCCAAATAAGACGGTGCTTATTTTCTATTCCTTTGATAATCAATGATTTCCAAGGAGTCGTACAGATTTGACCGATTTTAGTTTCTAAACATATTTGACAAATTTCTTCCAAAAAATCAATCGAGAAAGTCTCATTTCTTCGGTAAATTCCGAGCCAAGTTTTATCGCCATAACGATTGAAACCTTCATAGTAAGGAAGCGAAAAATTGGGCAGTTTCAAATCCTCCATAATCACCTGCGAAATGATTTCACCTTTGGCAATTACTTTTTCATAAACCTCATTTTCATCCATTTCTGGATTATCCCAAATGACTTCTTCGATTCTCTGGCAAATTTTGGGAATTTCTAAGGTGTAAATTAAAATAGGAAAACGAAAGATTCTATTGGATTGCTTCGGGCGAATGTATAAATACCAAAAATTTTGGGTATTTGAAGCAATAAAATTAAGATTTCCTGTAAAAAAAGGCGTAAATGATTGTTGAAAATCGGAGATATTTACCTTCAATTTTGGTTGATAATCAAAGCCATCGAACACATCTTTATAGATTCCTTCCGAAAGCCACTGCCCCGTTGGAAAAACTTCTTCGGCACAGTACGAAGAGATAATATTGGGGAAATTATCCGTATCAGTCTCGAAGTCAATATTAGATTCGTACAATTTTTTCTTGAATTCTAAAATACCACTTCCCCGCACGGTTTCAGCTTTGACATACATCAAAATTTGTTGTCTCGCTCCAAAACTCAGCTCTCTGACACCCGCCTCACGGGCAGCTGAAAGGATGTAATCTAATGTACCTGGCGAAATGATTCCCCCCATTAGATTTACTTTTAGTAAAGTATAATCTTTCATATCTGTTTACTCTTTAATTTCAATATTATGATATAGTTATTAATCCTCAATTGTTAGTAATAATTACTTAATATACTGAAAATCAATATGATATATTTTAATAAATTAACGTTGTACTATTCTAACATTAAATATAAATCAGATTTTTAGAATAGTATTATTCTGTGAAATATAATTTTTTTAAGAAGAATATTCTTGAAAAAGTTAAAATTATACTCATTTTATGATTGAAATATAAAATCTATTTTCTAAGTTTACATCGTCAATCGATTGGCGGTATAAGTAATCAAGCAATTTAAGATAACAACAATAGGAAGGATTTATGAATCCATTTAATTTATTTTTTGAAAACAATAATGATTGATAAATAACGTTTAAGTCAATTTATTTGTAAGGTTCAAGTTAATAAATTATTAAAAAAATGCAATTTTTGTTTAACAAATAAATCTATCATTAAAATTAAAACTCTCATGAAAAAGAACACAGTAAAAGCATTTATCGTGGCGATAGCTATGGTTTGCACATCGAATTTAACCTCATTCGCTAACAATACAACTGACGGAGCAACGGCTTCTTTGAAAACTAAAATTGCTCAGGTAAATAAGTCTTTGAGTTTTAACGTTTGGTTAGAAAATACAGCGAATAAAAAAGTAATGATTGTGGTATTGGATGCCGACAAAAACGAAATCCATCGTGAATATGTGAACTATAAAGTTGATAAATTCGCTAAGACTTTCGATTTCTCCAACTTAACCGATGGAAAATATACCATCGAAGTAGTGAATGCTAATACCAACGTTGTTGATTCAAAATCTTTTGAAATCAAAACCAATGCAGTTGTAAATCGTGATATCATCGTAGCGATTCGTTAATCAGGTATTAACCTCATAATCAAGTATTTAATCGGGGACAGGGCTTTGCTTTGTCCCTTTTTCAATGAGGTAACTGTCTGAATTTGGATTCGTCAGATTAGTGGATTTTTTGAATTTTTTATGGAATATCAATCCAAAAAATCCATCTATCTGACGAATCCAAATTCAGACAATTTTAGGTTACGCAATTACCAATTCCTCCGCCAACGTACTTTCCAAAATAACCCTCACCTCTGGGCGGCAACTTCCGCAACCCGTACCTGCACCCGTTTGTGTACATAAAGCAGTAAAATCTTTACAACCACTTGAAATACAAGACTTTAAATTCCCTTCACCCACGTTATTACACGAACAAACCAATTTACCCATCACGGGGTCAGTCTTCTTGCCGCTTCTCAATAACTCTAATCTTTTATCCGATAATTCGATTCCGTTGGCAATTAAATCTTTAAACTCCAAGAATTCTGATTTGTCGCCAATCAGCGTTGCCCCCACTAATTTATCATTATGGATGATACATTTTTTGTAATACCTTTTAGCTTTATCAATAAAGGTAATTTCCTCATATTCAGGCGATTTTGGGGTTTCAATCATCCCCATTGAGCATAATTGTACGCCCTGAATTTTCATGATATTTACCGAAAGAGAGCCTTTGTAATAACTCGACCAGTCGCCCGCAATATATTTGGCAATCACATCGGCTTGTTGTTCGGCGGCGGCGGTGATTCCCCACATTTCGCCTCGCCATTGAGCAATTTCTCCTGCCGCAAAAATATCTGGGTCAGAGGTCTGGAGATAATCATTTACTACCACACCACGATTTACTTCTAATCCTGCGGCACGGGCAATTTCTACATTTGGACTCGTCCCGATGGCAAAAACCGCCACTTGTGCCTCAATTTTTCGACCTGATTTTAAACGCACTCCTTCAAATTTATCCGTACCATAAAAAGCGGCTACTTCCTCGTTATAATACACATCAACACCTAAGTTCACGATTTCTTCGTGGAGTAAATCAGAGCCTAATTGGTCTAATTGTCTGTCCATAAAACGGCTAATCCGCTGAACAATAGTTACTTGTACATTTATTTCACGAAGAGAGGCAGCCAATTCTAAACCTAATAATCCACCGCCTACGATTAATGCTCGGGGTTCGCTTGTACCACGGAAATCCGTTCCGTGTGTCGGACTCTGCACGGAACAGATTTCCGTGCTACGTTGAAGAAACGGCATTAAACTATCCGCATCCAAGCGTGAACGCATATTGAAAATGCCTGGAATTTTGGGAACGGATGGCGGCATAAACGCCCGTGAACCCATGCCCAAAATCAGACGGTCGTAGCTGTGTTCATGCCCTTCCGAATCTATGACTACTTTATTCTTTTTATCAATATTTACAATCTCTAAACCCTTGTGAACCTGTATATTAGCTTCTGAAAATTGGTCTTCCCGAAGTTTTACCAATTGTTCCCAATCCTGAGCACCCGAAATATAATCGGGTAGCATTACACGATTGTAGAAAGGGTAAATTTCCTTTGAAAACACATGGATTTCATCAGTTTTATTCAATTGACGATAGGAATTGATAAATCCTAAACCCGCAGAACCCGCTCCGATAATCACAATTTTTTCCACAGGTTTGATGTACGCACGAACCTGAACGGCTGAAAATTTAAAATCGGGTTCTTTGGAACGTGGATCCACCAAGGTATTCGTTAGATTATTGGCACGTCCAAAATCTTGCCCCAGAATCTTCCCAAAGTGCATCGGCATAAAGCAAACGCCTTGTTTTACATCAGTCGTTATTTTGATTTTTACAATGGCATTTCCTCGCCTATTTTCAATGATAACTAATTGATTGTCAGTCAAATTACGCTCTTCTGCATCGGTTGGATTAATTTCAATATAAGGCTGTGCAATATGCTGATTGAGTTTATTGACCTTGCCCGTTTTGGTCATCGTGTGCCATTGATCACGAATACGTCCCGTGGTCATAATCAAGGGGAAATCTTCATCAAGCGGTTCAGAATTGTTTTGGTCCGGCACGGCGTGAATTTTAGCACGCTGATTTGGAGTGTAGAATTTATGGTCGGTGAAGAGACGAGACGTTCCGAGTTTCGAGTTTGGAGTTTCGAGTGCGGAATTAGATTTTAACAACTCCGCACTCGAAACTCCAAACTCGAAACTCCCTTTGCCCCATTGGTGACTTCTATTCTCTCTTAAATATTCATAACCTATCCCCGAAATATCAATATTTGTCCCTTTCGTTGATTTTACGTGTTCATCATATATCTCGCTGTTATTCAAGTAGTTAAATGAATCAGCGAAGCCCATTTTGTGAGCAAATCTTTTAATTATTTCAGTATCATCTAAGGCTTCGCCTGGGGCATCAATAATTTTTGGGAGAAGCGTAATTCTTCTTTCTGAATTGGTAAAAACGGAATCTTTTTCTGCCCAAGCCGCCGCAGGGAGCACTACATCGGCATATTTTACGGTGTCTGAACGGTTTGAAATATCTTGTACCACCACAAATTTGGCATTTTGCAAGCCTTTTTCTACCATATTCAAATCGGGTAAACTCACCATTGGGTTTGTGGTAACAATCCAAATTGCTTTCATGCGTCCGTCCGCAAGAGCTTGAAACATCTCCGTTGCGGTGAAACCTGGTTTATCCGAAATTTTTGTGCCCCCCCAAAATGCTTGAACTTCCTCTCTGTGAGCAGGGTTCAATAAATCTCGGTGGGCTGGAAGCATATTTGAAAGCCCTCCAACCTCACGTCCGCCCATTGCATTGGGCTGTCCCGTGAGTGAAAAAGGTCCCGAACCTTCTTTGCCAATTTTGCCCGTAATCAGGTGTAAATCAATGAGTGAGAGGTTTTTATTAACACCTATCACTGACTGATTAAGTCCCATCGTCCACATGGAAAGAAAACCTTTGGACTCGTGAATATATTGAGCCGCTAATGAAATATCTGCCTCCGAAACCCCGCAGATTTCAGACGCTTCTGAGAGTGTTCGAGTAAAAACTTGCTCACGGTAAGCTTCAAAACCATCGGTGTGGTTGGTAATAAAATCTTGGTCAATCCAGTTATTTTCAATCAGGATTCTACCGATAATATTGGTCAAAACGATGTCTGTTCCAGGATTTAATTGAAGGTGTAAATCCGCCTGAGCTGCCGTTTGAGTACGTCTGGGGTCGATTACGATGATTTTTACGTTGGGGTTTGCCGTTTTATGAGCTTCCACTCTTCGCCAAATGATGGGATGACACCACGCAGGATTTGCTCCCGTTACGAAGAAACAATCTGCCAGTTCGATGTCGTCATAACAGACTGGAACAGAATCTTCGCCAAGGGTGAGTTTATAGCCCACCACCGCCGATGACATACAGAGCCGAGAATTAGTATCAATATTATTTGAGCCAATAAAACCTTTGATGAGTTTGTTAATGATATAATATTCTTCGGTAGAACATTGTCCAGAAACATAAAAACCGACAGAATCGGGACCATATTTTTGGATAAAAGTTTTGAAAATGGCAGCCGTGCGGTCAAGAGCCGTATCCCACGAAACCCTTTGAAGAGGCATATTTCGATTGAAACGCATTTCTGGATAAAGCAATCTATCCGATTTATCATTTACGGTATAATGCAAATTCATGCCTTTTGAACAAAGCATTCCCTTGCTCGAAGGGTGGTCTTTATCGCCTTCCACATAGATTTTTCCATTACCTAAATCAGTAACCTCTACCCCACATCCAACCCCGCAATACGAGCAAGTGGATTTATATTTCTTAACATTTATTAAATTGCTCATTTTCAGATAATTAATTAAATAGAATTCTGTGACTTTTCGATACGCAGTGTGTCTATAACACATATTTAATATCTAATCGCATCAAAATATATGATTTTGGAATAATCACTGATTGCTCCATTGTTGCCCGTAATGCACCGCCAAGCATTCGGGCTTTTTGTTTAAGGTTAATTAAACTAAATAAGGTATATACTTTTGGAGTATCAAACCTGACGCATATTAATGTTGAAAATTATTAGATTTGTAGGAAATTAGGCAATTTGCACAATAAAACTCCACTATCAGAATTTTTAACTTTGTCATTTATCCCTATTATTCATCGAAATATTAAAAAATAAAACTACACGTCACTATGTTACACTGTACTTTAATAAAATTATTCCTATTTTTTATTGCATTTTTCTTGCATAATTGATTTTTTGAGTTTAAATTTGTTAAGAGATTATGAAATATTAATCAACAAACTCAGAGTCCAAACTACCGCCATATATTTGGAATCATCAGGAACACCGCCATGTTCCTGAACGGTACTTAACCATACCCGTTTTCATACCTGACCACAACCGCCATTTTGTTTAGGTGCAATACCCGAAGTTAATAGCTTCGGGTTTTTTGTTTAATGGCTTCGTCGGGATGACAAAATGGACTACGCTAATTCTGCTAAACTCCTTTCTTCCACAAATACTTTTTTATCAAAATTGACAAGGTATAATACTAAGCCAATAGCCGCCACCACAATACCAATATACATAAATGCTTGACCATAAGAAATATCTTTTGATTTGAACAAAAAGCCCATCAACATTCCACCGATGTTTCCACCTGCACCCACAACGCCTGAAATAATACCGACTGCCTTTGGGTTTACAAAAGGAACGATGGCATAAGTTGTTCCATTTGCCATTTTCAAGAACATCGCAAAAGTGAGCATTGATACAATCGCCATCGTTAAATTACCCGATTGAGCAAATAAAACGATACCAATTCCTTCAATTGCTAACATACTTGCCAGCAAAATACCCTTTCCTCTCATGCCATATTTTACTCCTACTTTATCGGCAAAAATTCCCCCCAATGCTCGGGCAAAGATGTTCATAAAGCCAAATAACATTGCCCAAAAACCTGCTTCGGTTTCTGTTAATTTGAAGGTATCGAAGAAATACAGAGCGGCTACTCCATCAAAGGTAATTTCTACCCCAAAACAACACGCATAAGCCAATGCCAAAGCCCAAACTCGGATGTCTGAAACGGCTTTTCCGAAGGGTACGGTTGATTTTTGAGCCGCAGTACGGTCGATTTCATCATAGTTTCCTTCGGGTGTATCTTTTGTATAATTGAAGTAAATGTATGCCATAATCAACATCAAAACCCCTGGAAAAATCATAGCTAAACGCCAAGCATCTGACTTTACATAGCCAAAACCAATGATGGCTGCCATGATGGCTGGCATGGCTAATTGGGTGATTCCTCCGCCCAAATTACCCCATCCACCCGCAACGGCGTTGGCTGTTCCCTTGATTTTGGGAGCGAACATTACAGAGGTATGAAATTGTGTAATGACAAACGATGCTCCGATAACCCCAATGGCAAGACGAAACAAAAGAAAAGTGGTGTAATCTTTTGCCAAACCTACTAACATTACTGGCAATGAACCAATCAATAATAGAGCGGTGTAAGTCTTGCGGGGTCCCCATGTATCACACAAACGCCCAATAGCGAGACGAGCAAAGATGGTTGCCGAAACTGCCGCAATGATAGTATTGCCAACTTGGGGTTTTGTTAAACCTAAATCTGCTCTGATAGCGGGCATCAATGGGGCGATACCAAACCAGCCGAAGAAGCATACAAAAAAGGTCAGCCACGTGATGTGAAAAGTTTGCATTTGTATCCCCTTGAAAGAGAATATGTTGAGTTTTTCGAGCGGTTTGTTCATGTTTTGATGTTCGATATTCGATGTCCGATGTTTGGAATCAAGTATTGATTTTAAAGGTTTTGGAAAAAAATTTGAACTTTGTTTTCTACGACTTATGTAGAAAATTCATTTGATTATCAACATTATGGAGGTTTTAAACCTCCACGACGTTAGTCTAAAAATTTGATTTTTTGGCGAAGAAATCAGGGCGAATATTCACCATCAGATATAACCAAGTTCCTGTTTTGCTGAAATTGGCAGCCGCTGCATCAGTAGTAACTTGTCCTTTGGCAAAAGTCATATTATCAGTTGCCATCATCACAGAATATCCTAATTCTATGTTGGTAAACTTATTCATGTTGTAACTCAACAAAAAGTCGATTTCATTGCCCAAACTGGCATTTGGCAATAAGGTTCCGTCTCCTTTCGTAGTAATTTTATTCAAGCTAAAAGCGTGATAATCAACGCCAAATGATAGAGAGTTACCTGTATATTTTGCTTTCAGATAAGCATTATTCAAGCCTCCTGCGGGCGAATTTGTGCCAACATAAAAATAATCCATATATCCCCAATGCTTATGTGGCGTTCCGTACAATGGGTCAAAACGGTTATTTTTGCCCGTTGAATTGGCTTTATAATTATTGGTAGCACTCGAACCATCATTTCCTGAAATAACATCATAACCAGCGGTGAAAGCCCATTTACTTTTTTGGTAAGTAGCAGACAACGTGTATGTAATGATAAGCATCCATATCATTGCCTTCACGATCGGTGCCTGTTTGTCCGTAATACGCACCTTGCAAAGCAATTTTACCAAATCCCGAAGCATTGCCCAAAGTATGGTTTACCATCAATCCGTAAGTGGTGCGGGTTCTTGCCGAAGCATTAAATAGTGGGTCAGTTGAACCCGTTGGCACAAAACGTCTGCCGTAAACGTAACCCGTTACGGCACTCCCCGCTGAATCTAAACGATACGTTTGGAAATCATCTTGAAAAAATAGACCCGAAAACTTCGTCTGGTTGAATTTTCTACTGATGTAAACACTCTTGAAAGACTTGTAATCTTGCGATGCTCCGTTGGTTGAAGGAGGATTAATCCAAGCCAAAGCACCACCCGTTTTTATAGAGTTATTACTGATATTTCCGCCCGCTGTCAAAGGAATTATTCCTGCGGGAGTAGGAACGAGTACGCCCGTGGAGGTGCGGGTATATTGGGCAACATTGGCGGGTACATAACCCGTTCCCGTTACGCCAAAAGCATCCGAATTTTGCCCGAAGGCATACCCTAAATCTACTTGCCAACCGTGATGAACGGCTTTCAACAATACCATATCATGGCGACGAGCTTGTTGTAGCCAATCCAAATTTCCGATTAATCGAACGTCATCATAAATCAATTCTTGACGACCAATTTTTACCGTTAAAAGGTCTAAAGCCTTGAATTTCAAGGTGGTATCGGCTTTATTTGCCAACGTAATTTCTGCCCAACCTTCATGCAACATTAATCTATTTCCATCATTGGTTGAGATAGACGAAGCATCCTGTCCCCACACTCTAACATCTTGAACAGATGCCCCAAAAAGGACTCTATCCCATTTATACCCAAAATTTAATCTGGTTCTTTGTGAAGTGAAAGCCGCCGTTTTGGCATCATTCGTTACTAAATTTCCGAGTCCATTACGGATTTCGGTACGAGTCCTCATTTGCCCCTGCAACGTAAACTGAGCTTTTGATTTGAATTGAGTACAAATACTCAAAAATAAAGTCAGGTTGAATTTAAAAATGTAATTCTTTTTCATACATTTGCATTTGATTGTGAAATTTTTAACAGAGTTAAGCAATTTGTGCCTGAACGAGACCCCCATCTTGTTCGGGCTTTTTTTGTTTTTAGCAGTGAGGTGTGAGCAATGAGTATCAAGCGTTGAGGTATTTCGCCCCGTGGTTGGTGTCCTCACCAATCCACACTTGCGTCAGCATACAACGAAAATTGCTTTCGCACGTGTGGTTGGTGAGGACACCAGCCACGGGGCAAGACAGTCCTAACGATACTCATATACGTCATTCATGTTTAATACAAATTCAGGATGTAAACTCACTACCTCCCCAATAATTATCACCGCTGGATTTGCCATTTTTTCTTCCTTTGCTTTTTCAATTATCGTTGAAACTGTGCCAATAACTGCCTTTCCATTTTCACGAGTTCCGTTTTGAATAATTGCCATGGGTATATCTCCTTTTCCGTTGGTAGTAAAGATTTCACAGATTTGAGATAGTTTGCTCATGCCCATCAAAATCACTACGGTTGCCGTTGATTGTACTGCCAATTCAATATCTCTTGATAATTCGCCCGATTTTGTTGTGCCAGTGATTACCCAAAAACTTTCCGCAAATCCTCTACTTGTTACAGGAATCCCCACTGAGGCAGGGGCAGCAATAGCAGAGGTTACGCCAGAGATTACCTGACATTCGATATTAAAATTCTTAGCGTATTCAATTTCTTCAAAACCTCTTCCAAACACAAACGGATCGCCTCCTTTCAGTCTCACTACGTGTCCATATTCCAAAGCTAACATGACAATTTTCTGATTTATCTCATCCTGCGTATACACATACTTGCCTAAACGTTTGCCTACATATATACGAAGGGCATCGGGGCGAGCATATTCCAATAGTTCTTGGTTGGCGAGGGCATCATACAAAATGACGTCTGCCGATTTGATAGTTCTGATTCCTTTCAGCGTAATTAATTCTATATCTCCTGGACCAGCACCAATTAAAGTTAATCTTGGAATATTCATATTATAAGTTATTATACTCTATCTTTCACTAAATAGAAATACTTAGTTCTTATTTCGATACAAATGTGAGAAAAAAATGTTAAAAACCAAAATTTAAGTACTTTTTTTATCTTATTTTTTTAAAATATTTGCAAAATATCAAAAAATAGGTTTAAATTTGAATTATTAATAAGACAAAAAAATATTTTTTCTAAAAAATAGGTTATAAATAAAGTACAATAAAATAAATTTGTAATTTAATCTTTAAATAGTGATATATACTTAGTTTATCGGCAATCGGCGGTCGGCAATCGGCATTCTGTTTTAGTCCAAAAGAGAGTCCGAACTGAGTATAAAAAGGTACGTTTCAAAAACCGTCTGCCGAAAGCCGACTACCAAAATAAAATCAAGCATTTATATGAAAAAGAAAATTGTCGTAGTGGGAAATGGCATGGTGGGTTATAAGTTTTGTGAGAAACTTGTTGCCAAAGACATTTCCAAACAGTTTGAAATTACAGTATTTGGTGAGGAAACTCGTCCTGCCTACGACCGTGTGCATCTCTCGGAGTATTTTGCGGGTAAAACCGTTGAAGACCTCACGATGGAGCCTGCCAGTTGGTACGCAGAAAATGGTATCAATTTAATTTTGTCTGACCCCATCATGGACATTGACCGTGAAGCGAAAACCGTTCGTTCGCATCATGGAATCGTTCAGGCGTATGACTACCTTATTATGGCTACGGGTTCGGCGGCTTTTGTACCACCAATTCCTGGGGTTGAAAAAGAAGGCGTTTTCGTTTACAGAACCATCGAAGATCTGGATTTGATGCAAAATCATGCTAAAAAAGCAACAAAAGGGGCAGTAATTGGTGGTGGTTTATTAGGTCTGGAAGCCGCCAAAGCACTTTTGGACTTAGGTTTAAAAGAAGTTCACGTAGTAGAATTTGCGAGTAGATTGATGCCAAGACAAATTGATGAAGCGGGTTCAAACGTTTTGAAAGCCAAATTAGAAACCTTGGGTTTGAAGATTCATTTGAATAAAAACACCCAAGAAATACAAGGAAATGGGACTATCTCGGGAATGTTATTTGCCGATGGTTCACACTTGGATGTTGATATGTTGGTGATTTCGGCGGGCATCAAACCTCGTGATGAAATAGCTCGTGCGGTGGGTTTAGAAGTGGGCGTGCGTGGTGGAATTACCGTAAATGATGCTCTTCAAACATCTGACCCCAATATTTTTGCGATTGGCGAATGTGCTTTGGCTCATCAGATGATTTATGGATTGGTAGCCCCAGGTTATGAAATGGCGGAGGTTGTAGCGACTTTCCTGGTGGGTGGACAAAAAGAATTTTTACCTTACGATATGTCCACCAAACTGAAATTGATTGGGGTGGACGTAGCAAGTTTTGGCGATGCTTTTATTCAAGAGCCTAACGCTCAGACAATTGTGTTTGAAAATTCTGCCAAAGGTGTTTACAAAAGAATCAATATTTCTAATGACGGAAAGTATTTGTTGGGCGGTGTATTGGTAGGCGATGCCGACCAGTATAATATGCTGTTGCAGAATACTAAAAATAAAACGCTTCTTCCAGAAAATCCAGAAGATTTGATGTTGGGTTCAAGAGGTGGAGAAAGTGCTGGTTCGGGCGTGATGGCTTTGCCTGACGAAGCCCTAATTTGTTCTTGCGAAGCCATTACCAAAGGAGCAATTTGCCATGAAATTATTGAAAATGGTGTTACAACTTTGGATGGTATCAAAAAATGTACGAAGGCTGGAACGGGTTGTGGCGGTTGCGTACCGATGGTGAAAGATTTGATGAACGAAACGATGAAATCGCAAGGCGTATTTGTGCGAAACGTCATCTGCGAACATTTTAATTATACCCGTCAAGAATTATATGACTTGGTAAAAATCAAAGGTTTCAGAACCTACGAAGATGTTTTGAATAACCTTGGACACGGAGACGGTTGCGAAGTTTGTAAACCACCAGTTGCTTCAATTATTGCCAGTCTTTGGAATGAAATGATTTTGGAAAAAGGTAATGCTACCGTTCAGGATTCCAATGATAGATACTTAGCAAATATTCAGAAAAACGGTACTTATTCAGTTGTTCCCAGAATCCCAGGCGGAGAAATTACGCCCGATAAATTGATTATATTGGGGCAAGTAGCGAAGAAATATAACCTCTATACCAAAATCACAGGTGGGCAACGGATAGATTTATTCGGAGCCCACGTAGGTGATTTACCCGAAATTTGGGAAGAATTAGTAAACGCAGGATTCGAGTCGGGTCATGCTTATGGAAAATCTTTAAGAACCGTAAAATCGTGCGTAGGCTCAACTTGGTGTAGATTTGGGGTGCAAGATGCCGTAAGTTTTGCCATCGAAGTAGAAGAGCGTTATCGTGGTTTGCGTTCGCCTCATAAATTAAAATCAGCGGTTTCGGGTTGTACTCGTGAATGTGCCGAAGCCCAATCAAAAGACTTTGGAATTATTGCCACTGAAAAAGGTTGGAACTTGTACGTCTGTGGCAACGGAGGCGTGAAACCTCGCCACGCCGAATTATTGGCAACGGATATTGATTCACAAACTTGTTTGCGATATATCGACCGTTTCTTGATGTTTTATATCAAAACTGCTGAGCCATTGACTCGTACTGCTCCGTGGTTGGATAAAATGGACGGCGGAATCAATTACCTCAAAACCGTTGTAGTTGATGATGTTTTGGGCATGGGCGAAACTTGGGACGAAGAAATGAATTTGTTGGTGGAAGCCTACAAGTGCGAATGGAAAGAGGTAGTGGAAAGTCCAGAACTCAGAAAACGCTTTACGCACTTCGTAAATGCACCAAAAGTAAAAGACCCGAATGTGAAGTTTGAACCCATGCGGGAGATGGTGAAAGCGGGGGAGTGGAAATGATTTTGGATTTTCGATTTCAGATTTTCAATTGCGGATTTTCTGAAATCGAAAAATTGAAATCGAAAATCGAAAACAGCGACGGCTGCCGTCCAAAATCCAAAATCGAAATGACCTTAGAACAAACAATAACATGGCATTTAGCGTGCTATGCCGATGATATTCCAGAAAATGGAGGGGCTTGTGCCTTGATTGAAGGCGAACAAGTGGCAATTTATAATTTTTCACGTCGTGGCGAATGGTATGCCACACAAAATCTTTGCCCACACCGTCAGCAAATGGCACTTTCGAGGGGAATGATTGGCTCGACAGGAGCCGAAAGTGAACCCAAAGTAGCGTGTCCATTCCACAAAAAAACGTTCTCTCTGAAAACGGGGGCGTGTTTAAGTGGTGATGAGTACGAAATCAAAACGTATCCAGTGAAAGTAGAAAACGGACAGGTGTTTGTAGGAATTTGATATGATACAGGTATTTGATACTCAGACAATCATAGTAACTCTTATTGCTTCAAATACCCCAATCGTTTTTTTTCCTCCATTCTCTCAATGGCATAACGAAGCATAGTTCGGGGCATTTTTGTGAGGTGTTCGTCCAAAAATTCTTCTAAGGCTAATTCGTCTCTTTTGCCCACTTCTCGCAACATCCATCCGCACGCCTTGTGCATGAGGTCGTGGGAGTGCGTGAGGAATTTTTCTGCCAAACAAAAAGTATCAGTAAACTGGTTATTTCTGATAAATTCCATTGTGGAAACCACCGCAATCCGTTCCGACCAAAGATGTCCTGTTTCAGATAAATCATAAAGAATCTGACGATTTTTATCCAATAAAAATTTTCCCAAAATCTTATACGCCGAACAATCTACCAAATCCCAATTATTGATTTGAGTAATATTTTTCAGGTAAAAATCAACGATAATCTGTTGTTCTGGATAAGTGGCTTTCTGAAATTTTGCTACCAAAACTAACAATCCTGCAAACCGTAATTCATGAATTTTATCATCAATAAGTTCTTGAATTTCAGACACTTGCATATTTTTATAAAATTCCTTCACCACTGCCTGCACTTGCGGATTAGACACGCCAATAAAAATATCACCTTCGCCATATTGCCCTTTGCCAGTTTTGAAAAACCGAGCCGTTCCGATGGCTCTTTCAGGGTTTGCGAGTTGGAGGAGGGATTGTTTGAGGTTTGTTGGTTTCATCGTCTTTACTAAAAACTCATGGCATGGTCGGCACTTACTTCTGCTCCTTGCCAAATTTTTTGAGAAGTCCACGCTTGGTCTGGGCTTGACCAAAATTTATCCGTTTCGGGCAACCCCAAAGGTAATAAAACGGATGAGCAAAGATATGAACTACCCGTTACGACATAATTTTCGAGAATACTGGGTTGAAAACCGTACAACCCTGGACGTAACCAACCATTTTTATCGAAAGTATCTTTGTGTTCGGTAGTTTTGCGAATGACTGCGGTTAGAGCTTCACGCACTTGGGCAGGACTTAATTCCGAAGGTAGTAATTGATTCAAAGACACATTTGCCAAATGGTGAAAACAGCCCGCACGGTAGCCTAATGAACGACCATAAGCCGCAAAAGTACCATCGGGATTTATCATTCGCTCTTGGATAAGGGCAAACCGACCATAAATTTTATCCGCTTTTTGTTTGAAATTAGTATATTCTGAATGTTTTGGAACAACCATTTTTAAAATATCATATAAAAATGGCTGAATAACAAAGGAATTGTAATAGTCCCAATGAAAGTCTGGACCATCGCCAAAAATACCATCACCTTTATACCATTGTTCGTGTTGGCGGATGGCATAATCCAATCGCATTTTATCGTATTCTTCGCCAATATTTAAGAAAAATGCTTCAATCATTCCCGAAAAAAGTAACCAATTACTAAACCCAGGTTTTATCTTTCGAGATAATTTAAAGGCTTCAATCACATTTTTACGGAGCTGATTATCAGCCATTTTCCAAATTTTTGGGCAACGAATTAAGCCCAAAGCCAAGAACGAAGCATCTACCAAAGGCTGTGCGGGTACGTCCCAGGGCATATAATCTTTTGCTTTTGGGTTTACGGCATTGGCTAAACCTTCCAATGTCAATTTCAGGTATCTTTCTCGCAATGCTATTTCTTTTGCACTTCCGCCTTCCGATTGCAACCACGGAGCAATGCCAACCATCAATCTGCCGAAGCCTTCCAAAGTATTACAAAAAGCATGACTTTCCACCCCAATTTTAGTGCCTTCAATGGGCATATTTATTTTGAGTTGGTCTTTGGCGAGATTCGTCAAAATGGGTTCAGCCAATTTTTGAAGATATTCTAACCAAATTTCCCTCGGATTTTGAGCAATAGTAGGTGAAATGTCATTCTTTGCATTTACAGAAAATGGCAAAATTGACGTTAGCCCGATACCTTTTAAAAAATTTCGTCTGAACATAGTTCCTTATTTTTTAGATTTTTTCGTCAAAGCCTGGTATCTCAACAATGCTTCTAAATAATAATAATCGGCATACACCAAAGGCACATCAACTTCCGAATTTTGGGGTTTGTGTCCCGTGCTGTGCATCAAAATAAAATTATTGTTTTCACCAATTTTAGCTTTGTAAGCCGAAGACGAAAGACTCTGTAAAATACTTTCGGCAGTGTTGAAATATTCCTTCGCTTTTGCCACTTTCGTGGTTGATAATTCTAATAATGCCGAAGACGTAATGGCAGCCGCCGAAGCATCACGTTCTTCATTCGGAATGTTGGGTGCGTTATAGTCCCAATACGGAATTTTGTCTTTTGGCAAATTCGGATTGTTTAAAATATAGCTCGCAATTTGTTGAGCCTGAGCTAAATATTTCTTCTGTTTAGTTTCACGATACATCACCACGTAGCCGTACAATGCCCATGCTTGCCCCCTTGCCCATGCCGAATAATCAGCATAACCCTGAGCGGTTTTTTTGCGTAAAACTTTACCATCTTTATCATAACAAATTACGTGATAAGAACTTCCATTTGGTCTGAAATGGTGTTTCAAGGTACTATCAGCATGAGAAAGACAGATATTATAAAACTCTTTATTCCCCGATTCACGAGCCGCCCAGAATAAAAATTCAAGGTTCATCATGTTGTCGATAATCACGGGATAATCGAATGATTGAAATTTATTCCAAGACTTAATTACGCCAACTTTTGGGTCGAAACGGGTTGCCAAAGATTTTGCTCCCGTAAGCATAATATTTTTATACTCAGGATTTTTGGTGAGGCGATAACCATTTCCGAAGGGGCAATAGAGCATAAAACCCAAGTCGTGCGTACCTGTGTTATACTGTTCTTTCTGAATCGCCATTGTCCATTTTTCAGCCGCTACTTTCCATTGTGGGTCTTTGGTTTCTTCAAAAATATACCACAACGAACCGCCAAAAAATCCGCTACACCACCATTCCGTGGGCATATCTCTGGGCGAACCATCTTTATTGGTTGATTGGGGCGTTTTGGTAATATCTTGGTGTGATTTCAACATTCCTTGATATTGCTGTGCCGCCAAAGCAAATTCCTTTTTTACATCAATTTTAGACTGACTAAAAGCGTTGATATTCAGGAGAATAAGAGATAATATGAGCGTTTTTTTCATGTCTTTGTGAGCTTTGAGCAGTGAGGTATGAAGATTAAGAAATGAGCAGTAAGCGGTAAACAACAAGCAGTGAGTATTTTACCAATAACACACCTCATTGCTCACCCCTCACACCTACTTTAAATCAGCAATATTTGCAAAATCCATATCGGTAAAGTCTTGATTTTCACCTGCCATTCCCCAAATAAAAGAATAATTGGTGGTGCCAGCACCCGAGTGAATCGACCACGGTGGTGATAAAACCGCCTGATGATTTGCCACCACGATATGACGAGTATTTTGAGGTTGTCCCATCAAATGAAAAACACGATGTTCAGGATTTACGTCAAAATACAAATAGGCTTCCATGCGGCGGTCGTGTACGTGGGCGGGCATGGTGTTCCAGACGCTACCCGTTTTCAAAACCGTCAATCCCATCACTACCTGACAGCTTTTGATACCATCACGGTGAATATATTTGTAAATCGTGCGTTCGTTGGCAGTTTCCACAGTTCCTAATGATACTGGCGAAGCCTCTTCTTTACTCATTTTACGGGTTGGATATTCCTGATGAGCTGGGGCAGAAAGCAAGAAAAATTGAGCGGGACTTGTAGCATTTACACTCTTGAAACTTACTGATTTTGAGCCTTTTCCGATGTAAAGAGCGTCCAATTTTGAGAGTGAAAAATTTGTTCCATCCACGGATATTTCACCGTCTCCGCCTACGTTGATGATGCCTAATTCACGGCGTTCCAAAAAATAATCTGATTTGAGATTATCATACGTTGGCAATACGATTTCGGTGTCTGTGGGCATTGCTCCACCTAAAATCACACGGTCGTAATGGGTGTAAGATAAGGAGATTTCGTTTTTTTGAAAGATAGTTTCAATCAAAAAATTACCTCTAAGTTGTTCAGTATCAAAAGATTGTGCTTCTCGCTGACTGATGGCTTGATAAATTTGCATAAAGAGCTTGTTGTATTAATTGTAGAAGTATAAAGGCTATTTTTGGGGATTTATACTGAAAATGGAGAGAAATTCACAAGGCGAAAACGGATGGTAGCTTGTTGGAGAAAACTCCAACAAAGGCGAAAGGTGAAAAGTCAGGAAAAGAAAAGTACGATAAATGTCAATTACGATAAAAATTAAGAATAAATCTGCGAAAATCTGCGTTGCCACAGGCATCAGCGTTATCTGCGTGCCATGATCATTCCCGAATAATCCGCTTAAAAAAATCAAACTGTACTTTAATAGCTTTTTGCCAATAGGCTTTGTCGTGTTTGCCAGGTTGTGAAATGTAGGTTGCTTTTACTTTCAATTCATCACAACGCCTTCTGAAATCGTTATTGGCTTCATAATTAACATCTTCTGTACCACAGTCAAAGATGATTTCCTTTTGCGAAGCCGCCATTTTTCCTACATTATGAATCATCGAAAACTTCCTGAAAATATCAGAATCACCTGAGCCGATGATATTTTGCAAACTGGCATTGGATGCCTCAACGCTTAAATCCAAAACACCCCCCGAACTCCCTGCGGCTCTGAACATTTCTGGATGTTTTGAGAATAAATTAAAAGCCCCGTGTCCGCCCGAACATATCCCTGTGATGAAAACCTGTTCGTCCTCTACCCGGTATTTTTTTTTAATAGCGGGCATTAAATCTTTAAAGAAAAAATCTTCAAATTTACTCATGGCTTTGCGGGGACTATTGATATACCAAGAGTCTTTCAAACCGTCTGGACAAACGATAATAAACCCATACGCATCGGCATATCGTTGAACATTGATAATAGAATTCCACTGGCGATAATTGGCGTTTACACCGTGCAGCAAGAACAATACGGGGTATTTTCTACCCGAAGCCATTACATAATCTTTGGGCGTATAGACCAGCGTTGTGTCCGTGTGAGGTACATAAAGGGGATTAAAATATAGTTGTTCCTGTGCAGAAATGGACAGAGAATTTAATAATATTCCAAAGATAAGGATAATAGATTTCATAGGGTTAATTAATGGTTTTTGTATTCGATGTTGGGTTCGGACGGCGTTCCACTTCGTTATTCGATGCTCGGAATTATCTGAATTTTGTTAAGACTTTCCCGAACATCAAACATCGAAAACCGAACATCAATTTGATTCATAAATCTCCGTCAGAATACTCCCCACTTCTTTACGAATTTCAGAAGTTGGTTTCATATAATTATTATTCATCATGCTAAAAATCAGTGTTTTACCTTTCTTTGTAACTACAAACCCACTTAAACAATAATTATTGCTTAATGAACCTGATTTGGCGAAAATATAGGGTTTGTTAGTTTTTACTAAACTCTTCAAAGTTCCTGATTTTCCAGCGGCGGGCAAGAGTTTAAAAAGCCTTTCTTCGGGAACAATATCATGGATTTTATCCAACAAAGCAATCATAGTCCGTGGCGTAAAAAGATTGAACCTCGAAAGCCCCGAACCGTCCACCCAACGAGGGACATCGGGCAAATCAGCCATAAATTTTTCTTTTGCGTTTTTGATGCCTACCGTCACGTTCAACTCCCCCGCAAGCACATCCGAACATATCAACATCAGGTGTTCAGCAATCATATTATCACTATCCTGCAACATCTTGAAATATAGACTATCCGAAGGCAGACTGTAAAACGTTTTTGCGGTTTTATCAAGCGGTTTATTGATGATAGTTACCTCTTTTTTTAACGTGTCTGTCAATAAAGCCGTGATAGTTTCAACACCCGTTTTGAAGGGAATGTCTTGCAAATAATTGGCTTTTATAGCTTTGCCCGCAGGATAACTAAACAGGTTTGTACCCATGTCTCTTTGCACGGCAAAAGTATTGGATTTTGACCAATTATAAGTTTTATCGGCAAAGAATTTAGGTGTGATATTTAATGTATTTTCTTTGTTTCCAGTAAATCTAACTACATTTCCATGAATCGGGAAGCCTGAAATTTCGGCAGCGTAGTATTCGTTGTAATCATCCCAAGACCAGCCGTCGCCTAAGAATGTTCCCGTAAAAGTATCATTGGAAAAATAGATTTTTTCGGGACGATTTTTCAAGAAATCGAAGGCTCTACTTTTGGGTAAATCAGAGTTGAGGAATGAAGGGTCGCCCGTTCCCCAAAGGATTAACGAATCGCTTGAAACTTGATAATGAAAAGCGGGGATAGAATCGCCCAACGTGCGAAGACTGGCATAAAAAGTAAATAATTTAGTATTGGAAGCGGGGATAAAATAGCGTTCGGCGTTGTGTTGGAGAAGCATTTTTTTCTCTGAAATATCATACAAAGCAAAGCCCGTATGATTATGCTTGAAAACCTCCGATTCCTTCAATCTTCGAGATACTGATTTCATACTAACTTTCGTAGCATTACAGGCAAAGAAGAAGATTGCCGAGGAAAAAATAAGGATTCTGGATGTATAATTCATGAAGCTATTTCAAAAGAAAATCTAATACATTTAGCGGCTGTATGAGATTTGAAGTTATAAAGAAATGCCGTGAAATACAATTTGAGAGGCGTAATTTTATTTTATGGTCAAACAGCATCGCAACTATTCATCATCGGGCAAGCCTTTATATTTGGAAGCTTCAAAAATTTTCTGAGCATCGGTCTGTTTCATCAAATTTTGAATGGTCATTTTTTCATTTTCATCAAAATATTTCCCCACAATTCGCCAGCCTAACCATCTGCCAATCGTGCCGGGGCAACCCTTTCCAATTTCGGGCGTGGCAGGTCTTTCGCCCACGTATTTGGCTTTTATGGGGTCTTGGGTGGTATAAAGCAATTGATTTTGAATAAAATGCCCCCAAATATCTTTTTGGTAAGTATATGTGTCTGTCAATTGTTGGCTTGAATAACCGATAAATAAACTGTCTTCGGTGTTTGGCATCATGGTGTGGGCAAACACATAACTTTTGCCATACCAAACCATTTCTGAAAGCATCGTTTTATCTTTCGGATTGAGGGTATTATATCGCTCCGAAAGCAACAGAACTGCCTGTGGAACAATGGCTTGTGGGGCAGCCTTACGCAGTTGATAATCATAAATATCGGGTAAATATTTGCCTTTCCTACCCATAAAATAATCCAATCCGATATAGATTACCGAGTCAGAAACGATGAGTTCACGGTTCTGCAAAACGCCCTGCCCAAAGAAACCCGTAAAAATGGTATAGATTTTGGGTTCTTTAAAATTGGGATAATAATATTTCAAATGTTGGAAGGCTTCACGAAAGTCATTTTCCAAATTTTGATTCCCAAAAAAGGCTGTACTTTGCGATTGTTGATAAAACTCTTGCAAGCCTTTATTAGTAATTAAAGGCAAAAGCTGTTCTGCCAATTTATCGAATTCAGCCGTTGGCACTTGAAAATAATCAACGATAAAATTGGGATATTTATCAAAAAACTCCATTAATTCGTTTTTACTTTGGCACGCAAACATTTCTTTATCAAGCCGTTGAATATTTACATTCACTTTTACGTTAGTAAAGTCGGGGTCAGTGCTGGTTTGGTTGTCTTCGTTTTGTGTACACGAAAAGAGCAGCAGAGTCAGGCAAAAGAGAAGGTTGAATTTCATTTTTTCGATATTGGATGTTCGATTGTCGTTGTTCGATGTTTAGTAACTAATACCCCGAACATCGAACAACGACAATCGAACATCGAAAAATCCTTACAAAATTATGAAGAAAAACGTATTCATTGCCCTTTTTATTCTATTGTCGGGATTTGGGGCTTTTTCACAACGCTATAATTCCGAACCAAACTATGGCGGGGGCTACGGAGGTAGTGGCTTTTTGGGTAATTTTTATAAAATGAAAATAGGCTTTAAATTTTCGCCTGGTTTTATTATCAATTATGTAGAATCTTCCAAAAACTTTAAAGGTTTTGCTTCAAATGGGGCAAATGTACGCCTAAGTTTAGGACCCGTGGCGGATTTGTATATGTCCGAAAAATACGCATTTAGCACAGGACTCTGGTACACCGTCAAAAGCGTAAATTATACTATGCACCGTAATTTTTACGATAATGAACTCTTCAAAGCCACCCCATTAACGCCCGATGAAACCATAGGGACGGATGCTAATTTTAATCTTCAATACCTTCAAGTGCCAATAACTTTCAAGATTTTTAGTGATAAAATATTGGAAGACACGCCTTTATTTTTACAATTCGGAGGCACATTAGACTTGAAAATCGCCGAAAAAGCCTTAGATAAATCTCGCAATGCCATCTTTCAATATCAAGAACGTTTGGCAAGTTCGCAGAGTGTTTTTGGTGTTGGCGATGTGGGTTTATTATTAGGAATTGGAGGAGAAAAGCCATTAAATAGCGGAGGAGACGTTTTTTTCTTCGGATTGCAATATCAAAGAGGTTTAATAGAAATCAACCGTAGTAAGACTTTTGGCGATTTGGTTACGAAAAATGGAGGGTTTTATTTGGATTTTGGGGTGAAGTTTTAATTTCGATATTCGTTTCTCGATGTTAGATGTTCGTTCTTCAGAGTTCAGAACGAACATCTAACATCGAGAAACGAATATCGAAACCTTACTTAAAATCAATCACTTCGGGCATTAGCATCATCACACCTTCACGAGATTTTAGGTTTTTAATTTGCTTCATATACGGAGCTAAATCGCCAAATTGTGCTTGCATCATTTTGGCTTCGGCTTCATCACTTTTCTTATCAAAAAAATCTTCTATAAATGATTTTGGTTGTGGGAAAAATCTTGTTTTATAATCTCCATCCTTCAATTTAGCCTTTTTTGCGGCAATTTTCACGGCATCTTCCAAACCGCCCAACACGTCCACCAAACCATTTTGTTTAGCTTCCAAACCCGACCAAACTCGTCCGCCCGCCAGCGATTTTAATCTATCAATATTCATCTTGCGACCTTTGGCAGCTTTTGAGGTAAAACTCTCATAACCCGCCTCAATGCTACTCTGAAACCATTTTTTCTCGTAATCATCCAACTCACGAGTAACTGATGGAAAGTCTGAGTGGGCGTTGGTGTTCACTCGGTCGTTGGTTACGCCTAATTTATTTTTTAAGAAATTTTCAAAGTTAAAAAACTGAGCAAAAATCCCGATTGAACCCGTAATGGTGGTTGGTTGAGCCACGATGGTATCTGCCGCCATTGCCATATAATATCCACCAGAAGCCGCATAATCAGCCATTGAGGCAATTACGGGTTTCACTTTTTTGGTTAATTCAATTTCACGCCACATCACATCCGAAGCCAAAGCTGAACCACCTGGACTGTCGATTCTCAACACAATTGCCTTCACTTTTTTATCCTTACGAGCCTTTTTTAATTCCGCCACCCAATCGTCTGAGCCAATATTTCCATTATCTGCTTTTGCTCCCACGATTGTGCCTTCGCCCACGATGACGGCAATTCTATTTTCAGCATCGTTGTAAGGAATGGCAGATTCGGCTTTCATGAATTTTGATAACCCCACATATTCAATTTTATCATCGGCATCTCTTTTCAAGGTTTTTCTGATGGCGGCTTCAAATTCATCATAATATCCCACGTTAGTAATCATCTTACTTGCCAAAGCTCCGCTGGGTTTGAATGCACCTAAATCATCCGCAACTTTCTTTAAATCAGCAACTTGCAAACCTCTTGACTTAGCAATTTGTCCCATAATGTGGTCGTTTAATGACCCCAATAACGAAGCATATTGTAATTTACTGGCATCACTCATGTTCTCACGCAATATTGGCTCAACGGCAGATTTGAACTCTCCAACTCTAAAAATTACGGGTTTAATGTCCAACTTATCTAAAGCACCCTTATAAAAACTAACCTCAGCACTGATTCCATTAAAATCCATTCCACCCGCTGGATTCAAGTATATTTTATCCGAAAGAGAAGTTACATAATAACCTTTTTCCGAAAATAATTCTCCGTAACTATAAATGAATTTCCCTGATTTTTTGAATTCCAAGAGAGCATTACGGATTTCTTCCAATTGAGCATAACCCGCTTGTGGATAATTAGCTTGCAGATAAATTCCTTTGATGTGTGCATCGGCAGCGGCACGTTTCAAACCATCACGAATCTGCACCATCCCCACATTATCAGCATCGCCAGCGAAAGGCCCGCCCAAACTTTTGAAAGGATTTGAGTCATCAGAAGCATTTTCTACTATGGCACGATTGAGGTCTAACCTCAGGACAGAATTATCTTTGAGAGATACATCATCGCCCGAACTGGAACTCGAACCAACTGCAGCCCCAATGCCAATGAGAAGAATGAAACCGACAATAAAAAATAAAAATAAGCCTACAAGAGTAGCAAGTACATATTTCAGAAATTGTAACATATTATTTTTGAGTTTTGGTTTTGTAAAGTTGTGAGGGATGAGGTGAGGTATTGAAATGTAGATAACAAGATGTAAAATCTCATTACTCATTGCTCACTCCTCATACCTTTACACAACTCAAAAATAAATTATTCAGTTTTTAAAAATGTCAATATGTGTTCAAAGGGACGTTGAACGGATAGGAGGTTTTTTTGAAAGGAAAATTTTGATAGAATAGAAGATTGAATACCATTAACGACCAGTAACTAACCACTAATCTACCAAACTACGGCTTGAATTTTTCGTAAACTTCTTTGTCCGTAACGGCATCACGTCCCCACAGTTCCACATGAATGACCGAGGGCATCATGCCACTTTCATCTACTTTCACGAAAACTCTTTTCAGAATCTGCATTTTGCCATTGATGGGAAACAGGGCAATAGGTTGCCCTTTGGCGTTCATTTTCACCACAAATCTTCTTTTACGATACGCCAAAAAATGCCCATCATAACTCCCTAATTCGCCCGAGGTTGCCTTTGTATGAAGTCCGTATGCCAACGAACGCTGAATACCTGAAAGCTCTTGTTTTTTACCGCCTTCGTTATAGCGAATCCAGTAAGTATGTACAGGGTTTTTCGGGTCTAATTTTTTATCAGCCCCAAAATTAGCATCGTACAGAATCGAATTAGTATTTGAACTTCTTTGGATATAAAAAAGCCTAATATCCGAATCGGGTGGAATTGGAAACTGCTCAACAGAAGCGGGTGGAACAGACTTTGTTTTTTGAGCTAAACCACTGAAAGTGAATAGAATAATAACGAAAAATAGTGGTTTTAAAAATTGCATAATATAGTTTTGAATCTCCTTAAATTGAACGATACAGAAAAAGTCGTGAGTTATAAGTCTTTGAGTTGTAAGATATTCACTCTTTTTCAATTGCGTTTTTCTTACGACTTACCACTTAAAGACTTACAACTTTACTACCTATAATTTCGGATGTTTCAAATGAAAATCCGTAGCATCTTGATAGATTTTGGCTACCTGTAATAACTTGCCTTCACCAAATAGTTTACCCATAAAAGTAATACTCGTTGGGCGACCTTCCTTGCGAAAACCGTTGGGTAAAACAACGCAAGGATGCCCCGTTAAGTTCGTCATGGTCAGGTTTTTACTGGCAAAAGCAGGAGATAAATAAACGTCCAAATCCTTTAATTTAGTATGAAAATCTTGAATCAATAATGTCCGATGGCGATTTGCCTGAATATACTCCACCGCAGGCACAAACCGAGCCGCCCGAAAGACGTTTCCCCAAGCATTTTTAATCTGCCGAACCATCAAATCATCTCTATTTGAACGAGTTAAATCATCAAAAGCCGCTGCCGATTCCACACTCAACAGGAAACTAATATCATTTGAAGGCAAACTGGGCAACTCCAAAGGAATCAACTCTGCCCCTAATTTTTTCATCATTACTAAGGTCAAAGAATCTTGGGTTTTATTGGGATATTTTCCTTCAAAATCTTTCTTCAAATAACCAATTTTGATGCCTTTCAAGTCTTTTTTAGTTCCATCAAATACGAAAGGAGCATCCATAACCGATAAATCCTGCCCATCTTTTCCGTAGATATTATTAAAAACGATGGCACAATCTTCCACCGTTCGGCAGATAGGCCCTAACTTATCCATCGACCAACTCAACGCCATTGCCCCCGTGCGAGGAACACGCCCAAAAGTGGGTCGCAAGCCCGTGTCGCCACATTCCGACGAAGGCGAAACGATTGAACCCAAGGTTTCAGAACCAATCGCAAACGGCAAAAGCCCCGCCGAAACTGCCGAAGCCGAACCCGCCGATGATCCCGAAGAACCCCGTTTCAAATCCCAAGGATTTTTGGTTACTCCACCAAACCAGACATCTCCCCAAGCCAATTCGCCCAAAGTTAGTTTGGCACATAAAATTGCTCCCGCTTTTTCTAATCTTTCCACCACAACGGCGTCATAATCAAGCACTTGGTCTTTATACGGAACAGACCCCCAAGTAGTTTTGTAGCCCTTTTTTGCCAA
The DNA here is from genome assembly GCA_034519515.1 of Arcicella sp. Classification (GTDB taxonomy): domain Bacteria; phylum Bacteroidota; class Bacteroidia; order Cytophagales; family Spirosomataceae; genus Arcicella. The sequence goes on from JAXHOK010000053.1 coordinate 178,674, forward strand.
TAAATCTTTGGCTCCGTAAGGGATTCCATGCAGCAAACCTTTGTATTTCCCAACCTTGATCTCAGCGTCGGCTTGGGCGGCTTGTTTCAAAGCCAAATCCTCCGTAAACGTTACCACGCACGCCAATTTAGCATCATATTTTTTCAATCTTTCCAGAAAAAACTTCGTTAATTCAACGGATGAAATTTGTTTAGTTCGGATTAATTCAGCCAATTGTCTGACGCTGTAAAATGCCAAATCATTTTTATCAGCAGGCATTTTAACTCCTTGTAAATCAGAAGGTTTGAAAGAGGAAACACTTTTGTCAAATTCAAAACCAACGGGTAGTGGATTGAAAATTAAAGCGGGCGAAACCTCATTTTTGAGTTCAACTTTTCGGTTATCTTCAAAATTTTTACGATTATCATTCAACTCCATCAACATCGAATCTGCCTCGGCTGGCGTGAACTCTAAGCCCATAATTTTTTCGGCTTGCTTCACAATTTCAACAGTAAGCGTTTGATTGTCAATAAATTTTGTAATAAATGCACCCATCGCCATACTCGCAAGGCAAAGGGTGGAAAGGAGGAAACGTTTTTTCATGGAATGGGGTTTTTACAATAGTTAGTGATGGTTAAATCGTCTGAATTTGGATTTATCAGATTCATTGATTTTTTGGATTAGATTCATTTTGATCCTAAAAAATTCCCAAATCTGATAAATCCAAATTCAGACAAAAGGAACTTTTCACAGCAACTCAGTTGCCATTTTTTATAATATTACACCGCAAAACGATTCATTGTTTAGTATCTTTGAAAAAATTTAAAATCAAAATCCACAAATATTATGTACGAGATTTTTCAATTAATTCACAAAGCACTTTTCTTTGTTGTAATGGCGTTAGGGCTAATTGTTCTGGTAAAAGCAGCCATGGGACTAAGCGGTAAAACTGCCTTTGCAGAATCCGACCGCAAATTGGGTCTTTTCTTTATGATTTCAAACCATACGCAATTATTGATTGGCTTGATTTTGTATTTATTCCTAAGCCCATTCGGTTTGAAAGCCTTTCAGGATTTTGGTTCGGAAGTAATGAAAATTGCTGAATACCGTAGAATTGCGGTGGAACATCTTTCAACCAATATTATCGCTATCATTTTGATTACGATTGGATATTCAAAAAATAAAAGAGCCGTTGATTCAGCCGTGAGACACAAAAATGCCTTGATTTTCTACGGCTTAGGACTTGTATTGTTATTGAGTCGTATTCCTTGGGATAAGCTCTAACATCGGTACACGGTGAACGGCAAAGGGTGAACGGTGAGCTGAAAATCATCGTCAAATCCGTTTACCGTTCACCCTTTACCGTTCACCGAAAAAAAGATGTCCAACATAAAATCCATCCTCAAAGATTACAAACTCCGTCAAACTGACTGCCGGGAGGAGATTCTGTCGGTATTTATGGGCAAATCTCATGCTCTCGCTCATGCGGACGTAGAGGGGCAGTTGACCGAACGTTTCGACCGAGTAACAGTGTATAGAACCTTAAAAACTTTTTTGGATAAAGGACTGATTCACAAGGTTTTGGATGATGAAGGCGGTGTGAAATATGCCCTTTGCAAAGAAGATTGTAACACGCCCGACCATAAACATCATCACGACCACGTGCATTTCAAATGCAATAATTGTGGGCTAACCACGTGTTTAGACCACGTAACCATTCCCAGCATCATCCTTCCCGAAGGTTATCAACGAGTTGAGACTAATTTGTTGGTGCAGGGGGTTTGTAAGAATTGCTCTATTTAGGTTTCAGGTGTTGGGTTTTAGGTGTTAGAAATAGCCAAGTAAATATCGATTTCAATCCCTAAAACTCAATCCCTAAAACCTACAACCTAATAATACATGATACAAATTATCCCAGCCATTGACCTCATAGACGGCAAATGTGTACGCCTCACCCAAGGCGATTATTCCCAAAAAACAATTTATAACGAAGACCCTCTGGAAGTTGCCAAATCTTTTGAAGATGCAGGAATCACTCGTTTGCATTTAGTGGATTTGGACGGTGCAAAACAGAAACGAATCGTTAATCATAAAGTCTTAGAAAGAATTGCCACTTATACTAAACTGCATATTGATTTTGGCGGTGGCGTACAGTCGAATGAAATGATACAAATTGCCTTTAACTCAGGGGCAAAACAAGTTACGGGTGGAAGCGTAGCAGTAAAAAACCCCGAACTTTTTGAAAGTTGGTTACAAACTTACGGGGGCGAAAAAATCATTTTGGGAGCAGATGCCCGTGATGAAAAAATCGCCATTTCGGGTTGGGAAGAAGCCACTACTAAATCAATCTATGATTTTGTTGGCGAATATATTCAGAAAGGAGTAAAATACGCCATCTCAACAGACGTAGCCAAAGACGGACTTTTGCAAGGTCCCAGTTTTGATTTGTACCAAAATCTACAAGACCAATTCCCTGATTTACAGCTCATTGCGTCTGGTGGCGTGGCAGTGTTTGAGGACATTCAGAAATTAAATGACATGAATATTTTTGGCGTAATTGTGGGGAAGGCGATTTATGAGGGAAGAGTTACATTGAAACAATTGGCGGAATTTAACAGATAGCTTTGAGCCGTGAGCTTTGAATGAAAAGTATTTCCCAAATCTCATCGCTCAAACCTCATTGCTCATAGCTAAAATATATGCTTACAAAAAGAATAATCCCCTGCCTCGACATCAAAGATGGCAGAACCGTAAAAGGCACAAATTTCATCAATCTTCGTGATGCAGGTGACCCCGTAGAACTGGGGGCAATTTATGCCGAACAAGGTGCTGATGAATTGGTGTTTTTGGACATTACGGCAACGGTCGATAATCGAAAAACGTTGATAGATTTAGTAAGAAACGTAGCCCGCAATGTCAATATTCCGTTTACAGTGGGCGGTGGCATTTCGACCATAGAAGACGTTTCAGCCCTTTTGAACGCAGGAGCAGATAAAGTTTCCATCAATTCCTCAGCCGTCAAAAGACCCGAACTGATTGATGAATTAGCCTTAAATTTTGGTTCACAATGTATCATCGTAGCAATAGACACTCGTGATACAACTTCCCCCTCTGGGGGCAAGGCGACCGACGCTTCGGAGGCTTTTGTCCACACCCACGGCGGACGTAAACCCACTCCCCTACGCACGATTGCGTGGGCAAAAGAAATTGAAAACCGAGGAGCAGGCGAAATCCTTTTGACTTCTATGGACACTGACGGTACAAAAGCAGGTTTTGCCAATGAACTAACGGCTACGATTTCTCAAAATGCCTCCATTCCCATCATTGCCTCGGGCGGGGCGGGAACGATGGCACATTTCTTTGATGTTTTTACGGAAGGAAAAGCCGATGCAGGACTTGCCGCCAGTATTTTCCATTTTAAAGAAATAGACATTATTGATTTGAAAACTTATTTGAAAAATAAAGGCGTTGCGATGAGATTGTAGGAATTTGGTATCTTTACAGAAAATTAAAATATCATGGGAGCTTTAAAAATAGAGTATCAGCCAACAGAATATGTAATAAGAATTGATAAGAGTAGGATGTCAGAAATAGATTTTCAAAATCTTGTTAAATGGATTGAAACTGATATTTTAATTAAAGAGGTTAATTTTGATGATTCGATTCAAACAATTGGTAATGACATGAAATCGCATTGGTGGGAAAGAAATAAGCACAAATTTGTAGCAATAGAAAAGAACGATTAATTTAAAACATGACAATAGATTTTAATAAACAAACCAACGGACTAATTCCTGCCATTATTCAAGATGCCAAAACTGATAAAGTTTTGATGTTGGGATATATGAACGAAGAGGCTTTCGAGAAAACCCAGCAGGAAAAAATCGTTACCTTTTTCAGTCGTTCCAAACAACGTCTCTGGACGAAGGGCGAGACCTCTAATAATTTTCTGCACGTTGTAGAAATTACAAACGATTGTGATGGCGATACGCTGCTTATCAAAGTAAATCCCGACGGACCGACTTGTCATACTGGAACAGATACCTGTTGGCAGGAAACTAATAATCCCCGACTGGACAGTCCAGGGCAAGCGGGGTGGTTGAATCATTTGAAAACAGTTATTCGTGACAGAAAAAATAATCCTTCCGAAAAATCATATACAGCAAGTCTTTTTGAAAAGGGTACAAACAAAATTGCTCAGAAAGTAGGCGAAGAAGCCGTTGAGTTAGTCATTGAAGCAATGGATAATAATGATGACCTTTTCAAAGAAGAAGCTGCTGACTTGTTGTTTCACTACTTCGTATTACTGGAACAAAGAGGCATTGACTTTGATGAAATCATCAATGTACTTCGTGAAAGACATAAATAAATATTCAAAAAGCTATGATAAATTTCATTATTAAGTACCTTATCATTGCAGCCGCAATAATGTTTGGAACAAAGTATATTGATGGCATAAAAATTGACAGTTTCCAAACTTCCATCATCGTGGCTTTGGCAATGGGCTTTGCCAATACATTTTTGAAACCCCTGCTCAAACTAATCAGTTTCCCCATTACGGTGCTTACTTTGGGGCTTTTCTTGCTGGTAATCAACGTGATAGTCGTTTATACGGTTGCTCACTTTGTTAAGGGTTTCACGGTTCAAGGCTTTGTTCCACCACTTATTTTTAGCTTCGGACTTTCCTTTCTTTCAACGGTATTAGGATGGTTTTGGGATGGAGAGTAATTTCTTAAAATAATGCAATAACGCCCACATAAAAAGTATGCCAAAAAAGGCTTGGAGATAAAGTTATACAATCTCTAAGCCTTTTTACTTTTTATATGAACGTAAAAATATACAATTTTAAAAATATTTTAATAGTTGAATAGCCCTATTGCTATTCAATTATTAATTTAGGTATAAGTATCTAACTATCTGTTTATCAGTAATATATATATAAAATATTTTTCACAAAAAATTAGGATTTATCATTTAAAATTTAATAACTTTGTAAACAAAACAAAAAGTTGGCATACTTTTTGGAATCCTTACCTTGTGAAATTACTCTATTTATTCATGAATTAATATAAGAGAAATTTTCACGTACAAGATTAATGACCGTAACCGCCATGACAGTCAGAAATCAAGTTTGTTTTCGTTCAAATTTGTTTTTCGAATCCAAGTAGTTACGTTTTGCAATTCTTATTGTGAAAATTTAAATTTATAAAGTCATGAAAAATCTTACCATTCTAATGTTACTCATGTTAGTAGCATTCACAGGCGAAGCACAAAAGAGTGCCTTGATACCTACCAATTTTTCAGCCAAAGAAAAAATGCTGATTGCAAGTGTTTTAGAAATTGAAAATGATAATGTTTTGGAAGATAAAGACAAAGCCAGAGCTGCTCGTTTCAAGAATATGACCGTTGATAGAGATTCAACGTATTATGATGTTGAAATACCTGCTACTTTTCCTGATGGGCAAGAGGGTTTAAAGCGTTTCTTGACTCAAAACCTTGGTCGTCCAAAGGGATCGAAAGGAGAAACTGTCTTGATACGATTCATGGTCGAGCGTTACGGAGAAATCAGTAAAGTTCATGTGTTGGCAAGTCCTTCTGACTCGCAGTTGAGTCGCTCAATTAAGTGCTGAGGCAATCAAGGTAGTGAAAAAAATGGGTTCATGGAATCCAGCAAAAATTCAGGGAATCGAAGTAGCGTCTTACTACGTTTTGCCCGTTAAATTCTAAGAATTACAATCCTTACTTTATATAAATTATTGCTTTGCCCTCACGAGTTATACTTGTGAGGGCTTTTTTTTAGCAATGAGGGGTGAGCTTTGAGAATACCTAATATTGATATTTTACTCACACCTCATTGCTTACATCTCATACCTTATTTACTGATTCGGAACGCCTTTCTGAAATGTTACTTCCGTAGCCATACCCATTGCCGAGAAACGAACTGCCATTGAACGAGCTTCGGAAGGCTTTTGGAGGGTCTCGCAATGAATGCCTTTCTCCAAGAAATAAACGTAATATTCCTGATTTCGGTCTGCCAATTGTTGAACGTCTGGTGTGCCAAGATAATCATCCAAATCATTAGAACTCACACCTTTGATTTCGTCTTTCAAAGATTTAAGTTTTTCGATAGCCTGTGTTCGTTCGCCCGAACAGCCGCCTTTGTCTGATCGCCACTTTTCCAAGTTAAGCCCTTCTAACTTAGGTTGTTTGGTGCATGACGTACTAATAATTACTAAAAAAATAACAAGGTATTTTATGTGTTTCATCTGAATTTAATTTTACGAATTTACCGCAATGTATCTAATTAACAAAAGGGGATTGAATTAGTTTGAAAAGAATAATTACCGATAATATCCATTTCCAAAACCATTTTATTTCGGTTTTATAGCAATTTTATTCCTCCAAAAAACTAAAACAAGTAAGAATCGAATGTTAATTGCTTAGCATAAGTAATAACTTTTCATGCAACTCTAATTAATTATCAATGAACCGATTAGCTTTTAAAATGAAACTCAATGCTGGGCAAAAGGCAGCGTACATTAAACGTCATAATGAAATTTGGGATGAACTCGTAAACTTGTTGAAAAATGCAGGAGTAAGTGAATATTCTATATTTTTAGATGAAGAGACCAATACACTTTTTGCTTTTCAGAAAGTATCAGGAGAGGGTGGTTCGCAAGATTTAGACCAAAATCCTATCGTGCAGCAATGGTGGGATTTTATGGCGGATGTTATGGAAGTAAATCCCGATAATTCACCCGTTTCAGTGCCGCTTGAGGAGGTATTTTATATGCCTTAAAATCAATAGTAACTTAATTCTTGAGAATTTTCCCTAAAATCGTTTACCAACCCATTATTTTACAAATGCTCAATCAAATCTGCCAATGCCTTCGCTGGATTTTGGGTTTTCATGAAGGTTTCTCCCATCAAAAAACCACGATAGCCCACTGATTTTAAGAGCTTTATGGTTTCAATTTCGGAGATACAACTCTCTGAAATTTTGATACAATTTGCTGGAATTTTATCGGCTAATTCCAAGGAAGCATTAACGTTTTGCTCCGAGAAATTTTTGAGATTTCGGTTGTTTACGCCCACTACATCAATATATTCGCAAAGGCTACGATTTAGTTCGTCTTCATCGTGAATTTCCAAGAGTGTTTCCATGCCTAATTCCTTGGTGAGTTTGCCCAAATCCTTAATTTTTTGCGGACTTAAATTTGCTGCAATCAACAGAATAACATCCGCTCCCAAAGATTTTGATTCTATGATTTGATATTCATCAATCATAAAATCCTTGCGAATCATCGGGATTGAAGGATTTGTCTTTCTGGCTCTGAGAAAATCATCATCCGAACCACCAAAAAAATCAATATCCGTCAGAACCGACAAACACGCCGCCCCCGCTTGCACATACCCAAGCGTAACTTCTTCGGGCGTAACGTTGGCGTTGATGATGCCTTTTGAAGGTGATTTACGTTTAAATTCTGAAATAACTCCACTCGAAGCTGGATTTAATAAGCTGGTTTTCAGCGAATTAGTGGTCTTGGCGAAATAGCCTCGCATTTCTAATTCTTTGATGGAAACCTGCAATTTACGTTCGGAAACTTCTTGGGTTTTTCTATTGATTATTTTATCTAAAATTGTCATTATAAATTATGAATGATAAGTTATGAGTTCTAAATTGAACTCAATCTTTATAGCTCACGGCTTTTTAGTTTTCAAAAACTCTTGATAAATCTATTTGTAAATCTGGAAATACGGTAGAAGTCAAAATATCTTCATCCGTAACAGGTTGTAAGCCAATGTATTTACCCGCTTCGTTCAATATGTAAACAAATACGCACTTGTCTTGCGGCTCAACTAACCAATATTCTTTTACCCCATTTTCCTCATAAACATCATATTTTTCTCTCATTTCCTTACGTGTGTTGCCTGGTGAAAGTATCTCAATCATTAAATCAGGGGCTCCCACGCAGCCTTTATCGTCTAATTTATCCAAGTCGCAAATCACACAAATATCAGGTTGAACGATGGTGTGAACCTTGTTAGATTTATTTCTTTTTAAGGGAGTTAGCCTGACATCAAAAGGGGCTGAATATGTCTCGCATTGTTTTCCTTCAAGGTACTTTTGTATCTCATAGGATAATTTTCCTGAAAGTCGTTGATGTATCCTTGCGGGGGTGGACATAGGAAAGATTTTACCTTTGATAATTTCAAGGCGTTCATCGAATGTCCATTTCAAATAATCGGCATACGTGTAAGTGCCGTTGAGGTCTAATTGGTCGAATGTCATGATTCTACAAACTTTTTAAACGAAGATAACGCTTTTCCACTTTCTAAGGATTCTTTTGCTTGTAAAACTGCATCTGCAAGGCTCAGAGCATTATTTGCACAATACAAAGCGGTAGCGGCATTAGCTAATACTACTTCGGTTTGGGCTTTTGTACCTTTATTTTCTAAGATATTTACCAAGATTTTGGCTGAATCTTCTACATTACTTCCTCCGTGTAAATCAGATTGAAGACATTTTGTGAAGCCTAATTGTTCAGTCGTAATGGTTTCTCTGCCTTTTTGAGTAATTAATTCAAAATCACAAGTCAAAGAGATTTCATCGTAACCGTCTAAACCGTATAAAACGCCAAACCTCACCCCCGCCCCCTCTCCCATTGAGAGGGGAGTTTGCTTTGAGAATAATTCTCCGTACAAATTCAATACTTCTGGACTGTAAACACCTGTGAGTTGCTTCTGAACTTTGGCGGGATTCAAAATTGGTCCGAGCATATTGAAAAAAGTTTTCATGCCCAATTCCTTCCGAATCGGTCCGACAAAACGCATGGCAGGGTGAAACAGCGGGGCGTGCAGAAAACAAATGCCCGCCGATTCAATTTTGGCTTTCAAATAGCTTTCGTCATTGGTGAATTTTACGCCCAAATATTCCAAAACCGTTGAAGAACCCACCGAGGAAGACACCCCATGATTGCCATGTTTTGCCACGTATTGTCCCGCACCTGCCACCACAAAAGAAGCAGTTGTGGAGATGTTGAAAGTATCTTTGCCATCGCCACCCGTTCCGCATACGTCCATGGGTGAAAACTCTGATAAATCAATGGTCAGAGCTAAGCCCAACATGGCATCACGGAAACCTTCCAGTTCTTCAACCGTGATGGATTTTATCATGTAAGTAGTTAAAAATGAGGCAATTTGACTATTATTTGCTTCACCTCTTCCGATGATTGAAAGGGCTTCTTGGGCTTCGGTTTTTGTTAGACTTTCGCCTGAGATTCGTTTTTGTAAGTATTGTTTCATGTAATCAATGAGTGAATGTTTTAATGTGAACGGGGTGCGTAACCTGAGTGAATATTCTTCTCTGACAATAGTGTCTCAATAAAATCGTAAATCCGAAATCATAAATCCAAAATCAAGATTTCACCCAATTCTCCACCATTTTCACCCCAAACTGCGTCAGATACGCCTCTGGGTGAAACTGTACGCCCCGTACATCATAGCGAGTGTGAGCCTCTGCCATCACGTAATTATTTTCATCTATTGCCGTGATTTTCAAGTCTTTGGGCATAGTTTCAGGTACAACCGTCCACGAATGATAACGGCAAACATCCACTTCTTTGGGAACGCCTTGGAAGAGGATTTCAGATGGATCGGTGATGATACATTTAGTCGTTACGCCGTGCAGAACTTCGCCCATATTGTGCAGTTTTGCTCCGAAGGCTTCACCAATGGCTTGATGCCCCAAACATACGCCAAAAATGGATTTTGTAGGAGCATATTCACGGATAACATCCAAGAGAATCCCTGCCTCTTCGGGAATACCAGGACCAGGTGAAAGGAGGATTTTGTCGTATTTTTTTACTTCTTCCAAAGTGATTTCATTATTGCGGAATACGTCCACATTATTGCCTAAATCTTTGAGGATATAGACCAAATTATACACGAACGAATCGTAATTATCTAAGACTAATATTTTCATTTTCAGTTGATTATAAAATTTATTTTACCAAATAACCACCAATCCTTCTGATTGATACTTTTCGACATTCTCATCCTTAGAAATAAGAGGAATATTAGATTGAAGTGCTTCCCAAATCAACATTCTATCAAAAGGGTCTTTGTGATAAGTAGCTGTTAATTTATGGTAAGTAGAAGTGGTTTCAGCCTCTAATGCCATTATTTTAAAACCATGCTTTTTAGCCCAAAATGGTAGTTCATCAGGTGGAATGTTGTCCACGTTCATTTTCCCCAAAGAATATTTCAATGAGATTTCCCAAAATGATAAAGCACTTACCAAAATTTCATTCTCGGGATTTGAAATAATGTTTTTGACTTTCGTAGGCAGTTTATTTTGCTCACTAATTGCCCAAATAAAAGTATGTGTATCTAACAAATATCTCATAATCCCAAAAATTCTTCTTCGGTAATTTTTCCATCACCTATCCACGAAAAGGTTGCTTTACCTTCTAATAAACCCAGTTTTCTTTTAGGTTTTTTAGGTTCTGTTTTGATCTCTGAAACGAGATAAGCAACTATTTTTTTCTTTTTTCCGAAGGAAATGGCTATTTGTTCGCCATTCTGTACATCTTTCAAAACCTCCGAAAAATGCGTTTTTACGTCTCCTACTGTTAATGTTTTCATAATGTTTTTTGATAAAATTAACATTTTCTTGACAACTTGTCAAGTTATAATATACAAATAAAAAAAGGCTTACCGTTTGAACAGTAAGCCTTTTCGTAAGAATATATCTTTTTAACGAAAACACAAAATGATACTGTTCAATCGACTTTTGTCAATTGCCACCACCATGCTGTATTTTTGAAATTTGTTGTCATCGTTTTGTTTTATGATGCAAACTTAGTGGATTATGATTAAAAACAAAAACATTGAGAAATTATTTCGTATTCACATCCGTAATTGGCTATTTCAAATATTTATTAAACCATGCCAAATAACGTTCAAAACGGTCTTTTTGAAAACTTGGATTAGTTATTCCGTGAAATTGTCCTGGATAAATAATTAATTCGGTTGGAATTCCTAACGATTTGAAGGCTTGGTACATTTGCTCACTTCCGACTGATGGCACGTTAAAATCACTTTCTCCAACCATAAATTGTGTGGGCGTTTTGATACGATCAGCTTTTAGAAAGGGATAGGAAAGTGCCACGTATTTATCAAAATTTTTCCAAGGCGACCCCAACTCATTATCATACTGTAAAATATATTGGTCAACTCCATACATGGACGAGACCATTGCCACACCCGCCCCGCTCGAAGCAGCTTTGAAACGAGTATCCGAAGCAATCGTATAATCCGTCAGAATACCCCCGTAACTCCATCCACCAATACCTAATTTATCTGCATCAGCAATGCCATTTTGAACCACATAATCGGCCGCTCCCAAAATATCTAAGACTTCTTTATTACCCCAATCTGCCGAAATAATTTTGCAAAAATCGAGTCCACGACCATTTGAGCCACGATAATTGACTGCCACAACGTTGTACCCAGCAGCTGCCAACATTTGTCGAGACATATCAAAACTAAATTCATCCTGAGCTACTGGTCCACCGTGAATAAAGAAAATGGTTGGCAATTTTGTACCTTTCGCCGCATTGAATGGGCGGTATAAAATATTAGAAACCGAAGCTCCGTCTTTACTTTTTGAGGTAAATCCTTCAACCGAAGCTAAATTTAAACTTGCAGCAATACGTAACTTCGAACGAAGTACA
>JAXHOK010000003.1:0-38053 GCA_034519515.1 Arcicella sp.
CAGTTACGTATTGCTAGGAAAAATTAGAAAAACGAATAAGAAAAGCCGAAGAACGCAACATGGCAACGGAAATTTCTCAGTTGGCGGTTTTGAAAGAAAAGCTATTCCCCTACGGCACACCCCAAGAACGCATTGAGAATTTCTTGAATTTTTCGTTTCAAAATCCAGCATTTTTAACCCAAGTGGGCGAAGTGTTTGACCCGCTGGATTTTAGTTTTTATTTGATGGTGGAGGGTTGAAGACAAACAAATATCCATGAAATTAAGAACAATAACTTCTTTATTGCTGCTATTACTTTTTAGTAGTTGTTCAAATACAAAACGTATCAAAGAACTACAAAATCAAGTTCATATTTTAGAGCAAGAACTTTCAGTTCGGAAACATGAAAATATGGAGTTGAGTAGCTTTATGGTTTCATTGCGTAAACAATTTACTAAGCCTTTTCAGCATTATATTAAGATTTGTCAAACAGATGATACTGATACGATAGAAATACAAAAGACTAAGTACACAAGTTTGCTACATAGTTATAACTTATTACAATTTTTTCACAAAGATTTAGAGCAAAGATTTGAGATTGAAAAAGCCAATACTGATAAATTGATTTTAGAATTAAGAAGTGAAAGTCAGTCTTTACAGAATACAAAAAAGAAATATCCTTGATGTTATGAAAACAAAGCTCTTTACACTCCTTATCATATTACTATCAAGTTGTACGAATTCACGGCAAATTGTGAAATTGCAAAATCAGGTAGAAGAATTAGAAAATACTCTTTTGCATGAAAGAGAGAGGAATGCAGTTTTATCAAGTTTTCGTTTTAATATTGATACTGTACCTTGTAAAAGAGGTATGAGAGAAGTGAAAAATTATTCAGGATCTTTTGATTCACTTTGTATCATGTATAACAATCTTGTGGATAAGCATAATAATTTAAAAATCCCCTCTTTGGCACTTGAAAAGGATTTTAATATCCATTTTGCAAAATCAGATAGCATTATTTTAAAGTTGCGAACAGAATATAAAAGCATAAAAAAATCCCCAAAATGAATTGGTTTTTTTGTTTTGTAACAAACTTCCCGAAAGTTATTTCTACTTTCGGGAAGTTATCAACATAGAATATCCTAAACCACTGAAACCTTCACCATCAATACCAACTCATCAAACTCAACTTCCTGACCATCAGCTAATTCTGAAACAATTTCCAAAGAAACGGCTTGTACTTCTTGGCTAATAAAGTCTGTGAAAACCTTTACACCTTCGGTAACTTCGGGGTCTGAATCTAATAGTTTGATACTGATTTTATCCGTAACCTCAAAGCCTGAATCTTTCCGCAAATTCTGAATACGATTCACAAAATCACGAGCAATTCCTTCTTGTTTCAATTCGGGCGTAATCGTGATGTCTAATGCTACCGTGATTTCGTTGTCTTTGGCAGAAAGATAGCCTGGTAAATCTTCGGTCAAAATTTCAATATCATCTAATGAAATGAACAGTTCGGTGGCAGGAATTTGGAAAGTATTTTCAGTTTCCAATTTGGTTAAATCAGCCGCTGTCATTGCCTGAATTCCATTCGCAACCACTTTCATATCTTTTCCAAATTTAGGACCTAATGCCTTGAAGTTTGGTTTCACTTTTTTCGATAAAACACCCGAAGCATCATCCAAATATTCAATGGATTTGATGTTTACTTCGGTTTTGATTAAATCTTCTACGGAACTGATTTGCTGACGAGTTTTTTCGCTCAAAACAGGAATCAAAATCTTGCCCAAAGGCTGACGAACCTTGATTCGGTTGGTCTTACGGATTGAATGCACCAACGAACAAATCCGTTGTGCCAAATCCATTGATTCTTCCAAATCCTTATCAATCCACTCGGGAATTGGCGTGTGGAAATTCGATAAATGCACGGAATCCACTTGGAAAGGTGTTCCTTTCTCTTTGGCAGATTCACGCACGTGGTCGGTCATGTTTTTGTATAACCAATCGCCATAAAAAGGGGCAATGGGCGACATTAATTGAGCCACCGCCACCAAACAATGTTGCAAGGTTTCATACGCTCCTTGCTTGTCTTCGGTCATTTCGCCCGCCCAGAAACGTCTTCTGCCCAAGCGCACGTACCAGTTTGAAAGATGGTCGCACACAAAATCTTGAATCAATCTTCCCGCTTTGGTTGGCTCATAATTTTCGTAAGCCTCATCAACTTCGCCAATCATTGTCAATAATTTCGAGAGAATCCAACGGTCTAACTCTGATAATTTTTCGTAAGGCAAACGATTAAATTCATTCACGGTATAATTATCCAAATTGGCATACAACGCAAAGAAATTGTACGTATTTGTGAGCGTTCCGAAGAATTTATTGCGTACTTCGGTAATGCCGTTTAAATCAAATTTAAGATTATCCCAGGGTTGGGCGTTGGTAATCATGTACCAGCGGGTAGGGTCGGCTCCGTATTTTTTCAAGGTATCGAATGGGTCAACGGCATTGCCCAAACGTTTGGACATTTTATTGCCATTTTTATCCAACACCAAACCCGTTGAAACAACATTTTTGAAAGCAACCGATTCCTCTACCATTGCAGAGATGGCGTGGAGCGTAAAAAACCATCCACGAGTTTGGTCAACGCCTTCCGAAATGAAATCCGCTGGATAAGATTGTTTGAAGATTTCCTGATTCTCGAACGGATAATGCCATTGGGCAAAAGGCATTGCTCCCGAGTCAAACCATACGTCAATCAAATCCAATTCACGAGACATGACCTTTCCAGAAGGAGAAATTATGTAAATCTCATCCACGAATGGGCGGTGCAAATCCAATTGAGGAGTATTGATTTTTTGGATAAAAGTCTCATTCTTAGTTCGTTGCTCTGCTGAAAGCACATCATCTTTCAAAGCGTGTTTCACGGCATTCACCAATTCCTCAACCGAACCAATACACACTTCTTCGTCCCCATCTTCGGTTCGCCATATTGGTAAAGGTGTTCCCCAGTAGCGTGAGCGTGAAAGATTCCAGTCCACAAGGTTTTCTAACCAATTGCCAAAACGCCCCGTTCCAGTCGATTCGGGTTTCCAGTTGATGGTGTTATTGAGGGCAATTAATTTATCTTTTACGGCTGTGGTGCGGATGAACCAGGAATCCAACGGATAGTACAAAATCGGTTTGTCCGTTCGCCAGCAATGTGGATAAGGGTGTTCAAAACGTTGCACGTTGAACGCCTTGTTTTCCGTTTTCAACTGAATCGCAATTCGCTCATCAACTGACAGATATTTATCTCTATTTTGCTTAACTCGCTCAATTTCTTTTTCTGCTTCGGTCAAGTAGGCTTCCTTCACGGGCTCGTTGGCGTAGTCGATAATTTCAGCCACAAAACGCCCCTGACGGTTCACAATTGGCACATCTTTACCATTTTCATCTTTCACAAAAATGGCTGGAATCCCGTTTTGAGCCGCCACCCGAAAGTCGTCCGCCCCAAAAGTTGGCGAAGTATGAACAATACCCGTACCGTCTTCGGTGGTAACAAAATCACCAATAATTACTCTGAAAGCCTCACTTTCTGGCTGAACGTAAGGCATCAATTGTTCGTATTCGATGGCTTCCAAAAAGTTACCTTTGAAGTCAGAAATTACCGTCCACGGAATGATTTTATCACCGTCTTTGTAAGCTTCGAAATCGCCATCTTTTCCTTTCTCGTTAAAATATTTACCGATTAAATTTTTCGCCAAAACCACATTCACAGGCTCGAAAGTGTATGGATTTCGGGTTTTTACGAGGACATAATCAATATTTTTACCCACCGTCAAAGCCGAGTTGGCGGGCAATGTCCAAGGTGTGGTTGTCCAAGCCAACATATAAACGTTATCACTTTTGGCAACATCAAACAAAAAGGCAGATTTACCCGTATGTTTTACCTTAAATTGAGCAGTTATCGAAGTATCTTTTACCTCCTGATACGTGCCTGGTTGGTTCAATTCGTGCGATGAAAGTCCCGTACCCGCCGCAGGAGAATATGGCTGAATGGTATAACCTTTATAAAGCAATCCTTTTTTGTATAATTGCTGTAAAAGATGCCAAACTGACTCAATATAGTTGTTTTCGTAAGTGATATAAGGGTCGTCTAAGTCCACCCAATAGCCCATTTTTTGGGTTAAGTCGTTCCATTGGTTGGTATATTTCATCACCGTGTCTCTACACTTTTGATTGTATTCTTCGACCGTTATTTTTTTACCAATGTCTTCTTTGGTAATGCCCAATTCTTTTTCCACCTGCAACTCAATCGGGAGTCCGTGCGTATCCCAACCGCCCTTGCGTTTTACCTGTTTACCTTTGAGGGTTTGGTAACGACAAAAAATATCCTTAATGGCACGAGCCATCACGTGGTGAATCCCGGGCGTACCATTTGCCGAAGGTGGACCTTCATAAAAAGTAAAAGTTGGATTTCCCTCACGAGTAGTGATTGATTTCTCGAAGATGTTTTCATCTTGCCAAAATTTCAGGATTTCGTCCGCTACCTGAGCGTAATCAAGGTTTTTATATTCTTTAAAATTCACGATTTTGCTTTGTCAGTAAATAGTTATCAGTTATCAATGAGAATAAATAACTGGATTTTTAAAATAATGTGCAAAATTACGACAAATGAGGGGATTAGGAAAGGGGGAAAGAAATTTTACGGTGGATTCCAACGTTTTGTGAGAAAGAGTTGTCTTTTAAAAAATAAATCACAACGGACAAGGCTGTCCGTGTTACACATCATGAAAATAATCGCATCAATCATCTTGACAGTCACGCTATTTATTGCCTGTAAGTCAAAAGAATCCATTACGCCCACTTCAACCAATTTTATCGGCAAATGGAATCCAACTTACATAACCCAAACCAAAAATACGGATGGTTCTTGGACTTCATTTTATACGATAAATACCCTCGTGGCTTTGCCAGTCTATGAATTTACAAATGATGGGCGATTTTTGAGAGATGGTAAAGATGGAGCAGATTGTTGTACGTCAGGTAGTAAATATTTTGTTGTGGATGATGTTATCTCTTTCACGGAACGACAAATTTGTCCTACCGTAAAGTGTATTAGCTGTGATAATTGGGCAATCATCGAAGTTGATAGCGAAAACCTCATTTTAGAAGAATGTGGGAGGGTTAGAAATAAATTTGTGAGGGGGAAATAGTTGGGTTAAACTTCCCGAAAGTAAAAATAACTTTCGGGAAGTTCACTTTCACATTTTTTCAAAACCCAACCCCCTTCACCAAAGTTTTAATCCGACACAAATACATATTTGCCGTAATGTAAAGCGTTGAGCCATCATCACCCCAAGCACAGTTTGCCGTTGCTTCGCCCGTGTGGATAATACCCAAAAGTTTGGCTTCGGGCGTAATTACCAAAACGCCACCTGGACCCGTAGAGAATATATTTCCTTGTTTATCAATCTTCAAGCCATCGGGCAAACCTCTTAATTTTCCTTCTTTTACAACTGGTGTGGCATCATAAAACACCTTTCCTTTACCCAAACTGCCATCCGTCTGCACAGGATAAGCCATGATAATTGCCTTGTCGAGGTCGGACTGTGCCACATATAATATTTTTTCATCGGGCGAAAAAGCCAAACCATTCGGGCGAGTAAGGTCGCTGATTACCTGCGAAACTTTCCCATCCGTCCCGATGCGATATACCCCAAAAGGTAGTTCAATTCCTGAATCTTTTTCTTGTTTTGGCAATCCATAAGGCGGGTCTGTAAAATAATATGCCCCGCTTGAATGTTGCACCAAATCGTTGGGACTGTTGAATTTTTTTCCTTCAAAATTATCCGCCAAAGTACGTTTTCCTCCATGACTCAAAGGCATCGCCGATACCCTTCTATCGCCATGTTCGCAAGCTACTAATTCGCCTTTTTGGTTGATAATCAAGCCATTACTACCAGGCTCGTTGCTATAAATTCCTGTACCCGTATAGCCAGAAGGTTTCAAAAATACACTTACGCCTTCGTTTTCTTTCCATCTGAAAATGGTATTGGCTGGCACATCCGAGAAGAGTAAATAACTGCCATTTTTCACCCAAATAGGTCCTTCCGTCCAGATATATCCCGAAGCTAATGCTTCAATTTTTGCATCGGCAGCAATGAGTTTATCAAGAGCATTATCATATTTGATGATTTTACCCAAAGTTGGGTAATTAGATTGTGCATTAAGTGCTGACATACAGTTAGTTAATAAGATAAGAATGACTATTTTTTTCATCAGATTTAATTATGATTTTAAGATTTTTGGGTTGATTTTAATCTCCTTTCTGGTTTTTTTTATCCTTAATAATTCTGTGAACAGGGACGGTACAATTTGCTTTACTTTGCTCAACAATATCCATGATTTTGAGGTTAATTTCTTCCCGAACTTCTTTCAAAACAGGTGCATCATCAGTAGCAATGTGGTAATTGATAATAATGTCCAAAGAGTTATCCCCAAAACCGTGAAAATGTGTTTTCCCGGTGTCGGGTTTATAAATCATTTTGTGGTTTTCAACATACTGCTGAATTTTAGCCACAATTTCTTGAATAATTGCTACGGACACATCTGTTTGTAATTTTAAGATAAATTCAACCCCCGAAAAATTTCTACTATTCTGATTTTCAAGTGCTTGTGCCGTGATTAAACGATTTGGCACAATAATTAAACTCCCCATTTCAGTACGAATACGAGTGCTACGAAAACCAATATTTTCAACTCTCCCCGAAACTTTGTCCAATTGAATTTTATCGCCCACCACAAAAGGTAAATCCAAAAATAGCGTAAAAGAAGCAAAAAGATTCTCTAAAGTTTCACGGGCGGCTAAGGCAATGGCAAGCCCCCCTATGCCCAAACCTGCTACAAATGTGCCAATATTCACGCCAAAAACTGAACCCAAAACCATCAGAAAAGCGAAAACGTAAATCAAAACAACGGATAAATCTCTGAAAAAAGAGATCAGTTGGTCATCCATTTTTGAAACGGTAATTTTAGCTTTTTCTTGGAAAATTAAGGCAATAAATTTGATAAGTCCAGCGATAATTTGAGCAACTGCAAATATCAAAAGCCCTTGAAAAGTCTTATTCAAAATCATTCTCAAACCAAAAAATTCGGCAGGTGGAATATTCCAATAGCTTGGGAATTTCAAAAAAGAGAAAGATAAATAAATGATTATCAGTGTAATAAGAAAATTTACGGGTTTTCTCAACAAACTTATACAAGTATATATTGAAACACCATCATGACGAATGGAACGGTAAAAAACTTTACTAATAAAATCGGAAAGATAACGGCGAAGTAATAGCCCAAAAATCAAAATGATGATGAGCCACAAAATATCCGTAACTTTATTTTCCAGTATTTCAGAGGTTAAAAATTGCATAAATTTGTGTTGATTTTTTTGTGCAATTTAAGGCTCTTTTTTTATTAGTTAATGAGTTTACAGTTAATGAGTTTAAAGTTGTTGAACTGAAAAGCAATAAGTACGTTGCTTTTACAATGCCCTTTTTTGCGACGCAATCTCGTTTCGGAATGCCGCCCAGATGAAATCCTCATTTAGCGATGCTAAACTGTCGGCGACCGTCGCACGGTTTTATCGCCTTGATTGGCACAATAAATAACATTTAAAAATTCATCCACTTATTATTTTCCCGATTCCTTAGGAGAATAAACGTCGCATGACAATACCTAATCTCTTTTTCATAAACTCTAAACTTTGAACTCATTAACTCTAAACCCACAAACTTTCATCATGAACCTTTCCATAGACTTAGGTAACACCTACGCAAAAACGGGGCTTTTTGAAGGCTCAAAACTCACTGAAACAAATTGGAAATTAACCTATCCAGAACTGATAAATTATGTCAAAACGGTTCGTCCTCAAATGATTATGGTTTCTTCAGTCAGTTATTCCGAAGAACAATTACGAACTGAGTTTGCGGATATTGCTGATGAAATCTACTTACTAAAAAGCACAACGCCCGTTCCTCTCCAAAAACTGTACGACACACCCGAAACCCTCGGGGCAGACCGTGTGGCGGCGGCAATTGGAGCAAAGGTTTTGTATCCCGAAAAAAATTGCATCGTGATTGATATGGGAACGTGCATCACTTATGATTTAGTGGATTCAGCCGATAATTTTCACGGAGGAATCATCTCGCCAGGCGTGCGAATGCGGTTCAAAGCCATGAACACTTTTACCAAAAGATTACCGTTATTAGAACCAGATGGAATCCCCGAACTCATCGGCAAAAGCACCAAACACGCCATGCAAAGCGGTGTGATGAACGGGATTCTGTCAGAAATAAATGGCTTTGTGGACGAATACGGCAAGGTTTTAACAAATATTAACGTCATTTTCTGCGGTGGTGATGCCACTTACTTTGCAAACCGCATAAAAAACCCGAACTTTGTAATTCCAGAATTAGTGCTGATTGGACTTAATCGAATTTTAGAATATAATGTTAAAAATCACAACAATACAGAGGTTTAAAGTTTTAGCTTTTCGTAAAGAAACTATTTCAAATTGTCTATTTATTATTTTTACCCTATTCTCAACCACATTTATCAAGGCTCAACAAACCAATTCACCATTCTCATACTTGGGTATTGGTGAGGTGGCTACGGGCGGAACTGCCGTGCAATCTGCCATGGGTGGTTTGGGTGTCGCCAGTTCTAACGGTGTGTATATCAACACATTGAATCCTGCTTTATTGGCTCGTAACCGTTACACAACTTTTGAAATGGGTGTGAATATGGAAGGTAAAATCATGCAAAATGATCGCCGACAATCTAATACTTTTGGAGGAAAACTTAACCCTATCATGTTGTCGTTGCCCGCTTCGTCTAAATGGACTTTATTGTTGGGACTTGCCCCCGTTAGTAATGTTGATTACGAAACTTTCTCTTCTCGCAAACTTAATATTATTGGTACTGACAGCGTTACTTATACCTATTTGGGTGATGGGGGTTTGAATAAAGCACTTGTTTCAAATGGGGTAAAAGTCTCCAAAGATATGTATGTGGGTTTGGAAACGGCTTTTATGTTTGGTGTAATCAATCGTGATGTTACTACTCAAAATTTTTCGGACGCTCAAAATTACCAAGTAAAATTAGCCGACCGAACCAATTATTCAGGGGTGAATTTCAAATTAGGATGGGCTTGGAAACCCAAGATTAGTAAAAATTATTTCTTGAACATCGGAGCAACGGCTGATTTTGCTCAAAATGTAAGTGCCAAATCCTTGAAAAGATTTACCATTAGTGATGCAGGTGGTATCAACTTAATCAATGCTGATACTTTAAATAACACAGAGGGAACAATCACGTTACCCGCTACTTACCGTTTTGGTATTTCTTTAGAGAGTCCTGCAAAGTTGAATGTTTCTTTTGATTATTCATTAACGCAATGGTCTGGTTTTAAGAATCTTAACGGCTCAAACGAAGGATTGAGAGATTCGCATACTTTTGCTTTGGGGGCAGAATATATCCCAAAATTTGATGCTCTCAACGGATATTTCAACCACGTAATGTATCGGGCTGGTGTTAATTATACTACATCACCTTACGCTTTCAATGGCGTGAATGTGGCGAATGATATGAGTTTTTCAGTAGGGGCTTCGTTTCCTCTCAGAACTATCTCATACTTTAACGTGGCTTACGTCAGAGGAAGAAGAGGCGTTTTGGCAACCAACGGTTTAGAAGAAGTTTACAACAAAATCGTAATTGGATTCTCTTTGGGAGATTTCTATTGGTTCCGCAAACCCAAGATTGATTAAATTTATTATTGGTAAAATATTCTATGGTTAAATCATTCAAAAAATATAGGAGTAAAAAATCAATAGCGAGGGATTTTAATCCCTCGCTATTGATTTTTGAAGACGTTTCCCCTAATGCCGTGGTCAGTGTCTTCACCGACCACCTACCAGTATTTAGTAAAAACCCATTCCTCCTTTTTTTTTCTGTTTTCTGTCTCCTGCTTTCCGCTTGCGAAGACGATAAAAAAGAAGTCAAAAAGCAGCAATACCCAGGACCTATCTCAGAAGTTTATGGTATTAATATGGCTTATACGGATTCGGCAAAATTGGTTGTCAAAATGTCCACCGAAGCCCAATTGACGATGGCAAACGAAGATAAAAAATATCCCAAAGAAGTACGGATTTTCTTTTTTGATAAAATGGGGAATAACACCACCAAACTGCGTGGCGATTCGGCAGTTTATATCAAGCAAACAAACCTCTACCGCATTATGGGTAGGGTTCAAATCAATAATCAAGTAAAGAACGAAGTGCTTGAAACCGACGAACTATTTTGGAGTCCCGACACCAGGAAGATTTATTCCAACAAAGCCGTGGACATCAAAACCCCCGACCAAACCATTCACGGCGTAGGGATGGATTCTAACCAAGATTTTACCCAATACACCATTCGTAGAATCTCCAATAGTCAAGTGAGTGTCAAGAATTTACCGCAGTAAAACGTACCACGGGAATCTTTCCCGTGCAAAAGCATAAAAATAGCCTCAAGAGTCGATACTTTTGAGGCTATTTTTTTGCTTTTAATTCAAAACAGCTTACAGGCTCAAAGCCGTTGCTTGGACTGCCCAAAAGACGTAAAAATGATTTCTGACAAACAAGTTTTGTTAGAAAAAATAGAAATCAAGGAAGGCTCTACCAGTACCTTGAATACTAACCTTTACGTAAGTTATCGTTCAGGAAATACTCAGAAATTTTGGGCTAATTTAGCCATCGCCACGGTAGGTGTAGCCGTCAGTACACAATTACAAAGTACCCCATCTGCCGAAGGAAACAGTCTGAAAAGTGTTTCACCGTTAATTCCTTTGGGTGTGAGTGTGGCAACTTTGCCGAGTATCTGGAAAAACCGACCAAGAGGCATACCCCAAGCGGGACTTTGGCTACAACACCGAGACACCCGTGGACGACTAACCAACACATGGGAACAACCCCTCAGTAGCGAAGCCAAAAACAGTAGCGAATTATTGAGCATTAATATTGACAAACCCCTCTCGGCAGGAACGGTTGAGGTTTATTTACAGAATGGGGGTAGGAATCCTGTTTATTATTGGGGATATGAAACTGCAAAAATGCTTGTGAAAAGTAAAGGGATTATTGTTGAAACCCCGCCCCTTGTATTCGGTTTAGGTTGTCCAGATGGATATTTACCCAACGGAAATGGAAGATGTTGTAATCCTTTTACGGGAGATTGTATTGATGAACCAACTGGTGGAGATGGAAATCCAACGCCTCCACCTCCTCCACCGCCAATTCCACAAGGTTGCCCAGATGGATATTTACCTAATGGACAAGGGATGTGTTGCAGTCCTTTTACAGGGCAATGTGTGAGTGAAAATGGTGGAGGAACACCACCACCAACTCCTACGCCACCTCTCCCAACTCCACAAGGTTGTCCAACTGGATATTTACCTAACGGAAATGGGATGTGTTGCAGACCAGGTACTAATGATTGTGTGAGTGAAGGCGGTTTGCCAACAACTACGCCTGTACAACAAGGATGCCCAAGTGGATATTTGCCTAATGGGCAAGGATTGTGTTGTAGTCCGTTTACAAGTATTTGCATAAATGATGGAGATATACTGCCAACGTTCTTATCTGTTTCAAATAATACAGATTTGGCTTACTTAACTGCCCAAAGTTCCAACTGGCGAGACATTGATGAATATCACCCCATAGTAGGTTGTGGAAGTGGAAATGGTTATGTTATTACAGTCATAGCCACTGGAAGAAAAGTCCTTATATGTCTTCCACCAAATCGACCTTTAGACCCTCCAGTATTTCCAGGCGATAATGGAGGCATCGGCAGCGGAGGTGGTAGTTCTGGTGGAAGTGGTGGTTCTGGCGGAGGAGGTGGTTCTGGTGGAAGTGGCGGTTCTGGTAGTGGTCCATGGTTTCCTAACCTTGGCGGTGGCGGCGGTGGTACTCCGCTTCCTCCTCACAATCCAATAAACCCTGCACCTGTAAATCCTAATCCTGTTGTACCTATTATTGATGATGGAACCACATTTTTTGAATTAAGCATCAGTGATCAAATTAAATACCCAAAATTTACAGAGTTAGTTAAGGATTTATATCGTTATGTTCAAAGAAATAGAAAAATTATGGACGCTTTGATATTGTGGTCTGGGTATTCTGAACAACAGATCAAAGAAAAAATTAAATTTAAAGAAGGTCCTATGATTGTTATAAAGGAGTTGAATGGACCAATAGGGTATTTTAACCACCAAGAGAACCCTGATGTAATAAATATTGATATTTCGGTTAGAGGTTTAGAACAGGCTTACTTAACCAGTACCAGAGAAGCAACTGCATTTTTGCTTGCGGTTACCGTTTTGCATGAATTGGTACATCAGGGTAGGTACGCAAATGATTTAGATAGACATACTTGGGAATATGGTTATGGATTTGAAGAATCTGCTTTTGGAATGATAATAGATAGAGATAATGCTGGTAAATATTCGTACAGACTTTATAAAAAATAGCAATGAGAAAATTATATTCCACTTACATTTTATCAATCTTATTTCTTTTCAGTTGCTCATCTCAAAATAATGAGTTTTCAGATAATGAAATGACATTGATATTAGATACTGCTATAAATAACAAACAACTAAATAGCTCATTATCTAAGCTATATCTTACTCAGCCTCTAAGATTGGTGAGGAGTGATAATCTAAAAAAAGATTACCCACTTTTTAAGAATGGGAAGCCTGTTGTTTACGTTGACATTGATTCATCCAGTAGAAAACTGACAAACTGGAGAAAGCCAAAATTTTATGGAAACATCCAAAATTTTAAAATAATTTCAGATAAAAAAGTTGAAATATCATTATTATTCAGAGATACAGGTCTTTGGGCAATAATGGAAATTATTAAAATTGACAAAAAATGGACGATAAGCTCATTTAAAAATCATACCATATAATTTTTTTTCGCCCTTGTTGGTGTGTAATTTAGGTAAAATCTCAGCCAGCCGTTGTTGGTATCTTTTCTACCAACAACACGTGCGAAAGCAACAATGCGACAGCAAAATTCGGACAAATCATGTTCGGGTTTTTGCTGTCGCATTTGTTGTTGGTCAAAAGACACAACAACGGCGTGGGGAAGCTGTTTCATCTAAAAATATATTAGCAAATACACAAAAATAGCCTCATCAGCAAACGCTCATGGGGCTATTTTATTTCTAAGCCAAACTCTTATATCTTCAAAGCCGCAGGCAAAGCCACTTTTGCTTTTCTTGCTTTCGTCCCCTTGCGAGCATTCTTGACTCTACGGCTATCCATGGCTGCATTTGCCAATTGCAATTCCGTAATTTTCTGCTCATAACTCGCTATCAATGAGGCACTTTCAGATTTTTTGGCTTCCAAATCAGAAGTCATTTTCTTCATCTGGTCGTCCAACATATTAAATTTTGAACTAATTTCTTCACTCTGACGCTTAAACGTGTTCACTTGTTGCTCCAACTTGGTAATTTCCACGTTTTTGGCTTTTATTTGGTCTTGCAAAGTTGATTTTTCCTCTTTCAATTCCCTGATTTCCTTGTGTGAACGCTCCACGTTTACATCCAGACGGTCTTTATCTTTCATCAAATCAGCATATTGCTTATTACTCACACACGAACTACTTAAAACGGCTAATGAAAAAACTACACTGATTTTACGGAGAAGGCTATTCATGATTCTGGGGTTAATGGATTAATATATTTTTAGGGTTAAGTACTTGAAATTCAACACAAAATACTTGATTTTTTCTGAAACTTATGCTATCTTAGTTACAAACTTCTTGAAAAATTATGAAAAAGACTTTACAAATAATAATCTGTTGGTTTATCCTACCATTAGGCGGATATTGTCAAAGCATCGACTCCAATCTTTATCGAGCATATTACGCTACTGATAGAGATCAAAGACCATCTTATCAGTACCCAGATAAAAAGGTAAAATTAAAGCCTTTTTCTGATGAAAAATTTGGTTACCAACTCATAAAAAAGCGAAAAATTACCAGAATTCCGTTTGAATTTCAAGCAAATTTAGTCATTGTCCCCCTAAAAATCAATAATTCAGATACTTTACGCTTCATTTTAGATACTGGTGTAAGTTCAATTTTATTGACCGACCCCGATGTTGCCCAAAAATTGGACCTAAAATCTGTCCGCAAAGTGAAGATTGCTGGGGCTGGCGAAGGTAATGAAATTGAGGCAGGAATCGTGATTGACAACACCATCAGAATCGGTGAAATGATTGGGTATCGGCAAAACTTGGTAGTGATGCAAGACGATCGCCTCAAACTAAGCGAATTTGTGGGTACGCCCGTCCACGGAATCATTGGGTACGATATATTTAACCGATTCACTGTTACGATTGATTTTGCAGTGAATGAGATAGTACTTGAAAATCCAGAAAATTACAAATATCGCCCCTCCAAAGGCGAACGATTCCCCATCACTATTGAAGAGAATAAACCTTATATTAGTGTGATGGAACTGATGAAAGAAAATCAAAGCACGCCCATCAAAGTGATTTTAGATACGGGTGCAGGTCATGCTATCTCCTTAGAGAATGGTGAAACGCACCTACCCGAGAAGGTTCTGAAAGCACAATTGGGTCGTGGACTCAATGGTGTTATCAACGGTAGTCTGGGCAGAATACCAATGTTAAAAGTAGGCAAATTTGAAATCAAAAACCTTGTTGCTTCTTTTCCAGATAGTAATTCATACCGAGGGCGAAACGCAATTCTTGTGGATAGGCAAGGCAGTATTGGCTGTGAATTTCTGAGGAGGTTTAAAGTAACGTTTAACTATAGAGACCAATACATTGTTTTGAAACCCATCAATCGACGAATGAAAGAACCCTTTGAACATAATATGTCGGGCATTGAATTGATGGCACGGGGCGAAGACTATCGTGAATTTATGATTGACCGAGTTGTTGAAAACTCTCCCGCCGAAGATGCAGGACTTCAAGAAGGTGATCGAGTGATGTTTATCAACAATAAATCATCCAAAGAAATTACTATTAGTGAGATCTACAAGCTATTTCAAAAAGGAGCAGGAAAACCGCTAAATTTAGTGGTAAAGAGAGGTAATGAACTTGTATTCGCTACGGTGAATTTGAAGAGGTTGATTTAGAAACATAATCCAATCAAGAACATTCATCCAAGAACTAATAACTACAAGAACATTTCTCAAATCACTTGCTTTCTAATTGAGAATCAGTTAATTTTACGAAGAAATTAAGGAAAGAGGGGTCGTAAATCCCTCTTTTTTGTTTTTTTGCAAAGGTGTTAGGGCGACCGACGCTTCGGGTCAGTGTTAAAGCTCCAAAAGCAATTGATTCATTTTACTAAGAAGCCGTTTTAAAATATATTCTGAATAAAGTCTGATGGTATTTTTTGAGTAGCGGAATCATATTTTTTTAAGGAATATACAGCGTATCTTGTGTAAAAAATATGGTTTCGATAGTCACAATAAGACAATCAGAATTTGTCGTAAGATATTTTAAAACGGCTTCTAAAACCTAAAACCCAACCCCTATCCCCTATAATTAAGAAATGAATAAAGAAAAAATAATAGAGTTGCTTCAACCGTATCTGGAAGATGATAGAATTTTTATTGTTGAAGTAAAAACCACCGAAGGTAAAACTCGTCAAAATATTACCATTTTATTAGATACTGACGAAGGAATCAAAATTGAAGAATGTGCCTCAGTAAGTCGTAGATTCGCCCATTTTGTGGAAACCAACGAATTAGTTGCCGATGCTTACAATTTAGAAGTATCATCGCCAGGAATAGACCAGCCATTAACGCTCACTCGCCAATATGTAAAAAATATTGGCAGAAATCTGAAAGTAAATCTGAAAGAGGGCGGCGAGAAAGTAGGAATATTAGAGGATGTTACCGAACAAGGAATCCTTTTGAAAGAAGAAGTTAAAAAGACCAGAAGCAAAAAAGTTGTTGAACCCGTGGAAAACATCCTTATCCCGTTTGAAACAATCCAACAAGCCAAAGTACAAATATCGTTTAAATAGAATGAAGTAAATGAGTGAATGAGTGAATGAGTGAATAGTTAAATGATAGAATGATAGAATGATAGAATGATAGAATAGATTGGACGGTGAATTAAGATTTTCACTTTAATTTATTCATTAGATTAACATTTAATTATTCTCACATCAAATATTCAAACATTCTATCATTCAAACATTCTATCATTGAAAACTTATGAAAGATGAATAGTGCAGAATTAATTTCGTCGTTTGCGGATTTTGCAAAAGAAAAAAATATTGATCGTCCAACGATGATTGCAGTGCTGGAAGAAGTCTTCCGCACCATGATTCGTAAGAGATACGGAACAGATGAAAACTTTGATGTAATCATCAACCCTGAAAGTGGCGACTTAGAAATGTGGCGTACCCGTGAGATTGTGGACGACAATTCGGAAGATATTTGGGATTTTGATAAAATTCCGTTGGAAGAAGCCAAGAAAATCGAACCCGATTTTGAAATCGGTGAGGAAGTAGCGGAATTGATTAAATTAGAAGATTTCGGACGTAGAATTGTTCAGACTGCTCGCCAGACGCTTATCCAAAAAGTTAAAGATTTAGAAAAAGAAGGACTCTTTGAAAAATACAAAGACTTGGTGGGCGAAATGGTTTCGGGTGATGTATATCAAATTATCGGAAAAGAATTAATTATCACCGACGGTGAAGGCAACGAATTGACCCTTCCCAAAACGGAGATGATTCAGAAAGACCGTTTCAAGAAAGGCGAACCCGTGAAAGCAGTTATCCATAAAGTGGATATGAACAACGGAACGCCCAAGATTATTTTATCGAGAACTTCGCCCGTGTTTTTGGAGCGTTTGTTTGAGCAAGAAATTCCTGAAATTTATGACGGTCAAATCATGATTCGTAAGATTGTTCGTGAACCAGGTGAAAGAGCCAAGGTTGCCGTAGAATCTTATGACGACCGTATTGATCCAGTTGGTGCGTGTGTGGGTATGAAAGGTTCACGTATTCACGGAATTGTACGTGAATTACAGAACGAAAATATTGATGTAATTAACTTTACTTCAAATTTGGAATTATTGGTTGGACGTGCCTTAAGCCCAGCCAAAGTAAGCTCAATGAAAATTGATGCGGAAAGAAAACGTATTGCGGTGTATTTACAACCAGATCAAGTGTCTTTGGCAATTGGTAAAGGTGGACAGAATATTAAATTAGCAGGTAAATTGGTAGGTTACGAATTAGACGTTTATCGGGATATTAAAGAATCCGAAGTGGACGATGAAGACGTGGATTTATCAGAATTTACGGATGAGATTGAGGACTGGGTAGTTGCAGAATTACACAAAATCGGTTTAGACACTGCCAAGCAAGTTCTGGCATTGGATAGTGAAGAATTAATCAGACGTACTGAACTCGAAGAAGAGACAGTATTGGAGGTTTTAGCAATCCTACGCTCGGAGTTTGAATAAGTTTAAAAAGTAATTGTGTGATAGAGTGACTGAGTGTATCGACCCATTTAGTTTTCCCACCCAATTCCTTCGGCTCAGTCACTCTAACATACAATTACAAAATAATATTATAGAAAAGTATCAATTAATAAGCATGACAGAAGATAAAGTGATGCGTTTGAGCCTTGTGGCAAAGCAAATTGGCGTAGGTATTCAAACCATCGTACAGAAGCTCTCAGTTCAAGGTCATAAGGTTGAAAACAGCCCTAACGCCAAATTGAATTTCGAGCAATTAAAAATCGTAGCCAAAGAATTTGGAGCGAACGACCTCCTGAGTGGTGGAGCGCCATCAGCACCAGCTCCCAAAGCTGTCGATGAGGATAACTTCGTACCTGCTAAAAGACAGGACGATGATTTCTTACCCATGTACTCACGTGAGTCAAAAAGTCAGCCAGTTGCGAAATCCGCTGAACCCATCGAGACACCCAAAATTGAGAAAATTGCTGAAATTGAGAAAATTGAAGCAAAAAGTGACGTTCAGTTCAAGGTGATTGGTAAGATGGAATTGGACAAAAAGGGAAATGTTATCCCCGTAAAAGCCCAAGTTGCAGAAACCAAAGTAGAGCCAGCAGGAGAATCTTTAAAAGAAGAAACTCCAAAAAAGGATGTTCCAAAAATAGAAACGCCAAAGGCTGATGATGCACCCCGAGCGGAGACTCCTAAAGCAGAAGAAGTAAAATCCGTTGTGGTCGAAGTTCCAAAAGCGGTCGAAGCAATTGCTCCCCAAAAAGTTGAAAATACTCCGAAAATGGTGATAGTTCCAGAACTTGGGGTAGCTGAAAAACCAGCAATTGTTACACCACCGCCAGTGATTGCTGAAGTTCAGAAGGTTGTAGAGCAACAAAAACCTCAACAAAGTAATAATCAGAATTTGCAAAATAGACCCCAAAGTCAAGGGGGAGGCAATAATAATCCAAATCCACAGAATAGACCTCAAAATCAAGGAGGGGGGAATAATAACCAAAATCCACAAAATAGACTCCAAAATCAAGGCGGTCAAAGTGGTGGCAATAACAATCAGAACCGTTCGCAAGGAGGCAATAATCAAAACCGTCCGCAACAAGGACAGGCAGGAAATGGTCAAGGTTTACAAGCTACCAAGCCGCAAGGACAAGGTAATGGAAATAACCAAAACCGTCAGCAAGGTCAGGGGCAAGGGAATAGTAATCAGAATGCACAGAATAATGGAAATGGCGATAGTAAAGTCCAAAAATTAGGTCGTAATGATGCCATTCCAGACGATACTTCATCGGTTGAATTGATTGAGGCAAAAGGTGACCAATTACGTGGATTGAAGATTTTGGGTAAGATTG
The DNA here is from genome assembly GCA_034519515.1 of Arcicella sp. Lineage (GTDB taxonomy): Bacteria > Bacteroidota > Bacteroidia > Cytophagales > Spirosomataceae > Arcicella. The sequence goes on from JAXHOK010000003.1 coordinate 18,863, forward strand.
AATTGCCCGTTGAAACGCCACGTGGAGGTCCAGGTTCAAGAAACAACAACAACAAGAAGAAGAGAAAACGTATTGATAAGCCAGGTGGAGCGAAGGTAACTGAAACTGAAATCCGTAACGAACGTGGAGCTCCACGTCCGAAAAAGGATGGAACTCCAGGAACTCCAAATACTACCGATCCTAACAGAAAACCACCAGTTGCAGGAGCAAATACGGGGGGGAATAACAACAACAGAAATAACACGGGGGGTAATCCAAATTATAAACGCCCTGCCAATAATACAGGAGGAAATCGTCCAACGACCCCACAACCAAAAGGTGAGGTTACGGAAAAGCAAATCCAAGACCAAATTAAGGCAACAATGGCACGTCTTCAAGGACAAACCAATAAGTCTAATTTCGGAGCAAAGGAACGTCGTGAAAAACGTAAAACTCGTGCAGAACGCAATGAACAGCGTCAATTGGCAGAGGACGAAGAAGCAAAAATCTTGAAAGTAACTGAATATATTTCAGCCAGTGAATTAGCTTCATTGATGGATGTTTCCGTTACTGAGATTATCTCGGCTTGTATGAGTTTAGGAATGTTTATTTCAATTAACCAACGTTTAGAGGCAGATATTATCGCCTTAATTGCTGAGGAGTTTGGTTTTGAAATACAATTTGTTTCTGCCGAAGAAGAAATTGAATCTTCAGTGGTCGAGGAGATTGATGCTACCAGAAGATATGGAATCGAGAGCCCCAATCATTACGATTATGGGACACGTGGATCATGGTAAAACATCTTTACTTGACTATATCCGTAGAGCCAAAGTAGCAGCGGGCGAGGCAGGAGGAATTACCCAGCACATCGGAGCATATTCAGTAAAACAAGACGATGGACGTAGAATCACATTCTTAGATACACCTGGTCACGAAGCCTTTACTGCCATGCGTGCAAGGGGTGCAAAAGTTACGGACGTTGCCATTATCGTAATTGCGGCTGATGATGCCGTGATGCCACAAACCGAAGAAGCCATCAATCATGCTATGGTGGCGGGTGTGCCAATTGTGTTTGCTTTTACCAAAATTGATAAACCAGGAGCAAATACTGAGAAAATTAGAGAGCAATTATCTCTCAAAAATATCTTAGTTGAAGAATGGGGTGGTAAATATCAAACCCAAGAATTATCTTCAAAATCAGGACAAGGAATTGAGGAGTTATTAGAAAAAGTATTACTTGAAGCTGAAATTTTGGAATTGAAAGCCAATCCTAACAAACGTGCCATCGGAACAACGGTTGAAGCCTCTTTGGACAAAGGACGTGGATATGTTGCTAATATTTTGGTACAAGCTGGAACGCTGAAAGTGGGTGATATGATGCTTGCAGGAGCTCACTACGGACGTGTGAAAGCGATGTTTGATTATAAAGGAAATAAATTAAAAGTGGCTGGACCCTCAACGCCCGTACAGGTTTTAGGATTGAGTGGAGCTCCAAACGCTGGTGATAAATTGAGTGTAGTTGAAAACGAGCGTGATGCCCGTGAGATTGCTAACAAACGTGAGCAAATCTTGCGTGAACAGTCTCTACGCTCACGCAAGCATATTACGCTGGAAGAAATCGGTCGTCGTAAGGCAATCGGAACGTTTAAGGAATTGAACGTAATTGTGAAAGGTGACGTGGACGGTTCAGTAGAAGCCCTATCGGATTCATTATTGAAACTATCAACGGAAGAAGTACAAGTGAGAATTATCCACAAAGGTGTGGGACAAGTTTCAGAATCAGACGTATTGTTGGCTTCGGCTTCCGATGCGGTGATTGTGGCGTTCCAAGTTCGCCCAAGCGTAAACGCTCGTCGTTTGGCAGATACCGAACAAATCGAAATCCGTACTTATTCAATTATCTATCAGGCAATTGACGATGTTCGTGATGCGATGGAAGGCTTATTGGCTCCTAAGTTTGAGGAAGTGGTTACGGCAAATATCGAAGTTCGTGATGTGTTCAAGATTACGAAGGTCGGAACGGTTGCAGGTTCGTATGTATTGGATGGAACAGTGAAACGTTCGGATAAAATACGAATTATACGTGATTTCGTGGTGGTTCACGAAGGAGAAATTTCAGCCTTGAAGCGTTTTAAAGACGATGTAGCAAGTGTGAAATTTGGCTACGAATGTGGTCTATCAATCAAGAATTTCAATGATATTGAAATTGGTGATGTAGTAGAATGTTACGAAATGAAAGAATTAAAGCGAACGCTTTAATCTGAGAGAATAAAGCAAAAGGGCTTCTGATTTGATTCGGAAGCCCTTTTTTTAGAAAAAAATTGTGAAACTAACCCCCGAAAACATAAAAACCGAACTCCAAGCCCTCACACAAGGCAAGAAGTCAGTTTTCAAAAATAATGAAGGAAAAGTAAAGATTTTCTTTCTGAAAAATGGCTATTATTCTATTACTTTCGACGGTTATGAAATCCAGTCTATCACGGATTTAGAAGAAGTTTTTGAAACTGTTTTGGCTTTGTTGAAATCAGAAAATGACTGATTATCAGTTCTTTGCAACTCCCCGATACTTCACAAATCCAAATAAGTGCAAAAATATTGACCGTGAAATTCTGAAATTGAAGGGGACAAAAAGGATTGAAGCAATTGTGATAATGAGAATATATTGAAGCGTTGATGGGTCGTTTAGGAGGTAAAACATTCCTACGCCCAAAATTACCAAAACTAAAATCGTATTGGCATAACTCACGAACATTGCACCGTACCAAAAGCCAGGTTCAACTTCAAACCGTAAATTGCAAACGGGGCAATTGGTGTTCATTTCCGCAAACTTCCTAATGTTAGAAAGGGGATATTTAAACAACTTTCCTTCTCGGCATTGTGGGCAAAGTCCTTTCGATATTGCCATAAATTTGCTGTGTTCTATGTCTAATTTTATATTATTAGCTTCCATAATTTGTTGTTTCGTTGAGAACAAAATTAACGTAAAAATCACTTCCTATCAAGTCCTCTCTCCCAAAAAGTAAAGATTACTCTCCACCAATCAAATAATCTTCTATATTGACTTTGGCAGTTTCTTTTCGAAAGGCAGTATTCAATCTCGGATAAATTGTAGTATTTTTTCCTTCCGAATTCATATAGTAACTACCACAGCCCGATGCCCAAGCGGTATTTTTGAATTCAGATTGTATTCTTTCGTTATATTTTTGTTGTACTTCAGGCTTAGTATTGAGGTAAGATTTTAGCGGTAATTTTTTTAGAATTTCATAATATTTCAAGATATAATTCACTTGTGATTCCATGATGTGGATAACGGTATTATGCCCCAAACCCGTGTTTGGCCCCAAAATAAACATCAAATTTGGAAAGCCATTAATCGTAGTTCCTTTGAAAGCCTCAAAGCCTTTTTGTGTCCATTCTTGAAAAAGATTCCTGCCACCCAATCCCGAAATAGTATAATTTTTAATGAATTTTTCGGGGTATTCTGCCGCATGAAATCCTGTGCCAAAAATAATGGCATCAACTTCTATTTCCTTCCCACTTATATCAATAATGAAATGTTCTTTTATTTCTGCAATAGAATTAGTAACTATCTGAACATTAGGCTTTTGTATGGCTGGATAATAATCATTTGATACCAAAATTCTTTTGCAACCAATTCGATAACTTGGTCTTAATACTTCCCGTAAAGTTGGGTCTTTTACTTGCTTGTCGATATGAGAGTTCGCTTGGAATTTCACTAATTTACCAATGGTTTCGTTTCCTAAAAATGATAATCCAACGAACTCATTTAACCAGAAAATAAGTTCTCGGTAAGCAGTTTGAAAGAAAGGTATTTTAGCGAAAAGTGATTTGGCGAAATCCGAATGTTCAGCATCAAATTTGGGGATAATCCAAGGGGCAGTTCTTTGAAAAAGATGGAGTTTTGATACTTTATCTACTATTTCAGGAACGAACTGAATGACACTTGCCCCCGTACCAATTACTGCCACTCGCTTACCCGTGAGGTCGTAGGAATAATCCCAGTTGGAAGAGTGAAAAATCTTTCCTTTAAAGGTGTTAAGTCCTTTGAAATCAGGAATTTGTGGGCGGTTTAGCGGTCCAAGTCCCACGATGACCATGCGAGCAGTAGTTTGTTTTCCAGTAGCATCCGTAATGGTATAAAACCCTTCTTTTTCATGAAAAAATATGCCAAAGATCTCGGTATTGAACTGGATATAAGCATCGAGATTATTTCGCTGGACGCAACCTTTTAGATACTGCAAAATTTCGGGTTGTTTAGAGAATCTGCGAGTCCAATTTGGATTCGGTTCAAATGAAAACGAGTACAAAGGTGAAGCCACATCGCACCCACAACCTGGATAAGTATTATCTCGCCAGGTGCCACCTACTTCACTGGCTCTTTCAAAAACCACAAAGGAATCCTCTCCCGATTTTTTCAACCGAATGGCAGCTCCCAAACCTGCAAAACCCGCTCCGATAATGACGACGTTGTAGTCTAATTGTTGCATAAATATCTACCAATTTTGTTGTGGTATTTCACTCCAATTTTTCATACTGGTTGTGAATTTTCAAAATAATCACCCCGATAAGCACCGCCACAACCGTCATTACTGTATTCAAAAGTCCATCAATTCCGAAAGATAATTTGATGAGAATCGTGGAAATAATGAACCCTGAATTACGAATAACTTTGCTGAATTGATCGGTATGAAAAAACGAAATTAGCAGTAATAAAACATCCGTCAATATTAGAACAGTAAAAAATTCATCGAAGAAGATTTTGTTAATATCTCTAACCGAACCCACAATTTTGCTGACAGTAATGAAATTTTCATGTACCCAACTGGTAAAACTAATCACTGCTAAAACCAATAAAACGGGTACTAAAACGGTGGCTATTTTTTTCTTGGTCTCCACAAAAGTTGCCATTTCAGGGGTTAGGGACACTTTTTCGTCTTGTTCGGTCTTTTTTTGATTGAGTTTATAAAAATAATAAATCAAGTAGAACAGAAAAATCGTGGCAATAATATCATAAGTAAATTGTAAATCTCCCTTGATTTCAAACCAATCTGGGGTGAATTGAATTTTGGATAAATCTTTGAAAATACGTCTAATTAGAATCAAAGTTATAATCTCATATTGCTTTCCGATATATTTACTAATAGATTTTGGAAGATAATACACCAACAAATAAACTTCATAAATCAGGATGAACGAAAACGGTGTATAAATGGCAACAATTGGATTGCGGAGTAAGCCAGAAGAATCACTGATTTGTAGAATTTTGAAATCAACCAAAGCTATCAATAATGAGTGAAGAATAAAGCTGGCAATGGCTATTTTGATGATAAGTCTCTCGCTTTTTTTCTTGGTTTTTTCTGAGAGAAAAAAAATATGTAACGTATCGAATAAATTTCTGATTTTTTGCATGAGTTGAAAGAGGGAATAATGTATTTGCGGGTATAAATAGTTAAACTAAAATGAAGCGTATAAAGTTAAATCACAATAAAATACAGGTATATTTGGATAATTTTCACCTTTGATTATTATACTCATTTTTTCCTTCCCTAAATTCAAAAAGATGCTTAAAAAATTGTTATTTCTATTGTTACCCGTTGCCGGATTTGCCCAAACTGAAATTACGCTCAACGATTTGAGTGCCTTTAATAACCCAAGTGCCAATTGGACGATTGAGGGCGATGTTTCGGGTAATTTTAATGCGACTTCACTCACTCCAAAAGTGGGTAAAGGTGTTTTGTTTTGTACGCTGAAAGGTGCAAAATACCAACGCTCAGACGATTTGAAATTCAACCTTGAACACGGAGATATTAAATTATCAATGGATTTTATGTTGCCAAAGGGTTCAAATTCAGGCATTTATCTTCAAAGCCGTTATGAAATTCAGTTGTTTGATTCGTGGTTGAAAGCATCAACAACGGATAGCGACTGTGGGGCAATTTACCACCGTTGGGATGAAGCCCGTGGCAAAGGCAACGAAGGCTATGAAGGACACGCCCCCCGCCAAAGTGCTGTGAAAGCCCCTGGACTTTGGAATCATATTGACATAGATTTCAAAGCCCCAACCTTTGACGCTTCGGGCAGAAAATTGACCAATGCACGGATAAATTCAGTGGTGTTGAACGGTATTCTTATCCATCAAAACGTTGAAGTATTGGGCGTAACTCGTGGGGCAGTTTCCACTCAGGAAGTTGCCAAAGCTCCATTAATGATTCAGGGCGACCACGGACAGGTGGCTTTGAAAAATATTCGCCACGAGGTTTTGGAAAAGCCAACGGTAACATTCAGCTCCGTAACTTATGAATATTATGAAGGAAAACCTGATGATATTCTTGCCCAAAAAATAGCTCCAACTGCCACAGGAAATATGGCAAAACCGACTCAGAAAATTGCCACTGCCAAACAAGATTTTGTCCTTAAATTTCAAGGAAAATTCAACATCGTGGAAGCCGATAATTATACTTTTTCGGGTATCTGGAATGGTGTTGGTAGTTTTATAATTGATGGCGACACCCTGGCAAAAGGTTGGTTCATTGCCCCCGAGTCTAAACCCAAATCTGTCAGTAAAAAAATGAGCGTTGGCGAGCATAATTACAGTTTTGTTTACGCAAAAGATTTCTCATGGCGACCTAATAGTTTGGGCTTGTTCATCCAAAAAGACCATTCTGAATTGCAATCATTCACGGAAAGAACGTCATTACTCGACCCCGACCCCGTGCCTTTGGTAGAAGTGAAAGCCAATACTGAAACGCAATGCCAACGGTCATTTGTGATGTATAACAATAAAAAGAAAACCCACGCCATCAACGTTGGAATGCCGAGTGGACTCAATTTTTCGTATGATTTGAACCAAGGCGGATTTTTACAATTATGGCGGGGAAAATTCCTAAATACTACCGAAATGTGGCACGAACGGGGCGAACCCCAAACGGCTGAACCCATGGGGCTTACGGTAAATTCAAACGACAAATTTCCCCTTAATTTCTTGCCAAACGCAACGGCTGAAATCATGGATTCTTTATCAAAAAATGATTTGAAATATAAAGGTTATAAAATGGAAAAACGGAGTAATTTTAGTGGAAATTTTGTTTATCCAAATTTCATGTACGAATACAAAGGCTTGAAAGTCAATGATATGAGCACACCTTTGGACGAAGCCGTGGGTATTAGTCGTTATTTGCGTTTTGAGGGTGAAAATACTGCAAATATGCCTCTTTACGCTCTACTCGCCGAAGGTTCAGATATTGCCGAAGTAGCCACAAACCGTTATGCGGTGGATAACAAAAGCTATTACGTTCAAGTTTTTCCAACGGAAACCAACAAAATCATCATGCGTGATAGCAAAGGCAAAAAGCAATTATTGATGCCGCTGAACGGTTTGAAAGAGGTTTCATATCATCTTATATTTTAGAGTTTGAAGTTTGTGAGTTTAAGGTTTATGAGTGAAAATTTACACTCAACTTCAAACTTATAAACCCTAAACTCATAAACTTTTAAAAGAAACATGAAAAAATATCAATTTTTACTAACAATCATCCTTGGTTTTTTGACGCAACAAACTTTTGCTCAAATCAAACCAAAACCCCTCACGGAAGAGGATTTTTACGAAATCAAAACCATCTCAATTCCCGATGGTATCAAGCTGGAAATTGGCGGAGTTGCCCCCATGCCCGACGGTCGCTTGGGCGTGTGTACTCGCAGAGGTGAAGTTTGGGTTATTGAAAATCCTTATCAAATCAACGGTACGCAACCCAGTTATACTCTTTTTGCCAGCGGACTGCACGAAGCCTTGGGTTTGGCGTATCGTGATGGAGCATTTTATTGTACGCAAAGAGGCGAATTGACCAAACTGATTGATACCGATGCCGATGGAAAAGCAGATGTGTATGAATCAGTAGCCAATTGGGATTTATCAGGAAATTACCACGAATATTCTTACGGACCCGTTTTTGATAAAGCTGGCGATATGTATCTGACCTTCAATGTGGCTTGGGTGGGTTATGGCGAAGGTAAATTAGCCAAATGGAGAGGCTGGTTAGTGAAAATCAAAAAAGACGGAAGCCTCGAACCCATCGCAACGGGTTTACGCTCGCCCGCAGGATTTACCGTCAATTCAAACGGAGACGTTTTATATGGTGAAAATCAAGGCGACTGGGTGGGTTCTGGACGAATTACACACCTCGAAAAAGGGGATTTTGCGGGCAATGCAGGTGGTTTGCATTGGACAAAAGAACCCGATTCGCCTTTGAAATTCACTACCGTAAGAGACATTCCTGACACGGGCGAACCGATGTTTGAAGCCGCCAAAAAGATGAAGTCTTTGAAATTACCAGCCGTCTGGTTTCCGCACGCATTGATGGGAATTTCTACGGCAGATATGATTGAAGACCAGACCAATGGTCAATTTGGACCTTTCACGGGACAGTATTTTGTCTATGACCAAGGACAATCAAAAGCCATGCGGATGACTTTGGAGAAAGTAAATGGCAAATATCAAGGAGCTTGTTATCCTTTCCGTGAAGGTTTCCAGTCGGGAACTTTGCGGGCAAGATGGGGCAATGACGGGTCGATGTTCGTAGGGCAAACTTCCAGAGGTTGGGGAGCAACGGGCAAGGAATTATTCGGTTTGCAACGCTTGGTTTGGAATGGCAGAACGCCTTTTGAGATGAAAACGGTTTCGGCTCGTCCCGATGGTTTTGAGATTGAATTCACCCAGCCTGTCAATAAAACCACGGCGGAGAATTTGAGTAATTACGAATTGAAAAGTTTTACTTATAAATATCAGCATCAATACGGAAGCCCAATTATTAACCAGGAAGATACCCCTTTGCGGGGCGTAATTGTGTCGGAAGACCGTATGAAAGTGCGTTTGGTGATGAATAATATGCGTCAGGGATATATTCACCAAGTAATGGCAGCGGGACTTTTGAACGATGAAGGACAGCCACTTCTGCACGATATTGCGTATTATACCTTGAACGAAATTCCAACGGGAGATTTGGCAAAAATATCGTTTCCAACGACTCAGCCTATAAAAGTGGAGAACGTCATTGCGAAAAAAGACAAAGTGGTTGCCAAAAAGGAGAAAGTGATTGCCAGTAAGGAATACGTGGTAAATGCCAAAGAAGTAGATGGATTATTGAAAAAACACGCTTGCATAGCTTGCCATAATGAAAAAGTGAAAGTGGTTGGACCTTCTTACACAGAAATCGCCAAAAGGAATTACAGCAATGAGCGGATTTTGGAATTAGTCTATAAACCAGAGCCTGAAAATTGGCCCGAATATGCTACGGAAATGGCACCAATGTCGCACGTTCCGAAGGGAGATGTTTTGAAAATTGCGGCTTGGATTAATTCTTTAAATTCTAAAAAGGCGAAAGTTGATTTAGATAAAATTGAAAATCGAGATTAGGGAGCGGGTAACTGAGTGATTGAGTGGGAAATCCCCAATGATTTAGTTCATTGGGGATTTTTTTGTAAGCATTATTTCTTTATTTTTATGAAAAATAATAATAACAATATGGTAGCAGTAGCAAGTCTTTCTGAAAGTATCGTGGAACGTTTGGAAGAAAAACGAATCATCTTCATTCCTGCATCCTTGGAAGAGTATTGGGACGTGTTGGAAGAAATGGCAGACGAACCCTATACCCTCGAATATATCAATGGAGAAATTAAAGCAAAATCAAAGCAAGAGACTGATAATCATGAAGTTATTGTAAGTAATATTGGAGCAATTTTAAGAAACATTTATCTTGAAAAAGAGGAATACAGAGCCATGGCAAGTGCCAAAACAGTTTACGTACCTGACTGTGAAATGGCATTCAATCCCGATGCCTTGGTGATGAAAGGGGAGTCTGTTTTGTTTCCTCGCAAGCGTAAGGTGGCTGGAATTACTAATCCGTATATTTTAGTAGAAATTCATTCAGACTCTACGAAAGAATTTGATATGAAGAAAAAATTACCTTGTTATAAAAAATTGGAGTCTATTCATCAAATTATTTATATCGAACAAAACACGCCATACATCACTATTTATATCAAAAACCAAGACAATCAACATTGGTTCAATGACGATTTTGATGATTTGAACGGAACGATTAGGATTGATAGCGTAGATATTTTGATGAAGGAAATTTATCATAAGGAACGGGAAAATAATAAGTGGATGAATTTTTAAATGTTATTTTTTGTGCCAATCAAGGCGATAAAACCGTGCGACGGTCGCCGCAGTTTAGCATCGCTAAATGAGGATTTAATCTGGGCGGCATTCCGCAACGTAGAGTGGTGCAAAAAAGGGCATTTAAAAAACGTCTACTTATTGTTTTTCAGTTCCTAAAGTGATTTTGAATGTGAAATAAAAATGGCATCTGTTATGAAAAGTACTTTGAATTGTATTCAAAGTACTTTTTTATAAGTCAAAAATCAAAATATCCTATTCAATTAAATCATGCTAAAAGAAAAACCATACATAAAACGCCTGATTTTAAAGAGGGATAAAATTGAGAATTTTGAAGAATATCCGTTTAATATTCCTCCCATAAAAAGTTTGGATGAATTAGAATTTCATGAAGACGTAACTTTTATTGTGGGCGAAAACGGTTCGGGTAAATCTACTATCTTGGAAGCTCTTGCTTTGCATCAAGGGTTTTGTTTGGAGGGAGGTTCAAAAAATGTCAATCTCAACATCCATAACAACGCTTCGAATTTACAGGATTTTATTACCGTGGTAAAAGGAATTGGAAAGCCCACTGATTACTTCTTTCTGCGAGCGGAAAGTCTTTACAACTTGGCAATTTACATGGAGGGAGTCGAGCGGCACTTTGAAGACAAATCCTTGCATGAAAGGTCTCATGGGGAATCTTTCATCGCAATTGCCCAAAGTTTGAGGGGAAACGGATTATATATTTTTGATGAACCCGAAGCCGCCCTTTCACCCAATCGACAACTGGCACTTTTGGGTATTATTGACGATTTGGTGAAACAAAAATCGCAATTTATCATTGCTACACATTCGCCTATTCTACTGGCATATCCACGAGCAAAAATTATACGTTTGGATGAAAATGGAATTGAAGAAGTGAAATATCAAGACACCGAGCATTATCAAGTAACCAAAAATTTCTTGAATAATACAGAAAGGATGCTGGACTTGATTCTAAGGGGATAAGCATAACATACCTCAAACCACTGATAATCAAATCATTCTCTAATCACAGGTTGAAAAAAAATCTGCGAAAATCTGCGTTACCGAAGGTATCTGCGTTATCTGCGTGCCATTTTTACGAAAGTCTCGGGGCAACCGCATTAAATTTTTTGTTTTTTGATATTGATTATTTTATCAAGGAACTGTGGACTTCTATTGGCTTTCAATCTTTTATGAGCAATTGACATTTTAGTGGGTTCCTGTTTGATTAAATTGAGGGTTATTCTTTTCAAAAATGAGGTATTGATCGCTGAGTTATCCATTCTGTTTCGTTTTCTATCTTCGTCAAAGGTTACATCTAATGACCAATGTAGGGTATTTTCTATTGCCCAATGATTACGAATAGCAGACAACATTTTTTCTGCTGTAAATGCCTGATTACAAATAAAGTAACGTATATCTGTACTGGTTTTATTTTCCGAAATAATCGTCCTTTCGGAGACAACTTTGACAATCGAAGTCAAATTTTTCCATTCGTCTTTTTGGTCAATCCAGTTGAGATTAGTGAGTACTTGACAAGTCCTTTTTTCTATTCTTCCATGGTCTTTATCATAGGTAACAAACTCTGTGATAGGTGTTTCCAATTCAAAAGATTGAATGATTTGGGTTTCCAAAATAGGGTGATTACCCTTAACTGCTAAAATATAGTCTGCTTCTTTTTCAACAATTTTCTCTGCTACTGCTTTTTGGCAATTCAAGGCATCGGTTGTAATAATACAACCCTTGATGGATAGAATCTCTAAAAGTTGCGGCATCACAATCATTTCATTGGTCTTTTCATCCACTTTTAATTGTCCTAAAAGCAATTTGTTTTGACTTGCCCAAGCACCCATCATATAGACGCCAACTTTACCCAATCGCTTATCTTTGCTTCCTCTCAAACATTTTCCATCAAAACTAATGACTTCTCCCTCTGTTAGATTACTCAAACCCTCAGTAAAATTAATGAAGCATCGGTTAAATGCCTCATAATCAAGAAATCGAAAAATCCGTCGAAAAGTGTCATCAGAGGGTATTCCATGGGCTAAGACAAGGTACTGACGTAGCCAAACTATATTATCATCCGCCCATGATTTGATACTAACATAGTCATCACAACCACAAATCACAGCACAAATACTGATAAAAACAATTTCGGTTAAATCATGTAATTTCTTACGATTGATACGAAAATCAGGTAAACTCGAAAAACTTTGTAATAAATAATCCATCTCTAAAATTGTTGAACACAACAATAGAAAAAAATCGCTTACTACATATTTTTAATGCGGTTGCCCTGACGAAAGTCTATTTCAGTTTTGAATTTCAAATCAAAATCCTTACCTTTGCAGTCCAATTTTAAAAATCAATATACATAATGGAATTACGCAATTATGAAACGGTATTCATCTTAACTCCCGTTTTGTCTGAACAGCAGACAAAGGATGCCGTTGAAAAGTACAAAAAAGTCCTCACGGACAATAATGCGACTATCATTAATGAAGACGCATGGGGCATACGTAAGCTGGCGTATCCCATTCAGAACAAACACACAGGTTACTATTACATCATTGAATTTCAGTCGGAAGCTACTTTAATAGCCAAGTTGGAACTTGAATACAAGCGTGATGAAAAAGTGATTCGTTTCTTGACGACAGTTCTTGATAAGCACGCAGTGGCTTACAATGAGCGTAAACAAAAAGGTTTAGTAGGTAAAAAACAAGAAGACAAAAAAGAAGCTTAATCATCATGACATTAGTAAACGAACCAATCGACAAAAGCGTAGTACGCAAAAAATATTGCCGTTTCAAGAAATCAGGCATTAAATATATCGACTACAAAAACCCAGATTTCTTATTGAAATTGGTGAACGAACAAGGAAAAATTCTTCCTCGTCGTCTAACAGGTACTTCGTTGAAATTTCAACGCAAAGTAGCTACTGCCATCAAACGTGCAAGATTATTGGCTTTAATGCCTTACGTTGCTGACGGTTTAAAATAGGGAATTAGGGATTAGGGAATTAGGGATTAGGGAACAGAGATTATTTAATAATCAACAATTCAACAATCCAACAATTCAACAATTCCATAAAATCATCATAGAAAATGGAAATCATCTTAAAGACTGACATCGCTGGTCTTGGTTATAAAAATGATATAGTTGCCGTAAAACCAGGATATGGTCGCAACTATTTGATTCCACAAGGATTTGCTACATTAGCAACGGGATCAAGCAGAAAAATTCTTGCTGAAAACATCAAGCAAGTGGCTCACAAAGCTGAAAAAGTTAAATTGGATGCTACGACATTGTCGGAATCAATCGGTGATTTGACACTTGACATCGCTGCAAAAGTGGGTGAAAGTGGTAAAATCTTCGGTCGTGTAACAACCATCCAAATTTCAGAAGCCTTGAAAGAAAAAGGTTTTGACGTGGACAGAAAGAAAATCTCTTTGGACACAGAAGTGAAATTCGTGGGTGAGTTTACCGCAACCCTTGATTTACACAAAGAAGTGAAACACAAAGTAAAATTTAACGTTGTGGCTGACTAACAAGCAACCATTTAATAGTTTTTAGATATTAAATACGAAAGGCATCTCAATTTTGAGATGCCTTTCGTATTTTTGTAGGGTTTTTCTAAGTTTAGGTGTCGTTTTTGTTTAAAGCAAAAGCAACTCTTTTATGATAAAAAACGTCTTTTATATTAGTAGTAGGGAGAAATACTTAACCCACCTTCAAAATACCTTGAATATGTTTAAGCGAATAGGATTATTAATATTCTTATTGCTTGGTACGTCTCATATTATTTTCAGTCAAATAACTATTTCGTCACCCGTTTTAAGACAGGTTTTCCAGCGTGATTTGAATAATCAAGCAACTGTTACTATAACGGGTAGCTACTCACAACCTGTTGATACAATTCAAGTGAGATTTTTAACGGTTACGGCTGGTCAGGGTACTTCTATTGGCTGGACAGTAATTAAATCTGCTCCACTTGGAGGGCTATTTAAAGGTAGTGTAGTGGTCAAAGGCGGTTGGTACTCCATGGAAGTAAGAGGTCTTTTAAATGGAAGAGTTGTAGGTAATGTTTCAACGCTTAGTCGTGTTGGAGTGGGTGAGGTTTTTATCATTGGCGGACAGTCGAACGCTGGCGGAACAGGTGAAAGGTCTTCTTTTGAAACAGGGGCATCTGATGATAGAGTGAACTGTGCAGATTTTTATAATATCAATGCTGATGAAGTTAAAGGTCGGGATCCTACTTATCGTGGAACTGTCATTGATAAAGATGCTACTACTTTTTCTTTGGTACAATTTGCAAAATTAGAAAAAACATCGGCTATTGGTCCACGGGGTTTAGGACCTTTTTATTGGGGTAAGGTTGGAGATGCCTTAGCCACAAAACTAAACGTTCCGATATTATTTTTTAATGTTGCTTGGGGTGGGGCTTCGGCTCGGGTTTGGGCAGAAAGTGCCTCATTTCCAGAGGGTAAATTAGTAAATGGTAGAATAGTAGGTCCTTTGAGCGATGTTCCTGGTTCAAATAAAGATGTCCCTGGCTCAGATTTTAGTAGATATTACGACCCTGGAACTCCTTACAAAAATCTTAATGCCATACTTAGATATTATGGAATAAATCTTGGTGTAAGATCCATTTTATGGATGCAAGGAGAAACTGAAAATGTACTAAATCTCGATTCAGATCCAAGTAATAATGTTACAACCCAGGCTTATATCAATGACTTAGAGACTCTATTGAAGAAAACTCGTCAAGATTTAGGTAACAACAAATTATCATGGGTTATTGCACGAACATCATATTCTGGAACATTAGGTTGTGGGAGCGGGAGCAATTCAATTCAACAACCCTCACCTATAATTGTCAGTGGTCAAAATCAAGTGATTGCAAATCCCACCAACTTTCCAATATATTCGGGACCATTTACTGATAATATTCAAGTACCCCGTTCAACGGCTCCTATTCAGCAGTGTGTTCATTTTTCAGGAACAGGACTCAATCAAGTTGCAGCAGCTTGGATAAAATCTTTAACTGAAGACAATAAGAATTTCTTTGAAACTGTTGAACCAATACCAGCAGATACAATTCCGAGTGTGTCATTAAATTGTATTTCTAACACTCAACTTCAACTTTCTTTACCAGAAGGGTACAGAAATTACGATTGGTTTAATAAATCAACTAACCAATCTTATAGTACCCGAACTATTGTAGGAGCATCAGGCACGTATGTTGCCCGTGTAACCCGTAGCAACGGAAATATTATTCAAGTTCCTGATTTCACTGTTAGAGCTAATACTCCTGCCAAAGCCCCAATTGTTACAGCTTTGAGTGATGTAAATTTTTGTCTGGGTACGAGTGTGACACTTCAAAGTACCACTGAAGCTGACAATCCAATTTATGAATGGGTAAGTTCGCCGTCTATTGGTAATTTGCCCCGCACCAAAGACATCGCCGCCTCACGAGAAGGAACATACAGACTAAGAGTGATTGATAAAAATGCTTGTGCTTCACCATATTCATCGGATGTAAAATTGATAGCGAAACCACGTCCCGAAAAACCTACTATATCAACTTCGGGAAGTACGGAGTTTTGTGATGGTCAATCCATTACACTCACTTCCTCAAACGTGGGAGCAACCGCAACCAGCTATGAATGGAGTAACGGAGAAAACACCCGGACTATCACTGTAAGAAGGGCTGATACCTATAATGTATTGACCATCGGAGCAAATGGGTGTAAATCTCTTCGTTCGACAGACAATATTGTGGTAATTGTAAATCCAATACCCGCAACGCCTCAAATCAGGGCTTTGACTGATACCGTTTTTTGTGATGGCGGTAGTGTTTCCTTGGTTTCAACCCCTGCGGATGGTAGTTCAAGATTTGGTTGGGAAAGAAACGGTAGAGTTATTACTGCTGACAATGCAAACAATTTAAGAGTTTCTGGCACAGAATTAGTGAGAGGTTTTGTGATTAATGCTAACAATTGTAATTCCAGATTATCCAATGCTATTCAAGTAGTGAAAAAGGATAATCCATCCGCTTTGACGATTATTCCCAAAAGCACTTATTCATTGGTGGCTCGCTCAGATAAAAAAGCGGAGGAATATACTTGGAAATTGGATGGCAAGATTTTAACCCAAAAAGATTCCTTAATCAGAACGATTGACAAAGGTAGCTATACCGTTATCGGGAAGAATAGTTACAGAGTACGTTCAAGCAATATACCCTTGGTGTGTCAGTCGGCAGAGAGTGTGAAATTAGAGTTTGCCCCCTATGATGATAATGGTATTTCGGTGTTTCCGAATCCCTCCAATGGAATATTTAATTTAGAAAGTCGTTATGATTTGGATAAAGTAAACATTATGATTTATACCATTGATGGTAAATTGGTTTACGAAAAGAAATTGGACGTAATCAATTTGCCCAAAAGCCTAAATCTGTCCTCTTTCACAGAAGGAACTTATGTATTAAGAATCGAAAACAGTACGTACAAAATATCAAAATTGCTTCGTATTGAAAGATAAAAACGGTGAACGGTAAAGGGTGAACGGTACACAGAAAAATATAGATACGCTTTTTACCGTTTCCCGTTCACCGTGTACCGTTCACCAGTACAAAAACCACTAAAAAACAGTCAACCAACATGAAAACAATACCCATAATGTAAAAAAATATTGAATGACAACGATTACAAAATACTTATTTATCTCTATTCTGATTTGTGTTAATTATCTATCTTTTGGTCAAATAAAATTAACCTCTCCCCAAAGTCGGGCGGTATATCAACGCAACGGTATTGGGTTTTCTGCCGTTACCGTGGCAGGGTCTTACGAAAAACAAGTTGATAAAATTGAAGCTCGTCTCGTACCCGTACAGGCTGGGCAAGGCGAAGACACAGATTATCGAGACTGGAAAACCATCAAAACCTTACCTCTGAATGGAAATTTTAGCTTCATTATGTCCGTGAGACAAGGTTGGTACAGACTGGAAGTTCGTGGCAGTTTAAATGGAGAAATCATCGGTAATGTCAGCACGGTCGATAAATTTGGTGTTGGCGAAGTATTTATCATAGCGGGTCAATCAAACGCCGAAGGTTTAGATGCTGTTTCGGGGGTTTTTGTGGATAACGACCGTGTAAATTGCCTCTCAACTTTGAACGACCAAAATAGCGGTGGAACAAGCTATATTTCTTTATCTCCCTTTTCACAATTACAAACCAATTCGAGAATTGCACCCCGTGGGAAAAATGCTTGGTGTTGGGGAAGGCTTGGTGAATTATTAGTCAATCGGTTGAATGTTCCTGTAATGTTTTTCAATGTTGCCCTTAATGGAACAACCAGTACGGCTTGGGCTCAAACAGCCGATGGAAATTTTACAATAAATCCCTATGTCGGTGGAGTTTATGACGGCAAACTCCCATACCAAAATATGTCGGATGTCTTGAAATATTATGTACCCGAATTGGGCGTGCGTGCGGTTTTGTGGTGTCAGGGTGAGGCTGATAATTTTATTTCATCAGCAAATAATAAGGCTGGGGACGAACAAACGTATATTTCAAATATACAAACTGTCATAAACCGTACACGTACTGAAACGGGCATTTCAGAATTACATTGGGTTATTTCCCAAACATCTTATGTTTCAGGAGTAACAGACGCTAAAATTATTAGAGCCCAGCAAGCCCTTGTCCGAAACAACTCTAACGTCACGGCAGGACCCAATACGGATATTATTCAACCCGTCGGCAGACAAGAAGGCGTACATTTCAGTACTGAGTTACCCCAATTGGCAAATGCCTGGAATAACTCACTCACTGATGCGTTCTTCCAAAATTCAAAACCTAATATCCCCGCAGAGAGTACCGATTTAGCATTTGCTTGTGGTGATAATAAAGTGGAAGTAACGCTTCCCAATGCGGATAAGTATGGTACGAAATATGTCAATTACCAATGGTCAAATAATGGTTTATTGTTTGATGCGGGTATATTTTCAACGCAACAAAAAGTAATGCTCAACGTGGACGGAGGTAGACAATACTACGCACGAATGCGTGATGTTTTGGGCAATGTTACCCAAGTCCCAGCCATCAGTTTTAAGGGCAGCAATGTTCCCGTTGCCAACATAAACGCCTCGGGGGCTACTGATTTCTGTGAGGGCAGACAAGTATCGTTAATAGCCAGCGATGCCGCCATTTATGAATGGAGCAATGGCAGTAAAACCAAAGAAATAATCATATCAACTTCTGGAAGTTATGCCGTGAAAACAATCAATGACTTCGGCTGTCAGTCGGGTTTTTCAACGCCAACTACGATTATTTCTAAGCCAGTTCCTCCCAAACCCATTATTACGGCAAATAGTGCTACCACTTTTTGTGCCGATAGTAGCGTAACCTTACAATCATCAAATCAAGGAGCAAATTCTTATATTTGGAGTAATGGATCGACCAGTAGGAACTTGAGAATCAATACTTCGGGTAATTTTACAGTCAAAGCAGTTAGCGACCAGGGCTGTGTTTCGCTACTGAATCTAATGCGGTGGCAGTAACGGTGAATCCTTTGCCAAGCACGCCAACGGTTGGTTCTAATGCTTCAACAACTTTTTGTGCCGATACCAGTGTTGTGTTGTCCTCTTCAATTCAAAATGTAGTTAGTTATCGTTGGAATACTGGGGCAACTTCTCCAAGTATTACCGTCAGGAATTCAGGTGATTATAGTGTCAGAACGGTGGATAGAAACGGTTGTGTTTCTTTACAATCATCTGTTACGAAGGTGAACGTTAATCCTTTTCACCTGCTCCCAGTATTTTCGAGTTCAAAAGATACCGTTTTTTGTCAGTGTGAAAGTACGATTTTGGATTAAATATTCAAAACGGAGCATCGCCAACCTTTGTGGCTTTGCAAGATGGTAAAACGACTCTCGATGATAATTTTCAGAACTTGAATGTAAATATGTCGGGTTTATTCAAGCAATACGTGTAACTGAACGAAGTGCACAAT
>JAXHOK010000022.1:0-6127 GCA_034519515.1 Arcicella sp.
ATCATTAAAGCAAAATTTCCTGTAAGTTCCACAATGCCACTTCGCCAAATAATTGCCCCTCACGCCTTAGACGATTGCGGAGCAATGTCGGTTTCGATGATAAAAGCCATGCGTGATGGTCTGGTAAAAGACAATGTTCGCCCGTTGATTGATAATTACCTCAACTACATTTATACCAAAGAATACCGTTTGGCAGATGGAACGCTGGCACGTAATCGTCCGCTAAAAAATACACTTTGGCTCGATGATATGTTTATGGGCGTACCTGCTCTTGCCCAAATGGGGAAACTTACGGGTAACAAAAAATACTACGACGATGCCGTGAAACAAATTCAACTTTTCTCGAAACGAATGTTTAATAAAAACTTAGGAGTATTTATGCACGGCTGGACAGAAAGCATGGAAACGCACCCCGAATTTCACTGGGGAAGAGCCAACGGCTGGGCAATTTTGACCATGGTTGAGGTTTTAGATATTCTCCCGAAAGACTATAAAGGTCGTGCCGAAATTTTAGCTTTATACAAAGCCCACGCCAAAGGCTTAGCTTATTATCAAACAGGCACAGGTTTTTGGCACCAATTACTCGATAAAAACGATACTTATTTAGAAACCTCAGCAACGGCAATTTACACTTATTGCATTGCCAAAGGCATCAACGAAGGCTGGCTCGATGCCGCAACTTATGGCCCAATGGCACTACTCGGCTGGAATGCCGTAGCTACCAAAGTTACCGAAAAAGGACAAGTTGAGGGCGTTTGCGTAGGTACAGGAATGAGCTTCGAACCAGCATTTTACTATTATCGTCCTGTGAATGTTTATGCTGCACACGGCTACGGCCCAGCACTTTTTGCAGGTGCAGAAATTATAAATTTAGTCAAAAAACATAAATTTGCACTCAATGATAGTGCGATAATGCTGACTAAATAAAAATCATCTCAGTTATAATAATTTATTCAAAAAATGAACACTAAAAAACTATCAATTATTCTATTCCTGCTTGTGAGCCAAGTGAGTTTTGCTCAACGAAATTATGCAGAGAAAATGGCTGAAACCATCATGAAAACCTATCAAGACTCGATGGTGGTGATGAAATATGCCAGTCATTTGGAGCAAGACAAACAAATTCCAGCAGGAATGACCGTGGAGCAAGCTCAGAAAAACCGTCCTGCTAACTGGAACTACGAAATGGGCGTGGTCTTCTCAGGTTTTGAACGCCTTTGGCGTACTTCGGGCGATGCAAAATACCTGCAATATATGCGTCGAATCATTGATAAATTCATTACGCCCGAAGGCAACATTCGTACTTTCAAAATGGACGAATATAACTTAGATAACATTCCGACTGGTCGTCAATTGCTTACACTTTATCAGACTTTCAATGATAAAAAATATAAATTAGCGGCCGATTTACTTCGTAATCAATTAGACATTCAGCCTCGCAATAAAGTGGGAGGGTTTTGGCATAAACTCAAATATCCAAGCCAAATGTGGCTTGATGGACTGTATATGGCAGAGCCTTTTTATGCCGAATATAGCCTTATGACAGGCAAAATGCAAGATTTTGATGACATTGCCAATCAATTTGTGTTGATGGAACGCTACGCACGTAACGAAAAAACAGGTTTGCTTTATCATGGTTGGGACGAAAGCCGTCAGCAAAAATGGTCAAATCCAGCCAACGGAAAATCTCCTGAGTTTTGGAGTCGTGCGATGGGCTGGTACATCATGGGCTTGGTTGATGTGCTTGATTATTTTCCAAAAGACCACCCACGTCGTGCCGAACTTTTGGCAATTCTCAATCGTACTTCGGAAGGTATTTTAAAATACCAAGATGCTAATTCGGGCGTTTGGTGGCAAGTTACCGACAAAGGCGGACAAGCAGGAAATTACCTTGAATCGTCTGGCTCTTCGATGTTTGTTTATGCTTTGGCCAAAGCCGTTCGCATGGGTTATATTAGCGAAACACATCTT
This sequence comes from Arcicella sp., assembly GCA_034519515.1. GTDB lineage: Bacteria > Bacteroidota > Bacteroidia > Cytophagales > Spirosomataceae > Arcicella. The sequence goes on from JAXHOK010000022.1 coordinate 1,972, forward strand.
CCTGCAATCAAAAAAGGCTATGATGGTTTAATCAAAAATTTCATTGAAACTGATGCACAAGGCGATGTTCACTTGACAAAAGCCGTAGGCGGAGCAGGTTTGGGTGGCACGCCTTACCGTGATGGCACGTATGATTATTATATAAAAGAACCTACTCGTTCCGACGATTTGAAAGCAACTGGTCCTTTTATGGGGGCTTGTATCGAAGTCGAATTGCTCAATAATTTGGCTATTGGAAAAGGCAAAAATGTAGTAATTGATAATTATTTCAACAATGAATACAAAAAGGATAATGGACTAAAATTTCATTATATTTGGGAAGACCGCTTCGACTCGGGCTACCAATGGTTTGGTTCGGTTTTTAATGATTTTGGAGCAAAAACTACAACTTTAACAACTGCCCCAACTATACAAAACCTAAAATCTGCCAATGTTTATATTATCGTGGACCCAGATACAAAGAAAGAAACTACCAAACCAAATTACATAAAAAGTGCTGATATTAAGGCAATCAATGCTTGGGTGAAAGCAGGTGGTACGCTCATTATGTTGGCAAATGATACATCAAATTGCGAGATTCCGCATTTCAACGAATTAGCAAAAACCTTTGGTATTGAGTTTACAACCAAAAACCGCAATATGGTTCAAGGTGTGCAATTTGAGCAAGGGCGGTTGGATATTCCTGCCGATAATGCTATTTTCAAAAACACTAAATCAATTTATGTAAAGGAGTTGGCAACCCTCGCTTTGAAAGCACCCGCCCAAGCAGTTTTGACCGACAAAGGCGATATTATCATGGCAACAGCCAATATTGGCAAAGGACGAGTTTTCGCTATCGGCGACCCATGGCTTTATAACGAATATGTAAATGCTCATAAATTACCGATGAGTTTTGAAAATTTCAGTGCCGCAAAAGATTTGGCAAAATGGGCTTTGGGAGTGAAGTAAAATACTTAATTTTGGCATATTAATTTCTCATAGATATGGCATACAGTAAATTTACATTACCCGAAATCATTGAAAAATTTGACTTAAAAATCAAACGAGAAATTATCTTTGATAAGATAGACCTCGTTAAAATTAGCGATTTTTTAAAAGAAAGTTTATTTCGTGGTTATGCCATCGCATTGCCCAATGGAAGCGAAAAAGCACGCTCTGAACTATTAGTTTCACCTTTTTTAGTCGAATTAAAGCAAATAAATCATCATCGAATTTCAGTTTTTTCTGGTGAATTTTTGGATGTAGATAAAAAAAGAGGTTTGAACGGCGAATGTGATTTTATCCTTTCATCAAATGACAACCAACTATTTATTGATGCTCCGATTTTTACGATTGTAGAAGCAAAGAAAAATGACATCGGAGAATCGTTTGGGCAATGTGTTGCTCAGATGGTGGGAGCAAAATTGTTTAATCAAGTTCACAAGAAAGAAATTAATACTATTTTTGGGTGCGTTACGACGGGCGACCGCTGGCATTTTCTACGGCTGAAAGACTCTGTAGTTTCTATTACACCAAAAGATATAATGCTCGAAGGTAATGAAGATTTGATTCTGGGAACATTACAGAAAATTGTAGAGGAAACATTATAAAACAGCCATTATTGATACGATAACAAAATCACAGAAAGCCTTCATGCACAAGCACGGAGGCTTTTTAAAATCTAAATACCGTAATTTGACTTCTTGAAATAAAGTAATGTCAAAATAGTATTAAAAAAAGAAATATTATAGCAAAATAACCCGTTAGTCCGCATTTGTAATGCTGGACTTTACGAACCGTTGGTTTGCAACCAACCAGACCAACCATAAAACCCATTGGCTGCTCGTTGATGGTTGGAAAGTCGCATTACAAATGCTCAATCTCAAAAGTCCAGCATCACAGATGCGGACTAACAGGGGCTTAGAACGCAACCTTGAACAAGCCTATACTACCATGCCGTTCTAAGAACGGCTAACACAACGACTAAATTAAAATTTAGCCGAACTTACCGAAGATTTCGCCTAACGGAGGTTGCCCTCTATTTGTTCCACTGTAATTGCTAAAAGTCCAGCACCATATTTAGCAAGAGACATTTTTATCCTTTCAACTTTTCCGAATCTAAAATATATTTTGCTACTTCTTGCATTTCATTATTGTAATTTTCTTTTAAAATATATTGGATTAAATTGAAAATAAGTTCTTTTAAGTTATTATCTATGTTACTTATTTTAAGAGCTAAATATTTTTTGAATTTGTATTGTAAGAGACCTTTAAATACTTCCTCTGTCCAAACTTTAGATATTTCAATTATCTTAGACAGGTTATTTAAAACTTTGTCTATGAAAATGCTTTCATCAAATATTTTTAATTTTTCAAAATCAAAAATTTCAAATACAATATAGTTTAAAGGTTCAAAGTTTTCAGAGTCGTTAAAGACATTAAATAAATTATCAAAAACATTATCGGGTTCATTAAATTCTTTTTTGTTCAATTCTGAAAATTTATAAAGATTTTCCATGAAAAACTCATGATTTTCTGGAGTATCAACAAATCTATAAAAGACTAACTTATTCACTAATTCTATTCCATTCATAAGATATTTAATTAAAATTTGGCCAATTTATTTGAGGTTCAGTTGAAAATACTTTTGGAAATGCCTTTCTGTTTTCTTGGATAATCTTTTGTAATTGTTTCTTTGCTGTTTCATTCCAAACACCATCCTCTGCAAGGATATTTGCCAAATCCTCTATATCGAATTTCAACGCCTCACTTGGTGGTTTGTTAAAATAAATAGCTTTTTCCCCGACTCTTTACCACAGCCCAAACATTGCAATGCTACAAGGCTTAGTATTATTTTGATACTTATATATTTCATCAATGATTTTTCTTTATTATTTGAATATATCTTGGACACATATTTACATAAACCCACTATGAGGACTAAAAACAAAAACATCTGTAAACTCTTGTGCAGCTTCAAGGATATATAGATGCTCGTTGAAATAATCCATGTTTGGGTCATCAGTAGCTATCATTTCTATCCTTTTTGAACAAGTGGCTATTTTCTTTCTCTTTTCTTCATCTTTCACCATTTCTGCCATTTCTTGAGATTCTTCAAGAATGGAGTCATTTTCGTTGTATGTAAGCCATAAAACCCAATCATCTATTTTGAAGTAAAACCTGTTATCTTCAATTTCAAGAGTATAGTTTTTATATTGCAGTGCATTTTTAACTTTCTCAATGAAACTTATTATTTCAAAGTTTGAATTGGAAGCAATCAATATAAAATTTTCATAGGTGTCGAAGTGTTTATTCAAGAATTTTGAGTTTATAATTAAATTATCAATTTCTAAAATAGTTTTAAATTGGACCACATTCTCATAAATCAAGTAAGGATTTTCATTTGAAAAAACTCTATAAACCTCATTTAATGGTTCTGTTAAATACTGCTTAATTGCGGGTCTTAAATAAGCAAACTCTTTTTTATTGAAACTGATATACCATTCAACATTTGCGTAATTTCTTATCAACACCTCTCCAATGTATCTTGCACAAAAATCAAAAAACGAGACATTTTCTCCTTTAATCATTTCCTCTTTTGAATGATTATTGTAAATATATTCCCCTAAAGGTTTTAAAGAATCTATTGAAAAGTCTATTTTTTTAATTAATGATTCAGAAAATGCAAGATTGAAGTTATCAAGCCATATCGGTCTTAGATTTAGCCATTCCTTAAAAGCATAAATATATTCATTAAGCTCTTTTTTTGAATTAATCTTAGGTGTTACCACTCTCCAAGGGCTAACATCAATAAAATTTTGTGTCATATTCATTTTAGTATTCTAATTCTATATTTGGGTGTTTTAATGCATTTATTAATTTACTATCTGGCACACATCCTTTAAAAACCCATTTGATTTTAATCCTTTATTTGCATTTATTATATTATTAGCCACTTCTTGACCGATATGTGTAGCTGATAAATATACCTTTCCAGTTTCGTAAGCTTTAACTTCTATTGCAACTTTTGGGTCTCTCTTTAAATCTGCAATATCATATCTCCTATTTCCAAATACTTTTTCATAACATCCATCAGGGTCAGTACAGTTGAAATTGATTGAGCTATAATGTTCTTTCACTGCTTTGTCCCCCGTTAGGCGGAATGTTCGCTGAGTTC
>JAXHOK010000045.1:0-14681 GCA_034519515.1 Arcicella sp.
AATGAGTAAATAATCAGAACTTATCCTATGATATGTTTTTCGCAAATATTCCTCCATAAGTTTGAAAAAAAATAAATTTTATGAGACCTTTTCTGACCATTTTACTGGTGGCAATCGCATCCGTATTTTTTACTTTATCGGCCAATACTTTTTTGGTAAACATTGATGCGAATTTTGTCAATAACAAGTTCATCAACAACCTTTTAAAATACCAAAATTTTCGCCTTTATTATTGCCACCGTTACTTTTCTGATTTCGTTGGAAATTCACGCCCGAGAAGTGAGTTTTTGTTAAACTTTGGCAATCTTGAAACACTCGCCATCAAAGAGCGTTGGATGGGCATAAAATGGTAAAACATCTTGGGGAAAGTAATGGATTGCAATTAATGTTTTTCATTAGTTTGGCAACGGGTATTTTTATGTTTTTAGCGGTAAAATACACCAATAGTTTACCAAATTTTAAGTTTTATTTTATTCCTTGGATTTTACTTTTTGCATTGCTCAATTCCTTTTCGGAAGAAATCATCTATCGGCTGGCGGTGAATGGTAATTTGATGAACCATGTTCCAGAAACTATGGGTCTTACTTATATCAGCCATTTTGTTTGGATTACCCCATTATCAAGGCTATCCAAATGGTGCAGCGGGCGTAATCATGGCGGGCGTTATGGGGTATGTTTTATCAAAAGCTACTTATGAAACCAGCGGTATTGGTATTGCTTGGGCAATCCATTTTGTGACAGACCTCATTATATTTACTGCATTATTAATGATGAATATCAAATAAATGAAGGAATTAGGTAAAGAGTTTAAACAAATATTTGACCCATATTTTGATGCTCCCATCGAAATATGGGAATACTGCCCAACAAGGTGAAATCATTGAAAAGCAAAAAAGATGATATTCTAGAAAAAAACGGAACGGCAGAAAAAGTACCTTTACTTTATTCTGAAAGGTTCAGGAGGCATTATGCTGTTTCAGAATAACAATTATTTATGTTTGGACTTGTGTTATGAAGGCGATTTTTTTGGCGATTACCTTTCTTTTTTAACAGGAAAAACCACCGAACTCGAAGTGGTATGTTTCGAGCCAAGTACGTTTTTTAAAATCAATAAACAGCGTTTTGATGATTTGGCAAAAACTGAATATGGTATTTTGGTTTGCAAGGCTGCCTCTGATGGTCTGTACATTCATAAACAAACTCAGCAGATAGATTTGCTCACAAAAACCGCCGAACAACGCTATATAGAAATGCTTGAAAATCAGCCAAATATCGTACAGAGAACGCCTAACAGCTATTGCGTCATATTTGGGTATAACGCCCGAAAGTTTTAGTAGAATCAGAAAGAAAATAATATGATTTCGTTCTTACCCTACGATAAGTATTTTAAAATAGCAAACGCTCAATTTTGTATCATAATTTAAACGATAACAAAATGAGAAAATTAATTTTAATAGCTGTACTTATTTGGCAATCGAACAATATTTTTGCCCAAGAATATGTGGAAGAAGGTCGTAAAAGATTAAACTTTGCCAAAACCTATTTTGAGCTGGGGAGTCAATATACCCCATCATTTATTGGTAAAAAAATTGGGGCGAACAATGCCACACAATCTTTTGAAAATCCCGCTTCGCTCAATCCTTATCTCAATATTGGGGGCTTACATTTTTGGGGGTCACGCTGATTTTTATATTTCTATTCCGCTGGCTCAAATCAAACTGGATAAGAAAGATAGTCTTAATTTTAACTACAACAATTCAGTTATTACAGGCATGAGAATTATGCCTTGGGCATATAAAGATAAAAAAATACGACCTTATATGGGTGCTAGCTGGGCGGTAGTAAATCTAAACCAAGATGCTGAAAATGAGCAATTAAGTTCATCTTTTTCAGCCCATAAAATACTATTTGATGCGGGTTTGGTTTACGGAAAAAAGAATATGATGATTAGGCTTGGTGTAAATTACAATCCAAATAATGAATGGAATTACCCGATTTCAAAAGCTGCTTTAAGAAAAGAGGGGGAGAGAGGGAAAAGGAAAGGGAGGAGAGGGGGGAAGGGGGAAAGGGAGGGGAAAAAAGATGAGCAAAGAAAAAAAAAAGGGGAAATAAAGGAAAAGGAGGAAGAGGAAAAGGAAAAGGGAAATGAGCGAGGAAAAAGAGCAAAGGGGGGGAAAGCAAAGGCAAAAGAAGGCAAGAATAAGCCAACAAAAGGACGAAAGAAGGAATGTTGATAGAATGCAGGCCCTGGAAGAAAGATAGGGAGGGTGATGGAATTAAAAATGGCTATCGCATAAAGGGAGCAATATAGGAGAGGAACCTATAAGACGAAAGCAATAAGGAGAAGCCAGAAAATAGGAAAACTAAGGAAAATTAGCATCGCAGAGTATTTGAGAAGGGGTGTGGAAAAAAAGATGGCTTAGGGCGAAACTAGGGAATATAAAGAAAGGGGCTAAAGCTAAATAGGATATTGATAAAGTAAAAGAGCAGGCGGAAGCTATTCAAACCTAGCTGAACTAAAGGAGATAGGGCATGAATGCCGGGATGAAGAGGAGGAATCGCGAAGGAGGTCGAGCCCCATTGAAAACAAGCAGAGGACCCCCAATAACATGGAGAGGAGAATAATCAAAGGGGATAGATGGAGAGGTCCCAAAGGATCAAGAGGGAGAAAGGTCAAAAATAGGGGGGATGCCTACCGGAGGGGGATATCAACTAGGCCCCGGGGCCGCGAAAACATAAACACACCTAAATTTTCACCCTATTTTGGCTTAATTTACAGTTATGAATCAACCCGTTCCAAAAAAATGGAAAAGATAAACAAAATTTTAAATGAATACCCGACTTTATCTTCACCCACAGTGGATGTAACAAAAAAAGGCGACTGGTTTATTGGAATTGGTCCTTCAACTTCATTTATTATTTCAGAATCAGCTTACAATCAAACATTTAATCCATTTTTTTACAAAAAAGCCCATTTCAAATACTTTCTTTGATATTGCTCTTGGCTATCAATTCAATAAAGCGGGACTGGTTGCTGCGATAAGTTACAGAAATCCAACTTTCGGAAACGAATCTTTTGGTGTAAAACAAGTTATCGAAAAACAGTCAGTTGTTTTTGAGATGTTTAAGTTTGTAACCGATTACAGTGGTTTTACACCTTATGTAGGATTAAATGTTGGTTTCGATAGGTTGAAATTTACAGAAGAATCTGCATCTCGCAATTTGAGCATCAATAAAAATATTATCAATCCTGGGCTAACTTTTGGTTGGGATATTTTGCCAGGAAAAACCCAGCAACCTTTTGTTTTACGCACAAATTTGCGATGGTTTCCATTTGAGAAACTGAATGTAAACAATAAAATATTTAGCCTAAATCAGATAGAATACAATGTAATTCAAGCCGTATTTTATCCTTCACGGTTTAGGAAAGCGAAATTGGTGAAATGAACAAGTATTTAGAACTTGTTGTAAGATATATTTTTCGTAAATATTAAACACAAAAGATATGGGTGGCGATTGGAAAGAAATGTTTAGAGGTGTTGAAACCAACGACTTCGATTTGGTGAGGTATTATTTGTCAAAAGGAATTGATGTAAACTATCAACACCCCGAATTTCTGACGAGTGCATTGATAGAAAGTATCAATCAAAATCATTTAGAAATGATGCAATTTCTTTTAGAAAATGGAGCAAAACCCGATATTCGAGAGGCGTTTTCGTTTAAAAGTCCGATGCAAATTGCCAAAGAACTTCGTAATAAAGAAGCCGTTTCAATCTTGAACAGCTATTTGGGAACTGACGAACAAATTGAAGAAGAAAAAGAAGAAATCTATATTTGAATGGTTGAAAAACCTATTTCAGTCGTAGCAGAAACACAAACTGATATTAGACGTATTGTTGGTTACTCTTATGGATAAGAGGGGGAAAAAGAAGGAAGAGAAAAGGGAGAAACAAGGGAAGAGAGAAGGGGGGAGAGGGGAGGGGAACCCGCGGAGAAGGAACTGAGGAAAAGAGAAACGGCACCAAAGAAAAAACCGGGGAGATCCCTCGCAGGGAAGAAAGGCTCGGCCGCAAGGAAATATCGAAGACAAAAAGGGGCAATCGGGAAAACCAAAAGGAGAAGCATCAAAAAGGCAATCAAAGCCCAAGGGAATCAAAAGCCCGACTCGCAAGAGAAAGAGGGGGAAATTTTGAGGAGAAAAGTCGCAAAGCAGGACGATAGTTTTGAAGTTTTTTATCAGAAACTCTATTAAGGCTTTGAGGCCTCTTTTTAGAGAAAAAAAGAGCAAGGAGGCCGAAAGAAGATGGTTTTTCACAAGAAACCCATCGAAAGAACACGGCGAGGCAAAATTGTCTGAGAGGTTTCAGACTTTCAAGGGATAAAAGCTGTTTATAAGAGATCAAAACGGAGCGATGAGGGTGCATAAGATCACTAAAAATGGCTCACGCTGAATAGAAGAGAAAAATTGAAAAGGGCAAAGAAGACACATATGAAAGGACTTACAGAGGGAAAGAACGGAATTTCGAAGGAAAGAAGGGATGACGAAAAATGCGATATTCGGGTCTCTAATTGTGAGGCAAATTATAACTGGCGCGTTCTTTTAGAGTAGGCTCTATTTGGCTCAAATCGCAACCACAACTACAAACACTTGGGCAATCAAGTTTGATAATAAAAGTCTCCGGCGGGCACTTTATATTTCAACGTTTTAAGCCTTTAGCCGCTGCCTCCAATTTGCCGTTGTGATTTGGCAAAAGCTGGCTTTGTTTTGAATTTGTCTTGGGAAGGTGGAAAGCTACTATTATTGGTCCATTTTTTTGGTTTGCCGCGCGTATTCTGCATTTTCTGCTCGCAGTGCAATATTCTCTGCTTGCAAAATAGCGTTTTCCGTAGTCAATTCTTCTACTTTTATGAGTAGAAGATTTACTAACTTTTTTAGTTCCAATATGTCATTACTTAGTTCCAAACCTATTCTTTTTTTACTTAGACAAAAAACGCACAATTGTAAAAACCAAAAAAAATGACAAAAAAAATCTTTAAAATATTAGGCAAATCCTTACTCACTTTGTTGATAATTAGTGCTTTGCTACTAATTGTGGGCGTAAATTTACCCATTGAAAACTACCAACATAAAAAGCAAAAAATCCCAAAGCTATTGATTGAGAATTGTAATATTATTGATACCAAAAATGGTTTGACCATCAAAAATCAAAATATTTATATTAATAATGGACTCATTGTGGCTATTGATTCAACACCAATTATAAATCAAGCTGGCTATAAAATTATTGACGGTAAAAATAAATTTGTAATGTCCACCCTTTGGGATATGCACGTGCATACTTTGAGCCTTTCGCCACAACTGCATTTTCCGCTATTGATAGACAATGGCGTTACCAACATCAGAGATATGGGCGATGGCGATTCTTGGATTTCGGATATTGACGCACACTTGGAAAAGACAAAAATATTTGGGAGAAACAAGTATTAGAAAATAATTTATTGCTTCCAAATATCTGGGAATCGTGCAGCTATCACGTAGAAGAAATAGAAAATGATGCTAAAAAGCAAACCAGTGCAGTTGTAAAAGAACTAATAACTAAGCTTAAAAACCGTGGTGAACCTTTTCGTAAAACTACAATTAGAAGACAGTCAACTGCCCGAAAATGTTTTTTATGAAATACAAAAACAAGCCAATTTGCAGAAAATCAAGGTTTTGGGGCATTTGTCGTATAATGTGGACATTGGCACTGTTCTAAATAATAAGTATTCTACCATCGAACACGCTTGGGCATTGATTCCGCATTTCGTAAAACAGAAAAAGCGTTTTGAAAAAGATTTAGAAATTAAAAAATACGAGTTAGCAAATCAAGATTCCCTGCTGACTCAATCTGTTCTTCGGCAAATCAGGGAAAATAATACTTTTTATGTGCCAACTCATGTGGCATCAAACCGCAAAGAAACGTTGGTTTTTGATAAAAAAATTACTCAAAACTCGCTCAATCGTTATATTGAAGGCACGCAATTAAAACTCTGGAAACTTTGGGCAAAACTACACACATCGGGCTATGACAAACCTGAGCAACAAAAAATATTGAAAGAATACTACGAAAGAGGTCTAGCAGTTACAAAATTAGCCCAAGCAAATGGCGTAAAAATAATGGCAGGAACTGACGCACTCGACCGCTACATTTATCACGGGTTTAGCTTGCATGACGAGCTCCAAGAAATGGTAAAAGCAGGTTTGACTAATGCCGATGCCCTAAGAACGGCAACCGTAAATCCAGCCGAATATTATGGTAAAAGTGCAGTTTTAGGAAATATAGAAGTAGGTAAAAAAGCTGATATGATGCTTTTAAGTGCTAATCCTTTGGAAAATATTGCCCATACAAAAATGATAGAAAGCGTCTATTTCAATCAAAAACTGTACAAAAAAGATGATTTGGAAGCCATGAAAAACTATGTACATGACCAAGCCAATAGTTTCAGAATTAACTGCCGCTTTGTTTGGAATATGATAAAGGGATTGATATAAAATTACATTAAATACACTTAGAATTTAACTTTCAAACAACTCAATTATGAACAAAATAAGCATTTTAAGGCTTATTGCCTTTAATTTTTTAGTATTGATTTTTCTTCAATCTTGCTCAAAAGATGAAGTTTCTGTCAGTGGAAGCAGGAAAGTAAAATATGAAATCACAGGTGATTTTTCGGGTAGTATAGACGTGGTAGCTGTGGTTGGCAATGGCAGTTTTGAAGCCATTGAAGTAAAAAAACTACCTTGGATTTATGAGTTTACAGCCGATAAAACTCTTACACAATTATCAATAACCGCCTCTGGGAACAGTGGAAAAACTGGTCAGAAAGCTACTCTCAAAGTGTATGTGGGAGATAAAGAAGTAAGTTCAGGTTCGGGAACAGCCAGTAATGGATTTATATTTATGAATCTGAAGGCTTATGTTTTTTAAATTAAATCAAAATCTTAATTCAATGAAAACCCTAACCACTACCTTTTTACTACGCTTTGCGGTTGCTGAATCCAATAAATAGTATAGATAAGAAGGCACAACTTATAGATATAACAATTGAGGAAGATCTTTCATTTGCTATGCTAATGCGACAAACTAAAATAAGTCAAAAGATAAGGGTACATCATAATAGTCTTATCAGTAGTCCTTTGATAAGAGTACAGTGGGCTGATTAATGTTAGAAACAGTATTACGGATTTTAAAGAATTCAAAAGACGTGGGCATAGCCTTTGCGTACAAAATGGATGAGAAGAAGTGGTTAAATATGTGAATGATTGGGTAATAAATATTGTAAGAAAAGATTAAAAAGTAATTGATATCTAGTTTTGCATATTACAAATAAAATATATGATTTTGAAAAAAAAATTTGATTGTTAGTTCACCAAGGATTTTAGTAAAAGCGTTTTACCCTGAAAAACAACTTAGTTTGAGTATTTAGAATTCATTCTTTTTATTGAAATTCGAATCATAAATAATGGATCTAATGGTAGTAGAACCATTTCTAAAAAATCTTTTTCTTCCAACCAAACCAATAAATTATCAAAATTATACCCACAATCAAACCGCCGATGTGAGCAAAGTGACCGATATTTGAATCTTTGCGGAAGAAACCTGAGTAGATTTCAAAAGCTGCATAAAGAGGAATCAGATATTTAGCCTTGATTTCAAAAGGAATCGGAAAAATCATCATTTTGATGTTAGGAAACAGTTTGGTGAAAGCCGCCAAAATACCAAAAATTGCACCCGAAGCCCCAATCATTGGCGTTGCCATCTGGATTTGGTACTCAATTGAAGAGGGCAGGAGTTTTGAAATTTCAAGATAATTGATGAGTCCGTTCAGAAAAACGCCGCCAAGTCCGGCTCCGAAGTAAAGAATCAAAAATTTATTTTTGCCTAAGGTTTGTTCAAGCACGGGACCAAAAAAGTACAAACCCATCATGTTGCCAAGAATATGCATAAAATTGGCATGCAAAAAACAAGTGTGTCAGAATCTGAACTGGATTAAAAAGCCCCATTTCGTGACTCGAGAAACTGTAAAATCCATATTTTTGGTTTAAATCAATGCCAAGCACTTGCTGCGTAACAAATACCAACACGTTGGTTATTAAGATATAAAAAGTAATTGGGGGTAATTTCTGCTCCATTTTTTTATTATAAGAATGGGTTTTTTAAGTTAAAACCGCTATGAAATTAACTAAAAAAACTGGAATTAAATTCATAGTAGCTATATTTACAGACTAATATAGCTAAAACTGAATGCTTAAAACGGCTTTTAAACTCTTCACTGTTTCGCTGGTTTCAACTGCTTCGTGGGCTCAAAGCATCACTATTGGTCAAGGAAACCTCCGTAACGCAACTGTTACATCATCGTCAAATGCCACTTCGGGCGTCAGCACGCTTGATGGAAGCGGCTTCTTGCCAAATCATAATGCGGCTTCTCGTTTTTTATCACAGGCAACGTTGGGGCATAACATAACAGACGTCACCAATCTGACGCTGACTGGCAACGAGCAATGGCTCAACACGCAACTGAACTTACCGAGCAGTTTTTCGGTCAGAACGCACGTGGCTCAAATGCACCAAGCTATTGTTGATTCTAGCAATCTTGTGGTGCCAGGTTCAACACTTCAAAATACTTTTGTGGGTGATTGGCATTTTGACATTGCGTGGTTTCACGGAGCCCAAACAGCACCGGATCCGTTGCGTTGGCGAGTAGCACTGGCCTTGTCTGAAATCTTGGTTACGTCACGCAATTCAACATTTAAAGACAATCCTTACGCCCTCGGAGGTTATTTTGACGTCATGTTGAAGGGAGCTTTTGGCAATTATAGGTCGTTGATTGACAGCGTAACGTATCAACCCGCAATGGGCGTTTATTTGACTTTCATGAACAACCGAGCCACCGATGCTACCCGTCAAATTTATCCCGACGAAAACTATGCCCGCGAAATCATGCAATTATTCACGGTGGGTTTGTATGAACTAAATCTTGATGGAACCGAGAAAAAGATGCCAACGGTAATTCTATACCTACTTACAACAACACTGACATTGCCAATTTAGCCAAAGTTTTCACAGGCCTTTCGTGGCCTGATAGTCGCTGGTTTGGTGATTGGGAAAAAAACTATTGGTCGTACGTGGGTCGGATGAAGTTCTACGCCCAAGATACCCGCAACCCAAGTCGCATTGTTGATGCCCACGAAGGTGGAACCAAAACTTTTCTAGGCCAAACCATCCCTGCAAGGCCAGTTGCCCAAGGCGAACAAGACATTCAAGATGCTCTCAATATTGTTTTTAATCATCCCAACACGGCACCTTTTGTTTGTCGAAGACTGATTCAACGACTGGTAACCTCAAACCCAAGTCCGGCTTATATTCAGCGTGTTGCAAGTGTTTTTAATAATAATGGAAGTGGCGTTAGAGGTGATCTAAAAGCCGTTGTGAAAGCAATTTTACTTGATTTTGAAGCAAGAGATACCAGTAATCCGGATTTATATTCAAAAAATTCACGTGGACATTTGCGTGAACCTTTCATTAGATACATGAACATCATGAAGGGCCTAAACCTCAACAACAACAACGGGCCAATCAGAAATGTGATGTTTCAGGTTTATGATAAATTGGAGCAGATTCCGATGTGGTCACCGAGTGTGTTTAATTTCTTTCAGCCCGACTATGCCCCAAGTGGCCCCGTGAAGGACGCCGCAAAATATGCCCCTGAGTTTCAGTTGCTGAATTCGCAAAATCTCACGGGCTACATGAACGCACTTCAACGCTGGATCGTGTCAAACAATCCAACCGATTGGTGGGGCTTCTTTCCAACCGAAAAATATAAGCCGTCGCAGGATCCTGGTTTCGATTTTTCAGCTGATTTTCCGCTCACACGCAACGATCGTCTTCCCGAGCTCATTGATAAGTACAATATGCTTTTTGCCAACGGGGCAATTTCGCCACAAAATCAAGTCTTCATCCGAAATGCCGTTGCTGGGTTGCCTTACGCCGAATCAAATGGTGTTATCAACACTGACCTCGCAGACAGAAGGATGCGAGTTTTGATTTATTTATCCAAGTTTTTCGGTAATGCCTGTTTTGTCGCAAACCCGCCATCATGCTCCATTACAATCAGAACCTCACCCGCTACGATATTGACTTGTGTTGTTAAGTATCGCGGCCCACTTTCTGAGTAGAAAGACCGCTACCTGGATCTTTCGATCCAGATGGCGGCCTGACCATCCAAGTCCTTTCGCTGATCCCAAAGATCCCCGAACCCTTTTACAGTTGTTTTGACCGTTTACTTTCTAATGATCCCTTCCTTATAAACAGCAAACAGCGCTTCTGTGCGATTCTTGTAATTAAGAACTTATTATTGCTTAAAGCCCAAAATGTCACTAATGCCTGCACTATCCCAAAAAAGCCAAACTAGCAATAGATACATCCATGTCCTTCTTAAAGATCTTTTTCTCAATTCCAACCTTTAGCAGTTCGGAGATCTTTAATAACACTGCTCCACTACCGCATGCATCTTCTTTTGAAGGCGCCTGGATCTTTCAAGCCAAGACCTCATTGATCAACAAAACGTCAACCCTTGACGTTTTTCAGCATAAGAAACATGCGAATTAAACAATATTACTACTCAACTTATTTATAGGGTCGTCTGCTTTATCTGCTGCCATCTGGATCCTAGCAAGAAGGGTCGCTTCAATATCATCGATCAAAAGACTAATGATCTCGTTCTTACTCTCAAAATGCCGGTAGAGCGCCCCATCGGTGATCTTTAACTCTTTAGCTATCTCGCGGACTGTTAAATACGCCATCCTAATGATCAATAACGATCCTCTTCGCAGCATTAACAATATCCTGCTGACGCTCAGTAATTTTACCTTTTGCCATATCTCCCCACGTAAGTAAGCGCTCACTTACAAGCATACGCCTGTGCGTGATCTTGTCAAGCCCCGTGCATAACCCTAAACCTTGAAGCCAGCTTCCCATCCACTTCAGGAACACCCCTTGCCGTTTTTTTGATCATCGCGATTATCAGCATCTTTTATGCCAACGGCACCCACCAGTCTTAAGCCGCGCGGACATGAAAAGCCCCCACGACATTGCTATCATCAGGCTTCTTCTGTCTTTGATCTGGATTTCGAGATACATATGGCTGACCCGCATGGACTCGAACCATGACAAACAGATCCAGAGTCTGTTGTAAAGCTAACATTACACCACGGGTCAATATATAGCTTCTGGAAGGCACTATTTATACACAATGCCTTCGTTTTTGGCAAGAACTTTAACCGGCGCCTTAGTTCACGAACGTCTTGCGCAAACGGGTCACGGTCCGCGCTTTACCCAGCACGGACATCGTATCAAATAACCGGCCCCACATTTATCACCCGTCAGCGCCACGCGCACCGGATGGACCATCTCGCCCATCGCATCCCCAGCTCCGCCACCACTTCACGGAACGCTTTTTCGTCGTCGGTACATCGAACAACTCGACTTTGTCCAGTCGATCCGCCAACAGCACGAACTCCTGCTCCATGTCTTTGGTCAGCTGGGCCAGGCGCACCTGCGCAGAAACCTCAAAAACATCCGTGAACAGGAAGCCCGGCAAGCGCTCCGTGAATTCAACAGCGTTGCCATGCGACTCTTGTACAGCTCACAAACCTTCTCCAACCAAACTGCATCAATATTCTCTGTAATAAGGCCCCTTCTCCAGAAGAACAGGCCTCAGCGTAACGTAGCAAGTTCTTTGGCCGGAACACATCTTGATATACTGGGAATCGATCTCACCGCAGTTTCTCCATACTGAACTGCGCAGCCGCTTTATTGACCTTCGAATGGCAAACTTTGCGCAAGCGCTCTTTAAGGGCAGGACATCTTCATTCCCCGGAGACCACCCCAGAAGCATTAAATAATTCACCAACGCACCGGGCAGGAATCCTTATCCGGTTGTAGTCCGTCACTGCCGTCGCGCCATGGCGCTTGGACATCTTGGTGCCGTCCTCGCCCATGATCATGGGCAGATGCGCGAACTTCGACCTTGTCACATAATCCCCCAGCACTTCATACATCAGGACCTGCTTGGGCGTATTGGTCAGGACGATCCTCACCGCGATCACGTGCGCGATCCCCATCTGCATCATCATCAATGACACACGCGAAGCTGTAGGTCGGCGCCCTGTCGGCCTTTATCAAGACCTCATCCCGAAGCTCACCCTGAGGCAGCACCTGGCCTTCTTTGCGCCTGCGGCGCGTACAAGAATGCGATATCGAACATCACGCGCCCGCGGATCAGGTCATCAACCATGACCTGCTTGCGTTCCCGGCGCTTGTAAAGCTCATTGATATTCAGGAATACCGCGCCATCCTTCTCGTAAGCAACCTGATTACCCTGGCTTAAAATATCTGCGCGTGTTCCTTATAAATAGCGAACCGGTCATCCTGCTTGTAAAAGCTCATCCCAGGACAGCCCCGTTTCTCAATGCATGCTGTCCACATTCTTTTTCATATTCGGGCTTGAGCGCTCCAGGTCCGTATCCTCAATGCGCAGGACGAACTTCCCACCCTGGGCCTTAGCGTACATCCAATTGAACAGCGCCGTTCGAGCGCCACCAATATGCAGGAATCCTTGCCGGGCTGGGTGCAAAACGCACTCTGATGACCGGCTGACCTTCTGTGCTCATATCCTGACTTTCTGTTCCGCTTTATATATCCGCTCCACATCTCTTCGATCCTGGCCCGGTCCTTATCCGGCAGCCCCACGAACTCAATGCCGGTATCATAATACGAAGGCTTCAGGTCCTCCCCGCCTTGCGGCGCACGATCCACATCGCACGGCCCTTGCAGGCAACATGCTCTTCACCGTCCAACAGGTCGATCTCAATATCCACCGAGTAAAACGCTCCAGCATGGTCTTGAGGATAATACATACACCGCCAACACTGACATTCTCGGTATGCGTGAGAAGCACATCCATCGGGTTCCTGGCTGGCAGTAACCTTCACCATGCACGGAAAACCAACTCGGGAACTTACGCCGGTTCAATCCTTCCCACGACATAAAGACCTCCCTGTATCAGTTGCGCGGACACGCGCACAATGCGCCGCGTGCCTTACCTGTCGCCTCATCCACATCAATAATGGCCCCGCACAACGTCCCAGGCCCGGGAGCTACCTCGAACTTGTTAGGCACACCGGCGATATAACGCTCAACGCATCAACTCCTTGACCGTCCCGATCACCGAATCATAAGGCCCCCGTCATCCCGGCATCGGTAAGATACGCCGTTCCGCCCAGCAAGGAGCTGTTCATCCGCTGTTTGCACATGCGTATGCGTCCCCACAACAGCACTCACGCGCCCATCCACATAATGCCCGAACGCCACCTTCTCGCTCGTTGCCTCGGCATGGATATCAATAAAGATCACCGAAGCTCCGGCCGCCTTCATCTTCGCGCATCTCCACATCCGCCCCCGTGAAGGATTATCCACCAGATGTTTCATGAACGACGGCCCATATGATGGCCACTCCGACCTTGACCCCTTGGGGCCATTGACAACACAAGAACTATGCCCCGGCGCCACCGCCGGGAAATTTGCCGGCCGCAATAACCGCTCTTCACTATTGAGCATGGAGAAGCCTTTACGGTCCTATACATGATCGCCCAGCGTAATTACATCCGCGCTGGCCGCAAAAAGATCTCACGAGCGATCTTCTCCGTGATCCCGCTCCCGCCGGCGATATTCTCGGCATTAACGATAATGAAATCCGCTTCGCCGTTCATGCGCATCAGGGCAACGTGCTTCAAAAAGACCTCACGCCCGGGCGCGCCAACAATGTCGCCTACGAATACAGATTTTCATGAGATCCTTCGACTCGCTCCATTTATAATTTCAGGCTCGCTCAAGGATGACGCTTCGCATCACTTCGCATACTCAATGGCCCTAGTCTCGCGGACAACCAGCACCTTGATCTGCCCATGGATATTCCATCTCCGCTTCGATCTTGGAACGGATATCCCGCGCCAGAACAATGGACTCATCATCATTAAGCTTCGCCGGATCGATCATGATCCGGATCTCGCGTCCGGCCTGTAGCGCGAACGCCTTATCAATACCCTTAAAGGACGCCGCGATCTTCTCCAACTTCCCTTCCAGACGCTTAATATCGTCTCCAAAGATTCCGCGCGGGCGCCCGGACGGGAAGCGCTCACCGTGTCCGCGATATTCACCAGGATCCCGTAAACATAACGGCATTCGATCTCATTATGATGAGATTCCACCGCATTGGCTACACTCTCACGCTTCACCATACTTGCGGGAAAGCCTGCCACCCACCACCGCATGCGTCCCCTCTTCCACATCATCACTACGACCTTGCCGATATCATGCAACAACCCGGCACGCTTGGCCATATTCCGATCCAAGCCCATCTGATGCGCCATGATACCCATCAAACGCGCCACCTCGATCGTGTGCGTCAAGGCATTCTGCCCGGAAGCTTGTACGATACTTCAAACGGCCAAGAATTTAACCAGCTCAGCATGCATATTGTGGATGCCCAGCTCGAAACAGGCATTATCGCCCGCTTCCTTGATCTTCACATCCAGGTCCTTTGCCGGCTTTCTCAACAACCTCTTCGATGCGCCCAGGAGT
>JAXHOK010000014.1:0-47496 GCA_034519515.1 Arcicella sp.
AACCATAGCCTGGGTCGGCATCAATGAAATATTCCATCGCTACAATGTTTGGGGGCGTTGAACTCGAACTTAAAGTTTCCTTATAAAATGGACGAATACCCACAACAGACCAACGATTATTGATGTCTTTTGCTCTAATACTCAACGTATGAAACCCATCTGAAACAGCGGGTAAAGCCACTGTAAAACTTTGAGTAATGGGTGAGCCAGCCGAAACCGCAACGGCTGTACCCAAACCATAACCTGGGTCGGTATCTATAAAATATTCCAGTTGAGTAATGTTTGGGGACGTTGAACCCGAACTCAAAGTTTCCTTGTAAAATGGACGAATACCGACGACTGACCAACGATTATTTGCATCTTTTGCCCGAATACTCAGCGTATGAAATCCATCTGAAACCGATACCAAAGAGGCTGTAAATGTAGTAGTTACTGGACTGCCTGCGGTGATTGTTACGGCAGTTCCGCTTCCATAACCTGGGTCGGCATCAATGAAATATTCCAGTTGAGTAATGTTTGGGGGCGTTGAACCCGAAGCCAAAGTTTCTTTGTAAAATGGACGAATACCTACTACACTCCACTGATTGTTAGCGTCTCTGGCACGGATGCTGAGGGTGTGAAAACCATCAGTAACAGCCGAAAGTGAAACGTTGAAATTAGTGGTTACAGTAGTTGCTGCCGTGATAGGTACGTCCGTCCCTGCGGCATAGCCAGGGTCGGCATCAATAAAGTATTCGATTTTATTGATGTTTTGGGCATTTACTGATATAGCGAAACACAGTGCAGTAAAGACAAAAAGAGAAAATATTTTTTTCATATAAAATTCATTTATATTTGTAAAAAAATCAGATAATGGATACACTCACAATTGAACTAAAAAATCCGAATGCTAAAAAACTCTTGGAAGATTTAGCCGAATTAGATTTGATTACGATTCTCAAAACTGCTTCTTGGACAGAACGTTGGCAAAAGCTTTCAGCATCATTGCCCGATGTATCTGAAATATCGGAAGGAGATATTTTAGCAGAAATTGAGGCGAATAGAAATGAGAAAAACAGCACCAAAAAATGAAAATAGTCATTGATACCAATCTTTATATCAGTGCTTTAATCAACAATAATTCACGGCAACGGCTTGAAATTATCTTAGCAAATAAAAACTTCGATATCTTGATGAGCAATGCTTTACTGCAAGAATTAACCGAAGTAGCCAACCGACCAAAGTTCAGAAAGTATGTTTCGGTTGAGCAATCAAATACTTTTATTCTGTTGATGATGGAAAGGGCAACATTTGTAGAAACTACCTCCGAGATAAAAGCAAGCCCCGACCCCAAAGATGATTTCTTGCTAATTCTTAGCCTTGATGGTGAAGCAGACTATTTATTGACAGGCAATAAAATTGACTTGCTCGACCTCAAAACTTTTCACAAAACGCAAATCATTACACTTTCTGCATTTCTCGCTGTTTATTCTTAGCCATTTCTAAGTTTAGATTGCCAAACAAAATCAATAAAGTTCATAACTCCTTCAAAAACACCATACTCGGAGCAAAATAATAGCCTCCGCCACGAGTAGTTACGAATTTGCCAAAAGATGCTTTCTCATTCTCTGGCTCGCCCCATTTTTTTGGATAATCACTAGTCGAAGGATAATCTCCATTACCAATAATCAAATCCAAACCTGTTTCGCCTTTAAAAAAGTCCTCCTTATTTGCCCAAAGATTCTGAATTACCTCAAACTGTTTGGATATACTGTTCTGGTAACTCATAAACAACAGACCAACGCCTCCACGGGGTTTTGTTTCTAAAACGCCATCCATCGGACTGTCGGCTCTTTTGCCAAACGGAATACCTCGGCGTGCCATAACGTGCGATTTTGCATCTCCTAATTTATCAAATTCCGACCGTGGATTGGTTTTTCTGATGTGGGCGTGGTAAGGGCATTTTGAGGCATCGTCCGCTTTGAAATCAAAATCATTTATCACGGAATTGTTCAACAAACCTGCATCTTTGCTTACTTCTACGGGCGTTCCGTCTTCAAAACGTCCTACGATGTAAGCCCCTGCTCTTTCGGCATCTTCGCCTTCCAAGTTTAGTTGTTTGGCTAATTTTTCTTCGGCTTTTTTGAAACCGTAAACGTCTTGCTCCAATTTTCGGAATACTAAATAACTGCCAAAAGCCTCGGGGTTTTTCTCCTTAGTGTACGGGTCTTGTACTAAAACCAGTCCTTTATCGGCTGACGGGTCATAGGTAAGTTTTGTGGGCGAACCATTTTGCTTTTTATAAGTCGTTAATTCGTCTTCAAAAAATATCGGTTGTGAAATGCCGTCCACGTAGCCAAAATGCTCAATTCCCGCTCCTTCGGCATTTTTGATGGCATCACCCCGCTGAATGTACTCGATGTTGGCAATGTTGGCGAGTTGCAGTTCTATGATTTCGATTTGCTGTTCCAAAGCATCGATATTGTTATCCGCCAAAATGAGCAAAAACTGGCTTTCGTCCTTTATGCCTTCTTCAAAATCTTTTTCATCATCACCCAAACCTGATTTGTTCATGCCATTTTCAAACTCAGCATTCAATTTGACTCTTGCGGGTTTTATATCTTCCAAAAGATATTCATAGCCTTTTGCCGAAATATGCACCACGGCAAACGTACCGCCATCAATTTTATGGGTTTTCCAGCGTTGAATATCCCGCAGTTGGTCATAGCACGACTGCACCAAGCCAGAAGTAGCCAAATGCAACATCCATTTTTTGAACTCTTTTTTCTTGCCTTCTTTGGCATTGAAGAAAAAATTGGCGGTGTGTTCTCTGCCGTGGGCTTTCAGAATATTACCCTGCATATTTTCAAGCATTTCTCGATTAGCGGGGGCAAATTGATTGATGAGTTGAATAGCCATGATTTCTAAGATTTCGGGGTGTTTGGGTTTTGAAATGATTTAATTATTACCACGAACGGTTACGCTGACGTTGAGCGGGGTTGTGGAGTTGCCTACGCCTGATGTGGTGTAGTTTGTGATGATTGGATAGGCAGGCATTCCTGACAAAACATAAGGACTTACCCCGCCAAACGCTCCTGCATTTCCGCCGCCCGTGCCAATGCCAACGGCAGGAGACCCTGATGCAAGCTGAAAAGGAGCATCCCTTGTTGAAGCCGTATTCCATGGATTCGCATCCAAAAATGTAATGGTCTCATCTCCAAAATTCACATTTCCATTTCCACTTGGAGTAGCAGCTTGGCCAAGACAAATATTATTTGAGATTGTATTGCCAACACTTGTTGTGCCATTACCATTTACAAATTCTTGAATCGTAGTAAAGCCTCTTGCATCTAAAATATTATTGGTTACACTACAACCAAATAAAGCACTAAAACTTGACCCACCACCTCTGTAATAAATGTTATTGCTTATAACAGAATTAGTCAAATTATATAAATTACCTCCTTGTATTATATTATTTGAAATTAATGTATTATGGCCATATTGGCTTGAGTTAGTTCCATAGATACTACTTTGGATGATACATTGAGTAATAATCCCACTATTTCCCCTCGAATTTAAACCCGAAACTAAATTTGTACTCAAACCAAAAGAAACTCCACCTGTTACAATACAACGAGTAATAGTAACATTAATATCATTTACTTTAATAAGATTTAAGACATTAATTCCTGTCAGAACACTATTAGCAGAACCATTATTGAAGATTAGGCTACCAACTCTTGAAGTTCGTGAATCAAATGAATTATTGGCATTTTGGTCTAAATAATAGCCATTACCAATAATCGTTAATCGTTTTCTGCAATCTAAGTTGCCATAAGATTCAGTGCTCGGCTCAACATAAATAATATCACCAGCCGTTGCTGCATCGTGTGCCGCTTGGATTGTTGCGTAAATATTCGCCCCTGTTACGCCTGCATTATTATTCACCCTCCTAATCGTCTGCCCATCAGCCAAAAGGCTTATAAAAAGTAAAGTGATGATGGTAAGTGCTAATTTTTTCATTTTGTTTTTTTGTTTTAAAATATTGAAAATGAGTTGGTTATGAAATTTTAAACCTTATAGGTTTTGGAAACTCCTTATAAGGTTTTTTAGGAGGTTGAAGTTACGTTATTTGGCTTTATACTGAGCTTTATAAATGGCTACTAAACGCCAAATGATTTCATCGCCATTGGCAATATCATAATCAGGGGCTTGATTCCATTTAGTAAACTTACGAGAAGCAGGGGTTCGACTTTTTGAAACTCCGTTTTCTCCAATCACATAATACTGCCAAACAAGTTTATAAGTTCTGTTATTTCTCTCCTCTAATTTAAAAGTCCCAGGTTCGAAGTGATTACCTCCTAAACTTAATCCATCGACTGATGGTACCACAGGAGGTATAGCATCAAAATTGTAACTTCCCGTTCAAATTCGTAAGTGAAATGAGCGAACGGAGAACTCAGACTTCTGGTTTATAAGTAAAACTTTTGCACTTATAAGAAAGGTTGCCATTTGAATTATTGTACGCACTCACTACGTCTTTCACCGTAGTTTTTTTCTGTGAATCAATGTCCACTGTGAACTTCTTCATTAAAAAAAAGCCCAACGATTCTGAGTGTTACTGTTGCCATTGTTTTGTTTGTTTAATAGTTGAAAAATTAGGAAAAAATAGTTGTTCTACACCACTCCCCGCCGCCGCCTCGAAATCGGCAAAGTCATTTGATTACTCATCACCACATAATCCGTCCCGACTTCGGTAATAAATTTTCGGTTTACTAAATGCTTTCGGCTGATTCTAATAAATGATTCGGAGGCGATTCGGTTTTCTACAATTAGAAGGGTGCGGGCAAGCATTCGGGGCTTGCCTGAAATAAGATGGATGTGGGTGTAATTGGCTTCACCTTCGCAATAAAGGACTTCGTTTACACACAGTTTCATGTTGCGAGCCAGTTTACAGGCTTCGCCGAGGTAATTAGTAGTATTGGTTTTCATCAGATTAGGGTTGTGTCAATATGGTATGATAGAAATTCAGTAAATCAACAAGACTGTGGACTCGTAATTTCTTGTAAATTTTCTTCCGATGACTCCGTGCCGTCTCGAAGGTAACGTCAAGTTGTTTAGCGATGGAATCGGTAGTATGGTTTTCAATAATCAGATTAAATACTTCTTTTTCACGGATTGTTAGCAAGTTATACTTTACATTAGGGGTGTTCATATTTTACTAAATTGTTTAAAGAATTTGCAAGTTGAATAACATTTATTGCATTGTAAATCCCCCAATTGGGGGATAAGGCTCATTTTTATTTTTTCGCTTTTCACCTACGAACAATATTCCAGTTGAACGATTAAAAACCATTTCTCGAAAATGAAAAAATGGGATAAATTTCAATAAAAATGAAAAATATTTTCCGTTCTCACATTTATCAGTCTAATAATCAAAGGATTATATATTTTTTGATTGATTCGATTAAATTCAGAAAACAAGTATTTATACTACCTTTTTAAGTAATTTCATAAAACAACTCTGGCACAAAAAGCCCCTCTTCTCCGCCTCGAAATTGGCAAAACCGTTTTGTCAATCAATACCACGTAATCAGCCATCACTTTCACAATAAATTTGCGATTCACCAAATATTTTCGGTTGATACGGATGAAGTTCTCAGTGTTCGTTTTTTGCTGAATATAAAGCAGTGTGCGGGCAACAACTTGCCGTTTTCCCGAGGTAAAATGAATCCGAGTGTAATTAATATCCCCTTCAAAAAAGAGGATTTCGTTGGAGAATAACTTGGTCTTTCCACCTAAAACCAAAGTACTTCCAAAGTGATCAGTGATGTGTTGTTGCACGGTCATGTTTAGATATGGTAAGTAATAATGTTTAATGTTCTTCTTTTTCCCAGCCGCTAATAATCCATTTATTATTATCGATAAAAACTTTGCTTTGGTTGAGCATATCAATCAAAATTTGAAATTCTGATTGGGGTAATTTGCCAAAAACGTGCGAGGTTTGGGTTTCGTCGATGGCGGTTAAATATCCTTCCTTGCCCTCCATATCCCAGCCGATGGTGTATTTGATGATTCGTTTCATGTACTATTTTGTTTGATTTAGGTTTATCAAAATTAGAGCATAACTACACCATCAGAAATACTGACTACACAGTATTTTTAGGATTTAATCTACTGTCTATCAGGTAGTTTTAAAGATTTTATGAGAATTTATTTGTATTTTCGTTTCAAATTAAGACCCTAATGAAACTGATTCTTGCAACCACACTTTTGCTTTTTTTCATAAGCACCGCCCACGCCCAGAAGCCTTCAAAATTGGACAGTCTGAAAAATATATTGGCACATTTGCCAGCGGAAGGAGAGTCTTTTACGGGGGATACTTTGCGGGTTAGGGTTTTGTGTGAGATGGGGGAGGAAGATGCAAAAGAAGCCGAACTTATTTTTCAGAAAGCAATATCCATATCCACTAAATATCTTGACAATAGATTTGTTACATTTTCTAAATTTAGGTATGCGATATTTTACAAAAAAAGAGGAATGTTTTTTTATGCCATCCCTAAATTTTTTGATTTATTGCCTAATCTCGAAAAGTCTGGTAATTTCAACTTTCTGGCATCTGTTTATAGAGAGTTAGGAGACAGTTATTTGCGATTGAATTCTTTTCAAAATGCTGAAAAGTATTATAAATTATCCTCAGACTATTTCAAAAAGATTAAAAATTTTACTGAATACGTAGATACTCAAAATAACTTCGGTTTGGTATATTATAACAAAAGAGATTTTATGTCAGCCATCAGATTATTTGAAGAGTGTAAATTATATGAATCCAAAGTCGCAAATACTATTTATGAAGCGAGTTATTTGAGTAATCTCGGTTCATGTTACAGAGAATTAAGTAAGTTTGCTCTATCTCAACAGTATTTCAATAAGGCTGTAAATATTTATAAAAATCTAAATTCTAAATATTTACCATATCTAAGCACTACGTTAATCGAATACGCATTATTATTAGAAAAGGAGGGCAAGATTCAAGAAGCCATTTTAATGTCAGAAAAAGCATATAATATCAATCATAATGATTACGGAAATGATGTATATACGAATGAAATTTTACAGAGACTATATTCAAAGAGTGGGAATTTTGAAAAAGCATTCTATCACTCGAAGAGTTTAATGGAAGGAAAAGAAAAACAAGCCACAAGAAGTCAACAAGAAAAAATAGCCTCTCTGAGAAACGATTATGACCTTAAACAACAGAAGAACACTAATCTCTTGTTAGTAAAAAGTATTGAAAAAGAGGCTCTAATCAATAAATTGTACATAATTGGTATAATCACTGTATTAGGTTTTGTAGCTTATTTCATCTATTTGAACCAAATATTGAAGAAAAGACAGAAAGAAATTGAGGAAAAAAGTGATTCATTAGATTTTGCAAAAAAAGAGTTGGAATTAATAAACGAAAATCTCGAAATAACAATTGACGATAGAACCAAAGAATTACGTGAAGCAAACGGAATATTATTGATGAAAAATAAAGAGATTTTAGAGGCTATGACAAAAGGGCAAACTATTGAAAGGAAACGAGTAGCTTCTTCACTACATGATAACTTAGGTAGTACAATCTCAGCTATAAAATGGAGACTCTCTGCCCTTGAATTAAAAAATTTAACACAAAATGAACAAAAAATTTATGATAGCATCATAGAAATGGTCAATAATGCTTATTCAGAAGTCCGTTTTATCTCTCATAACTTTATACCCAAAGAATTAGAAATTAGTGGATTAAGAGTAGCCTTAGAAAAATTTATAAATGAAATAAATCAAACAAAATTTAGCTACATAGCTCTATCTTATAATATTGATTATCAATTACCTGAAAATGTAGTAGTGGAAGTTTATAGTATTTGCTTAGAGTTAATTAACAATATCTTTAAACACTCAAAAGCTAAAAATGGACTAATTAATATCTATGTAAAAAATCAATCAATTTTAAATATTGAGGTATGTGATGATGGTATCGGAATAAATCAGACTGAAAATAAAACAGGCATAGGTTTAAAGAATATTGAAGATAGACTACACTCTATAAATGGGAAATACTTTTTGAATTCAAATGAAAAGTTTAATACCATAATTTTTATAGAGATTCCTCTCCTTTGAAAAAAGGAAAAATGATTGAAGGGAATTTTATGTCATTTTTTTCATTCTGCAGTAGAAAATACCCTAATCCAGCATATCCATCGAATAAATTTGGTCTAAAACCAATTCGGTTTTCTTCAGATTTAGAATCGCATACTACAATATCTTTATCTATGTACTCATATATTTGTTGAAAAAAGTTTGCTTCAAATAAATTATCATTAAGTTTTTGATTAAGTTCAGAATTGATAAAATTGAAATGAATTTTATCTTTAACGAAAAGTCCACTATTGTATAATTTTTCTTTTAGGCTTTTTAATCCAGAAGCATACTTTTGATTGTTAAAACCATCCTCTACAAAATCCTTATAAATATGTCGGCAGATAATTGTATCTACCATTACTTCACCAATATATGGTCTTGTTTCTTCCAAAAAATCAAATATCACCTTTTCATTATCTTCCGCTTCTAAAAAAAACTTGGCTTTCATAAGATATTTTTCGTCCTGAGTATCTTGATGTAAAGACAGTAGAGCAAGGATAACCCCACAAGTTCCATTAAAATTATGTTCTAATCTATCAATCGAATCCATTTGTAAAAATTCATCTCCTAATTCGACTGCTTTAGTTCTATAACATCCAATATTATTATCAAGAGAGTACAGTTTTAATAAAGATATTATCGTTCCTGATTGACCATCCCATAAACCTAACTTCCCTTCTGTATTCATGATTCGGTTCACTACTTTCTGAGGGTCATAGAAGGTGTTATCATTCATGTATTTACTGTAACCAAATTTTCTGAGAATATAAATAGCCATCAAATCACCCTTAAAATAGCCATTCCTGAGGGTTTTCTTCATTCCATTTTTATCTGACCATTCATATTTATCAGCCATCTTGTAATCCAAGGTTTTCATTGTCCCTGCTAAGAAAGTATGATGAACTTCCTTTTGAGTTATTGATGCTAAGTAATAAAGAAAAACGCACATTCCCGCTAATCCTTCAACGAGGTCTATATCTAATGTTTGATAGCTTTTATTTTCATGAAGTGAAATCCAATTACACCTCCTCATAAAATCCCAAAAACTTTCACTGTACAATTTGTAAGCAATTTTTTCTGCATACTTTAAATTTTCTGTCTGTATATTTTCAACATAATTTGTTGTAAAATAGCGAGAGTTATATTTATTAATAGTGTAATTCAAATGAAAGTTTGTTAAATTACTATAACTCTTTTTCGAATATGAAATCAATATTTTTTCAATATTATCATAATTCAATTCTTCGTTATTTTTTAACAATTCAACTATTGCTTTTGCTATAACTTCTGAGCGGTGCATTCCAAAAGAAGTAATTTCTAAAAAAGATAACTCATCATTCTTATCAAATGGTGGTTGTTCTGCAAAGCCAATACCTTTGCCAATTTTTTGGGCAAACATTACGGTATCTTCACCTAAAATTTCACTGAATTTGAAAGAAATACTCTTGATAATATCAATGATAGCATAATAATGGCGATTGTTGATATAAAGTACAGCACTATCGGCTCTATTAAATTTTGATTTGAATCTAATTATTTTGAATAAAAATGGTACATATCTCTCATTTACGCTTCTGAATAAAAAATTTATGAAATCAAAAATTTTAGTGTCAAATTCATTTGCTTCACAATTTAGATTAAAATAAAACCTAATATTCGAGGAAACATCGTTATAATTATCGGGTAAATGATTACCTGAATAGTGTATATAGCAATCCTGCTCATTTTTTCGAGCCACACTGACTATATCATTATTTTTAATTTGCGAAATTGTAAACCATTGAGGAGAAATAGCAATTCCGTTTCGAATAGGATAGTCTTCAATCAGATATGAGCCAGCCAAGGATAATTTGTAATCATAATTATATTTTTTAATAATAACATTTCCATTCAAATCTGCTTCTTTTTCTACTGTCCAACCTTCTTGAAATACTCCTTTATGTTCTATAAATTTTGCTTTAAATTTTTCAGTAAAATCTGAGTCTTCATTACTAATTAACTTCCTCAATTTTTTATAAAAAAGACTGTAAATTACGTCGTTACTCAAACTTTGTATGAGTTCATTCAGATTATTCCCTTCAGTTACTTTGACTTCTTGACCATCAATAGGATTGGTTGCCACAAAAACTAAAGAGTTTACTTCAGTTTTCTCTATTTTAATGTTTGTAAGTATTGTTTCAATATCCACTTTAATTGTTTCCATCTTTGATCTCTAAAATTTATGCTACAAAAAGCCAATAAGTATATCTGGTTCTGTTATAAATTCTTCCGCCAACTTGACAAATGAATTATCTTTTATTTTACCTTGCTGAATTGAATAGTCTAACAATTTTATTGCTGTAAAACCTACCAATTTTTCTTCATCGATAATATGATTGTACGATTTCAGAAATGAATTAAACAAGTAAAATACACGTTTCAGCGAAGCATAATGTTGATTAATAACATAGAACTCAGCTATTAATTCGGCTAATAAACTTGCCAAGTCCCAAGTACTATCACCTACACTTGCTAACTCCCAATCTATTATTGAAGGATTATTCCCTTTTTCTTGAATCAAGACATTTGATGATTTGAAATCATTATGAATAATCGTATCATCATTCCAAGATTTGATAATTGTGACTAATTTTTCTCGAAAAATAGGGGGGGTATTTTTAAGGTAATCGCTAAACAATTTCGATTTTGAATTACCAAAATCAGAGTAATAAGCAATATTGCTTTCATCGAACAGAAAAACAATAGATGGTTCAATAGGGCTAAAATAGGGCTTTATTGTTTTGGTTAATGTATTTTCTGTGGCTAAATTTTTATGAAAAATAGATAAGGCTTTTCCTGTATTTTCAAGCCACACGTCAAGCTTTGAGGAGTATATAAGTGCGAAGAAATCGTGTTGATTATTATTTGAATCGTACCCTTTCTTGAATTCTTGAATTTTATAAAACAAGGAAGTAGCCTTCTTTTCCCACTTTCTGAAAAGTATAAAGTTTTCATTATCAAAGCCATAATATGCTGATAGATATTTTTTAAACTCTATATCATCTGAAAGAAATTCATAAAACATAGCTTCTCTTTTCATCGAAGCTATGTTAAAAGAGTCTAATTTGGGGGCTTGTTTCAATAGAATAGAGTCATCTATATATCGGAGATTATCCAAAAGAAAAAGCCTATTTCTTGAATATGAATTTGTAGAATAATCAGTGATAGAATATTCATAAAAATTCATCTTGAAAATAAAATCTTTCCAATAATTAAATTTGGATACATTCTTCCGAGAATGATTTTGGAGCAAATGAAAAAAAGTAGAATAACCTAAGACCATTGCATCATGATTTATTGTTGTAAAGACTGATAGGCTTTTCCTGGAGAAACTGTACCTGGCTTGTATGAAGCGAAGTTATCAGCATATTCTGCAAGCGTCATAGTTTTTCCCCCAACCATCACCTTACTAATAGAATTAGCGTTTATGCCTGTTAATTCTCCAATTTTTCCTCCATAATTAGTTCTTTCAAAATCAAGAGTTAAATCACTTAATACTTGTAGCTGTAAAGACTTCGCAGTCTCTCCACCTACATAATTACGATAAAATACTTCTACATAATCACCTTGTTTTTCACCCAAAACACCTTCAATTTTAATTGTTGCCATGATTTTTAAATATTTAAAAGTTAAAAAATAATTTACATTTCCAAAATCAAACCCCCTCCACCAACCCATGCCTCAACCCCCATCGCATCAGCCCAATTGCCGTACTCACCCCCACTTTTTTCATCAAATTCCGTCGATGGGTTTCCACCGTTGTACTACTGATGTTGAGGTGTTCGCCAATTTCTATATTGCTGAGGTCATCTACTATTAATCTTAAAATTTCTATCTCTCGCTTCGTTAGGGGCATAATATCTTCTACTCTTGCCTTTCCGTTGGGAGATTGTTCATCGTCTATTTCTGCTAATTTTTTAATTATCTTTTCACTGAAATACTTCTCTCCACCAAAAACGGTTTTGATGGCTTTGATGAGTTCGGGTTTTTCGGCACTTTTCATTACGTAACCATGCACGCCTGCCTGTAACGCTTCTCGTATATGATGGGCTTCCTCGCTCATCGTGAGCATGATAATGTAAGTGGAGCAAGGTTTTTCTTTCAATTTCATTGCCATTTCTAAACCGTTGAGTAAGGGCATGTGAATGTCCGCCAACACGACATCAACTTTATTTTTTTCGATGAATGAAAGGGCTTGCCAACCGTTATTTACTACGCCCATTATTTCAAATTTATCAACCGTGCCGAGCAACATACTCAGACTTTCTGCGATTAAATGGTGGTCATCGGCGATTAAAATTTTTATAGTTAGCATGGTAAGTAAAAAAGAGTATGTATAAAGAAATTTATAAAATAAAAAGCTATTATACAATTTTTATTTTCTTCATATTACAAATTTGCGGTGGAATAATGAAAGATAAAATACTGTCTGAACAGTATATTTGGATTAATAAATACTGTTTGAACAGTAGAAAAATCAAAAACTATCAAAAAGCCAAAAACAAACAGGGTCAAGAGAAAATAAATCCTCCTGACCCTGTTATAAATTAATGAATAACGACAAATTACTCATTCACTCTGTACTCTTTAGTTTCCAGTATTCAACTTAGCTGTTGCCGAATTGAATTTTATTGTTCCTGTACCACGGTACTCAACGTCTTTGGCAATCACTTCCGAGTTGATTGTTACCGTGTGGTTAGCATTAATAATTACTTTGTCTCCCAACTTTGGAACTTGCATACCTACCCACGTGGTGTTGCTTTCCCAGTTTCCTGTTTGGGCAGAAATTACTTCAGTTGGCACACCTGCACCCTGGAATTCAAAAGCTCCCATATCAACAGTTCCGCCAAAGAATCTTCTTAAATTCCCGTCTAAATCCATGTCTGTCAGGCTGATAGTACCGTTATCACCACGGTCAATCGTCAATGACGTTGCTTGAACGTGATAGTCTCCATTCATGGTTGGAGATATTCCATCAGGTTGTTGATTCACAAATTTAGGGTCGAAATTTATATTTCCTGCTCCTGCATACCCACCTTGAACATTGCTATTTCTAATAATTGATTGCAAATCGTTGAATGGTGTTGCATTACCCCAGATAATGGAATTGGTAACCATTGGTTGACTACTGGTATTAAATATACCTCCATTATAACCACCGTTTGCCGCTATTGTACAGTTCATTATCATTGGGTTTGACGTATTGTTGTAAACTGTTCCAACTCCACGGTTGCCCGAAAGCAAAGTATTATTCACACTTCCGTTACTTCCATCCTGAAAATAAATGCCCGATCCAAACGTAGCTTGGTTAGCCATAATTTTACAGGCTATGATTTTAGGCATACTGCCATCACCCGCAAAAATACCACCACCCGTTACAGCCCCATTATTGACGATCATACAGTTTATTATGGTTGGCATTCCAGCATTTTGAATCACTATTCCACCACCTGTTTCGATTGTTGTAGTACTTGCAGGTACTGAAGATGCTGATACTGTTTTACTTGGGTCAAAATTGGCATTTCCTCCCATAACTGTAAAACCATCTAAAAGAGTATTAACCCCACTTCCATCTAAGTTTACTACGTGGTGACTGTTGTCAGTAATTGTACTGGCACTTCCAATTTCACCGCTCAAAATCGTTACATTAGTTCTTGGATTGCGTTGGCTCAACATGGTTTCTGTTCCTGCAAAACCACCATATACTTTTACATCACTTGGAATATTAAAGTAAATAGTACGTGTAGTCGTTGCCGTAGTTTTGTAAGTTCCTTGTGCTACCCAAATTGACCCTCCTGCTGTTGAGGCAGCTAAGGCAGTTTGCAAATTTCCGTAAGCCGTTGCCCACGAAGCACCGTTTTGGGTTGGAGCAGCCGCTTTGGTAATATCCACAAAGGTATTTTGTGTAACAGTTATCATTTGAGTAGTTACTCGTGCGGTTTCGCTACAACTATTTTTACAACTTGCAAAATATGATCTGCTCGTCATCGGGAAAGCATTGAATGGAGACCCCGTTCCCAAAGCAGTTCCGCCTGTCATGGCATCATACCAAGTAACAGCACCATCATTACAAGCTGCCGATAGAGCAACACTTACTCCATTATTCGTTGTTACGGGTGTTGTTACACCATTAACTTTCACTACTGCTGGCGGAGAACCAACTACCAATACTGATGCGGTTGTCCTCACTGCTATTGAATAGTTCCAAGGTAATAATGCCGCAGTTCCAGGGTCAAAAGAAGTCAATACCGCTGTGTAAGTACCTGCTGGTAAAGAGGCAGTTGTTGTGATTTTTGAGATGAATACAGTACTTGAAAAATCATCATTAATACCTACGATGTTTGCACAAGGATTAGCAGGGTCAAAATCACTATATAATGTTAGGAACGTATCAGCACTTCCAGGTGTGACGGCACCACCGTCGGCAGTTAACAAACTGGCAACTACGGTTGAAGCGGCACTAAGTGTAAAAGTTTGAGCTTTGTAATTAAATACATTTCCGCCCGTTGATAAAGCACACGTACCAGAACCTAAAGTAAACATAAGGGGTCTGTTGTATATTGGGTCTGAGGTTGTTAAAGTTCCTCTTAAATTTACCTGAGTAGCCGAAGTAGGAGCATTAAGATTTGGTACTATCGTAACCAAAGGAGTAGCAACTCTACCACTCTCACATGATGTGCCCTTGCACGAAGCATAGTAAGTAGTGTTTACAGTTGGGCTTTGCGATAAAGGTGAACCTGTGCCTACCGCAACTCCGCCAATGGCTTGTGTGTACCAATTAACTACCGCCCCAGCATCGCTACAAGTGGCTGTTAATGAAACACTTGAGCCTGAACACAGTTCTGAAACACTTGCAGCAACTCCTGTTGGACTGACAATTGTAGTGATAGTAACTGGACTTGTTGCAATTCTGTTAGACTCACAAGCCCCTGCTTTACAAGAGGCATAGTAAGTAGTATTATCAACCGTAGGATTTTGCGAAAGAGGTGAACCCGTGCCTATTGCCGTTCCACCCGTAGCTAAATTATACCAAGTTACAGTTCCAACGCTACAAGTAGCGGTTAAAGATACATTACCGCCTACACATATATTGGCGTTATTAACCATTACACTGGTTGGATCTACAGGATTGGCAACGGTCAATAATGCACTATTTGAATTGGTTATTCCCGAAAAAGCATCCGTCAAAACGCAACGATAATACACTCCGTTCAGACCGTTGGTGATAGCGGCAATGTTTAAAGTAGCACCACTATTTGTAGTTGAGTAAGGTGCTGCTATGGTTAGGTCTGTAAAATTAGCAGGGTTACTATCTGGTGAAACCTGCCATTTGTAGTTTGTAATACCTACCGCAGCAACTGAAAACGAAACATCAGAACCTGCACAAGCCGTCACTGCCACAGGTTGTGAGCTTATATTAACAGCCGCCGCTAATTGCAGTTCAAACATACCATTTCCATGCGTTCCCAAAACGATTCTGTTGTCGGAAGTTCTCAAACGCATATTAGCTGCCAAAGCGTAGTTGATTTCGTTTGTACCAACTCTTTCCCAAACCGTTGTAGCACCACTCAAAGCCTGAGTCGAATACAAACCTGTTGAATTTCCTACTAAATAGGTTTTTGTTGCACCAATCCTGGTGATGGCACTGGCACGAGCCGAACCTAAAGTTACTGGTCCAGTGGCTGGTCCTTCAATGACCGTCCAAGTGGGGGCAGCATCATTAGCATTCAAAGTATGATAAACACTTCTAACAGCATAGTTAGAATAAGTAACCATAATTTCATTATCATCAAAAGGATTTACTGCAATCGAAGAACAAACTCCCGATGCTGCTATGGGTGCAACAGGTGTAATTTCCACAGCCGCTGAGGTTGTAAAAGCAGGGTCATTCAATCTATAAACTCTACCAGTGGTGGTTCCAATATATAATTTTCGATTGGGATTGGAAGCGGTGTAAGCTGCTCCTTCATACCCAACGTTTCTTGAAGCACCCCAACTTTGAATATTACCCGAAATACCAGCAGGAACAATCTCCCAACCCGTAGCCGAACCGCTTACTGCTCCACCAGTAATTGTTCTGGCAATACGTGTGCGATATACAACAGCTCCTGCTGCGAAATAAAGATAGTTGGTATTGTCTTGGTCCAGATTAAAATTGGTAACAAAAGCACCAGCTGCTGATCCAGCAGGTCTGATAGAAAACCCTGCACTTGGACCCGTAAGGCGAACAATATTACCTCTTTGTGAAGAAGCCAAGGCATTGAAACTGGTTGGACTGGTATAACTAATTATGGCAGTTCCGCAACCATCTCCACCAAAGACAGAGCTAAAATTTGAACCCGCTTGTACTGTTGTAGTGCCGTTGTCTTGAGCACCTCCCATCAGAGCGGTACTTCCATTGGCAGGGTCAATATCAACATTATAGTATTGATAAGTAACATAATTATTATTGAGAGAAGTCCACGCTACAGTAGCGGCACTAGCATCTGCTTTTTGAACTCCTCCATCATTTCCAGTGTAAAGTGTATTATTATCGCCTGTGGCGTAAATAGCAATGTGTTGGTCGGGGTGATGATTAGGGTACAATGCGTAGTTGGCAGGTGAGTTGTATCCTCCAATGCGAGTAGTGGCAGTAGTATTAGTAAAGCCCGAAGTAGAGCGATACAAGTTTGTGCCTCCAATAAATACTGTATTTTCATCATCTGGTTTCACCGTTACTAATAAGTCATAACCTGTTTGAACGGCAAAAGGGTCATTTCCATCTGAACAACCCGGCTCATCAGGCAAATTAGCTGATAAATCTGTAAAAGTACCCGTGCTTTGCACATACTTATAAAATCTGGCTTCGGGTGCGGGTGTTCCAGCACAACTTGATGTAGTACCATTCCAGTATAAAAAGAAAACCGCATCTGGATTGCTGGGTGCATAAGCCATCACTATACGCCCGTAAGTATTAAAGGCATTCCAAGAAGAAGGAGTGCGAACAGCACTAATAGTACCAGCAATTTTTGTCCAAGAACCTGATGCTCCCGTGGTTGATGTCCAAACGCCTTCATTGTTATCTCTACCATCAAAAGAAGCATATAGACGACCAGTTGGGGTAACTATTACATCAGTATATCTTGAATTGGCAAGTGTTCCTAAAACAGTTGCCCAAGTAGCACCACCATCAGTCGAGCGAGAAATAACATTACCCGTGGCGGCATACACATTACCGTTTGTAGGGTCAACCGTAATACGATGCACAAAATCAAAACCACTTGAAAATGTTTCGAGCGTGGTAACTGTAGCGGCAAGAGGTGCCCAGGTAAGTCCATTATCCGTAGATTTCCAGATACCATTTCCAAAATAAGTTGAACCTAATGTAGCAGAATTACCTACCGCTTCTCCCGTGCCATAATACCAAGTATCTTCAAAACCTGCACGAGTATCTTGGGCAAGTGATGTTACGTTGTGAAACCGTCCGATAGGGGCAACACGGGTCCATGATGTACCGCCATTATTGGAGCGAAACATCCCTGAACTTACTCCACCAGCCAACATGATTTGGGCATTTCTTTTGTCAATTCCTAAGGCACGAGTACGCCCTCCCAGATTGTTTGGTCCTCTTGGTACGACTGTTAGTTCTGTAGGTGTCAACTGTGCATAGGGTGCAGTCTTGAAAGGTTTTGCTTTAAGGGCAGCATTGGCCGCTACTGTTGCAGCCTGAGGAGGAATTGTTCCAGTTGCAGGGTCAACAAGCATACCAAACTCATACATATCACGTTCCTTCGACCACCACGTGGCATCCTCTTTTTCTTTCTTTTCTTTTTCTTCCGATTCATCATCTTTGGTAGGAAAGTTTGTACTGCCATCCGCATTTCTGGTCATCGGTTTTTTACGTATTTCTTGACTAAAAACCTCAGGATTAGTTGAAAATGGGCGTACTATTACTATTTCATTTACCCCATTTGCAAACGATCTCAATTGAGCGATTTCAACCCAACAGGTAATAACATCACTCTGGAGACTAATAATTTTAACTCCAGCAACACTTTTCAAAGCTTTGTGCAATTCACTTATGTTTCCTTTGGATGTAATTTGCACTTTCACTTCTTTGTTAGCTTCTCTGAAACTATAATTAGTGTAGCCATCCATATTTTTTTCATTGATGGCAATTTTTGCCTGATACAAGTCAGCCATTTCCGCCAGACCTTTATGAAGCCTTGGAGAGTCTTTAGAATCAGCAGATTTAGGATTGTTTTGAGCTTTCAATTGAAATAAAAGGCTCACGAAAAAGGCTATTAATAATAGCCGAGAGGAGAGTTTTTTCATAATGGGGGAATAAATACAAATGTTGATAATTATTGAGTTAACATACTAAAAAATATTTGCATCAACCTCAAAGGAAAATGACAAATTAGATAATACTAAACAGAAGAAAATATTTGTATGGCAAATAATTGTACCATAAAAAAAAGGTTGAATTAGTGTGTTTTAGCTTTTTAATTGATATGATGAATATGAAGAAGCAAATCAGTTTATAAATATAATAAAAAATAATATATTTTGTATCAATCTGAAAAAATATGTATTTGAGTGTAAGAATTAAATGATTGATTTCTGTGTAAAAGAATATAACAAAAGGGTTGAATAGCGTTAGCTCTTCAACCCTTTTAGATTTTATATAGGATATTTCTTAGAATTTCAAAAGGTAGGCAATAAAGTATTATTGTGAGTGGAACGAATAATCATTACGATAATCCCCGCTTTTTTACCTCTTCCTTAGCCTCTTTATAGCTCGGCTTTTTCTGGGAGATGAGGTACACAACCACACCAACCAATAAAAAGAAAAGAAAGCCCAAACCGTTTCTGATAAGACTAAAAAAGGCTACTCCACCCAAAAATCCTATTCCAAAGGCATGAAGGAGGGAATCGTTCTTTCGCTTTTTTGTTTCTTGTAATAATTCTTCGTCTGTTAGTTCTGAGATGGGTTTTTGTGGGTTCATATTGTTTTGATTTATCTAATGGTAATTAAACATCTTTCTCAAAATACAAAGTGGTATAGATTCCATCTGCAAAATCCATGGAAAATGTGTGATGCAAAATGTAACCCTTGGAAGCATATTCGTCTAATTTTTCTTGAATACCAATTTTGGCATTTTCGACAATTGGGTCAGACTTAAAAGAGATTTTTTGATGGAACATTAAGGTTTAGACTTTGTAACTTTTCATATTTTTGTAATTTTTTGCTAAGAAATTAAGACTATTTTATTTTGGTTAAAGATATGGGTTTTATAGCGAAAAGTAGATTTTGTAGATAGAAATAATTTCTGCCAACAAAAAAGGTCAAGAAAATGGGACTTCTATTGACTTTTTTTATTTTATATTTGTAACAAATCAAAAATTTTATTTTGAGTAAAACTTGCTTAGTTTTATACTCAACACAATGAGGTTTGCAAATCATATTTTTGTGATTTGAGTTTTTGAAAATTTGTATTTATCAAAGATTTTAATTTTTTTAGAAGCTATTAAAAAAGCGTTGATAAGTACCCGTTTGAATTTAGTTTATGTTATCCTTAAATCATAAGTGCTAAGTGGTGGTATCTGAGTTTTCGAGAGAATGATTAACTTTTTCTAACATATCGAGTTATTCTTGCTCTTCGGGTTTCCCAATATCTTTCAATATGATTTGTCAGTTCCCTTTCTTTGCCAACTTGTTGGTGATTTCCTTTTGCTTTTAAAATGGCATAAGATTTCCAGTAGTCGCTATAACTCTGGCTTTTAAGATATTCAATCGCAATTTTTCTAATCAGTATGCGAAATGTTATTTCACTTCTGTCACCGATAACATAGGCAATTATTTGTTGGGTACTTCGACTGATAGCCGCCCAAATACCTTAGGTAAATCCATTCTTAACCGCACGGGTGACGCTGAATATTTTCACTGGAACAACGAGGACATTTTTCTGATTTTGTAATACCGAGTACATTGTTTAATAAGTTTTCTGGATGATTTTTACCCCAAAACCTTCGATTGGAGAACTTTCCGAAAGTTCTTTTTACTTTCGGAAAGTTCTCCAACACAAAAAACTTATTAAACAGTGTACTTAACCACTATAACTTTTTAACTACTATAACTTTATAACTCTCTAACTTCTTCGTAAATTGCCATTTATAAAAGACCGATAAATATTATATAATGGATAAGATAAAACAACTCATTCAAAACTTAGGAGATACCATTGGTGCCGTAATCCGCAGTGCTCTACATTGGCTTTGGGTTCAATTGGATAACTTGTTAGTGATGATTTTGGGTGAGCAGAAAGTAGCAGATTTTTACAAACGTCTTGACATCGTAAAAGAAAGTTATTGGATCACCAAAGCAAAGGTTTCAAGTGTAGTTGAACAGCAAATTGACAAGGATTCCTTGTATTATAGAAGAATTAAAAGACTTTGGAAAATCTTTGCTTGGACGGTTTTTGCGGGGGCTTTTTATATTTTTTCCATTCATACAAATTTCCTCTGGCTCACTGGCGAAATGCCCTCCGTAGGTGAACTACAAAACCCAAAACTCTCTCAATCTTCTGAAATTTATTCGGCTGATGGAGTACTAATGGGTAAATATTTCTTAGAAAACCGCACGCCCGTAAATAATTACAGTGAACTTTCTCCTTATCTTACTCAAGCCTTGGTTTCGACCGAAGACTCTCGTTTTTACCAACATTCAGGCATAGATTTTAGAGCCATTTTTGGCGTAGCTGCGGGTATTCTTACGGGGGCAAGTGAGCGTGGCGGAGGTAGTACAATTACCCAACAATTAGCGAAAAATCTTTTCAAAACTCGTAAGAAAGAAGGGCTTGCCAAAAAAGGTTTATTCGGTTACGTTCCAGGGCTTAAGACGTTGGTAATCAAGACCAAAGAATGGATTACAGCCATAAAGTTGGAGCGTTATTATACCAAAGAAGAAATCATTTTGTGGTATCTCAATACGGTTGATTTTGGTAGTAACGCTTACGGGATAAAAGTGGCAGCAAAGACTTACTTCAATACCTCGCCCGACAGTCTAAATGTCCAAGAATCTGCCGTGTTGGTGGGAATGCAAAAAGCCACAAATACCTATAATCCACGCAGAAATTACGATAAATCATTGAGGTCGATAGAAATACTGTTTTATCAAGAATGGTGAAATATAGATTACTTGCCGAAAGCTGGCTTACGACTCCTTGATAAAATTACCGATTGTTCTGAAAGTTAATGAAGAAATGCCCTATGACGGCACAAGTAATTACTACAAATCTGCTTTGGCAAAAGCCCTTGAAAAATGGGCAGATACCAGCGATGTTGATTTAGATTTGTATCGTGATGGTTTGATAATAAAGACTACCATAGACTCACGGATGCAGTCGCACGCTGAAACTGCCGTGCAGGAAGGAATGAAGGCTCTTCAAAAAACTTTTGATAATCATTGGTCGGGCAAAAATCCGTGGACGGACGAAAAAGGCGTTGAAATTCCAGGGTTTATCAATACCGTTGCGAAGCGAACTTTATATTACAAAACTTTGGTGAAGAAGTTTGGGAATAATTCAGATTCCATCAATCATTATATGAAAAATGTGAAGCGGAAAATGTGGGTTTTTTCACGTAATGGAGCGGGCGAAGAGCAAATGACAATGAGTGCTTATGATTCAATTGTCTATTACAAAAGATTCTTGCAGTCGGGTATGATGAGTATGGATCCCTTTACGGGACACATCAAAGCGTGGGTGGGAGGTCTTGATTTTCAGTATTTTAAGTACGATCACGTTAGTCAAGGTCGCCGTCAGCCAGGCTCAACTTTTAAGCCTTTTGTTTATACCGCCGCTATTGACGGACTCAGAGATATGTCGCCTTGTTCTCAAATAAAAGATGAGCCTTTTGAGGTAAAATATGAAGAAAATGGCGAAGAAAAAGTTTGGAGACCTCATAATGCCGACGGGCGATTCAGTTACTCAACCATGTCTCTGAGAAGAGCAATGGCTCGTTCAATTAACTCTTGTGCTGCCAAATTGACCAACGAAGTTGGACCCGATTCTGTGGTTTATTATGCTCATAAAATGGGCATCAAAAGTCCTTTATCCGCTGTGGCTTCCATCGGTTTAGGCTCAAATGACGTAACACTTTTTGAAATGGTGGGAGCGTATGGTTGTTTTCTGAACGAAGGAATTTATACTGAACCCATGTTGGTAGTAGAAATTCAAGACCGCAACGGAAACACTATCCATACTTTTGAACCTGAACGTCGTCAGGCCATTCGTAAGGAATCTGCCCAGTTAATGCGGTATATGTTGGAAGGGGGAATTCAAGAGCAAGGCGGAACGTCTCAAAATCTTTGGTCATTCGGTGATTTATTTAAAGGTAAAAGCCGCTATGAATCAAAATTTGCAGGAAAAACAGGTACAACCTCTAATCATTCAGACGGTTGGTATATGGGACTAACCAGCAATTTAGTGACGGGTACTTGGGTAGGAGGGGACGACCGCTCCATCCACTTCCGAAGCGGGGCTTATGGTGAAGGTTCAAAGACGGCATTGCCACTTTTCGGGCGATATATGACCAAAATAGTGAACGACCCAGCCCTCGAAGCCTATTATCCTATTGTTTTTGAAAAACTTGATGCCAAGCGAATAGCAAAGGATTTCAACTGTACTTCAGCTTACGTTCCTCGGTCTGATACTTTATATTATGACAGCACATTTGTAAGTGGGGATTCCATCGTTTTACCACCAGCCCCAATTCCTTCAACTTCTGAAACCAAACCCGATACATCGAAAAAACAGTAAAATCTTTAAAAGAAATGATAACACTTACAAATCTTGATAATGAAGTAATCTTCAAAAAAGCATTCACTGATAGATTAGTGTTTCAAACTTTTGTGAACGATGTTTTAGGATTAAATATTGAAATTGCCACCATTGAAACAGAAAAACGATTTGCTCCTAAAATTGGAAATGTTGATTTTCGATTAGATATTTTTGCAGAATCCGTTGATAAAAGAGTGGTTATTGAACTGCAAAAAGTAGAATATGACCATAACTTTGATAGGTTTTTACATTATTTTTTAGCGTTAATAATTGAGCAACAAAAAAGTGCAAAGCAATATGGGATTGACCAAAAAGTATATGCTATCGTTATCATGACCGAACCTTTTACTATTGTTGATAGAAGTAATAAACCTATTAGAAATGAAGTTTTGATGATGGAAATTAACCCTAAAAACTTATTAGGAGACACTGTTGATTTATATGGACATCAGTTTGTAGTTTTAAATCCAAATCATCCCGAAGAAAGTACTCCCCAAAAAATTAGGGATTGGCTTGACCTATTTTATCAATCAATTCACAATCCGCAAAGATTTGTCTTAAACCAGAATAACCAAGGGATTAAACGAGCGATAGACTTAATATCTGTTGATAATTTGAGTGGTGAAGAAGTGGCAGAAATGAAAAATAGAAATGCCGCCGTAACGAAAGTCATCATTGATGAATTTCAAAGGAATGGTAAAATTATATTGGCGATGCAATCCAAAAATATACCAATACCTACTATTGCAGAAATATTAGAAAAAACGGAAGAGGAAATTTTAAACATCATCAGTAACTATCATCCATAATATGAACAAAGACCAAATAGCCATATATTTTCAAGGTTTACAAGATCAAATTTGTCAAGCCTTGGAGAAAGCTGACGGCAAAGCCCATTTTCACGAAGATAATTGGGAACGTGACGGTGGTGGCGGTGGCAGGAGTCGAGTAATCCAAAACGGCAAAGTCATCGAAAAAGGTGGCGTAATGTTTTCGGCAGTTTGGGGCGATTTGCACGAGAAGATGCTGGCTTCGATGGGCTTAATCGAAAAAGTTGATTTCTTTGCAACGGGCGTATCCATTGTCATCCACCCACTTAACCCACGAGTACCTATTATCCACATGAATGTTCGATATTTTGAAATGTCTAACGGAGCATTTTGGTTTGGCGGAGGCATTGATTTGACCCCCCATTATGTCCTAGAAGAAGATGCCAAATGGTTTCACAAGACTTTGAAAGATACCTGCGACAAACACAATAAGGCATATTATCCAAAATTTAAAACTTGGGCGGATGATTATTTTTTCAATACTCACCGTAACGAAACTCGAGGAATTGGGGGAATATTCTTTGATTATCAGAAGGTGG
Organism: Arcicella sp.; assembly: GCA_034519515.1. Classification (GTDB taxonomy): domain Bacteria; phylum Bacteroidota; class Bacteroidia; order Cytophagales; family Spirosomataceae; genus Arcicella. Next base: position 24,397 of record JAXHOK010000014.1, read on the forward strand.
ATGAAACTCGAAACAAAGAACAATTATTTGCCTTCGTAAAAGAAATAGGGGAATCATTCGCCCCAATTTATACTCACTTTATGAAAAAAAATAAGGATTTGCCTTTTACTGAAAAAGAAAAAACCTTCCAATTATTACGCCGTGGACGGTACGTAGAATTCAATTTAGTCCATGACCGAGGAACAAAATTTGGGCTTGAAACCAACGGCAGAACCGAGTCAATTTTGATGTCGATGCCCCCCGTAGCCAATTGGGTGTATGACTATAAAGCCGAAGAAAATTCGGAAGAAGAAAAAACTTTGAGGCTTTTAAAAAAGGGAATTGATTGGGTATAATGTAGCACGGCAATCTTTTCCGTGCAGTTAGGTCAAACACGGCAAAGATTGCCGTGCTACGTTATATATTCTTCTGCGTTTTATTCAACTAAAACCTTTTGACTAAAAACTTTTTCATGCCCTTTTATTACTACAAAATAAACTCCCTTTTCCAAGCTCGAAATATCTATTAAAGTAGATTTTTGTTTCGTCATTTTTACTTCTAAAATATTTCTCCCTAATATATCCATTAAGAATATTTCTCCCGTAAAAAACTCTGAAAGTGAGACATTTAATTCTTTTTTTGCAGGATTTGGATAAATATTAAATCTTGATTTTTCCTCATTTTGATTCGCCAAAATTACCAGAGTCTTCACCTCAACAGAACCGTAATTCGACTCTGAAATATCGCTCAAAGCCTTTAAGCGGTAGGTGTATTTTTGGTTGCTTTTCAATTTAGTATCAATATTTTCAAAGAGCGTATTGGTTTCTAAAATCTTCGTAAATGAAATCTCATTTTCTGCCTGGCGTTCCAAAACGTATTTTGCGGCTGTTGGAATGACTTTCCATTTCAATCTTACGCTTTCTTGCGTGATTTGGTCAGCAGTTATTTCGGGCGTTGCCAGCACGGCAGATGTGTTTATTGAAATGGTACTCTCCAAAGATTCCGATAAATTTCCGTAGGCTTTCAAGCGGTAAGTATAAGTGGTATTTTCTTTCAAGTCCTTCTCTAACCATTCCGTAATTTTTCCATCAAGTTCAATAATTTGCTTAAAAACTTCTGTTCCAGATTTACGTTCCAGAATATAAAAAAGTGCTTCTGGAATGGCTTTCCAATTGATTTTTAAGGAATTATAGAACAATACCGTACTCAATAATTCAGGTTTTTGCAATAACGAAGGCATCGTAACCATTACGGAATCGGAAGATACTTCATTGGGGCTACGGAAAGTTTGAATTTTAAAAATATATTGCTCGGAAGGTTTCAACTCGCTGTAAATTAGACTATTAACGGATTTTGAAAATACAAACTTTGTGTATTCTTTTGCAGCAATTTGTTTCCAGTAAATCTCGTAATCGTCAGCACCAGTGGGAATAGTCCAGTTTATCTGCACCTTATTATTATACAAAATCGTTGCTTTCAAACTCGGCTTTCCTAATCCCACGAGCGTGCTTGCCGTAATTTGAACATAGTCAGATTCAGAAGAATCCGTTGATGTTTTCATACGATAATTATAGGTAGTACCATTCACCACGGCAATATCTTGAAACTCCGTAATATCACTTTTCAGGATAACAATTGTCTTGAAACCAGTTTCTTTCTCAGTTTTTCGCTCCAAAATTATTTGAGTATTTTGGGGAACATTGGGCTTATTCCACAGTAATTTTATATCAGAAATCGTACTTTTTGAGGTCAAATTGTTGATATTTTGTAGAGGTTCTTGAATTTTTACCTTTCCGAAGGTCAAGGCTCTTGCTCCCGAGGTATTTTTGATAAATGGACCCATAAAAACGGGGTAATCAGGTGCAAACAAAGTGTGATAGGGTGGTAGATAAGAAAGTACTTTGGCATTAATCAAATTATTCGCTTTCAGTGAAATAGTGTTTCTGTCGATCTTAATATCTTGAAAATCAATATTTTGTAAAGTATTATTATCTGGATAAAAATATTTTTTTAAGGACAAATTATAATTATTGCCATTACTCCTGATAGTGGTATCATTCCCCAAAACAATATTTTGACCTTCTTGAAAAACCAATTTAATCATTTTGTGCGAAGCATCCGTAAAAAAGACTTTTCGGACATTGGGTGAAAAATTATTGGTATTTGCGGGCTTTCCATAAAATTGTGGCTCTAAAATTTGGAGTATTTCATCCCCTAATTTTTTATAGCCCTCCAACGTATAATGAACTCCATCCGACCCTTGCAAGCCCATCGCAGCGTAGGGTATAGTATTGGGGAAAGCACTTGCCATTTTTCTTTGAGATTCCCGAATATCTGTTCCAATATCAACGATATTAAAACTCACCATATCATTTTGAAATATATAAAATTGCTTCGTTTTCGGGAAATCTTGTTGAAAAAAGCCCATCAATCTTCTCAATTTTTTGTCATATTCCACCACGTCAGTTCTGCTAAAAAGTTCATAGACCCCATGCCAAAAGAAAAATCCCTTGATGTGGTCAATCAAGCCCGATTTTTTTACTCGATACGCAAATGTATTATAAACCCCACCCGCTGTGAACGGATTGCCAGTGCGGTCAGCCAATAAATCCATATACATTCCAGGTCCACCGCCCGTGATGATGCACACGGGAATATCATATTTAGCAGTAATAAGTTCCTGTAAATTTGTTCCCCAAGCCCCCACTTTGGGTAAGAAATAATTTTCATTGACTGACCACAAAGTGTCTTTTGCCTGATAACCCGCTGACTGAGCATCATGGTTATAAGTCCCAAAAGTGCGGATAAATTTATTGGTTGGATAATACGTTACAACTCCTTGCGTATTAGCGTTGGAGTCACCGTAGATGACATAAAAATCACCCGCTACAATATTCTTTTTTTCGATAATGAAAGTAGAATCCTTGTCATTATCAGAAGCATAAATACTAAAACTATATTCCACTTTTTCCGCTTTGATGGCAGGATTTAAGACGAAATTATTAGTGGGAGCATTAATTTTTGCCTTCTGATAGGTATAAAGTTTTCCCTCTCTAAAAACCACAACTGAAACCGTCTTCCAACGACTTAAAACCGTCCCCTTAATAGGAATAACGGCATTTTTATTGATATCACGAGGGAATAACTGATAATTTTGAGGCAGTTCCGAGAAGGAAATGTTATCAATAATTTGCCCAAAAGTAAAGTTTGACAGCAAACAAAATAGTATTAGGTATATTTTTTTCATTTGATACAAGGATAATATATTTAGCAAAGATAACGCATCGTTTTAGTAATAGTTTTCAAAATAAGTATTAAGTCAAAAGGTTTAATTATCTTAGTATCTTGTATTTATCCACATATTTTAATTGCAATTTCGATGAAAAAAATATTACTATTATTAATCATATTCTCTTGGGGAATTTCTACGAATAGCTTTACCCAAGTTCGCCGTTCGTTGGGACCTCCCGTCAATACAGAGCAATTTACCGAATATGCTCCCTCTGTCAGTGCTGATAATAACTTGCTCATTTTCGAGACCGACCGAGGACCGAACGGCAAGTGGGAATTGTATTATTCCACCAAAAATGATAAGAAAAAATGGCTCGCTCCCAAACCTATCATTCCCATCAATTCACAAGGGAAAGACAATGACTTAATTGGCGGACCTTCAATTAGTTATGATGGCAAAACGCTCTATTTTTTTGCTTCTTTTGATACTGGAAAAGGTGATATGGATTTGTATTCTTCTAATTGGGACGGTAAAGATTGGACTACGCCAAAATCACTGGGAGATAATATCAATACGGCTCGCTACGAAGGATTTCCTTCAATTTCTGCCGATGGGAAACGTCTATTTTTCATCCGTGATAATTTTACAAAACGGAAAGATAAAGAAACTTGCTACACCATCTGGATGTCTAATAAACAGGAAGATGGCACGTGGGGCGTAGCGGAAAAATTGCCTGCACCTGTGAATATGGATTGCGAAAAATCACCTCGGATTATGGCTGACGGACGAACACTGATTTTTAGCTCAGTTCGTAAAGACGGTATAGGCAGTTTTGACCTTTATCAGTCCATTCAAGAAGATGATGGTTCTTGGACAGAACCCGAAAACTTGGAATATATTAACACCGAAGAAGCCGACCAGTTTGCCTCTGTTTCTGCCACAGGCGACTTGATGTATTATCAAAATACGGGTGATATTTACACCGTAACGATTCCCGATAAATATCGAAAATATAAACTACTGACTATCTCAGGCGTAATTCAAGATGCCATTACCAAAAAAACCATCAAGACAAAATTGAACATCAAATCAAGCAACTCCAAAGAAAGACCTAATATTTCTGCCATTGGCGATGATGGAAAATATATCGTGGTTTTGCGAGTGGGAACGAAGTATAATTTCACGGTAAATTACCCAGATTATTTGCCCTATAACGGAACGGTTGATTTGAGCCAAGCCAAGGAAAATTCTGAAATTACACAAAATATACTATTGGTACCCACCAAATTACCTTTTCAGTTTCAATTATTAGACAAAGAAACCAAAGCCGTTTTGAAAGAACCTAAGGTTAGAATTATGGAAACCGAAACTAAAACGCCCGTGACTGTGACGGTCGAAGGCGATATAGCAAAAGCAGATTTGAAAATGAATGTTGCTTATAAATTTTCGGCGGGTGCAGCGGGTTATGGCTTTTTCGCCCGTGGATTTAAGCCCGATTCTTCCGATGCTTTCAAAGACAGAACGAAACGAATTCCGTTGGCGGCCTTGAAAAAAGACGTAGTAGTTCAATTAAATGATATTACATTTGAAACCGCCAAAGCCGAACTAAAACCCGATTCGTTTGAGGAATTAGACCGTTTGATAAAAATGTTAGAAGACAGTCCAAATGTAAAATGTGAAATTTCTGCTCATACTGACGATGTAGGCAATGACGATTATAACCTTAAACTATCCGATAAAAGAGCCAAAACCGTTGTGGATTATTTAGCCAGCAAAGGCATCAAAACTGAAAGAATGATACCGAAGGGTTACGGCGAAACCCAACCCTTAGTAGCTAATGATACGGGTGAAAACAAGGCAAAAAATAGAAGAGTGCAGTTTAAAATTGTTAATTAGGGATTATGGGGTTTAGGGATTTGGGGTATCCTGCCCTGTGGTTGGTGTCTTTCCCTAAACCCCATAATCCTTGTAACCCCTAAACCCCGAAAATCAATGTCAAAAAGATACAAAATACAAAATGCCAATTTAGGTACATCCCCCGGCACGCTTACTTATGTAGGGGAAGAGGTCAATTTCGCAACGAAAGTTGCTTGGACACAGTATAATGTAGAAGATTATAAAACCTACAACTTTCCAAAACTGCACGATTTTCAACTTGAATTAGCCGCCGACCATACTTACTGGCTTAATATTGATGGCATTCATGAACCTCACGTAATTGAAATAGCGGGTAAAATTTTCGACCTTCACCCACTTGTGATGGAAGATATTTTGAACACCCAACAAAAACCCAAATTTGAATATTACGACGATGAACAGCTTTATGTTACCTGTAAAATGATTGAATTTAATCCCTACACTCGTGAGATTGAGGTAGAACATTTGAGTTTTGTACTGGGTGAAAATTTTGTAATTTCCTTTCAAGAAGAGCGTTCAAGGGATATTTTTGAGCCAGTGCTTAATCGAATCAAAGCATCCGCTGGAAAGACCCGCAAGAACGGAGCTGATTATTTGTTGTATTCCCTGATGGACTTAGTAGTGGATAATTATTTTGTGGTTTTGGAACGAATGTCCGAAAATATGGAGCGTTTGGAAGATGATATTCTCAAAATGGCTAAACAAAAATCCATGACCGAACTTTACGGAATCAAACGAGAATTAACTTTATTGAGGAAGGTAGTTTTCCCGCTTCGGGAAATGCTCTTGAACCTCATTCGTGAAGAGGCTCCTCTTATTACACCCAATACCGCCTTGTATCTACGTGATGTGCATGACCACGTTTCACAAGTGTTGGAAACCGTTGATTCTTACCGAGAATTGATTGCATCTTTGATGGATTTGCATCTTTCCCAAGACAACATTCGGATGAATAATGTCATGAAAGTATTGACGGTTATCTCCGTAATTTTTATGCCCTTAACTTTTGTGGCAGGAATTTATGGTATGAATTTCGATAATATGCCCGAACTCCATTGGCAATATGGATATTATTACGTCTGGGGATTTATGATTTTGCTGGTGGTTGGAATGTTGATTTATTTCAAGAAAAGAGATTGGTTGTAACATTTTTACGGAAGGCTTCGTTTGAAGGGGATGCCCAATCCGAAGCCTTCCGTTTTTAAAGAATTCAGCCAAAAACAAGACATAATCTTTGTATTTTTTCAAAATATTTTTTCAAAATAAATTGCCTATTTTTAAACCTATTTTTCCAGTAAAATCATTCTTTTCCAAAAAAGAAGAATGTTTACAAACCTCTTTTTCGATATATTACAATTTTAGTTTTGATTTCATCTAAAAATTAATTTTTTCCTTGAAATAATGCTAAAAAAAAGTTTTATGATTTATAAAAATACTTTTTTTGAGGTATGAGGTTTAAAATTTGAGTTATTAAACCTAAATTTTTGAATAATGCGATAAAATACGTTTTCAATTGAGATTTCTGCACCTAAAAAGTTCATTTTTAACCCAAAATGACCTTAATTCCCAACATTCCACAATTTACCTCTCCGAGCATAACCACTTGATTATTAGCATATTTTGCACGATTTTTACGTTATAGTTATGTGTAAAAACATAATTCTTTCTGAAACAGAAGCAAAAGCCAATAATAATAATGACAAGTATTCTTAATTCTATATTTTTAATCTCTGGTAAGCACGGAGCTTACACAGGAGTTCCACCAACGGTGATGGTGGCTTTTACGGTTGTCTCAACGGCACTAATCGTATTGGGAATATACCTTACCCAAAAACGTCGAGAGTGGTATCGCCATTCATTAACCACACAAGGTGAAATTGTGGAAGTAAGTCGCCGTTATGACCGTAGCGATAGACGTGGGCAACACCCCATGTTTTTTCCAGTAGTTTCGTTTTCAGTAAATGGCAGACAATTCAAAATTGAGTCGGACAGAGGAATGCCCGTTTTGAGCGAGGTAGGACAAAAAATTCCAGTTCGCTACAATCCCGAAAATCCGTATGATTCAGCATTGGGTGATAGTAGCATACCAGGTATCAAACCATCGGTATTTTACTTCATGGGTGCAGGGATGTTGGCAGCCAGTCTTTTACTGATGTTTTAGCGTAATATTAAGCCAATAACAGAAAAAGCGTAGAATTATTCTACGCTTTTTCTGTTTGCAAAGTATTGCAATCTTACAAAACTTCAACTCTTTTGTTTTTAAATGGTTTCAAGATTTCATCTGTTGGGTTCAGACTGGTAATTAAGTAGTCTAAATCAGTAAAATTACATACTTTGTAATTCTCTTTGCGGTTAATTTTTTCCTCCAAAACGCAGGTAACCGTTTTACGGGAAATCTCCATCATTTTTTGCTTCAGAATAGACTCTTCGTAGTGGCGAATTGCCAAGCCAGATTCTATGCTAATACTGTTTATTCCCATAAAATAAAGATCAGCATGGATGTATTCTAAGTCTTGAATAGTTTTACTTCCCAGCGTGATTTGGTATCTTTTATAGAACGACCCCCCCAATAAAATAACCTCTACTTTTGGGTGTTCACCCAACGCCATTGCCAAATGAGGATTGTTCGTTATGACAGTAACTTCCAGATTCTTAGGGATTTGCTCAGCAATATAGAAGTTTGTTGTGCCGCCATCCATCAGGATGATTTTATTATTCTCAATCAATCTCAATGCCTTCTTAGCGATCGTTACAAACTCAGTATTTACAATGCCCAACCCACGACTTGGCTTCATCGAAAGGTATGAATTAGCGATTGCTCCCCCGTGTACTTTTTTCAATAATCCTTTGTCTTCCAGCTCAATAATATCCCTTCTGACACTGTCGTAAGAAACGCTCAAAATCTGCCCTAAATCTACTAAGGTAACTTTCTTATCTGTTCCTAATTTCTCTAAAATGACCTGCTGTCTTTCCTCTTTAAGCATTATGATTGATTTTGGTAAAATTGAAATATTATTTTGCAAATATTTGCAATAACACTTGCAAAATACAAAAAAGATTGCATAAATTTGTACAACTATTAATCATTTTTATTATATTAAATAGAGGGTAGGACTTTAGTTTTTATACAGAATAAAATCTAAGTTTTAAAATTTGTGTTTTGAAAGGTTTTCATTGAAAGGGTATGGGCTATATGGCTTATACTCTTTTTTGTTTTCAAATAGTTGCCTTGTCAAAATTAGGTAGATTCTTCTATAATGTCCTTCAAAATTACTCTTTTTTACAAGGAATTATTTCCATTTCATCGTCTTTAATTTTTCCGTAATTATCTTTGTTTATCTAAATTTTAAAAAAATGGAATACAGAATAGAAAAAGATACTATGGGCAAGGTGGATGTGCCTGCCAATGTGTATTGGGGAGCCCAAACTCAACGCTCAATCATGAATTTTCCAATCGCCCAAGACATCAATAAGATGCCTAAGGAGATTATCAAAGCATTTGCCTATCTAAAAAAAGCCGCTGCCATCACCAATTTTGAGGCGGGTATTTTGGCGGAGGATAAGAAAAACCTCATCAGTGATGTCTGTGACGAGATTTTGGTAGGGAAATTAGATGACCAATTTCCGTTGGTGGTTTGGCAAACAGGTTCAGGCACACAGTCCAACATGAATTGTAATGAAGTAATTGCCTACCGAGCCCATGTGATTCAAGGTGGTAGCCTGATGGACGAAAGCAAATACGTTCATCCAAACGACGATGTCAATAAATCGCAATCATCAAATGATACTTTTCCAACAGCCATGCACATTGCGGCTTATAAAATTTTGATGGAAGTAACCATTCCAGGGATTACAAAATTGAGAAATACGCTGGATTCGAAGGCAAAGCAGTTTAAGGATGTTGTAAAAATTGGTCGTACTCACTTTATGGATGCAACACCTTTGACACTCGGACAAGAGTTTTCGGGATATGTTTCTCAACTTGACCACGGGCTTCGTGCCATTAACAATACCCTCGCTCACCTTTCGGAATTAGCACTCGGTGGAACGGCAGTCGGTACAGGAATCAACACACCAAAAGGTTATTCAGAGAACGTAGCAAAGCATATTGCCACTTTGACGGGTCTTCCTTTCATTACGGCTGAAAATAAATTTGAGGCTTTGGCGGCTCACGATGCCATCGTTGAGGCTCACGGAGCATTGAAAACTGTTGCGGTAAGTATGATGAAGATTGGAAATGATATTAGAATGTTATCATCAGGACCACGCTCGGGCATTGGTGAAATTTATATTCCAGACAATGAGCCAGGGTCATCAATTATGCCAGGAAAAGTTAATCCTACGCAGTGTGAAGCTATGACGATGGTATCGGCACAGGTGATGGGCAATGACGTAGCAATCGGTATCGGCGGTTCGATGGGGCATTTTGAACTTAACGTTTTTAAACCCATGATGGCGTATAATTTCCTCCATTCTGCCCGTTTAATTGGCGATGTTTGTGTGGCATTTAATGATAAATGTGCCGAGGGAATTATGCCATTGCATGAAAATATCAAAAAGCACGTCAATAATTCTTTGATGTTGGTAACGGCTTTGAATACTAAAATTGGCTATTACAAATCTGCCGAAATTGCTCAAACTGCTCACAAAAACGGTTCAACCTTAAAAGAAACCGCCATTGCTTTGGGATATGTAACTGCCGAAGAATTTGACCAATGGGTGAAGCCAGAGGAAATGGTAGGCGAGATGAATGTTTAGAAAAGTCGTAAGTGGAAAGTGAAGTCGTAAGTAAAGAGTCGTGAGTTATGAAAGATAGAGCTTTTATAACTTACGACTTTTTCATACCGTTCGCTCAATATTTCACCTTAAACTGAATAAACACCCTTTTTTGTCGTTATGTTGAAAAGTACATTAAAAAATCTTTACGACATGAAAAAACAGCTGTTTATTCTTTTAGCTATTTTATTGATAGGAAAATCAAACGAGAGCCAAGCCCAATTTACAATCGGAATCAAAGGTGGCGTTAATTTAGCCCAGCTCAAAACGGATTTTAAAAGTCAATCAGTTAGCGAACTGTGGAAGCAAAGTTTAGATACAAAACTTGGGTATGCTGGTGGAATTTATGCTCGAATTGGGTCAAAATTATTTCTTCAACCCGAGTTGATTTTTTCAGCAAAAGGAGGAAGTTTGAATATTCTTCCGTCTAATGGTTCCAGCGAGAAGACCATTGCGATTGATTATACGAATTTGGACGTTCCTTTGCTGATTGGTTATAAATTTGGCCCAATACGGATTAACGGAGGTCCTATGGCCTCGTTTAAACTTTCATCGGATGCAACAAGTGAAGAATTGAAAACTTATTCAAGTAATGTTGGAGATTCCTTCAAAAATGCAGCTTACGGGTATCAAGTAGGAGGAGGGATTGATGTTGGCTCACTTTCTGTGGACGTAAGATACGAAGGTAGTCTTTCGGAAGTAACAGTTGTAGATCTGACAAATAAAGTTAATTTTTCACAAAAAGGTAATTTGTGGCAAGTAACCTTGGGATTGAAACTTTTTTAAAAATATACCCTCCAAAAAATTGGCATGACTTTGTGAAAAGTTGTGCCAATTTTTTTGTGCGATGCTAAAAAAACAGCCTCCCGAAAAATTCAGGAAGCTGTATGTTATTCACCTAACCACTAAAATAGTTTATCTTTAACGTATCACAGGACTTACTCAGTGCAAACCCTTTACGTGTGTTTTCGTTACATTCATTTTCTTTGTTTAAAAGCCTTAAAATTCTGATTGAACAGGCTTTTTCGTCTTCTCGAAATCTCAATTCGTTGTCCTGACTGCATAATTACGGTCAATTCACCCAATTTCTCGACTCCTTTCAAGTAGTTTAGATTGATGAGATAAGATTTCGTAACTCTCACAAAATCATTCTGCTCAAATAATTCGCAATATTCCTTCATCGTTCTTGAGAGCAGAATTTTCTTTCCGCATTTCAAGTGGAAATAAGTATAATTGCCATCGCCTTCCAGCATCACAACGTCCCGAATGATAATTTGTTTTTTCTTTCGATCCGTCAAGAGAACGGGCTGATAATTTTTACTAAAATTGTCGGTTGAGTAAGCATAACTCTGTAATGTTGCTGTGTTCATTTTTATTAGAGATAAGAAGGGAAGGGTTGTTTATTAATCGATTTTAATGACACAAAGTAAATATATCAGAACTTCTTATTTTAGCGTAGTTTTACTCATTTTTCAAAAACAGGTAGTTTTACGTGTGACTTTGGAGGATTTAATTAGTCCACAATTGTTAGTCGAAAGTAATACCAGAATGATAGCATAATTTATAAAATATTATTTAAAAGATAAAAAAATAGGAAGAATGCCAATATGGGTAAACTAATCCAAACGAATACAACTAAAATCCATCGTCCAAAAATAGCTATATCTTTTGACGTTGTTTTGAAATCGCTTTTATCAAATAAAAATTCTCTTTTTAAATCATTGATTGAACCTTGAAAAAGCGTTGATTTTTGGATTCCTAACAAATAAGGGCTTCGTGAATGTCGCCCTCGGACAAATCCTTGGAAGGTGGCAAGCGGAAAAAAAATCATTCCGACACTGAACATGGATAAGGCAAATAACCAAGCCACATAAAAATTTCCCCAACCGCCCGAACCCATCACCCAACCAGCCACTTTTGCTTCCCCACGCCACGAAGTATCATAATCCAGGAGAATATGAAGCATATCGTGTCTCCAGACGTTCTCTCGCCTGCCCTTCAAGTTTGGAATTGGCAAAGAGAAATACCTGAATTTCAACCAAATCCAATCATTATTTATGCCTCCTTCTTCTCCATATCCGTGTTTTTCATAAAAGAAATCTAATTGCTGAGCAAGTGTTGTATTCATCGTTTTGAAATTAATGATTTGAAAAGAAAATCTAAAAAAGACTGAACAAAAGATATAGAATATACAAGCTGATGACAAATGGAAACAAAAACCAAATAACCGAAACCACACTCCATGTAAAATAGGCTTTGTTATCATCACTTTTCACCTGATATTCGTTATCATTAAATTTAAAGTCATCTTTCAATTGAGAAATATTCGTAGCTAAAATCTTATCTTTTTCAATGCCCAAAAGATAAGGACTCAATGTATTCCTTCCCCTCATAAAAGCCTGATGCGTTGATTTTGGAAAGAAAATCACTCCCACACCCAATGCCCAAAGCGTAAGTCCCCAAGCAACCCAAAATTTCCCCCAACCACCCGAACCAATTTCCCAAGCTGACACCGCCGCTTCACCTTTCCACGAAGTATCATAGCCCAATAAAATATGGTTAGCATCGTGTCGCCAAACGTTCTTTTTTCTCTGCTCAAAATTTGGTAATGGAAAGGAGAAAACCCCAAATTTTATCCAAACCCAATCCTCTTTGATTCCGCCATCTTCGCCAAAATTATTATTGTCATAAAAGACTTGCAATGCTTGTTGTAATGTTGCTTCCATGATTAATTTTGTTTTGAATGAAAAAGATTATTACAGATGTAAGCGTCCAGTAATCAACACTAAAAAAAACTCGAATGCTACATATCATACTATGTAATTACAATTTAGCAATCTTTTTAATCCACTCAACACAAGCCTTTCCTTTCACTTTTTCTAAGTATAAAAACTCAAAAAAGTACAAGGTTTTTGGACTTCGGGCACTACTTTCCATGATTTATTTATAATTTTGTAAATAAATAAAAGCTATGAGCAATAAGCCATGAGCCACGAGATTTCCCTTTTTTACTCACCGCCCACTGCTCAAACCTCACCGCTCAAAAACGAAAAGAATGATACAATTATCTGAACAAGAGTTACTTCGCCGACAAAAGCGTGAAGAATTGATGAAAATGGGTATTGACCCATATCCTGCCGAAATGTTTGACGTAAACGTTACGGCTGCCGACATTTTACAGAACTACGATAATAATAAAATAGACTATAAATCGGTGTCCATTGCAGGGCGTTTGATGTCTTTCCGCATCATGGGAAGTGCCTCTTTTGCTGAATTGCAGGATTCTACGGGACGTATTCAAGTATATTTCCGCCGTGATGATTTATGTCCCGATGAAGACAAAACCCTTTATAATATCGTTTTCAAAAAACTGTTAGATATTGGGGATATTATTGGAATTAGAGGCTATGTTTTCACGACTCAAGTAGGTGAAATCTCTATCCACGTTACAGAATTCAAGATTTTGAATAAATCTTTGAAGCCACTTCCCGTAGTAAAAAGAGACGAAGAAGGCAATATTTATGACGGATTTACTGACCCAGAAATGCGTTATCGTCAGCGATACGTGGATTTGATTGTGAACCCCGAAGTAAAGGATATTTTCTTGAAACGTTCAAGAATTATCACCACTATGCGTTCGATGTTCGACTCAAAAGGTTGGTTGGAAGTTGAAACACCAATTCTTCAACCCATTCACGGCGGAGCATCGGCTCGTCCGTTCAAAACGCATCATAATTCGTTGGATATGCCCTTGTATATGCGGATTGCCAATGAATTATATTTGAAAAGACTAATTGTGGGTGGTTTTGAAGGTGTTTATGAGTTCGGAAAAATGTTCCGTAACGAAGGAATGGACAGAACTCATAATCCAGAATTTACGTCTTTGGAATTTTACGTAGCCTACAAAGATTATAATTGGATGATGGAAATCACCGAGCAGATTTTCGAAAAAGTAGCCATCGCCACCAACGGACAAACGCTCGTAAAAGTTGGGGAAAATGAAATCGAATTTGCGGGACCTTTCACCCGCTTGACCATTGCGGGAGCAATCGAAAAATATACGGGTGTAAATGTGGAAGGCATGGACGAAGAAACCCTTCGTGGACATTGCAAATCGTGGGGCATTGAAGTGGATGCCACGATGGGAACTGGCAAATTGATTGATGAAGTTTTTGGCGAAAAAGTGGAAGGAAACTTAATTCAGCCTACTTTCATTATTGATTATCCCGTTGAAATGTCACCTTTGACGAAGAAGCATCGTAGCAAGCCAGGTTTGGTAGAACGTTTTGAATTATTTGTAAATGGTAAAGAAATCGCTAATGCGTATTCAGAATTAAATGACCCAATCGACCAACGTGAGCGTTTTGAGGAACAGTTGAAACTTGCAGAACGTGGCGATGATGAAGCGATGGTAATGGACGAAGATTTTTTGCGTTCATTAGAATACGGAATGCCCCCAACGGCAGGAATCGGAATTGGAATTGACCGCTTGACGATGTTGATGACTAATCAAACCTCCATTCAAGAAGTACTTTTCTTCCCACAGATGCGTCCAGAAAAGAAAATTGAAATGGCAACTGATGCAGATTATGAAGCAATTGGAGTACCAACGTCATGGATTCCAGTTTTACAAAAAATGGGATTTACGACCATTTCAGCCTTGAAAGAAGCCAATCCAAACAAAGTTTTCAATGATTTGGGAGGTATGAGAAAGAAATTGAAATTAGATATTTCGATTCCTACCAAGGATGAAGTGATGAAGTGGTTTGAATAGTTGATAATGGCACCGCAACGGCTCTTAGATTTGTGTATTAAATTTTTCCAAGATTTTGTAACTTGGGAAATTCCTCAAAATGAGGGGAAACCAGAACCCGTGGAGAGTGCTTTACCGTCAGCGGCTGAGTTCAAGACTCATGGTCCGATTCAAAGCTCCACGGGTTACTATTGACTAAATTCATATAGAAATTTGGGAAAGACCCATGCAAGAGTAATGAATGTAAATAGCTTTTCTGGTTTTACAATTTTACGAAATTTAATACTTAAAATCATGAAAAATTACGCATTTTTTGTTGGTATTGATGTCTCAAAAGAGACCTTAGATTTTGCTTTAATTGCTAATAATGTTGTTCAGTTTCATCTTCAAGTAACAAATGATAAACGGGGTATTGACCAGTTTATCAAACAAGCTAAGAAACAAAACAAAACTTTTTCGTTTGAAAATAGTCTTTTTTGCATGGAGCATACTGGTATCTATAATAACCCATTGCTCAACTATTTACCTAATAAACACGCTGACATTTGGCTTGAACAAGCAACTCAAATAAAGGCAAGTATGGGCGTTTCTCGTGAAAAAAATGACAAAATTGACTCACAAAAAATTGGACTTTATGCTTATAAAAACCGTGAAGATGTCAAGTTGTGGACACCCAAACGTCCTGTAATTGTCCAGTTAGACCGTTTAACAGCACTTAGAGACAGATTGGTCAAAACCATCAAAGTCCTCAAAACACCGCTTTCGGATGCCAAAAAATTAGTGGACAAGAAAATGTTAAATTCTGAAACAGCACTTTGTAAATCATCTATGGATGCTTTGAAAGAAGATTTAAAATCGGTTGATAAAAAAATTAAAGAGCTCATTGATCAAGATTCAATTCTTAAAGAACTCTTCGATATTGTTGATTCAGTTAAAGGAATTGGTCCCGTCATCGCCACCGAAGTATTGATTACGACCAATGAATTTAAAGACATTACTGACCCTAAAAAATATGCTTGTTTCAGCGGTTTTGCTCCCTTTGAACATTCGTCAGGTAAATACAAAGGCAAGTCCAAAGTCAGTAATAAAGCTAATAAAAAAGTCAAGGCTTTGTTCCATAATGGAGCAATGTCTGCTATCCAACACTGCCAAGAAATCAAAGAATACTATCAACGTAAAGTTAGTGAAGGTAAAAATGAAATGCTCGTTATTAATAACGTTTGTAACAAGTTAGTCCATCGTATTTTTGCCTGTATTTCTCGAAGAGAAAAATATAACGAAAATTATACAAAAGCATTTGCATGAATCATAGAAATCGGACCGTGCTGATTACGCAGATGCTTTGCAACGCAGATTTTCGCAGATTTTAAAAAATGATTAATTTTTAATTGAGTTAGATTACTTTGGTAAAAGCTAAACAACTATCAGTTCAATTTAGGTACTCCGAGAACAAAAATAAAATTAGTAATTAAAAAATCAGTGAAAATCAGCGTTACGAAGTATCTGAGTCATCAGCGGGCCAATTGGTCATTAAAAAAGCTCAATCAAATGAATGATTGAGCTTTTTTAATGAATTATAATGAAAAGTCAGACTATGCTTTCTTTACATTTACAGCGTTTAAGCCACGCTTTCCTTCTTGTACTTCGAAAGAAACTTCGTCATTTTCACGGATAGTTAATCCGTTCAAACCTGTTACGTGTACAAAAACTTCTTCTCCTGTGTTGTCATCAACGATAAATCCAAAACCTTTTGACTCGTTGAAAAATTTAACTTTACCAGTTTGCATAAAAAATAATAATTAATAAAAAATTAAAGAAATGATTTGTTGAAATTTTAGAAATTGGTCAATTTGGTGTTTGCTAAATTGACCAATCCTGAATTTCGGCTCTAATTTAAAATTGGGTTAGATTCCCATTGAACAAACATAGCCTTGTGGCTCTCTGTTTTCGAGGTAAATCGAAATAAATAAAACGCTATTTGAATCCGATTTACTCAAATCCACTATATAAACATACAAATTAAAGAATCGTCCGAAGACAAATCTTACATTTTGCTAACGTTTTCTGCGTTCAAACCTCTCTTGCCTTCAACAACGTCGAAAGAAACTTTGTCATTCTCACGAATGTGTGTTCCGCCCAATGCCGTTACGTGTACAAAAATCTCTTGTCCAGACTGATCATCAACGATAAATCCGAAACCTTTACTCTCATTAAAAAATTTTACTGTGCCTGTTTGCATGATAATAATAAAAAAAATGTGAAAAAATCATTTCAATTGACAACGAAACCGTTGCTTGAAATGAACCAAAAGCTCAAAATTAAGGGAATTTATACTTGGGGAGTTTTAATTGTCAATGAGGAGGGATTCTGAGGAAAACGTACTCTTGAAAACGGGACTACTTGGTAATAATAACTTGTTTTTGAACTAATGACTGTCAAATGTAATCATTATTTCATTCATTCCAAGAGTTTTATGATTATTTTTCTACAAAATTAATTAATTAGTAGTATTTACTTATTATTTTTTTGTGTTTTTCTAACAAATTTAGTCAAAAAAGGTTTATATTTGGTAAAATCATAATGTGTTTGATTTTGAACTACTTTTGATTTTTTGTAATTTTGTAAGCTCGAAACATTTAAATCTTTTAGTTATGATACGCTTAAAATATTTTGTAGAACATCACGTTTTTGGCGTTTGCACTCGATTGGGAGAGAAATTTGGTATTTCTACTGCCAGCATTCGTCTTTATTTTGTGTATCTCTCTTTTATAACAGTTGGTTCTCCAATTATTATCTATTTGGTGCTTGCTTTTTGGATGAACATTAGCCGTTATCTTCGTCAGAGGAACAATCCTACCGTTTGGGATTTTTAAAACATTTCCTCAAATCTTTCTTTCCCTTTTATAAAGTGTTGCCAAACGACATTTTTAATAGATATTTGCCCCAAGTTGTTTTTCTTCTGTATTTTCATTCGCTTTTTGTGCCATGTATAAAAATGGGCGTAAAAGTTAAAATGGGCTCTGGCCACTGCCCAACAGTCTTCCCAAGAATCGAACAGTAGGAATTTTACTCCTGCAATACCGTCTAAAATTAGTCTGGTTAATAGAGTTCGATATAGGTTTTTATCGGGATGATTTTTGTATAACATTACCAACCCATTTCTGAAATTCAAGAAAGTTTTATAAGGATTAGATTTGTGCAATGTGCCTCCACCTACGTGATAAACGGTTGATTCTCCGCTGGCAAATACTTGGTAACCGGCGTGTTTCATTCGCCAACATAAATCTATTTCTTCCATGTGGGCAAAGAAATCACCATCAAATCCTTCCAGATTATGATATATATCTGCCCTAACGAACATACACGCACCCGTTGCCCAAAAAACTTCATGGGTATTGTCATATTGCCCCGAATCTTCCTCAATGGAAAGAAAAATTCTTCCTCTGCAAAACGGGTAACCTAAGCGGTCGATGAAACCGCCTGCCGCTCCTGCATATTCAAAATGAGTTTTTTTGTGATATGAAAGTACTTTTGGTTGGCAAGCCGATATATTAGGATTGGATTCCATTAAAGAAATGACGGGTTGAATCCAATTTGGAGTAACTTCTACGTCTGAATTGAGGAGGATGTAATATTGAAATTGGTCTTTTATTTGCTCCAAGGCTTCATTATATCCTTGGGCAAAACCGTGGTTTTTAAAGAGTTTAATGATTTTTACGGAAGGAAAATTATATCTTAAAACAGCCAGTGAATCATCGGTTGAGGCGTTGTCTGCCACATAAATAGTTACATCAGGGGAATGATTGATAACGGAGGGTAAGAAATCGGTCAGATGCTTTCGACCGTTGTAGTTTAAAATAACTACGGCTGTTTGATTCATTTTTGATTTTTTAGCGGTGACAAACAAAGTTAATTTGAAAAATTTGAAAACTAATCTATTCGCTATATTTTCGATTTTTTAGAGAATTTGACTATCTTTGAAAGTCGTGATTTGTGATTGGTAGTTTGTGATTAGTTACTGTAGAATAGTTGTTGAGTTTTCAATTAATACTCAATACTTACTGCTTCTCACTTACTGCTCATTACTCACTACTCATTATTCTTCCCATCACAAATAACAAACCAAATGCCAGAAAACTCTATTTTCAGACGTAAATCTATTTCAACCATTTTAAAGCAAACCGAAGAGTCTCACGGCTCTGGGCTTAATAAAGTTCTGGGAGTGAGAGACTTGACTTCGTTTGGTATTGCTGCCATTATCGGTGCTGGAATATTTAGTACCATCGGGCGAGCCAGTTTTGATGGTGGTCCTGCCGTTACTTTACTGTTCCTTTTCGTTTCGATTGCTTGCGTTTTCACGGCACTTTGCTATGCCCAATTCGCTTCAATGGTGCCTGTTTCGGGGAGTGCTTATACGTATGGATATGTATCGTTCGGGGAAATCTTTGCTTGGGTTATTGGTTGGGCTTTGATTTTGGAATATGCCGTTTCTAACATGGTGGTGGCGATTTCGTGGTCGGAATATTTTGTTTCGATGTTGAGGGGATTTGGCATAAATTTTCCTAATTTTCTAACTTTTGACTACGGAACAGCCCACAGAGCCTTTGTTTTGGGACAAACCGAAAAATTAGTAGGAGGAGATATTGCAGCAGCACAGGCTTATGCAAACGCTCCGTTGATTGGCGGTTTTCATTTTCTGATTGATTTGCCTGCGGGTGTTATCACGATGTTGGTTACGGCGTTGGTGTATGTTGGCATCAAGGAGTCTCGCAATGTGAGTAATTTTTTGGTGGCTCTGAAACTGGCGGTTATTCTGTTGGTAATTGGGGTGGGAGCGTTTTATGTAAAACCTGATAATTGGACTCCCTTCGCACCAAACGGCTCAACGGGCGTTTTGAAGGGCGTTGCATTGGTATTTTTTGCTTTTATTGGCTTTGATTCTATATCTACGATGGCGGAGGAATGTAAAAATCCGCAACGAGATTTGCCCCGTGCCATGATTTATTGCTTGGTGATTTGTGCAGTTTTGTACGTGATGATTACATTGGTTTTAACTGGAATGGTTAATTATACCGAACTAAAAGTGGATGACCCTCTGGCGTATGTTTTTCAGAAAGTGAATTTGGATTTTGTGGCGGGGGTTATTTCAGTTTCAGCGGTGGTTGCCATCACGAGTGCCTTGTTGGTTTATCAGATGGGACAACCCCGAATTTGGATGTCGATGAGTCGTGATGGATTGCTTTGGGAGCGGTTTTCTAAGATTCATCCAAAATTTAAAACTCCCAGTTTTTCTACGATTATTACGGGTTTGTTGGTAGCGATTCCTTCTATGTTTTTGGATATGGGTTTTGTAGCAGATTTAACCAGTGTAGGAACGTTTTTTGCCTTTATTGTGGTTTGTGGAGGTGTTTTATACCTTGACCACAAAGGACTTTCTAAGGATGCAAAGTTCAAAATTCCCTATCTGAATGGTCAATATATCGTTGGGATTTTATTGATTTTATCGCTTGGATATGCTTTTTATGATGGCACATTTATTAGTGGAATTCAAGCAAAACCACTTTTGGCGGTCTTTTGGTTGGTTTGGGCGAGTTTGGCAGTTATGGCGTTGAGTATGAAGTTTTCGATGTTACCTGTTTTGGGTATTTTGACAAACCTTTATTTAATGACTGAATTAGGTATAACCAACTGGTTGATTTTCTTGATTTGGTTAGCGATTGGTCTGGTGATTTATTTTTCTTATGGATATAGTCATAGTAAACTCAAAACTCAAAACAGAGATTAGATTTTGGAGAAAGTCATGGCAAATTTGAGATTAGCTCCGCTTTGCAAATAATTGATTATCAATAAATTAAACAATATTTTACTAAAAATGGTAGCTTTTAGAGAACCCATACGGAAGAAAAGAATTCCGATTGCCAAAATTCCAGACCGACTCGTTTACGAAGTGATGGACGGGAACCCCATATTCTATAAAGGATACAAAGAGGTGTTGGCAGGCAAGAAAACTTATTCAGAAATTATGGGGTCAAGTAAATTACAAAGTTTAATTGTTTCGTATTTATTACGAATTTTATTCAAAAATTTTGATGAGGAACAATTTACTATTTTATCAAGTGAGGCGGGTATTCATTTGGATAATGGCAATAATTTAGCGGGAGATATTTTAATATTTACCCCCGAACAAATTGTTGGAGAAGAGTTCGATGAAAAATATGCTGACGTTCCTCCAAAAATTGCGATTGAAGTTGATATTTCAGCCGATGTTGAAGATTTGGGAGAAGAGGGATATATCTATAAAAAGACTCAAAAATTATTGGATTTTGGCGTTGAAAAGGTCATTTGGATAACTACCAAAGCCCAAAAAGTAACCGTTGCCACGCCCGATAAAGATTGGCAGATTTCTAATTGGAATAAGGATATTGAGGTGATGGATGGAGTTAGTTTTAACATTGGGGAATACCTTTTGAAAAAGAAAGCGAAGTAAATAGGGATTAGATTATTAACCAATTGTAAAATCGCAATAAAAATATTATTTAGATTACTTCATAAATCAAAAAGCCTCTTGAATCTGATTCAAGAGGCTTTTTGATTTCATTTTGGTATTTGTTTATCTACAATATTAACCTCGGTTGCCATCTTCGCCAATTCAATAAATTCAGCTACGCCCAATTGCTCAGCCCTTTTGTTCATGTATTCATTTTCGGGTAATTGTAGGGCTTTTAAGGCATTCCTTAGCGTTTTTCTTCGCTGATTAAATCCCATTTTTACTACTGATTTGAATATGCTTTCCGATACGCCCAAATCGGTTACGTTGTTTCTTTTCAAACGAATTACGCCAGAATTTACTTTTGGTGGGGGCGAAAATACTTCTGGTCCGAGTGAAAAACAGTATTCTATATCATAAAAAGCCTGTAAAAGTACGCTCAGAATTCCGTAGTCTTTATTGCCAGGTTTTGAGGCAATTCTGACCGCTACTTCCTTCTGAAACATTCCTGCAATTTCGGGTACTAAGTCTTTGTAATCCAAGACTTTAAATAGTATTTGTGAAGAAATATTGTAGGGGAAATTACCCACAATTCCGAATTTTTTACCGCCAAAAAATTGAGCTAAATTAAGGTGTAAGAAATCGGCAGAATGAATTTTTCCTCGTAATTGTGGATAATAAGTATTGAGATATTCAACAGATTCTTTGTCTAATTCTACTACATCAGTCTGATATTCAGTATGTTGTAATAGAAACTGAGTTAAAACGCCCATCCCTGGACCAATTTCCAAAACTTGCGTATAGTCGCCATGACCTGACATTAAATCGGCTATTTTTTTAGCAGCATCCAAATCCCGAAGAAAATGCTGTCCCAAACTCTTTTTTGCTCTTACGTCTTTCAAATGTTGATTTGGTGAATGAGTGAGTGAGTGAATGAGTGAATTTATACTCATGATTCTCATAGAAATATTTAACTCAAAATTACGTTTATTTTTTTTGTAAAATAGGGAAGTCTTCGTTTAAAACGAAGACTTCCCTACAAATTGGCAAAATACCGTTTACTAAATGAATAAATAATCAAACTAATTCATATACTTTTTTCGTTATCTTCGTAATAATCAACATTTTGCCTATAAAATTATGGAGCGGTTTTTCCTAACTGCATATTGCCTTACACTGTTTTCATTTGTAACGAATGCCCAGAATTACGCCGATTCACTGATGCTTCACTATGTCAGATGGAATACTGTTGATTTGGGAAATGGCTTACTATGGAAATCCTATCACTTCAATCAACGTGAATTGTTTGCTTCAAATCAGTACATCAATATTCTCCAAACAAAAATTAATAATAAAAGCCTTCTATTTACTTTTGGTTCGGCAGATTTTCAGATTTCCGAGGGTGATAATTTGCGTAAACTCAAATCTACGAGTTTATTAGCGATGGAGAATAATGCTCTGGTAGCGGTGAATGGCGGTTTTTTCAATACTAAGAGGGGGGGGGCTGTTGATTTTATTAAGATAGATAGAAGAATTTTGGATTCAGCTTCCTATTCGCCCAACAAAGAAGTGCCCGAGCATAGTTTATCTGCCATTACAGTGGATGATAATAAAGTTCAGATTGTAAAAGGTGGTGGAAAATATTATTGGGAGAAATCTTTGCCTCAATCAAGTATTTTAGTGACTGGTCCTTTGTTGATTTATGACAACGAAGAGCAAGAATTAAGAGTAAATGCGTTTAATAATAACCGCCATCCCCGCACTTGTGCTTGCATAACGAATGATGATAATTTACTATTAATTACAGTGGACGGCAGAAATGCGATGGCACAAGGCATGAATCTTCATGAATTGACCTATTTATCAAGAAAGAATTCGCTTTAATCTTTTTATTATTTATATGATACATGTACATAACATATCGTTGTTTGAGAGAATTGTTGTATAGGCAATATT
>JAXHOK010000017.1:0-5611 GCA_034519515.1 Arcicella sp.
GAAGTTACGTATTGCTTGTTAAATTTCAGATGCCTGAATTATACTTCATCAACAAAAAACTCTAAAAAATGGAACGCAAAGAATTTTTAAATTTAGTAGGAATCAGCGTTGGGGCAGTAATTCTGCAAAATTGCTTGTCGGGATGCTCAAAAGAGAGTAGTCCCACCCCTGCCGTTACACCACCCACTACACCTCCCACTGGCGGAGGTACAACAACAGTTAGCGGTTTGACTGGGAATAACTCCATTACTACGGGAACAATTGATTTTACGCTTGACTTGAATAGCAGTACTTTTTCAGACCTCAAAACAAATGGAAAAGCCTTAATTTCAGGGGACATCATCGTTGCCCGAACCAAAACGGGCGATTTTTTAGCTTTGGCGAAAGCCTGTACACACGCAGGGACAACGGTTGATTTTGTGGCAGACAGCAATATTTTTCTTTGTTCAAATCACTCATCTGAGTTTAATGCCGATGGTAGTGTGAAAAAACAACCCGCAACTGCCCCACTAAAATCTTTTAAGACAACTTTCGACTCCACAAAAAATACACTAAGAGTTTCCTAAATAACCCTACCCCAACTTACACACTCATGGAAAATACCGATTTAGGTGTTTTCTTTGAGTGTTTTTTTGTAAATAAAATTATGCAGATAGAAAATTTTAAAAATATCCCCTCCCCCAATTCTGAATACGAACAGAAAGTGGTTAATTTTTGCAAAAAATGGCTCTCGGGACAAAAAGAGTTTACGCTAAAAACCTCTGGTTCAACGGGTGAACCCAAACCGATTAATTTAACTCGTTTTCAGATGGAAGCCAGTGCAAAATTAACGGGTAAGACCTTTAATTTGAATCCTACCAATAAAGCATTGGTTTGTTTAAATATTGAATACATTGCGGGCATAATGATGTTGGTGAGGGGAATGGTTTTAGGTTTAGAATTGACGATAATTGAACCAAACAGTAATCCTTTGGAAAATCTGGAAAAC
Organism: Arcicella sp.; assembly: GCA_034519515.1. Classification (GTDB taxonomy): domain Bacteria; phylum Bacteroidota; class Bacteroidia; order Cytophagales; family Spirosomataceae; genus Arcicella. The sequence goes on from JAXHOK010000017.1 coordinate 989, forward strand.
CAAAAATTTGATTTTGCCGCTTTCGTGCCTTTGCAAATACAAAAGATGCTTAAAAATGAAAATCAAATAGAAAAACTAAACAGTATGAAAGCTATAATCGTAGGCGGAGCGGCTGTAAACGAGTTTTTGGAGAACGAAATTCAACAATTAGAAGTACCCGTTTATAGCACCTACGGCATGACAGAAACTGTTTCACACATTGCCATAAGGCGTTTGAATGGAGCAAATCGAAATACTAATTTTCAAGTTTTAGAAGGCGTAAAAATTGGACTTGATGAAAGAAATTGCCTAAATATTATTGCCGAAGCCAGTAATAACGAGCTGATTCAAACCAATGACATAGTTGAGATTATCAGTGATAATGAATTTCAATTAATTGGCAGATTTGACAATATTATCAATAGCGGAGGTGTGAAAATTCAGTTAGAAAAAGTAGAAAAAGTATTTGAAAAAATTATCATTGGTAGTAGATTTTTCACTTTCGGAATCAATGACTTAACATTTGGACAGAAATTAATTTTAGTCGTAGAAACCCAAAATTCTTTAAATGAAAATGTACTATACGAAGCCAAGAAAAGTTTATCAAAATATGAAATACCGAAACAAATTTTTACCATAACAAAATTTTTAGAAACGCCTACGGGTAAAATTGATAAAAAGGCAACCTTAAAAACCTTAAATTTGCAACACGGATAGCCTTGTCCGTACTGATATAGTTTCAATTATTTAAGAACAAGGCTGTCCGTGATGTGACAGCTTTAATTCTATACGAACAAGGCTATTCGTAATGTGATATAGTTTTAATTTTTCGGCGGACAAGACTGTCCGTGTTACCAATATGCAAACCAACAACATAAAACAAGTACAAATCAAATTTGAGACGGCAGATATTATGCCACCACCGTTTTCGCATCAAGTGATTTTGACGATGAATTTTGAGGAAAAAGCCATCAGTACCATGTTCGACATTGCTTATACGTACCGTGAAGAATTATCAGATGAAGAAATTTTGGAAGAAGGTTTCACGGGTGAAGAAGATTTAGCTTGGGCGGGAGAAATTTCAAATGCTTGGAAAAAACCAATCTTGGAACTTCTCTCACACACGCCCGAAAAGCCGAATCAAAAAGCCTTAAACGAAGAACAAAACTTCTTTGAATTAACGATTGATGGAAAGGTTTACGGCAATCCAAAGAATCAGGATAGATGGGAATATTTGTTGCAAGAGTTAATGCAAGCGGCTTATGAAACCTACGGAAAAGAAATGCCTTTCAAGTTGATTTTTAGGAAGATAGAGCAACGTAATCTGTTTTCAGAATTAGAATTAATCTTGCACTATACTGATAGAAAGGTTGAATGCAATACTATCGTGGATGACCAAAAACGTAATAGAATCCTCTCCTGGGAGGAAGCCAGTGACATTGTTACTAATGTTTTTGTTGGTGAGTTTATTACCGAAAAAGCCACAAAAAATGAGCCTAAATCGGTAGGAAAATTCCTTTCGGTTGGTGATGGATATTGGTATGAATTTACAAAGAGCCTTAAAAATCCGAATGGAAATAAAGGTTATATTGCAGAACTTTACGAACGTTTTGAAGAATACTTGTAGTTTAGGGGTTAGGTTTTGAGGGTTAGTAGATTTACGACAAATATCCACCAGTATTTAATCAACTTTTCCTTTTACAATTAACATTCAATCGCTTTTTTTTGTACCTTTGCGTTCTATTTTACAAAAAATTAGTATTTTTCACAATTAAACGTTTAACAGAATGCCAAAAATTAAAACCAAATCTGGAGCAAAAAAACGCTTTAAGGTTACAGGAACTGGCAAAATCAAGCGTAAGCACGCTTATCATAGCCATATTCTAACTAAAAAATCAACAAAACGTAAGCGTAATCTTGTTCACGCAGGTTTAGTATCATCTGCTGATATGGACAGAGTTACGTTAATGTTAGTAATGTAAAACAGTGAACAGTAAGCAATTAACAGTAAACAGTTTTAAAATAGAAAATCTAATTTACTATTTTTTCTGATTACTGGTAACTAATAACTGATAACTGAAAAGTTATTGTTCAACCAGAAAATTGGCTTTCTAAGTGTTAAAATTTAACCGCCAAATTTCAAAAAACAAACAAAATTATGCCACGTAGCGTCAACCACGTAGCGTCAAGAGCAAGACGTAAAAAAGTGCTTAAATTAGCCAAAGGTTTTTATGGTAGAGGTAAAAATGTTTGGACGGTAGCCAAAAACAAAATTGAAAAAGGTCTTCAATATGCTTACCGTGACCGTAAAGTTAAGAAAAGAGATTTCCGTTCGTTGTGGATTCAGCGTATCAATGCTGCCGCTCGTCAGGAAGGATTATCTTACTCAGCATTGATGGGTAAAGTTCATGCAAATGGTATCGAGTTAAACAGAAAAGTATTAGCGGACTTAGCGATGAATCACCCAGAGGCGTTCAAAGCAGTAGTAGCGAAAGTAAAATAGAAAATTTAGAGCGGTTCAATCGAATCGCTCTTTTTTTGTGATCATGAATTAGCACACGGATGACACAGATGCTTCGCAACACGGATTTACACAGATTTTATAAAGAAGTAACATATAGATTCTAAAATTAAAATCCTTTAAAATCCGTGTTGCGAAGCATCTGTGTCATCCGTGTGCTATTTCTCATGTTTCAACAACTTTCGTCTTCAACCCAACCCATTTACACTCCTCCGCTTTTCCAAAGACAAAAACATTCATTTCAGCAGAGCCAATCTTGAAAATTTGAAAATCCTTTACATTTTCAGCAAGCAGATTTTTCAATTTTAAACTATCTCCTGCCCATCTATTTTCCTCTTCTCCAAACCAATCTTCAACTTTAATTAAAGGTTTAAAGAAATCTTCAAAATGCATTTCAGCAATGGTTACTTCGGGTTTTACACCATTATACATTCTAAAATCTGACATTGAGAGTTTTTGAGCCGTGGAAAGCTCCATTTCAAAATATTCAATCTTTTCATCAGTCTCCGATGGGTACATCAAATCAGCGATTAAATTTTCAATTTGTTCTTTTAACGAGAAAGTAATGTTTTTTAGTGACCCATCAGGTATTTTGGTTGTCATAAGCACGCAATTTGAAATAAACGGTATTTTTTTCTTGAAATTAGAAAATTCTATCTATAATTGTATCAAATTTAAAAAATAACCATTCTTAACGGAAAAAACCATGTTAGAACAATTAATGGGTCTTATTCAAGACAACTCACAAGACGCTATCGTAAACAATCCTGCAATTCCAAATGAGCATAACGACTCGGCGATGCAGACTATATTAGGAGCTATCACAGGCGGAATGCAACAACAAGCACAAGGTGGTGGTGGTGGATTGGCTGGTTTAGCTGGTTTATTGGGCGGACAGGCTGGTAACGGTGGTGCTGGCTTAATGTCGAATCCAATTGTGGCTGGTATTGCACAACAAGCAATTGGTGGCTTGATGCAAAAATTTGGTATGGGCAATGGTGCAGCCGCAGGAATTGTCTCGCAAGTCCTTCCAGGTGTTATGGGTTCAATGATTTCAAAAACCAACGATCCACAAGATTCTTCTTTCAATATGACCGACATCATGGGTGTAATGGCTGATGGTAAAGTTGACATGAACGACATCATGAACATCGCAGGCAAGTTTATGGGTGGTGGCGGACAGCAGCAGGCACAAGGCGGTGGCGGTTTAGGAGGTCTTCTTGGTGGTTTGTTTGGCGGAAAGTAATCTTTCAACAATTACTGATTTGAAAAATGGGATAAGCGAAAGTTTATCCCATTTTTTATTTATATTTGATTATGAAATTCCCAATATATCTTGATTATAATGCCACCACGCCCGTTGACAAACAGGTCTTAGAAAAAATGTTACCTTACTTTTCTGAAAACTATGGTAATGCTTCTTCACGCTCACACCTATATGGGTGGACAGCCCAAGAAGCTATTGAAAATGCCAGAAACCAAGTAGCTAATTTACTAAATTGCGAGGCAAAAGAACTAGTTTTTACAAGCGGAGCAACAGAGTCTAATAATTTGGCAATTAAAGGTTTATTTGAATTGTTTTATCCTAAAAAAAAACACATCATTACCGTCCAAACCGAACATAAAGCGGTTTTGGATGTTTGTCAATATGTGGAAAAAAGGGGCTGCGAGGTCACTTATATTAAACCCGATTCTCATGGATTAATTAACATCGAGCAAGTTAAAAATGCAATCCGTCCCGACACTTTTCTGATTTCGGTGATGTACGCTAATAATGAAATTGGTACAATTCAACCGATTTCGGCGATTGGAAAATTGGCAAGAGAAAACAACATTTTGTTTCATACGGATGCAACTCAGGCAGTTGGAAAAATTGAAGTTGATGTTATTCAAGATAATATAGATTTAATGAGTTTTTCGGGTCATAAAATGTATGCTCCCAAAGGAATTGGGGCTTTGTTTGTTAACAAAAAGTCAGAAGCTGCTCAACTAATTGCCCAAATAGACGGTGGAAGACATGAAAGAGGCTATCGTTCTGGAACATTAAATGTTACAGGGATAGTAGGTTTGGGCGAAGCCTGTGAAATATCACAAAACATTAATAATCAGGAAATTAAAGTATT
>JAXHOK010000036.1:0-131164 GCA_034519515.1 Arcicella sp.
AAGTTACGTATTGCTCCCTGCAGTCTATCCTCCGGCCGTGCAGCGGCCAGCCCACGCACCTTGCCCAGCCGTACTATCCGCCGCCACCCCAACTCCCACCACCGCACCACCCACAACAGCACCCGCACCACGTGCACCACCCGGGCAGCAGCGCGGCGGGGAGTAGCCTTTTCCATCACTTGATGCGGTTTTCTCCAAGGTGAGAGCCACCCTCACCACCACCTTCGTAAATATTACCCTGTCCCATGTACAAAGCGATTCCTGTCTGCCAATGGAGAAAGAAAATGAGTACATCTTCGGCGCTAAAAGCGCCATTCCATGTGTGTTATTCACATACACACACACACATGCACAGATGGACGCAATTCATTGGAGGGCAGCTGCGAGTGCTGTGAGGGCGTCGAGGGCAGTCAAGCACTTGCCAGGCACCGCTGCAACGCTGCTGCTTGCCACAGGCCGGGGGTTGATCCGCACATATGCCACCTGTGTGTGTGTGTGTGTGTGTGTGTGTGTGTGTGTGTCTGTCTGTGTGTCTGTGTGTCTGTGTCTGTGTGTGTGTGTGTGTCTGTGTGTGTGTGTGTCTGTGTGTCTGTGTCGCCATACCGCACCCGCCGCCGTAAAAGTCAAAGTAGGCCTTCTCGCACTGAGAGGAGACGGTGGGCACCGCGACCCCGACGCCAATCTCGAGAACCGTCACTTTGCCCGCGCAGCGCAGGCATTCCAGATGCGGAACAGCTCCAGCTGCCTGGATGTCCGCGCCGTCTCCAGAGCATATCGTCAAACAACAGAACGTTCGGGCGTGCCAGATCCGCACACCTGTGCGCCCTGCATCTCGGCATCGAGTCTGTCAGGGCAGCGGAAGGTCACGGGGCTGTACTCCACGCCCCTGCCCGCGGAGGCGCCTTCCAGATCCCATGCTCGGTGGTCTGGCTGCACTGCAGCCGCTGAGGGCAGACAAGCCGAGTGAGCAGCAGTGCGACGAGGCTTCCTCACTGCAACAGACACACACGCACAGCAGACGCACAAAGAGCGAGCCGTGGCACTCGACAATCCGCGCAGGGTCGAAGCCTGCCCTGGCAAAGTGCTCATCAACGTTGCTCGTGTACACAAAGTGCTATAGCCCCTTGGCAGCGTTCCGTTGGTGTGTGTGGTGAGTGAGTGAGTGAGTGTGTGTGTGTGTGTGTGTGTGTGTGTGTGTGTGTGTGTGTGTGTGTGTGTGTGTGTGTGTGTGTGTGTGTGTGTGTGTGTGTGCGTGCGTGTGCGTTCTGCAATTCTGCTCACCTGGCCTCTCCCGCGCAAGCCTCAGGAGCATCTCGTAGCCCGCGTGGGGCTGCGCCTCGGCGAACATGCGCATGGCGTGTGTGCGTGCCAGCCCCAGAAGAGGCGCGCGGTCGTCGTCCAGCCCGGCGCGCTCGCCACAGTCGTGTACGCGATGCCCTGTGCCGCAAGCGCAGGAAAGAGCGCGTCCCAGCCGCGCCTCCCGGTAGTCGGGCAGTCCCGAGTCCACCGACATGCCCGCGCCGGCCGCAATCAGCAGCGCATCGCAGTCTCGCAGCGCCGCCGCACACGCAGGGATGAGCGCCCGCCACTCCTCCTCACCCCCTTCTCTTCCACCACCTCCTCCTCCACCTCCTCCCTCCTCCTCCCCTTTACCCACGCCCTGTGCGCTGCTGGGCGCGAGGAGCGTGGCCGCCCGCCGCGCCAGCAGCTCGTCCTGGTCCCTGGCGCGCTCGCTGCGGGCGGCGAGCAGCCCGACATGTTGGCGCGGAAATACGTCCCTCTCCTCGTCCCGCGCGGCCGTTTCGTCAAACCCCGCACATGTCCCCGGCTGCGCGCGGCCTCGTGGCTCCCGCGCCCGCACAGCGGTTCGCGCGCGCCCTGGGCACACTGGGCACCTCGGGCACCCTGGGTACTTCGTGGGGACGCCGCACAGCCCTGCCGAGTCGGGCGGCGCCGGGCGTGCCCGACTGCGGCAGAGCTAGAGGCGGCACTCCCCGCGCCAGCCCCCGCCCAGCGCTCTCGGGCCGCTGGTGCGCCAGTGGGCACGTGCCACCGCCAGCAGCGACAGCAGCCATCCCACCGCGCTCCTCGCGGGCGCGTATGCGCGCCCGAGGCGCTGGGGACTAGCAAGGAGGACATTATCGAGGGGTATGCGGGCAGCATCCTCCCGTGCCTGGACGAGCTCGACCTCCCCTCGGCCACCCGCATCCTGGACAGCTCTCCCTGCAAACGTGGCCTCACCGTGTCGTGCCGCGTCGCAGACGAAGTCCAGCCCGCATTGCCCTCCCTTCCTCGCCCGCGCCCCTCGCAACCTCCTCCGCCAGTGGCCCGCACTTGGACATCCTCGGGGCTTCCTCATCACGCTGGCCACCGGCACGGCCCTCGCAAGCGGGAGAGCCCAGACACAGTCCGCGGCGTCCTCGCAGTCCTCGCATCACGCAGGCTCCACACACCAGCAGAGCTCGCCGAGGCCGCCATCCGCGACCTGGAGCGCGAGTCACGCCTCGAGGTCGTGCGCCAGGTCACAGAGCACCTGGCCTCGCAGACGTCGCACCCTCTCGGCACAGCAGGTCGCCGCAGTGCTCCTTGCGTGCAGCCGCTGCGTGAGCAGCGAGCGGCGGCGCTAGGATGCGCGCACCGGTTGTGTCGCTCCTGCGCAATGCCGAGGCCAGCGACATTGTTGCCTTGGCTGCCCGCGAGCACAAGCTCCTCCCGCTGTTCCTCGACACGTTCATCGCACAGGGCCGCGCCACCCTCGCATCGCAGCTCCTCGACGCAGGAGCAGCGCGCATACCTCCACCACCCAGAGGCGGAGCGCGCTGTTGTCGACTTTCTTCTGCAACCAGCAGCGATCCTCCTTCCCCGAGGCGTGCGCTGCTCTTCATCGAGTCCCAGAGCTCGCCCGCGCCCGGACGCAATGGACGCGCTCTTTGCGTCTCAGCTTGCATCCGGGAGAGATTCTGCTCGACGCGCTGACGTTAGCACGCAGCACAGGGCTCGGTTGTGTGCAAAAGCAGCGGGCGTGGCGATCAAAGGCCTCCTCGCGCAGGCATCGGTTCTGCAGATGCTGCTGCTCCTCTCGCAGGGAGCACCAGAACCGCCCCCACCGGCCCCTCTGGTGCACGGCCCTGCCGGCTGCCCCGTGGACGCCCTGCAGCGGCGTTTTTCGGCGAGTGCGTCAGGCGCAGCGCGAGGGCGGGAGCGTCAGACCCCGGAGAGTGCGCTGGTGAGCGTCCTCGCGCACACGTGGACGCCGCGCGACACGCTCGTGGTCTGCGCGCCCTCTCCATGGGTACCTTGCCAAGGCGGGCGACGACCCTAGCGTTTGGACTGGCTCCGGCGGGAGACATTTGACCGCGCCCCCTCGTCCTCCCCGAAGTACTCACTGCGGCACAGACCAGGACGACGATGTGGAGGGCAATCTTGCGGTGGCGCACCTCCTTGCGGCAGCGTTCCTCCCGCAGGTCTCGGAGAGCGCGCGTGGGAGGTCCTTGGCCAGAATCCCTTGCAGCTGCAGGCACGCCGCTTGCTGCTCCGCTCGCGGCGCAGATACTCGCGTGCGCCGTGTGCTCGCCGGGAAACACCGATCGCGCGCACCGTGTGACGCTGAAGCAGATCCTGGGCTTTGTGGGCGATCTCGACAACCAGGAGAAAGTGTGGACGGCTGCCATTGGGATTACGGCTTCGTGGCGCGGTACTCCTGCGGCGGTAAATCTAGACAACCTGCATCGCGCGCTGGTGGGAGCAGGTGTCCGCCTCGGCAAGGACGCGCAGGAGGCGCTCGTTGCCTCGATGGCGGCCTGCGGGGTACCCAAAAATACATTCGCACGGGGTGCATATATTTCGCCCTTTTTCCAGAATTAAAATCAAGTGTTAATTTACCTGGGTGGGTAAAAATTACCTTGGCGGTTTCGATAAATTTGGTTTCAAAGAAAGTAAAACTGCCAATAACCTCCATTAAGAGGTCTTTCATCGGCACGTTCAAGTTATGATTCTCCTGTCCGCAAACGTGGCAAAAGTTCTCTTCTCGTTCCAGTAAAGTCTCACAATTTGGGCAGAGATGGGTTTTACGGCGTATTTTTCTTCTAGGCATTTTGTGGTGGAAAGGACGTAAATAATAAACCTGATTATCTTATCCACAAAAATAGAAAAGATAATCAGGTTCAACAATCAAAATAATAAATTGGGTATTTTATTCTTCGCCAACGTATCGTTTTTCCTTGATAAATTTAGCGACTAACATAAAAATAATGGCTTCAATAAACATTAATTTTACGAAAAACCAGTAATAACTTGCTCCTGTATATTGAGCAAAATAACCATTCTCGGCAATACTTTTATTCATCAATGACACCATATAATTACCTAATGAAACCGTCAATAAACCAATTGCTCCCATCGTGCTTTTCATATATTTAGGTGAGTTGGTGTAAGCGTATTCCAAACACGTTACCCAAACCAAAATTTCACCCCAAGCCAAAATTAAGTAGGCAAATATCTGTCTCCAAACTGAAGGATGTCCACCCGCATCAATTACATCTTGAATTTGAGCAATAATTACGAATGATGCCCCCGTTAAAAACAAACCCGTTCCAATTTTTCTCAAAGGCGTGGGTGTTATTCCAATTTTCTCAAAAAAAGGATAAATTATATAAGTGAATATGGGCAAAAAACTTACCAAAAAAATGGGGTTTGCTACTTGTACTTGAGCAGCCAACAGACTTGTTCCTTCCCAAAGTTTTAAGTCTAACTTATTGGCTTGCAAAACCCACTCAGAGAGGTTTTGATCCCACAATGCCCAAAACAAAGGAATAAACATAAATACTACCAAAACACGACCTGCCGCTGCAAAGCCTTCTTTCATTTTATCGAAATTAAAATCAATTCCCGAAGGTGGGACGATAATATATTTTTTTCTGCCTAACCAAAAAATAACAGTGGCAATTGCCATCAAAATTCCTGGCACACCAAAAGCCACCGAAGCACCGTAATCTTTGTATAAAATAGGAATCATAATGTTTGAAGCTACCGAACCCGCATTAATCGCAAAATAGAACCAACCAAAAACCTTTGACATCAAATGTTCATTAGTTTTATCAAATTGGTCACCCATATTGGCAGATACGCAAGATTTTATCCCTCCCGCACCGACGGCAATTAGAGTGAGTCCATAACCAAACCACGTTAAATCAGTATCATATTTTGCCAAAAACAAGTGACCGATACAATAGACGATAGATACATATAAAATGACTTTATACTTTCCGAAAAACCAATCCGCCATAATTGCCCCAATAATGGGCGTAAAGTATGCCAATGAAACAAATAAATGGGTTTGTTCATTTGATTTTGCTTCTGCAACTGCTTGTAATGCTGGATTTGCCGTGGGGTTAAAAAATTGTGCTACCAAAAATATTGGTAAAATTGACCGCATTCCGTAAAAACTAAAACGTTCGGCGGCTTCGTTTCCGATAATGTACGGAATGGCGGAAGGATACTTGTCAGATTTGATAACTTCGGGTTCAGTGGATGTCATAATTACTGTAAGACGGACTGCCAGTCCGTATGGATAAAATTATTTTGATGAATTGTTGATGTTCTAAAATCATGCTAAAATTACGATATAAATCATTATTTCACCAAATATTTCGTTCCGTGAAACTTTTTTGTGGAACACCCTTTGCTAATTTGACCGAATTAGCGGATATTTGAGGTTGAGAATCAGAAACAACAAAAAATGGGTAAAATAATTGCCATAGCCAACCAAAAGGGCGGTGTCGGAAAAACCACAACTACCATCAATTTAGCGGCAAGTTTAGCGGCTCTCGAATTCAGAACGCTCATCGTGGACGCTGACCCACAGGCAAATTCGACCTCGGGTTTGGGTTTCAATCCGAAAGGAATTGAAAACTCCATCTACGAATGTATGGTGGATGGTGTATTGGCACAGGACATCATAATCGCTACTGATTTGCCCTATTTGCACATTATTCCTTCACACATCGACTTGGTGGGTGCTGAAATTGAGATGATTAACCTCAAAGACCGTGAGCAAAAAATGAAAGAATCGTTATCACCCATTATTGATAATTACGATTTTATCATCATCGACTGTTCGCCTTCGTTGGGTCTTATCACCATTAATGCTCTCACGGCGGCTGATTCTGTTATCGTGCCTGTGCAGTGTGAATATTTCGCTTTGGAAGGTTTGGGGAAATTGTTGAATACCATCAAAATTATTCAATCAAGGCTCAATACAAACCTCGCCATCGAAGGTATCTTGCTGACTATGTACGACTTACGGGTAAGATTGTCCAATCAAGTGGTAGCAGAAGTAACCGCCCATTTTCACAACATGGTTTTCAATACCATCATTCCCCGTAATATTCGTCTTTCAGAATCACCAAGTTTTGGCGTACCAGCCATCGCCCACGATTCTGAAAGTAAAGGAGCAATCAGTTATTTGAACCTCGCCCGTGAAGTATTGAAAAAAAATGGATATGTATCGCAAGAGTAAAGCGGTGAAGGGTAAACGGTAAAAGGTAAACGGTTTTGACTTCCGAATTATTCACCGCAGTCAGACGATAGTCAGACAGATGCTAAGCGTTGTTATATTTAAAAATCTCATACCTCACGGCTCAAACCTCAAAGCTATAAACAATATCAAAAATGAGTAAAGTAGAAATTCCTGTCATGAAAAAACGTGTTGGATTGGGTAGAGGCTTAGGGGCTTTACTCCAAGATTCCGACGATGTAAATAGTAATTACAATACGCCCAATCGCCCCGTTGAGCAATCAACGCCACGCCCTTCAAGAATGGAACAAATCAGTTCTATGAATGAAATTGCGGTGGAATTGATTGAAACGAATCCCTATCAGCCCCGAACTCATTTTGACGAAGAAGCACTCAATGAATTAGCGGATTCTATCAGGGTTCAAGGTATTATTCAGCCCATCACAGTTAGAAGAATTGGCGATAATAAATTCCAATTAATTTCGGGAGAAAGACGTTTACAGGCTTCCAAAAGAGCAGGTTTGAAAAGTGTTCCTGCGTATGTACGCACCGCAGACGACCAACAGATGCTCGAAATGGCATTGATTGAGAACATTCAACGTGAAAACTTGAATGCCATCGAAATCGCATTGAGTTACCAAAGATTGATTACGGAATGTTCTTTGAAACAAGAGGAATTAGGCGATCGTGTGGGTAAAAACCGCACAACGGTTAATAATTACATTCGTTTACTGAAACTCCCTGATGTGATTCAAGTGGCTCTGCGAGACACCAAAATCTCGATGGGACACGCCCGTGCCATCATTAATATTACTGATAGAGAACAACAATTAAATATCTTCCAAAAAATTATTGCCGATGATTTATCGGTAAGAAAAGTGGAAGAAGCCGTAAGAGATTTGGCGGATGCTAAATTGATGAATTCTGCCAAAAAAGCCATTGGCGGAGGTGTGAAGCAAGAAATCAGGAGTTTGCAATTTAGATTACAAGCCTATTTTGGGGCAAAAGTTGTGGTGAAGGCGGATGAAAAAGGAAAAGGAGAAATCAAAATTCCGTTTACATCACAAGAAGATTTGGACAAAATTTTATTAGCGATAAAAGCATAGTTAATAATGACACACAGATGACGCTGGTGGCTACGGCAATCGGAACGCCGACCGCACAGATTTTCACAGATTTTTTAATGAGACTTTTAAGAAATTCCTTAGGAACGGGGAAATAATAAGTGGATGAATTTTTAAATGTTATTTTTTGTGCAAATCAAGGCGATAAAACCGTGCGACGGTCGCCGCAGTTTAGCATCGCTAAATGAGGATTTAATCTGGGCGGCATTCCGCAACGTAGAGTGGTGCAAAAAGGGCATTTAAAAAACGTCTACTTATTGTTTTTCAGTTCCTTACTCAAAGTGGATGAAAGAAATTTTTCAAGAAATTTTAAGGAATTCTACAAAATTAATCTGCGAAAATCTGCGTTACCGTAGTTATCTGCGTAATCTGCACGGTTCGCCGTTGCGATGCCAACCACCAACACTACATGAGAAAGTTACTTTTTATATTATTTTTAATTTGTTTTATCCTTAATATTCATGGACAAAGTATTAAAATGGATTCGAGTTTTTCCACTAAAAAAGATACTATTATCCAAAAATTGAGTAAGAAAGATTCTTTGAAAAAGTATTATAAAATTATTCCGAGAGTTTCCACCATTCGTTCAGCAATGGTACCAGGGTGGGGACAAATCAATAATCGTCAATATTGGAAATTGCCCATCGTTGCGGGTGCTTTCGGGGTTAATATTTTTTTTATTGTTTACAATGATACTCGTTATCATTATTACAGAAATTATCTTGCACAAACGTATCAAACTGAAGGTAACCCTTTCCCAATCACTTCCGTGAATGTGCCAATTTATCAAGATGCCAACAATACTACTCGTGATTATGACCAAGCCCAATTAAATAATATTGTGAGTAGTTACAGAAGAAACCGTGATGGGTCATACCTTCTTTTGGCAGTAACTTGGGCAGCTAATATTATTGATGCAAATGTTACGGCACATTTGAAAACTTTTGATGTAACAGATGATATTTCTTTAAAAATACAACCAACATTTAGTAGCCCAGAGATTACTCAGCAACCAATTTTTGGAGCAAAATTAACCTTAGCATTTAAGTAAATTGAGTTATGAATTATGAGTTATTAGTTATGAGTTAAAAAAGATTTAGATAAAACCTTTAACCTGTAACAAATAATTTATAACTCATAATTTATAATTAAAAATTATGAACATCGTATTACTTGGTTACGGCAAAATGGGAAAAGTTATTGAAAAAGTAGCCCAAAGCCGTGGACATAACATCATTGCCCGCATTGATGTGGACAATCGTCAAGAATTTGAAAATCTTTCTGCCTCACAAATTGATGCTGTTATTGAATTTAGCCATCCTTCTTCGGCGTTTCAGAATGTAAAATCTTGCATAGAAAAAGGTGTTCCAGTGGTTTGTGGCACAACGGGATGGCTGGAGCAAAAGCGTGAAATTGAAGCACTTACCACCGAAAAGCAAGGAGCATTCTTCTGGTCTTCCAATTATTCTATTGGCGTAAATTTATTCTTTGAATTGAATAAAAAATTAGCCCAATTAATGAGTCCACAGAAACAATATTCTGTTTCGACTACTGAAATTCATCATACCGAAAAAAAAGATTCACCTTCGGGAACAGCAATTACTTTGGCGGAGGGAATTATTCAGAATTCCGTCAGTAAAGAAAAATGGATTAATAACGAAATCCCAGCCGATAATGAGGTAGCGATTTGGTCTGCCCGTGAAGGAAAAGTGCCAGGAACGCATATTGTGAAGTATATTTCGGAGATTGACCAAATTGAGATTTCGCACGTTGCCCACGGACGAGAAGGTTTTGCCTTGGGTGCGGTGATTGCAGCGGAATGGATTGCGGGAAAGAATGGAATATTTGGAATGAAGGAATTGTTGAGTTTGGGGTAATATTGTCTGAGCGATCTTGTCTGAATTTGGATTGCAAAACGTCGCACCGTATTAGATTAAAAGATTTGTTGGATTTTGATAATGAATCTTAACCTAATAAATCCATAAATCCCACGAATTCAAATTCAGACAGAGTCGCTCAGACATTTTTTGTAATTATCTTCCCATATTCACGACAAATAGTTGTCACAAGAAAATATTAAGATTAAATCATAACATTGACTATTTTTGTACTTAATAATTAGTACCTAATACTTGATACAATATTTCAGTAATGTCAGAAAAAACACAACCAGTACAAAAATCAGCTTTCCGTGAGTGGATTGATTCAATTGTTTTTGCGGTAGTTGCCGCCACATTAATTCGTTTCTTCTTTTTTGAAGCCTACACAATTCCGACGCCTTCTATGGAAAGTTCGTTGATGGTAGGTGATTTCCTTTTTGTGAGTAAACTTCATTATGGTGTGCGAACTCCACAAACACCTCTGCAAGTGCCTTTAACCCACCAAAAAATTTGGGGAACCGATATTCCTTCGTATTCTCGTTTGTTAGATTTACCGATTAAGCGTTTGCCAGGTTTCTCAGAAGTAAAACAAGGAGATGCCGTAGTTTTTAATGTACCAAATTATCTACCCGATGGCGATGCTCCCGTGGATTTACGAACGTATTATATCAAAAGATGTATCGGAACGCCTGGAAAAACTTTGGAAATTCGTGATACTCAGGTATTTATTGATGGCAAACCGATGGAGAACCCAAAACGTATGCAACATGAATATTTAGTAAAAGTAAAAGAGTCCTTGACAGATGAATTCTTTGCTAAGTATGACATTACTAACGGTTTGGATGCAACAGGAAGTCCTAATTCAAACTGGTATGAAGTTCAGCTGACAAAATCTGATTCGTCAATTGTAGGATTACATGATTATATTGTGAATACTTATGAAGAGAACATTACAGAAATTAAGAAGCTAAAAACTTTTGTAAGTGTTGAGATATTGAAAGCACCCAAAGGAACGCCTGATGGAGAAGATGGTGGCACAAATGATGCAAGTTCAACGCCAATGGCTGGTAAATCTTACGTTTGGAATAAGGATAACTACGGACCAATTTTGATTCCGAAAGAAGGCTTAACTGTTCAATTAGATTCTCAAACGGTTGATAAATATAAGTATATCATCAAGTATTATGAAAGCAATAAGAATGTAGTGGTTGATGGATATAAGATTACGGTAGATGGAAAAACTATCACTTCTTATACTTTCAAGCAAGATTATTATTTCATGATGGGTGATAACCGTCATCATTCGGCAGATTCACGTTATTGGGGCTTTGTACCAGCCAATCACGTTGTTGGGAAAGCAGTTTTCGTATGGATGTCGCTCGACCCTAATAAATCATGGTTTAGCAAGATTCGATGGAGCCGATTGTTTAGGTTTGTGGAGTGATTTACGGTAAACGGTAAAAAGGTGAATGGTTCACGGTAAAAAACAAAAAAGGTCAGAAATCAATTCTGACCTTTTTTGTTTACACTTCTTGCAAATTTTATGCACTAAGCCGTGTACCGTTAACCGTTTCCCCCTTGACCGTTTTTACCGTTTACCGAAAATCATTCCACATACAAAACCAAACCCTTCAAATAACTCCCTTCGGGATGAAAGAAATTTACGGGATGGTCAGCGGGTTGAGTTAGATGATGTAATACTTTTACTTGTCTGCCCGCTTCCAAAGCTGCTGAAACGACAGTATTGTAAAATAAATCTCTGTCTACCACCTGTGAACATGAGAAAGTGAACATAATTCCGCCCTTGGCTAATCTTTTGAATCCTTCGGTATTGAGTCTTTTATAACCTTGCAAGGCATTATGACGAGTGGCTATATTTTTGGCATAGGCAGGTGGGTCAAGCACGATTAAATCATAAAATTGGTCGTTCGCTTTCAGATATTTCATTACATCTTCCGAATAGGCTTCGTGGTTAAGTGATTGAAAATCATTAGCTTCTACGTTTTTAGTAACCAAATCAATCGCTTTTTGAGAGACATCTACCGAATGCACTACGTCTGCCTCAGCACCCAAGGCATACACCGAAAATCCACCCGAATAACAGAAAGAATTTAAGACTTTTTTGCCTTTTGAAAATTTTGCCAACAAGGCTCGATTGTCTCGTTGGTCAAGAAAAAATCCAGTTTTTTGACCAGTTTCCCAATTTATTAAGAATTTATAACCATTTTCGGAAACCTCATGCGGTACTGCACATTCACCAAATAAATAACTATTCTGCACGTTTTGGGCAAATTGATTTGGTAAAGTTTCGTGGGATTTGTTGTAAACTGCCAATAATTTATCCCCAAAAACTCTTTGTAAAGCATCCGTAATTTTCTCTTTTTCCAAATACATTCCAATTGAATGAGCTTGAAAAACGGCTACACCATTATAAAAATCAATGATTAATCCTGGGCAACCATCGCCTTCTCCATGAACGAGTCTGAAACAGTTAGTATTCTGAAAATCAATTACTTGACGAGAATCATAAGCCTTTTGTATTTTGTTATACCAAAAATTAGCTTCATCCTCAATTTCCTGAAAAGCGAAGATTTTGATGGCAATACTTCCTTCATGGTAATGCCCCGTGGCGAGATAATTTTTCTGCGAATCCAGTACATCGACAACTTCGCCATCGGTGGGTTTACCGACAATTTTGGCAATTGCTCCAGAGAATATCCAAGGGTGAAAGCGTTTGACAGGGTTTTCTTTTCCAGCTTTAAGAATAATTTGTGATTTCATGTTGCAAAGATACGGTGATTTTCGATATTCGTTTTTCGATATGAAGATTAAAACGCTGTGGTAAAGCCGAACATCGAAAAACGCTTAGTAACGCAAATTAAATAACCTCACCCATTACTACTCATTCTTTTTGCCCCGTTCTTCGTTGGTAAAACCGAATCGTCGGAACGCCTCATTTAGCGATGCTAAACTGCGGTTTTACCGTCTCGAAAGGAACAAAAATAATCTCGTATTAATGGATGATATTATTTAATTCCCGTTACTTATCGAATATCGAAATTAGTTCTCGTCTCGGGGTTTGAATAATTTTTGTAGCCACGATTTTTCTTCGGTTTCTTCGTCTTTTTTCTGTTGCTCCGATAATTTAAAATCTAAAAGTGCTGTCAAATCGGGTTGTCCAGCATCTACCCAAGCCGTGAACCAAAAATCTCCAATCATTTTGATGGCTCGTTTCATTTGCCTTTCCACTTGATTATCAAGGGCTTGATGGTATTTTTTAGAATAATCTTTGGCATAAACTTTAATATTCTGTCCATTGCGTTCCTCGATACTATATTTTTTATTTACTTTGAAATTTGCGTTAAGATTTTGCTCAAATACCAAAACTGAATCCAAGCATTTGTTGGCATTTTGAATGGTTGTCCAAGTTCGTTTGGCGATAAATCGTTCATATTCAGCCGAACCCACAAAGAAATCATAATCGTCTGAGTACAATTCTGGTAAACGAGATTCCCAAAAACCATGAATGCCTAACTGATTGGTTTTCTGACCGTTATAATTGGAAGTAGTATGCAAAGGCACATTGGCATCACCGATATAATGCCCAATTTCAGCCGATAATCTCAGAATTTTTTGTGAATCTTTTTCTTGAAATGCCTTCGTTAATTGAAACTTCATTAATTGAATATGCCACGGTACGATGCCATGTTTCATTAAAGAATCTTCGGTAAGTTTTTCAACGGCATCTTTCCAAAAAATGGGTAATTTGTAGGCAGCACTATCGCCATAATTATCAAGGTCAATATAGTGGCGTGGGGCTTCGTCTTTTACGGCATATCGGCGTTGGTCGGGGGCAACGGAATGTTCCATAATGTAGCGTAAATGCTTTTTATAGAAAGGCATCATTTCTTGAGGAAGCGTAAAAATTGCCAAGCGATTTATCCGTTGGTGAGCAAAGAAACCCCATTTTTGAGTTTCGAGTTCTGGGTTTTTAGTTCTCGGTTCTGAGTTTTGGATTATTGAAGAAAAAGGTTTAGAATTATTTGTGTTTGATAATCCGTAAAAAGAGAGTAATTGAGTGAGTAATATTAATAATGATTTTTTCATGAATGATAAATTAGCGGTTGATTTGTAAAATTAATATGTATCTATTTAATTATTGAAATAAAAGTCTAATATACTGAATACAAGGTAGTTGCAAAAATATATAGAGTCAATTTTAATTTTTTTTAGGAAAAATAGAACCTAAAAACAAGAAATAAGAACCAAGGACCAAGAACTCAGAATTAATAACCCAGAACTGAAAACAATTTTATTCCAATCTCGCTTTTGTGATTCAATAAAAATCTCGTACCTTTGCACTTCAATTTTAGAAAACAGAAAACCAATATTTATTCGGGAAATAAACATGGCAAATCACAAATCAGCGTTAAAAAGAATCAGAGCAAACGAAACTAAGAGATTGCGTAACCGTTATCAGCACAAAACTACCCGTTCGATGGTAAGAAAATTGCGTGATACAGAGGATAAAGCAGTTGCTTCTGACCTTTACAAAAAAGTTTCTTCGGCATTAGATAAATTAGCCAAGAGAAACGTTATTCACAAAAATAAGGCTTCTAACTTGAAATCAAAGTTATCGAAGTTGGTGAATAAATTAGCTTAATATGGCTTAAAGATATTTAATGAAAAGACCTTACTGAGAAGTTAGGTCTTTTTTTGTAGAATTTTCCGAAAGTTTTTTTATTTTCGGGAAGTTGATTCAATCAAGATAACCACTAAAACAAATGAACCCTTACGAAAGTATCCACTTAAACATCAAGTCATGGGCGGAGGAGGATCGTCCTCGTGAAAAACTCCTTTTGAAAGGCAAGGCTGCCCTTTCTGATGCGGAGCTATTGGGCATTCAGATTGGTTCGGGTATTCAGAATATGACAGCGGTTGATTTGGCTAAACTCATTTTACAGTCTGTAAATAATGATTTGAACGCTTTGGCACGCCTGACTGTCAAGGACTTATCTAAATTCAAAGGCATTGGCGAAGCAAAAGCCATCACGATTGTGAGTGCTTTGGAATTGGGACGAAGACGCAAAAATGCAGACGTTCCCAGTCGCCCGCAGATTACGTCCTCATGTGATGCGTATGAAGTTTTGAAACCTCATTTGATGGATTTACCCCATGAAGAGTTTTGGATAATTTTGTTGAATAGAGCCAATCAAGTGATGAAATGTGAGCGAATCAGTAGCGGAGGTGTTTCGGGAACGGTGGCTGACCCGAAGATGATTTTTAAAGTTGCCTTAGAAAATCTTTCCAGTGCTATTATTCTTTCACATAACCATCCTTCTGGAAATCTCACACCCAGTCAGGCGGATAAAGATTTGACCAAGAAATTGAAACAGGCAGGTTCATATTTGGAAGTTCCTGTTTTGGACCACGTAATTTTTACGGATAATGGATATTTGAGCTTTGCGGATGAGGGAATTCTTTGATTTGAGATTTATGATTTTAGATTTGGGATTAAATACACTGTTTAATAAGTTTTCTGGATGATTTTTACCCTAAAATCTTCGATTGGAGAACTTCCCGAAAGTAGAAACAACTTTCGGGAAGTAGCTTAGGAATTCACTTCCCGAAAGTTACTTCTACTTTCGGGAAGTTGAAATAACTTATTAAACAGTGTATTAAATCTTGAACTTTTAAATAATTACAGCTAAGATTTTATTTCTGCAGTAATTTCCTTTCTGACTCAACTGTAAGACCTACATCCCTGTCCGTATGCAAAAAAAAATAATTATTTTACTACGCACAAGGCTGTCCATGTAAGGGAGCATACAATTAATAAAGTACCCATGACTTCCATTAAACTTCCCGAAAGTTATTTTTACTTTCGGGAAGTAAATTCCAGAAGTGAGTTTGTTTAAATTTGTATGCTCCCTTACAATTACTCATATTCCTCCGTCAAAAAAACTGCGATTTATGACTTTCCGAAAACGCCTCCAATATTTCTTGGTAAAACGCCTCAATATTTCCAATAAAAGGGCTTTGTTACTGATTTTAGAAGGAAAAATATTGATAAATGACATCGCTACTTTTGAGAATATTGAAGTAGGCATTCAGGATAAAATTGCATTTGAAGAACAGATTTTACAGGAAGAAAAGCAGTTGATTTATGTAGCTTTCTACAAACCGAGAGGTATCGAAACGACCTTGAATACTAAAATTCTTAATAATTTGAAAGATATTCTACCTTTTAAAGAAACACTTTTTCCAGTAGGAAGACTTGATAAAGAATCAGAAGGATTACTTTTATTGACCAATGATGGTAGGCTTTTTGATAAAACGCTTCGAAGTGAACACCAAACTGAAAAGGAATATTTGGTAAGAATAGATAAGGAAATTACGGATGATTTTATCTTAAAAATGTCCTCTGGAATCAATATTATGGGCAAAACTACACTGCCTTGTCCAGTTGAAATAGTGGATGATTATAGTTTCAAAATTATTTTAGTTCAAGGCATGAACCGCCAAATCAGGCGAATGTGTTATAAATTAGGTTTTGAAGTATTGGAATTGAAGAGAATTCGGATTGGTGATATTTT
The DNA here is from genome assembly GCA_034519515.1 of Arcicella sp. Classification (GTDB taxonomy): domain Bacteria; phylum Bacteroidota; class Bacteroidia; order Cytophagales; family Spirosomataceae; genus Arcicella. Next base: position 16,115 of record JAXHOK010000036.1, read on the forward strand.
ATTGGGAGATCTACTTCCGAGTGAGTACTTTTATGTAGCACGGAATTAAACGTACTACGGCAGTCTTTGCCGTGGATTAAACGCACGCCAAAGACTGCCGTGCTACAGTAATGCCTCCCACAAAATCTCAACAGGATGTAACGATTTCCGTCCCGTTCCGTCCATAATTTGATGGCGGCAACTGGTGCCTAGGGCGGCAATGATTACTTCTTCGCCTTGTTTTCTAATGGTCGGAAACAATACTAATTCACCAATCTGCATTGAAACTTCGTAGTGTTCTTTTTCATACCCAAACGAACCCGCCATGCCGCAACAACCCGAAGGAATGAGTTGTACTTCATAATTTTCGGGCAATGATAATATTTTTTTAGTTGGAATCATGGACGATAAAGCCTTCTGGTGGCAATGCCCGTGCAGTTTTATCAACTTTGTCTCCTTCGTAAATAAATCTTTGGTAATCTTCTTTTTATCAACTTCCTGAGCCAAAAACTCATCAATTAGATAAGTATTTTCAGCAATTCTTTCAGCATCTGCCATCAAGTGAGGCGGGACTAATTCCAAATATTCGTCTCGTAAAGTCAAAATTGCCGAAGGCTCAATTCCCAATATTGGCGAATTGTCTTTTATTGCTTCCGAAAGCATAATAACGTTCTGAATAGCAATCTTCTGAGCTTCTTTTACCAAGCCTTTTGACAAATAAGTTCTGCCACTTTCAAGGTGTTTTGGAATGTGGACTTCATAGCCCAAAGCCGTCAATAATTGAATTGCTTTCTGTCCAATTTCAACGTCATTATAATTCGTAAATTCATCACAAAACAGATAAACTTTCCCCTGCGGGCGACGTTTTCCTAATTTTACAGGAGCGAAATGAATGCTATTTTTTTCCCTTTTCTTTTGAGTTTTGATTCTATCCTCTTGCCATTTTCTGAGGGTGATGTTTCCCAAAGTGGGTATCGACCTTTCGGGAGCAAAACCTAAGATTTTTTTGGTAATATTTGAAGTAAAATTATTTTTTATAAAAAAGTTGTAAACACTTGGTAATAAGGATGCTAAGGCTTGGGATTTGGTAAAATTGCCAATCATTTTTGTTCGGAAAGGCACACCATTTTTTTCGTAGTAATGTTGCAAAAACTCAGCTTTCATTTTGCCCACATCCACTTTTGAAGGACATTCAGATTTACAACCCTTGCAAGAAAGACATAAATCCAAGACGTGTTTTGCTTCTTGTTGCAGACCGTTTGAAGCGTCTAAATTTTCGCTTTGAGTCATGTATTGTCTTAAAATATTTGCCCTTGCTCGGGTAGTATCTTTTTCTAAACGAGTCGCCATAAAACTTGGACACATCGTTCCGCCCGTTACTTCGGTCTTTCGGCAATCGCCTGAACCTGAACATTTTTCGGCTAAACGAAGCATTCCTTCTTGATCAGAAAAATCAAAATAGGTTTTAATTTCTGGATTTTTTTTGCCCGCCTCATACCGCAAAAACTCGGTCATTGGCGGTGTGTTCACAATTTTGTTGGCATTGAAAACATTATAGGGGTCAAAGATATTTTTGGTTTCTTTCAATAATTCAAAAACCTCTTTTCCTAAAACTGATTCAATAAACTCACCCCTCAATCGTCCGTCTCCGTGTTCGCCACTTAATGAACCGTTATATTTTTTAACTAATTCAGTTGTTTCTTTTAATATCGTTCTGAATAATTCTTTACCTTCCACGGTTTTTAAATTAATCATCGGTTCAACGTGCAATTCACCTGCCCCTGCATGGGCATAATAGGAAGCATTTGTATTGTGCTGTTTCAGAAGCTCCTGTAAATCAGCGATATAGGCTGGTAAATCTTCGGGAGCAACGGCACAATCTTCAATTAAATTCACGGGTTGAGTGTCACCTTTTAGATTTCTGATTAGTCCCAAACCTGCCTTCCGAACGTCCCAAGCCATTTTTGAATTTTCGCCTTTTACAACTGGATAAGCATACCCAAAACCTTGATTCTGTAAATCTTGAATCAAAAGAGCCGTTTTTGTATTTAGTTCTGATTCGGTATTTTCCATGAATTCTACCATCAAAATTGCCGCAGGGTCGCCTTCAATAAAAAAGCGATTTCGATGATATAATTGATGTCCATTGGTGAAATCCAGAATGTATTTATCAACCAATTCAGAAGCCATTGGATTATGTTTAAGAGCAACTAAATTGGCTTTCAAAGCGTCTTGAATAGAATGACAATGAATACAAATCAGAGCACTTTCAGCAGGTGGAATTGGCAACAGGTTCAATTTGGCTTCACTTACAAATGCCAGCGTTCCTTCTGAACCCGCAAGCAACTTGCAAAAGTTAAAATTGCCACCGTCCGACTGTTCGTTTAATAATATGTTATTTACCAAAATATCCAGTGAATAGCCTGTATTCCTGCGTTTCAGGCTTTTTTTAGGGTAATTTTTTTCAATAGCTCCCTGATTAAAAGGATTATTCAACATTTTGAACATTTCTCCATAAAGCTGTCCTTCCAAGTTCTTTTGCGTAGCTTTTTGGAAGAATTCATCTTTAGAAATTGAACGAAATTCAGTTTCAGAACCATCACTCAACAATACTTTTGCCGAAATCAGATGATCACGAGTATCGCCCCACACAATTGAATGCAATCCGCAAGAATTATTGCCAATCATACCACCAATCATTGCACGGTTTGCCGTAGATGTCTCTGGACCAAACATCAATCCATAAGGTTTCAGAATCATATTCAAATCATCTCGAATTACCCCAGGTTGCACCCGCACCCAATGTTCTTTTTCGTTGATTTCCAATACCTTATCAAAATATTTTGAAATATCAACCACAATACCTTTACCCACAACCTGCCCTGCCAAAGACGTACCCGCTGCCCGTGGAATGAGCGTAGTTTTAAATTCATGAGCGAACCCTATTAACTCTTTCAAATCATTAATATCCCGAGGAATTGCCACCGCCAAAGGTTTTTCTTGATACACCGAAGCATCAGTTGAGTACAAAACTTTTTCGGCATTATGCGTTACGGAATTATCAAAATATAGTTCACCCGCAAAAGATTCTTGCAAGTTTTTGAAATCTGGAATGGTTATGTTTTTAGACATGGTTAGTTAGTGTTTTACTTATCAATTACAGCAAGTATTGTTCCGTAAAATTATGTCATTGAGGGGAATTTAAGCGATAATTCCAAAACTTTATTTCCAATCTTACCGCTATTCTGCCTTTCAACCTTGTGATAAAACCTATTGTTCATTTCTTTGTTGTAATCCTTATTTGGAAGTCTTAAATTTAATTTCTTAAAATTAAAATCTTATGAATTTTCTTCGACAACTCTTGGAGAGTATCCGCTTTGCTTGGCAAGCCCTCCGCAGCAATCTTTTACGCACAACGCTTTCACTTCTGGGTGTTACGATTGGGATTTTTTCCATCGTGGCGGTTTTGACCTTTGTATATTCTATGCAAATTGGGATAAATGAACAAATTGACTTATTCGGAAAGGGGGTGGTTTATGTAGGAAAGTGGCCCTGGCAATTTAGCAATAATTTTCCGTGGTGGAAATATATGAATCGCCCAAGTACTAAATATAGCGATTACAAATATTTGCTGGAAAATGTCCAAAATTCAGAGGCTACTGCCATTATTGATAATACCAGCACGACTTTGAAAAATGGGAATAACAGTATGCAAGTAGATTTAAGTGGAGTAAGTTTTGATTATAATAAAATCTCGGAAGTACCCGTAGAGAATGGACGTTATTTTTTATCGAATGAAACAGATAATAGTGCTTTTGTGGTGATTTTGGGGGCGAATGTTAAAGAGGCATTATTCCCGAATATGGGCGATGTGATTGACCAAAGCATCAAAATTAATGGCATTAAGTTTAAAGTAATTGGCGTGTTACGCAAAAAAGGAGAAGATTTGATTAGCCTCGGTGGTTCACCAGATGATCGTGCTTTAATTGCTTACACGGCTTATGCAAGTTTATTTCAAAAAGATAATCCAGAACCAATAATTGCTTTGAAAGGGAAAAGTTTTGACGCTGGGCAACAAGTCCTGGAAGGTGAAGTAACGGGTTTGATGCGAAGTAGGAGAGGAATAAAACCAACCCAAGACGATAATTTTTCTATCAATAGAATGGATGGAGCAGTAAAATTCTTTGATTCAATCTTTTCAAGTCTTAACGTTGGCGGTTTTGTGATTGCCTTATTTTCATTGTTAGTTGGTGGTTTCGGAATTGCTAACATCATGTTTGTTTCTGTAAAAGAGAGAACAAATATTATCGGAATCCAGAAATCTTTGGGAGCAAAAAACTATTTCATTCTTTTTCAATTTTTGTTTGAAGCCATCTTTTTGAGTTTAATTGGTGGAATTATGGGCGTTCTGTTGGTTTGGTTAATGTCATTTATTGATTTTGGCTCGCTGAAGTTAGTAGTAACCAAATCAAATATAATTTTAGGATTAACTATTTCATCCATTATTGGTATCATTTCGGGTATAATCCCGGCTTGGATAGCCTCAAAATTAGACCCTGTGGTGGCTATTCGGTCGAAGTAAAATATTTGGGTTACACCGTTTGAATTTGGATTCGTCAGATTAGTGGATTTTTTGGATTGAACCCAATTTTGATCCGATAAATCCTAAAATCTGACGAATCCAAATTCAGAAATAGTGAATTACGCCATAGCAAATTTGAATGCTCCTGTAAATATTAAAACCATCATAAATGTCATACTATACATAAAAAATAGTATTACTGATTTCAATAAAGTTTTTAGAATTCCTTGACGGTAAACGGTTTTCAAAGAAATAATAAAATACAAGAAGAATCCCAACATTGTTATTGCCAAAGTGCTTCCAGGGAATCCAATCGCCATTCCACCACCCACAAATATCAAAATCATCAAGAAGAAAATGGCGTGAATGTGGATTGAAAATATCAAATGTTCGTAATAATATCGGGTTTGCCCCGCCATCAAATGTGGCACGTGACGGTATCTCCTTGTTTTTCGGAAACGAACTAAATACATTGCCCAATCCCACATATATTTGAGCAGCCGAAACGGGTAGGAAATAATACTGTGAGTTCGTTTGCTGTAAATAATTTTCAGTAAAAAAGCCACAATCGGCATCAAAAAAAACATCATCAACGAGAATGCCCCCACGCCCAAGTGAGCAACCTCAGAAAATGCCTTCACGCCATCATCGCTAAACGCAAGGTCATAATAGGTTGAATTTCGTAATAAACCCCTCGATAGCGACTTAATCCCCATAAAATCGGCTTTTTTATTCTTAACTAAAATAGAATCCAATTCAGCATCCGACATTTTTAGAATTCGCTTTTTGTATGCCACATTTTCCAAACTGCCATCACTTCCTTTAATATTAATGAGCGTATCACCGTCGTATTTTATTTTTATGATACTGTTATTTTTGACAGCATGAGGAATGAGCGTGTATAGTAACTGCCGCTTTTTGCCGATGGTTTCTGTAAAATAATTTCGTAAATCATTGGAAGGTTCTTCAATTTCTTCTGTATTGAGAGTATCAGTGATAATTTGCTTTTGAATACTAATTAATATTTCACGTTGTTGATTCTCAGGGAGTTTTTCTATCAATTTCCTGAGGGTGTCATTATACTGAATATTCATTTCGTCTATTACAGCATCGGCAGAAATATTAGCATAACCGACAAAATCATTAGCAATTTTCCTCTTGGTACTGACTCGAGTACTATCTGATTCTTTTTGCAGTTTTCTCAGCCTGTTTTGAGCCGCAAAAAGCCCTGTAGTATCGTCTGAATCCTCATATCTATCAATTTTTTCTTGTTCAATTTTTATATTTTTTTGTATTTTTTTTGTATCGGGGGTTGCAACACTAACAACCTTAGTACCTGATAAGCCTTCAATCATACCCTCAAAGAAATTATCCTTTGCACTCACGGCATTATCTATCATCTTATCAAGTGCCAAGAAAAAAACAAATGCCACCGAGAAATATAACCTCACGGGCGGAACGTATCTTCCACGTCTCCCTTCCAAAAAATCTTTTGTGATTTTGCCAGGTGTTAAAAAAATGGCTTTCATGGTGTTGTAAAACTTTGTATCGAAGTGGGTAAAACCCTCGAAAACTTCAAAAGCCAAATGCCCGAGGGGAACTTTTAAATCGTGATTTTCCTGCCCACAATGCGGACAAAAATTGGTCTCAACACTGAGAACTGTGTGGCAATTATGACAAATTTCAACTTTACGACGTTTTTTGTGGATAGACATTTTTTAGTAATAAGCAGTGAGTGATGAGCAGTGAGCTATGAGCAGTGAGGTGTGAGCCTTTCCCTCATGGCTCATACCTCATAGCTGAATTTTCACCGCTATTTTACTTGAAAAATACACAAAAAAAAGGAGAAAACCGTTTTGGTCTTCTCCTTTTTTTTGACTGTTCGGAAAATATTTTATTTTTTGACTTCTTTAAAGTCCACAATAAAATTTACAATAAATTCTTCATCTAAATTATCAATGGTTAAAGAATACCCACCGTTTTTATAAACTGCATTTAATCTTTTTCTTAAAACTTCGAGGCTAATTCCTGTTTCGCCTTTGTCAAAACCATGGGGTTTAGGATTCGTTCGATTGTGAACCATAAAAGTAAATCGGTCTTGGATTATGCTCATTCTGATGGTTAGCGGAAACTCTGGGTCATCGTTCATCCCGTGCTTTATGGCGTTTTCAATGAAGGTGAAAAGTACCATCGGAACGATACGTTGCGACTGTACATCACCTTCTTTTTGATAATCAATCAACAGTGCATTTTTGAATCTTCGTTTCTGAATATTCAAGAAATTATCTATAAATTCGAGTTCTTCCCTTAGCCCAACTTCATCTTGTCGCATGGTCTTACTGGTGGAATATCGCATCATATCGGCAAGTAAAATAACCGCATCACCCGCACCATTTATCTTACGGACGTTCTCATAAATCATGTTTAATGTATTGAAAAAGAAGTGAGGATTTACCTGTGAACGCAGAAATATGTACTCTGAATGTGATTTTTCTTTTTCTAAAAGGGCATTTCGTTCTTTCTCTTTTCCGATTTCTATTTGTTGTTGAATGACTCTTTGGGCGAAATAATATCCGAGGGCATATATTGTAAAATTACTTGCTTGAATAACGCTTCTCGAAATCAGTTGCTCAAAAACAGGAGGATTGTTGGAAGGTAAAATTTTAATAAATTGAAAAACATAAAATTCAAGAAAATAAGAGTAAGTAATGTATATAATTGCTGAAATAATAAATATCAAAAAAAGAAAATATATTTGACCTAGACTTTTATACCTGTTTAATACCCCAAAAACAACTACATAAAAAAAAGCAATATCTCCAATTCTGTGTAAGATTGTTTGTGCGATAAAAGAAACACTAAACGGTATGTGTAAAAATATCTTTACTAAAAATGTGTAATAAACGGTGTAGATTGTCCAAACTAATAAGTGGAATTTAAAAGTTCTACTCAAAAAAAGTTGTTTTATCATGTGATTTACTAGTAAGTTTTATGTAAAAATATTTTCGGAATGATTCTTGATTAAGGTGTTTATATTGACTGAAATGTTAATCAATATGTTAGGAAAAATTCACTTTTAGCACTCTGATTACTTTGCAATTTTGTTTCAGAAATTAATTTAAAAACCCCATAAAATAGAAATCATGAAAAATTCAAATGCTTCGCAAAAATTATCAGTTATGAAATCATCTGTTTCAAATTTAAGCAATAATACTTTAAATGCTTCTGAAACAGTAATAGTAGTGACTTGGAGAGCAAATCCGGAAACTGTAATTGTAGTTACTTGGTAGTCGATTATAATTGTAAAACTACAATAAAAAAAGATTCACTTTACTTGATAGATTAAAATTTATCAAGTAAAGTGAATCTTTTTGTTACTCAAAATCTCTTATTCTTCTTCACCATCATCCACAATATTTGGTTCAACTTTATCAACCAAAGCGTTTTCATCACCTTTGATTTTGTCTTTAATTCTTTGTTCAAGAATCCCTAATAACTCAGGATTGTCTTTTAGCATATCTTTTACACCGTCACGTCCTTGTCCTAAACGATTACCATCGAAACTAAACCATGAACCCGATTTCTTGACGATTTCCATTTCCGTGGCTAAGTCTAAAACTTCACCTGCCTTAGAAATTCCTTCGCCGTACATAATATCAAATTCAACGACTTTGAAGGGAGGAGCAACTTTATTTTTTACCACCTTCACCCGAGTACGGTTTCCGATAATGCCACTATCAGAATCTTTGATTTGACCAATACGACGAATATCCAAACGCACCGAAGCATAAAATTTCAAAGCATTACCCCCCGTAGTAGTTTCTGGACTACCAAACATAACCCCAATTTTATCACGCAACTGGTTGATAAAAATACAGCAACAACCTGTTCTATTGATAACTCCCGTCAATTTACGCAAAGCCTGAGACATCAAACGAGCTTGTAAACCCATTTTTGAATCTCCCATATCGCCTTCTAATTCTGCTTTTGGTACTAATGCCGCCACTGAGTCAATCACGCAGATGTCAATTGCACCCGAAGAAATCAACTGTTCGGCAATTTCGAGGGCTTGCTCACCATTATCTGGTTGCGAAATAAGTAATTGGCTTACATCAATTCCCAATTTCTCGGCATACGATTTATCAAAAGCGTGTTCTGCATCAATAAAAGCTGCTAAACCTCCTGTTTTTTGTGCCTCTGCAATACAGTGCATCGTCAAAGTAGTCTTACCAGAAGATTCTGGTCCATAAATTTCTACAACTCTGCCACGTGGCACACCGCCAACCCCAAGTGCCAAATCAAGCCCGAGCGACCCCGTTGAAATTACGGGAACGTCCATCACTTTGGTGTCCGACAAACGCATTACGGTTCCTTTTCCATAAGCCTTATCCAACTTTTCGAGCGTAGTTTGTAATGCTTTTAATTTTTCACTTGCAGGATTTGTTTCTGCTGCTGCTTGTTTTGCCATTTTATTTTTCTGATTTTTCTAAAATTTCTACCTGTAAACTTACTATTTTTTCAGCAAATAAAGGTATTTTGCGATGAAATGTCAAATCCAAAATTACAAATATTAATCGCTTGCTTATTGTCGTGGGCTTTTCAAACGAATGCCCAATTAAACAATGCGTCGCTTGAAACTTTCGAGTATATTGATTCCACCAAATCAAAACAGTTTTCTTTTCAATTCGAAAGTTTTAGCTTTCTCAAAAACAACGAATATTTCTTGAACATTGCGGATGGTTATACCCTCTTTGGAAATCAGTTTTTACCTAAAATATCATACCAAGCTGCCCCACACGTAATAGTGGAAACGGGTGTTTATGCTTGGAAAGATTTTGGGAATAAGGATTTTTCTGCGATTCAGCCCATCTTTTCCATCAAAATTCAGAAAGATTCTTCACAGTTTATTTTTGGTAATTTAACGGGAAATTTTAACCATCGTTTAATAGAACCTTTGTTCAATTTTGAGAGGGCAATTCTCAATCGTCAAGAATCTGGAATTCAATATACCAGACGAAAAAAAAATACGTTTTTTGATAGTTGGATTGACTGGCAAAATATGATTTACAAAGACTCAAATCAGAAGGAAGAATTTTTGGCGGGTTTTGTTTGGAATAAAAAAATTATTCATAAATCTAATTTTGATTTTTCAATACCGCTTCAATTGACTTTCAAACATCGGGGAGGTCAAATTACGAAAGATACTACCCAAGTGGTTACGAATATCAACACGGCAATAGGAGTGGAGGCAGAATGGCGAATGAAAGGATTTTTGCAAACTATCCGAACACAAAATTATTGGGTGGGCTATCGACAGAACTCAAACTATCATCTCTATTTCCCAAACGGTTCAGGGATTTATTTGAACCTGACTGCCGAAACAAAATGGTTGAACTTAATGATAAGTTATTGGAAATCAAGCGGATATTTATCAGATACAGGAGGAGATTTATACCAATCAGTCGGGCGAACCTTTCGCAATCCAAATAGTATCGAAAAAGAACGTAAACTATTGATAATCAGATTAATGAAAGATTGTAAGATTATTGATAATCTGTGGTTAAGTATTCGTTTTGAACCGTATTTTGATTTAATAAAAAACGAATTTGAACATTCGGAAGGATTATATTTAACGTATCAACTTAAATGATAACACGGCGGTGCAAAGTTTCTTCGGCTCTCTCCGTCGTTCAAAAACGAACAAGGCTGTCGCAACGTTGAACCGCCATGCTACTAATATGAAAAAACTACTACTTCTTCTTCTGACATTCTCCATATTCAGGTCCTTCGCCGAAGTACCCACCGTTCGTTTTGTTCAGAATAAAGGACAATGGAACAAGGATATAAAATTTATTGCATCCATTCCTGGCGGTTCTTTGCAAATAAAAACAATGGGACTACATTATACTTTCGTCGATAATAATTCGCTGTACGACCTCAAACACAGTAGGCTGAAATCTGATAAATCTATTACCGTAAAAATGCACGGTTTGGATGTCATTTTTGATGGTTCAAATCCTGATTTTGTTATTGAAACTAAACAACCTACTTCCGAAATTCAGCATTATTTTTACGGAAATGACCCCACCAAATGGCAAAGCAACGTGCAGTCTTTTGGAGAAATTTGGTTGAGAAATATTTATAAAGGCATTGATTTAAGGCTTTATACCACAGAAAACGCCATGAAATATGAGTTTGTGGTTGCCCCCCAAGTTTCGACTGAGCAAATTAAAATGCGATATGAAGGAGCGGATGAAATATTGATGGAAAATGGAAACTTGAAAGTTAAAACTTCATTGACCGATATTATTGAAATGAAGCCTTATTCTTTTTCAGAAACGATAGTTGATGCTAATTCAAGAGTTGGATTTTCGGAGGTAAAATCAAATTTCAAAATTAATAAAAATATTGTAACCTTTTCTTTTCCAGAGAATTACGATAATGAAAAAACACTCACGATTGACCCAAAACTAATTTTTTCAACCTATTCAGGTTCAACCGCTGACAATTGGGGACATACCGCTACTTATGATACCGAAGGAAATTTATATGCAGGAGGTTCAACTTTATTGGAAAGAGGAGGTAGTTTCCCTTCAACCATTGGGGCTTATCAATTAACCAATGGCGGATACTGGGATGTGGCAATTATGAAGTTCAACAAAGATGGAACTCGTTTGTTGTATTCCACTCATTTGGGCGGAGAAAATGCTGACATTCCCCACAGTCTGATTGTAAATTCAAAGGGTGAATTATTAATTTTTGGAACAACTTCTTCCCCCAATTTTCCTACAACCACCACCGCTTTTGACCGAACTTTTAATGGCGGTAGCGCTTTAAATAATAACACGACGGGACAAATTTTTAGTCAAGGAAGCGATATTTTCGTAGCAAAAATTAGCTCCGATGGCTCAAAACTCGTTTCTTCAACGTTTTTGGGTGGTTCAGGTAATGATGGGTTGAACCTTTATACACTAAATTATGGCGAGTGAATTTAGAGGAGAAATTGTGACAGATGAACAAGATAACGTTTATATTGCTTCGGTGACGGATTCGCCCAACTTTCCGATTGTGGGTGGTTTACCAAACGTTGGTATAAATGTGCAAAGAAGAGGTGTAAGTGATGCCGTTATTTGTAATCTTAATTCAGATTTATCGAAAATCTTGTGGAGTACCATCGTTGGGGGCAATGATTATGAAGCGGCTTTGTCTATAAAAGTTGCCAAATCTGGTAGTATTTATGTCTGCGGAGCAACCACAAGTAGTGATTTACCTTTCTCCCAAACCATTCAACCCCGTTGGCAAGGTAATGCAGATGGTTATATCATGAAATTTACCCGAGATATTACTAAAAGTTTTTTACCCACGGCTTTCAACGGCACGTATTTGGGAACAAGTAACTTAGATTTAGCCCAATTAATTGACCTCGACCAAGACGAAAATGTATATGTTTTTGGCTTAACGGTTGGCGGAACTTATCCCATCGTCAATGCTCAATATTCCAATCCCCGAAGTGGTCAATTTATTCATTCATTGGATAAAACACTAACAAAAACCAATTTTTCAACCACCATTGGTACGGGCAAAAGCTCACCCGATATTGTTCCAACGGCTTTTTTGGTGAATGAGTGTGGCAATATTTATATTTCGGGTTGGGGTGGGAAAGTGAATAATCAGGTTCCCAACGCTCCCCGAGTGAACACCACGGGAATGCCCATAACGCCCGATGCGTACAGAACTACCACCGATGGCAATAATTTTTACATAGCTTTATTGGAAAAAGGGGCAAAATCATTATTATATGCCACATTTTTTGGGGGAGATAATGGTTCATCCGCCTCCGCTGGTGACCACGTGGACGGCGGAACTTGCCGATTTGATAAACAAGGTTTCATTTATCATTCTGCTTGTTCGTGTAATCGGACGGGAGCACCTTCCAGTTTTACGACTACACCCAACGCCTGGTCGAGAACAAACCCTTCACCCAATTGTAATAATGCGGCTTTTAAGTTTGATATTGATAATTTGAAAGTAGCTTTTGATGCGTCAAATGGAACGATAAAATCTGCGAGTTCTTCGGCAGATACTTTATTTGGTTGTGTGCCTTTTAAAGTAAACTTTCAAGATACCAGTGAAGGGGCAAAAACGATTTCTTGGAATATTGCTAATGAAAAAAGTTCAACCGCCAGTGCAGAGGAGTTCACGTTTACGAAAGAAGGAATTTATACTGTAACGCTCAGAGGAACGAACTTACTTTCGTGTAAAAGAGAAGAAACGGTCAAGAAAATTATTAAAATTTCACCCGCCAATTTTAAGTTAAGTCCTGATGCCGTGAGTGGTTGTGAAGGTAAAACGGTTGAATTGGTGGCTTCGGGAGGCGATAAATATGCATGGTCGCCTGCTTTGGGATTGAGTTCGACGAGTATTGCTAATCCACTAGTAACTATCTCAAAATCAACTACTTATTCTTGTGAAATCTCTAATCAATTTGGTTGTAAGGAGACAAAAACTGTTCAAGTTAAATTAGAAGAATTACCCATCAAAGTTTCAAATGATACAACAGTATGTAAGAATTATGGCATCCAGTTATCGGCTTTGGGTGGGACAAAATATTCTTGGAAATCAAACTTGCCTTTATCCGATTCGACAGCCGCCAGACAAAAAATAATTATCACCAAACCCGCTACATTTACAGTAAATATTGTGGATGAAAAAACCAATTGCAAAGCTCAAAAAACAATTAATGTAGGCGTTGATGAAAGTTTTAAACCAGATTTTGCCTTAAAAATTATTGAAGATTGTGGCAAACCAACGATTATTCAAGTCCAAAACAATACAAAAAATGCCACAAAGTACGTTTGGCTAACGGGTTTGGGTGATAGTTTGACAACCCAAAACCCAGAACCTTTCGTTTATAAAGAGGCTGGAATTTATAATGTTACTCTGAAAAGCTATAAAGCAGAATGTTTGATACAAAGTGTTCAAAAAATTGAATTAGAAAAACCAGCAACGCCTCCGAACGTAATCACGCCCAATGGCGATGGCAAGAATGATGTTTTTAATGTAGGGGCAAAATTAGAAGTTCTCGAAATTTATAATCGTTGGGGGCAAGGTATGTTGAAAACTAATAATTATCAAAACGATTGGGGAAAAGATATTCCAGTGGGTACATATTATTATTACCTCAAAACCATCGGTGGGGCAGAATGTAAAGGATGGGTTGAGGTTTTATGATTTTTTAGTAAATTTGTAAAAATTAAAACACAATAAACTGATTATGAGAAAATTACTTTTAGGCTTAATGTTCGTGGGGGTATCGTTAATTGGCAGAGCACAAGGTATTTATGGTGAGCCAATCACCGAAAAAGGGGCAATTCAAGCCACAGAAGTTGCTTCAAAAATGGAGAGTAAGGAGGAAATGCCCGTAAAAATAATGGGAGAAGTTGAATCTGTCTGTAAAGCGGCAGGTTGCTGGATGAAAGTCAAAACGGCGGGCGGAAAAACTATCCGTGTAACTTTTAAAGATTACGGATTTTTTGTTCCAAAAGATATTGCAGGAAAGACAGTCGTATTTGAAGGTGTTGCCAAAGTGAAAACAACTTCCGTGGCAATGTTAAAGCACTATGCCGAAGATGGAGGCAAAAGTAAAGAAGACATTGCAAAAATTACTGAACCCGAAAAAGCGATAGGAGTAGTGGCAACGGGGGTGATTGTGAAATAGTGTAAAAGTCAAAAGTTGTATGTCATAAGTGTTTTCAGACACGTGAAATCACTCACGACTTTTGACTTAGTAACCTTAACTAAAAGAACTTCATTGGGTTTCTCAAACCCGAATATTTTCTCAAATCCAAGCCAATCGTACCAATTTTTAACTGTATCTCGGCTTTCACAGGTATTTTGTTGGCATCTTCCGTTACCCAAAGTTTTACGGATTCTTCATCCTGGAAAAAATTGTTTTTGGGTAGTTGTGGCGTGATTTTGAAGGTGCTAATTTTTCCAAACTTCGTTTTCATTATCTCTTTTCCTCTGTATTTCAATCGCATATTATAAATTTCTCCTTCAAAAAAGAAAGTAACTGGTACGCTTGCACCCACTTCCATTTTAGAGAAATCAATCGTTCTTAAAAAATAATATCCACTCACCACATCCTGAATATTATCGGGAACATTATAGCTTTTCTTTTCATTATCATCATCAATATCATACTGTTTTGCCGTATTGGCATTATGATTGAACACAATTCTTTGCTCTTGTCTATATTCTCCTTCTTGTTTTTTTTGGTAAAACATTTGCGGTAAAATCAAAGCGGAATCAATGTATGAAGTCCAAACATCACGCACTCTCGTAAACCAATCGGTCATGCCAACCGTGCGGGCCACGATGTTTACTTTGTAACAAGGTTTTCCATTAGCATTCTGAAATTTATCATCCACATCCACAATTGCTTCTGCGGCATTCACAAAACCATAATGCACTCTATATTCAATATGTTCGCCCGTAGTGAAACTGGTTTGGTCAATCACACGTTCCCGTTCAGCCGATTTAAAACTCATAGCTGATAACAAAAGAGAGACGGCAACAAATATTTTTTTCATGTTTTGAAAGTGATTATGACTAATTATATTTCTTTTTCAAATATTCTAAAAAACTATCAAAATTCTCCCCAAACTCATTTTTAAATTGCAATTCAAACTCATTCTGTTTTGAATTATACGTTTTAAAACTGATAAAAAAAGCATTATTGGGTAAATCGTTCTTGGCAATTTTTAAGGTTGAAAACTTAGAAAATGAAGCCCCAAGCGTATCTTGTTTTCTGATAATTTTTTCAATTAACGCATATTTTAATGAATCCTTATAATTTTTGGACATATTTGTTGAAAAAGTCCGATAAAGGCTATCCAACTGTAAAGTCCCACGATTGCGATGTTCATTTCGTTTTTTTCTATTGCCGAATGATTCTATCAAGTCTTTAAACTGCTCAGAATCAGCTCCTAATTTTGATTTTAAGAATCGTTTTGCTCCATAACCGCCCACAAAATTTGCTAAGTTTTCACTCAATTCATGATTATTTTTGACAAAAATAGTCCCGTGGGTCATTTCGTGAATGATGGTGTTTGCCAAATCATAATCTGAATAATGTAAAAGCATACTCGACAAAATGGGTTCGGGCAACCATCCGAGCGTTGAATATGCCGCTGCCGTTCCCATATTCGTATCGTAACCTGCCGATTGATAGTATTTTTGCTCTTGAAAAGCCGCTGTGGAGTCAAAAAAGCCTTTGTAGGTAAAATCGCCAATAATCCACCCCACAATCGGGAAAGAGAATTGTTTGGCTTCCATTTTATAAGGTTCAGCTACCGTGAGAAGGTATGACAGCACCTTGCCTTTTTGGTCATGTAGGGTTTGATATACTTTTGGATTATCTTGCAGATGTAGCGTATCAGTAGCAAATTTTTTAACTTCGGCAATGAATAAAATACGTTTTTTTAATGAATCGGGAACAGTTTTATCTTGTAACACTTCCTGTAAAGGTCTGGTATCAAACGCCACATGATACCCGCCCCTAAATTGCTGATAAAAATAAACAATCCAAGATTTTTGCCAAATCAATAAGCTGATTATCAGAAATATAGCGATTAGCCAGTTTCTCTTTCTGCGAGATTTCTGTATTTGTTTTTGTAGTAAAAGCATGGTTTTTAATACGGATTTAAGGGATTTGACCGCAACGGAGTCTGTATGGATTAATATTTTTGAGTCAATAGTTTTGGTTAAAACAAAATAAATTAGGCTGTGATAAAACTACAAATATAGGGGTAATCATGTTGCAAAGTGTCTAAAACATATCACCTAAATTTACAGATTTCTTTTTCACTATTAATCCAATTTAACATGAAGAAGTTTACTATGTTTCTTGAAATTGTATTTCTCCTCTCAATTTTTCCTTTTTTTGCAAACGCTCAAGATAGTCCCTTAAGCCCTTATGACGAAAAGTTAGTACAGAATTACTTAGCAAAGTTTGGTACTAAAAGTTTGGTAATTGGCGTAATAAAGGACGGAGTTCAATCGGTGAAAGGCTACGGTAAAATTAATAGGTTTGGTAAAAAAAAAGTCACACCAGATGGAAACACTATGTTTGAAATTGGTTCAATTACGAAGGTTTTTACAACACTTATATTAGCCGATTTAGTAAAGAAAGATTCGATTCAACTCAATGAGCCTATCATTAATCTTCTTCCAAAGAAAAAATACTCTTATTCAAAGTCAATCAATGATATTACAATTCTCAATTTAGCTACACACACTTCTGGTTTGCCCCGAGTTACTAATCGTTCCATAAATGGTATTTTGTGGTCACGTATATTTCCACCATTAGCAATTTCCACACTTATTTTTGGTTACTTTAATCCATATAGAAATTATGATACAACCAAACTTTTTAGAGATTTGAGACATATCCGTTTAGACAATAAAGTAGGCTCTAAATCTTCTTATTCTAATTTTGGAATGACAACTTTGGGGTATATATTAACCAATAAATCGAAGTTAAACTATGATGATTTGTTGACTAAAACTGTTCTTGATACTTTGAGGATGAATAAAACATTTTTAGATTTACCCGAATCGGAATATGATAATATTGCTGATGGTCATAATAAATTTGGTATGAAAACACCAAAGTGGACTTTTAAAGATAAGATGCAAAGTACAGGAGCAATAAATTCTACGGTTCATGATTTAATGAAATTTTTGGAGGTTAATTTGGAAGGTCAAAAAAACTTATATCTTCACAATTTATTTGATGATTGTCAAACTACACGCTACAAAATATCAGAACAAAGAAGTATCGGTTTGGCATGGATTAAAACAAAATCTGAGAATACAAATAATCAAGAAATAATATGGCATAATGGAGGTACGGGTGGTTTTCGTTCATTTCTTGGATTTAATAAAGAAACAAAAACGGGTATTGTTATTCTTTCAAACTCAGTTAAGAGTGTTGATAAGTTGGCTATTGATATTCTAAAGATGTTGATGAAAGATGAAGGGAATACATTATTGACAGAACCCATTTCTGGGAAATGATTTTTTGAATATTGGTAATTAATTGTGGAAAATATCCGAATATTGAATTATCAACATCGAAAACTGTTATTTATAATCTTGAATATTCAAAATATTCCCACAAAACTCATATTCACTCGGTTGATTGGAACAAATAAACAACAAACGATTTTTAGAATGTTCCTGCACATTCCGCAAATACCAATCACTGGCTTGGGCATCGAGGTTGGAAGTGGGTTCGTCCAGCATCAAAATTTCACAATCTGACTGGAACGCAAGCCCCAATTTTACCCGTTGTTTCATTCCCGAAGAAAAGAATTTGAGTTCTTTATTTTTGGCTTTCGGTAATTCGATAAAATCAATAAAATCGGGAATGGAAAGGTTATTTTTGAGTGGTTTGAATTTGATATGAAATTCTAATAATTCGGTCAGAGTAAAGTCTTCGATAAGTTCCAAATAAGGAGCGGCGATGATGAGATGTTTATAGAAACTATCAACTTCAATTGTTTTATTGTCAATTAAATATTCTACAATTCCTTCCGAATGAGGCATATATCCCGATAAAACTTGCAAGAGTGTAGATTTGCCACTGCCATTTGAACCCACAAAAGTGTATGATTCTCCGCTTTGAAACGTTTGATTCAAATTTTTAAAAATCCATTCATTATTGAATTTTTTGCCGAGATTTTGTGTGGAGATTTGCATAAGACCTAAATTCCGTCTAAGTATTTAAGTATCTTAGGGTTACGTTTTACGTGTAAGATATCACAAAGTAGGATATTATTTTCGTTTACGAAATAAATTATTTGATAATTCTTTTTGAAGATGATATGTCTATATTGTCGTTTGGTATTGACTGTTCTGAGGATTGAGAAAGCTAATGGGTGTACGAATATTTTATCGATGCATGGACTAATATCTTTCTTAAAAGAATTGTGAACTTTTGGAGAAAAATCAAGTAAATATCTCAAAATTTCATCAAGACTATTATAAAATTGGTCACTGATTTCAAGATTATATTCAGAGCTTGATTCTATTTCCATTCACTTAGTTTTTGTTTGAATGTTTCATAGCTCATGTTCTTATTACTATCAACAATTGAATCTAAATGGCTACTCAATTCTTTCATAGTCATAGCTTCTCCATTGATAGATTTTTCATAAGGCGTGAGTATATCATCCTCAAAAATTTTGCTTTTGACTTTTAATTTCCTTGCCAGTGAAATCAGCATATCCAAATGCTGACGAGAGTCGATTTCTAATGCTAATGTTGTCATAATTACGAATTTTTAGACTTTAATCTATTATCAAGACAATCCCTTCATAATCCCCCGCTCAGAATTACGAACAAAATTCACAATTTCATCTCGTTCTGCGGAGGCTGGAAGGTTGATTTCTATTTGCGTGAGGGCATCATTATTATTTAGATTTTTCAAATAAACATACCGATAAGTTTCTTGAATTTGAGTGATTTGTTCATCTGAAAAACCTCTTCTTCGTAAACCAATTGAATTAATCCCCGCATAAGAAAGTGGCTCACGACCCGATTTCGTGAAGGGCGGAACGTCTTTTCTGATTAAAGAACCACCCGAAACCATCGTATGACGACCAATTTTGACGAACTGATGTACGGCACTTGACCCACCCAAAATCGCAAAATCACCCACTTCCACGTGTCCCGCCATCTGTACGCTGTTTGCCAAAATACAATTATCGCCAATTACACAATCATGAGCCACGTGAACATACGCCATAATCAAGCAATTTTTACCAATTTGCGTTTTATTTCTATCACTCGTGCCACGATTAATGGTTACGCATTCTCGAATCGTTGAATTATCACCAATAATGGCAAGAGTCTCTTCACCACCAAATTTCAAATCTTGGGGAATGGCTGCAATAACTGCCCCTGGGAAAATACGACAATTTTTGCCAATTCTTGCCCCTGGAAAAATCGTAACGTTTGAAGCAATCCACGAACCTTCGCCAATTTCAACGTTTTGGTGAATTACCGTAAATGGCTCAACCACAACGTTTTGGGCAAGTTTCAGTTTCGGGAAGTATGTGTGTATGCTAATGGGTTTATAGTGTTTTTTTTAGTTAAGCAGTTGAAAGATGAGTTGAACAGTTTACAGGAAAGTATTTTAGACGACTCTTAGATTTAATGGAAACATTCTAACTTTTATAAGCCGATATAACTTTTTAACTTTTACGAACAAGGCTTGCCGTCATGTCGGCTTCGCAAACTATTTTGCCGTTTACGTATGCCACGCCGTGCATTTTGGCGATTCCTCTGCGGATGGGTGCCATTAATTCACATCTAAATATGACGGTATCTCCTGGGATTACGCTTTTACGGAATCTACAATTCTCAATTCCTACTAAATAAGGCCAATAATTTTCAGGGTCAGGCACTGAACTTAATACCAAAATACCTCCCGTTTGAGCCATCGCTTCCACCTGCATAACGCCTGGCATGACAGGGTTGTTTGGAAAATGTCCCATGAAATAATTTTCATTCATCGTAACATTTTTGATTCCAATAACGCTTTCATCATCCAAATACGTGATTTTGTCCACCATTTGGAAGGGATAGCGGTGGGGTAACAATTGGTAAATTCGCTCGAAAGTATAAAGAGGAGGTTGCATAGGATCGTACTGAGGAACTTTGTTTTTCTCAGTTTCCTTTATCAATTTTTTAATTTTTTTGGCTAATTCCACATTAGCAGCGTGTCCAGGACGAGCCGCTAAAATTTGGGCTTTTATCGGACGACCCACCAAAGCTAAATCCCCAACCATATCCAATAGTTTGTGGCGAGCCATTTCGTTTGGATAATACAACTCCAAATTATTCAAAATCCCTTTTTCTTTGGAAACGCTGACTTTAGGTTTGCCCAACATCACCGCCAAATGGTCTAATTCAGTATCAGTATAATCACGGTCAGCAATTACGATGGCATTTGATAAATCTCCACCTTTAATTAAATCAGCATTAAAAAGAGCCTCTAATTCATGCACAAAACAGAAAGTTCTACATTTAGCAAAATGCTCGTTGAACTGTTCAATATTGGTCAAATTAGCGTGCTGACTTGGCAAAAATTTAGAATTGTAATCCACCATTGCCGTTAGACGATAATCATTTAGCGGTAATGCCGCTAATTCAACCCCTCTCTCGGTATCTTTAAAACGTACTTCAGAGGGAATTTCAAAAAACTTACGATTAGCATTTTGTTCTTCCAAACCCGTTTCCAGAATCGCATCCACAAATTTGATGGCACTTCCATCCATAATTGGTGGTTCGGGTCCATCCAACTGAATCAACACATTATCAACTTCACAACCCACCATTGCCGCCAAAACGTGTTCAACGGTGTTTATTCTTGCCCCGTTATGCTCAATAGTTGTGCCTCGTGAAGTATCAACCACATAATCCACATCAGCATCAGCAATGGGTTGGTCGGGCAAATCAACTCTTTGAAATTTATAACCATGATTGGGCGGTGCTGGCACAAAAGTCATTTTGGCAACCACGCCCGTATGTAAACCCACACCCGAAAGCGTAATTGCTTGTTTTATTGTATGTTGTTTGTTATTCATTTTCCTTTTTTAACTTACTTTCTACTTCTCTCAAACGTTGTTCTATTTTGGGTAAATTTTTGAAATGAACCTGTGATTTCAAGAGGTCTTGATTATCCATAGCTGGAAATCCTCCGATAATTTTCCCAGATTGTTTCACAGATTTTGTTACACCCGCTTTGCCCGTAATAATAGTTTTGTCAGCAACTACAATGTGTCCAACGATGGCAACGTGTCCGCCAATCATACAATTTTCGCCCACTTTCCCAGAGCCAGCCACACCTGACTGGGAAGCCATTACCGTATTTTTTCCAATTTCTACATTGTGGGCTATTTGAACCAAGTTGTCCAATTTTACACCTTCCCGCAGAATGGTTGAACCCATTGTGGCTCTATCAATAGTTGTATTTGCTCCAATGCTTACATTATTTTCAATTACAACATTACCCAATTGTGGAATTGTGGTGAATGTTCCATCGGCTTGCGGGGCAAATCCAAAGCCATCCGAACCAATCACTGCATTGGAATGAATTACACAATTATCACCAATGATGGTGTTGCTGTAAATTTTTACGCCTGAATAAAACGTACAATTCTTACCAATAACGCAGGACTCAGAGATAGTTACGTTAGGATAGATTTTGGTATTATCACCAATGTTGCAATTGCTTCCTAAATATGCGAATGCCCCCACATAAACATCTTTGCCGATTTTGGCAGTTTCACTAATAAAGGAAGGTTGTTCAATACCCTTTTTGTTTTGGGCTAATATTTTTTGGTATTCTTGAAGTAAAACGGTGAAGGAGGCGTAGGCATTATCAACCAAAATGAGGGTGGTTGAATATTCTTTTTTAGGTTCAAGTGTCTTATCAACAATTACTGCCGAAGATTTTGTGGAGTATAAATACTGCTCATATTTGAGATTTGCTAAAAAAGAAATACAGCCCTCGGAGCCTTCTTCAATTTTGGCTAATTGGCTCACTTTCAAAGATTTATCACCTTTGATTTCACCATTAAGCATTAGAGCAATTTGTTCTACAGTAAATTCCATTATTATTTTGTAAGTCGTAAGTTGTGAGTCATAAGTCGCAAGAAAAGTCAGTATGGCAAAGAATTAATAACCAATCTCCATTTTTAGTGGCTCAGGGTTTTATGTTTTACTTAACGACTTATAGCTTACAGCTTATGACTTTGACTTCGTAGTTTTAGCTCTGCAAATATACGTCCTTTGCCCAACAAATATAATATTTTTTCACGATGTTGCTTAATGCTTTTATCGTGGGGAGGTCGGATGCTTCGGCAATATCAACCACTTTTTTATTTTTAGTTAAAATGTTAATAGCTTGTTTTTCAGATAAATATGCTTCATTTGTAATGCTTCCTTTCACAACGAAATAAGATAGATTATCTTTATTAACACTGTCTTGTGCCAAAAAATCTTTTTGAATTTTATCAAGAAATGACTCTTCAAAAGGTTGGTCGGTAATGATAATTTTATAAAGTTTTCTATCCAATAACTTTTGGCAAATGCTGGAAAGTAAGTAATCGGGGTGTTTTGTCCAAATCTTGATACATGCCCAAATGTCGTTATCATCTAATTTTGTGAAGGCTTCCAAATAGGTTTTAGTCGCTTTGAATTCATCCAAAGTAACTTCATTTTTCAAGAAAATTCCTAAATAATCAGGCGTAAAAACATCTGTTCCGTCTTTGATTAATTCTCTGGCACGTCGGATAATTTGGGTCAGCATTGCCTCCGCAGAGATAGACGTTTTGTGCAAATAAACCTGCCAATACATTAATCTACGGGCAGTCAGAAAATTCTCGACCGAGTATATACCTTTCTGTTCCACCACCAATTGATTATCTACAATATCCAACATTTTCAAGATTCTTTCCGCCCCGATGAACCCCTCTTTCACCCCCGTAAAAAAACTATCACGGTTCAAATAATCCATTCTATCAACATCTAATTGACTGGAAATAAGTTGATTGAAGAAGTTTCTGTGGTATTCGCCCGTAAACATTTTAATTGCCAAAGTCAGTTTTCCTCCAAATTGATGGTTTAATTCTTTCATCAATAAAAAAGAAATGTGTTCGTGGGGAACGTGGCTTAAAATGAGATGTTCCAAAACGTGGGAAAAAGGCCCATGCCCTACGTCATGCAATAGAATCGCAATTTGAGCCGCTTCAAGTTCTTCATCCGAAATAGAATGTCCTTTATTTTTTAAAGAACTCAACGCTTCATTCATCAAGTGCATCGCTCCGAGGGCGTGGTGAAAACGAGTATGCAAAGCCCCAGGGTACACAAGCTCAGCCATTCCTAATTGTTTTATACGCCTAAGTCGCTGAAAATAAGGATGTTCAATTAAATCAAAAATTAATTCGGAGGTAATATTGATGAACCCGTAAATAGGGTCGTTAATGATTTTTCGTTTGTTCATGTTTTATAGGTTTTAGGGGTTGGTTTTTAGGTTTTAGGGTAGAGGAACGTGAAAATTTGATAACTTACCCCTAAACCCCAAAACCTGACACCTTAAAACCAAATAAAATTACGGCTAAACTCACTAAAAACAAAAACGCTGATTTAACTTTGATAATTATTCAACCATAACAATCAACAAAATGAATTTTGAAGAATTGACCGAAAAAATTAAAAACCTTGCCGCATCCAAAGGTGGCGTAGGTTCATCAATTAAATTTACTACAGATGGTGGCAATATCCTTATCAGTGCCGATGGACAAGTTACTAATTCAGACGATGCAGCCGACTGTACAATTGCGGTGAGTCAAAGTGATTTACAAGGCTTAATGTCAGGCGATTTGAACCCAATGACGGCGTTTATGTTTGGTAAATTGAAAATCACGGGCGATATGAGCGTAGCCATGAAATTACAGTCATTATTTTAAAAATGAGTAGTACCAAAAGCAATATTCTGATTATGGATGATGAAGAAAAACTTCGGGGTCTTTTGGCACGAATTTTAGATTTGGAGGGCTATCAAATTTTTGAAGCCCCCAATGCTACAAGTGCTTTAAAGATTTTGGAAAATACTGATATTTAATTAGTTATCAGTGATGTGAAATTGCCAGATGCGAATGGAGTCGAACTTTCAAGAGTTATTAAAGAAAAATTTTCTTTGGTAGAAATTATAGTTCTGACGGCTTACGGTACGATTGCCGAGACCATCCTAAAACACTTACATTTTCGGTTTATGTGTTCGATTTTAACTCTTTTTTACGAAACTTTTTATTTTCTTTTTTTTGCTTTTTGGTAAGTTCTCCATTCTTAGGTTTTTTATAAGGTATCTTAGTGTTGGGATGAATTTTGTCGATTCCCCCATAACCTAAATCACCTTTTGCTTTAATCTTAAGACCCTGTCTGTCCGTAGTGTTCCGCAGGACACTACGGAAGAAGGATGAAAGTAGAGTGCTTGGGCAGCCCCGTCTTGACACGGTAAATACCGATAGATTAAGAATTTAGAAAATAAGTACAAATGGCAGAAAGAGGCTATAAAATAATAGACCAATAAGCGGTACATTTTATCACATTTGCCGTAGTAGAGTGGATAGACGTATTCACAAGGTCAATGTATGCAGATATAGTGGTAGAGAGTTTAAATTATTGTGTTGAAAACAAAGGATTGCAGGTTCATGCGTGGGTGATAATGTCAAATCATTTGCATCTAATTGCTTCTTCAACAAATGAGGACGGTCTTTCTGCCAATATCAGGGATTTTAAAAAATTTACGTCACAGAAGATTTGTAAAGCTATTGAGAATAACAAACAAGAAAGTCGTAGGAACTGGGTTTTATGGTTGTTAAAGAGTGCAGGAGCAGATAATAAACGAAATGAAACCTATCAGCGGTGCGACGTTTCGCTTTTGGCAGCAAGATAATCATCCTATTGCTTTGACAGATTATAATATTATGATGTCAAAACTGAATCGGGCGGCGAACCGCTATTTGCATCAAAATCCAGTGAGAGCAAACATCGTTAGAAACATGGAAGACTACTATTATTCAAGTGCAATAGATTATAATGGCGGTAAAGGTCTTGTGCCAATAAGCCATCTTTTTTGAGCTTGACCGTGTCACAGACACTCTACTTTCATTCTTCATCCGTAGTGTCCTGCGGAACACTACGGACAGGTAAGGGAAACGATTATAGCCACTACCACCATAATAGTCTTTTGAAGTGAAAGCCCCATTCTCACCCACCATAATATCTTTTACCAACTTGGTGCTCTCAGATGTACTTTCGGTTACCCAAAGTTCTTGTCCGTGTTCGGGTGTGGTGGCTAAGAAATAAATCTTTTTACCAGCTTTTATAAAATTGGTGGGATTAGAACTAAAATCTTTCTGATATTTCCAATCGCTGATGGTTTGTTGAGCGTTTGTGTAAAATGATACTACACAAAATAGGAGGGCTAAATACTTTTTCATAAATGTCTGTTTTATCGTTTTTAAAATCATAGACGTAAAAGGCACTCAAACAGGTTGCATAGCACAAAAAAATAGGCTTTGAATTTTCAAAGCCTATTTTTATTTTTAATTAACTTTCATCTTCTCGGCATCCCAAATAACAGGTTTTCCTAACTCCGCACTCAGGTTACAAGCCAAGGCAGGCCCTGCCGCCCGAAGCCCGAAGGTGGCATCTTCATGCACTTTTTTGCCTGTTCTGATGGATTCAAAGAAATTGATAAAATGGTCTAATCGTGAATCGTAACCGTCTGGTTCTTTGAAGGTTACCTCCTTCCCGTAATTCCATTTTTTATCATCTTCCGAATACATTGCTTTGTGAGCTTTCATGGCTTCTTCTTTTTGAGAGGCCGAAAAAGTATCTAATGAATCATACCCCCCAATTTCAGGAGCTTTTGGGCGTTTGAAATTCTTTACTTTCAGACTATTCCAACCTAATTCTATCACGCCTTCCGTTCCCACAAATTTATAGGGTGCTGAACTACTGCCCCCGTCAGCTAAGTTTACACGGGTAAAAAACTGAAACGAAGCGTGTTCTTTTCGTTCGGGATATTGCATCAATGACGTTACCAAATCATAGGCATCACGCCCATCTTTCCAGTAATTTAATTCGCCCAAGGCAAAAATTTTACTGGGTCCAATTGAGCCTGTAATCGTATGAAGATTGGTCAGAAGGTGGACGAACAAATCGCCCGCCACGCCCGTTCCGTAGTCTTTATAATTTCGCCATCTGAAAAACTTTTTAGCATCAAAAGCGGTCTTTGGGGCATCTCCCACGTATTTATCCCAATCAACCGTTTGTGTATTAGCATCCGTTGGAATGGTATATTGCCAAGCACCATTGGCGGAACTTCTATCATTAGTAGCTTCCACATACGCCAATTCTCCAATCAAACCCGATTCATAAATCTTTTTGGCTTCGGCAGTTACAAGCGAACTCGCCACCTGCGAACCCACTTGAAAAACCTTACCCGTTTTCTTTTGGGTATCAATCACCGCCTGTCCTTCTTCGATGTGGTGAACCATAGGTTTTTCGCAATATACGTGCTTGCCAGCGTTCATAGCATCAATCGAAATGCGGTCGTGCCAATGGTCGGAAGTACAAATCAAAACGGCATCAATATCTTTACGATTCAAGATTTCTCGATAATCACGAGTAATGAAAATATCTTTTCCCCACTTTTCTTTGGCTCTTTCCAAGCGTCCTGAATACAAATCACAAACGGCAACCAATTCAACACCAGACACTTTTAGGGCGGTATCGGTATCATAATGTCCAATAATTCCCGAGCCAATCAAGCCAATTCTGACTTTATCATTGGCAGAAATTTTTGCTTCTGATTTTAGCGTAATGGTTTTGCCGTAAGCATCCGTAAGAGCCATTCCGCCAAACATTAAAGCGGAAGAACTACCTATTTTTTTGATAAAATCTCTTCTGTTGTTTTTCATATTTTGGGTTGTTGATTTTCATTTTGTCATTCCGACGAAGGAGGAATCTGGATTCGTAATGAAAAATTAAATCAGTTCTCTCCTTCGTCGGGGTGACAGATTTTCTCTATATTCAAAATGAAATTTACAATTTTATCATCAAAAAAGCATAAAACTAAATCTTAATTTTCAAATTTGCCTTTTCGAGCCTTAGGCGGTATCTTGCAACTATATTTTTAAAACGATTTGCATGAACGGAAACTTCAAAGACGGACTTAATTTCATTTCAAAACTCACCCCAAAACGAGTTTGGAACGGATTGAAAGTGGTTTCGAGTTTTTATAATGCCAAATTCACCAATAAACCAACGCAATGGGGTTTGCCTATCAGTATTTCCTTTGAACCCACAACTTCTTGTAATCTACGCTGTCCCGAATGTCCCAGTGGTTTGCGGTCTTTTACCCGCCCAACGGGAATGTTGGAAGGGGATTTATTCAAAAGAACGATTGATGAACTTTCGGAAACCTTATTGTACTTAATCTTCTATTTTCAAGGTGAACCGTATTTGCATCCGCAGTTTTTGGATTTGGTGGGTTATGCCGCAAAGAAGAATATTTACACCGCCACCTCCACCAATGCCCATTATTTGACGGATGCCAATGCCAAGAAAACCGTAGAATCGGGCTTGGATAGATTAATTATTTCGATTGATGGCTCAACGCAGGAGACTTACGAACAATACCGAGTTGGAGGTAAATTAGAGAAAGTGATTGAAGGCACTCGCAACATTTTGAAATGGAAAAAAGAATTAAAATCCAGCACGCCACACGTAGTTTTTCAATTTTTGGTTGTAAAACCTAACGAACACCAAATTGCGGAGGTATATCAATTAGCCAAAGATTTGGGCGTAGATGAAGTGGGGTTAAAAACTGCTCAAATTTATGATTATGAGCAAGGTTCTGAGTTGATTCCGACAATTGAAAAATATACTCGTTACCAAAAACAAGCGGACGGAACATTTAAAATCAAGAATAAATTTATCAATCATTGCTGGAAAATGTGGCATTCCTGCGTGATTACTTGGGACGGTTTAGTTGTGCCGTGTTGTTTCGATAAAGATGCTCATTACCGCATGGGTGATATGAAAACCCAAACTTTCAAGGACTTATGGTTTGGAGAGAGTTATCGAAAATTTAGAAAAACGCTCATTCGTTCTCGTTCAGAAATTGAAATGTGCAAAAACTGTACGGAAGGTACGCAAGTCTGGGCTTAGATTTATGGCACGTAGATTACGCAGATTTTCAAACGCAGATTTACGCAGATTTTAAAATTTATAAAGATAAGTGGTTGGTAATTTTACAGTATATTTCTTATCATCAAAATCTGCGAAAATCTGCGTTGCCATAGGCATCTGCGTAATCTGCGTGCCAATTATTACCAAAACAAATGAATCTTAAAAATCACAAATTTCACCCAATCGTACCTTTCGATTTTCAGAAAGATACTGTTCTTTACATTAATTTAACTGAAAATAATACCGAACTCCATTCATTAGATTTACTGAATGTCGAGATGATGGATGAGTACGTTTCTCGGAAAATCAAAGAAGCCAATGCCGTCTGTGCGGTTGGGGGATATTTGGAAAATCGTTATATCTATCGAGCCACCAAGCATTTTCAACAGGCTACAGAACCTCGTTCCATTCATTTGGGCGTTGACGTATGGGCAGAAGCGGGAACGGCTGTGTATTCCCCCATGCAAGCAAAAGTTCACAGTTTTGCCAATAATGATAACATCGGTGATTATGGACCAACGATTATTTTGGAACATATTTTAGAAGATAAACCATTTTACATGCTCTACGGACATCTGAATTT
Organism: Arcicella sp.; assembly: GCA_034519515.1. Classification (GTDB taxonomy): domain Bacteria; phylum Bacteroidota; class Bacteroidia; order Cytophagales; family Spirosomataceae; genus Arcicella. Next base: position 45,094 of record JAXHOK010000036.1, read on the forward strand.
AGAGTGTTTAGAAGGACTTTACGAAGGGAAAAACATTGAAGCAGGAGAGAAAATCGCAGAGTTTGGTAATTATCCCATCAACGGAAACTGGTCGCCACATCTTCATTTTCAAGTAATGACGGATATGTTAGGTAAAAAAGGCGATTTCCCAGGCGTTTGTGAACCTTCTCAGCAAGCATATTTTAAAGAAATATGCTTGGATGCGAATATTCTTTTAGGAACTTCTATCTGAATTTATAAGGCTTGTAATCAACCTCAAACTAATTACCGATAACTGTTTACTAATAACTGAATTATGCAAATAGGATTTTTAACCATAGATTGGATTGATATTTTAGACATCATTTTGGTGGCTTTCTTGCTCTATCAAGTGTATAAATTGATACAGGGAAGCATAGCCAACAAGATTTTCTTTGGCTATATCTTGATTTATGTGGTTTATTTGGTGGCAAAAGCCCTCGGAATGGAACTGCTTTCTGCCATTTTGGGACAGTTTATGAACGTAGGTGTGTTGGCGTTACTTATCATTTTTCAACAAGAAATCAGACGATTTTTGATGATGTTAGGTCGTTCAACCTCCATCCGTGAAAATGCTTTTTTGAAGAAATTTTACACAACCAAAACCGCCGTCGAAAGTATTACAACTATTCAGTCCATTGTTGAAGCCACCAAGAATATGGCAACCACGCATACGGGGGCATTGATTGTGATTGAAAAAGAAGACGACTTAAAAAAGTACATAGAATCTGGCGATGTGATTGATGCCGAGGTTTCTAAACGGTTGATTTTGAACATTTTTCATAAAAATACACCTTTGCATGATGGAGCAATTATCATCAAAGACGGACGATTAGCGGCGGCACGTTGTATGTTACCAGTCTCCGAAAGTGGCACAATTTCCCCCGCTTTGGGTTTTCGTCATCGAGCGGCTTTTGGCATGAGCGAACAGACTGATGCCGCCATCATTGTGGTATCGGAAGAGAAAGGCGAAATCTCTTTTGTGAATCATGGAGGGATTTTTAGGAATATGTCAGTGGGTGATTTAGAGAGTAAATTGATGAGTTATTTGGCGAGTGAGTAAAAAGTGTACTGATGAATTTTGTCATTGCGAGGTACGAATCGGAGTTTCGTTAAACCAATCTTTTAGCTTACGGGCAAAGGCTTTCAAATGCCATTTCATCATTCACTCAGATTCCTTCCTGCCTCGCAATGGCAATACCACAGAATAACAAAGCCAAGTTTACCCACAAAAAATAGGTAAATTTGGCTTTGTTGGTTTTTGTGGGGAATGTGGGTATTTTTGTTAGTGGCACATTGGTTGTATTGAAAATATTTGATTTAAGGTTTCAATTTCAAGTATTTCTATAAATGATTTAAAAATACTGCAAATAAGGGAGCATCCAATTAATAAAGTACCCATGACTTCTATTAAACTTCCCGAAAGTAGAAATAACTTTCGGGAAGTTACCGAGCGATTTACTTCCCGAAAGTTATCTTTACTTTCGGGAAGTTCATACCAGAAGTGGGTATGTTTAAATTTATATGCTCCCTAATATCTCAGAAAAATTGAAAACCCATACTAATTTAACACAAAAAACTCTTTTCAACCCATATCTTTGATTCATTAATAAAAATCCAAAAATGAACACAAAAACCAACCAAGATAAATTCAATATTTTAGAGAAAAAAAATGCCGAAGCCTTGTTGGGCGGAGGAGAAACCCGAATTGCGGCTCAACATAAAAAAGGTAAATTAACCGCCCGTGAACGAGTGGCTTTGCTTTTGGATGAAGGCAGTTTTGAGGAAATTGGCAAATTTGTGATGCACCGTTGCAAAGATTTTGGCTTGGATAAAGAATATTATTTGGGCGATGGAGTCGTAACGGGCTACGGAACGGTCAATGGCAGAATGGTCTATGTTTTTGCCCAAGATTTTACGGTTTTTGGCGGAGCATTATCCGAAACTCACGCTGAGAAAATCTGTAAAATCATGGATTTAGCCATGAAAAATGGGGCTCCACTTATCGGATTAAATGATTCGGGCGGGGCAAGAATCCAAGAGGGCGTAACGTCATTAGCAGGTTATGCCGATATTTTTTATAAGAATACCTTAGCCTCGGGTGTAATCCCCCAGATCTCTGCCATCATGGGACCTTGTGCAGGTGGGGCAGTCTATTCCCCAGCTATTACAGACTTTATTATGATGGTCGAAAATACTTCATATATGTTCGTAACGGGTCCAAACGTGGTCAAAACCGTAACGCACGAAGTCGTAACCAGTGAAGAATTAGGCGGTGCTTCTACGCATTCCACCAAGTCAGGCGTAACGCATTTTTCGTGTGCCAACGAAGTTACTTGTATCAACGACATTAAGAAATTATTGTCGTATGTCCCCCAAAATTGCGAAGACCAAGCCTCATTTTTGCCCTATGAACCAAGTAACGAAATCCGAGAAAGTTTAGACAGTATAATCCCCGAAAACCCCAATCAACCTTATGATGTAAAGGAAGTAATTGACATAATTACCGATTCGGATTCTTTTTTTGAAGTTCATAAAAATTATGCTGAGAATATCGTGGTAGGTTTCGCACGTTTGGGTGGTCGGAGTATCGGAATTGTGGCAAATCAGCCTGCTGTTATGGCAGGGGTTTTAGATATTCAAGCCAGTCAAAAAGCGGCTCGGTTTGTGCGTTTTTGCGATTGTTTTAATATTCCGTTATTGGTTTTGGAGGACGTTCCAGGTTTTATGCCAGGTACAAATCAGGAGTGGGGCGGCATCATTACCCATGGGGCAAAATTGTTGTACGCTTTCTGCGAAGCAACCGTTCCAAGAATCACCGTAATCACTCGCAAAGCCTACGGTGGTGCGTATGACGTGATGAATTCAAAACACATCGGGGCAGATATGAACTACGCTTGGACATCGGCAGAAATTGCGGTAATGGGAGCAAAAGGAGCTGCTGAAATTATCTTCAAAAGAGAAATTGCATCGGCAGAAAACCCCGAAGCAAAACTCCAAGAAAAAGTAGATGAATACACCGAGAAATTTGCAAACCCTTACCGTGCAGCACACAGAGGCTATATTGACGAAGTAATTATGCCTTCCGAGACTCGCCAAAAACTCATTAGAGCCTTTAAAATGTTAGAAAATAAAGTGGTGAATATGCCGAGGAAAAAGCACGGGAATATTCCTTTGTGATTTAGGGATTGGGGATTAGGTAATTAGGGATTTGGAATCAACTTCTAAGGGAGCATACAAATTTAAACATACCCACTTCTGGTATGAACTTCCCGAAAGTAAAAATAACTTTCGGGAAGTAAATCTCTCGGTAACTTCCCGAAAGTTATTTCTACTTTCGGGAAGTTTAATGGAAGTCATGGGTACTTTATTAATTAGATGCTCCCTAATCCCTATTTTACCAAAAAACATTACCTTTGCAGATGCAAAAAAAAGAGTCCATTTACACCCCTCAATTTTGGTTATTGTGTATCAGTAACTTCCTATTCTCTGCCAGTTTTCAAATGATGATTCCTGAATTGCCCGACTATCTGAGCGAAATGGGCGGCAAGGAATACATCGGTTATATTATTGCGTTATTCACACTTACGGCAGGTTTTGCTCGTCCATTTTCTGGAAAATTAACCGATACCATCGGTCGAGTTCCCATTATGGCGTTGGGTTCAATTGTCTGTTTTATATGCAGTGGTGTTTATCCATTTGTTCATACTGTTTTTGGTTTTTTGTTGTTACGATTTTTACATGGTTTTTCAACGGGAACAAAACCCACCGCAACGTCCGCTTTTGTGGCTGATACCACGCCCGAAGACCGCCGAGGGGAAGCTCAAGGAATGTTGGGGATTTTCACAGCAACGGGTATGTCTATCGGACCGATGATTGGGAGCTATTTAGTACTTTGGACATCCATAGATTTTATGTTTTTTACCTCTTCGGCTTTCGCATTATTTTCTATTTTGATTTTACTGAATATAAAAGAAACACTACCCAAAGAGCAAAAACAGCCTTTTTCTTTCAAATTACTCAAAATCGGTTGGGAGGATGTTTTTGAGCCTCGGGTGTTTCCTGCCTTCTTAGTAATGATTTTGGTATCTTTTTCTTCGGGCGTAGTTTTGACTTTAATTTCCGACCAAACCAAATTATTGGGCATGACCAACAAAGGGATTTTCTTTACCATATATACGGTTGCTTCGTTGGTGGTCAGGTTATTTTTTGCCAAAAGTTCTGATAAATACGGACGAATTCCCATTTTGATGATTTCTTCGGGCATATTAATTGTGTCGATGATGCTTTGTGCTTTCACTACTTCCATCTGGATATTCGTCTTGGCGGCTATTTTATTCGGTTTTTCATGGGGCTTCAATACGCCAACACTCATGGCTTGGACAGTTGATTTGTCACATGAAAATTATCGAGGAAGAGCCATCGCAACAACGTATATTGCCCTCGAATCAGGCATTGGAATTGGGGCTTTAGTAGCGGGATATTTCTACAAAGGAATTGTTGAAAATATTGCTATTTCATATTATTTATCAGCATTTTGTGCGTTAGTTTCCTTGGTTTATTTATGGATAAAATTATCGGAACATCGTAAAATATTGGTTTAAAATGAATTTTGGTAATATTTGCTTTTGAAAATAAAGTCTCTAACTTTGCACCCATTCAAAATAACCCACCAAATAAATACACTTCTCTGTATCGTATTTTCCCTAATAGTATTTTAAGACAATACAAATAGACCCGAGTTTCCTCGTGTGTCTGCATGAATCCGTATTATCAGTAATTAAATAAGGGAGCATCCAATTAATAAAGTACCCATGACTTCCATTAAACTTCCCGAAAGTAGAAATAACTTTCGGGAAGTTACCGAGAGATTTACTTCCCGAAAGTTATTTTTACTTTCGGGAAGTTCATACCAGAAGTGGGTATGTTTAAATTTGTATGCTCCCTAATAGCTTTTTTATCTTTTCACTTTTTCCAAAACAATTTATTATGAATCTTTTAGCATTATTAAAAGACAATCTCACGCCAGAGATGATTTCAAAAGCCGCTTCTTTGGTTGGCGAAAACCAATCAAGTACCGCTGCCGCCATGAGTGGTATTTTACCAGCCATTTTGGGTAGCGTAGTGGGCAAAGCCTCTACTGCCGATGGTGCGTCAAGTGTAATGTCGATGATTACAGATGGCGGACACGATGGTAGTGTACTTAATAATTTAGGCGGTGTGTTGGGCGGAGGTTCAAGTACCGATAATATGCTTTCGGGTGGTGCAGGTATTTTGTCTTCGTTATTAGGGGATAAAGTAGGTGGAATCGTTAGTTTGATTTCTAATTTTGCAGGTATAAAATCAGGTTCTGCCAGTTCATTAATGAATATGTCTGCTCCTTTGGTGATGGGAATGATTGGGAAACAAGTATCATCTCAGGGCTTGAACGCCAGTGGATTAATGGGTTTGTTATCAAGCCAAAAAGACCACATTGCGGATGCCATGCCAGCAGGTTTGGGTGATAAATTAGGCGGATTATTGGGAATGGGTTCAATATTTGGCGGAGCGTCAAGTATGATTTCTGGATTGGCTGGCGATGCTTCCAAAACGGTTTCATCGGCTACAAATTATGCGTCTGATGCAGTAGAGGAAGTGGCTGGTGGTTTGCCAAAATGGTTGTTGCCTTTATTGATTGGTGCGGCTGTAATTGCAGGTTTATTGTATTTTATGAAAGGCTGTGGTAACAAAACGGTTGATGCCGTAACAAGTACCTTGGATTCTGCCGCTACCACTGCCACGGTTGGCATGGATTCAATGGCAAGCAAAACCGAAAGTGCGGTAACTGGTGCGGCTGATGCTTTGAAGAAACTTTTTAAATTGAAATTACCAGATGGAACAGAAATTGAAGTGCCAGAAGGGTCATTGGAAGACCAAATTGTGAAGTTCATTCAAGATGATAAGCAAGCGATTGATAAAAAAGTATGGTTTAATTTTGATCGTCTTTTGTTCGATACGGGTAGATCAACCTTGAAAATGGAGTCGAAAGAACAAATTGAGAAAACCGTTGCTATCTTGAAAGCGTTTCCAAAAGTGAAAATCAAGATTGGTGGTTATACTGATAATGTAGGCAAGGCCGCTTCAAATATGAAACTTTCAGCCGAACGAGCTGCGGTAGTAATGGACGCTATCGTAGCGGGTGGAATTGACAAATCTCGCTTAGAATCAGAAGGTTATGGCGATAAAAATCCAGTAGATAGCAATGATACTGAGGAAGGAAAAGCCAAAAATCGTAGAATTGCGATAAGCGTTAGAGAGAAATAATTTTAGGTTTTAGGTTTTGGGTGTTAGCAGTCTGCTGATACCTAAAACCTAAAACCCAAAACCTCCTTCACAAAATTAAAATTTCCCCAAAAACTATCTTCATACTTTTTCCCACCCATCGGAAAATCGGTATTTTCTAAAATTTCGTTATCTTTTATCGGTGTTCCCATACGGGTATTGGCTTCGGTGGCGGAGAAATGTAACTTCAATGTTGCAGGGATTTCTACTTTATCTTTTTTAATGATTGCTTCAATTTCAAGAGTAGATTCTGTCAAATAATAATTGTTTAGAGCCGCATGATATTTTTGTGAAATTCTAAATGTTTTCACCTTAGAATCCTTACTTCCACCAAAAGTGCCACCGCCCATGACATCCTTCAAGCCGTCAGGTGTAAATTCATATTCATAACTCAAAATGCCCATTGTAAGCGTATCTACCTGCATTTTTCCAATTTTTGCTCCTTTCAGTTTCTTATCAATCGGTGAAAACGATATATTAAAAACGGGCATTCCATCATATTCACTCAGGTCGGATTCAATCTGATATTTGTAATTTTTGAGGTTAGTTTTTTCTAAAAAATCGGGCAATTTTGTTTCCAAAGTTCTGCTTACTAAATCCGCACCATTACCGAACTGTAAGCCTTCCCAAACTTCTTTACCTTCCGTTTTTTCGTAACGTCTGCCTCGCAAGAGTTTACAAACTTCGCCTAAATTTCCTTTGTCTGGAAAAGGATATTTTTCTACTTTCAAAACACCTTCCGAAAGTTTTACAAATCCACTATCAATTTTCAAAGATTCACGATAAAAACCTGTCAAATTGTACGGGTTTACATTATAATTTCTCTCTAATCTTGAAAGAGTATAATCAATCGTTTTTCGTCCGTCTTTGGCTTCAATTGTTTTGTTTTCAACTGGTTGAATTTCAAAGGTTAAAGAGTCTTTTTTATCTTTAAATTCGATTAAACTTTTCCTGAACTCCTTAAAATCAATTTTGGTAATATTCAGCCTGCCCGTTGCTTGCAGAAGGATTGGATATTTCAAAATAAACTCGCCCGATTCGTTAGTTACTACGCCCAAAGCGGAGGTAACGGCTCCCTTTGCTGGGATTCCTACATACACACCAGCCACTGGAAGTTTGGTATTATGATTGATAACTTTCCCCGAAATAGAAGTATAATTTTGGGCAAAAACAGAATAGCAATTACTGATAATCAAGAAGATTGTGATGTGATAGTTTTTCAATTTATGGATGAATTTTTAATGGTTAGCGAGTACAAAATTACTAAATTTCGAGAATTTTATAGGTTTTTTAAAACCAAAGCTTCTTTTTTAATCAATAACGTGAAATTTCATTTGGAATTTTAGTTACTATTTAACTATTTACAGTCGAAAGAGGGAGAATTCAATTTAGAGATTATTATTTCATAAATTTCTTCCTCAATTTTCCACATAAATTTAACAAAATCATGAAAAAAATTATTGCCATTGCCATCCTTGTTTGTGGACTTTTTGTAGTGTCTCCAATCGTAAAAGCACAGGATACTCCTAAGAAAGAAAAAAAAGAAAAGAAAGCCAAAGAGGACAAAAAAGACGATTCCGCCAAAGCTGCTAAGGATGCAGAAAAAGAGGCTAAGAAGAAAGCCAAAGAAGAAGCCAAAGCCGCCAAGGATGCAGAAAAAGGAACTAAGAAAAAAGAGAAAGAAATAAAAACCGTAAAGGAAGAGAAAGTTGATAAAAAAGAAGTTAAAGCCGACAAAAAGGAGAAAAAAGCCAAAGAAGCCGTAGCCGAAGGAAAGGTAGAAAAAGCAGAGAAAAAAGAAGCAAAAGCGGATAAAAAAGAGAAAAAAGCCAAAGAAGAAAAGGTAGAGGATTCAAAGAAAGTAGCGGATAAAAACCCGACGGTTAAGGCTGAACCCAAAACGGTAAAGAAGGCAGACAAATCAACTGAAAAAGCGTCTGCTGGTGACGATAAAATTGTGGGTAAAGACGACAAAGGACGTACAATTTACGAAGGACCTCGTGGTGGTCGTTATTATGTGAATTCAAATGGCAATAAATCTTATATCAAGAAAGATAATTAAGATTTTTATTTGAAGAATATTAACAAAAAAGCTCTCAAATTAACTTTTGAGAGCTTTTTTGTTATTTCGTAGCCCACATATTCAAAATGGATTATTCAGCAATAGCCCATAATTTTATAAACGACATAACCCATCACTTCGTGGATGAAGTGATAAGAAATATCCATATTTTCTTCACGGGGCAAAATTAAATTATTGATGGTAAAACTGCGTGCTTTCCCGTAATAGGCTGTGCCGAAAGGCGTAACTTTTTGACCAGCTTTTTCAAAACATTGGGTTGCTCTTCTTAAATGAAAGGCAGACGTGAAAAGTGCATATCGATTACCTAACTGTGGATTTTTCTTCAAAATTTCTACCGAGTATAAAGCATTTTCACGTGTATTTCGGGCTTTTGTTTCCAGCAAAATATCCTCTTTTTTTACCCCTAATTCCTCTAATAACTGAGCTACTTTTAGGGTTTCATCGCTCACGTCTTTCCGTAGAAATGTCAAATCTGTATTGCCTCCCGAAATCAAGATTTTCTTCAATTTTCCCGCCTTGTACAAACGTAATGGTTGAATAAAACGGTCGGCGGTTTTATCAGGGAATATTTCAGATGGCGATGATTCTTTGTTCAAAATCATACCACCCGTCAAGATTATTCCAACATCAAAAGGGTTCTTAATCGTAATGGGGTCAGTGGGAGGGATTTCCCATTGTAGCATGGCTTCGTTGGCTAAAAATCCATTCCCAAAAATCATAATTAATGCCAATACAGCCCATAGGCTACGTTTTTTGCGTTGTGGATTTTTAGAAAATATCGAAAACAAAATGGCTATTACCACCAAAGGGATTGGCATGAAGATGTAAAAGAGGATTTTTGAGAGGAGGTAAAACATTTTTTATATTTTATTTTGCATTCATGGAATGACTCAAAGTCATTCCATGAATAATTATAAAACGAGAAATTTACACCATTAATTTATTTAAACTCAATCTCAAACCGTTCCCCCAAACCCCTCAAATCATTCACCACAGGCTCTAAAAGGTTAATTCCTTCGGCTCTGCGTTGGGCTTCAATTGCTCTTTCGGGGTCGCCTGGTACTAATACTTTTTGTCCTTCGATGGCTGGGGCGGCGTGAAAACGGTCAATCCATCTGTCCATATCTGCCTTGAAATCCGCTGCTGGTCTAAAACCATCAATTCGCATGGCTCCCAAAAAATGCCCAGTTCCTTTGCCTACTTGTTCGCCCGCTGTCATAAATCCTGCCGTGGCAAAAGGCGGAACCCAAGGTCCAAAATTTGCTCCCGAAAGTACGCCCGAGAATATATCCACAATCGCCCCAAGTCCATAACCCTTGTGCGAACCATGCTCACGGTCGCCCCCAAGTGGGAGCAATGCACCACCATTTTTCACGGCATTTGAATCGTCAGTAGCGTTCCCATCTTTATCTTGAACCCAGCCCAAAGGAGCAGGAGAGCCTTTTCTTTGCAGAATTTCCATTTTGCCATACGCCACGGCGGTACTCGCAAAATCTGCTACAAAAGGCGGATTTTTTTCGGCTGGGACGGCAACGGCAATCGGATTTGTACCCAATAATTTTTCTTTTGAGAACGTAGGTGTAACCAGCGGGGCGGCATTGGTCATTGCCCAACCAATCATATCATTTTCCAAAGCCATCATCGCATGGAAACCTGCAATCCCAAAATGGTTAGAATTTTGAACCGAAATCCAGCCCGAACCTACATTATTTGCTTTTTGCATGGCAACATTCATCGCACAAGGAGCAACCACCAAGCCCAAACCTTTATCGCCATCAATTACGGCAGTCGAAGGAGTTTCGTGAATGATTTTGATGTTTGGTGTTGGGTTTAGCCGTCCATTATCGTATAAACGCACATATCCACTCAAACGAGCCGTTCCGTGCGAGTCCACACCACGCAAATCTGCGGAAATTAAAACCTTAGCGGCAAGGGTAGCATCTGCCTCTGGACAACCGATAGCTAAGAAAATTTTTCGGATAAAATCTTGTAAATAAGTATATTCGTAAATCATAATTAGTTTTTGAAATTTCTATTGAGTAAAATTACAAATAAGTTTTGAATTCAAGAGAGTCTGATTGGCACGCAGATACCGCAGATGCTTCGCACCGCAGATTTTCGCAGATTTTTTTACAGATTCTCAAAAGAAATTCGTTTATAAATTATAAACAAAATTAACTTTCAACAATTCGCCAATTCAAACTTTAACAATTACCCAGTTCCGCCATGAACTTTTCAAACAATCCCTTAATCACTTGAAAAACTTGCTCGGTATATCGGCTTTACGCATCCTATTTGTTTGTACTTTTTTGTTACAAACAGATTTTTCCATATCAGCCCAAAATCGTCCTAAAACTGTTCAAAAAACCTCAAAAGTGGGTAGGGATACACTTTATGTCAATATTTCAAATAATGAAAAGATTGAGATAAAACGTAAAATTACTGGAAATACCAAGACGATTATCGATAAGAAAGTCCATGAGTATAGGGCGTATCGTATGGAGTTTACAAACCCCAAAAAGGTGTCCCTCAAATTGAAAGTTGAGGATTTGTTGCCTTCCACCAGAGACCCACAAATTGAACTCGAAATCTTAGAAAGTTCCGATGCTGAAATAGACTTCACTCGTGGACGCTTGGGCTGGAATTTTAAATTGAAACCCAAAGAAAAAAAAATATTAGAGGTAAAATATAATGTAGTATACCCCAAAAACAAAGTCATAATTAGTATCGAAAATGTCCTTCAATTACAAGCGAATATCCGCAAAACTGTTTAGTTTTTTTGTCAAAGGTTTACTTTTGCTCGCTCCCGTTTACATTACGGGGTACATTATTTTCAACCTCTTGGATTCGCTCGACCAGCATTTTTATTTCTATTTCAGAGGTACGGGACTCGTTTTGATGATTGCGATTATTATGACGGTTGGATTCTTAGGCTCAACCTTTATCTCCGTTCCTGTTGTCCGAATTTTCGAGGAGGCTCTTTCACGATTACCCTTAATCCGATTGATATATTTTTCGCTAAAAGACCTTGTAGAAGCGTTTGTCGGTGATAAAAAGAAATTCAATCAACCAGTCAAGATTATTTTGAATAAAGAAAATGGCATTCAAAAAATCGGATTTATTACCCAGACTGATTTGAATTTTATTAACATCGAAGCTGGTTTTGTAATGGTTTATTGTCCACATTCCTATGCTTTTTCGGGGGAAATGTTTATTGTACCAACCAGTAGTATAACGCCTTTGGATATACCTACTTCGGATGTAATGAAAATGATTGTTTCTGGTGGGGTGTCATTGAGTCAAGAAAAAGCTGGAGGCGATAGAGAGTAAGCATTTATCCAAAATTTTACAGATAAATTAATTTCAACAAACAAAAATCACTATGATTTTCTGGCTCATTATCCCCATTGGAATCCTAATCTTAGCAGTTCGAGACGTATTGCAGAACCGCCACACCATTCAACACAACTTTCCCGTAGTTGGACATTTACGGTATATGCTCGAAAAAATTGGACCCGAAATTCGCCAATATTTGGTAGCAAACAATCGGGAAGAACTGCCTTTCAATCGTGGCGAGCGAGCATGGGTTTATGCTTCTTCAAAACAAGAGAATAATTTGCAAGGATTCGGTTCCGACCAAGACTTTAATTCGGTTGGATATATCTTTATCAAACACGCTATGTTGGGCTTGCGTTTGCCTCAAAATCATCCCAATAAAAAAGATGCGAGTGCTATTCCCTGTGCTAAAACCATCGGCGAATTTCATAAGAGAAAACGCCCTTATAAACCCTATTCGGTTGTTAATATTTCGGGAATGAGTTATGGTTCATTATCCGCAAAAGCCATTGAATCACTCAATAAGGGAGCTTTTAAGTTTGGATGTTATCATAATACTGGCGAAGGCTCACTTTCTCCGTATCATAAATTTGGTTCGGATGTTATTGTCAATATCGGCACGGCATACTTTGGCGTTCGGGATGATGATGGTAAATTTTCGATGGAAAAATTGATGAGAATGACCACCGAAAATCCATTTGTAAAAGCCTTAGAATTGAAACTTTCGCAAGGGGCAAAACCAGGGAAAGGGGGCGTTTTACCAGCCGCAAAAATTACCCAAGAGATTGCTGATATTCGCCATATTCCGATGGGAAAGGATGTGCTTTCCCCCGCTTTTCATTCAGAATTTTCTAATATTCCAGAAATGGTACAATTCATAGAATCAATGGCCGAAAATACGGGTCTCCCCGTGGGAATAAAATCGGCAGTTGGTAAAATGGAAATGTGGGAAGAGTTGGCTCAATACATGGTAAAAACGGGCAAAGGTCCAGATTTTATTACGATTGATGGGGGAGAAGGTGGTACAGGTGCGGCCCCTCACGCCTTTGCAGACCATGTCTCCTTACCTTTCAGTCATGGATTTTCGAAGGTTTATAAAATTTTTCAGAAATATGATTTAGCCGATAAGGTTGTTTTTATTGGTTCAGGAAAATTGGGCTTTCCAGAAAAAGTAGTTATGGCGTTTGCCATGGGTTGTGATTTGGTTAATGTTGGACGTGAAGCGATGCTTTCCATTGGTTGTATTCAAGCCCAAATTTGCCATACTAACCGTTGCCCTGCTGGTGTAGCAACCTCTAATCAATGGCTACAAAATGGCATTGATCCTGCCTTGAAAAGTGAGCGTTTTTATAATTACATAAAGAATTTAAACAAAGAAGTCCTTGAAATCTCACACGCTTGTGGATATGAACACCCTTGCCAACTCACGATGAACGATGTGGATATGGTGATGGGCGATAATAATAAAACTCATTCATTATCAACTACTTATGGGTATAACAAAACTATCGTTCCTTTCGGGGGCGTTCAGCAATTGTTGGATAGTGAGTATTTGGGAGGTGGAAAAGCAATAAATTAGGCTTTAACAGTATTTAACAACCTAAGAATAGTATAGATTTTTCATAGCTGTTATATTTGTATTATTGAACATACAGAGAACGACATAACTTATTGGAACGAAACCTGACAGGTTTTTGAGGATTCTAATTCTGACAAGTTATGTCGCACTCCATAAAATAAAAAACATTATGAAAAAAATATCACTTTTTACAATTATTTTACTTTTCTTAGTTACAGTCAGTTGCAACAAGAAAGAAGGAAAACTACAATCAAATTATCAAGTTTCTATCAAAGAAGCATTGACTTCAAAAATGTGGAAAATTGATAAAGTAACACAATTTATAGAAGGTAAATACCAAACCCTGTATAACAGAAACACTTCATTATTTGCTATCAATCATGAGTTTAATAGTGTGAGAATTAAATTTTTACAAAACCAGACTATGCAAATTTATGATGGTATCAAGAATGAAACAGGTAAATGGGATTTTATAAATCATAATAGTCAAATCAGAAGTAAAAAGTTTAATCAAAAAGATTTTATTGTTCTGCATATTAACAGAATTGAGTCAGAAGAGCTTGTTTTTTCACAGGTTGAAGATTCTAAAATTGTTAGGTATGAATTTTCTCCTATCTAACACTGAGTTATAATTAAAAAGAAGCCCGATTCTAATTCAGAATCGGGCTTCTTTTGCTAAAAAATAAACGTTAAGATTACCTCTGAACACTATTTGCCTTCAACCTAATTACTTCTAATTCCTTACAATTCTGAGTACATTCGCCCTGTTGATTTAAGGCGAAACGATTATTATCACTGTCACTAATAACATATTCTTTCGTTACATCCGAAAACTTTACTTCTTTGAAAGCAAACGGAAGAATCTTGGCGTTAAATTTATTGATAAGCCCCACTTGATTTTCCCCTTTTGAAGCTATTGCTAAACCATTTTTAAAGTTTGTTAGTGTTTCATAGTCGGGCGTTACTTGTACTTTACCACGTGTATCCAGATAACCATATTTTCCGTTTTCATGTTGTACTAAATAATAATCTTCCGAAGTGGGCAGAATAGCCTTAAATTGACATCTTGATAAGTATTTACCCGTTGTGTCAAGCGTTCCCCAGAGTCCATTTTGACGAACGATAAAGAACTGGTGTTTACTTACGGCTTGCACAAAATCAAAAGGTTCGGGCGTGATTACTTTAAAATCTTCTCCACGAACCAACATAAATTTGGCTCTTTTGTTCTTCTCCTCATTTTTGTATGCACGTATTACAATACAATTATGAACCATTGAGTCGGTTACGGTATAGTTAATTTTTCCAGCATCTGGGTATTTCGTAACAGGTAAAATAACCGTACTACCATTTACATCGATTACTTTATCCGCTTTGCATGGACTGATTCTTTTCCCTTTTTCATCCAAATTGCAATTAACGGCTTCTTTTACTACTAAAAGCCCTTTCTTATTAATTTTTCCGACTGATTCGTATTCCAAGGGGATAATTTCAACCCCTTTTAAATTAATAAAGCCGTATTTGATACCTTTACCAACAACGTCTTTGCTTACAGGCACTAAATCAAATTCGCCAATTGCCCCCATGGTATTGAACTGAGGTTCTAAAACCGTTTTTAATTCCTTATCAATCAAGCCAAACAAATCGTTATCACCTCTGATAATACCAATTCCACGTCCGTCGAAATCACTGATTTGCCTATAAATTTTACTAACTCTAAAATCATTAATATTGATTAATTGCTGTTTTGTTTCACTAATTCCTTTCACAAATCCAAAAGCATCCACGTCCGTGAGAACGTTAAATTCTGGCTTCCAAAGGATTTCGCCGTTTGAATTGATTAAACCAACTTTCTTATTCAAATAAATTTTGAATAAATTATCTCTCCCTGATGGTTCAATTAAATCATAATTTGCTTCGGCAATTGCTCCTTCTCCCAATTTAAAAACGCCCCATTTTGTGTTTACTTTAACGGCTAACGTATTTTCATTCAACACGATAATATCATCATAAAGTGCTGACACTGGTTTTAGTGTCTTATCAAAATTATTATCAATCAATGCCATTTGATTAGTCTTGAATTTCACTAAACTCAAACCTTTTGACAAGGCTTTGGCATCAACAATGTTTTGAAATTCTTCGCTTTCATTACCGATGGTGTTAATGAAAAGCCAATTCTGCCGTTTCACCAGGGCTCTTCCGTCGTTATATGGCTCAGCTTTTTCGTATTGACAAGCAATAGCTTCATCACCGCAGAGATTCAAATATCCCCAAACACCATCTTTTTTGATGCGTGAAAAACCTTGTTTATAATTTTCGACAAAACCATAACGTACATTATTGCGGAGTCTATCCAACGGGAAAGCCAATACATCACGCCCTTCCAAATCCTTACTTTGCACTAACCCAACGCCCGATTTGTTATTAAAACAAGTAACCGTATTGGCATTTTTGGTAGGGTCAGGCGAATTTTTGGACGATTCCGTTTTGAGTTTTGGTAATTCGTCAACTTCTTTGATTGTTTCAGATTTGGCGGAAGAAGCCTGCTGACCGAATTTGAAGATTCTATCAGATTCACTTTTGGAATCATTAGCAGCTAATTGAATAGAAGAGGCTTTGGCATAGCCCGAATATGCCAGCAAGCTGAGTGCTAAACATAGTTGTTTCATAATTTTTATGGATTATTTAAGTAAGGGAATTTCCCAAAATTAAATCGTTCATTTTTCGTGCCAAAATAGCATAAACGAGAAAAGAACATTTTGGAATATTTTTTTGCCCTTTAATCCTCTGGCGGGCAGATTTTGGGCGTTTATCAAACTATGGCGGGCGTTTGATGATTATACTTTCAAAAATAATTGAAAGTTTTGTAATAACCTAATATTTAGGGCTTAAAGTTGCTCAATGCTATTGTTTTGAACCACTGAAAACCAATCCAATTGTGGCATTTGATTGTACATTTTGAATGCCTACTTCATTGAAATTTTCATAGGTACTTTCAAATGAGCATAAAAAAGAAAGGCGTCTCCCAATTTTATAGGTCAAACTGGAAAGGGAATTCCAACGATAATAATTATCAGTCAGTGAAGGCTGTAAAAAAGTGATGCTTTGTAAGCTCATTTTATTAGGAATTATATCAAAACTTAACTTCAAGCGGGTTGAATTTCTAAAAATATTTTTATCCTCGTTTACCTCAAAATCAGTTACTTCTTTTACCAAAGCATTCGTTAAACTGAGTTTAAAGCGTGCTTTTGGGCGTTTTCTACCACCCAAAATTTTAAAACCAATACCCATACCCACACTATAACGATTCACTATTTTTCGCAAATTACTTTGTTCAAATGCTCCGAACATGAGAAAATAAACATCACTATCGGTGTAAAAGAGTGTTGAATTTATATCCATAAAAAGTTCTCTTTCTTGCAAAATATTCGAGTTTGTTCCGTATTGAAACCGTGGATTTGAGAAAAAACCAAATACAGATTTGCGAGGATCAAAATTTAGCGCTGTTTTAAAATTAAGTAATTGCCGGTTTACATTTCCAGAACTAATTGTGCCGTCTAAGCCAATACTATAAAAAAAAGTTGGAATAGAATCTTTTTTGGGAGTTATGTTTGGTTGGCTCCCTTTTCTTTTGATAGTATCAGTTTTTATGGATATGTTAGGCGGAATTGTGTTGTAATTAGGAGTTTGTGCGTAAATACCAAAAGGAATTATCTGGGTAACTATAATGAATAAAAAGGCATTTTTTCTCATCTATGATGGGTTAAAAGTGGACGAACAAAGATAATAATACATTTGATTTGTAAATAAGTTTGTAGTCTATTTATTTGAAGTAAATGTTTTTAATTATCTGATAATCAATGTATTAAAATTATTAATTTGTCTTGCGATGAAGCCAGAATCCAAAATCTAAAATCCAAAAACCAAACGATATTTTGTTCCCATAGACCATTGTATTATTTTTGAGACTGAATATTTTTAATTATCTAATTCTTCAATCTTTATTACATCAGTTATTTCTTAAACAGCTTCAAAGATAAATTTTCAAATTGAAGAATTTTCAAATTTTCAAATTAGAGGAATGTTATTACAAAACAAAGTAGTCTTAGTAACGGGTGCATCACGTGGCATCGGTCGGGCAATAGCCACTAAAATGGCTCAACAAGGGGCAAATGTTGCCTTCACATATCTTTCATCCATAGAAAAAGGAGAGGCACTCGTGGCTGAATTGGAGGCTTTTGGCGGAAAAGTGAAGGGGTATCGATCAGATGCTTCCGACTACAAACAAGCCGAAGATTTAATGGCATCAGTCGTGGCAGATTTTGGCACAATTGATGTATTGATAAATAATGCTGGCATTACAAAAGATGGCTTGTTGATGCGGATGTCCGAGGAACAATGGGACACGGTGATTCAAGTTAATTTGAAATCAGTTTTCAATTTGACCAAAGCCGCTACCAAGCCCATGATGAAAGCAAAAGCGGGTTCAATCATCAATTTAACGTCTATTGTGGGGATTCGGGGTAATGCTGGACAAGCCAATTATGCCGCTTCGAAGGCTGGAATCATCGGTTTTACCAAATCAATAGCCCTCGAATTGGGTTCAAGAAATATTCGTTCAAATGCCATTGCACCAGGATTCATCTTAACTGAAATGACGGGTGAATTAAATGCTGAAGCCACCGCAGAATGGACAAAATCTATTCCTTTGAAAAGGGGAGGTGAAGCCGAAGAAGTGGCAGATGCCTGTATTTTTTTAGCCTCAGATATGTCAAAATACATCACTGGACAAGTGCTTCAAGTGGATGGTGGAATGCTCACTTAAAGGTAAACGGTGAAGGGTGAACGGTACACGGTAAATGAAACTTACAATCTTTCGCATTTTCATTTATCGTTATTTCTTCAACCTTCATTTTTGAGCTTTTCTCCGTTTACCGTTCACCCTTTTACCGTTCACCGAACAACATGAAATTCGATTTTCTTTTTCAATCTTCTCCTTGGTTTGTGCCGCTTTGTTTGTTGGTTGGGGGGCTTTATGCTCTTGCATTATATCAAAAAAATACAAATTGGTCTAATACACAAAACTATCTAATGAGTGCTTTTCGGTTCTTGTCGGTCAGTTTGTTGTGTCTTTTGTTATTGAATTTTTTGATTCGGCAATTAACGCAAACTACCCAGAAGAAAACCGTAGTTTTTGCTCTTGATAATTCGCAATCAATGTTAGTTGCTGGGCAGAAAAACTTGACCGATTTAATGGCTGGATTGTTAAAATTGAAAGAAGAATTAACTGCCGAGAAATTCAATGTATCCTTTGCATCTTTGGATGACGAAACAAATCAAAGCCTTGATAATCTGAAATTTAACAAGAAAACTTCCAATATTTCAGGGATGCTTTCGGGCGTAAAGAATGCCTTTGAAGGAGAGAATCTTACGGATGTAGTTTTGATTTCAGATGGTATTGCCAACCAAGGACTTTCGCCAGCTTCTGAGAATTTTAGTTTTTCAGTTCACGCCATAGGGTTGGGTGATACAATTCCTAAAAAAGACGTTGCCATCAAAGCTGTGTATGCTAATAAAGTAGCGTACTTGGGTAATAAGTTCCCTATTCAAATTGATGTATCAGCTTTTGGATTTTCTGGGAAAAGTGCCAATGTATATTTGAAACAAGGCGGTAAGATTTTAGAAAAACAGCCAGTGGTTTTCAAGCAAAATGATGACTTAAAAACGGTTTCTTTCAATTCAATCGCCAACCAAATTGGGGTTCAGCATTTGGTGGTTGAGGTTGATGTTTTGAGCGGGGAATTTTCTAATCGCAACAATCACCAAGATGTTTATGTGGAAGTGATTGATGGCAAAGAGAAGATTCTGTTGTTGGCACTTTCGCCACACCCAGACATCAAAGCCTTGAAAAGTATCATTGAGAAAAATGAGAATTATGAACTGGATATTAAGGTTCTAACCGAAAATTCCAATCCTGACATTGCCTCAAAAAAATATGATTTATTAATATTACATCAGTTGCCTGATTATTTCAATAGTTACGCCAGTTTATTTAAGCCACTTATCGAAAAAGGTACGCCAGTGATGTTCATTTTGGGTAATCAGTCGGGGACAACTTATTTGAATCAGCTCAATCAAGTCATGCAAATAAGTTCGCAGGCGGGGCAGAGTGATAAGGTTACGGGGGCGTACAATCCCAATTTTAAAGCCCTAAATTTTGAGGCCGAGAAGATGGAAATTATCAAGAAATTACCCCAAATTTCAGTGCCTTTTGGTGAGTTTAAATTATTACCCAATTCAGAAGTTTTATTGTATCAAAAAGTGGGTGCTGTTCAAACCCAGAAACCGCTTTTAGTAGTAAATACGGGCGTAAAGAAATCAGCCATTTTTACTGGAGAAGGCTTATGGTCTTGGCGTTTGGAGGAATTTCAACTGTCTGAAAAACAGGAAATTGTGGATGATATTATTTTAAAAACGTTACAGTTTATTTCTGTCAAAGATGATAAACGTAAATTGAGAGTTTATCCCGTTAATACCGAATTTGTTTTGGGTGAAAAAGTAGTTTTTGAAACAGAAATTTATAATGCTATCTATGAAAAACTGTACAATTTGCCCATCAAATTAGAAATAAAAGACGAAAAAGGAGTCTCTCGCAATTTTACTTACACTACCGCAGCCGATAATACAAAATTTGAATTGAGTTCGCTCCCGGCGGGTGTATATCGCTATCGTGCGAGTACCACGGTTTTGGGTAAAACTGAACTTTCAACGGGGGAATTTGTGATAAAAGATGTGCAATTAGAAAATCAAAACCTCACCGCAGATTTTGATGTTTTGAGACAATTATCGACCAAAACAGGCGGTAAGTTTTTCAATAACACTCAATTGGAAGAAATCAAGAGAACAATATTAAATCACCAAGTACCAGAAAAAATTGATGCCACCGAAGATTTGAAAGAAATGATAAGTTTACGCTGGTTTTTCTTTTTGATTTTAGCGTTACTGACTGCTGAATGGGTGATGCGGAAGTATTTGGGTGGATATTAAATCCCTTCAAAATACTCCGCAATATATGCTTTCGCACGTTTCAAAATAGCAAAAATATTCAAAATATCAGCCTGTGTGGCATCATACGCTAAACTTACAGAATATTCATTTTTATCTAATATAACAAAAAACCAAAATCGTCCCACGATGTAAGAACCTAAAATAGGTCTATTATCATTGTTCCGAATTTGAGCTGTTACCATCGCCACTAATAATTGTCCAAGTGGGTCATTGTCTTTCTTTTTTTCTTGTTTGTATTCGTGGATGAAAAAGAAAGGGTGCTTTGGTTCAACTTTTCCAGTAGCAATCACAAAATCTACATTTCCCGAAATTGTTTTATTATTATATACTGCTGATAGTTTACGACCCAAGAAAGCCTTGTATTTACTATTATCAATTTCTACTAAATCCATCAACAAGCCCAAGAATTGATACTTTAATTCTTCTTCGTTCCAAGCCTCCACATTATCGATTAGTCTATTTTTTAAAATTTCCAAACGTTTTTGAATATAATCATCACCATCGAAAGGAGCTTCCAGCCAATTTGTAAGAGTTTTGTGGTTTTTTATTCTCACAACTCCAAATGTATCTTCAACATCTTCAAATGTCCAATTTTCAAAAGATTTCATAATCTGTCATTTTTGTTTTACCCCAAATTTAGTAAATTTTTCCTTAATTTCGTATTACAATTACACATGCAAACATCATGAACATAGGAGACCGAGTACGCCTCATGCGAGGAAAAGAAGAAGGAATTGTTACAAAATTATTGGGTAATGGACTCATTGAAATAGAGATTGAAGACGGTTTTACCATTCCAGTAAAACATTCGGATGTAGTGGTTATTCACGAAATGGAGCAGAAGGTTTTTAACCCAACGCCCGCTTCCCGAATAGAGCCACAAGTTATTGATAGGCGTTCACCCGTGACTGAAATCTTAGCAAATCGTGGAATTTATATGGCTTTTGTGCCTAATAATGACCGTGAATTATCCCAATATCTCATCAATAATACTGATTGGGAATTACCATTTATGCTTTCGGTTGGTTCAGACCCGCATCACAAAGGCTTGGCGGCAGGGACTTTAAAGGCTAAAACAACCCTGAAAATTCAAAACGTTTTAGTTCAGAACTTTGAAGATTGGGGAACGTTCACTTTTCAAGCCTTTTTATTCCGTTTGGCATTTATGAAACTACCCGAACCGATTATCAAACGCTTGAAATTCAGGGTAAATACTTTCTTCAAAAATAAATCAAAAGCTCCTTTACTAAATCAAGATGCCCATCTTTTTCAACTGGATGCGGATGATTCCGTTACGCCCGTAAATTTAAACATTGACCCCGCCAAAATTGTGGAACAAATGTTTGAAAAACAAGTACCTATTGCAGCAATGAGTTTGCCCATAAAACCAGCTTTAACGGTTGATTTACACATCGAAATGCTTACGCCCGATGCTTGGGCAATGACTAATCCCGAGATAATGTCTTTACAAATGTCCACTTTTGAAAGACAATTTGAAGCCGCAATTGCGAATGGAATGGATGAAATTATTTTTATTCACGGAGTTGGAAATGGCGTTTTGCGTGATGCAATTCACAGACGGCTTTCAGGCAATAAAAACGTACAATATTTTGAAGATGCTCAGAAAGAAAAGTTCGGGTATGGGGCTACGAAGGTGAAAATAAAGTAGATTTTATACTCAAACTTTTATTTCATTCGTTTTAAAAAAAAATATTTTAACATAACCCAAATGAATCAAAAATATTTAGCTTTCGCTTTGTTTGCCATATTTATTCAAGGCTGTGCGAGTTCAAAACCCAGTACAAATTCTTCAAGCGGAGTAGGAGGTGGTACTTCAACAACCGTAACTCAACCAGGCGTTATCCAATCTAACCCCGAAGCCCCCAAGGAATCTTATCTTTATAAAGGAAAACAAGTGGAAAAAAATGTTTCAACCATCGGAATCCCTTTTGAAATCATGATGGCAGACGTAGAACGTCAGATAAATGCCAATGTCAAAGATTTGGTTTTTGAAGATAATTCAATGGATGATAACAATTACGACAACTTTGTATGTAAAGTCTATAAACGTGAAAATATTGTCGTAACCACTCAGAATGAGGCTTTTGTCTTTAATGTTCCTTTGAAAGTGTGGGCAAAGGTTGGGTTATAAAGTGATGGGAATGAGTATTCCTCCGCAAGAATTAAATTTTGAATTCAACGTAAAATTTGGCTCAAAATTTTCCCTTGCTTCCAACTGGGAAGCCAACGTTCAGAGTTATCCCATTGGTTATGATTGGATAAAAAAGCCAACCGTCCGACTCGCAGGATTCGATATTTCAGTAGCTGGATTAGTGGAAAAAGCCCTCAATTCAAAGCAAGATGCCATTTTGAAGGCTTTGGATGATGCCGTTCGCAAGAATGTAGAAATTAAAAAATACATCGTTCAGGCTTGGAATACTGCTATGCAGCCGTATCTGCTTTCTGAAAAATACCGTACATGGTTAAAAATTACACCCACCGAATTGCAAATGACTCCGCTCACCACAGCGAATAACAAAGTGAAAGCTACCATCGGTATTTTGGCATATACTGAAACCATCACAGGAACAAAACCGCTGGTTACGCCTGTGGCAACTGTGCCAGATTTAAAAATAGTCAATCAAATTGCCGATGATTTCAAGGTTGGAATTATTGCCGAAATTCCGTTAAGCGAAGCCGCAAAATTGACGGGAGATACTTTGGTTGGTCAAAATTTCTCTTTCAAAGATGGAAAATATAATGTACGGGTAACAGATATTGATATTTACGGAGAAGGTGATAAAATGGTTATCAAATCGGGACTTTCAGGAAATATAAACGGTAGAATATATTTCAAAGGTACACCAACTTATGACCCTGCCACCAAGTCGGTTTTCTTAAATGATTTTGATTATGACCTTAAAACCAGAAATTTTTTAGTTGGCACAGCCAATTGGTTATTTCAAGGAGCTTTTACCAAAAATATGAAGGAAGCCATGACATTTAACATCGGCGGGCAAGTGGATGAAATGAAAAAGCAAGTACAAGCCAATCTGAACCGACAAGTTTCAAAAGGCGTAAATCTTCACGGAAACGTGGTGGATTTAGTGCCAGATAAAGTTTACATGACTCCCAATTCTATTATTGCAGTAATTAAAGCAACGGGAAAATTGGATATAAAAATTGATGGACTCTGAAAAAGTTTGAGGTTTGAATTGTAGAGTTATTGATTAGTATTTCAACAACTCTACAATTCAAACCTCAAAAAATAAAAAACAAATCTATAAGCCGCATTCTGTATCTCCGATTATCATTGCTGATAATCAAAAACTCTTATCATTTATCTCGACGCACCGTCACCGATACGCTCTATCGACCTACCCGCTGACATCAGGCGAACAACCTTTTTTTTGTTCAATTATTCTATTTGGAAATTTGTCGATTTGAAAATGTTTCCATTTCCAAATTTTCAAATTAACTCATTTTCAAATTAAACTTCTCGCCAGCTTATTTGGTCTTTCAACTCATGAGGTTTACAGCTGCCCTTGATGTCGCCACCAAGGCGGTAGGCTCTTACTCTACCTTTTCACCCTTACCTATTTAGGGAATTAGGGATTAGGGGTTAGAAATTGTAGTAGTAAATAGAATATTTAGCAAAATATTAATGCTAATTTTCCCTAATTACCCAATCCCTAATTACCTAATCCCTAATTACCCTAATCCCCAAAAGGCGGTAATTTTCTGTTGCACTGGCTGTTGCGGTTTCGTCACCAAAACCGCACCTTCCCGTTAGGAAGCATGATGCTCTACGTTGTGCGGACTTTCCTCCCCTCACACTAAATGTGAAAGGCGATAAGACGATTTGTTTTCGGGGGCAAAGGTAAAGATTTAAGAATCAATTTTTAAATTTTAACTTTTAATTTTTAATTCAGCCTTGCCATCTCCCAATAAATCACTATCTTTGCACTCCAATTTACAAATACCATAACCGAAGGACGGGTTCCTTCATTAAATCGTAAATAACAGATGGCTGTTAAAATTAGATTAGCACGTCGTGGACGTAAAAAATTAGCGATGTATGACATCGTAGTAGCTGATGCCAGAGCTCCACGTGATGGTAAATTCATCGAAAAAATCGGTACTTACAATCCAAACACAAACCCTGCTTCAATCGTTTTGAACGAAGCAAATGCTTTGAAATGGATTATGAACGGTGCTCAACCAACTGACACAACTCGTGCCATTTTATCATATAAAGGTATATTATTGAAAAAACACTTACAAGTAGGTGTAAATAAAGGTGCAATTACACAAGAGTCAGCCGATGAGAAATTCGGAGCTTGGAAAGAGGTTAAAGAGGCAAAAATCATAGGTAAGTCTGATGGTTTAGATGTGAAAGCAGCCGCTGACAAAGCAACTCGTATGGCAAGAGAAGTAGAAATCAATGCAGCACGTGCAGCGGCAATTGTTAAGAAAAATACAGTTGAAGTGCCAGTAGAAGAGGTTGAAGAAGAAGTTGAAGCAGAAGCACCAGTGGTTGAAGAAGTTGTAGCGGAAGTTCCAGCGGTTGAGGAAGTTGTAGCAGAAGCACCAGCAGTGGTTGAAGAAGTTGCATCAGAAGCACCAGCAGTGGTTGAAGAAGCACCAGTAGCTGAGCCAGTTGCAGAAGCACCAGCAACCGAAGAAGCAAAAGCAGAATCAGCCGAATAGTTTCATTAAAAATTTAGCTTTTCAATAAGATTTAAAAATGATACAAAGCAATTATATGTGTTTTGTATCATTTTTTTTTAAAAGAATATCCGAACCGTTTACCGTTCACCTTTAACCGTGAACCGATAAATAATGACAAAAGATAATTGTTTTGAATTAGGAAAAATTACTAAAACACACGGACTGAAAGGGGAAGTTGTGCTATGGTTAGATGTTGATTTTCCAGAAGATTATGAAGATTTAGAAAGCATATTCTTGGATGTAAAGGGCGAGTTAGTGCCTTATTTTATGGATTCGTACAGACTCTCGGGTAATCGTGCCATTGTGCAGTTTGAAGATATTGATACCTTCGAGAAGGCCGAAGCAATGGTTAATCTTGAAGCATTTTTGCCTTTGGAAGAATTGCCAGAACTGGAAGGAGACCAATTTTATTATCATGAAATCATCGGTTTTCAAATAAAAGATAAGAATTTAGGCGATTTAGGAACCGTCCAAACTGTTCATTCCATGCAAGCCCAAGACCTTTTGGTGATGGATTATAAAGGCTGTGAAGTTTTAATTCCTGTTATTCCAGAGATTGTTTTGGAGGCGGATAAAGAATCTAAGATTCTGAATGTGAATTTACCAGAGGGTTTATTGGAGGTTTACCTAAACAATGATTGAATGATTGAGTGATAGAACGATTGAATATGAGCGTTCGATTGTTTTATTATTCTCTCATTCGCTCATTCAATCATTGAAAAAAATGCGTATTGATATAATTTCAGTAGTACCAAAATTGATGGAGAGTTTCTTTGCTCATTCCATCCTGAAACGTGGGCAGGAGGCTGGTCATGTTGAAGTAGTCTTGCACGACCTTCGTGATTATACCATCACCAAGAGCCGACAAGTAGATGATTATGCCTTTGGTGGAGGGGCAGGAATGGTAATGAGTATCGAACCTATTGCTCGTTGTATCAGACATTTACAGTCTGAAAGAGCTTATGATGAAGTTATTTACATGACCCCCGATGGAGAGACTTTTAATCAACAAATGGCGAATAACTTATCATTAGGAGGAAATCTTTTATTTCTCTGCGGGCATTATAAAGGCGTTGACCAACGGGTTAGAGATATGTTTATTACCAAAGAAATATCCATTGGTGATTATGTCTTGTCGGGAGGAGAATTAGCCGCTGCCGTTTGTGCCGATGCCATCATACGCCTTATCCCAGGTGTACTGAATGATGAAACTTCAGCCTTGACGGATTCGTTTCAAGATAATCTGTTAGCACCACCTGTTTATACACGCCCAGCAGTGTTTGAAGGACACGATATTCCTGAAGTATTATTGTCAGGACATGAAGCCAAAATTAATGAGTGGCGTTTTGACAAATCCATTGAAAGAACAAAAGCACACAGACCTGATTTATTTAAAAAATCGGGTTTAGAGACGTAATATTATCTCTTAAAGAAATTTCTCTGAAATAGTTTTTATTTAAAATAAATCTATTATATTGCATTCCCAAATCAAAAAGATAAGATGATTTGAAGTTGAAAATATCAATGATTTTGTAGTGCAGAAAGTGTGAAGTAGTTTAGAAAGCAAAGTTATTTTAGTAAAAGAAAAAACAAAGTAAGGATTATAATTCGGAAAGCTCAACGTTAATAACGTTGGGCTTTTTTGTTGTGTGTCAGGCATGGCAATAAACTATAGGGTGGAAGTCCCGAACACGCTTTGCAGTAGGAAGTGTTAGTCAAGAGCAAGGGTGTCCATTGCGAAGTGGAATCTGAAAGAAGCTGGCGGCAAAAGTCCGAACCTACGAACAGAAACTTTATACAAGGCGGATTGATGTGGGTGATGATGCAACAGAATCAGAAGCCCAATACTGCACGGAACATCAGGACGTAAATAAAGAGGTTACATGGACAGAAAGTTTATTATCTTACCCTGAGAGGTCTGAACATTTACCTGACAGAGTTACGAGCGAGTGGCAAAGTGGGAAACAAATACAGTGATGTAATCTGGAATGTTCAGAAGTCAGCAGAGGTCATAGTACCTTGTTTTTTTTATGAGGGAAGGACTGAATGTTAAGAGAAGGTTTTAGCCTTACAAGTATGTTAGATGAAAACATTGAAAACCGAAACACGTAAGAGAACTACTTGTTAGAAGATAGGACGGAATCCGACAATAAAGAACAAGAGGAGTTTAGTTGAATCTAATAGAAGTAATAGGAGAACCCTGTGAAGTTTTTTTTTTTAGGAAATATGCTCGAAGAGATATTAAGTTGGCGTAACATAGAAAAAGCCCTACTGAAAGTAGAGCAGAATAAAGGCGTGTGCGGTATTGATGGTATGCAGACCGATGAACTTCGTGACTACCTTCAATGGCATTACACCGAATTACGCACAACGATACTCAATGGTACATTTCGACCGCAAGCGGTGAAGAAGGTAGAAATACCCAAACCCAACGGCGGTACACGGATGTTAGGCATCCCGACTGTAATAGACCGCCTGATTCAACAGGCAATCAGCCACCGTTTATCTGGACTATACGAAGAAGGTTTTTCGGAATATAGTTATGGATTTCGCCCCCACCGTAACGCCCACCAAGCGGTACAGCAAGGACAAAAGTATGTCAATTCGGGTTATACATACATCGTAGAATTGGACTTAGAGAAGTTCTTTGATACGGTAAATCACGACCGTTTAATGAGTACATTGAGCATACGAATAGCCGATACAAATCTACTGCGGCTGATACGTTTGTACTTAAAAAGTGGAATAATGGAAGGGGGTATGATAAGCCAAAGAACGGAAGGGACACCGCAAGGAAGCCCTTTGAGTCCACTATTATCCAACATTATCTTGGACGAACTTGATAGGGAGCTAACCCATCGAGGACACAACTTTGTACGATACGCAGATGACATTAGTATTTATTTACGGAGTGATAAATCTGCCAACCGAGTGCTGGCGAATCTCACGAAGTATATAGAGAATAAATTACTGTTAAAAGTAAACCGTGCTAAAAGTAAAGTGAGCCGTCCAACCCGAAGTAAACTATTGGGTTTTTCCTTCTACAAAAGCAAAGGCGAATGGTTGATTCGTATAACCAAAGAATCCATCCAACGGTTGAAATCCAAAATCAGGAGTAAAACCCAACGCAATGCTGGGTTGAATTACGAACAAAAGATAAAGGTATTGAACCCCATCATCACAGGCTGGGTAAATTACTTTCGTTTATCCAATGCGAGTAAAGTTATGGAAGATTTGGACGGTTTTACCCGTACTCGTTTACGAATGGGCATTTGGAAAGAATGGAAAAGTGGTAAAACCCGCATTAAGAATTTGATAAAACTTGGGATAGAAAAAGGGAAGGCTTATCAATGGGGACACAGCAGTAAACAATACTGTCGAGTGGCTCACAGCCCCATTTTAAGTCGAAGTTTAGACAACAAATTCTTTGCGGGAAAAGGATATGTAGGATTCTCAAACTATTACAAAGAAAGAACACGCACACAGATTCCATTCTTTTAACAAACCGCCGTATGCCGAACGGCACGTACGGTGGTGTGAGAGGACAGTAAGGAAATTAATTCCTTACTTCCTACTCGATTTGGCACTTTTTTTGAAAAGTTTTTTTTGTGATTTATATCTATCATATTCAAAGCTATAATATTTGAATTATTTTATTTTTCTATTCGAAAGACTCATTTTAAGGGGTTTTGTTCTACCATTGTTGCTTTTTCTTCTTCGATATTCACTTTTGGTACGCTATTTGTCTTGATATTTATGAGTTGTGCTTTTTGCTGACTTATCATATTTTAAATACATTTCTTTCCAACCGCCATGAAGAAAGATTATACCAATCAAACCCTAATCAGAGGGTTCTTCGCAGTATTCTGCTTATTACTCATTTCTCAGTTTACCTCAGCACAGACCATTACAGGTACTGCCTATCGAGATTTTAATAATAACGGAGCAAAAGATAATTCCACTACTTTTAACGAGTTAGGTTTGAAGGGAGTTTTAGTATGTGCCTATAAACCTGATGGTTCATTGGCAGATTCAATCCGAACGGCCAATGATGGAACATATACATTAAATTCAGGAATAGGAAACTTTCGGGTAGAGTTTAAGAATTACCCATCTGGATTTTTTGATGCGAAATCTGGGGGGACATCCGTGCAATTTGTAGCGGGTGGAGCAACGGGCGTTAATGTTGGCATTAATGCCCCATCTGATTATTGTCAAAACAATCCGCAGATTGCCTTATCGTGTTTCGAAAATGGCTCTGGTGTAGGCAATACAAATGCAGCATTTGTTACATTCCCTTTCAATAGCACGGGTACAACCCCTGCGCCTTCAAAGAATTTTGATGCTCAGACGCTTGGTTCAGTTTATGGAACTACTTATCAAAATTCTAAAAAACTGGTTTACACTGCTGCCTTTTTAAAGCGACACTCAGGATTAGGGCCAAGAGGCATGGACGGAGTATATGTAATGGATTACAGCACCTCAACACCTACCTTGGTTGGTGGTTTTGATTTACAAGGTGTAACGCCAGCCAATGGTGGTGCTGCTATTGATTTGGGTACTGTTACAAGAACTAACATTGGTGCGGTGGCAATATCTGCAGGAGCGGCTGGCGATAATCAGCTTCCGAGTGATAGACTATTAGCAAATAGAGATTTAGATGCTTTCGTGAAAGTTGGTACAAAAGGCTATGGTGATATAGACGTAAGTGAAGATGGAAATTTTCTATGGATGGTCAACCTCAACCAAAGAACACTTGTGAGAGTAGATATTAGTACTCCGGTTACTTCTGCTTCTATACCTAATTTACTGGCTTCGGCAAAAGTAAGTCAATATCCTATTTTTGGAGCATCTGGCGTTCCGACCTGTACAAATGGAGAGCTGAGACCCTTTGGATTAGAATTTAGAAACGGAAGAGGTTATGTAGGTTGTGTGTGTGATGGTTCTGCCTCGACAACCATAAAACAACCTTCGGATTTGAAGGCTTATGTTTTATCGTTTGACCCTGCCAGTCCAACGTCATTCACGCAAGAGTTAAGTGTAAATCTTAATTATAACAGAGAGCCAGCCTATAAAAGTGGTGCTAATAATCTAAGTGCAGTTTGGCAGAGGTGGACTAATAGCAATGCTGATTATACAACTGATCGTAATATTTTCACAGGGCTTGAATTTGTCACGGTTCCGCAGCCTATTTTATCTGATATTGATATTACAGACGATGGCTCAATGGTATTGTCTTTTCAAGATAGATTTACGCATCAAGGAGGAAATCAAAATTATATACCTACCTCTGGTTCAACAGCTTTAATCAGAACAATTGGTGCAGGTGATATTTTATATGCTAAAAAAACAGCGAGTGGTTATACCGTAGAGCCATCTAATACTGATGCTTCTCCCGTGTACCCTGGTTTTTTGACAAATGATGGACCTAATAGTGACGGAGAATATTTTTATAGTGATTACCTTATAAATGCTGGAAATACTGCTGGGGAAGGGCACTATGAAACATCTATTGGTTCATCCGCTTTTATTCCTGGTACGAGTGAAGTTGCAGGAATTGCTTATGACCCTGCTGGTTTTTTTACTCAGGGCGTAAACTTTTTCAACATAGCTACCGGTGCAAAATCAAGAGATTATACGGTATTATCTTCCAACTTTGGAGATCCAACTGGCTTCGGAAAGGGGTCGTCATTAGGAGATTTAGAAGTATTATGTAATGTACCACCCATCGAAATCGGAAACCGAATTTGGAAAGACACTGATGCTGACGGTATTCAAGATCCAAATGAGACACCATTAGTTGGTGTAACTGTGCAGCTTTACACTGCCGCTGGTGTTGCTATCTCTGGTGCAACTGCTACCACAGATGCCAACGGTAATTATATTTTTTCTTCGACAACAATTGCAGGATTATTACCAAATACGGGTTACCAAATAAGAGTAACAGACTTGGGGAGTAATGCGAGTGTAACAGGTTTGACATTGGCGAGCTTGACACCATTAACACCAAGTGAAGCAACAGCAACAAATACGGGTACAACATTAGCCAATAATGATGGAAAATTGGTAAGCGGCATACCTACAATTATTTTAACAACAGGTGATTGGGGCGAAAATAACCATACGCTTGATATTGGTTTTTCTTGTAAACCAACAATTACAGCAACTCCTAAAACACAAACAGTTTGTTTCGGGCAAACACCTACGGCTTATACCGTCAGTGCCACAAATCTAACGATTAGTAGTCAACAATGGTATGGCCCGTTGGCAGATACTACCAGCACATTAGGTACGGCAATTTCGGGTGCAACCGCTACAACTTTTACGCCATCGGGTGCAAATCTTCCAGCTGCAGGAACAACAAGATTTTATGCAGTCATTGGCTTAAATGGTGCTGGTTGTGCCGATACTGCTTTTGTTAGTTTAACGATAAATGCTCAAACAATTATCTCAAATGCAATTGCTACCCCAGCAACTTGTAATGGGGGTACAGCCAATAGTGATGCAAAAATAGAATTTCACAGCTACCAATGGTGATAAATACGCCATTACGCAAGGAGCAACTTCAACGGCAACTTATGCGAGTGCAACAGCACTAACTGCTGGTGCAGGAAGTTTGACAGGTTTAGCAAATCCTGCTTCGGCTACACAATACACCATTAGAGTTTTTAATGGTAGTGATGCTTGCTTTACAGATACAACGGTTACACTGAACTCTGAGGTTTGTATAATTCCATGTCCTACTCCAAATTGTGGAACGGTTACGGTTAATAAAAATTAGAAAATTATAATTAGGGATTAATCTTTAGCATCGGGGAGGCTTAACCCGCAGGGGAACTTCTTTTCGATGTTAAAAACACCCCGCCTTAAAATTCTTGCCAATATTTTGTTTTAAGTAAATAGATTTCATAAGGCGTTGTATATCAATTGATTAGATATTGATTTCGTGTCCTTGAAATATTTATTTATTTTTTGGTACGCTATTTGTTTTAGTGTATTGGAGTCATAATCTTTACGACTTATCATATTTTAAATACATTTCTTTCCAACCGCCATGAAGAAAGATTATACCAATCAAACCCTAATCAGAGGGTTCTTCGCAGTATTCTGCTTATTACTCATTTCTCAGTTTACCTCAGCACAGACCATTACAGGTACTGCCTATCGAGATTTTAATAATAACGGAGCAAAAGATAATTCCACTACTTTTAACGAGTTAGGTTTGAAGGGAGTTTTTAGTATGTGCCTATAAACCTGATGGTTCATTGGCAGATTCAATCCGAACGGCCAATGATGGAACATATACATTAAATTCAGGTAGGAAATGGGTAGTTAGAATTAGGATGAGGGAAAGAATAGGAAACTTTCGGGTAGAGTTTAAGAATTACCCATCTGGATTTTTTGATGCGAAATCTGGGGGGACATCCGTGCAATTTGTAGCGGGTGGAGCAACGGGCGTTAATGTTGGCATTAATGCCCCAGCAGACTACTGTCAAAACAACCCGCAGATTGCCTTATCGTGTTTCGAAAATGGCTCTGGTGTAGGCAATACAAATGCAGCATTTATTACATTCCCTTTCAATAGCACGGGTACAACTCCTGCTCCTTCAAAGAATTTTGATGCTCAGACGCTTGGTTCAGTTTATGGAACTACTTATCAAAATTCTAAAAAACTGGTTTACACTGCTGCCTTTTTAAAGCGACACTCAGGATTAGGGCCAAGAGGCATGGACGGAGTATATGTAATGGATTATAGCACCTCAACACCCACCTTGGTTGGTGGTTTTGATTTGCAGGGTGTAACGCCAGCCAATGGTGGTGCTGCTATTGATTTGGGTACTGTTACAAGAACTAACATTGGTGCGGTGGCAATATCTGCAGGAGCGGCTGGCGATAATCAGCTTCCGAGTGATAGACTATTAGCAAATAGAGATTTAGATGCTTTCGTGAAAGTTGGTACAAAAGGCTATGGTGATATAGACGTAAGTGAAGATGGAAATTTTCTATGGATGGTCAACCTCAACCAAAGAGCACTTGTGAGAGTAGATATTAGTACGCCGGTTGCTTCTGCTTCTATACCTAATTTACTGGCTTCGGCAAAAGTAAGTCAATATCCTATTTTTGGAGCATCTGGCGTTCCGACCTGTACAAATGGAGAGCTGAGACCCTTTGGATTAGAATTTAGAAACGGTAGAGGTTATGTAGGTTGTGTGTGTGATGGTTCTGCATCGACAACCATAAAACAACCTTCGGATTTGAAGGCTTATGTTTTATCGTTTGACCCTGCCAGTCCAACGTCATTCACGCAAGAGTTAAGTGTAAATCTTAATTATAACAGAGAGCCAGCCTACAAGAGTGGTGCTACTAATCTAAGTGCAGTTTGGCAGAGGTGGACAAATAGCAATGCTGATTATACAACTGATCGTAATATTTTCACAGGGCTTGAATTTGTCACGGTTCCGCAGCCCATCTTATCTGATATTGATATTACAGACGATGGCTCAATGGTATTGTCTTTTCAAGACAGATTTACGCATCAAGGAGGAAATCAAAACTATATACCTACATCGGGTTCAACAGCTTTAATCAGAACAATTGGTGCAGGTGATATTTTATATGCTAAAAAAACAGCGAGTGGATACACCGTAGAGCCATCTAATACTGATGCTTCTCCCGTGTACCCTGGTTTTTTGACAAATGATGGGCCTAATAGTGACGGAGAATATTTTTATAGTGATTACTTTATAAATGCTGGAAATACTGCTGGTGAAGGGCACTATGAAACATCTATTGGTTCATCCGCCTTTATTCCTGGTACGAGTGAAGTTGCAGGAATTGCCTATGACCCTGCTGGTTTTTTTACTCAGGGCGTAAACTTTTTTAACATAGCTACTGGTGCAAAATCAAGAGATTATACGGTATTATCTTCCAGCTTTGGAGATCCAACTGGCTTCGGAAAGGGGTCGTCATTAGGAGATTTAGAAGTATTATGTAATGTACCACCCATCGAAATCGGAAACCGAATTTGGAAAGACACTGATGCTGACGGTATTCAAGATCCAAATGAGACACCATTAGTTGGCGTAACTGTTCAGCTTTACACTGCCGCTGGGGTTGCTATCTCTGGTGCAACTGCTACCACAGATGCCAACGGTAACTATATTTTTTCTTCGACAACAATTGCAGGATTATTACCAAATACGGGTTACCAAATAAGAGTAACAGCCTTGGGGAGTAATGCAAGCGTAACAGGTTTGACATTGGCGAGCTTGACACCATTAACACCAAGTGAAGCAACAGCAGCAAATACGGGTACAACATTAGCCAATAATGATGGAAAATTGGTAAGCGGCATACCTACAATTATTTTAACAACAGGCGATTGGGGCGAAAATAATCATACGTATGATTTTGGTTTCGTTTCATGTTTTAAACCCGTAGCGGGGCCAGATGTAGCGGTTTGTTTGCCAAAAAGTAGCCTTGATTTAACAGATGCTGCGTCTGGTTTACAATGGTCAGTTGCTGCTACAAATAGCCCATCAGCAGCAATCAATGCAACAACTGGTGCAATAACGGGCATGACTGCTGTTGGTACTTATAAATTTATTTTGAAAAATACTGCAGATGCTACTTGTGCGGATACGATGCAAGTAGTTGTTTCTGATTCGACAAAATACGTAATCTGTAAAGGTGAATCTTACACTTTAACAGCCCCAACTGGTTCAACAAACATACAATGGAAAGTTGATGTTACTGACTCTGGAGTATTTACAGATATTGCTGGTGCAAATGCACTTACTTATATAGCCACAGCAAAAGGCGTTTACAGTTATACTGCAACTGATTCTGCTGGTTGTGCAATTGAGCTTTGTTGCCCAGTTGTGATTAAAGAATGTAATTATGGCAGTATCGGCGACTACGTTTGGACAGACACAAATAATGACGGTCAACAAACATCGGGCGAAGCACCAATAGCAGGCGTACAAGTCTATTTATTAAATGCTTCGGGTGTAAAAATAGATTCTACACTAACCGATGCAACGGGTAAATATTTATTCGATAGCTTATTGACAGGAGCTTACCAAGTACAATTTGTGGCTCCAGCAGGAACAATTGCAGCCAAGCAAAATGCAGGTGCAGATGTAACCGACTCTGATGCTAACGAAGCAGGATTAAGCCAATTAATCAACATTGATACTACGAAATTAGCAACCGATACTCTTCGCAACAATCCACAGATTGATGCAGGATTTGTACCAGTAGGTTCTTTGGGCGATTATGTATTCAATGATAAAAATGGAGATGGCATACAAGATGCGACCGATACACCAATTGCAGGAATTACAGTTTATTTGACTGATAATGCAGGCGTAAAATTAGATTCAACCGTAACAGATGCTTTGGGCAAATATACTTTCGATAGTTTATTGGCAGGCACATACAAAGTAAAATTTGAAATTCCAGCAGGAAGCGAAGCTACGACAAAAACAGCTGGCACAGATACAGCAACAGATAGTAATATTAACCCTGATGGCTCAACGGATGCCATAACGATTGACACAACATTACCATTAGGTGATATTGGTAGAGACAATTCAACGATTGATGCAGGAATCAAACCAGCTTACGGTTCAATCGGCGACTACGTTTGGACAGACACAAATAATGACGGTCAACAAACATCGGGCGAAGCACCAATAGCAGGCGTACAAGTCTATTTATTAAATGCTTCGGGTGTAAAAATAGATTCTACACTAACCGATGCAACGGGTAAATATTTATTCGATAGCTTATTGACAGG
Source organism: Arcicella sp. (assembly GCA_034519515.1). GTDB lineage: Bacteria > Bacteroidota > Bacteroidia > Cytophagales > Spirosomataceae > Arcicella. The sequence continues at coordinate 81,028 of JAXHOK010000036.1, forward strand.
AGCTTACCAAGTACAATTTGTAGCTCCAGCAGGAACAATTGCAGCCAAGCAAAATGCAGGTGCAGATGTTTCAGATTCTGATGCTAACGAAGCAGGATTAAGCCAATTAATAAACATTGATACTACGAAATTAGCAACCGATACCCTTCGCAACAATCCACAAATTGATGCAGGATTTATACCAGTAGGTTCTTTGGGCGATTATGTATTCAATGATAAAAATGGAGATGGCATACAAGATGCGACCGATACACCAATTGCAGGAATTACAGTTTATTTGACTGATAATGCAGGCGTAAAATTAGATTCAACCGTAACAGATGCTTTGGGTAAATATACTTTCGATAGTTTATTGGCAGGCACATACAAAGTAAAATTTGAAATTCCAGCAGGAAGCGAAGCTACGACAAAAACAGCTGGCACAGATACAGCAACAGATAGTAATATCAATCCTGATGGCTCAACGGATGCCATAACGATTGACACAACATTACCAGTAGGTGATATTGGTAGAGATAATTCAACGATTGATGCAGGAATCAAACCAGCTTACGGTTCAATCGGCGACTACGTTTGGACAGACACAAATAATGACGGTCAACAAACATCGGGCGAAGCACCAATAGCAGGCGTACAAGTCTATTTATTAAATGCTTCGGGTGTAAAAATAGATTCTACACTAACCGATGCAGCGGGTAAATATTTATTCGATAGCTTATTGACAGGAGCTTACCAAGTACAATTTGTGGCTCCAGCAGGAACAATTGCAGCCAAGCAAAATGCAGGTGCAGATGTTTCAGATTCTGATGCTAACGAAGCAGGATTAAGCCAATTAATAAACATTGATACTACGAAATTAGCAACCGATACCCTTCGCAACAATCCACAAATTGATGCAGGATTTGTACCAGTAGGTTCTTTGGGCGATTATGTATTCAATGATAAAAATGGAGATGGCATACAAGATGCGACCGATACACCAATTGCAGGAATTACAGTTTATTTGACTGATAATGCAGGCGTAAAATTAGATTCGACTGTAACAGATGCTTTGGGTAAATATACTTTCGATAGTTTATTGGCAGGCACATACAAAGTAAAATTTGAAATTCCAGCAGGAAGCGAAGCGACGACAAAAGCAGCCGGCACAGATACAGCAACAGATAGTAATATCAATCCTGATGGCTCAACGGATGCCATAACGATTGACACAACATTACCATTAGGTGATATTGGTAGAGACAATTCAACGATTGATGCAGGAATCAAACCAGCTTACGGTTCAATCGGCGACTACGTTTGGACAGACACAAATAATGACGGTCAACAAACATCGGGCGAAGCACCAATAGCAGGCGTACAAGTCTATTTATTAAATGCTTCGGGTGTAAAAATAGATTCTACTTTGACAGATGCAACAGGTAAATATCTATTCGATAGCTTATTGACAGGTGCTTACCAAGTACAATTTGTGGCTCCAGCAGGAACAATTGCAGCCAAGCAAAATGCAGGTGCAGATGTTTCAGATTCTGATGCTAACGAAGCAGGATTAAGCCAACTAATCAACATTGATACTACGAAATTAGCAACCGATACTCTTCGCAACAATCCACAGATTGATGCAGGATTTGTACCAGTAGGTTCTTTGGGCGATTATGTATTCAATGATAAAAATGGAGATGGCATACAAGATGCGACCGATACACCAATTGCAGGAATTACAGTTTATTTGACTGATAATGCAGGCGTAAAATTAGATTCGACTGTAACAGATGCTTTGGGTAAATATACTTTCGATAGTTTATTGGCAGGCACATACAAAGTAAAATTTGAAATTCCAGCAGGAAGCGAAGCTACGACAAAAACAGCTGGCACAGATACAGCAACAGATAGTAATATTAACCCTGATGGCTCAACGGATGCCATAACGATTGACACAACATTACCAGTAGGTGATATTGGCAGAGACAATTCAACGATTGATGCAGGAATCAAACCAGCTTACGGTTCAATCGGCGACTACGTTTGGACAGACACAAATAATGACGGTCAACAAACATCGGGCGAAGCACCAATAGCAGGCGTAAAAGTATATTTATTAGATGCTTCGGGCGTAAAAATAGATTCTACTTTGACAGATGCAACAGGTAAATATTTATTCGATAGCTTATTGACAGGAGCTTACCAAGTACAATTTGTGGCTCCAGCAGGAAGCCGTCCAACAATATCAAATACGGGTGATGATAAATTAGACAGTGATATTGATAATCAAGGATTTAGTCAGATTGTCAATATTAATACCTCTAAATCGCCAAGCGATACACTAAGAAATAATCCTCAAATTGATGCAGGATTCAACTGTAAGCCAGTTATAACAGCTACTCCCCAAAAGCAAAATGTTTGTTTGGGAGGCACAGCATCTGCATTTACGAGAAATATAGTACTTGGATTGGTAACTACGCAACAATGGTACGGACCAACAGCTGATACAACTTCGGCATTGGGCACAACCATTGGAGGTGCAGTAAACTCAACTTTTACGCCCACCACGCCAACCGCTGCAGGAACATATTATTATGCTGTGGTCGGACAAAACGGAACGGCTAATTGTAGTGATACCGCTTTTGTAGCCCTCACGGTTTTACCAAATTTCACGGTAAAAGCCACGCCAACTAATGCACTTTGTAGCACAGAAACAGGCTCAATTTCAACCACAATCGCAGGGGGAATCTCTCCATTTACTTACTTGTGGAGCAACGGGGCAACAACTTCTACGATTAATAATTTAGCGTCAGGTTCATACACGGTAACGGCAACGGATGCCAACGGATGCAAAGCCGACACTACTCTGGCTTTGACAAAACCAGATTCGATTGATTTGGCTATGATGGTTACCAATGTTACGTGTAATGGTTCAGTCGATGGACAATTATCAAGTATGCTTACGGGTGGCAAAGCTCCATATACGTATGAATGGTACAATGGTAGTACTGTCTCGGGATTATTTTTCTCGAATAACCCAGCCGTAACAGGTTTGGCATCAGGGACTTATACGTTGAAAGTGATTGATGCAAATGGTTGTAGTAAATCAAAAACCATTACCGTAACAGCACCGATAAAGATAAACGTTGCCCAAACGCAAAAGGACAATATCTGTTTTGACCAAAGTAAAGGCGAAATTTCAGCAACCATTGGCGGAGGAACGCCTCCAATTGATATTAAATGGAAAGTTGATGGTGTAAGCAATCCAGCCTACGATGGATTATCAGTAATAACAGGCTTAAAAGCAGGTATTTATGAATTGACATTAACCGATGCAAACGGATGTATTACTACGGTAAAAGATACGCTTGTTCAACCTGCTAAATTGATTCTTACTACCACCAAAACGGATGGAATTTGCTCAACTGGCAATAAAGGAAGTATCAATGCAACTGTTACGGGTGGTGTTGCACCATATTCATACAGTTGGTCAAATGGTGAATCAACAGCTAATGTAACTGATTTAGTTACGGGGAATTATAAATTAGTTGTAACTGATGCTAAGGCTTGTAAAGATTCCGTAACGGTTTTTATTGACGCACAAGACTGTCGTGTAGATGTTGCTTTGAAGAAAACTGTCGATGGTCTGTGTGAAAGAAAAGTAGGTGATGTGGTAACATTTAAAGTAGTCGTTACTCGACAAGATACCACTTCGCAAAGCACAACGGTTATTGTAAAAGACCAAATTGCATCGGAGTTCTTGATTACATCATCAACGCCAACAAAAGGTAGTTTTGATGTTTCAACGGGCTTGTGGTCTGGTATTGTATTAGCCAAAGGCGATTCTGCAACCCTTACGGTGGTTGCAACCATCAAAGCAGGAGCAAGTGGTTTATTGTGTAATCAGGCATTAGTAAACTTTATGGACAAAACTGATACGGATTCACAAGATGGTAATCTGAACCCAGCCGAAGATGATATTGCTTATGCTTGTGTAACAGTTCCGATTGATTTGTGTAAAGCAGATGGCAATTCAGTGACGTTAACAACCCCAGATTCATTAGCCAATATCAAATGGTTTAAAGACGGAGTTGAAATCACTGCAAATGCAGGTTTAGCCTCAATAATAGTCTCAGATGCAGGCTCATACACCTTTACGGGTACATCAAATGGTGTGGCTTGTCCAGTAGGAAATTGTTGCCCAGTAATTATCAAAGATGCTTGTTATGGCTCAATCGGTGATTATGTATGGTTTGACAAAAATCTTGACGGTAAGCAAACAGTAGGAGAGGAACCAGTTGCAGGTGTAAAAGTTTATTTATTAGACGGCACAACGGGAGCGAAGTTAGATTCAACCGTAACCGATGCCACGGGTAAGTATTTGTTTGATAGTTTATTAACAAAGACTTACAAAGTACAATTTGTAGCACCAGTGGGACAAGCGTTTACAACCTTGAATACTGGTGGAGATACAACAATAGACAGTGATGCAGGAGTAAATGGAACAAGTGGATTAATTACCATTGATACCACCAAACCATCGACTGATGTATTAAGAAATAATCCAACAATAGATGCGGGTATTATTCCACAGTATGGTTCAATCGGAGATTATGTATGGACAGACCAAAACAATGACGGACAACAAACGGCGGGAGAATTGCCCATTGCAGGTGTGAAAGTAATTTTATACGCAGCCGACGGAACGACGAAATTAGATTCAACGGTAACGGATGCAACAGGTAAATACTTGTTTGATAGTTTATTAACGGGCGGTTACAAAGTGAAATTCATCGCTCCCAGCAGGAACCATTCCAGCGAAGCAGAATGTAGGAAATGATGTAAGTGATTCGGATGCAAACAAGTTAGGATTCAGTCAAGTAATCAATATCAACACCGCTTTATTAGCGACAGATACTTTACGAAACAATCCACAAATTGATGCAGGATTTGTGCCAGTGGGTAGTATCGGAGACTTTGTATTTAATGACAAAAACTCAAATGGAATTCAAGATGGAACTGATACACCGATTGCAGGAATCAAAGTTTATTTATTGGATAATGCAGGTGTGAAATTAGACAGCACAGTAACTGATGCCACGGGTAAATACTTGTTTGACAGCTTGTTAGCTAATACTTATAAAGTGAAGTTTGAGATTCCAGCAGGAAGTGAAGCCACGATAAAAGGCTCAACGGCAACCGCTGGAAATGATAGCAACATCAATCCAGACGGCACAACGGAAGCAGTAATAATTGATACCACTTTACCATTAGGAGACATCGGCAGAGATAATCCAACAATAGATGCAGGTATCAAGCCAGCGTATGGAAGTATCGGTGATTATGTATGGACAGACCAAAACAATGACGGACAACAAACCGCAGGAGAGTTACCCATTGCAGGCGTAAAAGTAATTTTATACGCAGCAGACGGAACAACGAAATTAGATTCAACGGTAACGGATGCGACAGGTAAATACTTGTTTGATAGTTTATTAACGGGCGGTTACAAAGTGAAATTCATCGCCCCAGCAGGGACAATCCCAGCGAAGCAGAATGTAGGAAATGATGTAAGTGATTCGGATGCCAACAAGTTAGGATTCAGTCAATTAATCAATATCAACACCGCTTTATTAGCGACAGATACTTTACGAAACAATCCACAAATTGATGCAGGATTTGTGCCAGTGGGCAGTATTGGAGACTTTGTATTTAATGATACAGACAACTCAAACACCCAAACCTCAGGAGATACGCCAATTTCAGGCGTGAAAGTTTACTTACTTGATAATGCAGGGGTAAAACTTGACTCAACGGTAACGGATGCAAGCGGTAAGTATTTGTTTGATAGTTTGGTAGCAGGAACGTACTCAGTACAATTTGTGAAACCAGCAGGGTTGAATTTTGTAACGCCATCAACGGGCGGTGACCCCACGAAAGACAGTGATGCCAACGCCACCACAGGCACATCAAGTCCAGTGATTATTGACACAACGTTACCATTGGGCAACGTAGGCAGAGATAATCCAACGATTGATGCGGGCTTGAAAGGTATTCCACAGTATGGTTCAATCGGCGATTATGTATGGACAGACCAAAACAATGACGGACAACAAACCGCAGGAGAGTTACCCATTGCAGGTGTGAAAGTAATTTTATACGCAGCCGACGGAACGACGAAATTAGATTCAGTACGGTAACGGATGCGACAGGTAAATACTTGTTTGATAGTTTATTAACGGGCGGTTACAAAGTGAAATTCATCGCCCCAGCAGGGACCATTCCAGCGAAGTCAGAATGTAGGAAATGATGTAAGTGATTCGGATGCCAATATGTTAGGATTCAGTCAAGTAATCAATATCAACACCGCTTTATTAGCGACAGATACTTTACGAAACAATCCACAAATTGATGCAGGATTTGTGCCAGTGGGCAGTATCGGAGACTTTGTATTTAATGATACAGACAACTCAAACACCCAAACCTCAGGAGATACGCCAATTGCAGGTGTGCAAGTTTACTTACTTGATAATGCAGGGGTAAAACTTGATTCAACGGTAACGGATGCAGGAGGTAAGTATTTGTTTGATAGTTTGGTAGCAGGAACGTACTCAGTACAATTTGTGAAACCAGCAGGGTTGAATTTTGTAACGCCATCAACGGGCGGTGACCCCACGAAAGACAGTGATGCCAACGCCACCACAGGCACATCAAGTCCAGTGATTATTGACACAACGTTACCATTGGGCAACGTAGGCAGAGATAATCCAACGATTGATGCGGGCTTGAAAGGTATTCCACAGTATGGTTCAATCGGCGATTATGTTTGGTTCGATCAAAATAATGACGGACAACAAACCGCGGGAGAATTGCCCATTGCAGGTGTAAAAGTAATTTTATACGCAGCAGACGGAACAACGAAATTAGACAGTACAGTAACTGATGCGACAGGTAAATACTTGTTTGATAGTTTATTAACGGGCGGTTACAAAGTGAAATTCATCGCTCCCAGCAGGAACAATCCCAGCGAAGCCGAATGTAGGAAATGATGTAAGTGATTCGGATGCCAATATGTTAGGATTCAGTCAAGTAATCAATATCAACACCGCTTTATTAGCGACAGATACTTTACGAAACAATCCACAGATTGATGCAGGATTTGTGCCAGTGGGCAGTATCGGAGACTTTGTATTTAATGATACAGACAACTCAAACACCCAAACCTCAGGAGATACGCCAATTTCAGGCGTGAAAGTTTACTTACTTGATAATGCAGGGGTAAAAATTGACTCAACGGTAACGGATGCAGGAGGTAAGTATTTGTTTGATAGTTTGGTAGCAGGAACGTACTCAGTACAATTTGTGAAACCAGCAGGGTTGAATTTTGTAACGCCATCAACGGGCGGTGACCCCACGAAAGACAGTGATGCCAACGCCACCACAGGCACATCAAGTCCAGTGATTATTGACACAACGTTACCATTGGGCAACGTAGGCAGAGATAATCCAACGATTGATGCGGGCTTGAAAGGTATTCCACAGTATGGTTCAATCGGCGATTATGTTTGGTACAGATCAAAATAATGACGGACAACAAACCGCAGGAGAGTTACCCATTGCAGGCGTAAAAGTAATTTTATACGCAAGCAGACGGAACAACGAAATTAGACAGTACTGTAACGGATGCGACAGGTAAATACTTGTTTGATAGTTTATTAACGGGCGGTTACAAAGTGAAATTCATCGCCCCAGCAGGGACAATCCCAGCGAAGCAGAATGTAGGAAATGATGTAAGTGATTCGGATGCCAATATGTTAGGATTCAGTCAAGTAATCAATATCAACACCGCTTTATTAGCGACAGATACTTTACGAAACAATCCACAGATTGATGCAGGATTTGTGCCAGTGGGCAGTATTGGAGACTTTGTATTTAATGATACAGACAACTCAAACACCCAAACCTCAGGAGATACGCCAATTTCAGGCGTGAAAGTTTACTTACTTGATAATGCAGGGGTAAAACTTGATTCAACGGTAACGGATGCAAGAGGTAAGTATTTGTTTGATAGTTTGGTAGCAGGAACGTACTCAGTACAATTTGTGAAACCAGCAGGGTTGAATTTTGTAACGCCATCAACGGGCGGTGACCCCACGAAAGACAGTGATGCCAACGCCACCACAGGCACATCAAGTCCAGTGATTATTGACACAACGTTACCATTGGGCAACGTAGGCAGAGATAATCCAACGATTGATGCGGGCTTGAAAGGTATTCCACAGTATGGTTCAATCGGCGATTATGTTTGGTTCGATCAAAATAATGACGGACAACAAACCGCAGGAGAGTTACCCATTGCAGGCGTAAAAGTAATTTTATACGCAGCAGACGGAACAACGAAATTAGACAGTACTGTAACGGATGCGACAGGTAAATACTTGTTTGATAGTTTATTAACGGGCGGTTACAAAGTGAAATTCATCGCTCCCGCAGGAACCATTCCAGCGAAGTCGAATGTAGGAAATGATGTAAGTGATTCGGATGCCAATATGTTAGGATTCAGTCAAGTAATCAATATCAACACCGCTTTATTAGCGACAGATACTTTACGAAACAATCCACAGATTGATGCAGGATTTGTGCCAGTGGGCAGTATCGGAGACTTTGTATTTAATGATACAGACAACTCAAACACCCAAACCTCAGGAGATACGCCAATTGCAGGTGTGAAAGTTTACTTACTTGATAATGCAGGGGTAAAACTTGATTCAACGGTAACGGATGCAGGAGGTAAGTATTTGTTTGATAGTTTGGTAGCAGGAACGTACTCAGTACAATTTGTGAAACCAGCAGGGTTGAATTTCGTAACGCCAACCACAGGCGGTGACCCCACGAAAGACAGTGATGCCAACGCCACCACAGGCACATCAAGTCCAGTGATTATTGACACAACGTTACCATTGGGCAACGTAGGCAGAGATAATCCAACGATTGATGCGGGCTTGAAAGGTATTCCACAGTATGGTTCAATCGGCGATTATGTGTGGACAGACCAAAACAATGACGGACAACAAACCGCAGGAGAGTTACCCATTGCAGGCGTAAAAGTAATTTTATACGCAGCAGACGGAACAACGAAATTAGACAGTACTGTAACGGATGCGACAGGTAAATACTTGTTTGATAGTTTATTAACGGGCGGTTACAAAGTGAAATTCATCGCCCCAGCAGGGACAATCCCAGCGAAGCAGAATGTAGGAAATGATGTAAGTGATTCGGATGCCAATATGTTAGGATTCAGTCAAGTAATCAATATCAACACCGCTTTATTAGCGACAGATACTTTACGAAACAATCCACAAATTGATGCAGGATTTGTGCCAGTGGGTAGTATCGGAGACTTTGTATTTAATGACACAAAAACTCAAATGGAATTCAAGATGGAACTGATACACCGATTGCAGGAATCAAAGTTTATTTATTGGATAATGCAGGTGTGAAATTAGACAGCACAGTAACTGATGCCACGGGTAAATACTTGTTTGACAGCTTGTTAGCTAATACTTATAAAGTGAAGTTTGAGATTCCAGCAGGAAGTGAAGCCACCGTAAAAGGTACAACGGCAACCGCTGAAAATGATAGCAATATCAACCCAGACGGCACAACGGAAGCAGTAATAATTGATACCACTTTACCATTAGGAGACATCGGCAGAGATAATCCAACAATAGATGCAGGTATCAAGCCAGCGTATGGAAGTATCGGTGATTATGTGTGGACAGACCAAAACAATGACGGACAACAAACCGCAGGAGAGTTACCCATTGCAGGCGTAAAAGTAATTTTATACGCAGCAGACGGAACAACGAAATTAGACAGTACTGTAACGGATGCAACAGGTAAATACTTGTTTGATAGTTTATTAACGGGCGGTTACAAAGTGAAATTCATCGCCCCAGCAGGGACAATCCCAGCGAAGCAGAATGTAGGAAATGATGTAAGTGATTCGGATGCCAATATGTTAGGATTCAGTCAAGTAATCAATATCAACACCGCTTTATTAGCGACAGATACTTTACGAAACAATCCACAAATTGATGCAGGATTTGTGCCAGTGGGCAGTATCGGAGACTTTGTATTTAATGATACAGACAACTCAAACACCCAAACCTCAGGAGATACGCCAATTGCAGGTGTGCAAGTTTACTTACTTGATAATGCAGGGGTAAAACTTGATTCAACGGTAACGGATGCAGGAGGTAAGTATTTGTTTGATAGTTTGGTAGCAGGAACGTACTCAGTACAATTTGTGAAACCAGCAGGGTTGAATTTTGTAACGCCATCAACGGGCGGTGACCCCACGAAAGACAGTGATGCCAACGCCACCACAGGCACATCAAGTCCAGTGATTATTGACACAACGTTACCATTGGGCAACGTAGGCAGAGATAATCCAACGATTGATGCGGGCTTGAAAGGTATTCCACAGTATGGTTCAATCGGCGATTATGTATGGATCAGACCAAAACAATGACGGACAACAAACCGCAGGAGAATTGCCCATTGCAGGTGTGAAAGTAATTTTATACGCAGCCGACGGAACAACGAAATTAGACAGTACTGTAACGGATGCGACAGGTAAATACTTGTTTGATAGTTTATTAACGGGCGGTTACAAAGTGAAATTCATCGCTCCCAGCAGGGACCATTCCAGCGAAGTCAGAATGTAGGAAATGATGTAAGTGATTCGGATGCCAATATGTTAGGATTCAGTCAAGTAATCAATATCAACACCGCTTTATTAGCGACAGATACTTTACGAAACAATCCACAGATTGATGCAGGATTTGTGCCAGTGGGCAGTTTAGGAGACTTTGTATTTAATGATACAGACAACTCAAACACCCAAACCGTAGGAGATACGCCAATTTCAGGCGTGAAAGTTTACTTACTTGATAATGCAGGGGTAAAACTTGATTCAACGGTAACGGATGCAAGCGGTAAGTATTTGTTTGATAGTTTGGTAGCAGGAACGTACTCAGTACAATTTGTGAAACCAGCAGGGTTGAATTTTGTAACGCCATCAACGGGCGGTGACCCCACGAAAGACAGTGATGCCAACGCCACCACAGGCACATCAAGTCCAGTGATTATTGACACAACGTTACCATTGGGCAACGTAGGCAGAGATAATCCAACGATTGATGCGGGCTTGAAAGGTATTCCACAGTATGGTTCAATCGGCGATTATGTTTGGTTCGATCAAAATAATGACGGACAACAAACCGCAGGAGAGTTACCCATTGCAGGCGTAAAAGTAATTTTATACGCAGCCGACGGAACGACGAAATTAGATTCAACGGTAACGGATGCAACAGGTAAATACTTGTTTGATAGTTTATTAACGGGCGGTTACAAAGTGAAATTCATCGCCCCAGCAGGGACAATCCCAGCGAAGCAGAATGTAGGAAATGATGTAAGTGATTCGGATGCCAACAAGTTAGGATTCAGTCAATTAATCAACATCAACACTGCCTTAGCCGTAACTGATACGTTGAGAAACAATCCACAGATTGATGCAGGATTTGTGCCAGTGGGCAGTATTGGAGACTTTGTATTTAATGATACAGACAACTCAAACACCCAAACCTCAGGAGATACGCCAATTTCAGGCGTGAAAGTTTACTTACTTGATAATGCAGGGGTAAAACTTGACTCAACGGTAACGGATGCAAGCGGTAAGTATTTGTTTGATAGTTTGGTAGCAGGAACGTACTCAGTACAATTTGTGAAACCAGCAGGGTTGAATTTTGTAACGCCATCAACGGGCGGTGACCCCACGAAAGACAGTGATGCCAACGCCACCACAGGCACATCAAGTCCAGTTACACTCGACACAACTCAACCATTAGGAAGTCCAGCGAGAGACAATAAAGATGTAGATGCGGGCTTGAAAGGTATTCCACAGTATGGTTCAATCGGAGATTATGTATGGACAGACCAAAACAATGACGGACAACAAACCGCAGGAGAGTTACCCATTGCAGGCGTAAAAGTAATTTTATACGCAGCAGACGGAACAACGAAATTAGATCAGTACTGTAACGGATGCGACAGGTAAATACTTGTTTGATAGTTTATTAACGGGCGGTTACAAAGTGAAATTCATCGCCCCAGCAGGGACAATCCCAGCGAAGCAGAATGGTAGGAAATGATGTAAGTGATTCGGATGCAAATATGTTAGGATTCAGTCAAGTAATCAATATCAACACCGCTTTATTAGCGACAGATACTTTACGAAACAATCCACAGATTGATGCAGGATTTGTGCCAGTGGGCAGTATCGGAGACTTTGTATTTAATGACAAAAACTCAAATGGAATTCAAGATGGAACTGATACACCGATTGCAGGAATCAAGGTTTATTTATTGGATAATGCAGGTGTGAAATTAGATTCAACGGTAACTGATGCCACGGGTAAATACTTGTTTGACAGCTTATTAGCTAACACTTACAAAGTGAAGTTTGAGATTCCAGCAGGAAGTGAAGCCACGATAAAAGGCTCAACGGCAACCGCTGGAAATGATAGCAACATCAATCCAGACGGCACAACGGAAGCAGTAATAATTGATACAACTTTACCATTGGGAGACATCGGCAGAGATAATCCAACAATAGATGCAGGTATCAAGCCAGCGTATGGAAGTATCGGTGATTATGTATGGACAGACCAAAACAATGACGGACAACAAACCGCAGGAGAATTGCCCATTGCAGGCGTAAAAGTAATTTTATACGCAGCCGACGGAACGACGAAATTAGATTCAACGGTAACGGATGCAACAGGTAAATACTTGTTTGATAGTTTATTAACGGGCGGTTACAAAGTGAAATTCATCGCCCCAGCAGGGACAATCCCAGCGAAGCAGAATGTAGGAAATGATGTAAGTGATTCGGATGCCAATAAGTTAGGATTCAGTCAAGTAATCAATATCAACACCGCTTTATTAGCGACAGATACTTTACGAAACAATCCACAGATTGATGCAGGATTTGTGCCAGTGGGCAGTTTAGGAGATTATGTTTTCTTAGATAAAGACAACAATAATTTACAATCGCCTGGGGATGTAGCAGTAACTGGTGTGAAGATTTATTTACTCAATAATACAGGGGCAAAAATTGATTCTGCCATCACTGATGTAAATGGTAGATATTTGTTCGATAGCTTAGTAGCAGGTAATTATTCAGTGCAGTTTGTGAAACCAGCAGGATTTGATTTTGTAACTTCGAAAGTAGGTGTGGAGGCAACTGATAGTGATGCCAATATTTCAACGGGTATTTCAGCACCTGTGTTTATTGACACAACTAAACCAATCGGTGACCCAGCCAGAAACAACCGTGACGTTGATGCAGGATTGAAACCACAGTATGGCAGTATCGGAGATTTTGTTTGGTTAGATATTAATAATGACGGAATCCAGCAGGTAAGTGAATTGCCAATTCCGAGTGTCAAAGTTTATCTATACAATGCCGCAGGAACAGTTATTTTAGATAGCACCGTTACGAACGCTAATGGTAAGTATTTGTTTGACAGCTTATTAACGGGTGATTATAAAGTTAAATTTGTTGCTCCAACGGGAACAATTCCATCGAAGCAAAACATTGGAAACGACTTGTTTAATAGTGATGCCAATAAAATGGGCTTAACGCACTTGATTACAATTAATACAGCAAAATTACCAAGCGATACTTTGAGAAATAATCCTAATATTGATGCAGGATTTGTACCAGTAGGCTCAATTGGAGATTATGTTTGGTTTGACGCTAACAAAGATGGTTTACAAACAAATGGCGAACCAGTCGTGAGCGGTGTAAAAGTTTATTTACTGAACGCTTCAAACGCTAAAATAGACAGTACAATTACGGATGCAACGGGTAAGTATTTGTTTGACAGTTTATTAACGGGCTCTTATAAAGTTCAATTCGTAGCTCCAAAAGATACCAACGTAACGGTGAAAGGAACAAATCCAAGCTCTGGTTTGGATAGCAATCCAAATCCTGTAACTGGAATCACGGATGCAGTGAGTATTGATGCTTCGTTCCCATTGGGTAATCCAGCAAGAGATAATCGTTCCGTGGATGCTGGTTTAACCATCAATTTAGGTTCGATTGCGGGTAAGACTTTTGATGATAATGATAAGTCTAATACGCAGAATACGGGAGATATTGACCGTCCATCTGTGAAGGTTTATCTATACAAAGAAGTAAGCGGTACGTATGTAAAAGTTGATTCTGTCATTACGGATTCACAGGGTAATTATAAGTTCAATAATTTATTGACGGGTAATTACCAGGTTCAATTTGTGAAGCCAACGGGTCAAGTTTATAGTTCACCAAATATAGGTGATGATACGAAAGATAGCGATGCAAATCCATCAGATGGCAGAACAGGTATTATTTCAATCAATACCAATTTGCCAGAGACAGATTTAGGTAGAAACAGCAAGTTTAATGATGCTGGATTTACACCATTGCTTGAAAATTGTAAAGAAGAGATTTGTATTCCTTTCACAATTCAGAAGGTTAGAAAGTAGATTTTATGTCAATCACTAACACCAAACCTCAGCTCGAAAGGGCTGGGGTTTTTTTATGTACCACGGGAATCTTTCCCGTGTAGTGGATTGTAATAGTACGAGAAGAATCAAGTAACGCTCCGCTGCCATACTACTTTTTTCAATTCAAATATTTTTTGGCATAGCTTTTGCCCATATATTCTTGTAAAACTGTTTCGATAGCGTGCCAAAAATAAAGATTCACCAAAAATCTTTTTATCGGAACTAAAATCTCATCTCATTTCCCGCCAGAAGGAAGATGTTTTTATGAAAAGAAGTGTTTAAATCCGTCTTTTCGTGAAAATAACAAATGCGTATTTCCTTACAATTAATCACTGGATTGCCTAAGTTTTAAGAATTACTGTTTAATCACAGTGTAAACTTGATTCTTTTATTCAGTTCATAAAAACCCATAAAACAATGATAAAATCCTTACGTCTTCGGATGGTCAAGGTTTTAATTCCTTGCTTTTCCCTACTGTTATTAGCATCGCTTTTTTCAGAAATTAACGCCCAAAGCGTTACTGGTAAAGTCTTTCGTGATTTTGATGCGAGTGGTCAACAAACCACGGCATCGGCATCGCCTGTACTCGTTGAGCCAGGTGTGCCAGGCGTAACCGTAAAAGCATTTAATGCAGCGGGTACACAAATTGGTGCATCAGTTCAAACGGCTCTTGACGGAACTTACACACTTCCCGTTGCCACTTCTAACCAAGTTAGAATAGAATTTTCCAATTTTCCTGCCGCTTTTTTCTCTGGACCGAAAGGGGCTTTGAGTGGCACTTCTGTACAGTTTGTGAACGGTGGAAGTACGGCAAATTTGGGTATTAATTATCCCTCTGATTATTGCGGAACGGCTAATCCTCAGTTGGTTACACCTTGTTACATCAATGGAACGCCTTTGAATGGTGGTAATTCTGCTAATGAGAATGCTATAGTTTCTGTACCTTACACACCCACGGGAAACGGAACGAACGTAGGAGTGGGTAATACATCAGAAAATAAATATCTCGCCAAAGGTGTAGAAGTTGGAGCAACGTGGGGAATGGCCTACCAGAGAAGTTCAAAATTTATTTTCACGAGTGCCTTGTTGAAAAGACATTCGGGTTTGGGTGCAGGAGGTCCAGGAGCGATTTATAAAATTGATAATTCAGGTTCAACGCCTATTACAACGTTGTTTGTTGATTTGAATGCAGACTTAGGTGTTTCTGCGGGAATAAATCCAAGAAATTTAACAGCTGCCGATTCAATTCCAAAGTTCAAAACTCAACCAAGTAGAGATTCCACGGCTTTTGGATTAGTTGGGAAAATGGCTTTGGGAGACCTTGATATTTCAGATGATGAAAAATCTCTATGGGTAATCAATACATTTGATAGAAAATTATACGAGTTACCAATCGGTTCGCCAGCGGTGAAACCTACTACAAAAATTGCTCATACCTTACCAAATCCAGGTTGTATCAATGGCGTGTTCCGTCCTTGGGCAGTGAAGTTCTGGCGAGGTAAAGTTTACGTTGGGGGCGTTTGCACGGCTGAAAATGCAGGAGGAACCGCAGCAGATTTGAAGGCGTATATTTATTCATTCACGCCTGGGGATGCTAACGCTGATAATTTTACAGAAGTATATAATTTTAAATTAGATTACCCACGTGGATTTACAAGTGTGGATGGTTTCAACAATAAAAAGACCTCTGCTGCTTGGAAACCTTGGATTGCGAAGTGGAGCGATATAACGAATCCGCTACCAGGAGAAGCAACATACAATCAAACTATTTATCCTCAACCAATGCTTTCTGATATTGAATTTGATGTGGATGGTTCAATGATTTTGGGTTTCATGGACAGAGTAGGTCATCAATTAGGCAGTAATAATTACAGTACGCTTGCAACCGATTTCGTAGCAGGAAGTACCACCGTTAGAAAATTATACGAAGGTACATCAGCAGGTGATTTATTGAGAGCTGGTTTGAATGCAGATGGTGTAACTTATACCCTCGAAAAAGATGCAACGGTTAACGGAGTTATTTCAGGTGGAAAAGGACAATCGCCAAGTCAAGGACCTGGAACGGGTGAATTTTACTGGCAAGACATGTATGTTAAAAATGCTGATAAAAATAGACCAAACGGAACTACGGCACCTGGAACTACCAATCCCGACGGTGGTCATCAAGAAATTTCTTTGGGTGGATTGGCTTTGTTTCCAGGTAAAAATGAAGTAGTAGAAACCGTTTTTGACCCATTAAATGCTTTCCGTGCTGGTGGTGTTCGTTGGTTTGATAATACAACAGGACAAGCTCCGAGAGCGTATGAAATTTTTGGTCAAGATGCTGGCGGATTGGGAGTTACCTTCGGAAAAGCTAATGGTTTGGGAGATTTAGAAATATTATGTTCAACCCAACCCATCGAAGTTGGAAATCGTCTCTGGAATGATACCAATAAAAATGGAGTTCAAGATCCAGGTGAGCCAGCTTTGTCAAATGTAACGGTTCAGTTATTCAAAAATGGTGTAAAAATCGGAAGTGATGTTGTAACTACTGCCACAGGTGAATTCTATTTCACGGGTTTAGTCGCTAATGCAACTGATTATGAAATTAGAATTCCAAATATCAAAGGAGCTTCAAAGCAGTCGCCATTAGCAGGTCTTGATTTGACCACAGCTAATGTTAGTTCAAACGGAAAAGATTTAATTGATTCGGATGCGGGCGTAACAGGAACAAATACTTATGCTTCAATTCCCTTCACAACGGGAAATGCAGGAGAAAACTTACACGCACTTGATGCAGGTTTCTCATGTGTACCGCCAGTGGCAACCCCAAGCGGAGTTACAGGCGATGTCAAAATCTGTGACCCCATTTCAACTTTCACTTTGCCAGCCGCCAAAACGGGTGCAGATGCTGAAACTTGGACGGTGATCACGTCTGCCGCCAATCCCGCCGCCACAATTAATCAGGCAGGTGTAGTTTCGGGAATGATTACTAATGGAAAATATACTTTTGTTTTAACTAATAATAATACAGGTTGTACAGATACAGTTTCAATTGTTCGCTCGGCTCTTGCAATGGCAGGGGCAGATAAATCATTGTGTTTTCCAGCTTCTACTTCAACGGTTAATGCCGCTATGGGTTCACAAGTTTGGAGTGTAATTTCTCAACCACAAGGAGCAACGGCGGCAGTGGCAGCGAATGGCAATGTTACGGGTATGACCAGAGTGGGCGTTTATACTTTCAGAATAACGGATGGTTCATGTTTTGAAGAAACTCAAATTACTATAAAAGCAAAACCAGATGCAGGTTTAGATTTAACAATTTGTTCACCACAAACCACCGCAACTTTATTTGTTCCAACGGGTGCGGATACTTGGTCAGTGGTAACAAATCCTGTAAATCCATCGCCAGCAATAATTGGAGTAAATTCAGGTAGTATTTCAGGTATGGTAAATACGGGAACTTACCAATTTGTCCTAAATTCAGTGGGATGTACTGATACTGTTAGTGTTGTTAAAAAAGCAGGAATTACTATAACGGTTACTGATACCATTAGTACTTGTATTGGAGGAAATTTTACTATTACGACAACTTCGGATGCTGGTGCGGGAGCAACTTATTCTTGGAAAGGACCAAACGGGTTTACGTCTTCACAACAAAATGTGAGCCTTGCCAATTTGGTTTCGGCAAGCATGGGAATTTACACGTTGAACGTTACTTCAACCACGGGATGCAGTGCCACGGCAACAACTAATATTATGTTGAGTGATATTTCAGTATCATTAATTGCAGGAAAGTTAAATTATTGCGTAGGTGAAATCATCGTATTAAGAACCTTTAATCCAGAAGTTGGCTATACTTATGACTGGACAGGACCAAATGGTTTTTCATCTATGAATAAACTAAATATCAGTGTTCCAACTGACCCAACAAAGGTTCAAGCAGGACTTTACACTATGTTGATTACTTCTCCCAATGGATGTAAAGCAGCAACAACCATTAACATTACTGTTACCGAATGTTTAAGTATTGGAAATTTGGTTTGGGATGATGTGAATAATGATGGTTTGAACAATAATGGAGAAATAGGAATGGGGGGTGTGCCTGTAAGGTTATTCAAAGCAAAATTAGATGGTGGCGGTTTTCCAACGGATGTACCAGATGGTGCGGCTATTCAGACTACTACAACTTCAACGGTTAATGCTACTTTGGGTAAATATTTATTCTCGGGTTTGATTCCTGGAAGCTATATTGTAGAGATTGATGCACCCACGGGTTATAAATCCAGTACAGGTACAAATGGTTCATTGACAGGAACTTACGAACCATCTTTGAATGCTAACAGTGATGTAAATGACAATGACGATGGTACAAAAAAGACGGGTCAAACCATTACTTCAAAAGCCATTGAATTAGGAAATTTCACAGAACCAACGGGAGACGGTGATACTGCTCCAACGAGTTCAGATGCGGATAAAAACTCAAATTTAACCATCGACTTCGGTATTTATAATTCATCAAGTATTGGTGATTTTGTTTGGTCAGATACGGATAAAGACGGTGTGCAAGATGCAGGAGAATTAGGGGTTTTGGGTATTACGGTAAGGTTATTCGCAGGAAATAGTACAACCGCATTGGCAACAACCACAACGGATGCCAATGGTAAATATTTATTCGATAATTTAACGCCAGGTACATACACAGTTGAATTTGTAAAAACTTCCATCGGAGCAGGTAATTCATTCTCACCACAATCGGGAGCTGGTTCAACACCAGCCAATGATAGTAATGCAGATTTAGTTACGGGTAAATCAGCCCCGATAACTGTGTTGGCAGGTAATTTTTACCAAACAATTGATGCAGGTATAATTGGAGATTGTCCTGCTTCAACGGTTGGAACACTCACTGTTCCAAGTCTTTGCGTAGGTCAATCATTAACGATGAACGCCACGAGTTCAGACCCATTAGCCAAATATGCTTGGTCGTCTTCAAACTCGTTTACTGCCACAACGGCATCAGTAACAATTCCAAATTTAACTACTTCAAATACAGGAGTTTATACCGTTACGATAACTAATTCAAACCTTTGCACTTCAGCTCTGACGGCAAATGTGGTAGTAAATCCATTGCCAACGATAACCGTAGCACCAATAACAATTTGTGCAGGTGCAACTGGAAATTTAACTGCTTCGGGAGCTACTACTTACGCATGGACAGGACCAGGAACTTTTACCGCAACGGGGGTAACGCCAACGGTGAGTGCCGCAGGAGTTTACACTGTTACGGGTACTAATAATAATGGATGTATCGGTATTGCCACCACACAAGTAACAGTATCACCATCACCAACAATTACGGCTACGGGTGTGATGGTTTGTGAAGAGAAAACCGCTACTTTATCAGCCACGGGTGCAACAACTTATTCATGGGTTGGACCAAATAACTTCACGGCGAATACCGCAAGCATAAGTATTCCAAATGCAACATCAATTAATGCAGGAGTTTATACGGTAACGGGAGTAACAAATGGTTGTACTGCCATTGGTTTAGCTTCATTAATGGTTGATAAAAATCCAATTCCAACTGCCACAGGTGCAGCCATTTGTTTGGGCGGAAGCGGAACAATATCAGTATTGCCAGCAGGATTAACGTATGCTTGGAGCAGTAATAACTTTACAAGTACGCAGCAAATGCCTTCTATAAATAGTGCAGGGACTTATACAGTTGTAGTAACGGATAGTAAAGGTTGTTCTGCCACGGCAATTGCCGCTGTAACGGTTGGAAATGTGTTAGGTATAACCGCCACGAGCAACAGCCCCGTATGTGCAGGAACAAGATTAGAACTTTCAGCTAACGGCGGAACGGGATCAACGTATCTATGGACAAGCCCAAGCGGTGTAACTTCAACCTCCGCAACGCCATTTACGAACAATGCCACCTCTGCCGATAATGGCACATGGACAGTAGCTGTAACAAATGCAGACGGTTGTAAAGGAACTGGCTCAACAAATGTAGTAGTAAATTCAGCCCTCACAGGTGTAACCGCAACGGCATCTGCCCCAGCGTGTGTAGGAAGTAATATCACTTTGAATGCAAAGCCAGATGGATCAACTTATGCTTGGACAGGTACAGGATTTAGCTCAACGTTACAAAATCCAACGATAACATCGCCATTGCCAGGGACTTATAATTTTACAGTAGTAGTTACAAACGCCAATGGATGTACTGCCACAGCAACTACTTCTTCAATTATTAATGCTTTGCCAACTGCCACTGCCAGTTCAGTTTCACCAGTTTGTTTTGGTTCAACGATTCAATTGACGGGTAACACAGATGGTACAAAATATGATTGGTCGGGTCCAAATAATTTTAATTCGACTTTAAAATCGCCAAGTATTGCCAATGCAACTACTTCTAATTCAGGAACATACACATTCATAGCGACTAATGCCAATGGATGTACGGCAACGGCAACAGCTTCTGTAACAGTAAGTGCTAAAATAAACGCAGGACAAGATTTATCAATCTGTATGCCTATTTCAACGGCACAATTAACCTTGGTAGCAGGAGCAACCTATACGCCCGAACCAACCAATCCAAGTGCGGCAGTTATCAACAATAACGTAGCGATTGCATCAGGAATGACCAACGAAGGAACGTATATTTTCTATTTGGTCAGCACAACGGGATGTAGAGATACGGTTAGAGTTTTTGTGAATTCTAAATTAGATGCGGGACAAGATAAAGTTATTTGCTCTCCCAAAACAGCAATTTCATTATTTGCCTTGAACGGGGGACAAACTTGGCGGTATTTTGCCAATGGCTCAACGCTACCAGCCCCAACCGTAACAGCTAATAATGTAACGAACATTACTCAAAATGGAAACTATTTATTCATTTTGGAACAAGCTGGAAATACTTTATGTGCTGATACGATGATGGTTACACGCAAAGAATCGCCCAATGCAGGAGCTGACCAAGTGGGAGCTTCGGGAGCAATTTGCGAATCACAGACCACGGCTCAATTAACCGCAGCAGGTGCTGGACAAACATGGTCAGTAGCCGCCAACAGTTTAGGATTCGGAACGGCAGAAATTAATCAGGCAGGTAGGGCTTCTAAATTATTAAGAATTGGCAGATATTTCTTCGTACTCACGCAAGGGGAATGTACTGATACTGTGGTGGTTGAGCGTCAGGCTCGTTCAAGTGCAGGAGTAGATGTGGCAATTTGTGAACCAGAAACTTCGGTAACTTTAAATACTGCTCAGACTGGCGAAACATGGTCGGCAATGGCAACAAATCCATCGGCTTCAATCTTCGGAGCAAATGGAAAAGTATCAGGTTTGACGGGTATCGGAATGTATGAATTTGTTTTGACAAGTGCCAATGGATGTACTGACACCACAAAAGTAACCCGTTTTGCAAGACCAAACGCAGAAGTAGATTTAACGGGAAGTAAAGGAATTTGTGAACCAGTAACTACGGCAAAATTAGTAGCGGCTTCAGCAGGAACAACGTGGTCAGTATCAACCGCAACGGCTTCAAGACCAAATGGCACGAATCCAGTAATTGACCCAGCAACGGGAGCAATCACAGGTTTGACCGCCAACGGAACGTATGAATTTGTGTTACAAAATACCACAACGCTTTGTTCCGATACCGTAAAAGTAGAACGTTCTGCCAAGCCAAACGCAGGAGTTGATGTAGCAATTTGTTCAGATGCAACGACTTATAAATTACCCGCAGCAATCAATAATATGACATGGAGCAGTGTTTCAACCAATCCAAGTGGCGTACAAATTGACCCAATAACGGGAGCAGTAACAGGTATGACAGCGGCTTCTGATTATAATTTTGTCTTGACAAACGTAGCAGGTTGTACAGATACTATAAAAGTTACTCGCAAAGCCATTCCAACTTTTGATTTGACAGCAATTCAAGCCACTTGCACAACGGGCGAAGCAAATGCCGATGCTAAGTTGAGTATTTCAAATTTGGATATATTGAATAAATTTGATTACACAGAAGGAACAACTTACACAGGAACAAAAACTTTTGCCACAGCAACCGTAATCACGAACACAACCACGACTGTAACCTTGCCAAACCCAACGGCAGACAAGAGTTACACCGTGCGAGTTTTCAATGCCAATGGATGTTACACTGACAAAACCGTAATCTTGAAAATAAGAGTATGCGAATGTAAACCAGACGTTTGTATTCCGTATTCGTACAAGAAGACGAAGTAAATTTATCAAAGTGTTTGAAAATGCTTAATTAAAAAGTATTCCATTTCTCTTTCCAACTAAGACTTGGATTGGTCAAAATCCCCTTTTGAAGGGGGTAGGGGGATGTAAACTTTAAAAAATACTAATAAAACAAAGTAAGGAATAGAGTGCGGAAATCCCAGCCTCTCTGAGGCTGGGACTTTTTTTAAAAGCTCATTCAGAAATGTAAAAGACACTAATGAAACAAAGTAAGGAATAGAGTGCGGAAACGACAGCTTCTTTGAGGCTGTCGTTTTTTTATTTTATTAGTTATTTAAAAGAAATCTATTACCATCTATTCAATTCTTAGCAAAATATTGCGACTGTGAAAATTCCCCCTTTGAAGGGGGCAGGGGGATGTTTTAACCGTAATATTTTACCATATAATAAAATTTTCATGGATATTCTGCAATAACTCCATATTTTTACACTTACACTCAATAAAACAATCTTGCTCTAACTATCAACACCACATGGCAAAGACATTTTCAAGCTCTTCCGAACAAATATTTATTCAAGAACTTCGCTATCAACTTATTGCAAAAATAGCCACCGATTGGGAAAATGAGTGGGCAAAAGCTCACGGAGAAACCTTTTCGACCATCAAAGAACTGCCCAGTGAAAATGCCTTCTATTTTGATTTGAGGTCAAAAATTTGGAAATTTTTAGACAATGAAGGAATCAAACTAAGTGCTTCTGAATTTCCTACTGAACATACGTTTCGTAGATTTTTGGATGAAACATACACTAAGGGCTTTACCATACAACTTACCCTCAATCCCATTGCTCAATATTGTGGTTATGAAAATTGGGAAAACTTCAAAACTCTTAATACTGAACCAGAGCAAACTTATGGCGGTGTTACTATTATTCCTCGTGGAGGAGGTATTAATCCATTGCCACCCATATTTGTCATTGTTCCACAAAAACCTAAACATTGGAAAAGAAATCTATCTATTGTTTTGGCTGTAATGGGTTTATTATCAGGCGTTTATTATTATTTCTACAAATATTTGCCTTTCAGAACGCTCACCGCCCAAGAGAATAATGACTTCCAAATTACGCTCGACCACGTGGAAAGCGACCAAGGGCGAAATCCTTATAAAGTGTTTTATAAATACGATTTCAGCAAACTGCGTTTGGATAGTTTACAAGTAGATTTTGGAGGAGAAAAAGGAGTAATGGAACACTCAATAATAACCCTCCGAGAACCCAAAGGACAATTTGTGTTTGATTATTATAAAGCAGGAGTTCATGAAATACAGGTAAAACATCTGAAACAAATCCTTAAAAGTCTTCCCGTTTATGTAAAATCTCACGGGTGGTCGTGTTGGTATTATTACGCTACGCCAGGCAGTCAGTGGGTGAACACAAATTATAAATATCGTGATTTTTATACAGATGGCTATTTGCATTTGCCCCGTGAAAAAATAGCCCCCAGCCATCGAGAAAACTATAATATTGTGGCAAGCCGAGCCGAAGATTTTGCCGTAGCGATGGATAGTTGTACGATAGAGTTTAAACAAAAAAACTCACCTGATGAAGAAGGGATTAGTTTTTACACCATGAGTTTAGCAATCAAAAATCAATTAGGGAAAAGCATTTCACTATCTTTCAATAGAAACACAGGTAAGCCATTTATTCCAAATCGTCCAGCTGTTGTTTCAGAGGAGAGTAATGAACAATTTTATAGACAAGCATTTTCTATCCCGATGATATGTTATGACTGGACAACCGTAAAACTTATCATCAAACACAACAAAGCCCAATTGTGGATAAATGGAAAACTATCGACAACCTCAGCCATCAAACCTTTGGGCGGGCAATTAAAAGACATTCATTTGGAATCAAAAGGCTCAGGAAAATGGGATGATTTTCGGGTGAGTAATAGTTATACGGGGAAGGTGGTTTTTGAGGATAATTTTAGCGTAATACCCGTGAGCAAAGATGGGTATTGACTTTTGCAAGCCTTTGCAAAGAGCCTTGCAAAGCCTGCAAAGGCATTTTGAAGCCCCTTGTGGGCTTTTTTTGATGGTTTTTACTTAGATTTGTTTATATAAATCTAAAATGAAAACTAACCGTTATGCCAGCACAATTACCACAGCCCAGTATTGTGATAGACCACAAGAAAAAACTCCGAATCCCCCTGCACGAAATCATCTTGTTGCGGGGCGATGTCAATTATACCGATTTTGTCTTTCAATACCGACGGCAATACACCGTTTCGCATTCCCTCAAACACTTTGAAGAAACCTTATTAGCCAACGGTTTCCTCCGCATTCACCGCTCGCATTTAGTCAATTCACGATTTATAAAGTCCACAAATCTGTTGGAGTTGACGGTGATTTTGATGGATGGGACGGAGTTAAAGGTGGCGAGGAGGCGGGTAAAGGAGATTGAATTATTTGGATTTTTAAGAGAGTAAAGTTCCATCCAAAGCAAAAATCGTCCTCAAAAATTAAATGAATTATTATTTAAAGTGCTTAAAATCAAATATTTACTTAATTGTAAGGGCTTGCTTAAAACTCCTATTTATCCTTGATTTAGGCCTTTTATACCTAAAAATTACCTGTTTTTTCTTGAAATTTACCGCTTGTCCACTTTATGGCTCTTAAAAAATAGATTCTAAGGTTTTTAACATTGTTTTGTCAAATTATTATTTTTAATCGCTGCTTAAACATTTCATTATGAAAAAATATTTACTTCTAATTTTTGTATTTTTGGTTTCTTTGAGTTTGAACGCACAATATACATTATCCCCGTCTACTGGAATATCATCTTGTCCATCATCGAACTTAACTTGTTCACCTTTGACATATGTAGGAGGTCAAACAATCAAGATGTCAATTTCTGTCTCAGGTAATAATGCAAGTTTTACATTGACACGATGTACAGGTGGAAATTTTAGTACTTCTGGCAATTTTTTTATAAAAGAAACTAATGCTTGTGGTGTAGTAATAAACAACACATCCGTTCCAGTAGCCTCAGGTACATCTTCATCAGTTTTTACAGGGGTGTCTTTGTTAAATGGTGGTCAGTCAAAAACTTTTGTTGGAGTATATATTACAAGTGCAACGAATCCAACAAGATACTACACAGGACCTATAACTGTAACGCCTACTTGTACTTCTCCAAGTGGGCTTTCAGCAACAAACATAACTGAAACCAGTTTTCGGGGAAACTGGGGTTCAGTTTCTGGAGTAACATCTTATAAAACACAAAGGGATTTACAAAGTATTGCCTATCAAAACAACTTGATTGGTGTTGGCAATTCTACCTCTTATAACTTTACTGGCCTAAATAATGGAGCAGCTTACAAGTTTCAAGCAGGAGCAATGTGTAATAATCAGAAGGAAGGATGGAGTAGTTCCTTCAATATTCAATTACTCGCTCCTCTCAATACCCCAACCTTGACATCTCCCATAAATATTACAACAAGTAGCACTTCCGTAACCTTACAATGGAGTAAAAACGGGAATCCAACAGGAACGGATTATCAACTACGCATTAGAAATGTTACAGATAACATAGTTCTTGAAAATTATACTTCTTTGGGAAATGTAAGTTCATATTCAATCAACTTACAAAACGGAAAAGAATACTCATGGGTAATTAGAGCCAGAAAAAATGGCAATAATGATAAAGAATCTGCCTCTGCAACTTTTTATACTCCTGCATTAATCCCAACTGTACAAGTCAATAACCCAACCTCAAATACTTGGGGTTTTGGTCAACAAAAACAAATTCAATGGACTACCACCAACGGAGGTTGTGCACCTTATATGGTTGAACTTTCTACCAATGGCGGTAGCAGTTGGACACTTATAGGCGACCAAATTAATGGAACTTCTTTGAATTGGACAGTTGGAAAAGACTATCAGGGCAATCCAATACCCAACATGCTCAATAACTCAAATTTGAGGTTGAAAGTCTATTGTTTAAATAATTCGAGCGTCAATGACCAATCCACTAACTTTTCATTGATAAATCCAACTTTGAGTATAACAGCTCCACCTGCACTTACCACAGGGCAGGCATATAGTATTTCGTGGTCACTTAGCAATGCAGTGTGTACTAACTATACCGTTGAACTATCTACCAATGGTGGCAGTACACCGTGGACAGTACTGAAAACCAATCATACGGGTTCTCCATTTTCTTGGACTGTTCCTAATGACCAAAATGGAAATGGCATCGGTGCGGCTATTGGAAGCACAACCAACCGCTTAAAAGTATATTGCACAGGATATGATGTAATCAACGGTACTTCTAATAATTTTTCTGTTAGTAATCCTACGTGTAACCTTACTTTGCCTGACCCAAATTCAGGAACGCCAAACAATATCACGAATACATCTTTCATCGCAAACTGGCCTGTGGTTAGCGGAGCTACCCAATATGAAATAAATGTTGCTACTTTTCCAAATACCACTTATGGTAGTCCTCTGTCTTTTAATGGTTTATCAAATACTAATTCAATTTCGGTAACAGGACTCAACCATTCAACTCAGTATCGTTACCAAATTAGAGCTAAATGTTCAAATGGCGTTTGGACTTCATGGTCCTCAACTCTTGCTACACCAACCACTCTGGGGCCTATAACGCTTAATAATGTTACTGGTACAACCACTTGGCATTGCAATAAAACCATTAACTGGTCTTCTTTGGCGGGAACGGGGAATATTACCATTGAATTGGGTAATACCGATACTGGTTTCATGGGTGTAATTGCATCCAACATCCCCAACACTGGCAGTTTTACTTGGATAGTAGGCAAACAGGTAAATTTACAAGGTAATGTGGTTGATTTTGAGAATTTTGAATTTACCAAAACATACTATTTAAAAATCTACCCGCATAACACAGAAGGACAGGGAACTACTGGAAATGGTTTTACAATTCCTCTGCCAACTATGCTGGTTACATCGCCCGCTGCAAACTCTAATTATACTATCGGCCAAACTATAACCATGGATTGGGGAACACAAAACTTATGTGGTCCAATGATGGTTGAACTAACAAATACAGCAGGGACAACACTACAAGTTATGCCCAACGGAACAAATATTCCAAATGTTAGTCCATACACCTATACAGTTACGAATACTTTTTCGCCTGGTCCTTACAGATTAAAAATCTACCCGTCGGTATCTGGGGGTGCCGCACCTGTTTTCAAATTGACAGAGATTTTCAATATTATCGGTCAATCCGTTACCGTCTCCTCCCCAGCCGCCAATTCCACCTACCAAACAGGCACAGTTTTACCAATAGTCTATGCTTTTACTGGCTATACTGGAAATGTTTCGATTGAAATAACATCTGGTGCAAATGGCACTGTGGGTATTTTACCTGCCATTGCCGATAATGTTGCAAATACGGGTTCTGCTAATTGGACGATACCAAATACATTTACTCCTGGGCAATACCGAATAAAAGTCTATAATACAGGCTCAGGTTCTATTGTAAATTATTCAGGTGTATTCACTATTAATTGCAACATCAACTTGTAATAGCCCAAATTGCCTTTCAGCGGGTATTACAGAAAGCTAATTTTCCCAATACGGGCAATGAAGGTTTTTGTGCTGCTCAGTATTTATGTAATCTCGGTATTATTCAGCCTCAGCAAAATAATGCTGGTTACACGCCAGTTGACCCTATCAAAAGAGCCGACCTCGCCAAACTGATGCTTTACGCCCTTTTTGATGATGGCTATGCGGGTACTTACCATCAAAATCCAGGTATTCTTACCAATTTGCGGTGGATAGATATGTGACTCCTTTTGATGACTTTAATTATGATAACAACTCAACAAATTTTGATAGACCCTCAAAAATTATGAGTTATTTATATTATGCCAACGATAATAAAGGACTTACACCATTCAAAAGAACTCGATCCAATTTTTACCCCTACGATAATATTACTCGCATGGATTTCCTACAAGTATTATTAGAAGCGTGGAATGTACCGTCAGATGCTAACTAATTAACGGCACCTTTTATAGATGATTTCTCTAATGTGCCTAGCTGAGACCATGCAATATATCAACAAGGCATTTAGCTTAGGTATTATCACCATACGATGCGGCAAGCAATCCACGTTTCAGACCCCATGATCTAATAAAAAGAGAGGAAGCCTACACCATTTTGGCGAGATTAAGAAAACATTCCACAGTTGCAAAGCCTACTCAAGCTATGCTTATAAATGATGCCAATTATATATTTGAAAGAAACATTACGACCGACAATATCAGCATTATGCGTAGCATGGGTGAGGGAAATTTTGCCTATGGCGAAGATGCTTTTGCCATCGGTGACATTGGTTTTCCCCTCGAGTTTTGGATTTAGTTATAATTCTTTCTCTACTCATTTACCTGATGTGTATCGTACAATTGAACCTTTGGGAGTAGGTTGGACGCATAATCTGAATTCTTATGTACAGACTACTTCTGCTTCCGTGAATGAGGGTAATTTAGTAGTCGGAAAAGCTCTTTTATTACTGGCTAATGGCGATGGTACTTGGCATACTTATGACAATTCCGATCCAAGTAGCCCAATAAAACGTAGTATTGACAATTTCAATACCTTAAATGTCATTACCAATTCAACCACTACTTATTATGAAGTTAAACGCCCCGACCAAGTAACTTTTAAGTACGAAAAACAAGGTTCTGAAACGGGACTATTTAGACTAACTTCTATTAAAGACAGATATGGTAATGCCCTAACTGTGGTATATAAACAAGGGGCTAACGTACCTTTTTCGGGCTATTCGCAAGTGATTGATTATGTACAGTCGCAATCGGGAAGAAGAATGATTTTTACTTATAATACTGACAATCAGATTACTCAGGTTCAGTTTCCTGGCAAAACTTCTGCTACTCCTCGAAGACTGCAATTTGCCTATTATGCAGGTTGGGACGGTAAAACCAATTATCTCCGAAAGTTTACTTCTGCCAAACACTTCGGAACGGCAAAAGGAACGACCTATACCTATGGTAGTGGTTTACAAAAATATTTGTTGGTATCGGTTAAAAGACCGAAAGGAAACGAGATAAAGACCGAATTTGACGCTGACAATAAACTTCAAAAAATTGAAGAACAAAATGCAGCAAGTACCACCAGCACGACCACCATTGCCCGAACAACTGGGGGAACATGCCCACTGGGCACTACCTGTGTGAATATCACCAATTCGGACAATACTATTACGAGCCAAAAAATCAATTTGGTGGGTACGGTTTATGAAATTACCTCTCCCACAGTTAGTTTCAAACTGCCAGAGTACAGTCAGAACCCTTCAAATCCTGCCTATTTTGAGGTAAATGGCAAAAGAACGCAATATGAATACAATGGCATTGGCAATGTACTCATTGTAAAATACATGAAAGCCGATAACACGACTATACATTCTACGGAGTCGTTTGGCTATGACCAATTCAATAATCTCGAAACACACACCGACCGCAATGGCATCACGACCAACTTTGATTTCTCAACCGATGGAAAATATTTAGATGGTATTCGCCGACCGTTTGCCCAAAATCAAACCATCAATCAAACGTTCAGATATTATCCCAACGGCTTATTGAAAGAAGCCATCAGCCATGAGGGAATCAATACATTGTTTTATTACGATAATTTTGGTAATAATAACCGCATTGAATTTCCATTGCTCAGTATCAATAGCTATGCTTCGCACGACCATTCGGGTAGAGCATTGACCGTTACCAATGCCAAAGGGAAGATTTCGACCTTTGAACATGACGACAACGATAACCTGACCAAGACCATTGCTCCGAGTCCGTTGAGCTACGTTACCCAATATGGTTTTGATGACAATGATTTGCTC
The DNA here is from genome assembly GCA_034519515.1 of Arcicella sp. Classification (GTDB taxonomy): domain Bacteria; phylum Bacteroidota; class Bacteroidia; order Cytophagales; family Spirosomataceae; genus Arcicella. The sequence continues at coordinate 111,724 of JAXHOK010000036.1, forward strand.
AGTACAATTACCAATGCCAAAGGAAAAGTAACCACCATCGGGAGAGACAATTTTGATAGGGTAGAAACCATCAATTTTGAAACCATGCAACAGAAATATTACTACCGAACAGACGGCAAATTAGATAAATACGAAAAAACGGGTTTTGCCTCAAACAATGACCGCTATTTTCAGTACGCCTACGATGCACAGGGTAGAATGACCTCCAACCGCTACCTGACCAATGTAACGTTTGACAATACCACCAAAAACCTCCAAACCATTACGGGTGGCACATCGGCACTGCTTTTGAAAAGATTTTACGTATGACGAGCTTAACCGACCAACGGGTTATACCGACAATAACAACGTAGCGGTAGGCTATGGCTACGACAACAACGGAAACGTAACCCGCATAGACTATCCCAATGGCCACAAGGTGTATTATACCTACGACCAAGCCAACCGCTTGCGTACCGTAAAGTGGAACACCACCACCGTGGCTACTTATGTATATGTAGGCTCACGACTGAGTTATGTAGAATACGGCAATGGTGTGCGAACCACCTACAACTACGACACCGCTGGCAGATTAGACGGCATGACCACCAAAACCAACAACGGTAGTGGTAGCACCATATCGGCTTATACGTTTGAGTTTGATAATTTGGGCAACCATCTGGCCGAAAACATGACCGAGCCATATAGTACTATACCTACGCCACCTGCCTCTACCACTACTTACACGTATAAAACCAATAACCAAATAGAAACGGCTGGAAACATTGCATTTACCCACGATGGCGATGGCAATGTAATAACCAAGGGCGGGCTAACTTATACTTATGACTTAGAAGACAACCTCACAAGCATAACTGGCAATGGGCTGAATATAAATTTTGAATACGATGCCATGGGCAACCGCCGAATAGCCAACCGAAACGGCAACATAACAAAATATGTACTGGATATGCTGGGCATGGCCGATGTATTGGCGGAGCTAAACAACAGCAATGCCGCCCAAAACTACTACATACACGGCCTTGGCATTGGTAGCAAGGGTAAAAGGCGACGGCAGCACCATACACTATTACCACGCTGATTTTAGAGGAAGTGTAGTAGCCATGACCAACGCCAGCCAAGCCATTACCCACAAATACCAATACGACGAATACGGCAACCAAACCAACAGCCAAGAAGCAGACGCTAACCCATTTAGATATGTAGGTACTTATGGCATAATGTACGAAACCGCTGACCTCAGCTATATGCGTGCCAGATACTACGACCCTACCATTGGCCGATTTAACTCTACCGACCCGATTTGGAGTACGAATTTGTATCCGTATGCTAACGATAATCCAATAATAATAATGTAGATGCGTCTGGTGAAATCTTCTGACCCATTAGTTGGAATATTGGCGAGAACAGTATTTTATAATTCAAATCCAGCTGCAAAAGGTGTTGTTTTGGAACTACATCAGTATTGGCTGTAATAATACCCTCTAGCACGTTGCGTAAGCAAAATATCACAAGGTATTAAGACACACTTAAGTTCATTCTCAATGTTAACTTACTTGCTCTAACCAAAAGTTTGAGCATGTTGTAGTCAGTTGATGCAGCATAGATATAGTTTCTACCAAAAGTTTTAAAAAAGGAGCGATTAGTACGCCTCAAATTACAAATGCAGCAGAAGAGTTATGAAAGGTTCGTCCCGCTGTTAAAAGTATGGAAAATTAACTAAATGATGTTTCAAAATCAACAATTCAAGGCGATAATTGTTCAAGAAGCAGTAACTACTTTATGGTATGGTGTTGAAGCAGGAAGTGACCCAAGAGATTGTGAACAGGAAGATTCATACATACCCTCTCCGAGTAACATGAATGTAATGAATCATGATTTAAGGAACAAAGTTACAATCCGTTCTTTACAGTCGGGTCAAGGTGTGATAATTTGTCCTTTAAATTAGAATTGACTATGAAACGATATATTCATATTATAATCCTCCTTCTTTTAGGCTTTCAAGGCATAGCCCAGCAAAAGAAAACGTATGAGTTTGATGAGCAAAACAGGCTCAGTAAGGTTTATTATTGGAACAATGGCAGCATAACGGCTACCATCATCTATACTTTTGATGAGGTGGGCAATCGCAAAACCAAAGTAGTAATTTTCCGCCCTTATCACCAACAAGTCATTGTTTGTACCTAAACTAAATCAGTGTAAAATATGGATTTTCAGAATAGTAAAACTCAAAGAGAGGATGAAACCAAATGTATTTACTTTCCTTTTTATGGTTTGTGTGGGGTTAGGTAGCCAATCCTAAACCGGGGAGTCATCCAAACGTAGTTGTGAGTATGGGATTTTAATTGGCTATGATATTACTTACCTGCAAGGTGGGTATAAATTGGAAGTCTTTCAGGTTTTGGGTGATGAGTTCCAAATCAAAGACAAGAGCGGTGGCGGCAATGAGGGTATCGGGTATGCCTATGTGGTGAGAGAGAATATAAGTCTGTTGAAGTCTCAAGGCCAACTGAACGATGTTTTGGTCTAATGGCAATGAGGCAAAACCATTGAGTTTTTTACGAGTTCGTTCCAAGTCTTGTTTATTTAAAACACCTTGATAGACCTCCATCGACACAATGGGAGACAAAGCCAAATTAGCCTTGCCATATTGGTCAATAAAAGCAAGGGTTTTGGGTTTTTGGCGTAAGTAGTCCACCACAATGTTGGTATCAAGCATCAAGAGCCTCTTTTCCATGCTTGTTCTCTGAGTTGTTTGGCAAAAGTAACGGTATCTATTTCGTTTTGAAATAAAGGGGTATCGTCAACAGCATCATCAACGGGTTCGTCTATGATGTTAATATACTTTCGATAGTCCAATTTTGGAACGTCAAACGGGAGGGTTTCGGAGGTTTCGTCGGCTTGTATTTTTTCAGCCACGATGTCCTTCACCAATTCCTGAACAGACTTGCCGATAGAACGGGCTTTTTCAAGAATTTTTTGCTCCAAACGAGCATCATTTATTTCGAGTGTCAGCATTTTATGATTTTTTATAGCAAATATAACAGAAAAATGAAAAGATATATTACTATTTTATTGCTAATGGTAGGCTACCTTCAAAGCCAAGCCCAAAACGGAGTGCCGTCCAAACGCACCTATGAGTACGATGACCTCAATCGGCTCAGTAAGGTGTATGTGTATAATGGTGCTACCCTTACGCATACTATTACGTATAGCTTTGACGAGCTGGGCAATAGGTTGAGTAAGGTGGTGGCGGTTTTTTGTGGCAGTATGTTTTCGGTAGTTTCGGGTGATTGGAACACCAACGCCACTTGGTCGTGTGGACGTACTCCTTTGATAACCGATGATGTTACCATTTCAACTGGGCATACCGTAACGATTCCAGCAGGGCAGACAGGATTTGTGCAAAATCTAATGTTGAATGGCACGCTTGTTAATAGTCAGTTATTGAAGTTTAAGGAACAATAAAAGAAAGAAAGCCATCTTAAAAGGTGGCTTTTTTCAAACCTTTGGGATAATTTTTGTCTGAAATATGCATTCCTCAATTGCTGCCCATACCTCAATCAAAATTAACTAAAAAATCAGCCGCAGTAAGTATCATCGTGTTATGGTAAGGGTGCAATACCAATAAATCTTGGTCACCTGTAATGATGTAATGGGCTTGGGCAGCAAGAGCGAGGTCTAAAAACTTATCATCCTTGGGGTCTCGGCAGTCGGTAACGTGAGTGGTAATTTCAATCAAAAGAGAGGATTCTCGGAGAGATTTTATGAAATTTAAACGTTTTTCTAAGGGAAGGTATTTATCAAATTTGGTTCTACAAATTACTTCTGAAAGTTCTGCAAAAGTAGCTTCCGAGAAAACCAAAAAACCATTTTCTTGTGCTTTATCAAAAGCTTTTTTCGGAGTAGAATTAGGCAAAATAACAGCACTTACCAGCGTATTGGTATCAATGATAAATAACTGGTTCATAGAGATTCATTCAAAATTTCATTCAGAATTTCCTCCGTCAAACCATTTGCAGCAGCGGCTGTTTGTAGTGCGTCTATGGATTCCCATAGTCTTTTACTATTTTCTTGATTTACCATAATTTTAGAGAGATTTTCCAAATAAAATTTATCTTCTGGAATCACCAAATCATCGGCTGGCAAAACAATAATTTCTAACCTACGCCGAGTGTATTCGGCAGGTAGTTTTAATATCAGATTGCCATCAACTGTGGTAGCGTATTGTCGTAAAGCGTTCATAATTGTCAATTTTTAAGTAAATATAGTAAAAAACTCGCTTTTCCCACTTCCAAAGCAAAATTTACCCCCAAAACGGGTGGCTTTTCCATACAAAACCTTCGGCATAATTTTTGCTTGAATAACGTACCACAGGCTTTAGCCTGTTTAGAAAATACAGGCTAAAGCCTTTGGTACAAAACATTGCCCAAGTAGCTAAATTTAATCAATTCGTCAATCCTAAAACTATTGATGAATGACCGTTTCGTGCGGTTTTGAATTATAATTTTCAGCTTAACACAACACTTGGTCAATGAACAAATCCCTCCGCCCTTGGATTCCAAAAGTAATCTTTCTATTACTTGCTATCTCCCTTTTTATCAATTTTGAGTCCATCGCTCAAATTTCCATCTCAATTCCAGACACGATTCCTACTTGCTTAGGGGCAAATTTCAAGATAAACGCTGTCGTAAATCCTGCAACGGGCAATACTTATGTTTGGACGGGTCCGAATGGATATACTTCTACGGAAAAAGATGCTTCTATCGTCAATTTGACGGAAAACGGTATGGGCGTTTATAAAGTCACCGTTACCGATTTGGGCGGAGGAGTTGGTACTGCCCAAGCGGTTGTGAAGGCAAATGCCATCGAAACTGCCTTAATTGGGGGTTTCACGAATGTATGCGTAGGCGAGAATCTACGGCTTCGTGACATCATCTTCCGCCCCGATAATGAAAAACCATTAAGCTATTTCTGGACAGGGCCAGACGGTTACACCTCAACCGCCGACAGAACCAATATCCCCACTACCGAAGATTTGCGACAAGCGGGTGAATACAGCCTAACCGAAACTTATCCAAATGGTTGTTTGGTTACGGCAAAACTCACCCCAACTATCAATAAGTGCCTCAGTATCGGCAATTTAGTGTGGGAAGATACCAATAATGACGGCTTGAATAACAACGGAGAAAAAGGAATTGGTAAGGTTTCGGTAAGATTATTTAGAGCAAAATTAGATGAAACAAATCCAGATAATCCTCTTTATTTTCCAGATGGATTACCCATCCAAACCACTAAAACGGATTCTTTGACGGGTAAATATTTATTCGCTGATTTAGTGCCAGGTTTTTATATAGTAGAAATTGACGCACCCACGGATTACGCTTCAAGTGTAGGTACAAATGACTCACCCATAGGCATTTACGAACCTTCACCCAATGCCAACAGTGACGAAAACGATAACGATGATGGCTCAACTATCACAGGACAAATCATCAGAACAACTTTTATTGGATTAGGAAATTTTGTAGAACCTCAAAATGATGGAGACCTCACCAGCGGAACTTCTGCCGATAAAAATTCAAACTTGACGATTGATTTTGGACTGGTTAAAGTGCCTGAATGTAAGAAGGAAGTTTGTTTGCCTTATGTGGCGAAGAAGAAGTGATTACTAAGAAGCCGTTTTAAAATATCTTACGACAAATTCTGATTGTCTTATTCTGACTATCGAAATCATATTTTTTACACAAGATACGCTGTATATTCCTTAAAAAAATATGATTCCGTTACTCAAAAAATACAATCAGACTTTATTCAGAGTATATTTTAAAACGGCTTCTAATCAAAACGGCTCAATGAAATACAATTTCACTGAACCGTTTTGTTTTATGAAAATATATTCATTCCTCTTTTCTGAGATACTCAAAAACCGTTGTCCCCTTTTCCGTAACAAACTCATATTTTACATTTTGGGCGGCATCCACAGCACTGTAACCTTTGTTGGATAAATCCCAAATATTGACAACGTTAGCAAAAAGCCCACCCTGTGGACGTAGCCTAATTTTTTGCATCGTAATCAGAAGACCATCTCCATTAGATTCATTTTTATTTCGCAAAGCCTCTTGATACGAAGCCTATGAAATTTTGGGTCGGGGTCTTCGTGAACATAATCCCAATAGCCCGAAACCACTCGGGCATTATTCCTACGTCTGATGGAAACTACTTCTTGTCCCTCGCTGAAAATAGCAATTTGTGAATCAGTATTATTGATTCTTTCTTCTTGGATTTCGAGGCGTTTCCCGATATTACCCGTATTTTGAGCATCATTTCCAATAAAATACAAACCCGAAATATCCAACAATGCCTCATTGGTTTCAGTAGGCCGACTCTGATTTTTAGGATTTTGTTGTGCAATTACGGGCGATTGAGGTTTCATAGTAATCACAACGGGCATTGAGGCAATACATTTATCCAGATAAGAAATAGTGTATTGATTAGGAGGAAAATTTAAGTCATCCTCGGGACATTCAGGCATTTGCCCTGTCGGAAAAATACTCTCACAAGCCTTAGCATTTAGATTATTATCCAAATAACATTGCCAGTAATTGACATTACTCTGATAAAAAGCCTGTCGAGGTTTACAATTGGTCATTTTTGCCAAGCACTTTATTTTCTTCAAGGAATTTACTGCACTTGCTTCATCCATTTGGGCATTGCTTTGTTGAAAAAATATCAACATAAGCCATAGTGTTAGTAGTTTTTTCATATTAAGTCTGTTTTTATTTTCCGTATTTAATGATGAAGCAGTCATAATCTCCATTACTTTTCAGCTCAGTAGTGTTTTTGATTGTTGTGATTGTGCCTTTAAATAAACCGCTTACAAATATGTTATTATTAATATCGCTTGTGATACCGAAAGAAATCATTGCATCAGTATTAGAGTATAAAAAATTAATTTCATCCCCAATCTGAGCACCTGCATTTGAGACTTTACTAATATAATTCCAACCAGTAGTAATTATACTACCACTTTTATCAATATTCATGGCATAACTTGCATTTCCACTTTCGGATGCGTATTTTAAAAAATCAATATCACCATTTACTTTTAATTTCATGAGGTAATAGTTAATGTTGTTTTGTCTTGTGCTTTGAAGTCCCAAAGATTTGTTATCAAACACAAGTCCTGCTCCCTCATAAAGCCCTATCAGAACAAATATATTGTTGTTTACATCTAATACAAGCTCTGTTGGTCTGGAATAATACTCTGGATTACTATTATTGATACCGTCTTGCTTTACCCACAGAGGATTACCATTAGAATCAAGCCTGCCAATAAGCGTTTGATATCCTGCTGTTGATGTTGTAGAAGTCAAAGAACGGATTATCAAGCCTGTAATTGATGTATTTTGAGGTATATTCGTATCGAAAGCCCCAGAGAAAAAGATAGAGTTGTCACTTCCTATTTTGATACAATAAATATTCGAGAATCCATTGACATTCGTAGATAGGTATCTCGGTACCCCCCAAAATTTATCTCCACTCATACTCTTATATTTCATGATAAATCCCGTTCTACCTTGCGAATATTGATTACCATCTTGAAATCTCTGATAGAAATTACCTCCAACGTACAAATCCTCATTTGAATCCAAAGCAAGACTATAACAATAGATAGATTCTGTGAATTTTTTCCACCATAGGTTTTCACCAGTTTGTGTATTGAGTTTTAATATTCCTGATTTTACAGATGTATTTCCATTGAAAAAATTATTGTAACTTATGTAAACACCAGAATTGCCAACAGCTAAGCCTGATGGATATAACGCTTCATTTTGGGAAGGATTTTCAAAATATTTAATCCAAAGTAAGTCTCCAGTATTGGTGTATTTTGCAACATACAGCGTTTGGTTTTTTGATGTATACGTTATTTTGTCTGAAAATTTAACAGATCCTTTGAAATAGCCAGCGACATAAAGATTTCCTAAAAGGTCAGTAACAATATGATTTGCATTATCTTCCTCTATTCCCCCAAAACTCCATGCTTTTGTAACCCTCGATGAAACTTCTTTAATAGTTATTAATTTTGAACTCATCGAAACAGGAGTGGGATTTGAGGAGAATTTGGCAGATAGTGTAATTGTATAGTTTCCTTCTTTGGCATACTGATGCACTCCTTTTGCGGCTACGCCCGTGGTGTAGTCTGGCGTACCGTCTCCCCAAGACCAAATCAGATTACTTATACCTAATGTATTACTTGAAGGAGCTAATTCGGTTGTTATGGTAGTTCCAGCCTCAAAATCACCTCCGCTTATGGTGAAATCTAATTGTGGTAATACAGTTATCGTTCTGGTCACTCCCGCACTTCCGCCATCACCGATTGCTTTGAGGATGACCGTAAAAGTACCTGACCTTGAATAAATATGTTTTGGGGTTGTTTCGGAAGAAAACGAATTATCGCCAAAATCCCAGATGATTTTTTTATTATTAAATACTGCCGAACTGAACTCTAATTCAGAACCGACTTTATAAATGCTACTGTTATCAAGATTCTTGATATTAATAGGACTAACCGAAGCCGCAATAGGTTCAATTTCCTTGGTACAAGCCCAGTGCGTCAAGATGGGTAAGAACAACAATAAGACCTTATATATATTTTTTTCCATATTGAGTATTGTTTTATTTTCCGTATCTGATAACCATCATGTCTAATTCTCCAGTATTACTTCTTACAGGAAGACTCTTAGTCTCAGCAATAGTATTAAGTGTTCTGTTGTAGAAACCTGTTACGAAAATGTTATTATTAAGCGTCACTTGTTATGGCATTAGCTGAATTATCTAAACTTGTCGTCAGAAATACATCTTGGTAAATAGGTGTGCCTGCATTGCTAAATTTAGAAATATTACATCTAAATCCCGTGGTAATAATATCCCCTTTGGCATCTTTAGCAATGGCATCTACTCCATAATTTGCTTTTGAAGCATAGTCAAAGAATGACACAGTTCCGTTTTTGTCATATTTTACTAAATAATTATCCCGAACTGTTGAACCACTACGGTTAGTTAAGGTTTTTGAACCAGACTTAAATTTGATAGAAGAACCATTTTCGATACTTCCTAACATAAAAATGTTATCGTCATTATCTAAAATAAGTCCACGAGGATATGAATTGTAACTATTAGTAGTACTAATACTTTCATCTTGACGAACCCAGTCAATAGTAGTAAAATCGGCTTTAAATTTTGAAAGAAAAGTATTTTTTCCATTAGCATTTATAACATAATCTCCTGTGCCATATTTTCCAGTAAAATTTCCCATAAAATATAAAGTGTTATCTTTCGCTACGGCTAAATCATATACAATAGAAGACGTGTTGCTGGGAGAATCTTTCTCTGTAACAAATACAATTGGATTTCCTACAACTGCTCCCGATGAATTATATTTTACCACAAAACCACGAAGTGATAAATCATCATAGTTTTTTCCTACTAACGAGTTGTTAAAAGAACCGCCTACATAGATATTTCCAGCATTATCTGCTGCTAATGCTTCATAAGTCAGAACGGTTTTTAAATCTCTGGGGTATGTAAGATTAATTGCTCCCGCACTACCATTTTGAGGATTTATTGTTAAAATGCCTGCTCTTGGCTCTGCAACCGTATTATTTTGTGAGGAGTTATTGAAACTTGCGTATACAGAATTATTAGCAAATATCAAGTCACTTATTAAACCCGCTGAACTCGAAAAATTATTATTCATCCCCATTTCGATTCTATACGTTTTTGCCCAAATTATTACACCTGTATTCGTATATTTAGAAACAAAATTATTGATGGAAGCAACACTAGGCAGTGTAATTTCATTGTTATTCACGTCTCTTCCGAAAGAAACAGGACCGCCTATATACCTACCTGCTACATATACGTTACCACTTGGGTCGGTAATAATCTTTCTCCCTTCTTCTGAATAAATACCTCCCGCACTCCAAGCATGAGTTACTTTATTGGCAATAGTTGCAGTTGGTTTGATATTGACAGTTGTAAAGTAAGCAAACGTTTGACTATCACCGCTTTTGTATTTTACAAATAGTCCAATTGGAAATCCCCCTGATGGAGACTCTCTTGTATAAATATGTTTAGCAGTTGGTGTTAATGAAGTAATTATAGTATTGGGAGTACCATCGTTCCATTCCCACTCATATTCAGCCAATCCCGACTGGCTGGCTGTTACTGTTACTTCACAAGGAGCTTCACAATCCCCGCCAGTAACGCTAAAAGTTATGTTAGGATTAATAGTAAAAGGTTTACTTGCCCCCGCACTACCATCTTTTCCAATGGCTTTGAATACTGCCGTATAGTTGCCAGAAGTGGAAAATTTGATAGTTGGGAGATAACTCATTAGAAGTGTTTATGACTGTTGTACCTAAAAGAAATTCCCATTTTATATTTGAATAATTTGAAGCGTTGGCACTAAATTTCACATCTGAATTTACCTTGAAATTATTAGTGCTACTGATGGAAATAACATCATTCACCGATGCTGGGATGGGTTCAATATCTTTCACACAAGCCCAAAGTGTAAAAATGAGCATAGGAATTGAAAGAAATTTATATGTATTATTTTTCATCTGTTTTTCTGTTAAAATTTATAAGAAATACTTGCTCCCACTTCACCCGAAAGAATATTGATTCTTGGCACAAAAGAAGTTCGTTTTTGTAAATTGTCAATTTTTCCTTTGGGTTTCACGGGCGAGTTTACCATATTTTCCTCCCCACAAAAAAAGCCCAATACCCACAACCGCTGCCCCTGCCATTGGCAAAATACTGGGTGAAGTATATTCTCCTGACGAAATGGGTTGGGCTAATTCACTGTTATCGGGATTTTTGTCACCACCATAAACACCTTTATACCAAGTGGTATATGCTGCATTATTTTTATCTACTTTGGCAGTATAATCACTATATTTTCCGTTGGAGATAATAAATATTGCCGCCGTAGTCCCCAAAGACGCAATACTCAATACTTTAAAAATGGTTCTTTTGCCTTTGTATGAAGCCAATTCTGTTTCAAGGGCTTCGAGGGCTGCAACATTTTTTGGATTATTAACAACAGGTTTTTGCTCAACAGGAGGCGTAACGACTGGTTTTTCCTGCGGTATTGCTATTTTTGCCACTTCCACTTTTTTGAGGTTCTTTTGTCATAACAGAATCTACTACTGCAACTACTTTCTCTATTTTTACTTTTTTATTAGCAGAATCTATCGGAGTTTCTATTTTGGGAATTTCTTTTTTAATAATTGGATTTTCTATCGTAGTTTTTTCTTCTCATTAGCACTATCAGTTTGGGTAACTGCCTCTTTTTCGGGGGGGTATGATATGCAATTCTGGTAATTAATACTTCCCATTTTTTGTCGATTTTTTCTGCTTTAAATTCAGCTACACGCTCTTGTGCTTGGTATGGAGTTTGCTTTTTCTTGTGCTTACCCTTAAATATTGAACGATAAAAGACCTGCACATAGATTTGCCCATTGTTCTCTTTTACTTCCGCAACCACCACGTTGCTAACTTCAAAAGTAGCATTAGCCGATTTTTGATAAAATAAATCATAATTATTGAAATACTTTCCGATGTTTGCATCAGTAGGTTTGTCGGTGGGATTACGGTCTGGATTTAAATCGTCTTCTACGATGACACCATCGTTAAAAAATAATTGGTCAGTGCTGGGCAAGTAACTATTGAGCATAACGTTTTTACGTTCGGCTTCACCCACATCGTCAAGATTGAGAGTATTCATCAATTCGGGAAGAGATTTTTGAATTTTTTTGCGTGCCAATGCTCGTATCTCCTCTTTATCCTTGTTGGAAACTTGAGCTTTTACGTTGGTCAAAAGGAAAAAAACAGAGAATGATTCCCCAAAGTAGTTTTTTTTCATTTGATTACTGGTTATTATTAACCAAAATATTTGGTTTGATTTTAAAATTATTCACAGGTAATATCAATCTTTGGAATGAGATAATATTTATATTCACCATTAGATTGTAGGCTTTTGAAAGTCATGTTGGTTATTTTGATGGTATTACCCCTATACATAATGGGGTCTTTTGAGAAAATATAAACTTGGTCTTTATTCATTTCCGACATTGTACCGCACACATCTTCAAATTCATAAGGTACATCTTCAAACTCGTCCATAATATTTACGCCTTCTTTGAGGTTTCATCAATACCATCGCTCCGAGAAACTCACCATTAGCAATATTTTGTAGTACAAAAGTCTTTAAACGGTCATCGCATTGTATTGATGATATGTTAGCATTGATTTTGACATATTTTATTTCCTTTACAATAGGAGTGGAGGGAACATTGTTAATACTTTTGAAGTTGATTCATTCCCATTATCGTGAGCTTCGTTTAACGAAATATCGCTGATCCAAACCTGCCAACGCTTGCCAATTTTTTCTACTTTAAATTTTGCGATTTGTTCACAAGGCTTGTACCGTTCTTTAATTGTTATGTGTGTACCCTTGAAAAGTGACCTAAAAAAGACCTTAATCGAAATTATATTGTTGGTATCTTTAATTTCTGACACTACAATGTTGCTAACCTCGTAGGTTGGTTCAGCAGATTTCTTATAAACCGAATCAGACTTAGCCAAATAAGATGATACTTTTATTCTTGAAGTCTTATTGCCAATCTTTCGAGCAGGATTGAGGTCATCGTCAATCAGTACACTGTCGCCAGCAAATAGCTGCTCTGGGTTGTTGTAATAACTATTCTGAGCAACTTCTTTTCGATCTTCAAAAGAGACATCGTCCAAGTTAAGGGTGTTGATGAGTTCAGGAAGTGATTTTTGGATTTTTTTACGAGCCAATAATCGAATTTCATCCATGTCTTTTTTGCTGAGTGTGCTTTGTGCTTTTCCCTCAAAATAGAAAATAGTCAGAAACAAAATGAGGAATAGTTGTTTCATAATTATTCAATTAATTGGATTTCAACCCGTCTGTTTTTAGCTCTATTTTCTTCGGTATCATTGGGCGAAGTAGCTCTTGTACTGCCAAGACCCATCATAAAAAAACGTTTTTCATCGACACCTTTTGCTGATAAATAATTTCGGACTATCATCGTTCTCAATTCTGATAATCTTTTGTTTTGAGTAACATTGCCTACATTATCAGAATGCCCCACAATGCGAGCAAAACTTTTCGGATTTTGTAAAAGAAGATTAGATAATCCATCTAAAATTTGTTCTGAATCTTTGTGTAATCTAAAATCACTTTGATCAAACATAAGGATGTATTTTCTTTGATTATCAATGAATTAGTTTTTTCTTCCGTTTCTTTTGCTGTTGTTACTGGGGAACTAATCGGTGAAGGTGATGACACAATAATGGGTGGCGTTATCGGCGGAGATACACGTGCCACTTCTGGAAATTTCAGCCTAATGAATTGAGTATTAAATCCTTTTTTAAGGTTAAAATTCCCTTCAAAAACTATTTCTCGTCTATCATTCACGACTTTAAATTGATAATTTTCGTTGGAATTTCCGCAAGCATAAAAGCGATTATTACTCACTTTTTTCAAAGGAATTATTTTTATCAGCCATTAATAAACAACTAAAAGGGGTTTCTGTTTCACCGTTGAAAGTTAGAGACAGAATGATTAGCTCTTGACTCAGCTTTATTTCATACAGGCTCTTCTGAGTATCCAATTTATCAACAATTAAATTGCCGTTAAACGCTTGATAACCAGGTGAATTTACCTCCAATGCCACAATGTCTTTTTCTTAAATTTACGTTTCCTTTGATTGGTTTTTTGCCACTTCAAAACAGTTTTTCTGTTGATTTTTTGGTGAAAAACAAGCATATAGAAGCTGGCAGAGGCATTTGTGTAATAGCATCAATCACGGTGAAATTTCTGATGGCAAAAGGGATTCCTTTTTTTGTGCTATCTTTCATTTCAAAAAAAGTTTGTTCCTGTTGAGAATACGGCTTGTCTGAAACCTGTTGGTCATTTGCCACCATCAAAAGTGGAAGAACCCAATTCGTTTTATCGCTTTTATTAGCATCAATATTCAAACTAATGGACAAAGGTCTATACCCTGTGAAAGCTATGCCAATAAAGTTTAGCATCGCAGGGTATAGAAAATACTTGTTGCACCCATATTTGTTTTTCCCAAGGAAGTGCGTTTAATTCCATTACTTGTCCAAAGAGAAGCGTTGTTGATACTCTTTTGAGTATTCACTTCATATAAAGAAAGTTCAACATTCAAGCATTGAGATAAACCTGAATATTGAAAACTTATGAATAATAAAAGCAAAAAGAGTTTTAATAAAGTATTGCATGAAAAAAATGCCGATTATTTACTTGCTACACCAATATTGCTAAGTATAATTGCCAATTAATAGCATCTTGCCCGTTTATCGTTTTGATAAGCCTGCAATTTTACTTTCACACTTTTCTTAACCCTATCACTGTAAATCACATCCTCCCCATTTTTTCCACCAAAACCCATGAAGGTTTGTTGCCCGATGATGGTTCCATAATAATTACCATCGGCTTCTTGATGAAAATTATTGACATATTGCATCTCAGACCATTCCACTTTTTGCAGAACTGTAAGGCAATAGTTTGACCCGTGTCAAATATTCTCTGACTTTTGTATTTACGTGTTCCCCCACGATTAGCGGATGAAACTTCAATCATGGCTTCGGGCAAAAACAATTTGGCAGCTTCCTCTATGGCTTTATCTCTATCACTGCTTTCGAGTGATTTATCGGTGAATGATGCTCAAATAATTCCCAAACTCTTCCACTTTGGTAATAGCCTTATTGCTGTATTCCTTTCGTTCTTCTTCGGTTATGGAAGGTTGAGAACACTGCTACTATACACGGAGTGCGGTGAAGGTTGTGTCTGTGCAGGTGCTTGTGGTGCGGGTACAGATGCAGGCGGAGGCAATGTTGGCATGGCTGCGTAGCACTGGCTGCGGTTGAGTTTGCGGTGTGCTGGCTGTTGCTGTTGTGTGGGTGCTGGGGTATTTGATTTTTGGGAATAATTAGCCACTTCTGGAAGAGCATTTTTCAACAAATCACTCGTTTCACTTGGATTCATAACAAACTGATGGCGACCATCCTTATAAAGTACAATCACCAGTTCCGATTTATTAATAGAACCCGATCCACCGTTGGAATTTGATAATTTACCAAAGCATCACTTTCATAAAAATCAAGCATGGAATTACTTTCATGGGGGCTGCTTTTATCAATAAATCATAACCAGAACCACGAAGAGGAGAACTATTGAATTCATCAATTTGACGTTGAGCTGACAAGATCCCGTTGCCAAAGCCGAGAGATAACCAAATAATTGCCATTACTGCCAGATACCATATTGATATTTTCTCGGTTGAAAGAACGGAGAACTAACCTATCGCCTCCCATGGTAACATTGAATGATACCTGAGTATCAGTTGCTTTGACAACTTTGGCAGCTAATTTGTTGCCGTTACTTAAATAAATAACATCTTGCCTGTTCTAACAGGATTACACTTTTTCCATGCGGTTCTAATCCCGATAATAGTAGAAAAAGTATGAATGTGATAGTAAAATGTTTTTTCATATTTTTTTTGTTAAAAAATATCCTTCATTTTGTTTTTGAATAATAATATCTTGGGCATTGCTGCGAATAGAAAATGCCCGAGATAATTATGTTATAAAGAGTATTTTTTATGTTTAAATTTTGATGTTGGAAGGATTTTATTATTGGCAATTAATGCCCCCTTTTTACATTCAAGGTTTGACTATTGCTAGATGATAACTCATACATAACTGCGGTAAAAGTTACTTTTCCTCCGCTTTTAGTGGCAGTACCTGATTTAGATACGTAAAATTTACTGCCTGTATCAGAAAGGATAGCTATCCAAGGTGATTTCGTTGAGCTATTTATACCATCCGTAAGTGTGTTAGTTCCAGATACCATATTGTATAGTACAGCTACAATTCTGACCATTATTTAGTGAAAATGATATACTGCATCTGTATATGCTCCGTAGGTAGTAGCCCCCGAACCTTTATGGACATCACACTGGGCTTGTCCGCTATAGGTCTGTCCATTAAAAGTAAAAGAGCCGTTTCCTGCCGAAGCATTAAGAGGTTCTACCCGAGTTATATCAAAACGAGTATTGATAACATTACTGACTCTACCTGAATAATCCACAATACAGTAGCCGATTGAGAAGTTTCCTCCACCTAAAACTTCGGGCAAACCGATAGGTAGCGTAATGATTCCTGCTCCATTTACATTCGCATTGTTGATGGCAACGGTAAAATAGGTATCACAGCTACTTGAACATATATACTTCTGATTCCACCAGTTACGTTTGCGTAACGGAGATACATTTTCGTTATTTCCGTTTGAGTTGGTACAGTATTTTGTTGTACTGTTACTTGCGGAGCTTTAGAATCGGTACTGGTTGCAGGCGGATTGCCTGATGTTGTTTGTGTGCCATCGGGCATCACTAAAACCTTGGCAACGGCTTTGGCATCCGAAGGGTTTACAACCTCGGGAGCTACTTCTCCACTTTTGCAATTGAGCAAAAAAGAGGAGTAAATGATTGAAAAGATTAATTTTTCATTTGATTATGTTTTATATTTATTTTTTATGTCTTATTAAGAAACTGATGCCTGCATTTATCTCTGTACCTCCATTAGCAAATCCTAATTCCGCAAATGCTCCAAACAACTTTGAAAAGCCATATCTGCCTCCAACTCTCCCCACAAATTGAAAACTGAATTTTGAAGAGGAATTACTCTGAGAACCTGAAGATGTTGATATACTTGTGAAGTTTAACAGAGTAGCCCCGCCATATAATTGAAATTTATTGGGATCAATTTTAATAAATCATTGAAGTAATATCTTCCTCCATTGATAAACTGGTAAAAGTATTAGAATTAGGAATAGAAACCACCTCCCATCAGTACTTTGAAATGAAGCACTATTATTAATGCCGAAGAATAAGTTTTTTGACACTGCTTTAGTAATTGCGTTATTATATGCGTTAGCCACAATAGTTATTAGTGCTTCCCCTGTGTTCCAAGATTATTTAAGTTAATTCCTATATCAAGAAATGCAATACTATTATCAAATGGGTCTTCTTCATTACTTGTTGCCCCAAGGCAGTCGTAGGCTGTTCTTTAGCAACTTCCTCTTTTTTAGGCTGAGGCTTGGGGCTTTCTTTGGGCTTCTTTTCGGCTACTTTCGAAGGAGTATTCGTTGGTACAGCCATCACAGAGGAAGAGGGCGTAGCAGGGGAAGCATTTATAGCTTTAGGAGGGGCTTCCGCAAACTTTTCTCTTTCACCATTACTATACACAATCATATAAATCTTTGATTTCTTGATAGTATATACTGGACCAGTCGGATTTTCGGCTTTTTTGTATTTTATTTCATCCTCGAAATCTCTTCAATAATACCATTGATTTCGCTTTTGTCTTGAAGCAAAATTAAATCAGTTTTTGTGGTTGTCTGTGCATTAGCTGCGTAACCAAACCCCAAGATTATTATAATCAAGGCTATTGTTTTCGTTAAATTTTTCATCATAATGTGATTAATGGACTGGTTTATTATTGGGATTAATTATTCATTTCATATTTTCCACAAAAACCATTACTGTAAACAATCTTTTCAACATCCTTCACATTTACGGAATATATATAATTATCACCAGTAATGACATTTTTATACTTTATTTTTGTCTCATCAATTTCAATTATTTTGACAATGATTTGACTACCATCACTTTTGTAAATCACATCTCCCTGCGGAGGAGTAGCTCTACTTTTTTGGTAAAGTATAAAGTTCAGGTATGGCGGGAATCGAACTGTTGCCATTATTATTTACAGCACTGTTCTTGTAGTATTTGAATAATAAGTATTATTTGAAGTAGTGCTTCCAGCGTTGTTATAAGAACTTGCAGTAGGCTTTCTGAGGCGTACTTTGTAAGTATTAGAGCTGGAATTACTGTTTGTACTGGAACTCAAACCTCTATAATTATTTGTATTTGGATTATTATAATTACTTGAATTTGAGTTCAAACTATTATTGATAGTTCTTTTTAAGTTGGCAATTTCTCGGGAAGCGTTATTGTCATTACTTCCTCCTGCACCAAGTAAACCAAAAACTGTATTGACCGCCATATCAACCAACTGATTTTGAGGGTTTCATTATTTTGTACTTGTTCTACTTGTCTTTGAAAGACGATGAACTTCGAGATTGTGTTCTTGCCGAAGATGTGCCATTTTCAGAGGTTTCTCCTTCACATCCAAATTTTACTACTTTCACTTTGTAATCTTCCAGAATTATACTGAGTGGATGAACTTGACTTCCATCTTTCTGCTTTGCTTGGGCAAAATTGAACACTCTTCCACAAGAACCATTTTGCACCGTGGGCAACTCTTTAGATCAATCTTCCATAGCTTGGCATGAATTAGCCTCAAAGCCTTTTTTATAAAACTTTTCAACAATCTTATTGCACTCACCCGAATGAAAAGGGAAGTATATTTCCTGAGCAAAGCAGTTCTAATGGTAAAAGTGCCAGAATGAGAAAGTTGAGTTGTTTCATGATTTTACTAACAAAATATTTTTATTGACGTTAAGTATGTGCTGGTGAAGTTGATTGTTTTCACCATGTTCAATATCGTAAGGTGCTTTTTCGGGATATTCCACCTTATAAAATCCTACTCAATCACGTTTTGATGATGGAGGCTAATCAACTCGAATCCAGTATTTACTTGGAATTTCTTGTAAATATTTTTTCGATGCGTTTTAATGGTCTCAAAACCAACTTCCAATTTTTTCAGCAATACCTTTTGTTGAATTTCCAGTTACGATATGTTCATATACCTGTTTCTCTCGACGAGTGAGATTTTGAAGAGTATAGTGGTATTTCGACATAAAAAAAGTAGTTTAAGAGATTCTACAAAAGGAAACCAATAAAAGGAATGCTTGTAAATCCCCCAATTGGGGGATATTACAAAAAACTTTTTTGTATTTGGGACTATGAACAAGAAAAGTTATAAGCGTTCAATTTCTTCGTAGTAAAAATAACTTTTGTGATAAAATTGAAAAATAATGCAATATATTTTTACAAAACTCGTTAATGTTGAGTTTTTGAATCAGATTTGATTGAATATCAAAACGTTACTATCGAACATGGCACAAAGATGCGTTCAAAAAACTTCATAAATCAAGGGGAAATATACGGTATTTCGCACCGTATATTTACGGTATTTTAAAAGTATTTTCGCAATTAGGCATAATTTTAATATCTCAAAATTAGTCTTTGCCACACCCCGCACACAATACTGTCCGAACAGTATATTTCAGTTTGAGACTACTGTCTGGACAGTAGTCTTATGGAATTTTAAATACTTATCACATACAGACATA
>JAXHOK010000025.1:0-6586 GCA_034519515.1 Arcicella sp.
AAAAAAAGCGAACCAAAGGAACTAAAAGTCCCAAAGATTCGCTTTTTTTGCCTATTGCCTATTGCCTATTGCCTATTGCCTATTGCCTATTGCCTATTGCCTATTGCCTATTGCCTATTGCCTCCAACTCTTATAAGCATTAATCAACCCATTAGTCGAAGAATCATGGGAAGTAATTACCTCATTTCCAGACAATTCTGGTAAAATCTGATTGGCTAATTGTTTGCCTAATTCAACACCCCATTGGTCAAAACTAAATACGTTCCAGATGACACCCTGTACGAAAATTTTATGTTCATACATCGCAACTAAACTTCCTAAAGTCCTCGGGGTCAGTTGTTTAAACATAATTGAATTAGTCGGGCGATTGCCTTTAAAAACTTTGAAAGGGGCTAATTCTGTAATCTCTTCGACTGATTTTCCAGCTTTCACTAATTCTGCTTCAACCACTTCTCTTGATTTTCCGTTCATCAAAGCCTCCGTTTGAGCAAAGAAATTTGACAGTAACATTTGATGATGCTCACCGATTGGGTTATGTGAAATGGCAGGAGCAATAAAATCGCAGGGAATCATTTTTGTGCCTTGATGAATCAGTTGATAGAAAGCGTGTTGTCCGTTTGTACCGGGTTCGCCCCAAATAATTGGTCCCGTTTGGTAGGAAACTTCTTCGCCACCACGCCCCACATATTTACCGTTTGATTCCATATCTCCTTGCTGAAAATAGGCTGCAAAACGGTGCATATATTGATCATACGGCAAAATGGCTTGCGTATCTGCCCCAAAGAAATTGTTATACCAAATCCCCAAAAGAGCCAGCGTTACAGGAATATTTTCATTGAAATCGGCCGTGCGAAAGTGCTTATCCATCGCATGAGCCCCTTCCAATAATTCGATAAAATTTTCATAACCAACCGATAAGAGCAATGGACAAACCAATGGCTGACCAAAGTGAATAACGACCACCAACCCAATCCCAAAAGCCAAACATATTTTCAGCATCAATTCCGAAGGCAACTACTGATTTTTCATTAGTAGAAATTGCCGCAAAGTGTTTTGCTACATCATCTGCCGAACCACCATTAGCCAAAAACCAATTGCGGGCAGAATGAGCATTAGACATGGTTTCTTGCGTGGTAAATGTTTTGGACGCAATCAAGAAAAGTGTGGTTTCTGGATTGACTTTCTTCAAGGCTTCAGCAATATGTGTACCATCTACATTGGATACAAAATGTAGGTTCAAATGGTTTTTATAGGGTTTTAGAGCCTCCGTTACCATCACAGGACCTAAATCTGAACCGCCAATTCCGATGTTTACCACATCCGTAATTGCTTTGCCAGAGTACCCTTTCCATTCGCCCGAAATTACTTTTTCTGTAAAACTTTTCATTTTTTCCAAAACGGCATTAATATCGGGCATAATTTCCTTTCCATCCACGCCAATGGGTGAATTTGAGCGATTTCTCAAAGCCACGTGAAGCACGGCACGTTGCTCAGTTTGATTGATAACATCGCCCGTAAACATTCTTTCGATGGCATCGTCAAGTTCACATTCATTTGCCAAAGCCACTAAAATTGCTTTGGTTTTTTCGGTCAAAATATTTTTAGAATAATCCACTAAAATATCTTCAAAACGAATTGAAAATTTATCAAATCGTTCAGAATCATCTGAAAATAGGTCTTTTATGGTAACATTAGCCATCTCAGCTTTGTGTTTTGTCAATAAAGAGAAAGCGTGAGTTTGGTCGAATGGGATTGATTTCAACATAATATGCTTGATTTTTAATTTTTTAGAAGGACAAAAATACAAAATTTTCACCTAACTTTGTATCCCGTAACAACAGGTTGCGGAATTAATCCTCCTCCTAAGTTTCATTTCAGAAATCTTCTTGTATTTCGTTTTTTCGTTCTCCAATAGAGAATGAAAAATCCATTTTGAACGGGTTAGTGATATTGTAAAATCTTCTTTTTTATCTTGAATTGTTTGAAAATCAATGAGTTGCATTATTTTATTTTCAAATTTTCAGATTATATAATTTTCAAATTTCAAAATTATGTCAGGTAAAGGGCAACCTAAAACCGCAAAATACATTTTCGTTACGGGCGGTGTAACATCATCATTAGGCAAGGGAATCATAGCTTCTTCCTTAGCTAAACTATTGCAAGCCAGAGGTTTATCGTGTACGATTCAAAAGTTTGACCCTTACATTAATATTGACCCAGGCACATTAAATCCTTACGAACACGGTGAATGTTATGTAACAAACGACGGAGCAGAAACCGATTTAGACCTCGGACACTACGAGCGTTTTTTGGGCGTGCCAACTTCACAAGCCAACAATATTACCACGGGCAGAGTCTATAATAATGTGATTACCAAGGAGCGTAGAGGCGATTATTTGGGAAAAACAGTTCAAGTAATTCCACACATTACAGACGAAATCAAACGCAATATTTTGATTTTGGGTGAAACTGGTCAGTACGATATTGTAATTACCGAAATTGGCGGTTGTGTGGGCGATATTGAATCGTTACCTTTTATAGAAGCGGCTCGTCAATTGAAATGGGATTTGGGCGAAAAAAATACTCTCTTTATTCACCTCACGCTGATTCCATATTTGGCTTCGGCGGGCGAATTGAAGACTAAACCAACCCAACATTCAGTACGTGCTTTGTCTGAGTTAGGCGTTCAACCTGATATTATTGTTTGTAGAACTGAGCATCCTGTGCCTATGGAAATGCGTCGTAAAATTGCCCTATTTTGCAACGTTTCTGCTAATGACGTGATTGAAGCAATGGATGCCGAGACCATCTACGATGTGCCTTTGTTGATGAGAAAAGAAAAACTCGACCAAAGAGCCTTGTATAAATTGGATATCTACAATGATAAAGATACAGACTTAGAATCGTGGAAAAATTTCTTAGGTAAACTCAAAAATCCGACTGAACAAATTACGGTTGGATTAGTAGGAAAATACGTTGAATTGAAAGATTCTTACAAATCCATCGCCGAAGGTTTGATTCATGCAGGAGCGGTCAATGAAACCAAAGTGAACGTAGTTTGGATTGCTTCGGAAAGTTTAGTTGATGCTGATTATGAAAAGAAATTAGCGGATTTGGATGGTATTTTGGTAGCCCCAGGTTTTGGCGAAAGAGGAATCGAAGGGAAAATCAATGCCGTCAAATATGCCCGTGAAAATAAAGTTCCTTTCTTTGGAATATGCTTAGGAATGCAATGTGCCGTGATTGAATACGCTCGTAATGTAATAGGTTTAACAGATGCTCATTCATCAGAAATGAATCCAGAAACCTCATATCCAGTAATTGATTTGATGGAAGAGCAAAAAACGGTTACAAACAAGGGCGGAACGATGCGTTTAGGAGCTTATGCTTGTAAATTAGAGAAAGGTTCATTGGCACACCAGATTTACGGAAAATTGAACATTCAAGAGCGTCATCGTCATCGTTATGAATTTAATAATGCCTACTTAGAGCAATTCAAAGCGGCAGGAATGATTCCAACGGGTATGAACCCAGAATCTAATTTGGTTGAAATTGTAGAATTGAAAGACCATCCATTTTTCATCGGGGTACAGTTTCATCCAGAATATAAATCGAACGTAGCGAATCCCGCACCACTTTTTGTGCATTTTGTGAAGGCAGTTTTGAAAAATGCGATTCCGTTGATGAAAGGAGCGAAATAAAATCAGTGAAAAGTTATCAATTAGCAGTGAACAGATCTTTACGCTATCTATTAAAAAGCCTTGTTTGGAAATTTAATCCAAACAAGGCTTTTATGATTGAACCTTATAATGAAAAAAATCTGAGAAAACATGTACGGTTCGATGATTTGATTGCGAAGTATCTGCATTTGTCTGCGTGCCAACAAACTGACCTAAACAACCATTAGGAACGGGAAAATAATAAGTGGATGAATTTTTAAATGTTATTTTTTGTGCCAATCAAGGCGATAAAACCGTGCGACGGTCGCCGCAGTTTAGCATCGCTAAATGAGGATTTAATCTGGGCGGCATTCCGCAACGTAGAGTGGTGCAAAAAAGGGCATTTAAAAAACGTCTACTTATTGTTTTTCAGTTCCTTAATCACAATAAAAACCAAACCCTTTCCAATTAACAGACTTTGTTTGTAATTTTGTAAAGTTGTTTTGAGACTAACAATTTTTAACCAATCCCCAATACTCATTACTCAATTCAACAGACAAAACAATGATGGATAAAAATCAAATTACGGGCTTAGTGTTGATAATGGGAATGTTGATGGCTTATCAATTTTTCTTTGCCCCAAAAGAAGAACCACTGAAACCCCAAGGAAAAGCTAAAATTACCCAAACAACGCCTAATACAACCACAAAGGTTGCTCCTATTGATTCTAACGTAGTTAAAACAGCCGCAGGAGATTTTGCCAATGTTGCCACGGGATCTGCCAAAGATGTTATTTTGGAAAACAAAGACATCAAAGTAATATTTACTTCACAAGGAGGACGAGTTAAGCAAGTTTTGTTGAAAAATTATAAAACTTATGAGGCTTTCAATTCCTCGGTTGATAAGAAAGAGCCGTTAGTGATTTTTGATGAAAATTTTGATAAAATCACCTTAGAAATTCCAACTACCAAAGGTAATATTGACTTGAATAAGTTATATTTCAGTACTAACTCAATAGGAGGGATGGTTGCCGAAGGAAAAACAGAAAAAGTTGTTTTCACTTTGCAATTAGCTAATGGTCAGACGGTTGAACAGTCTTATTCATTAGCGGGTTCTGGTTTTTTATTGGATAACGACTTGAAATTGACAGGTTTAGATGGCATCTTGAAAAATGAATCTGTTAAGCTGAATTGGTTGGAGAATGTTCGTCCTACGGAAAAAGATTTTACTGAAAACCGAAAAGCAACCGTTAATTATTTGTTGAACGATGGTGAGAATTTTGACCAATTGGCAGAAACTCCAACAGGTGCTGAAGAAGCAAAATTAGATGAACCTTTAAAATGGGTTGCTTTCAAGAAAAAATACTTTTTGTCGGGATTTATCACTAAAAATGCTCCTATTCAGAAAGCACAAGTTTTTGCCACTGCCAACGAACAAGACTCGCTAAATATCAAAACTTTACGGACAAATATGGAATTGTCTTTGGCAGATGTGAAATCTGGAAAAGGAATGTATCAGTGGTATTTTGGACCTAACGATTATAACATTATCAAAGATGTTGCCCCAAGTTTCGGCAAAAACGTAAAATTGAGTTATGACATCTTTTTGCCCATCACTCGCTATATTTTTGTTCCATTATTCAATGTGTTAGAAAAAGTATTTTCAAACTATGGATTGTTGATTATTGCTTTGGTTTTGATTATCAAATTTGCTCTCTTACCGCTAACCTACAAGTCGTATGTAAGTATGGCAAAAATGAGAATTTTACAACCAGAATTGAACGCTATTAAGGAAAAAGTGGGTGATGATGCCGCCAAGCAGCAACAAGCCCAAATGAAATTATACGGTGAAGTAGGTGTGAGTCCGTTGAGTGGTTGTGTCCCTGTGTTAGCTACAATGCCCGTTTTGATGGCGGTTTTTATGTTGTTCCCCAACTTAATTAACCTTCGTCAGCAATCATTTTTATGGGCAAATGACCTTTCAACTTTCGATTCGATCGCTACTTTACCTTTCAGTATTCCATTGTATGGCAGTCATGTCAGTTTGTTTACTTTGCTGATGACGGTTTCGAGTATTGCGTACGGTTATTACAATAATCAGAATACGCCCGACCAAACGGGACAGCCCATTGATATGAAGAAAATGGCATACATCACACCCGTAATCTTCATGTTTGTAATGAATTCTTTGCCAGCGGGTATGAGTTTTTATTATTTTATTTCCAATATTGTAACCATAGGGCAGCAAATTGGAATCCGTAAATTTGTGGACGAGGATAAAATTAAGGCAGTTTTGGAAGAAAATCGTACGAAAATTGCCTCAGGAGGAGGAGCAAAAAAATCACGATTCTCTGAATATATTTCTAAACAAATGAAAGCTGTTGAAGATGCAAAGGTGGAAGAAGAAAGTAAAAATAAAAAGAAGAAAAAATAAAATATTAGATAGATTTTATTCTTTAAAAAGCAGACTAAATTTTAGTGGTCTGCTTTTTTTATGTTTAAATTTGGAATATTATTAACTCTTAAAATACTCATGCAAAGCGAAGATAAACAAGCATCTAATCACGGAACAGGACACATTATTCAGAGCCTAATCGTAAATTTATTAATTGCCTCCTCAAAAGGTGTAGCCGCATTCATGACGGGTTCGGGTGCAATGCTGGCTGAGACAATCCACTCATTTTCAGACTGTGCCAATCAAGCCTTGTTACTCGTGGGAGTACGTCAAGCACGCAAACCTGCGGATGAAAAGCATCCTTTGGGTTATGGGCGTTCGGCATATTTTTGGTCTTTTATGGTGGCAATGTTATTGTTTTCAATTGGTGGAATGTTCTCAATTTATGAAGGTGTACATAAATATCAACATCCCGAAGCAGTCACCAATATTCTTTGGGGCGTGGGAATATTAGTCTTTTCATTATTACTGGA
>JAXHOK010000032.1:0-8846 GCA_034519515.1 Arcicella sp.
TAGTTACGTATTGCTAGCGGAAGATATCCTTCGTCCGCGAATGGACAACGGTCACTCGTGGCATTTTCCTTGATGAGCAGTAAAGCTGCAGGCATGCCTACAATATTCGAACGTCCCAGCACCACCGCATTCGCGCCCGCGATCTTCACGCCGGCTTCCTTGAGCAAATAGATACAACCATACGGAGTGACGGGAGACGGAACAAAGGCTCGCGTCCCTTTTGTGCCAGACGCCCGATAGGTTGATCGGCGAGAAACCATCCACATCCTTCTCGATGCTGATGAGTTGTAGGACGCGTTCTTCGTCCAAATGACTCGGCAAAGGCAATTGCACAAGGATGCCGTTCACTTTCGGGTCGGCATTCAATTCTTTGATGAGTTTTTCCAAATCTTCCTGAGTGATATCCGCCGGGGTCGGGTGATGAAAGGAAGTCATCCCCAACTCCGGCACAAGCCTTTTGTTTCATGCTGACGTATGTCGCCGAGTCGATACGAGCCCCAACCAACACAGTCGCCAAACCCGCCGAGATTTCCCTCCGCGATCCGTTTGGCTACTTTTTCCTTTCACTTCATCGCGCACCTTTTGCGCAATGGCTGTTCCATCAATGAGTTGAGCAGTCATGAACATCTCCTTTTCGAGTTGATCCCATTTTACAACTCCGCCCTTCCCCCACAAAGTGACACTTATCCCATTTTCGTGATTACGCTCTTCAGTCTGTCGCCGTCCGCCTCTTCCAACAACACATGGTCGATCTCATTCCAACGCGGCGATGGAGCAAACGCATTCACGCGTAGATAATTTTCGGTGTGCCCTTCCATCTTCCAGCCCCACTCGCCCATCTCCGAAGTGGATTCCACAACACGGACATCTTCCTCCCAACAAATTTTCTCGCGATAGGACTTCGCCGACTCTTCCAGCAAATCTGTCAGGATGTGATTCCGCTTCTTTCTTAACTCGGGCCTGATCTGCCCCTTCATCCTTGCCGCCCCGGTACCGGTCTTGCCGAATACGTGAAGACATGCCCGTCTGCGAAGTTGATCTCGCGCACGAAATCAAGCGTCTCTGCAAACTCATCTTCCGTTTCGCCGGGGAAACCTGCAATGATATCGGTTGTGATGGCGACATCGGGCATGACCTGACGCGCGGCAGAGACCAATTCACGGAAGGATTCCGGGCGTGGTCTTGCGCGCCATCCGTCTCAGCGTGGATCTGCTTCCAGATTGTAGAGGCAGGTGGAGGTGAGGCATGAGGCGTTTATTCGTCCAGAGAGAGAAGAAGTCTGGAGATAAATCCCAGGGTTCGAGGGAGCGAAAGCCTCAGGCGCGGCGTATCCGTTTCACGAAGAATGGCTTTGATGAGTTCGTTGAGATGCGATTCAAAATCATAACCCCATGAACCAAGATGAACCCCTGTGAGGACGATCTCTTTCGTGCCGCCAGCAAGCGCGGACTGAATATCGAGGAGCACATCGGCAAGCGGACGGCTTCGCGCCTCGCCACGCGCAACGGTGGTGATGCAGAACGTGCATTGATTGTCGCAACCGTCCTGCACTTTGATGAAGGCGCGCGTGCGGCGATGCAAGCCGGGGAGCGGGACACGCGAGATGGGTTCAAGGTCAAAAGGATGAAGGCTGAAAGATGAAGGCTGAATATTGAGCGTCTGTGCGACGAGGTTGTCTTTTTGAGAATTCGGCACAACATGAAGAACATGAGGAAGAGCCGCCGCATCTTTGGGTTGCAGAGTTGACCAACATCCTGTAGCGATGATCTCCTCTACGCCCGCCCGCGCAATGGAGCGTATCTTACTGCGCGAAACGGATGCGGCATCGTTCGTCACCGCGCAGGTGTTGACGACTGCCATATCCGCCGAATCAGCAGTCGCGACGATCTCATGTCCCGCGGCACGGAATTGGCGTGCCATGGTTTCGATCTCGCTTTGATTGAGTCTGCATCCGATGGTGTCGAGGTAGATTTTCATAACAATAATTTCTTGGGCTTGCCCAGATATTTAGCCACAGACTGCGTCAGCGACGCAGAGTTCGCAGAGATTTTTAAAGGTTTTTCTCGGTGTTCTCAATGACTCTGTGGCTAAATATTTTCCAAGCCCGTTCCTTTAGGCACTCTCCGATCAAACTTCCTGTTCCTGTTCCACTTCTTGTTGAGGCCGCCAGACGCGTGTGGCGAGGTCGGGGAAGAGGACACCGTTCAAGTGATCTATCTCATGTTGAAAGATACGCGCGAGCCAACCCTTGGCCTTGACCTTCATCGGCTTACCATGACGGTTCAGCCCTTTGACCAATACTTCGGCGTGACGTTCCACCTCTCCCACCAATCCGGGGATCGAGAGACAGCCCTCCGCGCCCATGAGTTTCTCTTCCGAGGCTTTGACGATCTCAGGGTTAATCATTGCCCAGACCTTCTTGGGCAACTCTTCATTTTCATCGTTCTCCTCATCCTCTTCGTGTTCATAATATTCGACAACGATAATACGTTCGGAGAGTCCGATCTGGGGGGCGGCGAGTCCTACACCCGGCGCTTCGCGCATGGTCTCGACCATGTCGTCGATCAGGGCGTGGAGGTCTTTATCAAACTTTGTCACAGCATGGGCTTTGCGGCGCAATACGGGATCGGGAAGTGTCACAATTGTACGGAGAGCCATTCTTTATAGCTTACCTCTTCATCATTTAACTTAATTGCTCGGGGGAGGAATTCACAAGTTCTACTTGTGAGCTTACGTGACCTCGCCAGGAAGTAGAACTTCTGGATCCCAAATTATCCGCTTCCCTTTTTATACTTTCTTTCTTCTTCCTTGAACTGTTCCGCAGACTGGTGATAGAAAGCCAGCCATTCCGCCATACGGTCACGCTCGCCAGACAGCTTGGCTTCACTCTGTTTCGCCTGGCGTGCCATGCGGCGGCGGTCAATATCTGATTGGATCAGTGGCGGGGTCCATCACATCTTCAAACGCCATTTTCGAACCACCCACCGTGATGTGCACCGTCCCATAGTTGAACAGGTTAGCGAGAATTCCCTGGCGCTCGTAGTTCGTCCCCAAAATGCTGTCCAGTGGTGTGCGGAGTTGCGGAGACCCCAGGAGCCGAATGGTTGTCGGCGTAGATGAAACTGTCCAAAAGTCCGTAGGCACGAGCCGCATTGTTTTCCAAACCTTGAATAGCCTCTAATTTCTTGTTGGCGGCAATCGCTTTGATGATGGATTCATCAAAATTACCCGTTTTCAATTTGTCTAATTCCCCCAACAACAAGGCTTTCACATCGTCCAAAGATTGGTCTTTTTTGGGTGTTCCCGTCATCGACCAAGTGGTGTAATCCTTTTTCCACTCAGGATTTGACCCTGCCCGTAAAACCTTCTGGGCTTTCACTAAATTGAGGTCAATCAAACCTGCTTTTGAGTTGGACATCAATTCGTCCACAATCGTACCGACAATTTTCTCTTTCACACTCGTTGCTCCCAACCAACGCCAAGACATGGTAAGATTATCGGGAGTTGGTCCAAAAACTTCCTTCACAATCGGGGCATTTATCGCCAATTCAGGAGCAGGTTTGTATTCGGGAACGGGCTTGGCAACCATGTATTTAAACGAAGCATCAATTTTCTTGATTAACTCATCCGAATTAAAATCCCCCGCCATAATGATTGCCATGTTGTTGGGGACATAATATTTATTGAAATAATTACGAATCTCCACCAACGAAGGGCTTTTTAAATGTTCAATCGTTCCGATGGTGGTTTGCTGTCCGTAATTATGGGTTGGGAAAAGGGCAGCATTACGAGTTTCCGCAACTTTCCGACCATCATTGTCTAAACCTCGATTTTTTTCTTCATAAACCGCTTCTAATTCGGTATGAAAAATACGCAAAACAGGGCTACGGAAACGTTCTGCCTGTAATTTCAAAAAACGGTCGAGAGCATTAGCGGGGATGTCTTCGGTATAACAAGTTTGTTCATACCACGTAAAAGCATTTGTGCCTTGTCCGCCCATCGAAGCCATCATTTTGTCGTATTCGTTGGCGATGGCAAACTTGGCAGCCTCGCCTGAAACACGGTCAATTTCCTTGTAAATAGCTTTTCGTTGGGCGGTGTCCTTAGTTTTTGTATATTTTTCGTACAAAGCATCAATCTGGTCGAGCAGCGGTTTTTCCTTCGCCCAGTCCAACGAACCGAATTTATCAGTTCCTTTAAACAGCATGTGTTCCAAATAATGAGCCAAGCCCGTATTGGTGCGTGGGTCAGTATTTGAACCCGCCCGTGTGGGAATCAACGCCTGAATGCGGGGTTCTTTGTGGTTTTCGCTCAGAATGACCGTTAAGCCGTTACTGAGGGTATAAAAACGGGCTTTCATGGGGTCGTTGCTCACGTATTTGTAGGTATAACCACCCGCAGAGGCAGTTTTCCAATCAAAAGTTTTCTGAGCAAAAGAGAGATTTAGGCAAAGTAAAAAAGCCAATGCCAAGAGCGGTAAGCGGAGATTTTTCATCTGTAAAGTAGATAATGTTTAGGTTGGAAATTGATTTAACATTGCAATAACGTGAAAAATTTGGAAAGATTATTTTGATTTGGGATGGGCGGTTTTAAGAATATGGTTTAATTCAAAAAGAAAAATTAGCATTTAATACAAGTTGGCGTGGTCTAATTCTAAATGTTGATAAAAAATAGCTATTTTCTGAAAAACTAAACGAGCGAAATGAAGATTCATTGGCAATATTTTGAAGGTTTAATCCAATTTGCCAACTATTATTTTTGAATTTATACCTCGTTGAAACATCCATGAAAACGTAGCTTTGTGTTGTATTTTTATCATCCGTAATCTGATTGTTACTTACCTCAAAACCAAGGGTTAATAATTTACTGGGATTGGCATTTATTTTAAAAAATAAATCTATTTGTTTGAATTTATTTTCAGTATTTTCACCAATTCGTTCAATCAGATTTTTATTTTGGCTAAATTTTACCTCAAATTGTGTTTGAATCCAATTTTTAGGTGATGTAGTAATATTACAAGTCAGATTCTGGGATTGGGTTTTGATCAAGGCAAGCTGATTGTTTGTCAATAAACGATTTAAAAGCTTATTTACATTTGTTCCATTCAAAGTGATTTTTGTTCGGATACTGTGCCAATACTTACTAATCTGAGCAAATGCAGTTAAGTTTTCAGTCGTATTATCGGATAATAGATTGACCTGTTTGATGAAAAGCCCTTCATTATTTTGCCCTTTCAAGAGATTCAGACTACTTTTTTGCCAACCGATTCCAATACTTCCCAACCAAAAATGAATCATGTCTCTAAATCTCATATCCCAATTTGCCGTATGCTTCTGAATAGTTGGAAGAACTCCATTATTTTGAGTTAGCGTCCGATAATCATTCAGTAAATAGCCTGTATAAACTTCGTTAATTTCTGGAATATAATTGGAAAAATCATATCGAACACTTGTATTCCATTGAGAAGAAAAAATGTAGGTTGCTGAAATTTTAGGATCAAAAAATAGTTGCTCTTTTTGTGGATTTTGCCAATACAAAAAACTGAGGGGTAATTTAGCTTCTAATTTGATGTTCTCTTTTGAAAGGGCATAACCTACTTCTCCATATATTTTCGTGTAGTTAATCCTCTGACTTTGAACGAGTAACGCACTATCCGCTACGAGCGTTTTAGCCATAAAACCATCCAGTTTTGAATCAAGTTTTTGAGTAGAATAAGTTACGCCCAGTTTTGTATTTATCCCTAATTTTTTATGAGTCATAAAACTCACGTAAGTATCAAACAGTCCCTTTTCAGTGATGATATTTTGTTCTACGATAGATCTATCGTCATTGATTGACAAGGTTTGCGGTGCTTTAATAAAATATCCCCAAGCCCTAATTTCAAAAACATTATTGCTTAAAGTCTTTTTCAACAATTTGAAATCATTTGATAGCCATTGCGTATCGAAAGGACTGTTTTGTAATAATGTCTGACTGAGATTATTACTTTCGTTCATGAGAATCCCCTCCAAATACTTCCAACTATTTTTCACGCTCAATTTGTTGCTCAAATAATATTTTGGCTGATTACTCACGAGCGATAAAGTCCCTTCCAATTGGTCGAGACGGAAATTGTTATTTTTCTTTTCCGATACCACAAGCGTATCTTTTCCTAAAAAATATCGGCTCTCAATTTGCCCTTGATTATTTTGTTTATCCTTCAAATATTCAAGATTAAGCACTAAATCATACTTTTTGCCAATACCCCAAAGGTGCTTGGAGGTTATAAAATGACTCTGATTGAAAGTTAAATATTTTTGCTGAATTGGTGGACGGTTGAGTTCCGCAACGGACGTAATGGGTTGTGTGTTTCTGAGATATGCCAATTGTGGACCAGAATTAATCAATTGTTCAATATTCAGTTCTTTGGTATCAGGCGACAAGTCAGTGCCAATATTATTATTCTTGAAAATGCTGAATGACTGATTTTTAGAGATAATTCGGGCGAGGTTGAGCAGGTTGTCGTATAACAAATCGTCGGTATTCAAACCAATTCCTAACTGAGCATTTTTGAGCCATTGGGCTTTGGCAGATTCTTTGAAAACAACATTTAATCCTGCTTTTTGTGAATAAACGATGTCTCTGAGCAGGTTAATTGGCTGATGATTTTCAAGGATTTCGACTCGTTCCACATCTTGCCATTTGAAATTATCATTGGCAACTTTGTATTTACCCTCGAACAAATCTTTGCCTTCGGTATAATATTTATTGATGGGTTCGCCATTGTATTTGATTACCCCGTTTTCACCCAATTCAATACCAGGAAGTTTTTTGAGAATATCCGCTAAATTGCGGTCGAAAGGATTGGCAAATTGTTTGACATCATAGCGAATAGTATCGTTACTGACTCTGATGGGTGGAGTTTTAACTTTAACTTCTTGTAACTCAGTAGCCTTCGGAATGAGTACATAATCTTGAACTAAATTAATTTTACTAATAATCCGTTCCTCAATGGAAAAGCCCATTGCCCCAACGACTAATTTCACGGAATCAGAAGAAATAGTCTTGTTGAATTGATAAAAACCCTTGGCATTTGTAATAGCGAAAGCCTGAATAATACTTGATTTGGGCAAATACGCCCTTACACTCACCCCTTGAAGCACATGATTTTGTGCATCCACCACACGCCCAGACAGAAACTGAGAATAAACCAGAAAAACTAAGTAATGTTACTATCAAAAAACATACAACGATTACTATTTTTTTCATTCAAAATCTTATTTTTCTGTAAGTTCCATTGGGTTGTAAGAACGTTTGGGGAGATTGGTCGGTGGATTATCAATAGTAAAATTAGTACCACCTTTTCCACTGCTTAAAAATGGTAATGGGTCTTCAATAAATAACTTGTTTAGTGCTAAAAACTGTTCCTTAGATACTTTTTTCTCCCTTTGCGACAGGGATTGGAATCTCCGTATCAATTTTTTCAATTGCCGTACACTCAAAAATAAAATGTCCCTTGCTTTCTATAATTTTTAAAATCAACCCTGGTAAACCCGTAAATTTCCAAGGTCCTTCACTCACATTGATAGAAGAAGTAAACCAAGGCCTCATAATTTCTTCCCTTAAATTGGCAAATAGCTTTCTGACAAAGATAACCGACAATTTGCATCGTATCAGTTTGGATTTGCCAACTTATATTTGGCATTGGTTCTTGAACAGTATACTCAAAAAGCCCCAAATTCTCCATTGATGTTATCTGACTATTACCATAATTTTTAAAGATAATTCTCTCTTTTCCCCTTCTATTCTTAGGAGTTTTCAATGCCTTAAAATCAATACCATTAGTTTGTTTTAATTGCTCCATCAGTGCTTTTTTAGTTTCTTCAAGAGAAATGCTATAAAACCTACTCATTGACTTTCCAATTTCTAAACCCATTACATCGTAATTCTTTTTTGATAAATCCATTGTATCTGATATGGATGTTTCATCATAACGAATTAACAGATAGCCTTTATCTTTTGATGTTTGTGAAAAAATCCCAAAATTAGAACTTATTAATAAAGATAAGATAAGAATTGATGTCTTCATGCGATTTTAAAGGGTTAACTGATATTATAAAGTTGAGAATTTTACTTGATTTCTAACGGTGAATATTTAATTTTCAGTAAATATCCACCGTTGATTTATTATTCACCACATAAACCACCTTCTAATCTTATAGCATCTCTAACAAGTTCACCACCAGTAGATCCACAAGCAAGTCGCTCTCATACATGATAACTGAACAACCAAACAACTAACATTAATTGTTTTTCGAGGAGTTTTTTTGTATTCTTTTTGCATACTATAATTTACTTTAGCTGTTGTACAACTCGACTTTGCCATCATACCAAATGATAACAGCATGGCAACAAATAAACTGAAAAATGCTTTCTTTTTCATACTTTTGTGAAAGTTTTAATTGTTAAAAGTTAAGACTCATAAAGCTCACCAATGGTCTTCATACTTCGGTGGGCTTTACTTATTTCAAAGGTATGCTGTTTCTAATGACATTGTCAATAGGTAGTACCCCTTAAATTTTGAGATTATCTTCTAATTTATTCTTTCTGTCAAAATATGGCTATTTCGGTCAAACTATTTTTGGGTGATAAACATAATTTTTTCCTAATATTAAAACGATGCCCTTCTGCTGTTTTCAAAGAAATAAACAATTCATTCGCTATTTGTTTAGTAGTATTCAACGCTGCTATTAAACCTAAAACCTTCTTTTCGGTAGCACTTAATGTTCCATAATTTTTCAAGGCTTTGTCCAATACCTCCTTCGGATTGATTCATATATTTCATACTCTACTTGGACTAATTTTAA
>JAXHOK010000037.1:0-133372 GCA_034519515.1 Arcicella sp.
CTTCATCCGCATGATCGGAAGATTTGCCCGAGTAGCTTATGGAAATTTGGGGATACCCCTGAAAGCCCATTTTGGCGCGCTTGGCGATACGTTTTTTTGATTTATCCAAATTCATACATATTTCTCAGCTAAGATTTTTTGGGGTTGCGTCATGCTTTACATTATTAACTCGCCCTGCACTCACCCCACACTTAACAAGGCTTTAAAATTTTCTCGATAACGACGCGAGAGTGTGAGTTTTATTTGGTTGTGCAAGGTCACTTCATAGTCGCCGGTATCCAGTGCCTGTATTTCCTGAATCTGCTGCAAATTAACAATGGTGGAGCGATGGATACGGATGAAATTATCAGGCAGCAATTTTTCCAACTTGTCCATGGTGATGCGCATAGGGTAGACGCTGTCTTTGATATGCAAATTCGCGTAGTTGCCCGAGGCTTCAATCCATTCGATATCGTTAGTCTGGATTAAAAATTCGCGCCCTAATTTTTTTTATCAGCAGGCGCTCGGGTGGCACATCCGGCTCAGCGGTTTCACTCTCGGCGCTATCGGCCAAATAACTCGCCTCACCCTGCAAGCGCCGCACAATAAAACGGTAACCGGCAATCACCAACGCGAGGGTTAAATAGGCTTGCGCGTCTTTGCGGTACTCGTAAAAAAACTCCACCGGTAAATTGCCAAAGCGATAGTGCGAATCCATCAGGTAATACCAGAGCTGACGAATAGCGACCATGCCTGCCACATGCAGCATTGAAAATGGCAGGGCCGCCCGTTCAAAACTTCAACAATCAACTAATCCCAAAAAGGCTAATGACGTACAGAATTTGTACAAAAACGGAAAGGATGCGATGAATTTTGCAGAAATGACCATAGAGCGAACCCGTAGTAAACACACGGTTGCCTACTCGCCCGTATGAGGGTTGATAATTAGAAGAATATTTAGAGTAAAATTCGCTCATTTGCAATGTATGAATACCTCAAATCTACGATAATTTGAACATTTTTCCAAAATGGTAGTTCAATTGATACAAGTGCTAAAATCTGCACCGTTTCATAAAAAATGGCTATTGTTACTAAAAAGAAATCAATCAACACTCCCAAAGGACTTCTCCCCGAAGACTTTTATATGACTCCTGAAGGCTTCATCGTTTTTACAGAAATTTATCATCAAAAAAGAGGATATTGTTGTAAAAGTGGTTGTCGGCACTGTGCTTATGGGTTTGTGAGGAAGTGAAAATAAAAAAGAGCCAATTTTATTTTTAGTGAAAAAATAAAATTGGCTCTTTTTTACCTAAAAATACTTTGAAAGTTTAAAAAGTCTCTTGTAGATATCTAAACATATCCATTACATTTAAAAAAGTAACATTTAAAGCATTACAAACTTCTGGAATTTTTACTTTACGTTTAATTAGAGCTGACTGATTTCATGTGTAACTAAAATTCTGTTATTAAAATCATGTAAAGCATAAGCAATTAGAAAAGCATCAGCCTCATCACTGTCTAAAAACTCACTGATAGCACTTGGAGAATAATGATTATTTTTGGAAATCGCCCACTCTGAAATTCGCCTATAAGAATTCATTACTTCCGATGATTCTTTAAAAAATCTTCTGGTAAATTAGCTCTACACCATTCTTCTAACGCATCATTTTTGTCATATAACTCATTTTTTACTTTATCAATACTTATAATCTTTCCTTCATCAGCCAATTGTTTAACCTTATTCCAAAAACTAAAAGCTACATCCAGAGGGTAACTCTTTCGGTGAGCTTCGATAAAGAAATTACTGTCAATGATAAAGATTGCCATTCGTATTAAAAATGTTTGGAGAAAAAAGTCTGAAACGTATCGCCTTTCAAATTTGTTAATTTGTATGCGTCACGATACAAAAGATTTCCTGATTTTACGGCATTATTAATATGAGCTGCAAAGGTTATACTTATTCTTTTCTTAGCAGTAGCATAAAAATCCCCCCCTCCTCCTTGACTTTCTTTTTTGAAAAATAGCTGGTTTTTATATTCTTCGTAAAAAATAAAGAACTCTTTTTTTGTGATTTTATTAGTATCTAATGCTCGTCTTGCAATGACAATTTCGCTAACCTTAAAATATTTAGAAACAACTTTGATATTAGGATTTTGCCTCCAAATCTCATTGAAAGAATCTTCTGGAACCAAAAATTCAGCAGCCACCTTATCGCACAATTTTTCTATTGGGTCATTAGCTGGCTGCAGTTTATTAAAATCAAAACCTGCACTGTGACCTGTCCAAATATGAGCTAATTCATGTACAATCGTAAACATTTGTGCGGCTTTTCCATCGGCATTATTAATAAACATAAAAGGAGCAATTGAATCAACTAAAACAAAACCACGACAGTCATCTACCTTTATTGGTCGGCTTGTGTTATTCTCCACAACCCCATTGAAAATCATTATTATTCCTTTATCTTCAATTTGAATGGTTAAGTAATCAAGCGCTTTTTCCCAAGTAGGAAACTGATTTGCCCAATTTTCATTTAATCCAAGTGTTTTCCTAATATCTAAAACTATCTGTTTTACATCAAACTTATCTTTAAATTTTCCAACAAATGGTAAATTTTCAAACTCTCTTTCTTTAAGATAATCTTTTAGCCATTCTTGCCTTTTTTGAACTAATAATATAGTATCGTAAACATTAACATTGACTTTTGTTGTTTGCGAACTATTAGTTCTAAAAAAAGGAAATGGTAATTTTTCTTTGGGGGGTTCTTGTAGGAAAAAGTAGCCAAAAGGGATATGGACTTTTTTTGAAAAATCTTCCAATTGCTTTACAGTGGGCTTTTTTGTGCCTTCAATCCAGCTAAGAATTTTAGGTGTTTTTGCAGTAAAATCATGCAATTCATATCCAGCTCGGTCAATTGCCCAAGTAAGCATGTTTGCATTAATATTTACTTCTGTTCTCATGGTACAAAAATAATGAATTGTATGATGCGAATTATTTGGAATGAATCTAAATTTTATATTCATAGGCTTATTCAGCTAATACTTCAACCACATTTTCTGAATCCACTTTACATTTTCTCGAAACAACTTCTGTATCTTTACTCATAAAAGATGCCTTGATATGTCGTGGCATTATTTTTTGGTAAATTCTCCGAAAATAAACAAACCAATCTCCCAATACTATGTCCACAGGATTAGACGCTCTTACCCAAACTAAAATCAACACTTGGCTCGCTGGCAACTATGATGCCGATACCAAAGCCCAAATCCAACAATTATTGGATGAAAATAAAGAAACCGACCTGACGGATTCTTTTTACAAAGACCTCGAATTTGGCACGGGCGGAATGCGTGGCGAAATGGGCGTGGGCAGCAACCGCATGAACAAATACACGGTTGGAAGTGCCACACAGGGCTTTGCTAACTACCTAAACATGAATATCCCTACTGGAAATATCAGCGTTGCCATTGCTTATGATTCACGGAATAATTCACCTTATTTTGCACGGGTTGCCGCTGATATTTTTTCGGCAAATGGGATTAAAGTGTTCCTATTCAGTGGGTTACGCCCTACGCCCGAACTGTCTTTTGCCATACGTCATTTGGGTTGTCAAGGTGGTTTGGTGGTTACGGCTTCACATAATCCACGGGAATATAACGGTTATAAGGCATACTGGAACGATGGTTCACAGGTGGTTGCCCCGCATGACAAAGGGATCGTGGCGGAGGTCAATAAAATCCAGTCAGTCGATGAAATTAAGTTTGAGGGAAATCCTGATTTAATCACCATGATTGGCGAAGAAGTGGACACTGAATATTTGAAAACGATTGAGCATAACTCCATCAATCCCGAGGTTATTTCACGTCAAAAAGACTTGAAAATTGTCTTCTCTTCCATCCACGGAACTGGTATAACATTAGTACCAAAGGCTCTACAAATGCTTGGTTTTGAAAATGTCAGTGTGGTTGAATCCCAAGCTGAACCCAATGGTAATTTCCCAACGGTGATTTATCCAAACCCCGAAGAAGCCGAAGCCATGTCATTAGCCATGAAACAAGCTAAGGAACTGGATGCCGATTTAGTGATTGCCACCGACCCCGATGCTGACCGTGTGGGAGCAGCCGTAAAGAATCCTGCGGGTGAGTGGGTGCTTTTGAACGGAAATCAAATGGCGAGTTTGATTATTTATTATTTGTTGAGTGCTTGGAAAAAAGCGGGAAAATTGACGGGTAAAGAATTCATCGCTAAGACGATTGTTACGACCAATATTATTGATAAAATGTGTGAAAATCAGGGAGTTAAGTGTTACAATACTTTAACTGGTTTCAAATATATCGCTGCTGTAATTCGGGAATTAGAAGGCAAAGAACAATTCATTGGCGGGGGCGAAGAATCGTATGGTTATTTGATTGGTGATGCCGTTCGTGATAAAGATGCCGTGGCTTCCTGTGCGATGATTGCGGAACTGACCGCCTACGCCAAAGACAACGGAAAATCTTTGTTCGACTTCTTGACAGAGATGTATATGGAAAATGGTTTTTATTATGAAGGCTTAATTTCATTAACTAAAAAGGGCAAGGCAGGAGCAGAAGAAATCCAACAAATGATGGTTAATCTGAGAAATAATATCCCCGCAACGGTAGTAGGTTCTGAACCTATCACGGTATTGGATTATAATAATTTGACCTCTAAAAACCTCAAAACAGGAGTTGTTACCATCATTCCCGAAGGTTTAGGCATGGAAAAATCCAATGTAATTCAGTTAGTTTTAGCGGATGGCACGAAAGTGTCAGCTCGTCCGTCGGGAACAGAACCCAAAATTAAATTTTACGTTTCGGTAAATGCTCCGCTTACTCGTGCGGAAGATTTTGAAAGTGTTTTGTCAAGTCTGAAATCGAAAGTGTCTGATATTCAGGAGGATTTGGGTTTGAAGTAGTTGGAATTGTAGTACAAAACCAATAGCTTTAACAACAAATATAAAGAAGTAGCACTCAAATGCAAATATGAAAATATTGAAGAAAGTTTGAAAAAATTTTTGATAACTGTGGAATAATGACCGCCAAAGCGGTTATTATTCCACAGTTACTAAGGATTTTAAGAATACTTACTGATAGGCTATTTTCCAACTACCTAATCCCTAAAATCAACATCACACCGAAATCCGTTTCCTCGTCCTTGCTACTTTATAAACTGCCTCCACCACTTTCATATCTTTCATACCTTTGTAGCTGCTGGTCGAGATTATAGTTGTCCCACTTGAAAAGCCATTAGCCAAGTGATGGATTCTTCTACTTCTGAGTACTTTTTATGGTCAGAAATTGTGCCAAATTGTGCCGTTACTGAAATTACAATTTTAGGATAAAACTTTACAAGTTATTATTTCACCGTTCCTTAGTAAAATCATTGAGTTTTTAGAGATAAAATGTTATTTTTGACTACAAAACATGAATTATTCGCTTAATAAAAACTATCCATGAAATTAAAATTGTTCTGTTTGTTATTGTTGGCTCAAATCACTTTTGCCCAAAGCGATATTCCCACTTTTTTAGACCAAAAATTTACGCATTATAGTGAACTTTCGGATAAAATTTGGAAATATGCCGAGCCTGGCTACTTAGAATCAAAGACTTCCGAAGCCCTGATTTTGGAACTCAGCGAAGCAGGTTTTAC
This sequence comes from Arcicella sp., assembly GCA_034519515.1. Lineage (GTDB taxonomy): Bacteria > Bacteroidota > Bacteroidia > Cytophagales > Spirosomataceae > Arcicella. The sequence goes on from JAXHOK010000037.1 coordinate 5,650, forward strand.
CATCAAAAAAGGCGTGGGCGAAATGCAGACAGCCTTTATTGCCAGCTACGGAAGTGGTTATCCCGTTATTGCGATTTTGGCAGAAATGGATGCTTTGCCTGGACTTTCGCAAGAGGCTGTTCCATTTCGTAAAGCCCTCTATCCCAATGCTTATGGACACGCTTGTGGGCATAATTTGTTCGGTGTTGGGTCGGTAGCTTCGGCAGTGGCGATTAAAAATTGGTTAGTAAATTCTAAACTCAAAGGTACAATTCGCTTAATCGGAACGCCCGCCGAAGAAGGTGCGGGCGGAGGGAAAACGTACTTGGTAAAAGAAGGTGTTTTCAAGGATGTGGATGCCGTTTTACATTGGCATCCTGGCGATGATAACAATGCCAGCCCCAATTCATCGTTAGCGTATAGAGTTGCCAATTTTTCGTTTGAAGGTTTGGCAGCCCACGCTTCGGCAAGTCCCGAAAAAGGGCGTTCGGCTTTGGATGCCGTAGAGGCAATGAATTATATGGTGAACTTGATGCGGGAACATATTTCGCCCGAAACACGTATTCATTATGTAATAAAAAATGGGGGGTTAACTTCTAATATTGTTCCCGATTACGCCATGGTTGAATACACGGTGCGGCACCCGTCCGCCAAAGGTTTGGAAGAAACTTGGCAACGCATCATCAAAGCCGCCGAAGCAGGGGCATTAGGCACGGAAACCAAAATTAAATACGAAATTTTGGCGGGACTTTATAATTTATTACCGAATGAAATTTTAGCTTTAGAAATGCAAAAAAGCCTTGAAAAAGTAGGGGGCGTAAAATATTCAACCGAAGAAAATGATTTTGCTGAAAAATTGCAAAAAACTGTCTTCTCGCAAAGTAATCCTACTATTTCGACTGCCAATATTGTGAAATCATACCAATCTGGGCTATCATTTCCTGCCTCTACAGACGTTGGGGATGTTAGTTGGGTTGTGCCAACGGCTGGATTATCAACCGCTACGTGGGTGCCTGGCGTGCCTGCCCACAGTTGGCAAGCGGTTGCCTGCAATGGCATGAGTATTGGACACAAAGGTATGATGAATGCCGCCAAAACGATTGCTCTGACGGCTCAAAATCTTTACCAAAACACCAACATTATTGAGAAAGCAAAGACTGAATTATATGACCGCCGTGGAGCTAAGGAGTTCATTTACAAATCGTTAGCGGGTGACAGAAAACCACCTCTGGATTACAGAAAGTAAATTTGACTTTCACCCCGTGGTTGGTGTCCTCACCAACCATATCTGCGTCAGCACACAAACCAATATTGCTTTCGCACGTGTGTTTGGTGGGGACACCAACCACGGGGGCAAAAAAATTATCATTCCACTTTAATCATTAAATATACCTGTATGAACGAAGACGAAGAAGAGGACAATTATTTGTCCGAAGAAGATAAAGACAAACTCAGTATTGAGAATGAAATCATGAAAATAAAGCTCCAAATGCAGTTTGGGGATGATTTTATCATGCGTTCAAACGGGACTTTACCGCCCGAAATTGAAAATCAGTTTTTGAAGCAAATTATGGCTTTTGAGGCGAATCATGGCAAGGGTGAAGAAGTTACGGTTTTTGAAAGAATCGGGAAACCCTATTTCAAGAAAGTCGAAGACATGAAATCTGCCGAAATTACGGTGGAATTAGACCGAGCGAATGCCTTGTTGGAAAGCAATGGTATTATGCTGAACGTCTGCGATGGTCCGTATGATGATGCCGTGATTTATAAATTTATTACCGAAGAATTATTCCTTGAAAACGTAGAGAAAGAATTTGTTGAAAATACGATTTGTAATTTTATTTACGAAGAATTCCACCTCAACGACCGAGCCGAAATCGCCCGAAATACCGAAGGCTTTATGAAACAGTGGTTTGCCCGTGAGTTTACAGAACAGAGCTACGAACTCGCTGACCCCATGATAACTACTGATGGTAAAGTGCTGACAATCAAGGATTTATTCAAAAAAATGTCTTTATTTTTTGACGCTTTTGAGGAATTTAAAAACGGAGAATATACAATTGAAGAGATAAACTTCGACCTCTTGGAAGACGGTAACGGTATGGGTTTTGCCGAAGGAATGGTTAGATATGACGGAATGTTGGACAACGGTGAAGCCGTGCATTTTGAAGGAGGTTACAAACTATATATGCAACGGGGCGACGATTGGTGGGATATTTTTTACTTCGTGATGCCTGGGTTTAAATGGTAGATGGAGTCTTTAAGTCGTATTGTCATAAGTCATAAGTTTGCGGCCACTATTTTTAGGTAAAAACTTACGACTTATGACTAAATACACTGTTTAATAAGTTTTTCAACTTCCCGAAAGTAAAAAAAACTTTCGGGAAGTGAATCTCTCAGTTACTTCCCGAAAGTTCTTTCAAATCCCAATAACTTATTAAACAGTGTACTAAAATCACTTATAACTTATTGACAAAACTGCCTCTTTAAACTGCCGTCCTCTGTCTTCGTAATTCTTAAATAAATCAAAACTCGCACAGGCGGGAGATAATAATACTACATCACCTTCCGAACCCAAATCGGCGGATAGTTGTACGGCTTTTTGCAGGCTATCTACCGAAAAAATCATGGGTACTTTCTTACCGAAAAATTCTAACAGTTTCGAGTTATCCTTTCCCATACAAATTAGAGCTCTCACTTTTTCTTCTATCAATTTTTCAATTTGGCGGTAATCATTACCTTTATCCACGCCCCCCATGATGAGGATGATGGGTTCAGTAAAACTTCCCAAAGCGTAAAAAACGGAATCAACATTGGTCGCTTTTGAATCATTAACGTACTGCACGCCCTTGATTTCTCCGCAAGGTTCAAGGCGATGTTCAACACTTTGAAAGGATTTTAGACCAGCCGTAATTTGCTCATTTCCAAGCCCCAAAGACTTTGAGACCAAAATGGCAGCCAAAGAATTTATCACATTATGCGAACCTTTGATGGGCAGTTCAGCTTGTGGAAATTCAAAGGTTTCATTTTTATAATTTACGGTTAAAATTTCATTTTTTAAATATCCGCCTTCTGTAACTTTATCAGACAATGAAATTGACAACTTATTGACCGTTAAGTCATTACGCCTCATTAATTCACCCGCCAAAGCCTCACTTTCTTGGAAATAGATAAAATCATCAGAGGCGGTCATGTTTTGAAGAATCCTGAATTTTGATTCGATATAATTCTGAAAAACGTAATCATATCTATCCAAATGGTCGGGGGTGATGTTGAGAATTATTGCCACATCCGCCTTGAAATCGTAGCAATTATCTAACTGAAAACTACTGAGTTCCAAGACAAAATAATCAAAAGTATCATTAATCACTTGCTTGGCGAAGCTCTCGCCCACATTGCCCGCAAGTCCAACATTGAGACCCGCATTTTTCAGGATATGATAAGTCAAAAGTGTGGTAGTTGTTTTCCCGTTACTGCCCGTAATGGCAATGATTTTTGCTTTGGTATAACGAGCGGCAAATTCAATTTCCGAAATCACGGGGATTTTCAAAGAATGTAATTTCTTGATTAATTCCACTTTATCAGGAATTCCTGGGCTTTTGATAACTTCATCCGCCGACAAAACCTGAGATTCGGTGTGTTGTCCTTCTTCAAAAGGAATATCGTTTAGAGCCAAAATCTCTTTGTATTTATCGGATAGCAAACTTTTATCCGACAAAAAGACTTGAAATCCTTTTGCTTTTGCCAATAGTGCTGCACCAACGCCGCTTTCTCCTCCGCCTAAGATTGTTATTTTTTTCATGGTTAATTTGTGGTTTATTTCCCTCCAACAAAAGTAAACTCAAAAAGCCAATTTTACTTATTTGTGTTAAGTAAAATTGGCTTTTTGAGTATTGTGGGTATGCGTAAATATCAGTTTTCAGAAGCCTGAATTTTCTGAATAATTTCTTCTACTTTCTGAATTGGCAATGAAAAAGCATCAGCAATAAAATCAGCTTGAAGCCCCTTCTTCCATAGCCCTTTTACATAATTGAAAGTAGTATTTTTAGTAACTATTTCTCTTTCTTCAATTCTAATTTCTTCTGCAATTGTCATGGCAATATTATTTACTTCTTTTGAAACCTTGGTAAATATAAGGAACTGAAAAACAATAAGTAGACGTTTTTTAAATGCCCTTTTTTGCACCACTCTACGTTGATAAAATCCTCATTTAGCGATGCTAAACTGCGGTTTTATCGCCTTGATTGGCACAAAAAATAACATTTAAAAATTCATCCACTTATTATTTCCCCGTTCCTAATCATTAAATCCTTCCGTGTCAAGCTAATACCGTTGTCGATGTACAAGAATACAGTTCTGATATAATCCTCCTCGTGGGCATCATCCAAGACTTGGAGCTTTTCTACCAAAAATTCTTCTAATTTCAGAAATTTCTCCTTCTCATCTCTCGAATGTTTCAATAACATCGCCGCTGTGCTGAGAAATCCATTTTTGAAATTGGCAATTTGGTAATCTTCCCAACTGTTCAGCGAAAACAAAAGGTAATCAAATTCGGGCATGAATTTATGCAAACTCTCGTGCGGAAAACCGTAATAACTTTTGAAGGTTGTTTTCTTCCAAGGTGTTTTACCGTGATAAATAATCACTGGAATCACTATGGAGGGCTTTTTCTCTTGCTTTTGTTCCTCTTTTCCAATATTGGTTATATATTGCAACAATTGCATGAACTACATTAGGCATGGCACAAATTTTCCAACAAAATACCTCAATGCTCATTTACTGATTTTCACATAACCAAAAACCAAAAATCATGGTAGAAGCTATCATTCCACTACTTTCCCTAATTGCCTTAGAAGTAATATTAGGTATTGATAATATTATTTTTATTTCCATTTTGGCGGATAAATTACCCATCGAACAGCGAGATAAATTACGTTATTGGGGCATCGGTTTAGCAATGGCTATGCGTTTAGCTTTGTTGGGCGTTATTTCTTGGATATTGAAACTTGACCAAACACTTTTTACGGTTTTGGGCAAAGAAATTACGGGAAAAGGCTTGATTCTGATACTTGGAGGGCTATTTTTGGTGTATAAAAGTACCAAAGAAATTTATCACAAAACAGAGGTTGATACCAATAAAAATATTAGTGCTGATAAAAAAAGTACCTTTTCCAAATTATTATCAGAGGTGATTGTTTTGGATTTAGTATTTTCGATAGATTCTATCATCACGGCGGTTGGCATGGTGCAGCAACTCTGGGTGATGTACACCGCCGTTATCGTTACGGTGCTTATTATGCTCATTGCCTCCAAACCCATTAGCGAGTTTATTCAAAAGCACCCTTCTTTCAAGATTTTGGCATTATGTTTTCTGATGATAATTGGGGTTTCGCTTTTGGCAGAAGGGCTACACTTTGAAATTCCAAAGGGATATATTTATTTCTCAATGGCTTTTGCTTTTTTAGTAGATATAATTCAAATGAAAGTCATTAAGCCGAGTAAAGAGTAAAATAGACATTATTTTGTCAGTCGCTCGTTTTTAGCGAGCGACTGACAATCTTTACTTACTAATCTCCAACATCGCCTTCAAGGCTTTCAACGCTGGCACACGTACTTCTTCGGTAACGTGGATTTCGGGTAATTCATAAAACATGGCGTTGTATAATTTCTCCATCGTGTTCATTTTCATGTACGGACATTCCGAACACGCACACGAGTTTTTCTCATTCGCAGGGGCTGGAATTAGTTTTTTATCGGGGACGGATTGCTTCATTTTATGCAAAATTCCCGCTTCGGTTGCCACGATAAACTCCTGACTTTCAGAGGTTTTAACAAAATTTAAAAGAGCCGTTGTCGAACCCACAAAATCTGCTTGCGATAATATTATTTCCTTACATTCAGGATGAGCAATCAACAGAGCATTGGGATTTTCTTCTTTTACATTTTTGAGTTTTTCCAAAGAAATATCAATGTGGACAATACAAGCCCCTTCCCAAAGTATCAAATCACGACCCGTTTTTTTGGCAACGTAACGCCCCAAATTAGCATCGGGAGCGAAGATAATTTGCTTATCGGCAGGAATAGATTCCACCACTTTCACGGCATTGGAAGAGGTACAAATAATGTCCGTCATGGCTTTAATATCGGCAGTGCAGTTGATGTAACTCACCACAACCGCATCGGGATATTTTGCTTTGAAAGCGGCAAATTCTTCTTTCGGAGCGGCATCTGCTAATGAACAACCAGCGTTTAAATCGGGCAGAACTACCTTTTTATTGGGGTTCAAAATTTTAGCCGTTTCGCCCATAAAATGCACACCACAGAAGACAATCATATCGGCTTCGGTTTTTTCGGCAGCTTGTGCCAGCCCGAGACTATCGCCCAAGAAATCGGCAATGTCCTGGATTTCAGCATCCACGTAATAATGAGCCAAAATAACGGCATTTTTTTCTTTTTTTAATTTCAAGATTTGTTCTTTCAAATCTCCGCCCTTGAAAGGCACTGAACGGCTCACATAGCCAACTCGTTGTGATTCTTCTAATAAATTCATATTGTATGTTTTTCTTGGCATCGAAGCGTCGAACCGTACAGATTACGCAGATGCTTCGCAACGCAGATTTTCGCAGATTTTTAAATTTCAATTTTCTAAATACTGAATTAAATCATTGTCTTTTAGCCAATTGGGAATATTTTTTAGGGTAACTTCTTCGATATTTTTATCTGTAACATTTAGAAATTTTATAGTTTTAAAAAGAGCTAAATTTTCTCTGAACAAAGGAAATGTATTTTCGTACATTTCTTTTATAATTTCTGGGGTTACCAAATGTCCTCCATTTCGATGTCTCGTTTCAGCTCTCAACAGGCATAACTCTATATTATCAGTAAAATAAAGAATTAAATGTACTTGATTATCTGAATCAAAATATGCAATTGATTTTAAATAATCGTAGTGAGACTGAAAGCCTAAATTGAGTTCCAAAACAAAGTCTTTTTTCTCAAACAGATGATTTTTAATTTTTTGATTTACTCCAAATGTTGCTAATTGCTGATAATCTTGAAAGCCATCTTTTCGATATTGATAAGCCGCTAAATCTTGGTCAATAATTGATATTCCATCGGGAACATAATCAAATGAACTTGAACTTTTGCCAATACCTGGCGGTCCAGCAATGATGTATATATTCATCTCAATTTCTCAATTCTACCGTCCTCATATTCAGCAACGGGTACACCTTCTAAATAATAAACCAAAGGTTGATTAATAGAAAAAAGGTAATCTTTTATATTCTTTTTACTTTGCTCTTGCCACTTTTTAAGTTCAACAGGAGACATTTGGTTAGTAGGTTTAACCAATTTCCCAGTTCGATATTTTATTTCTTTTACCATGATTTTAATCAAAAAATTAATAAAAAAATCTGCGAAAATCTGCGTTGCGAAGCATCTGCGTCATCAGCGTGCCATCTTTTAGTACGCTTTCAAACTCAAATCTAAACTTTTCACGTGATGCGTCAAAGCACCACACGAAATATAATCTACGCCACATTCGGCATATTCACGAATCGTGGTTTCGTTGATGCCGCCCGATGCCTCCGTCAGGAATTTTCCATCAATAATTCTGACGGCTTCACGGAGATTTTCAAACGAGAAGTTATCCAACATAATTCTATCCACCCGCCCAATTTCTAAAACCTGACGGAGTTCATCAAGGTTTCTGACTTCGATTTCTATTTGTAAGTCTCGCCCAGTGGTTTTTAAATAGCCAAGTGCTTGATTAATAGCATTATGGATTCCGCCCGCATAGTCCACGTGATTATCTTTTATCAAAATCATATCGAACAAAGCGTAACGGTGATTGACCGCCCCACCGATTCGACAAGCCCATTTTTCGCATAATCTGAAATTTGGGGTAGTCTTGCGAGTGTCCAAGAGTTTGGTATTTGTGCCTTCCAACAATTTCACCATCGAAGCCGTGTAAGTGGCAATTCCCGACATCCGTTGCATACAGTTCAACACCAAACGTTCAGCTTTGAGAATGGACTGCGACGAACCCGCCACCGTCAGCACGATTTCGCCTTTGTTGATGGATGCACCGTCTTGCAAAATGGTTTCTACTTGTAAATGGGCATCCACTTCGGCAAAAATCATTTTAGCCATTTCGACTCCCGCCAAAATGCCCGTATCTTTCACCAAAAGCCTCGCCCGACCTGTGGCGGTGCTTGGAATGGTGGAAAGGGAAGTATGATCACCATCGCCCACATCTTCGTGAAGGGCGGTTTGGATGAAGTTTTTGAGGTATGTTGGTTCTAAGTAATTGAACATTTTTTGTTTTTTATTTATCAGCACCATATCCATTTACAACATTCAGAAATTCGTCAAATATTTGAGTACGAAATGGATTTGTTCCCTTAATAATTAGAGATACAGGATATTCTGTACCATCAGTTTCTTTAAATCCAGCATCAATTTTTACGAACACTTCTCCTTTGTAATATTCGAACAAATCGTTGAATTTCCTTTTTCTCAATAGCTGTCTACCATCCGAAGAATCACAAATATAAATTGCTATTGTTTCGGGAGCATTTTCGTAGAAATCCTTGAAAATTGAAGCAATTGTTGGAGGGATGGATTTATCTAATGGAGGGGTTTTATTGGTTGGATTTACCAAAACTACAATTGAAAACTCAAAAGTATTATGGGAGAAAACAGAGTCTTTTCCAAACAAATAAAAAGTAGGTTTGAACGTAATCGAATAAGAAATCTTTGTTGCTGTTTGAAAAGTGTAAGCATTATTAATACCTCCTTCATATTCAAAGTTATACCCCTGGAATAATGATTCCTCTTTTTGCATTAGCTTCTTTTAGTCTTTTTAATGTTTCTTTAAATTGTGGCGTTTTGGCATAAGCCTCTGCCTCTCTTTGAGACTTCTCTTTTTCCTCCTTCCAACGTTTGATAAATCTATCAATATTGGCTTGTCTTTCTTCGGGAGTTAATATTTTTTTTTCTATTGTTTCCATGATTTTAGAAGATTTATTGCTCAAATTAACAGCTTTCGCTTGATAAATGTTTTACACTCAAGCAAATGCTAATCTTGGTGATATTTTATTGAATAATTCCCTCTTGTCGAAGGTGTTTTTCTATATTGAAAGTATGTCCGTTCAGCAATTCTACGTCTTTATCCCAATTTCTGGTAATCCAATCTTGTCCTTGTTCAGCAATTAAAACCTTGCCATAAAGTGAGAAAACCCATATTACTTTTTCAGTGCCAAAGTCTAATAATTTTTGCGTTTTGCGATACACATAACCACTATCTTCTGGATCTGAAATATCCGCTTTTATATCAATTTCAACCACTACTTTTGCAGGAACATCGGCATATTTTGTATTGATTTTATCAGGTGTCATTACCGATTTCTCAAAAATAGCAATATCATTAGATAAGTTGTTTCTGTGGTCAATATGATTACCTATTTCGTTACAATAAATTCTATATTAATCGCTTGATGATTTTATTGTAGTAAAAAACATTTCCATTATGTAGGAAACTAATTCAGCTTGCAGGGTACTACATCCCATAATTTCTTCAAGGGTTTTCTTTTGGGACAATACTTCTTTGTAACCTTTATAATAAAAAGGTTTTCCGTCTAAGGTTTCATAAACCAATGCTTCGGGAATTTTAGGCATTGAACGCACACGAATTCTTGATTTCCTTTCCAGTGTTACTACCATGTTTGACCGTTTATTTTACGATTCTAAATATTTGTTATTCAAAAGTAGCACTTTCAAAAATCATTCCATCAAAAATTTGGCACAAAATTTGGCTTAACACTCAAAAAGGTACTACTTTTGTCGTTCAAAATGCCAAAATCTTCCCACATATCTCGTTTGTTTAGCGTCTTTATGATGTCGCTGATGCTGATGTTTACCGTTTTTGGTAAAACATTCTCAGCTTCACAAATGCGTGTACAGGCGGTTCAGAAGGCAAAAACGGAACAATCTGGACAATCGAAGGAGTCTGAAAAGTGTTCAGTTTCTGAGCTTTCGGTGATGCAAGTTTCTGCCCCCGTGACGATTGATTTTGCGAACGATTTTATCTTTACACCCCAAGTATTTTCGTTTTTGAGTGCTCAGAAAAAGGCTCAAATCTCCCAAAAATTATCTTTTCGTCTCCCTCATCTCGAAATTCTTTTCGAGCATATTATCGTTACCAACGCCCCTTGATTATTTCGATTAGCTATGGGTTGTCCCGTGGCTGGTGTCCTCACCAGTCCACATCTGCGTAAGCTCGTAATCCAATTTGCTGTCGCCAATGTGGACTGGTGAGGACACCAGCCACGGGTCGAGTCTGTGAAGACACAGACAACGGCGGAGTAATAATCCATCTGTCATTACTATTCACTTTTTATAATTAAAATCAGTTATTCGAGCGGTTAAAACTATTAACCAATTTCCCGATAACTAATAACCAATCCAAAACAATGCGTTACAAAAATGCCATTCTCTGGCTGACTGGAATTATTTCAGCCTTATGTTTATTTTTCCTTTCTTTTACTTGGAAAGCGGGTGCTGTCCGTGAAGATGCCATCAAATATGCCACTTCAAAAACGGGACAATTAGACCCCACTAAAAAAACTCATTACATTGATTCTCTTTGGAAACAGCCTGTTTATTTAGGCTTCACTTTGCAGGAAGTTACCACGTATGCCCTTCACAAAGGTCTTGACTTGGAAGGCGGTCTTCATGCGGTTTTGGAAGTTTCTCCCGTAGAAATTTTGCGTGCTTTATCGGGCAAAAGTAACAATCCAAACTTCGAGAAAGCCCTTGCTGAGGCTGGAAAAGCTCAGGCTACTTCAACCAAGCCTTTCAACGATCTATTCTTTGAGGCTTTCGCTAAAATTGCTCCAAATGAGAAATTAGCCTCTATTTTCGCTAATTCAACCAACGTGGGGAAATTGAACTTCTCTTCAACGGATTCGCAGGTGAAGAAAGTAATCAATGATGAAATTGATGGAGCGGTTGACCGTGTTTACAAAACCATCCAAACTCGTATTGATAAGTTAGGAGTTGCCAACCCAAACATTCAAAAATTGCCAGGTACGAACCGTATTCAGGTAGAATTGCCAGGGGTTGATAATCCAGAACGTGCCAGAAAATTATTGTCAGCGGCTTCAAAATTGGAGTTCATTGAAGTAGCTGAAATCGGCGAGTGGGGACAAGGTCTGAATACTTTGGGAACATATTTAGCTGCCGAAGAAAAAGCCAAGAAAACGGCTGTGGCTGCTTCAACTGGAAAGGTTGATACAACCAAAACAGGCGATTTAGCGGGTCAATTATCAGGCTTAAACAAAGTAGCTTCGACTAAAACAGATTCATTGGCGAAGAAAGACACAACGGCTGGTTCGGCTTTGACGAAATTGCTTTTCCCATTGGATAATCAGCAACGTACTTGGGGTGTGTTCCGTAAAGACACGGCTCGTTTCAACGAAATTATGAGCCGTCCAGAAGTGCGTTTGATGTTTCCTTCAAACCTTGCCTTTTATTGGAACGCCATCGGAATTCCTGCAACCAACGGAGATGAAATCATCCAGTTTGATGTATTGAGAAAATTACCAGGTCAAAAAGCGGCTTTGGACGGAGAAACCATCACGGATGCGGGACAAGATTATGACCAAAACGGTCGTCCAGAAGTAACGATGGCAATGAACGGAACGGGTGCAAGAATCTGGAAAAATATGACGGCTGCCAACGTTGGAAAACGTATTGCCATTGTGTTAGATGATTATGTTTACTCTGCTCCAAATATCAACGGAGAAATCGCAGGTGGACGTTCTTCAATCTCGGGTTCATTCACGGTTGAACAAGCAAAAGATTTAGCCAACGTAATTAAATCGGGTAAATTATCTGCCCCAACTCGTATTGTGGAAGATGCTTTTGTGGGTCCTTCACTGGGTGCTGAGGCAATTAATCAAGGATATTTGTCGATGGCTTTGGGTTTATTGTTAGTGATTATTTTCATGATTGGCTATTACGGAAACCCAGGATGGATGGCAAACGCTGCCCTTTTCATCAACGTATTCTTTATTGCAGGGGTTTTGGTACAAATCCAAGCGGCTTTGACCTTGCCAGGTATCGCAGGTATCGTGCTTACATTAGGTATGGCGGTGGATGCGAACGTACTGATTAATGAGCGTATTCGTGAAGAATTACACAAAGGCAAAGGTTTGATGGAAGCTATTAAATTAGGGTACGAAAAAGCCCTTTCTGCCATCATTGACGGTAACGTAACTACAATCCTTATCGGTATTATCTTGATTATTTTTGGTTCGGGTTCGGTAAAAGGTTTCGGCGTAACGCTTTGTATTGGTTTGGTAACTTCGGTATTTACATCCGTATATGTATCACATATCATGGTGGAGTGGATGGCGAAACGTGCTATCAAGGCTGGTAGAGAAAAAGAAGTTACTTTCGAGACATTTATCTCAAAAGACCTTTTCAAAAACTTCAATTTCGACTTTATCGGAAAACGTAAATATTCATACACTTTCTCCTCTGTATTAATCGCTGTTGGTATTATTGTATTGGTAATGCAAGGTGGTTTCAACTTGGGCGTGGACTTCAAAGGTGGACGTTCTTATGTGGTTGAATTCAGCAAGCCAGTTTCAACAAGTGCTGTTCAGGATGCTTTGAAAGATGATTTCGCAGGAAAAGGTGTGGAAGTAAAAACTTTCAACGGTGATACTAAATTAAAAGTTACGACTTCATATTTAGTTGAAGATGAATCACTTACGGCAAATAATACCGTTCGTACAGCCTTAGAAAATGGTTTAAAACAATTCTCGGCATCAGCTCCAAAGGTGGTTTCAGAGTCGAAAGTAGGTGCAACCATTGCCGATGATATTTTGAGACAATCGTTTATTTCGATTTTCTATGCCCTCATAGCCATCTTTATTTACATCTTGCTTCGTTTCCGCAAATGGCAGTATTCATTAGGCGGTATTGTTGCCTTAGTACATGACGCATTGATAGTTTTAGGTATGGTAGGAATCACTCGTTTATTTGGTTTTGAATTGGAGGTTGATCAAGTATTTATTGCTGCGGTTTTAACGGTTATAGGTTACTCAATCAACGATACCGTGGTAGTATTTGACCGTATGCGTGAGGAAATCGGTATTGATGCCGACCTTTCAAATAAAGAATTGATGATTAAAACCATCAACCAATCAATTAACCGCACCATGAGCCGTACTGTAATGACTGCCACAACGGTATTCTTGGTAGTAACGGTATTGTTAATCTTCGGTGGAGATATTTTGAGAGGGTTCTCATTCGCTATGTTTATCGGTGTGGTGTTTGGTGCATATTCTTCAATCTTCGTAGCTGCCCCAATCGTAATTGATTTTGGTGGTGGGAAGAAGGCGGCGGTTGAGCCTGTGGTAACGAAAGCGTAAGACTAAAATTTACGGAAGTCGTCCTTTTTAAGGACGACTTCCGTTTTATATGACTTTGCTCTTTTTTATGTTTTAAAAATGAAATCAACCAAATTTTCATTAACTTAGAATACTTATTGCAAAATAAGATTCTGATAAATCCTTAATCAACCAGCAAACTAATAATTATATGGAAAACAGTATTTGGCGTAAAAAACCCATGTCGGCTTACGAAGCAGACATCAAGAACAACAAATTGAATAAAGTTCTGGGTAAATGGAGCTTAACCGCTATTGGAATTGGTGGAATCATCGGTGGAGGTATTTTTGTATTAACGGGAACAGCCGCCCACTATCACGCTGGTCCTGCTTTGGCATTGTCGTTTATTGTGGCAGGTATTGGTTGCGTTTTTGCAGCCCTTTGTTATTCTGAGTTTGCTTCAATGTTGCCCGTAGAGGGTTCGGCTTATGCCTACGCTTATGGAACAATCGGAGAATTATTTGCTTGGATTATCGGTTGGGGACTTATCCTCGAATACGCCATGGGGGCAATGACCGTTGCCGTCAGTTGGTCGGGATATTTTAATAAGCTCTTGCATCTCTTTGGGATAACCATTCCGCCCACCCTGACCAATGACCCCTTTTCTTATGCCACCATGGAAGGCTCTGACGGCTCATTTGCTTTCAATTTACCCGCTTTTTGTATTACATGGTTAGTCACTTGGATTTTGGTAAAAGGCATCAAAGAAGCTCGTAACACCAATAATATCATCGTAATCCTGAAAACATCGGCAGTTATTTTCGTAATTATTGCGGGTGCGTTCTTCGTAAATTTTGATAACTGGCATCCATTTATCCCTGAGCCTCAGATGGTTGAACACGCTGATGGTACTTCCAAAGAGGCTTACGGTATTAGAGGAATTTTGAGTGGTGCAGCCGCTATTTTCTTTGCATATATCGGTTTTGACGTAGTTTCAACCTCGGCAGGTGAAGCCATTAATCCCAAAAAGGATATTCCATTTGCCATCATCGCATCTTTGGCTATTTGTACGGTTTTGTATATTTTAGTATCGTTGGTTTTGACGGGTATGATTAATTACAAAGACATCACTGGCGATGCCTTGAAAGCACCCGTTGCTTTTGCCTTTGACCATGTTGGACAACCTTGGGCAGTATTTATTATCACCACCGCTGCAACGGTAGGTTTGGTTTCGGTAATGTTAGTAATGATGTTGGGACAAACCCGTGTATTCTTGGGCATGGCGAAAGATGGTTTAATGCCAAATTTCTTCCGTCAGATTCACCCAAATTTTCAAACTCCTTGGAAAAGTACAATCTTGGTAGGTTTTGTAGTTTCGATAGTTGCTTCATTCACTCCCATTGGTGTACTGAGTGATATGACCAGTTTCGGAACATTGTTTGCCTTCGCAATGGTTTGTTTGGCAGTATTGATTTTGCGTCAGCGTGAACCAAACCGTGATAGACCTTTCAAAACTCCCGCCTTGATGATTATTGCTCCTCTGGGAATTATTACTAATGTAGCCTTGATGTCATTATTGGACAGCAAAGCCCAGCAGTTTGCTTTATTGTGGATGGCGATTGGTTTGGTAGTTTATTTCATTTATAGTAGAAATAAGAGTAATTTGAATAAAATGTAGTCATTCTTATTGCAACATAATACAGACTTACAAACCTCATAGCTTCAAGGCTGTGAGGTTTGTTTTTTTATGAGTAATTTTGTCTTTTATTTTTTATATGACAACGATACAAAACGAAATTCATAAACGCCGAACATTCGGTATTATCTCTCACCCCGATGCGGGCAAAACCACGCTCACCGAAAAACTCCTACTTTTTGGCGGGGCAATCAACACGGCGGGAGCAGTAAAATCTAACAAAATCAAGAAAGGAGCAACTTCCGATTTCATGGAAATTGAACGCCAAAGAGGTATCTCGGTGGCTACTTCGGTAATGACTTTTGAATATAATAGCCTCAAAATCAATATCTTAGATACGCCTGGACACAAGGATTTTGCGGAAGATACTTACCGAACTTTGACGGCGGTAGATTCGGTTATTTTGGTGATTGACTGCGTAAAAGGTGTAGAGGAACAAACCAAACGATTGATGGAAGTGTGCCGAATGCGAAATACGCCTGTGATTGTTTTTATCAACAAAATGGACAGAGAAGGGCAAAACCCCTTTGATCTCTTGGATGAATTAGAGCAAACCTTGAACATCAAAGTTCGCCCACTAACCTGGCCCATCAACATTGGGGCAAATTTCAAAGGAGTTTATAATCTTTATGATAAATCTTTGAATTTGTTTAATGCCAACAAAACCCGCATCGAAAAAAACGTGGAATCGGTTGATATTTGGACGGAGGCTTTGGATAAAAGAGTAGGCGAAAAAGACGCTAATCAACTTCGTGAAGACGTTGAACTGATTGAAGGCGTTTATTCAGACTTTGACCGTGATGTATATCTTTCGGGCGAAGTTGCTCCCGTGTTTTTCGGTTCGGCGGTGAATAATTTTGGTATTCAAGAATTATTGGACACTTTCACCGAAATTGCTCCCAGCACACAAGCACGCCAAACGGATGTGCGTATTGTGCAACCCGAAGAAAAAAAATTCTCTGGTTTTATCTTTAAAATCCACGCCAATCTTGACCCTAAACACCGTGATAGAATTGCCTTCTTGCGGGTTTGTTCAGGAACGTTTGAACGGAACAAATTTTATAAACACGTCCGTTTAGATAAAAATCTTCGTTTTAATAATCCCTACACTTTCATGGCTCAGGAAAAGGAAGTTATTGAAGAAGGTTTCCCCGGGGACGTTGTAGGGCTTTATGATACGGGTAATTTCAAAATTGGCGATACCATGAGCGAAGGTGAGGTGATTCAGTATCAAGGAATTCCAAGTTTTTCACCAGAGATTTTTAAGGAACTCATGAACCTCGACCCCATGAAATCCAAGCAATTAGAAAAGGGAATCCAACAATTAACCGATGAAGGCGTGGCTCAATTATTTGTTCAACCACAATTAGGAAATCGTAAAATTGTGGGAACGGTTGGTGAACTTCAATACGAGGTAATTCAGTATCGTTTGGAACATGAATACGGTGCAAAATGCCGTTTCGACCACCGTGATATTTCAAAAGCCTGTTGGATAACATCGGAAGACCCCAAAAAATTAACGGAATTTGTGCGTTTGAAAGGACAAAATATCGCCCAAGATAAGGATGAAAATTACGTCTTTTTGGCAGAATCTGATTGGATTCTCAGGATGAATATTCAGAATAATCCCGATATTCAGTTTCACTTTACTTCGGAGTTTAAATTGACTGCTAATTAATTCTATGGAGCATCCTTTTTATGATTTTAGAATACTTGATGACGCATTTCGCTATGATTTCAAAAGCGTTGGGAAGATAGTTATTAACAAAACAATCATCTATCAAAAAACATCAATTGAGAATTTTTACAGTTTATCAATGGGTGATTTATTGAGTGATGGAACATTGGATTTTGAAACCCGAAGTAATAATGGAGACCGAGATACTATATTAGCAACTATTATCAAAACACTGCAAAAATTCTTAGAGCAATATCCAGAATCATATGTGGGTTTTACAGGCAGTTCACCCGCCCGTACAAGAACTTATCAGATATTGATTAATAAAGAATTGAATGAGATTTCTAAAAAATTTGTTGTGGAAGGATATGACAGCAACGGATTAGAAGAATTTACAATAAATAAAAATTACGAAGGCTTTGTTATTTCCTTAAAAAAGAATACATTTGATACATGAAAATAGCAGATAAAAATACCGAAATAAAAGCAGAAAAAAAACGCACAGGTCGTTTTAAATCTGCCGAAGAAATGGCAAATTTTAAAACTCAGTTACTGATGGATTCATTGAAAGGAGTTGATTTGTCATCTTTACAGAGAAAATAAGAAAGGTACTTGTATAAAAGCAGAAGCCCAGACATAAAATTCTGACAATCAGATTTTTATGTCTGGGCTTCTGCTTTCGCAAGTGTTGTTGGTAGAAAAAATACCAACAACGGCAGTAAATTTCAATGTTCGTTTCTCGTTTTTCGATGTTTGGATTTCCCAGCCGATATTTTGTAGTTTCCGACAAATAAAGCAAAACCCAAGCATAAAAATCTGATAGTCAGATTTTTATGCTTGGGTTTTGCTTTCACAAGTATTAATGGCAAAGATACTAACAATGACGAAAAGCTAATCCCCACTACTCTAATCTTCCTTTCATAGCAAACGTTGGAGTTGTTAGACTTTTCAAAAGAGCGAACCGCCCATCGGTTGGGTCATAGTCAAAAGTAAAGGTATCTTTTTCAAGAATATCTATCAATGGCTTTATACTTGTAAGTAAAAGGTTAGCATTCCCATTGATTCCCGTTCGAGTGAATGTTCTGTTCTGTGCTGTGGTTTTATTCATCCTATAATTAATAACCGCCGCAAAACGCACTCCATTTTGAACGACTATTATAAACAAATCATACTGCCCTGTTGTGGTATTAAATGAGAAAAAGATAGACTCCAACGTCAATCTGAAAGGTAACGTTGGGATATTGGTTGCAAGCTGAGAAAAAACCGTTTTGTAAGCTGCATTTTGCCCTGAAATTGTAGGGTCAAAATCTACAAATGAAAATAGATTTCCTATTGCTAAATCAAAGGGTACTAATGGTGTATTAGATTTAGTAAAATTAATTCGCTTACCGTCCGCATTGATGTAGTATATTTTTAAAGCATCATCCCAGATGAGTTCATTGAATCTAACGCCAAAAAGGGTAACAGATTCACGAAGTTGTATTCCAGTAGTCGTTACTGAAAAAGCTGAGGATATTGTTCTTACCTGATTATTTTGTACATAAAATATGGAAAATATCTTTGTATCAAGATTTGCAAAGACATCTGTTTTTTCACCTGTTGGAAATACTAATGATAAAAAAGAGCCTCCATTAATATAATTGAGTGTACTTTTGAATGTTGATGCAAATCCCCCTTTCGTCAAAGCATCTGACTCAACCTGAGTCATTTTAGTAAGCTCCATTTGAGTGTTATTCAATATTCCTTTCAAAACAATTTTAGTGTCTGTTGCTGATACATACGACAGTTCTAAATCAGCCAAAGCACCAGTACCTCCGTTATAATCAGGATTTACTAACTCGTGTAAATAAGAATAAGAATCAAAAACTAAGGTTGGTTTTTGCAGGGCTTTTACTTGATAAGTTGTTACGAAAGATACTTCGGCAGTAAAACCAGCAAGGTCAGAATACATCGTTACATTACCTTTATCATCAAATTTCAAGTAAAATGTATATCCACCATCTTGCCCACCGTTTGGATAGTAAACTCCTCTCCAACCATACTGAGCATCGGATAGTTGTTTTTTATAAGTCGCAATTTGGTTGGCGGCTCTCAAATTGGCTGATTCCGTAAATAAAGGTTCAATCTCACTTTTTTTACATGACAAAAAAGCTAATTGAAAAAAGAGTATATAAATAAATATTTTTTTCATATCTGTGAATTTTAAGAAATTACTATAAATCAAAATGCTCTGCTATTTAGTAAGCAGTTGACTGTTTGCCGATTGTCTCTCGAACATCGAGCATCGAAATACGAACAACTAATTATTATCTCGTAAAGTTAGCAATGGCAGTTTGCGTTGAAGTCTGCAAACGGTCAAAATCTATTTTGTAAGCATTTTTCAGATAATCTTTAATGATTTGCTCTTTCCTACGCAAAGCTGCTCTGGCGGTTGGATTAGCGGAATTTACTCGGGCATCATAAGCCGTTTTGCCTTCCACAAGCATTGTTGCCAAAATTTCCACAAAATCTTCATCTGGATTAAGCATTGAATAGGGTGTAATATAACCCGCTGCCAGAGCCTCCGCATCCGAAACATTATACCAGTTGGACGTGTATGAACCTGGCGTAATACGTTTGTATTGTACATCAGGAACAATATTTTGTTGAAGAATATGAGCAAACTCATGGTGAATAGTATGCAACATTTGTTTGACCCCAGCCACATCTTTTTTGTCAAAATCATTGATTTGATAAAGCACTACTTTTCGTCCACCTTCGGCAGTTCCGAGTACAATAGTTCCATCCGTATTCCAGTTGGCACTACCTACTAAAATATACTGTTTTGGGCAAAATTTCTTAATAAAATCACTTCCCGCCTCTTTTTCGTAAGGGTCAATCCAGATGGCTTTCACGCCTTCCATCACGGGCTGAACCTGCGACACAAAGGGAGGCACTAAGATTTTATTGGGTAATTCGTTGGCATCCCAACGGTATTTTACTTCGATGTTGTAGGGCTTCAAAAAATTGGTTTCCAACCAAGTATCAACGGGCTGTTTGGTCAGTACTTCGCCCCCCAAGCCTTGCACAATGGGTGAAACATCTTCTACTTTACTACTACAAGAGAATATTAGGCTCACTGTTGAGGCTAATATAAACGTATGGATGAATATCTTTTTCATTTTATTTAATGTTTTTATAAATTTAAAATAGACACAAAATATTAGTGCATTGAACTCATATTTTATATCTCCTATTTCATATTTATTATTTTACCTCGGATTTTGTGGTACTCCTGATAAACTTGCCTCTTGTGGGATTTGTAAAACTCGTCTGTTATCTGTTGGTGAAAGTGTGATTGTACTACGATTAGTGATACCATCATCACTCAAAATATTGTGCGTTACGGGTAATTTATACCTTAAAATATCAAACCAACGCATTCCTTCGTGCATAAATTCACATCTTCTAAAATCAAGAATAGTTTGTAATAATGCTCCCGCTGAGTTAGTAGTGCCATAAAAAGCATTATTTTTAGCAATCGTCAAGGTATGAACTGCAGGATTGTAAACAATAGACCTATCAGCTTGAGTAGTTCCAACACGCAAACTCAAAAATGTATTCAAATCTGCCAATGCTCCTGCTCCATCACCTTTATAAACCAATGCCTCCGCTCGATTGAAAAGCACTTCCTCGGTTTGGAAAAGGGGAACCATGTTATACCCATTTCCAATATTAGCATTGGCAGTAACTCTTACAAAATATTCATTATATTTTGGTAAATAAGTCCCTTGGTCATTACCAAACAAAGAATATGCCCAATCTCCACCCGAAGGATTACGTCCCAAAAAAAGAGTCCGACCCAAACCATTTCCTCTACCGCTTAATCCGTATTTTTGACGGGCATAAAACCTGCCCCAAAACGAACCTGTTTCACACAGTAACAAGTTTGATTTCTCGGATGCTTGCGAATAGATAAACGAAACTTCTGTAAAACTTTTTGGTCTATAATTACCAATCCAGTTTCTCATATTCAAGGCAAATCCGCCCGTTCCTGCCACTTTATTGGCATATTCAATAACTTTATCATAGTTTTTCTTATATAAATAAAACCGTGAAGCAAAAGCGTTGGCGGCATTGGTCGTAAAGTGATAAGCTGGTACTTTATAAACTTGGTCACTCAACAATGGTAAACCTTCCAGTAAATCTTTTTCAATCATATCATACACAAAAGCAACGGTTTTACGGTCATACTGTTTGATGACAACCTTCTCAACCTCAGTTACATACGGAATGCCTGGGTCGTTGGCGGCGGTTGTGGCATCATAAAACTTAGCGAACAAATTGACCAACATAAAGTGAGCATACGCCCGTGCCACGAGGGCTTCGCCTCTTTGTGGATTGAAGGTTGGACCTCCACGCAATAATCTAATAGATTCCAATGCTTGATTCGCCACCGCAATAGAAGCATAACAAGCCGCCCAATAATTTTGCGGAGAATCTTGGTCTAACTGCAAAACGTCTTCCCATAAATAGGGTTTTCCGTATATGAGACTTGGGGGTGAACCTGGGAAATTATCACTCACATTATCCGACATCAATTCGCAAAAGGCTGAATAATTGGCAGTTGGATAAGCACGCACCAAGAGTTCCGATATTTTTTCGGGCGTGTTCAAATCCGTTCTGTTATCGGGGATGGTGTCTAAATAATCATCACAGCCCGTTAAACCCAACAAGCCGAATGTAGTTAAATATATAATTAGTTTTTTCATGAAATCTTTTGTTTGATGTTCAGGATTCGATGTTTGATGTTCGGGATTCGATGTTTGATTTCTCTTCCAAGCATCGAAAAACCAACATCGAACATCGAATCAAATACTCGCTTTTAGTGAAAAAGTTATTTGTCTTGAAAGAGGCAAAGCCACACCGCCCGACCCAAAAAATTCGGGGTCTTGTCCATACAAGCCTTTGTCAGAATACAACAACATTAAATTAGCTGCGGATGCTCTGATGGAAAGCCCTTTCAAACCCATTTTTTTCACCATCGGAACGGGAACAGTATAAGCTAAAGACACGTTTTTGAGTCTGGCAAAATCACCATTTACTACTCTTACGGATGAAAAATTGTAAGCAGTGAAGGGAAACTCAGCACTTTCACGAACATTATCAGTCCGCCTATCAGTAAATGCTGGGATATTAGTGATTTTTTCATCCCCAGGCAATACCCAACGGTTTGAAAATTCTCTCGAAGTTGCAGCTAAATCAGTGTAGCCATTTTGAACAAGTCCGCCAAAAGTTCCTTCCGAAAACACAGGGTCTAATCTAACTTTATTTCCTCCTTGAAACGATACAAATACATTCAAAGAAAATGCTTTGTAGTTAAAAGTATTTGAAAATCCTCCGAAATAAGTGGGGTCTCTGGGTCCTTCATATTTCAAGTATTGAATAGATTGACTCTGCACGTCCACAATGGTGCTGGTTTCGCCTTCCTCGTTGATAAAAGTAGGGATTCCCTTATCGTTAAGTCCTTGAAAGTCAAGCGAAAAAATACCTCTTACTGGATACCCTTGTCGTGGTCCACCCTCGGGACGAGTGAGGTCATTAATTAATGGAAGACTTTTCAGATTGGTAATTTCGTTGGAGTTGAATCCATAATTAAAATTAGTTTTCCAAGAAAAATCCTTATAGTCAAGCACGTTTGCCGCCAAACCAAAATCAACACCTCTTGATTTCATATCGGCATAATTGGCATTTTTGAAGAACTCACCGCCAATTCCCGAAGTTTTGAGTTCCCCAATTAAATCGAAACCGTTACGTTGATAGGCATCCACAATAATACTCAAACGATTATTCCAAAGCCCCAAATCAAAGCCTACGTTGGTTTCAAATTGCTTTTCCCACGTAAGTTCAGAATTTGCCAAGTTATCTATGTCAATGGCTAATTCCTTTTCATTAGAATAAGGACGGTTCGTTACAGCACTGGTGAAAATAGCAGTTGAATTTTTGGCTCTACCGATACTTGCCGTTAGTCCATAAGTGGCTCTGAGCGATAACCGACTGATTAAATCATTGTCTTTTAAAAAAGGTTCTTCCTTGGCATTCCATGAACCACTAACGTTCCAAGTGGGCAACCATCTTGCGGCGGTGGCTCTTCCTAATTGGTTTGAACCATCTAAACGAGCCGTTCCGTTGAAGATATATTTACTTTTATAAGAATAACTACCATTCGAGAAGAAAGCCGTAAATCTATCCCGAAAAGTTTGGAGACCGTAATAATTAAAATTACTTTCCAAACCTTGTTTAATAATTCGATAATCTGTAAAAGGAATACCGCCCTTATCGAACTGATAACCATAACCAATAAAATTATTTTCTTGACGATTGGCAAACTTAATCTCTTGCCCCAGCAACACATTTATCGAATGGTCTTGGTTGATGGTAGTATTAAAATTGAGTTGATGTCTTCCATAATAATTAACTAATTTATCATCATTTTTTCGATAAATACCACCATAAGGCATCACCACAACGGGTTCGGCTTCGGGGAAATCGGGATCACGATACAAAAACTTGTTTCCTTGTTTTACAATGGCGTTTTCGGCAGCACGGTAAGCATTGGCTTGATTAGAATTTTCGTAAGTATTATTCTCACGAGAAGATTGCACTTGGCGAATCGTTCCTACGGCATCATACGTCAAATATTTATTGATTTTATACTGAGCTTCCACCTGAAATTTCAAGTCCAATTGCCCCAAGTTCAAGAAATTATTGGCAGATTCGTGAATGATGTTGAAAGGAGCATAATCACGTTTGAAGTATTCCAGATTTCCGTTTTCGTCATAAGCCGTCAAAGCTCTGCTGGTGTTGAGAGCATAACTAAAAGGATTCAAATCAAAATCACGGTCATAACGTCCTTGAAAAGCATTATTAACTCTATCTTGCGAACCAGGCGTGCGTTGCTCACGAATAGACCCAACCGTGATAAAACCCAAATTCAACTTTTTACTTAACTGAAAATTAGCTCGCATCGTGGCAGTATATCTACGGACATTGTCCGCAATCGTCCAACCACTATCATCATAAACCGAAGTCGAAAAATAATACTGAGCCGCACTCGTTCCCGCATTGATACTCAAAGAATGTTCCTGTGTAAGTGAATTTTTAAACAATAACTTAAACCAATCCGTATTTACACTGGCGTAACGCTGCAAGAAAGCAGAACGAGCCTCAACAGTATTTGCCAAGCCAAATTGCTTAGTTTCAGTATTATAAGTACTGATTAAATCATACATTTTCCCGTAAACTCCCGAATTGCCTCTGCGAGAAACGTCGCTATAAGTTAGCCAACCTTTTCGTTCCAATTCAGAATAAACCCCCATTTGTTCGTTGGAATTCATGATATTATAATCATCATAAGAAGGGCGAAGCGTGAAGGCAAAATTGCTGTTATACGTTACCGTAGTGGGTTGAATACGCCCTTTTTTAGTCGTAATAACCACCACACCATTCATGGCTCTTGCTCCATAAAGAGCAGTTGCCGAGGCATCCTTCAAGATTTGGAAAGACTCAATATCATCCGAATTCAAACCCGCCACGGCAGAACCGAGCAAAGTATTAGCATTTCCAGAAGAAAGGTCGTCATTTGAAATATTTACGACGTCCTCCAAAACCACACCATCAATCACCCACAAAGGTTTGTTTTCCCCCGAGATTGAAGTTGCCCCACGAATTCTGATTTTAGGAGCCGTTCCGAAAGTACCAGAAACGTTCTGCACGGAAACCCCAGCGGCACGTCCTTCCAACATACGCCCTACGTCAATTGTACCAGGGATTTTGATGTCGTCCGTTTTCAGTTTCACAGCAGCACCCGTAAAATTGGCACGGTCAATTTTTTGATAACCCGTTACGACTACTTCGTCCAAACTTTGGGTATCGGTTTCCAAAACGATATTAACAACAGATTGATTGGTGATTTTGACTTCTTGGGAGATAAAACCAACACCCGAGAAAACTAAGGTAGCCCCGTTTTTGACTTTGATAGAATATTGCCCGTTTCCATTAGCAGAAACGCCATTTTTAGTACCTTTTTCACGAACGGCAGCTCCAGGAATAGCAGACACATTTCCGTTTTCATCCTTCTCAGAGACCGTACCCGTGATGGTAACATCGGCGAGCGGTGCAGAACTGTACGCCAGTACGTTCAAATGATTTGTCAGCAAAGCCAAGCAAACCATCAAAGCACTAAATCGTCTGAACCATAGTTTAGTAATTTTTTTTTTCATAATAAATTTAACGTGATTTTAAAACCTTTGAGGTTGGTGAATTCTACATTTTTATAACAATAAATATAACGATTCGATTTTTATAATAATATAAAATTGTGGTTTTTTGATAAATAAGATTTGGCTTGATAACAAAAGAGGCTATTTCTTTTGGGGAAATAGCCTCTTTTAGAGAATATTGTTTTGTTTGATTATAGAGTGATTCTATAACCGATACGCTTGTAATTTTCACTTGCTTTGAAATCACTGCCATCAGTGAGCATCAGAACAACAGTAAAAGTTTTTCCAGCGTCTCCTGTTACAACTGGAGCTCTAAGAATCTCAAAGTTTGCCGTTCCAAAACTTTCGTTTGCTTTGATAATTATTGTTCCGCCATCATTGATTTTGTAATGAACACCCTCTTTTGCGGTGCTTTCATTTTGGTCGATAGTATATTTAACCTGTGTATCGGTTGCACGTTGTCTGCCGACTAAGTTAATTCTGGGAGTTGATACTACTCCTAAACCATTCGCTACGGCTATCAAAGGATATGTTTTCCCTACTGCAACAGTTCTAACAATAGCTTGTTGAAACTCCACGTAAGTTTTATCATCTAAAACTTTGTCAAGTTCTTTAAAGCAAGATGTGAGCATTACACTCATTCCTACTACTAATGTGATTAATATTTTTTTCATGTGATATTTATTTTATTTCTCAAAAGACAATAATTAATTTCAAGATATATGGTGGTCTTTATTAAGAATCAGTACCCAAAGTTTTGCTTCAAATTTGGATTATTTGTAATTTCACCTGTTGGAATCTGAGCCAATATTCTGAAATCAGTAAATGGGATATTTGATGGAATTTTAACAATATCCATTCCCAAACGTTTCATATCGAACCAACGGTGTCCTTCAAAAGCAAATTCAATTCTTTTTTGCTTCAAAATTTCTGCTAACAAAGCCGCACCTTTCAAATCTTTTAGTTCAGCCAAACCAACTCTTGTTCTGAGAGTATTTAAGTCTGCGAGTGCGTCCGTTTCCTTACCAAGAAAATAATTAGCTTCCGCACGGTTAAAGTACATTTCAGAGATACGCATGACAGGGATGTTATCAAGGTTAGCTGTGCCATTTTTACCCATAAATTTAGTACATTCAATGGCGGCAGTTCCACGCCCTGCCGTTCCAAGTTCGTACAATTGACGACGGATGTCTAACACTACTGTTCCATTTTTTTCAGATTCCATGGCTGCAAGAAGCGTTGCAGAAGGAACTAAATCACCAAATCCAGCGGTTCTTGTACGATTGCCCACTTCAAAGAGTGTAGTATAAGTTGTTTGTAATGAAGTGTTTACACCAGCTGATTCTTCAGAGAACTGTATATACAAGTTCCAACATTGACTCTGGATTTGAGGGACTTCTAAATCCGCCAATGTAAGCTGTGTTACTCAAAAATCTACCAACGCCTGAACCAAGTGCATCAGTTGCTAATTTTGCCGCATTTGCGTAATCTCTATTGTAGAGATAAACCCTTGAGAGCAAAGCCTGAGCCGCACCTTGAGTTGCGTAAATTGGTGCTCTGTTGTTAGAAGACTTTGGAATTTTTGCAATAGCGTTATCCAAATCTTTGATAACTTGGGTATAACAGTCTGCCACACTTGCACGAGCTGGGAAAGTCACCGATGACAAACTAAGAACACCTTTTAATAACAAAGGAACACCGCCACGGTTATACTGGGCAACTTCCGCACCTGGATCATAAGAATAGGCACGCAACAGATTATGGTACAATAATGCTCTCAAAAAAGATGCTTCACCTTCAACAGCATCTTTCCGTACTTGTGTCAAATCCTTGATTTCTGGCAAAGCATCAATAATTAAGTTCAATTGGTTGATAGCAATATATGAAGTTGTCCAATTAACAAAGTGAGCACCCACCTGATTGTTGTATTCTGGATTTAAACGTCCAGACTTGTTTGTAGCTCTACCATTATCTGACAAAGCATCAGGAATAGCTAAGAAGTCTCTTCCGTATAAATTTGTGCTTTGAAAACGATCATAGACACCGTTCATCGCAGCATTGATGGCATCACCACTGCTTAATGCTGTTGCTGAATCAATGGATTGACGAGGTTGTACCTCAATGAGATTACTACATGAAGTAACCATCATTACTGCAAATAATAGTGTTGCAGATTTTAATTTTATATATTTGTTCATGTTTGATTTCAAGATTAGAATGTCAATTTAACTCCTCCGATATAACTTCTTGAAAGTGGAATAATACCATTATTACCACTGCCTAAGTTGATAAATTCTGCGTCATATCCTTCCCATTTAGACCACGTCATTACGTTGAATGCTTGCACATAAAACTGAAGTCCTTGGATTTTCATGGCTGTTGTCATTTTCTTTGGAAGATCATAAGATAACGACACTTGCTTCAAACGAATGTAGGAAGCATCTTGCAGCATTCTTGTACCAGTAAAGTTACCAGAACCATTCAATTCTGCATTACCGTTGTATGGTCTTGGAACGTTGGTAATGTCACCAGGTTTTTGCCAGCGTTTGTCATACTCACTTCTTAATGTGTTGAAAGTTCTTCCTCCAAGTTCTGACAAGAAAGCATTTTGTGCGTTGTTCTCGAAACGACCATAATCATACTGTACTAACACATCTAAGGTTAGACCTTTGTAAGTAACGTTGTTTGTCCACCCTCCGTAGAATTTAGATTGGTTCGTACCAAAATATTTCAAATCACGTGGAGTTTGAACACGATACGTTGGATTTCCATTGGCATCATTCCAAAATGGACGACCCGTAGCGGGATTCACGCCAGCGTATTCAGTATTAAATATGGCAAAAGCAGGATAACCTACCGCAAAACGAGTATCTCCTGGCAGAGCAATTATGCTATCTTTGTTAGGCAATGGAGCAATACCATCATATAGTTTAGTAATCTTGTTGTCAATTATGGTGTAATTGAAAGAAGTTTTCCAAGTTAAATCTTTTGTTTTAACGGGTACAAAACCAATTTCCAATTCTAAACCGTCATTTCGCATATTTCCAACATTTTTTGTAATACTGGTGAAACCATTAGTTACTGGAATGGGCTGATTCAATAAAAGGTCTTCACTATCACGTCTGAATATGTCAGCCGATACTGTAACTCTGTCATTCCAAAGTCCCGCATCAACACCTAAATTTAGTGTCACGTTTCTTTCCCACTTCAAATCAGGATTTGGTAATCCACCTGGAGCCATACCCGCTTGTCCATTATAGGCAAAACCACCGCCAAATAAACCCAAAGAAGGGAAATTACCAATTTGGTCGTTACCTGTCGAACCGTAACTTGCTCTAATTTTTAAGAGATTAATAAGGCTACTTGTCTTTAAAAATTCTTCCTCACTGGCAACCCATGAACCCGAAACAGACGGGAAAAAGGCATATTTGTAGTTTGCACCAAATCTTGAAGAACCGTCATAACGTCCTACAAGGCTTATCAAATATTTTCCTGCGTATTCGTAACGAACATTTGAAAATACTGCCGACTTCTTATTGCCTGTCCAAAACCCACCAATTGAAATAGGGTTTGCTGCTGAACTGGCATACTTAAATTCTGGTGTTGGCAGATTCTCTGAAACTGTAGATACACCTTCATTAACATCGCTTCTATATTCTGCACCTGCTAAGAATCCAACGGTGTGTTTACCAAAACTTTTATTGTAGTTTAGTGTTACATTCGATAATATGTTTATGTTTTCATTATACTGATTTTGTGTACGTCCACGAACATTAAATCCATCAGCAGTACGAGGGTCAGAAAAGTTAAACCCTTTTATCAAACGGTAATCAAGACCAACAAAAGGTTTAATCACCAATCCATCAGTAATCTTGTACGTCAAACTAAGGTTTCCTACCATTTGATTAATGGTTGCCCTTATTGTGTTCAAATCAGCTACTTGAATAATATTTTGGTTCAATATACCAGCCGTTCCCCCTGTGCTTGGGGTCCCAAAATAAGTACCGTCTTCGTTATAAATTGGATTGGTCGGAATCATCAAAGACCCAGAAAAAGCCGCAGCACCCAGAAAACTACCTCCGTTTGGACTACCAAATTGACCATTAGCAGTGGTTGTACTCATATTAATTTTAGAATCAATACTCAACTTGGTATTAACCTTGTGCCCTAAGTTAAGTGCTAAGGTTCCACGTTCAAAATCAACTTTTCTTAGATTTGCATCTGCTCCGTTGTAAGAAGTTGAAAGCGAGAACGTTGTTTTATCGTTTCCACCTCTTATGGCAAGTTCATAAGTGGACAATGTACCTTGTCTAAAACTTTCTTTTTGCCAGTCATAAGTTGGTAAGGCACTAATTTCAGCATCCGTTAAAGTTCCCGCTAATCTAATTCCAGTTAAGGCACTGCTTCTTGCCGTAGCGAAAGGAGCGTCTGGATTACTGGCTCTGCTTTGGTTTAAGATAGCCTCTGTACGAACATTTATCCATTCTTGAGAATTTAAAACGTCAAGTTGTTTAAACTGCTCTGTGATGCCGTAATTATAATTGAAATTAATGCTCGTTTTGCCTGATTTACCTTGTTTTGTTGTTACCAAAATAACTCCATTAGCTGCCTGTGAGCCATAAATTGAAGCAGCTGCAGCGATCTTTCAAAATCTCAATTGATTCAATATCATTTGGATTCAAAAAATTGAGTGGATTGGAACTTGTGAAATTAGATGAATTACTTGAATTTAGTTGAACTCCATCAACAATATATAAGGGTGTTGTCCCTGCCGATATAGAACCCACACCACGAATCCTCACTTGAACTGCTCCACCTGGCACACCGTTGGCAGAAGTAATCTGAACACCCGCCGCACGACCTTGTAAAGCACGGTCAAAACTTTGAACGGGAGCATTCTCAATATCCTTACCGCTCACCTTCGAAATTGAACCTGTAAAATCTCTTTTGGATAATGCACCGCCATAACCCGTAACGATTACTTCTTCAATTTCAGAAGCATCTGATGCAAGCACGACATCCAAAGAAGTTTTTGCACCAGCCGCCACACTTTCTTTCTTGAAACCCACAAAACTGAAAATTAGTGTCGGACTTCCCGAAACCCCAATTTTGTACGTCCCATCTGCACCAGTAACCGTGCCTTTAGTTGAGCCTTTCACGCCCACACTCACGCCTGGAAGCGGTGAGCCGTCTTCCGAAGAAGTAACTTTTCCCGAAATAGTCCTGTCCTGTGCCACCCCACTAAATATGAGTGCCAATACAAAAACAAAACTCATTAGTAGTTTTTTTCTCATTTTGATTTTATTTTGATTTGATTGATGAAATAACTCTTTTCTAAAAACTGACATCTAAATTAATAAATTTTGATGTATCTATGTTAATTAGTAAAACAATTTTTATTTCAATAATGTTTGGTGAAAGTACTGAAAAGGCAGTGAATTAAGTATTTTTTACTATAAATGCAGAATAATATTTTGTGAGAAGGCAAAAAATGCTTTATGCTTTCATTTAGATTTGAGGCATCGTTGTTTTTATTATTTGATAATTCTGTCAAAGTTTTTATAAAAAAACAGGCTATCTCCATTGGGAAATAGCCTGTTTCAAAAGATTAATTTAATTGATATTTATTCAAATTACCAACCTGGATTTTGTTGTGTTCTCAAGGTTGGATTGTTCTGAATTTCTTCAATCGGCAGAGGCCACACAAATCTAAAATTTGCATAAGGGATGGCAGCCAGCATTGTGAAAGTTGTTGCGGGATTATTCGTATAAAGGTTCGTAAACGTAAGTGTACGACTTGCTTTTGCTGGAATTCCCTTTACCGTTGAAGTAGCATCAGCCGATAAACGGTGAATGTCTAACCAACGCATCCCTTCTGCTAAAAATTCAATTCTACGCTCATTCAAGATGGCTTGAACCAACTCTTGATTCGTGGTAAAACCTGGCAGCCGTGTAACGACCAGTACCCGCAGGAACGGCACGGTTACGGACTGCATTTAACAAAGCCAATGCTCTGGCATCCACACCCGTAGTGGTACGAGCAATTGCCTCCGCTGCATTCAACAATACTTCCGCATATCTAATAATGGGAGCGTTATCCGTACGAGCCGTTGCATCGGCATATTTTCTACTGAACATCGCTCCACGACCTGGTGAAGTGGCTCCGTCTTGTGTAACCATTTCAGCCGATTTACGGAAGTCATTTGCTGGGAAAAAGGGCTGATTCCAGATAACCGGGCTAATTCCCACAATTCCTCTACCGCCCGAAACAGAAGCTGAATACATCGAAGGTGCAGCACCGTTTACGCCTCCATTATCCACATCATTATTTTCAATCGAAAGTATTGACTCAACATTGTTTTTATTCCCCGCTCCGAATGGACCAATTGGCGTTGCCGTCAAAGTATAATTACCGATTGGGCTTACTAAATTACCAGTTGCTGGCACCAACTTGTTGGCTTCTTCAATCACCTTTGCCCAGTTGTTTTGGTGTAAACGGATTCTGGTTTTCATGGCGATTGCAGCTCCTTTTGTGGCACGTGTGATACGGTTTGTGGCACGAGTGGCTGGCAAATTTGTTTCAGCAAAATCTAAATCCGCTAACATTTTGTCATAACATTCCGCCACGGTATTACGTCCCAATTTTGAGGCTTCATCAATCGTAACTCCCGTACTGGTTCCGATGGGTTGGTCACGGTATGGAACTCCTCCGTTTGCTGCCGTTGGATTATCCCCGAATGGTCGGGCAAAGTTAGCTAACAAGTAAAAATGAGCCATCGCTCTCAAAAAACGCATTTCACCTTCGTAAGAATTTTTAACCGCATCGGTTAAACTCCCTCCCACGGGAGCTTTACGAACGCCATCAATCACTACGTTAGCACGGTTGATTAAGGAATAAATGGTTTGCCAGTAAAAACCATTATTGGGCGTGTTGGCATCGTAAGCGGCATCGTAGGTTACCCCGTAAAAAAGCTGCCACACTTACCATGTCTTCGCCACGGCAATCTCCTTGTTGAAGATGAGCCGCTCCGAAAGGATAACCCCTGACGACACCCGCAGAAAGTCCACCCAAGTAATAACCCGATTGAGCACCATCATAAACTCCCGCCACCGTTAATTCGATTCTCTCGGGTGTTTGAAAAGCTGTTGCCTCAGAAAGTGCATCAGTAGGTTGCAAATCTGTAACCGTACATGATGATGCTATGGTGAGTGCGAATCCCAGAGCAATAATATTTTTATATGATATAATTTTCATTTGTATTTATCTTTAAAATGAATAGTTGATAAATTAGAATCCTACATTTAAACCAAAAGTTACAATTCTGAACTGGGGGTTCGTGTTGAAATCAAGTCCAAAAGTTTGGTTTGCATTTCCAGGACTGGCATTTAATTCGGGGTCTAAGCCTTTATATTTTGTGAAGGTAAAAAGCATTTTGCAATTGCCCAAATACACGAACATTTGAAATACCAATATTTGCTTTGTTTAACAATGATTTAGGTAACGAGTAACCCAAGATAATGTTTTGGATTCTGAAGAAAGTTCCATCTTCCACGAAACGGCTGGTAGCTTGACCCGCAAAGTTGATAAAGTTACCATTGTTCAATCTCATTTTCGGCACATCCGTTATTTGTCCTGGGGTTGTCCAACGGTTCAAAATTTCAGTTCCGTTATTATTGAAATCTTGATTTAACAAAGTCGCTTGACGAGTCACATTCAAAATACTGTTTCCACCCGAGAAACGAGAGAAAATTTCTAAATCCAAACCTTTCCATTTGAACGTATTAGTGAATCCACCAAACCAAGTTGGGTTGGTGTTGCCCAATACTCTTCTGTCTCCACCATTAGCAATATCAGCCGACAATAATGCCGCTCCCTGTAGTGTTGGTAGTCGTACCTGGACTTTCTGCACTGTAAAATGAATAAACTCCGTTATCAACACTTCTCTGCACTATTCTGCCATCACCTTTCACAAACAACGGATTTCCATTGGCAGGATTAACCCCCGCACTCTGATATCCATACAATGCCGCTACTGGTTGTCCTACTGTGATGATGTGATAAGGGGATTGTGATGGGAAGATTGGTTGATCTATGCCATCAGTTCCTTTATTTAATGCTGTTACTTGATTTTGATTAGTTGAGAAATTTACGTTCACATTCCAAGAAAAATCTCCTTTCTTAATGGCTTCAAAATCTAAGTTTAATTCTATTCCTCTATTGTACAATGAGCCTACGTTTCTTGGAAATAGCATTGTTTGGAACACCCAAAGATGGAGCCGTTGGGGCTGCCAAAATCAAACCTGATACGTCATTGTTATAATACTCAGCCGAGAATGTTACTCGATTATTGAACAAGCCTAAATCAATTCCCAAGTTCATTTGAGTGCTTAATTCCCATTTCAACGAACCATTGCCTGGCTGTGTAAAACCAACACCATTCTGAGACCGTACTGTGCTGCACCGAATAATCCCAAGGCAGGAAAATCACCGATGTTAACGTTTCCTACTTGAGCATAACTTGCTCTCAACTTAATATCATTAATGGTATTAACGATACTTGCAGGTCTTTATAAAAATTCTTCATTAGTAAATTTTGTAACCTACCGAACCGTAGAAAGTGCCATCTACGGTTTTGCTTCTGGTAAATCCGAAATGGCATCATTACGACTCCGAGAAAGTCAAGAAATACTTACTGTCATAATCGTATTGAATTCTTCCGAAGTATGAATCGAATCCATTATTCACGCCAAAACCAAATACGCTTGGTACCGAGAAACTACCCGAGATAATGTTTTCTTGTTGGAAAAAACGATCGGAATAATTGGCAGAACCAGCCGTGAAAGTTGAAATATTTTGCTTTTGATATTCCAAACCAGCCGTAAGGTTTACTGAATGTTTGCCAAAATCTTTCAAATAATTGGCAGTATTTTGCCAGTTCAAAGCTTGGTCACATTTCTTGATCGTTGGTTTTGCGTACCGTTTGCTCCACGTCCATCACCGTGGCGAGGGTCTTGGGCAGTGACGCTGCAAGGCATCCGTGTAATAACACCAATCTCATCGAACTTAAGGTGAACAACCCGCAAATGGCGTGATTTGTAAATAAGTAGTTGACAACACACGACCAATGTTTGCCGCAAATCTATTGTTATCTAAGGCAAATTGGATATTGGTATAGTTGTTAATGTCAATTCCACGAAGGTTTGACCCTTGGCCTAAAACTGCACCATCGGGTGAAATATTGTATCCCGTTGGGTGGTTGGCATTAAAAATAGGTACGTTAGGGAATAAACGTGCGGCATTGGTTAAATTACCCGACAAAGCATTTGAACCCGTATTCAAACCAGTATTTTCAGTACGAGTTACCTGCATTTTTGTGCCAAGCGAGATATACTTATCGAAATTATGGTCAATATTAGAAGTGAAGCTGTAACTGCTTTTTTTGTGCGATTCCAGAAACTACTGCACTTTACTTGCTGAATCACTGCATAACCAACAGAGAAATAATAATTGGTTTTCTCTACACCACCACTCATGCTCACGTTATAATTCTGTGAAATACCTTTGACGAAGAATAGCACTTTGCCAATCGGAGTTCGCTACCATAAGGGTTAAGCATAGCGGGTAGCAGTTGTTCCGCCTGCGTTTCTTACTTTTTCGTTGGCGATTTCTACAAATTGACTGGCATTCAACTAAGTCAAAGCGATTAATAGGGTTGGTTGTTCCGTATTGCATACTCAAACTCACTTTCAAAGGTTGTCCTTTCTTATGCTTTTTTGGTCGTAATCAAGATAACACCATTAGCGGCTCTAGAGACCACGTAAATAAGTGGCAAGTAAGCTAAATCCATCTTTTCCGAATGTCAATTGATTCAATATCATCGGGGGCAATATCCGCCAATGGGTTTGTTGGCGTAGCACCACTTTGATTACCATCCAAGGCAGGCACACCATCAACCACGTAAAGCGAATTCTCCACCCGAAGAAATAGAGTTTGTTCCACGAATACGAATACGGGGAGCTTGCCCCAAAATACCAGAACCAACCGTTACTTGCACACCTGCCGCACGCCCCGCCAATTGCTGGTCAAAACTGGCAGTAGCTAAGTTAGCAAGGTCTTTACCTTGTACACTTGAAATAGAAGATGTCAATTTTGATTTTTTCTGAACACCATAACCAATTACAACAACTTCATCCAAATCCGAAGATGCTGATTGAAGTTCTACATTGATTGCTGACTGTGTTCCCACTTTCACTTCACGATTTGTAAATCCGACGAAACCAAATGTAAGTGTGCTGTTTGAATTTACCCCTATTTACAAGAGCCGTCCACGCCAGTTGTAGTTTCCTTAGTTGTTCCCCTTCACGGTTATACTCACACCTGGTAATGCAGACCCATCTTCGGAAGAAGTTACTTTTCCCGAAATTATTCTGTCCTGTGCAACCCCGCTAAACACGAGTGCAAACACAAACACAAAACTCATTAGTAGTTTTCTGTACATTTTGATTCGATTTGATTGATGAAATGACTAATTTATTTTTGAACGGACTACAAAATTAATAAATTTTGGTACATATATTCAATATTAAAACAATTAGAATTTTAAAAATGTTCGATAAAAATCCTTATTAAATAATAACCTAAGTATTTTTGTATTGAACGCAGAATAGTATTCTACAAAATCAAAAAAAGGTAATTTTAAACAGCTTACCCTAATCCATTGATAACAAAAAGGGCTAAATCATCACGATTTAGTTCTTTTTCTATACTCTAAAATCTATTCTCTGTCTATACATCTATCTTCGCATACTTCGCATTTTTCTCAATAAATTCACGTCTTGGTGGCACTTCATCTCCCATCAACATGGAGAATAAATGGTCGGCTTCAACGGCTGATTCTACGGTTACTTGCTTTAAAGTACGAGTATCTGGATTCATGGTGGTTTCCCATAATTGCTCTGCGTTCATTTCTCCAAGACCTTTATAGCGTTGTACGCCTACTAAATCTTCACGTCCGCCCCCCGCTATACGTTTAACGGCAACTTCTCTTTGGGCTTCTGTCCAACAATATTCCATCTGCTGCCCTTTTTTCACTTGATACAAAGGTGGTTGGGCAATATAAATATAACCCATATCCAAAAGATCTTTCATGTAACGGAAGAAAAACGTCAAAATCAAGGTTCTGATGTGAGAACCATCCACGTCCGCATCCGTCATAATAATTACTTTGTGGTAACGCAATTTTTCCATGTTCAAGGCTCTTTCGTCTCCGTCTCTGCCAAAACTTACGCCCAGTGCGGTAATCATGTTTTTGATTTCTTCGCTTTCGTAAATCTTGTATTCTTGGGCTTTCTCAACGTTCAAAATCTTACCTCTCAATGGCAAAATTGCTTGATTAGCACGGTTTCTACCTTGTTTGGCAGTTCCACCCGCTGAGTCCCCTTCCACTAAATAAAGTTCACAAACGTTGGGGTCATTGTCTGAACAGTCAGCCAATTTTCCTGGTAAAGAGTTTCCGCCTAAAATGGTTTTGCGTTGCACCATTTCACGTGCCTTGCGAGCAGCGTGACGTGCCTGAGCCGCCAAAATCACCTTCGCCACAATCTGACGGGCTTCTTTGGGGTGTTCTTCTAACCAAGATTCCAACATATCCGACATCGCTGACGAAACTGCCCCCGAAACCTCACCGTTACCTAATTTGGTTTTGGTTTGTCCTTCAAACTGTGGTTCAGCTACTTTTACCGAAATAACTGCGGTCAATCCTTCACGGAAGTCATCACCTACAATATCAATTTTCAATTTTTCTAACGCTCCTGATTTGTCGGCATAGTTTTTCAAAGTACGAGTCAAAGCTCCACGGAAACCAGCCACGTGCGTACCGCCTTCGATGGTGTTGATGTTGTTTACATACGACACTACGTTTTCAGAATACGACGTATTATACATCATCGCTACTTGAACTGGCACCCCGTTTTTGTCGCCTTCCATGTAAATTGGAGCTTCCAAAATTTTATCACGAGTGGCATCCAAATACAACACAAACTCACTCAATCCGCCTTCTGAGAAGAATAAATCAGATTTTGGCACACCGTTTTCATCCAAATCACGCAGGTCACGCAAGTTGATTTTGATGCCTGAATTCAAGAATGAAAGTTCACGCAGACGACCCGCCACGGTTTCATATTTGTATTCTGTAACGGTGAAAATGGTTTCATCGGGTTTGAACGTTACGGATGTGCCGTGGCGTTCGGTAGTGCCAATTTCCCTTACGGCGTATTGTGGCACACCGATTTTGTATTCTTGTTCAAATATTTTGCCTTCACGATAAACGGTAACTTTCAAATCCGTCGAAAGTGCATTTACGCAGGAAACGCCCACACCGTGCAAACCGCCCGAAACTTTGTAAGTATCTTTATCGAATTTACCCCCAGCGTGAAGCACGGTCATAACAACCTCCAAAGCTGATTTCTTTTCTTTGGTGTGCATTCCCGTTGGAATACCACGACCATTATCTTCAACTGAAATTGAATTATCGGTATTGATGGTTACGCTGATGGTATCGCAATGACCCGCAAGGGCTTCGTCAATCGAGTTATCGACAACTTCCCAAATCAGGTGGTGAAGACCTTTGAAACCCGTATCACCAATGTACATGGATGGGCGTTTACGCACGGCTTCCAAGCCTTCGAGGACCTGGATATTGTCTGCGTCATAATTTGCTCTACTGTTTTCTTCTGGTTCTTGAAATTCTGCCATTTTTTATTTTTGGGATTTAGGGGTTGGGGGCTTTGTTCCTTTTAACCACCTTTTTTCCTGATTATATTTTTTAATTTTTTGGATAGTTTTTACTTAATTCTACAATTGTTTTTCAATAATACTTTTTAAATTTTTTAGTATCATAAAAATGTTTAGTAATTCTTTACTACATGAATTATAACCACTTCCGTAATCGAATATTGATGCCCTTCAAGTGCCATAAAAAACCACATTCTACCTTTCACATAACAGCCATATAAAGGCGTGTTGGGCAAATTTAATCCTTGGGCTACCAACATTCCTGCTAAACATTGCCCTGCAGGATAACCATTCGGATCACTCTCTCTTTTGTACTCATGTAAGCAAAAATAAGGTATTTCAGGTTCTCTAAAACCTTTGGCGATGATACCATCGGGCAATCCTGAAATTTCTTCACCATCTACAATACCTGATAAAGCTCTTTCAGCAAATAAATTATACTTTCTGTTAGTGAATTTTAATAAAGAAAATACAGATCCGATAAAGTGCATCGAAAGTTCTTGTTCGTTCCAATTATCAATATTAACAATCAAACTTTCTTAAAGCATCAAAAGGAAACTTTCTTCCGTAGCGGTAAGCATTTGGTCTGAACCAGTTAGATGCTCTAAACTTGGCAAAGTCGCAACTTCTTCAAGCCCAAACCGTTTATCTAATTTTATCAAATTCCAATCGCTTGACTTACTCATTTTGATTTTCTTTAAAAGCCAAAGATTCGCTATTTTTTATTAAAAAGTAAAAATACGAAAATTCTATTGAACCTACTAATGTTTGTGGATTTTTGAGCCAAATTCAAGCGAAAAAAAGGGAGGTTTGAATAGATTGGAGTTTCTGAAAAATGAATGTGATTTCCGTATGCTTTTTATTATAATAAACAGGTACAAAATCAGTATCAAAACCATTGATAAATCCCAAATCCTATATCTCAAACCCTAAATTCTGTGATAGCAGTAAAGTAGAGAACAATTTTTATTTTTTTAGAAATATTTTTGTAATAATTCAAGAATAATTATTTAATTTTCTACAAATATTTTAGAAAATCACCTTCCTAAATTCAAAAGACTCATGCTCATCAATCAACGAATTGTAAAACTGCTTTTTGTAGTAACAGCTATGATTTCAGTGGCTTCTTTTACCATTTTAAAGAGCCCCCAACCCGTCAATATCGACAACGATAACCCCAAACTCAAAAAGCTCAGACTCTCACAGGGATTTACTGCGGAGCATCTTTATAGCCCTTCTGAAAACAATCAGGGTTCGTGGGTTGCGATGACTTTTGATGATAAAGGACGGATGATTGCCTCTGACCAATACGGGAACTTATACCGTCTGAAAATTCCAAAAATTGGCGTTCCCGATGTGAAGACAGAAGTCGAGAAGTTACAAATTGGAACGGGAGCAAATATTGACACCCTTGGAATGGGCTATGCACACGGGCTTTTATATGCCTTTAATAGTTTGTATGTGATGGTAAATAACAATAAAAACAACAAAACTTTCACCAGACATAGTGGTTTATATCGCCTTCAAGATACTAATAATGACGACCAATTTGATAAAATAACCTTGATGAAATCTATGGATGGTGATGGTGAACATGGTCCGCACAACATTCTTTTATCCCCTGATAAACAATCGCTTTATGTAATCTCGGGCAATCATACCGATGTTCCTCCGATGAATTCCTACCGTTTGCCTTCCAATTGGCAAGAGGATAATCTTTTTCCGCTCGTGAAAGACCCCCGTGGTCACGCCAATGATCGCTATGCACCAGGCGGATGGATTGCCCAAACCGACCCCGAAGGAAAGATATGGGATTTGGTGAGTGCGGGGTATCGCAACGCTTTTGATATGGCTTTCAACGAAGTGGGTGACCTTTTTGTCTATGATGCCGATATGGAATGGGATTTTGGTTTGCCGTGGTATCGCCCTACTCGCATTTGTCACGCCACGAGTGCGAGTGAGTTTGGTTGGCGGACGGGTAACAGCAAATGGTCGCCTACTTTTCCAGATAATTTACCGCCCGTTATTAATATTGGACAAGGTTCACCCACTAATTTATTGCATTTGAAAGATGCAAGATTTCCCGCCAAATACAAAAGCACTTTGTTGGCTTTCGATTGGAGTTTTGGGATTGTCCACGCCATTAATTTAACGCCTTCGGGTTCAACTTATACTGCTACTCGGGAGGAGTTTTTATCGGGACTTCCCTTGCCTTTAACTGATGGTGTAATTGGTCCAGACGGGGCTTTGTATTTTTTGACGGGTGGCAGAAAAATAGATTCTGATTTATACCGAGTTTCCTACACGGGCAATGAAAACACCGATGCTGTAGCAGCTACGCCTATCAATCAGGCGAATACTTTGAGAAGAAGTTTAGAGAAATTTCACGTGAGTGAACCTGATAAAAATGCCGTTCCAACCGCTTGGCAACATCTGAAAAGCCCCGACAGATTTATCCGTTATGCCGCTCGTTTAGCCATCGAACATCAACCAGTGAGCGAGTGGCAAGATAAGACTTTACAAGAAAAAGACCCTGTTACGCTTACCCAAGCCACTATTTCGTTAATTCGTATGGGGAAAGGCGATAAGCAAAATGAAATCTTAAACGCTTTGATGGGTATAAATTATAAGGCTTTAACCGAACCGCAACAATTAGATATATTGCGAGCTTTTGAGTTAGCTTTCCTAAGAATGGGAATGCCCGATGCGAATAATAAACCCAAAGTAGTTGCGTATTTGAACCCTAATTATCCCGCAAAAACGGCACAACTAAATCGTTCATTGAGCAAGGTTTTGTTGTATTTAGATGCTCCAAACGCCATTCAAAAAACATTGGCTTTGATGAAAATTAAAGAAGAGCCGGGCATGAATAAACTTATGCAAGAAACGGCAACTTCATCAAGTGATGTGATTTTGAGAAGTACACAATATGGAGGTGATATTGCCGCCATGTTAGCCAACGTGCCACCCGCTCAACACACGTATTATGCGAATGTTTTGACGATGGCAAAAACAGGTTGGACTGCCCCAGAACGTGAAACGTATTTCAAATGGTTTAATAATGCGTTCAATTATAAAGGCGGACGAAGTTATGTTGGTTTTATTGACCGTTCGAGAAAATTAGCCTTAAAAAACGTCCCAGAAGACAAAAAAGCCTATTTTGATAAATTATCGGGGGCAGGAATGTTGAGTAATAGTGGTAATGATTTGGTAACAACGGCTTATCCAAAAGGTCCTGCGAAATATTGGGGTGTGGAATCTGCCATGAAATCATTGGAGACAGGCTTGGCAAATAGAAACTTTGAAAATGGGAAAGCCATGTATGCCGCCACAACTTGCAAAGCCTGCCATTCGATGCGGGGCGAAGGCGGAGCAAATGGTCCAGATTTAACCCAATTAGGCACTCGTTTTTCTACGAAAGATATGTTGGAAGCCATCATAAAACCCAGTAAATCAGTTTCTGACCAATATGCTGCTACGCAATTTAGTTTAAAAAATGGTAATTCAATCGTGGGGCGTTTGGTGAATGAGGATGCCAATGCTTATTATGTTTCACAAAATCCTTACGCATCCGAAACGCTTGAAAAGGTATTGAAAAAGAATGTAATTTCTTCTAA
This sequence comes from Arcicella sp., assembly GCA_034519515.1. GTDB lineage: Bacteria > Bacteroidota > Bacteroidia > Cytophagales > Spirosomataceae > Arcicella. Next base: position 47,077 of record JAXHOK010000037.1, read on the forward strand.
ACCCTCGGCAGTTTCTATCATGTTTGAAGGCTTGATTAACAGCTTAAATGAGGATGAAATGAAGGATTTAATGGCGTATTTGATGGCGGGAGGCAATGCAAAACATGAGATGTTTTCGGTGAAGGCGGATGTGAAAAAGTAGGTCTCTCCGCCCCGTGGTTGGTGAGGACACCAACCACGGGGCGGAAAATATTCTCGGCAGTCAGACGATAGTCAGACAGACGTAAAACTTTCATTGTCAGATATTTGCAAACAAATATGAAATACATTTCAAAAATATTAACTATAATCCTCTTACTATCAAGCCAAAAAAACCTTTTCAGCCAACAAAAATCCGAAAAAGGTTTCAAAGCTATTTTTGATGGAAAAACCTTAAATGGTTGGTCGGGCGATGCGAAATACTGGAGAGTGGAAAATGGAAATTTAGTAGGAGAAATAACCCCCGAAACGCTTTTGAAAACCAATTCTTTCATCGTTTGGGAAGGCGGAGAATCCGCTGATTTTGAACTGAAAGGCGAATTTAATATTACCGAAAAAGGAAATTCGGGCATTAATTATAGAAGTACAAAATTGCCCGTTGTTCCTTACGGGATGAGAGGCTATCAGGCAGATATTGATGGAGCAAATCGTTACACGGGGCAGAATTACGAGGAAAGAGGCAGAACAACTTTGGCGTATCGTGGACAAATCACTACGATATTTCCACAGGCGAATCCGATGAATTTAGATGAAGTTCGGGCGAAGGTTAAAAACAATGCTTGGACAGATTTAAAAGTTACGGGGTCGTTGGGCGTTTCGGATAGTTTGAGACTAAAAGTCAAAAGTCAGGACTGGAATACCTTTCATTTAATCATTAAAGGCAACCGTTTACAACATTATATTAATGATATTTTGATGAGTGATGTTACTGATAATGACCTCATTAACGGAAAATCAAAAGGCTTCTTGGGCGTACAGGTACACGTAGGTCCGCCAATGAAAGTACAGTATCGAAATTTAAGAATTAAACAGTAGGCAGTTGGCTTTCAGCAGTCGGCTCTTGGCTTTTGGCAATTGGCTTTTTGTTTGCTGATTGCCGAAAGCTGATTGCCAACCGCTAACCGCCGACTGCCGAAAGCCAAAAAATGACAAAAATAGGATTTAATGTGCTGGCATGGTCTGCCAATGTTTCAGAAGATTTATTACCAGTAATTGAAAGATTAAAAAATATTGGCTACGGTGGGGTCGAATTTTTTGTGGGTGGTGCGGAAGAAAATGCTTGTAAAAGCGTAGGGAAATACGCCAAGGATTTAAGTTTAGGCGTAACCACCGTAACCGTAGCCAGCCCAGAGGCGAATCCCATCAGCGAGTCGGCGATGGTGCGGGCGAAGAGTTTGGATGTCATCAAAACCGCCATTGACCGTTCTTATGATTTGGGGGCAACGGTTTTGTGTGGACCTTTTCACTCGGCTCATGCTCATTTTGCGGGGCATCCTGCTTTGGAAGAAGAGTTCAAATGGAGTGCGGAGGTGCTGCACCAAGCGGGTGAATATGCCAAACAAGCCAATATTATGCTCGCTTTGGAGGCTCTCAATCGTTTTGAATGTTATTTGTGCAACACGATGGATAGTTTGAAAAAGTTGGTAGAGACCGCCAATCACCCCAATGTAAAGGCAATGTTTGATACACACCACGCTAACATGGAGGAGAAAAAATACGCCAACGCCATCAATACCATCGCCCCACATTTGCAGCACGTACACATCAGCGAAAACGACCGTGGAACGCCTGGTGATGGACACATTAATTTTGATGATACCTTTTCAGCTTTGGCAGCCATCAATTATAAAGGCTGGCTAACGATTGAAGCCTTTTCAAGAAATGACCCCGATTTCGCCAACGCCATCAACGTCTGGCGTGAATACAACGACCCGTGGGACATTGCAGAAAACGGGTTAATCTTCATCCAAAATATGTGTGCCAAGCACGGACTGTGATTGTTAATGGCACGCAGATACCACAGATTTTCAAACGCTGATTTTCGCTGATTATTTTTGCTCGCAGCCGTGGTCAGTGTCTTCACTGAACAACTGACGAAAGCAAATTTTTTAAATATAAATCGCTGATTATCAAATATATGTAATCCAAAAATTGGTTACATATATTGTTTAGTTGAGATACTAATCATAGGCAACAGAGTATACATTCTTAATCACTACCAAAATTTATGAAAACAAAAAAATAGGCATTTATGGAATTATTTGTGGATTAGTCGGTACGGGGCTTTGGATATTTACTGTGCTGTTGACTGAACATCATTTCAATTCAAATTTAATAATTGTAAGTACATTGTTTTTCGGACTAAATATGCTTACACCAATAGGAGGTGGATTATTATATCAAGAAAGGGAAACTGGAATTTTTGTTTTTTTAATTGGTCAGCTTTTTCAAATTTTTCAAATCGAAATTGAAAAAATTAAATATTCTTACAATGTGGGACTATTCTTAAATTTGACTTTTGGAGAAAAAGGATATTTTGAAACGTCTTTTGATATTTTTACTCTAAATGTTCATCTTGCCATCCTTGATGGAACGGTTGAATCAGTAAAAATAGGATTAAATGTAATACCAATAATATTGATTATTATACTACTTGATAAATTCCGCAGGCGCTCGGTTTTTGCTAAGTTGCAATATCCATAAGGAGAAAATAATTAAATAAAAAAGTCTGCAAAAATCTGCGTAATCTGCGTGCCATGAGAAATGAACTATCAAAATAAAATATCAAACCATTCCCAATTAGGAGGCATTGAAACTTCCATTCTGGACAGTGGACAGGCGAAAGGCGTGCGTATTGCATGGTTCAATACGGGTGCTGGCTTGCGGTTTAAAGTAGTTTTAGACCGTGGTTTAGATATTGCCGATGCCGCTTTTAACCAGTACAATTTAACTTGGATGAGTCATAATGGTATATCCGCCCCGCAACCGTTTTCGGACAAGGGAATTGATTGGCTCAGAACTTTCTATGGCGGATTATTGACCACCTGCGGACTCTCGCACGTGGGCGGACCCGAATCGGATGCCTTTGGCGAAAGGGGCGTTCACGGACACATTAGTAATATTCCCGCTGACATTGAGTCCATTATTCAACCTGACCCTTTGCGAGGAAAAATGGATATGAGCATTACGGGAATCATGAAAGAATCTCGGATTTTTGGGTATAATTTAGAATTGAGAAGGACAATCTCCGCCACGCTCGGAAAAGCCGAAATCAGGATTCATGACGAAGTGATTAATCGTGGAAATATGCCTGCCCCTTTGATGCTTTTATACCATTTTAATTTTGGTTTCCCTTTGGTGGACGAAGGCACAAAAATCCTCTGGGAAGGAGCTTGGGAACCCAGATTTAGCAATGAAAAAGCGAAGATTTTTAACCAAGGAAATAATTTCAAAACCTGTCCCGACCCCATCGAAGACCATAACGGCTCGGGCGAAGAAGTAGTTTTTATTGACCCAAACGCCAATCAGTCAGGCGATTGCGTTTGTGGATTGCAGAATGATAAAATTGGTTTAGGCTTAGAAATTCATTTCAATAAAAAGCAATTACCTACCCTAACCAACTGGCAACATTGGGGCAAAAATGAATACGTTACGGGCATTGAACCTGGTACAAATTTCCCCATCGGACAGGCACAAGCAAGGGCAGAAAATAGTCTGACATTTTTAAGTTCTGGTGAGGTGAAGGAGTTTGATGTTGTGTTGAAAATAAGATAATTGCACTTTCTGAAAGCTATTCTCACTTCCCGAAAGTTTTTTACTTTCGGGAAGTTCATACCCAAAAATCAACTTCCCGAAAATAGAAATAACTTTCGGGAAGTGTTTGAAAACTTTAAAAAAACTTAGCGTCTTAGTGCCTTCGTGGCAAAACTTAAACCCATTAAAAATGAATAAAGCACAAAAAGCTCTTGAAGAAGGCAAAGGAATTTTAAGATTAGCCCCCACGTGGGTTCCTCGGTCGTTTTGCGTGCCAGGGCGTAGAATAAAATTACATCCAGATGATTACTATGTCTTGGGTGGCGAGCGTGGCGGCATTGATGAACGGTGGCTTTCATCCACCACTCCCGCCAAAAATGGCCCACTCACAGGCGAACATGAGGGTTTGAGTTTTATTGTATTGAATGATGGGGATAAAATCTTACTAAAAGATGCCATTGATCAATTAAAAGGCGAAATAATTGGCGACCGACTTTGGAATGAGTATAAAAGTTGGGCGATGTATTCAAAGTTTTTTGATAATATGGGACCTCTCCCCCACCACATTCATCACAATGACGAACACGCTGCCAAAATCGGACAATTGGGCAAACCCGAAGCCTATTATTTCCCTCCGCAACTCAACAACCACGGGGGCGATTTCCCTTATACTTTCTTCGGAATTGCCCCAGGCACAACCAAAGAACAGATTAAGAAATGTTTGATGAATTTTACAAAGGGCGATAATAAATTAACCAATTATTCACAGGCTTTCCGCCTCGAACCTGGCACGGGTTGGGACGTTCCCCCAGGGATGTTGCACGCCCCTGGGAGTATGTGTACCTACGAACCCCAAAAGGCTTCGGACGTTTTTGCGATGTACCAATCCCTTGTAAATGAGGCAATTATCCCCGAAGAATTATTATGGAACGGCACACCTCCCGATAGAATTGGCGATTATGACCAATTGATGGAAGTGATTGATTGGGATTTGAATGTTAATCCAAACATTTTAGAAACCCGTTTCATGGCTCCAAAACCCGTGAGAGATGTGGCTGAAATGCAAGCCGAAGGTTATGTAGAAAATTGGGTTTGTTATCGTTCAGAGGCGTTTTCTGCCAAAGAATTGACTGTTGAGCCTAACACAACCGTAATCATCAAAGACAGTGCAGCTTACGGAATAATTATGATGCAAGGACACGGCACGATGGGCGTTTGGAATATCGAAACCCCAACTTCAATTCGTTACGGACAACTGACCAATGATGAATTTTTTATTACAGAAAAAGCAGCAATGGAAGGCGTAAAAATCACGAATCATTCCTCCACCGACCCAATCGTAATGTTGAAACATTTTGGACCAAATAATCCAGATTTAATATTATAGCTGTCGGCAACCGGCTATTAGCAAAAGCTAATTACCGTAAAGATGTAAAATAATTTTAGCTGAAAATCAAAACTTAAATGCTGATAGCCGAAAGCCGATTGCTAACAGCCGAAAGCCAAAAAGATGCAAGAAAATAATTATCCAAAACTCCACAATGCCACCTGGCCCGGTATTGTTGGCAAAGGTCCTGATTCAGAACCACCCATTTCTTTAGATTCCATGCTCGAAATGACCGCCGCTGCCGAAGTAGGTGGTGTAAAATTCGATGGCGTTGATTTAGGACTTTTTGACCCCCACTACGATTTAGATACTTCTGATGATGGCATTAAAAGATTGGCAGATAAAATCGCCAAACACAATCTCGAAATTGGTAGCTTGGTAGCACCCATCTGGGGCGGTCCAGCGATGGGTTCAAAAGAAGAACGTTCACAATTTATTGAGATGGTACGTAAATCGTGTCATATTGGTCAAAAACTGCGTGAAATGGGAATTCGTCCCAACGGAATCGTCAGGATTGACTCGGCAAGTAGCGTTGAAAATTGGGCGAAAGACCCCGTAAACAATACAAAACTCATTGCCGAAACTTTCAGAGAAGCCTGTGATGTGGCGGCAGATTTTGGCGAAAGATTAGCCGCCGAAGGGGAAATTTGTTGGGGTGGAATGCACAGTTGGAAAGCCATGCTAGAAACCCTCGAAGCGGTGGACAGACCAAACATCGGTTTTCAAGCAGATATGTCGCATACGACTTTGTATCTATTAGGTTATAATGCCCCTGAAGCCAGAATTTTACCTAATGATTTCAAATGGGAAGACAGAGCAACATTTTTATCAGGATTAAAAAACCTCACGGATGCCCTCCGCCCATGGACAATTGATTTTCACGTGGCTCAAAATGATGGAACAGTTCATGGCACGGGTTCGCACGATAAAACGGGTCGCCATTGCCAAGCTAATGACCCCAATGGAAAATTAGATATTGCCCATGATGCGGGTTTATGGTTACGCAACAATGACGGTGAACTCACCAAAGCCTTCAAACACACTTGTTGGGATGGTTGTATGTTTGATAATTCCGTGATGAATAAACAACAAACTTGGAATGATATTCTGGCGGCAATGATAAAAGTACGTCAGCAACATGGGTGGGTTGAGTAACTTTGAGCGGTGAGGTATGAGGTTTGAGCGATGAGGTAAGAGCTATGAGCAGTGAGTTTTAACTTCAAGCTAATTATTCTAATATTTAAGCATAAAAATTAACGATAAAAAATGAGAACTCACGGCTTTTAACTCATTGCTCACGGCTCAAACCTCACCGCTACTTATGTTCAATAATCCACTTTCCATTTTAGCAGTTTTATGCCTAAATATTGCTTTGTCGGAATGGCTTAATAACAAAGCCTTTTTCAAACACGTTGGCACGGGATTGATGGTCATTATTCTAACGGCAATCGTAGCGAATTTGGGAATTATCCCCGCCTCAACGCCCGAAACACCTTTGTATGACGGCATTTTTACTTACATTGCTCCGCTTTCCATCTTTCTGATGCTGTTGAATGTCAATTTAAACAGCCTCAAAAAAGCGGGAAAACCGATGCTGATTATGTTTCTGTTGGGTTCAATAGCAACCGTAATCGGAACTTTGGTAGCGATGTGGGCAACGAATGGAAAGTCTCAAATTGGAGAAATGGCTCATGCCCTCGCAGGAATGTACGCAGGTACATATACAGGAGGAAGCACCAATTTTAACGGTGTTGCTTTGCATTATGGCGTATCAAAACAAGGCACACTTTTTTCAGCCGCCGTCGTTGCCGATAACATCATTACGGCGGTTTGGGTGATTGCTACTTTGGCATTACCACAATTATTGAACAGATTTTATCCAAGAAAAAAGGTAGTAGAAATTTCGGATGAAAGTAAAGCAGAAACCAGTAATTATACTTCCGATATTGAAAATGTAGCACCCTTTGATTTAGCATTATTGCTGTTAATTAGTTTCGCAGGTATCAGTATTTCGGGTTGGTTGAGTTCGCAAATTCCACAAATTCCCAGTATTTTATGGCTTACAACCATCGCTTTAATTTTAGCTCAATTTCCAAAAGTAAATAAATTGAAAGGTCAGCGAGTATTGGGTTTGTTGGGTATTTACTTGTTTTTGGCAGTAATTGGGGCATATTGTGATGTACCAGCTTTATTGAAAGATGGAAAAATGGCAGTAGTTCTGTTAGCGTTCGTGAGTATTTTAGTAAGTGTTCATGGAATCATTATTTACGGAATGGGTGCTTTGCTCAAACAGGATTGGGATATTGTTTCGATAGCCTCACAAGCCAATGTTGGCGGTTCGGCTTCGGCAATGGCACTTTCTCGGAGTTTGAACAGAAATGATTTAACGTTACCAGGTATTTTGGTGGGTGCTTTGGGCAATGCTACGGGGACTTATTGGGGAATTTTAGTAGCGGAATTTATCAAAAATTTAGATTTATTTTAAAAAATATGAAACAACAACTCAGAATCGGATTAATCGGAACGGGCTTGATGGGGAGAGCCCACGCCAATGGATATAACAGAATCCAAAATTTTTTCCCCGAATTAGCTTATGAGCCAAAATTAGTGGCTGTTTGTTCAAGGAATATTGAGAACGTGAAGGCCTTTGCCGAACAATGGAATTTTGAATCTTACGAAACCGACTGGAAAGCATTAATTGCCCGAGACGACATTGATGCCATTGATATTTGTACGCCCAACGATACCCACGCTGAAATCGCTTTGGCAGTGGCAGCGGCAGGAAAAATAATTTTATGTGAAAAACCTTTGGCAAGAACCTTGGAAGAAGGTCAAAAAATGGTGGATGCCATTGAAGCCGCCAATCTGAAAACTACCGTCTGGTACAATTACCGCAGAATACCAGCCGTTACTTTGGCAAAACAAATTGTTGATTCAGGCAAATTGGGAAAAATTTATCATTATCGGGCAAATTTTTTGCAAGATTGGACTATCAACGCCGACCTTCCACAGGGCGGCACGGGGCTTTGGCGAATGGACATAGATTCGGCAGGTTCGGGCGTAACGGGCGACCTTCTTGCCCATTGTATTGATACGGCAATGTGGCTCAACGGGGCAATTACCGATGTTTCTGCCGTTACCGAAACCTTTGTAAAAGAAAGAATGCACCAACTCACGGGTAAAGTTGAACCCGTAAAAATTGATGATGCCTGTATTTTTCATTGTCATTTCGAGAACGGTTCTTTGGGGCTTTTTGAGTCCACACGCTACGCACGGGGACACAAAGCACTTTATACTTTTGAAATAAACGGTGCTGATGCTTCCATCCGTTGGGATTTGCACGATTTGAATCGACTTGAATATTTCGACCATCGTGATGAATCTATTGTGCGAGGTTGGCGGTCTATTCACGTAACCGATGGCGACCAGCCCTATATGGACAAATGGTGGATTCCAGGCTGTGGCATTGGTTATGAACACAGTTTTGTGCATCAAGTAGCGGATTTTTTGAAGAGTTTAGAAACGGGAATGCCTTGCTCTCCAACGTTTAAAGAGGCATTACAAACCCAAAAAGTATGTGCCGCCGTCATTGAATCTGCTAATTCGAGAAGCTGGAAAGATACGGGCGTTGATGGGGCTTTTGTGTAATGAAACTAATGGCACGCTGATGACGCTGATGCCTACGGCAACGCAGATTTTCGCAGATTTTTTACGGCAGGAATTATCAGCTGGTGCCCCACCATACATAATTCAACATTCCAACAATATGAAAAAATCAACAATTCTCTTATTTATATTATTATCTAATATCCTCATTTTCAGGGTTTTTAGTCAAGAAAAGCGTAAACCTTTAATCGTTTTCGTGACGGGTGATCATGAATATAGTGGCGAAGAAACCCTGCCTTTGATTGCAGCAGAATTAGAGAAAAATTATGGTTTCAGAACCAAAGTTTTGAAGGCATCGCCTAATCAAAATGCTGAGAAAAACATTCCCGATTTATCCGCTTTGCAAGAGGCTGATTTGGCGGTTTTCTTCCTGCGTTGGCGGCAATTACCCCCCGACCAATTGGCAGAAATTGAAAAATATCTCAAATCGGGCAAACCCGTGATGGGTTTCAGAACCACCACGCACGCTTTTAATTTTCCGCAAGGGCATGAATCTGAAAAATGGAATTCCTTTGGTGAATTTGCCTTCAATGCACCGCCTGGTTGGGGTGGTAAAGCGGCTCACACGCATTACGGACACAATAGCACTACGGATGTGAACGTAATTGAAACTACCAAAAAACATCCGATTCTCACGGGTGTTGCTCCTACTTTTCACGTAAATTCTTGGCTTTATCGAGTTCTACCCGATTATCCGACCAAAGGTTCAGAGTGCTTATTGATGGGAAAATCAGTCAATCCAGATAAAGCTGCCATTGATAATCCTGTGGCTTGGACAGGTACAAATTCTTTCGGAGCAAAGATATTTTTTACCACCTTGGGGCATCCCGAGGATTTTCAGGTTGAGTCATTTCAACGGCTCATAATTAATGCCATTCATTGGGAATTAGGGAAAAAAGTTCCTAAAAAATGGAAAGGTATAATTGATATAAATGTGCCTTATCGAGGTATTGTGAAGTGATTGAAGTGTAATGTTAAAACAAAATTAAAATTCATGAAAATTCAACTTATTAAATGGCTTAGTGCGTTTGTGCTAACTATTGTAACAATTAGTTCATTTCAATCAGTAAAAATCGACCCGATTGAAATAAAAAAAGGCACTCACATTTCTCTAATTGGCGGAAATTTGGGTTCACGGATGCTAAATTATGGTCATTTTGAAACCGAGATGAACGTCAGACACCCTGACAGTCAGCTCCTTATCCGTAATATGTGCGATGGTGGAGATACGCCAGGATTCCGTCCACACTCTTCACGATTTTTACCCTGGGCATTCCCCGGAGCAGAAAAATTCCAGACTGAATATGCCACCAATTCGGGTAGCGAAGGGCATTTTGAAAATCCTGACCAATGGCTGACCCGCTTGAAAACTGACGTCATTGTGGCGTTTTTTGGATATAGCGAGTCTTTCCAAGGAAGATCAGGTTTACAGAATTACAAAAATGAACTGGACGCTTTTATTAAGCATACGCTTCAACAAAATTATAATGGTGAAAACCCTCCGCAATTAGCCATCGTTTCGCCCATCGCTTTTGAGGATTTATCGGCTTTGTATGATTTACCCAATGGAAAGAAAGAAAATGAAAATCTTTTACTCTATACTTTGGCGATGAAAGAGGTGGTTCAACAACATAAATCTGTAATTTTTGTGGATGCTTTCACGCCTTCGCAAAATTGGTACGCTACTACAAAAGAGCCTTTAACGATTGACGGCAACCAGTTGAACGATGAAGGTTACAAAAAAATGGCTTTGCTTTTGACCGATAAAGTTTTCGGTAAAACCCCTGCCAGATCAGAATCTAACAGAAAATTAGTACAAGAAGCCGTTTCAGAAAAAAATTGGATGTGGCATAATGACTACAAAATTCCGAACGGCGTACACGTTTATGGAAGGCGATTTAACCCATTTGGTTCAGAAAATTATCCTGCCGAAATTGAGAAAATTCGTCAAATGACTACCATCCGTGACACTGCCATTTGGTTAGCGGCTTCATCGGGTAAAAAGATGGATATTGCCGCCGCCGATGCCAAAACGAAGGTTCTGTTACCCGTGAAGACCAATTTTAACCCAACCCAAAACGGAAGTCTTACCTATCTTTCGGGCGAAGAGGCAGTCAAGAAAATAAAAATGGCACCAGGTTACAAAATAGAACTTTTTGCTTCCGAAACTGAATTTCCAGATTTAGCCAAACCCACCCAAATGACCTTCGATAATAAGGGAAGATTGTGGGTTGCCACCATGCCAAGTTATCCGCATTACAAGCCTGGCGATGCCAAACCGAACGATAAAATCATCATTTTGGAAGATACCAACAATGATGGAAAAGCCGATAAACAAACCATTTTTGTGGATGCTCTGCACGTGCCAGTGGGTTTTGAAATTACCTCAGAGGGCGTTTTTGTGGCTCAGGGAACGAATTTGAAATTATATACCGACACCAACGGAGACGATAAAGCCGACAAGGAAGAAATCATTTTGAGCGGTTTTGACGACCACGATACTCACCACGAAATCAGTGCTTTTGTTACCGATGAATCTGGGGCAATTTATATGGGCGAAGGCGTATTTCTGCAAACCAACGTGGAAACTCCCTACGGAACGGTGCGGGCAACCAACGGTGGTTTTTATCGGTATAATCCACAACGCCGTCATTTGGAACGCACTTCGCAAGTGGCAATTCCGAACCCTTGGGGCATTGCGTTTGATTATTGGGGGCAAAACTTTTTTGCCGAAACATCAAGCCCCGATGTTCGCTGGATGATGCCAGGAACAATTTTGAACCGCTATGGCGAGTCAAACCCTAAATCAAGACAGCTGATTGAAAAAGACCACATGGTTCGCCCAACTTCAGGACTGGAATTTATCCACAGCCGTCATTTCCCCGATAATGTGCAAGGTGATATGTTGATTAATAATACCATCGGATTTTTAGGTACAAAACAACATCAAATTGAAGACGATGGAACGGGTTATAAAACCAAGCACCGCATGGATTTATTGGTCAGCGAAGACCGTAATTTCCGCCCTGTTGATATGGAATTTGCTCCCGATGGCTCGCTGTATTTCATTGATTGGCACAATATCTTGATTGGTCATATGCAGCACAACGCCCGTGATCCCTTGCGTGACCATGTTCACGGACGGGTGTATCGGGTAACTTATCCAGACCGTCCCTTAGTGAAACCCGCCAAAGTTTTTGGAGCAAGCGTTGAGGAATTATTAGAAAACTTGAAATTACCCGAATACCGCACTCGCTACCGTGTGAGAAGGGAATTGAGAGGGCGTAATGCCAGCGAAGTCTTGCCAAAAGTGAATACTTGGGTGGCTAATTTAGATAAAAACGACCCCAAATATGAACACAATCTCTTGGAGGCTTTGTGGGTAACATGGGGTTTGAATAAAGTAAATCAACCTTTGTTACGTCAATTGTTAAAAGCCAAAGATTATCACGCCAGAGCGGCAGCCGTGAGAGTTTTACGCTACACGGGACACCAAGTTTTAGACCAACCAAACCTGATGATGCAAGCCGCAAGAGATAACAATAGTAGAGTGCGTTTGGAAGGATTTGTGGCAGCGTCTTGGTTGAGCAAAGAAAAAGGTTTGCCCATTTTGGCAGAAGCCAAGAAAAAACCCATGGACGACTGGATGCAAGAACCCTACGAAGCAGCTTTCGCCCACTTGAACGGCAGACCCCGAAGCAAAACCACCGAGGTTTACAGCACAACCAATATCAAAGGAAAAGATTTAGAATTATTCACCTTGGGCAGAACCATTTTTGCCAAAGAAGGCTACTGCATCACCTGCCACCAAGCCGATGGAAAAGGGCTTCCAGCTTCGGGTTTTCCACCCTTAGCAGGAACAAATTGGGTAACGGGTAGCGAAGACCGATTGATAAAATTGGTACTGAAAGGAATGTTGGGACCGATTGATGTAAATGGTAAAAATTACCCTGGGCAAGTGCCAATGACTCCCTTTGGTGGATTGATGAACGACAAAGAAGTAGCGGGCGTTTTGACGTATATCCGTAACTCATTCGGCAACCAAGCCCCTGCCATTTCACCCGAAAAAGTGAGGCAAATTCGTGCATCCGTTAAGGGTAAAAATGACATTTACGATGCTTCAAAATTATTGGAGGAGCATCCTTTGGAGAAATAGAAAGAACTATATCTCTTTTAGTAGGAAGTAATATTTCGCCTCGTGATTGCAATCGGCAACCACGAGGCGAAATTTTTATTTTCAATACTAATTACAGTAAATGCCTTAACTTTGCTGGAGAAAATAACGCTCAAATTACAATCCTGACCCATGAAAAATAAACTGTATTTATCGTTATTATTAATCATAGTCTGTGTTCTTGCGATAAAGGAGGGACTTTCTGAGGATATTCATGGAGACTATTTCATCGTTTGGAATGCGGGATTAAACTTTCTGGAAGGACGAGCTTTATATGCTCAAATCGGAGGGGCAGAGGAGTTTTTATACCCTCCCTTTGCTCCCATGTTTTTTGCTTTGGAAGCATTGATTCCGTTTAAAGTTGCAGCTTGTTTGATGAGTTTTATTAACTTAATCGGTTGGTTTGGCGTTATTTATCTGGCAAAACAAATTATTGCATTTTATTTGCCCAATGCTGCTCAGAACACAAATATTAAGTTTTTTAAATATGCTATTTCTTACAAATGGCTTTGGAGATTAATATTTATTGCCACCATACGCTACTTTTGGCATAATTTCATTTGGGTAAATATCAATGTTATCATCACTCTTTTAACCTTCGGAGGGATACTTTTATATTTACGAAAGCAAATTTTTCTCGGACTTCTCTGTTTAGTTATTGCTACTTCTCTGAAAGTGATGCCTGGATTATTTTTGGTAATTATTGCTCTTTACAATCCTCCCAAAGTGTGGTTGATGATGATTTCGATTGCCTGTGGATTACTCGGTGCATTATTTATTTTTAGGGGATGGGAGCTTGGAATCAAAGATTTTACGGATTACTATCAAGTTGGACTTCGTCCTTTTCTGAACGGAAAAGTGTATCTTGATTGGATTGCTTTGAGTATTCCGTCAATGCTTTTTAAACTTTTCACGGCACATCCTAATAATTTTATTGATTATCATATTTTGGATTTACCTGTAAAGACGGTCAAAATGATAGCGACTATTTTACAGTTTTTTATCATTGGAATTGTGTTAAAAAAACCTTTGATGAATTTCATACAAGTAATTTTTGGCAGAAAGTCGTTCGCCGAAACCCAAATATCGCTCAAAACGTGGTGTTTGGCGTACTTATCTTTGGTTTTGGTAGCAGGAGTTTCTTGGGAAGGGCATCACGTTACGTTGGCACTGGTATTACCCGCCACGATTTTGATGATTAAAAATGAGCACTATCAATGGCGTAACACCTTGATAATCATTTGCTTACTGATTGGTTTTATGACAAAAGATTTATTAGGAAGTTGGCTTTATGATTATTCTATGGAATGGAGTTTTATCACCTTCTTTGTAATATTTGTACTTTTTGTTTTATCGGTAAAAACCGAGGAGGTTGTGCATCAAGATTTATAGTATTTTCAGAACGCTTTATCATTTCTGTCTGCCTTTTGGACTAAGAAGCCGTTTTAAAATATATTCTGAATAAAGTCTGATTGTATTTTTTGAGTAGCGGAATCATATTTTTTTAAGGAATATACAGCGTATCTTGTGTAAAAAATATGGTTTCGATAGTCAGAATAAGACAATCAGAATTTGTCGTAAGATATTTTAAAACGGCTTCTAACACTTTTTGATATTCGGATTTACCAAAATTCCAAGCCCAAAATGATAGGGATAATTATACATTTTGTAACCAGTGGTTTTGGCAATATCAATAACGGCACGCCTAACCTCTGGGAAACTTTCCGTGTCGTGAAAAACAACGCAATCACTGTGTTGAGCCGCCCAAAGCCCACATTCGTAGGTTTCTTTATAGTTATGAACAATATCAACGTGGGCAAAATCATAATGATTATTGTCAGTTGGAATCCAAGTTTGATAATCAGATTTGTGTAAAGTTATGTTTTCAAAAACTGAAAGACGTGCTTTGGTTTCGTCAAAATGTCCCTCTTTGTTATCGGTATGTTCGTCTCCTTCAAAGGTATCAACTCCCGTAACTTTATCGAAATAATTAGAAAAAACCACCGCAGAATAGCCAAATTCTACCCCAAATTCAATACAAGAATTTCTGCCCAAATTAAACCGAACGATAATGTCATCAATTATTAGTTCCAAACCCTTCCAAGCCGAAACAATATCAATCATTTTCTCGGGAGTTTTTTCACTAACAGGCTTATAAACAGGCATATATCTGCCTGAGAAGGGGAGATTTCGTAGTATTTTTTTTAGGGACATTTGTTTTTTGAGTTTAAACGAATATTCTCTTTTAAAAGTGATTTATCTGAATTACAATCACTTTATGAGTAATGGATAACTCGAAATTAGTAGCCTTACTCAAAGCAGCTTTCTATTTATGTTAGCCCATATCGTTAAGCAAATATATTACCTTTGTATTTCAAAAACCAATATTCAATGCGTGATATCTTAATAATTGCTCCCACAACTGCCAACATCTATCAAGAAATTATTAGTGGATTTAAAAAATATAGAAATGGTATTGAAGTTGGATTTATGTCTAATTTTGCAATATATAAATATAAAAGTAAGTGGGAACGTGTAGGAAATTTTTTGTCCAAGGTGTTTCTAAACCGTAATATCAAGGATGTTTATGTTCGGAAAGTGATTCAAAAACGTTTCAGTATCTTGAAAGAAAAATATGACATTATTTTTATCATTCGCCCAGACCAACTTACCGATAAGGAACTCATTTATTTAAAATCAAAAACACCAAATCTAATCGCTTATTATTGGGATTCAATGGATTTTTATCCTCGGAAGAAAAAAATTATTCCCTTTTTTGATAAAATATATTCCTTTGATATTCAAGACTGTAAGAAACATAATTTTGATTTATTGACCAATTTTTACTACTACGAACCAGCATCCGTCATACCCGACAAAACGGTTTTTTGCATCTCCCATATTGAAAAAAAACGTTACGCTTTCTTCAACCAAATGGGCGATTTTTTAAAGGAAAATGATATAACATATCGCTTTTTAACCAAACAATCAAAAGAGAAATTACGGAGTCCACACATCGAATATTTAAAGGAATCTATCCCCTATCATCAAATGTTGGAATTACTCAATCATTACGAAGTAGTTTTGGATATTGCGAAGCCTAATCAAAATGGTCTTTCCTTCCGAATTTTTGAAAGTATTGGAATGAACAAGAAAATCATGACTAACAATCGTTCGGTGATGGAATACGATTTTTATAATCCAAATAATATTTTGGTCATTGATTTTGATAATTTGGTAATTCCGAAAGCATTTTTTCAAACGCCCTATCAACCCATTGACGAAGTAATTAAACAAAAATATCATCTGCGGTCATTCGTAAAAACCGTATTGAGTAATATTAAAAGCTAATGAATATACTGTATCTGGTTTTTGGTAATGAACAACGCAATCACTCACAAGCGTATTTCTCTATTTGTTCATTTTTAGGACAAATGGAGGCTTCTGACCGCATTTTTGTGATGACTGACAATCCAAATTTCTATGACAGATTGAGTAAACGAATCAACACTTTAACAATAAATCTAGAGCTTTTGAATACGTGGCAAGGTGAATACAAATTCTTCTGGCGGGCGAAGATTAAGGCAATTGAACATATTTGTCATTTACACCCCGAACAACAAACGCTCTATCTCGACACCGATACTTTTTTGTTTTCAACTTTAAATCAACTGAAAGACCAACTCAAAAATCCTGTAATGCACCTCAACGAATGCGAGTTATCTCAATTGAAAAGTAAAACCGACAAAATGATGTGGCAACAAGTTGGCAACCGTACTTTTGGAGGAATAAACATAAATTCAAACCATTGTATGTGGAATGCAGGCGTAGTGGGAATCCCTGCCAACAAAGGACAAATGGTAACAGAATTAGCGTTGAATGTTTGTGATGATATGCTCAAAAAAAACATTACCAGAAGGCTAATTGAGCAGTTTTCATTATCAGTAGCCTTATCAGAAAAAGGCAATTTACAAGCCGCAGAGCCATTTATTGGGCATTATTGGTCTAATAAAGATGAATGGAACGAAGCAATTCAAAAATTTATGTTAAAATCTTTTTTGAAAGGAAATTCCGTTCAAGATGATATTGAAGCAATCTCTACATTTGATTTCTCAAAAATAGCTATCCAAAAACGTATTCCAAATACTCAGCTCAGGCTCAAAAAAATTATTTCAAAATGGTTTCCTTCCGAAGATCAAGCATTCGTCGCTTCAAAACTACATAACCCCATCACATGACCAATTTCTTAAATAACCTCAACCTCAAAAAAATCCTCTTCTTAGGGTTATTTTTCAGACTATTAGCCACCATTTTTTCCAAAGGATATGCCTTCACCGATGACCATTTTGAAGTAGTTGAGCTTGCCCAAAGCATTTTAGATAAAGATTTTGCCAAGGTATTCTCTTTTGTTCCCAAAGGTGAAGCCTATGTTTTTAACCTTATTTATGTTGAAGTTCATACCTTGATTTTTTGGCTTTGCGAGAGCTTCGGAATGTATAATCCAGAGGGCAAAATGTTTGTGGCTCGTTTGATTCACGCCTTGTTTTCAATGATTACAATTTACGTGGGTTATCGCCTCACGGAACGCCTCAGCAACCGCCCAAATGATGCCAAAATTGTGGGGCTTTTATTAGCCATTTTTTGGGTATTCCCCTTTGTTTCAGTCCGTAATTTGCGGGAAGTTGCCTGCATTCCACCTATGATGTTGGGCTGTTATTATGCTTGTAAAATTCCCCCTTTGAAGGGGGCAGGGGGATGTACCAAGCAAATTCTCTTGGCAGCGTGGTGGTTTGTAATCAGTTTTTTGTTTCGTTATCACATCATTTTTATCCCTTTCATAATTGGTCTTTGGTGGCTTTTTGATAAGCGAAACTGGCAAAAAGCAATCTTGTTTGGCATTGCTTTATGCACATTTTATGTACTCACACAAGGCTTATTCGACTATTTTACGTGGCAAAACCCTTTTGCTTCCTTAAAAACATATACTGATTTCAATACCAATTCTGATAATATCGCTATTTATCCCAACGGTCCTTGGCATCGTTATTTTGGCACGTTGGCGGGTTTGTTTCTGGGCTTTCCTGCGTTGTTATTTTTGGCAGGATATTTCAAAACTGCCACGCAAACTGGCAATCGTAAAATGTTGTTTTGGGGTTTACTTTTGTTCTTCGCTTTTCATTCTTATTATCCCAATAAACAAGAACGATTTATGTTGCCACTTTTGCCCTTATTTATTGTTTTGGGAACAGTTGGTTTTAGGGATATTTATGAGCAATATTCCAATAAAAAATGGCTTCGTGGATTCACTAAATTTGCCGTGATTTGGTTTGTGGTTTTGAATACGATTCTGGTATTTATTTTATCGGTTACTTACACCAAACGTTCACGGGTCGAGAGTATGAATTATCTTCGTGAAAAGGGAGATTTGCAAAATTTACTCATTCAAAATTACGAATCTGCCCAACTCGAAGCCCCATTTTATCTTCAAAAACATTATGATTATTTTGTGGCAGATACTCCTGAAAAATTGGCAGAATTTCCAAAGGAATGGATTTCGGGGAAGAGAATCAAACCCAATTATGTTATTTTAGTAGGAAATACGGATTTGCAGAAACGAATTATTGAAGTAAAAAAGGTTTTTCCAACCATGCAACACGAAGTAGATATTGAACCCAGTTTTGTGGATAATATTGCTTATTTGATGAATCCTTCGCATAATCACAATGAGACTTTTTATATTTTTAAGGTTCGATAAATAGCCACAAAACCACTGAGACACTAAGTTTTGTTTCAAACGGAAGCCTTCGCTTTGAGCGAAGACTTCCGTAAAATACGCATTTGAACTTTAAATTTGGTATTAATAAACCACTAAAATGCCCAAACAGAACCACAAACAAGAAGCCAATATTTATGATAAAGTTTTCAAGGAAAATATTGATGCGGTTATTGATAGTTTGATTCGTAAAATCTTGAAGATAGAAATCGTACATTCTGAAAAGATTATCGCAAAACTGCAAAGAACCCGTGAACGTGAAGCTGATTATTTAGAAAAAGTGATTGATAAAAATGGCAATGAATTTATCTTACACATTGAATACCAGACACATAACGAAGCTAATATGGTTCATAGAATGTTGGATTATTGTTCTTTATTGCTGAGAAAATATAAGTTACCCGTTGAACAATATATCATATTTTTGGGTCAAGAAAAGCCAACAATGACTACCAAAATTAGCCATCGGAACATTCATTTTAATTATCATCTGATTGATATAAAACGCATTGATTATCATGAGTTTATCAATTCTGAAACTCCCGAAGAAATTTTGCTGGCAATTCTGGCAGATTTCAAAAAACAATCTCTACAAGACATCGTTGAAGAGATTGTGAATAAGTTGGGTAAAACGGTAGATTTGTCCTTAGAAAGTGAAAAAATATTTCAACAATTGTTAGTTTTCGGAAGACTTCGTAACTTACAAGAAAAAATACAAGAAATCATGAATACGATATCAAAATATATAGATGTAAAAGAGGACTTTCTTTATAAACAAGGTTTAGAAGAAGGTGTTGAGAGAGGAATAGAGCAGGGTGTGGAGCAGGGTTTTGAAAAAGGAGTTGAGAAAACAGTATTGAATTTCTTGATAAAATCTGATTTATCGGTCGAGCAAGTTGCTGATTTTGCGGGTGTTACGCTTACTTATGTAATAGCCATCAAGCAAAAATATAATTTATAAGGTATTTATTCCGTTGTTTCAAAATCCCAATTTAGGCAAACAAGATGCCCGAATTGGGATTTTTTTAAATAAATCATCATGTTTGTTTCTGGTTTCACATTCGTCCGTAATGCTATAAAATTCGATTACCCCGTGGTTGAGGCAATCTTGTCTATTTTGCCCTTGTGCGATGAAGTGATCGTGGCAGTGGGCAATTCGGATGATGATACTTTGGGCTTGATTCAGAGCATTGATTCACCCAAAATAAAAATCATAGAAACCGTTTGGGACGATTCCTTGCGAAAAGGCGGACAGGTGCTGGCGGTGGAAACGGATAAAGCCTTAGCCGCCGTCTCGCCAGAGGCTGACTGGTGTTTTTATATCCAAGGTGACGAGGTGGTGCATGAGCAGTATTTGCCCATCATCAAGCAAGCAATGGAGGATAATTTGCCCCAAAAAAAGGTGAAAGGATTGCTGTTTAAATACACTCATTTCTACGGTTCATATCAATACGTGGCGGATTCCTTCAAATGGTATCGCCAAGAGATTCGAGTGATTAGAAATACAGGTAAAATTCGTTCCTATAAAGATGCACAGGGATTCAGAACTATTGATAATCAGAAACTTAGCGTAAAATTAATTGATGCTTGCATCTATCATTATGGCTGGGTGAAACCGCCCGAAATCCAGCGGGAAAAGATGAAAAGTTCCATTAAATTTTGGGCAAATGAAGAAGAAACTAATTCACTAAAACCTCAATTAGAAGCCTTCGATTATTCAGAAATTGACTCACTTTCGCACTTTGAAGGTACGCATCCCGAAGTAATGCAGGACAGAATTAAACGAGTAAATTGGATGTTTGATTTTGATATAAAAGTGAAGAAATTATCCTTTAAAAATCGTTTAAAAATGACAGTTGAGAAACTAACGGGCTGGCGAATTGGGGAATATCGGAATTATCGGATTGTTTGATGAAAGTATAGTATTTTTGGCTAAATCGTAAATCGAAATTCTTTATTACTCCTGCAAACTATTCAATTTTCGATAAAATCCCTCTTCATTTTGCAGTAAAACCTCATGCGTTCCTCGCTCCACAATTTTCCCTTTGTTAATTACCAAAATCTCATCAGCGTGTTGAATTGTGCTTAATCGGTGGGCAATTACCAAAGTTGTACGGTTTTGCATCAAATGCGTAAGGGCTTCTTGAACCAACTTTTCCGACTCTGTATCTAAGGCAGAAGTGGCTTCATCCAAAATTAAAATTGGGGGATTTTTCAATACCGCACGGGCAATGCTTAACCGTTGGCGTTGTCCACCCGAAAGCCGTCCGCCACGGTCGCCAATGGTGGTTTGATAACCTTCCTGTAATTGACTGATAAAAGTATGAGCATTAGCCACCTTTGCGGCTTCAATTACTTGATTTTCAAGTGATTGTGAGCCAAAGGTGATATTATTAAAAACGGTATCATTGAATAAAATGGATTCTTGCGTAACGATACCGATTTGCTTAGTTAATGACTGAATTTTGATGTGTTTTACGTCCACACCATCCACTAAAATTTGCCCTTCGGTGGGGTCATAAAATCTTGGTACAAGGTCGGCAATGGTTGATTTTCCACCACCCGAAGTTCCCACCAAGGCAACGGTTTTTCCTTTGGGGATTTTAAACGAAATATTATCCAAAACTTTTCGCCCCGTTTCATACGAAAAACTTACATTTCGGAACTCAATTTCATGGTTAAAATCTTGAATATCCACGGCATCCACAGCATCTTGAATGGCTGGAACGGTGTCAATTAATTTCAAAATTCGTTCTGATGAAGCAATTCCTCTTTGCACCGTACTGAAAGCATCGGAAATGGCTTTGGCAGGTCGCATTACTTGCGAAAAAAGGATGATAAAGGATATAAAAGTAGAAGCCGTCAGGCTGTTATCACCCGATATTACCAACGAACCACCGTACAACAAAATCCCCGCCACAACCGATACCCCCATTGCCTCAGAGAGCGGAGAGGTCATTTCTTGGCGATAAACCATGCCTAAGTACTGCAGCTTTATAGTTATAATTTTCTTTCTTGAATTTTTCGGAAACTACCTGCTCAGCATTAAATCCTTTTACTATTCGCATTCCACCAAAAACTTCATCTAAAGTACTGACCATAGTACTTTGCAAAGATTGGACATCACGGGCAGCACGGCGAAGTTTACGACTAATTAAAGCAATAATTCCGCTGGAAAGGGGCAAAATTATCAGGGAAAAAAGCGTCAATTTCACCGACATATTGAAAAGTGTGATAAAGTACATCACCAACGTAAAAACCTCTTTGATGCTGGCGGTAAAAGCCCGACCAATAGAGTTTTCGACTTCCTGCACATCCGTGGTGAGGTGTGCCATCAAGTTTCCTTTTCTTTCATTATTAAAAAAGCCAAAATGGAGTTTCATGGTTTTCTCAAAAACCGCTTGACGCAAAGACGCAATCGTTTGAGCCTCAACAGTTTTGAGGAGTCTTTGGGATAAATATCTAAAAATATTTGCCAAGATTACCGACACCACAATCGCCCCACAGGCAAACTGCAAAGCTCCCAATCTACCATAATTATTGATGACCTGATAGAAATAATGATAGAAAGTATATTTGAAGTATTTTAGCGAAAGAGAAAAGTCAATTTGCTGGCTATATTCCTGTAAATCAGTGGGTTTGAGGTCTTTGAAAATGACATCTAAAAGTGGTACGAGGAGCGTAAAATTCAAAATTC
This sequence comes from Arcicella sp., assembly GCA_034519515.1. GTDB lineage: Bacteria > Bacteroidota > Bacteroidia > Cytophagales > Spirosomataceae > Arcicella. The sequence goes on from JAXHOK010000037.1 coordinate 69,506, forward strand.
CGAACAAACTCGCCAACAACGAAAGAATGAAATACGGAAAAGCGTATTGCTTAATGGAATCAGCGTATTGCAGTATGCGAAGGTATGTTTTCAAGTTTATCTGTCTAATTTTAAAACCATCGGTTCGGGAGTCATGTAACGTTCTTTGAGCAAGACTTTATATTTCCTGAGAATGGCGATTATTTGGAGTAATTCTTCTCGATCGGTGCTATCATAAATAGTAGAGGTACAGTATTTCTTACCTTCCATAATTACAAAATTCCATTGCTTTCCAATAATTTCACAACCGTACAATGGGATTTCAATATTGTCCTCTTTATTTTTTTCTTGTGCAATCAGAAATGCCTCCAATAGTTGAGCCATTGGTTCACCCGTGGGGTTTATCTGTGGTTTGTATTGCGGAACGCCGCCCGCATGAAAGTGAAAATAAGGTGTTTGATAAAGTTCCATAAAACCCTTCGCCATCATAAAATCAGACTTAATAGATAACGGAATGTCATTAACGATTCCTTTCAATGGTCTATCAAAAAATGTTACAATATTGCCCTCATCAACCATATTACCGAGCACAACAATGACTGACAGAAATTTCATTTTATGTCTTCTTCACTCCAAGTGAGCATATTTTGAAGCCCCTTCTCATAAACAGCATCAAACAAAAGTATGTTGCTCAAAAACATCAAATTCGGGCAACGTAACATCAAGCCATTCTTCCATAAGGGGCGTTTTAATTCCTGAGATTCTTTCTAAATGGAAAGCAACCCTTAATTCTGTTTCTTTCCACTGTTTTTTCTTTGCCATTTTCTTAGATTTTAACGAAAGATTTATACAAAAATACGAAGAGAATATACGTTTACTGTGCCTAACTTGCTAAATTTGTTTTTAAACTCTCTCGATAAGATGAAACTTCTCTGGCAATGGACAAAATCCGTTCCTACTATTTTTAAAGAAACCACAAAATTTTTTCCAATTTTGTGGTTTCTCCTGCCCGCTATTCTTGCATTCAACAAATGGCGGTTGGGTTCGGTGAATAATTATGCCATCTATAAAGGAGTTTTTACTCACCTGCTTCAACAAGTCAATCTTTACGCACTTTACCCGCTTCAACACGATGATTCCAATCATTATGGACCTTTATTTGGGTTGATTATTATGCCTTTCGCTCAATTGCCAGATGCTTTGGGTGTGGTGCTTTGGGTGAGTTTTCAGGCTTTTGTGTTGTATAAAGCCCTTGGTTTGCTGCCTATAAAACCTGCTTTTCAATGGGTTTTATTTGCCATTTGCTTGGTCGATTTAATGACGGCTTCTGCCAGTGTGCAGGTCAATCCGAGTGTGATTGGGATGATTATTTTATCATGGTATTTCGTTAAAAAAGACCAAGTAATTTGGGCAACGCTTTTTGTGATGATTGGTTTTTTTATCAAATTATATGGCATCGTGGGGTTGGCGTTTTGGGTATTTTCAGATAGTAAAATCAAGTATATTGGTTATTGCGTGATGTGGGCAATTGTTCTTTTTGTGTTACCGATGACATTCAGTTCCCCCGAATTTATCGTGCAAAGTTATCAAGATTGGTTTGAGAGTTTAACACATAAACACACTATCAATCAGGGAGTTACAAACGGAGTAGGTGCAACGATGCAAGATGTTTCGCTGATGGGATTGGTCAGAAGAATTGGCGGTTTTCCAAACATCCCTGGGGCATATTTTATCATTCCAGGCTTTATTTTACAAATAATCCCTTTGCTGAGATTCAAACAATATCGTGATGTTATTTTTCAATTACGATACTTGGCTTCGTTGGCAATTTTTGTGGTAATATTCTCGTCCTCTTCTGAATCTCCTACGTTTATTATTGCGGTTTCGGGCGTGGCAATTTGGTTTATTTCGCAGGAATATCCCATTCAAAATTGGGTTAAAATATTATTGGTTTTGGTCGTAATTATTACGTCTCTTTCTGCTACCGATATTTTTCCGAAGAATGTCCGACAAATATTCATTATATATTCCATCAAAGCCTTTCCGTGTTGCTTGATTTGGTTTGTTTGTATTTATCAGCTTTTATTCGTTGAAACCACTAAAATGAAATCATTATGGCTCAATCAAAACTAACCATTTGCATTCTTTCGGCAGCGTATAATGAGGGTGAAAACCTTTTGACTTTTTACGAAGAAGTCAAAAAAAATATTCGTGATTTGCCGTATAATTTTGAATTTTGCTTCGTCAATGATGGCAGCAAAGACACTACACTTTCTGTTATCAAAGAACTGGCAAAACGAGATTTTGCGGTGAAATATATCTCATTTTCGAGAAATTTTGGGCAGCAAATCGCCCTAAAAGCAGGTATAGATTTGGTCGATGCGGATGCCGTAATTATGATGGACAGCGATATGCAACACCCGCCCGTTATGATAAAGGATTTGATTGAAATTTGGCAAACCCAGAAAGTCAATATGGTGAACACACTTCGGGAAGAAGACCAAGATCTTTCGTGGTTCAAAAAGCAATCAAGTAAGCGTTTTTATCAATTGATCAATAAAGTAAGTGAACTAAAAATGGAGCCTGGACAAGCTGATTTTAGGCTTATCGACCGCCAAGTGCTTGGTATTCTGAAAAAATCAAAAGAGCAAGACGTTTTTCTGCGGGGCATGATTCAATGGATTGGTTTTGACCAGTTTACCATCACCTACAAAGCCCATAAACGGCTGGCGGGCGAGAGTAAATATACCTTCCGAAAAATGATGCGTTTGGCTCTGGACGGAATCACTTCTTTCAGCGTAAAACCCTTATATACAGCAATTTACATAGGTTTTTTCTTTGCTTTTTTATCTTTTTTATATTTACCCTACGTGGTTTACAGTTTCATTGTTGGCAAATTTGTGGATGGTTGGGCTTCGTTGTTGGTAACGGTGGCTTTCTTTGGAGGGATAAATCTGATTGTGATGGGGGTAATGGGGATTTATATTGGAAAAATTTTGACTCAAAATAAGGAACGTCCTTTGTATATTATCCAAGAACAGAATTACTAAAAAACCTCACCCGAAGCGTCGGGTGAGGTTATATAAACAATGAAAATCGCCCTCCTCAGTTTCGACATAGAAGAATTTGATATGCCCTATGAATACGGCGGAAGTCCTTTGATGGAAGAACAAATCGAAACTTCCACGAAAGGTCTAAATACAATCGTCTCATTATTAGATAAATACGATGCACGAGCCACTTTTTACTGCACGGGTGTGTATGCCACTGCCAAGCCCGAATTAATAAAAACATTGAGCCAAAAGCACGAAATTGCTTCACATAATCATTATCATTCAAGCCATAAGAAAGAAGATTTATTTACCTCAAAAACCATTTTAGAAGACACCACGGGGCAACGAGTAGTAGGTTTCAGAATGCCCCGCATGGCTCCCGTTTCTGATGATGATTTGGTGGAGGCGGGTTATCTGTATAACGCTTCCGTGAATCCCACATATTTGCCTGGGCGTTATGATTATCGGCATATTTCACGCACGTTTTTTACCCAAAACAATATCATTCATTTTCCCGCATCGGTTTCTCCCAAATGGCGGATGCCCCTGTTTTGGATTGCTTTTCATAATTTTCCGTTGCAATATTTTTTCTACTTATGTAAAAAAGTGGTTCAATCAGACGGATACCTACATTTATACTTTCACCCCTGGGAATTCACGGATTATCATCAAGCAAAAGACGGAGCAAAATATCCATTTTATTTACGCCGAAATAACGGTAAAAAAATGGCGGAAAGGTTCGATAAATTAATGGCTTTTTTGAAAAAAGAAGGCTTTGAATTTAGGACTTCGAGGGAGTTATTAATTAATGAACCGCAAGGACGCTAAGGAACTGAAAAACAATAAGTAGACGTTTTTTAAATGCCATTTTTTGCACCACTCTACGTTGATAAAATCCTCATTTAGCGATGCTAAACTGCGGTTTTATCGCCTTGATTGGCACAAAAAATAACATTTAAAAATTCATCCACTTATTATTTTCCCGTTCCTAAGACGCAAGGAAATAGGAAAAGTAAAAAATAATTTTTGCGTTATGGCGTCCTTGCGGTTAATTCCCGCAGCTTTGCATACTTCACCACAGGGTTCATAGCTGTGAGCAATGCCCACATAAAACCAGCGTAACCGTCTAAGCATGAACCTTTTAGGAGATAAATTTTCAAGAATGTTGTTGGAAATCGAGAGATGATTTTGAAGGTTGAAACGGTCTTTCCTCGTTCTGATAAAGTCTTTGCCCCGAGAGAAGTATATTTATTGAATTTATTGAAGTAATCGGTTAAATCACGGTAACTATCGTGAAGAATTTGGTTTTTCAGAACGCCAATCTTTCCGTTCACTTCCACGCTTTCATGGACGTATTCAGCATTCCAATTCCCATGTTTTCGGTTGAAAAGTCGTAAAGTCAAACGGCGATATTCACCACTAAAACGCAATAGTTTTCCAAGAAAAATCAGTGAACGAGGGATTTTAAACCCTTGAAAGTCAGTATTTTGCAAATCTAATTTTTGGATTTCTTGTTGTAATTCGGGCGTTAGGGTTTCGTCATCATCCAAAGACAAAATCCAGTCATTGGAGGCTTGTGCCGTAGCAAAATTTTTCTGAGAACCATATCCATCAAAAGCCCGATAAACGATTTTAGCCTTAAATTTTTGAGCAATTTCCAGCGTTTTATCCGTACTTCCCGAATCCACTAAAACTATTTCATCCGCCCAAGAAACCGCTTCTAAGGTTTTGAATAAGGTTTTTTCTGAATTTAGGGTAATTAATACAACACTTATTTGCATAAATTATTACTTCAAAGGAATCAATTTTTCGATGTTACTAAATTCGGTAATTGTATTGGAAAAACCTAAATTAGTGACAAAACCAATCCAAAAAGCATCATCATTGTAAGCAACTTTGGTGGCAATGTTGGTCAAATTCAAATTATCTTTCGTCAGTAAATCCACATTGTACAAAATTTTCAGTTTACCATCTGCCGAAGTAGTTTCAATTTGCGTTTCATTATTCAAAAATTTCCATGTTCTTTTTTCAATACTTCCACTCACGTTTTTCTCAAAAGAGCCATCACTTTTATAAATTATGGATGTTTTTCCATAATCCGAACTTAACTGAATAGGTGGGTTCGCAATCTTGGAAAATACCACTTTCGTAGCACTTCCTCCCTTTATTGTGAACTCGTTATACTGCCAAACATTAGCCGTCAAGATTTCGGTTTTCGTGGGCGGTTTTACCTCCACAAGCTTAGTCTGAGCAGGAGTAATGCGTTCATCGCAACTTTGCAAAACAGCGACAAAAGTTATCAAGGTTAAAATCAATAAACGTTTCATGGGTTCTGAATCTCAATATTTCGTTGAGAGATTTATTTTTGAAGATATTTTTTCAGTAATTTGTCTAAACTAAACGAGTAAGGTACGTTGAGACGTATATCTTTCGTTTAATTTCAGTAAATCATTATTCAAAAATCAGTCCTAAAATATGAAAACGACTCTCTTTTCCGCTTTTTTTCTGTTAGTATTGAGTTTTTCGGGTATTCTTGCCCAAAATAAAACCGAAGAACCCATCAAAAAATATCAGCTAAAACTGCGAGCTTATGATTATGAAAGTAAGGACGATTTGGAAGGGACGTATGTAAAATTGTATAATCTTACCAAGAAAAAACTGATGGATTCTGCCGTGGTAGTGGATGGTTATGCCACTTTTGTCCTCATCAAAGGCAACGATTATGACATCGTGGGGCAACGGAGCAGATACATGACTCGCCGAGCCAATTTCAATGCTGCCTGTTATCTACAAGACCCCAAAAAGGTTTTTTGCGTTTCGGGAATTGATATTGAAAATGTTACTAAACAAGAAGATGGTAGCGATTTGGTGGAAGGAGCAATTGCGATGAAAAAAATTAATGTGAACGATTCTTTCAAGATTGAAAATATCCGTTACAACCTCAATAAGGCAGATATTCGCCCCGATGCTGCCAAAGAATTGGATAACTTAGTACAGATTTTGAGAGATAATCCTGGCATAATTGTCGAATTAGGCTCGCATACTGACTGTCGTGCAAGTGATGATTACAACCTAAATCTTTCGCAAAGAAGAGCCGAATCTGCGGTTAATTATATTATCGAAAAAGGAAAAATTCCCGCAAACCGCATCACTGCAAAAGGCTATGGCGAAACAAAATTGTTGAATAAATGTGATGATGGCGTGGCGTGTAGCGAACTCGAACACGCCAAAAACCGCCGAACCGAAATTCGCATTACGGGCTACATGATTGATGGCATTCCTGTGGATTTGAAAGGGGGAACGGCAGTTTCGGGGGATAAGAATTGATGAGGTATGAGCGGTGAGTAATGAGGTGTGAGCAGTGAGCAATAGGGGAAATATTTATTGCTCATACCTCAATACAATGCTCACCGCTCATACCTCAATGCTCACACCTCACCGCTTAGAGTAAATACTGGCTTCTGATTTCTCTCTTCTTCCTCAACCATCGCCAAAAGTGCTTTGGGAGCAACTAAACTTTCATTTCTAATTTTCTCTTGTAATTTCAAAAAACCGCCAATCAAGGCTTCTGGACGAGGTGGGCAACCTGGCACATACACATCCACAGGAATAATTCTGTCCACGCCCTTCACCACATGATAGCCGTGTTCCCAGTATGGTCCGCCACAGTTGGAGCAGCTCCCCATCGAAATTACGTATCTTGGTTCGGGCATTTGTTCGTATAATCTGCGGATGCGGTCTGCCATTTTGAAAGTTACCGTTCCCGCCACAATCATCACATCCGACTGGCGGGGCGACGGTCTCGGGAAAACCCCAAAACGGTCTAAATCATAGCCCGAAGCCATCGTTTGCATCATTTCGATGGCACAACAAGCCAAGCCAAACCCCATGGGCCACAACGAACTGAGCCTCGCCCAGTTGATAAGGTCATCCACCTTGGCGATAACCACGCCCCCTTCATTAAATTGTTGGTCTAATAATCCTTGCATATTTCAGTATTGAGCATTGAGCATTGAGCATTTACTCATTACTTTTTTACTCACTAATCATTACTTCTCTATCTTACTATTGTTAAATACCCCGTCAGCGTTGGCACGTCGGGGCTTGGTTTTATTACGTAAAAATACGTTCCTGCGGGAAGTCTCAGACTGTTCTGAATACCATCAAATGCTTGATTGTAACCAATTGAGTAGAACATTTCTCCTCCCCAACGATTAAAAATTGTTACTTCCGCATTCGGGTATTCGCCGATTCCTTCAATTTCCCAAGTATCATTAATAGCATCATTATTGGGCGTAAAAGCGTTCGCAAATTTCAACTTCGGGCGAACCGTAATGTAAACATCATCCTCTGCACTACATTTACCCAAAACTGTAGTAACTTTTACTTTATAATTTGTTGATAACACAGGACTTACCAAAGGTTGCGGGGCGGTTATCGAGGGTAAGATTCCCGCTACGGGAGTCCATTCATACGTATATTGACTGCCCACACTACCAACGCTTTTGATACGGGCGGTGTCTCCTCTGAAAATGGTAAAATCGCTACCCAGTTTTATCACGGGCGTTAAATCAACCACGGCAGTTTGCGAGACTACATTCCCCTCACAACCTAACGATGTTTTATAGGTATAAGTTATGGGAAATGAGCCATAGCCCGAACGAGTGGGGTCAAATTCATACCCACTCACGCCCGTACCCGAAAATACACCCAAAGGATTTTGGGGAGAAACCAAATTTCGCAAGTCAATTTTTGCTGTTTTATTACTACACGAAGCAGGAATGGGATTAAACGTTACCAAAGGATTTGGATTCACCGTAATCACAACGGGCGAAGCCGCCGCAAAGCAATTGGGATCAACAGAACTCGTCACTGTAAGTCCGTAAGAGCCTGATTGTGAGACACTTTTTAGGGAGTTCTGGGAATCAAAAACGCCATCTCTCGTCCATTCATAAGCAACATTTGGGCTGGTGGTGGCTTGTAAAATAACCACCGTGCCTTGACAAACAATATCCCGCCCCGTTACGTTTGTGATAATTGCTGGAGGTATTGGGGTTACTTTTATCCTTACCGAATCTTCGTAAACGCATCTATTTCCTGCATTTTCGGTAACTTCTATTCTGTATATACCACTGTCTTTGAGAGCAACACCACTTACGACATAAGAAATAGCAGGGAACGGAATACCCGAAATCGGTACGTCGTTTCTAAACCATCGATTCACACTACCCGTGGCAATCGGTAAGTTATTTACATTGATAAGTAAAGTTGCCCCTTCACAATAATCTTTCGTGGCAACATTTAACTTTATGTTTACGCCTGGCTGTGGATTTACCTGTGTAATCAGTGACATTCGTGTTCCCGCACAAGCACCCGTGCGAGTAACTTCGACGGTATAATCACCTGCGTCGGCATACAACACTTTCAATTTGTGCTTGGTTGCCCCTGCCACAGCCGTTCCGTTTTTGAACCATTGATAAGTTGCCCCAACCAAATCTGCCGTTTCCAACACCCTAAAAGAATACTCACAAACAAATAAGGAAGGCACATGAATTAGTGGATTACCACTTTGCACATAGATTTTAGGTTCGGGCGGTACGCATCTTTCAACTCTAATTTCTACATCTTGACGAACCACCCCAATTTGGGTTGTACCTCTAAATTCTCTACATTCCACCGTAATCAAAAATGTTCCTTCCTGGGTGGGCGTACCCGATAATATCCCCGTGCTGGTGATAAAGTTGCTACCCCTGGCACGGCATCACTGGCTGCGAAGCTTGGTCAGCGCTTCGTGGCATAAGCTCTAATCTATTCTCTGCTCAAACTGGTTCCATTGCGTTGGACGCTGGTTCCCTTCTGCCATTTGCTAATTAGGTAAGTGTCAAATACATCGGGACTTAAGACAGATAAGGCATACTGTCATGAGAAATGTATCTACTAGCGTGTTTCCATCGGCATCTTCCGCTCCTAAATCAATTAAATAAGGGCTATTTATACAAGCTACAATTCCTTTTTGTAATTTGAAAATAGGTGAAGAATTCTTCCCACCACTCAACGAAGGAAACTCTGTTAGTAAAGTTATTCCCGTAGTATTGCTTTGAAGAATATTATCAAAAGGATTGCGATATCCGTCCTGATAGACGATATAATACCCAAAAGTATTGTTGTAAGTAGCCGCAGGAAGTGTTATAGTGGTCGATAAAACTACTTTTTGAGTCGCTAAGGTTTTGGAAGTTACACATTCAATCCCATCGTAAGCGAAAGATGTTTTCGACTCAAAAGTTAGTTGTTTTTCAATGTTTAGCACATCCCCACCCGCAGTTGAACCTTTCTGATAAAGTCTTATCCAAGGCATGGTGGCGGAAGTATATAACGAAGGACCAGCGGTGGAGGTGATAAGAGAAGGTGTTTCATCCACAAACAACGTAACGATAATTTTATAGGTATCTCCCGAAACGTGCGTCATTTCCATCTTGCCCCCTGCGATAGAATCAGCGAGGAGTTCAAAATTTGGTAAGGAAAGAGTTAGTAATATGGATAAAAAACGGAAATACTTTTTCATAAAAACCATTAATGGTGGGAGTTGCGGTGAAGGGTGAACGGTTAAAGGTGAACGGATTTACGGAAGTAATATTGAATATGCTAAACCGTGTACGTTCACCCTTTACCGTTCACCAAAATAAAACGTAGGAATTGGTGGTTTTTCTATACAAATTTACGATTTTTTTTATGGAAACTTATTATTTGGTAAAGTCGGATTAAAAAGGTCTATTGAAAATACCTTTTGGAACGGGAAAATAATAAGTGGATGAATTTTTAAATGTTATTTTTTGTGCCAATCAAGGCGATAAAACCGTGCGACGGTCGCCGCAGTTTAGCATCGCTAAATGAGGATTTAATCTGGGCGGCATTCCGCAACGTAGAGTGGTGCAAAAAAGGGCATTTAAAAAACGTCTACTTATTGTTTTTCAGTTCCTTTAGTCGATTTTGAAGAAATAAACCTTATAAAATCTTGATATTTATCAATATTCTGTGTACTTTCAGAATAGAAAATTAGGTAGAATTAGCAGTTCATCAAATTCAGCGCATTATGTTACCTCAACTCAAAGATTTTTTTAGATTTTTTATTGATTTTTCGGAAGAAGAATTGGCAGATGTTTGGGAATTTTTCCATCCCAAAAAACTTAAAAAAGGGGAGTTTCTGTATGTGCCTGGCGATATAGCTACCGAGATGGGATTTTTAGTGAAAGGAACTTGTCGAGTTTTTTATGTGATAGACGAAAAGGAAACTACTCGCCATTTATTTTCTGAAAATACCTTCGTTACCTCTGCCCCAAGTTTTACCACTCAAAAGCCCTGCATCGAATACGTTGAAGCCGTAGAAAATTCGGATTTATTGATGTTGTCTTATCAAAATCTTCAAGCGATGTATGAAATATCTCCCAAATGGGAACGCTTCTCAAGATTGGTAGCTGAATTTGCTTATAACCAACAACAAAAACGTATTTACTCACTCATTGCCCTGACGGCTCACCAGCGTTACGAAAAGTTTGTGAAAGAGAATCCGATATTAACACAAAGAGTTCCGCAATATATAATCGCCAATTATTTAGGTATTTCCCCCGAAACGTTAAGCCGTATTCGTAAAAATTGAAAAAATTAGTCTAATATTAGTCATTTATTGATATTTATCAATTGCTAATTCTTAGAATAAAACTGACCTTTGTAAAACACTTCAACCACTGACATCCAAAGTTAAACGTTACTAACCATTTTTTAGGTTTCCATACAGATTCCGCCAAATCTGTAAAAGTGTAAAAGCCCGCCAGCGTTTGCACTTTTTTTGTTTGTGTTTTGTTGGTGAAAACACCAACAAAGGCGAAAAACTGCTCCACGACGTTAGTTCCTAAAATCAAACCCTTACTTAATTACAAATCCTTTCGATTGCCACTTCTTCAATTTCCCTTTCTGTGTTTCCATCATTAGCACTTCACAATTGGGCATTTTTTTGATAAGTTTCAAGGCTTTTTTGACCGATAAAACACTACACGCTGTGGCGAGCCAATCTGCGGTTGCACCATTGGGGGCAATGACTGTTACGTTGCGCTGGTGGGTAAGTCCCAAGCCCGTGTTTGGATTTACGATGTGGGAATATTTTTTGCCCTCAATTTCCACAAATTGATACATATTTCCAGAAGTTGCCACGGCTTGATTTTGAAGCAATAAATAGCCCTGCATTAGTTCTTCGGAATTAGGAATTGTAATGCCAATTCGCCAATCTTTTCCTATCATGGCTAAATCGCCACCCGCATCAACTAATGCTTTTTCAGTGCCCTCTTTCTTACAAAAATCAACAATCACTTGGGCGATGTACCCTTTAGCAATTCCGCCCAAATCTAAAAGCGTATTTTTCTGTAAAAGTTTTACGGAATAAGTCATTGAATCTAAGATAATATTCTGATAACCAAACGTTTGTATATAATTTCTCAGGAGCATTTCATCAGGTAAAACTTTTTCTTTACGGGCTTTTCGCCACAATTTTATGATACTCCCAACGCTAATATCAAACGCACCTTGGCATTGCTGAGAAGCCCAAACAGACTGTTTGATAATGTCCCAAAGAGCGGGAGAAACGGGCTTAAAAGTATTCGTTCCTGCGGTTTTACTTAATACATTAAGCTCGCTATTTTCTACATAATCACTAAGAAGCCGTTTTAAAATATATTCTGAATAAAGTCTGATTGTATTTTTTGAGTAGCGGAATCATATTTTTTTAAGGAATATACAGCGTATCTTGTGTAAAAAATATGGTTTCGATAGTCAGAATAAGACAATCAGAATTTGTCGTAAGATATTTTAAAACGGCTTCTAAAAATAAGATTCAAAGAATCAGCAATTTGAAAGGATTTTTTAGCTAAAATAGAGGCTTTTACGGAGTCATCGGAAAAGATAGTGATGTTGAGAGGTGAACCCATTTTAGGTTCGGAAAATGTGTATTTTTGGGATTGGGAATGAGCTAAAAATACGTGAAAAAATAGAATTATGAAAAGGTATTTTTTCACGATTAGGAGTAATTTTTAGAGATTTCAGCGTTGCTTTACGGAAGGCTTCGTTTTAAACGAAGCCTTCCGTTTTTATCTATTTTACCACGGGAGGCTCAGTGGTTTTTTTACCAAATATTGACAAGTTTACGTATCTTTTGGGAGCCAAACGAAAGTCAATCAACAGCTTATCTAAGTCTGCCAAGGAACGATTGATGTTTGAATATAACGAATCGTCTTTCAATAATTTACCCATCGAACCTTGTCCTGCTTCGATTCCCAACATAATTCTTTGCAAACCTTCCAATGACTTTTGGGTTGTGGCAACGGCTTGGCTTATTTTGAGGGCATTCAAAGAATCTGCCATCGAACTAAATTTGCCAATGAGGGGCTTCAAACTCTTTTCGGTTTCAATTAAATTACCCGAAAGAGATTTCATATTTGCCGTTATTCCTGCCAAATTCGCTCTGTTTTCCGCAATTGTTGAGTTCATTGAACCGCCCAAAGTAGTAACCATTTTATCAGAATTACGAACCAAACCATTCACGGATGAACCCGTGGCTTCAAAACTCTTCGTAACCACTCGTAAAGAAAGGGTCAATGAATCCAAATTGTGCAACAGCGGCAAGGCTTGTTCTTTAATCAAATCACTAATCCCTGTTTCGCTGGTCGCCATTAATGCTCCGCCTGTAGGAATAACTCCATTACCTTTGCCCATTTCTAATCTCACAATTTTCCCGCCCAATAGACCGTCCGAAGCAAGAATGGCTTTTGTACCAGTGGGCAGGGGCAAATCTTTGCGGATGGTGAGCGTAACCTTCACTTGATTTCCAGCAATGAGTTCCACTTTTTTTACCTGCCCGACTTTCATTCCACTCAACGAAACCTGGTTGGCAGCTGTCAAGCCCTCCACGTTTTTGTAAACCACAAAGTATTGATTTTCAGGCGAAAAGAAGTCTTTGCCTTTTAGGAAGTTAAATCCTAAGTATAGAATTACGAATGAAGTGACGGCGAGTAAGCCAACTTTGGTTTCTTTAGAGATAGCCATAATTTTAGGGGTTAGGGGCTGGGAATTAGGGATTAGGGATTAGGGATTAGGTAATTGGGAATTAGAAATCAAGAACTCTAAAAATAAATTATTTAATTTTATTTTAGTCTAATAATCTAATCCCTAATCTCTCTAATCCCTAATTACCCAATCCCCAATCCCTAATCCCTAATTTTCAATTTCTTCTTTGTATAATTTAAAAGCCTTGAATATAGAAGTTGCTACTTCGTCTTGTCCTTCGGCAGAGGCTAAGTATTTTTCTTCCTTGGCATTGGTCAAAAAACCCGTTTCAATCAAAACGCTTGGCATGGCGGTTTCCCAAAGTACGAGAAAACCCGCTTGTTTTACGCCATAACTGGTTCGATTATTCTGCTTTTTGAATTGCCGTTCCACTTTCGAGGCTAATTTGATGCTGTTGGTCATAAAAGCATTTTGATAATTTGCCATCATAATATGTGCCAGCGGTGAATTTGGGTTGAAGCCGTTATAGATTTTCTTATAATTGTCTTCTTGCAAAATCACGGAGTTTTCTCTTTTGGCAACATCCAGGTTCTCGCTTGTTTTATGTAACCCCATCGTATAGGTTTCCGTTCCAGCAAACTTTGCGGATGGGTGAGAATTGCAATGTACTGAAATAAATAAATCGGCTTTGTTGCGGTTAGCAATGGCAGAACGTTCGTGCAAATCTATCTTTACATCTTTCATGCGGGTATAAAGCACCCGTACATTAGGATATTCAGATTTGATTTTTTCGCCCACTGCCAGCACAATTTTTAAGGCAATTTTAGATTCATTGTGGTTTTCACCGTGACATCCAGGGTCTCTGCCGCCGTGTCCAGCATCCAGCACAATGGTTTTGATACGGTTCTCATCGTTATTGGGTACTGAAAAATCCGTACCACTGATTGTGTCTTGCGGACTTATGAAAGCACCCAATCCACAGAAAGAAGCAATTAATAGGAAACCTTTAACAATCTTTAACATTATTTTCAAGCGGGTACGTTATCTTAAATAAGTAATGGGTTAATTTTGTGGTGTGTAGCAGTGAGGTATAAGCATTGAGCTGTGGGCTTTATTCGCAAAACTCATACCTCAATGCTCATAGCTCACAACTTTTTCCCACAAAGATAAAATTTTAATACAACTGAAAAAAGCACTTCACATATTGAGTATCATAATTAGCTTATTTTTAGGGGTTTTCCTCGTAAATCAGGCTCATGCACAACGGATTACGACAGGTAAACCTGCGATTGATACCAAAAACTCAGGAAAAAAACTCGCTTTGAAAGACTCCCTCAAAGTGGATACCCTTGCAAAAACCGTTCCCGATTCGCTCAAAAAGAACAACGATTTGCAGACTACCGTAGTATATGCTGCCAAGGATTCAACGGTGATGGATACCAAAAACCAAGTGGTTTATCTTTATGGTGATGCCAAAGTTACTTATGGAGACGTGGTGCTGTCAGCGGATTTTATCAAACTGAATTGGGATAAAAATGAAGTATTTGCCCAAGGGACGAAAGATACCGTAGCGAATAAAACCATCGGTAAACCCGTTTTCAAACAGGGCGGAGAACCCTATGATGCCGATGAAATAAAGTATAATTTCAAATCCAGAAAAGCCATTATCAAAGGGTTAGTTACCAAACAGGGCGATGCTTATGTGCAGGGAATCAGCGTGAAAAAAGACGATGAAGACAACCTTTATATCCGTGGTGCGGTTTACACAACTTGTAATTTGGCACATCCGCATTACAGTATCGTTGCCCCGAGAATCAAGTTGGTAGGCAAAAAAGAGATTGTTTCGGGTCCTTTTCACTTTGAGTTAAACGAAATTCCCTTACCCATTGGTTTACCTTTTGGTTTTTTTCCTTACAAACCTCCGCAAGAAAACGGAACATCGGGAATCATTGTACCGCAATACGGTGAAGAAGCCTTCGGAAGGGGATTTTTCCTAAACCAAGGTGGTTATTATTTTGCCATCAGCGAAAAAATTGGGTTGAGATTGACGGGGGAGATTTTTTCAAAAGGTAGCTGGGGGCTGAGGGCAGAATCGCAATATGTGCATCGTTATCATTACAGTGGTAGTTTTGACGTAAATTATGGTGTTGCCCAAAATGGTCAAGAATTTAATGGAACAAGCATTAATAACTTCGGAATTAGGTGGTCGCATTCACCGTTGAGTCGGGGAAGTTCCAGTTTTTCGGCTTCGGTCAATATTCAGAGTAGTGCCAATAATCAGTTCAATAGCAATATTGCTTCCAACGCCTATATTTCATCTTCGCTGAATTCTTCGGTTCAATATTCTAAGAATTTTGGGCAAAATATTCGTACCAGCGTAAGTTTGCAAGCCGACCAAAATACTATTACGAAGGCAACTAATATTAACAATAATTTTTCGTTCGGACTCAATCAATTTCAGCCGTTAAAAAACAAGAAAGCCGTTACCGAAAAGTTTTGGGATGGTTTGCGATTGGGTTTAGACTTTAACGGTTCAATAGGCGTAACCAACCAAATAGCCTTGGATAACCGTTCCTACAACAGTTTACCTTATAACGTAAACCGTAAGAAAGACACGCTCGATACTGACCCAAACCGCCCCCGACCCATTGTGGATTTACGGGTTGCTGCCAACCAACAACCCAATTTAGCCCGTGATGGTGTGGTTTCTTTTGTTGATAATTTTGAAACAATCATGCAAAATGCTAATTTCAAAATGAATTATACCATTCCCTTATCATTGCCAAATATTAAATTAGGAAAGTATATCAATCTTACGCCTGGAATGAGCTTTTCGGGAAATGTGTATCGGCAGAAGTATGCCTATAGATTCCTCAAACCTGGGGAAAGTTATGTGAATAGTCGAGGTAAAACAATCAGCTTTCTTCCATACTCCAGTGATACCTTAGCCAGAAACGGAGTAGTGGATATTGATACGTTACGAGGAGGATTTAATCCCGATTATCAATATTCATTTTCTGCCAGTATGAACACCCGATTATATGGAACGATTAATTTCAAAAAAGGTCGTTTAAGAGGTATCAGACATATCATAACTCCCTCAATTAGTGCCAATTACACGCCCGATTTCACTGACCCGAGTTTTGGTTTTTATAATGAGATTCAAGTAAGTACAAAAGGAACAACGATAAATCCTGATGGAACTATCCGACAAGGTTCATTCCGAAGGATATCCGTTTTCAATCCGACCCAGACCAATTACGGCAGTCAATCGGGTGGTATTAGTTTGAATATTTCTAACACCTTTGAAGCAAAGGTTAAAGCAAAATCAGACACGGCAGAGAAGGAGTTTGAGAAGATAACCTTATTGGATAACCTCGGTTTTTCAACCAATTATAACTTTTTTGCGAGCGAATATAAATTAGCTCCCATCACGTTTTCAGCAACTTCGAGGGTTAAAAAATTTGATATTAACCTGAACGGTTCGTTTGACCCATACAAATATATACAGGACGGGTCATCATTAGTGGGTTCACGAGTGGATGAATACAAAGCTCCGTCGCTTTCTAATTTAAGTTTTTCAATAGGTAAAAGTTTTCAGCCAGCACCGACCAAGCCCAAGCAAAACCCTGACCCCAACAATAATGCGTCAGATTCTCAGGTTAAGCAAATTAATAGAAATATCAATGATTATGTGGACTGGAGTGTGCCGTGGCAGTTTCAGTTTAGTTATCAGTATAACATGAACCAAGTGGGTTTTGCCCCCGCCGTGATTGTGAGTGCCGTCACGTTTAATGGTAATTTAAAACTGACCGAAAAATGGAATTTCAAACTAACATCGGGTTATGATTTCATTTTCAAAGGCATGACCCTAACCACCATGGAAGTAACCCGCAATCTTCACTGTTGGCAGGCATCTTTTAGGTGGACACCCATTGCGAGTCAATTTTCTGGTCGGGGCAGTAGTTATGAATTTAATATTGGCGTTTTGTCGTCTTTGTTGCAAGAATTAAAACTCTCTCGGAGACGGACTACTAATTTTGGAAGTGGGTTTAATTGATTATGAAAGGCAAAACCTCACCCGAAGCGTCGGTCGCCCCTCCTACTGAGAGGGGAGACAACTACAGTACTGCTCCCCTCTCATGAAGGAGAGGGGTCGGGGCGACCGACGCTTCGGGTGAGGTTTTCAACTCAGCATCAAATTACACCCCCGAATATCAGAATTATCAAAACGCCCCAAAATTTTGAATTTTGCCTTTGTTGGTGTTTTCACCAACAAATCGGGCAACACTTTTGTTGGTGAAAACACCAACAAAGGCGAGTTTTCCTCTATCCTCTGTTCTCCAACCTCTACCCCAAGATCTTTCGTTTCAACAAAACAACACGAATCAATATTCGCCAAATCAATCACATTTATGCCTCCCGTGCGAGCGTTTTGGAGGTATGAAAAAGGGTCGTTTACGTCTCTGAATAGGATTTTCATCGAAACAGGCAAATCAAAAACACCTTCGCCCGAGGAATATCCTTGTGATAACAATTCGGTCATGCCGTATTCTGAATGAATGGAATCAACGTGAAAGGCTTTGGTCAAAATCTCGTGGACTTCTTCCCGCAAGAGTTCTTTTCTTCGTCCTTTCATCCCGCCCGTTTCCATGACAATTAAATCATTTCTGTTTTTCAAAAAAGATAAATCGGCATCAGATTCAGCAAAATCTAATAACCCGAAGGTTACACCAATAAGAAGAATTTTTGATTTTTGATTTTTGATTTTTGATTTTTCCTCCAAAATCTTTGCTAATTTTTCGTAATCATTCAGAAAGAATCCTGAATTCGGGTTATTGGTTTTTTTGATAAAATGCTCAACCATGTAAACCAAAGACGAATTGTTGCGTTCCAGATAAGAAGGTAATAAGGCAAGTATCTGAAAATCAGTCAGTTTTTCGTAGAATTTTTCAAAAATTTGTTCCGCAATTTCAAGGTAAAAATCTGGGTCGGCTACATGGTGGCGTGAGGTATTTTGTCCCGTTGTGCCGCTACTTTCAAAGGTCGTTTTGATGGAATTTTCGCCCGTAACGACTGTTTGGGTCTTAAAAAATTCAATCGGTAAAAAAGGGATTTGTTCAATTTTTTGAATATTATCTATTCGAACATCAAGGCATTGCAGATATTTTTTGTACACCAAATTATGTTCTGCCTGAAAACGGAAGATTTCCAGAGCCAAGTCGTCAAAATCTTGGGTTTGGAGGTTAAGAACCTTTTGTTTTAGTATTTGAGCTTGTTGCATATATTTGTAAAAAACGAAACACAAAATTACGCCAAATCATTATCTTTACGAGGTTTTCAAACAACAACCGATATAATTTTGTCGTTTATAAAATATGAAAAATAAATTACCATATATATCTTCTCTTTGCCTGTTGCTTTTCGCTTGTACGGGCGAGCCTGATTTTAGCTTTATCCCAGAAATCAGTTTTAATAATATTCAAGTATTGACCGTTTCTTCGCAGGGCTTATTGGGCGTTACTAAAAAAGATTCAGTCGTGATGACCGTCAATTTTCAAGATGGTGATGGTGATTTGGGGTTTACTCCTGCTGAATTAACCGCCCTCAAAAAGACCACTGGTGATAGTTTGCAGACTTTTATAGCGGATATTTTTGTGCAGAGAAATGGTAGATTTCTAAGGAGTAATCCCAAAGAAAAATTTGGTGGCAACATCCCCATTCGTTTCAAACAAGGTTCAAAAGCTGGGCCAATCGAAGGAACAGTTGATTATTCTGCCACTTTTGAATACAATGTTTTTCAAGGAATCCCGCTTTTGAGAGGAAAAAGTGACACCATCAAATTTGCGATACAGATAAAAGACAGGGCTTTGAACAAAAGCAATGTTGTGGAGACTTCGCCCATAGTGATTTATGCGAAGTAAAATTTTTAGGGTATCATTACGTCCAGAAAATCGCTTGTATTAAATTCAATTTGTGGTAATTACTTATCACTTTTCTTCTTCAAAACTACCTGCTCAGCGTGTTTACTCACAATTCTGTTATAAAATTCACGCAAGGATTGATATTCTTCGGGTGAATAAACGGCTTTTTTTAACGTGATTTTACTGGTGATTTTCAACGAGCCGTTTTCATTGATGCAACTGAATAAAAATCTCCCTCCGTTGTTTGGCAATGAAACGCTTTCTTGTTTTGGCATTTCTTCTACTACATAATCTTCTGGTAATGAGAAGTTTGCGATGTAGTTTTCCTCCTGTGGTACCCCAAAATCTACGGGATATTGTCTTTCTTCTAATTTAAAGGGGTTTTTACTTTCACCTTCGCTCAGCATTGGGGTAATGTAGATAAGATTTCCCGCCATTGAATAGGCTTCGTTTAGCGTTATTTTTGCTGATAAAACTACTTCTTTTTCGAGCGTGTCTATATTGATAATTCCCAAAGATTCAAAAGTCTGATTAGGTCTATTTTTCTTATAATCAGACAGATAGCTATCTTTCCCTTTTTGCAAAACCGTATTTCTAAAATCGACCCCGCTGTGTCCCATAAAAGCGGTTTGACTCGTTCCCTTAATACTTTGGTCAGTGCCGATGGTCATAATATTTATCGTGGTTTTTCTCCGCATGGGCGAGGGCGTAATCATTACCCAACGGCTTTCTTTTTTGGCAATTAGCCTACCCCGTTCATTCAAACAACGAATGGGCAACATTCCGAGGGGCGTTAAACTGGTGGTGGCATCCAACAAAACGTCTTTGCCCCCAAGCGTGAGATGGGCAACCACATAATTGAATCTATCCAACAAAACCAAATCACTCACTTTGCCGTTTGCTCGGGTACTCAGAATTACGGGATTCGCCTCCAAACCACATTCACGCAATAATCTGACTAACATCAAATTGATTTCGGCGGATGTTCCCGTGCGTTTTTCAAAGATTTTATCCAAGTTTTCATTGGTCGTAAATCGCTCTTCTCCGTTCCATTGCATAGTGGTTTGGATAAGTTTGTAAGCCGCCGTTACCAGTCCGAGGGTATCGGGATGAAGCATCTTCAAACCCTTGGCAATATTATCGGCTTTGTCAAACCGTTTGATGGCTTTTCCAAAATTTTCATCCAATAAAAGAGTGGTATTGAGGGCTTCCCAAGTTTTGGAATAATTCGTTTTTGCTTGATTGGGGAATTGCGTTTCTGATAATTCAAAATCAATTTTTGACCTAAAATTTTCAATAGTCGTCAAATACGGCTCCGTTTTGAGGGCTGGCACATCCTTCATCACAAAGCGATATTGCAAATAGGGATCTCGCACACTGCCCCGCATGAAATTATCGTTTCCTTGCTCATTTTCGTTGATATGAAGAGGCATGAGGCTTTGCAAGGTTAAATTAAACGTAAAATATCCTGGAATTTTGCTTCGTAATTCACTCCAAACCACGGGAATATCTTTCTGAAAAATCCAAGAACGGAGGTCATACCAAAAACCCGATTCCATTTCATAAGCATATTCAATGATTGAGCCTTCTCGTACTTGTGGCAATGTGAAAGTTTTGTAATAATATGCCTTGTTGGCTTTGTCCTCGAAAATGCTTTTTTCATCACTCTGATAAGCCTTAATTTCCTCATTTTCAAGGTTGTAAGTGGTAGCTTTGAAATCTCGGATGGTTTCGTATTTATTGTCATAACCCACCCGATAACCAATTTTGACACTGGCTCTATCGAAGGCTGACTTCTTCAAAATCTTGATTCTGACGTGTCTTTTGTAGGTAATGAAAGGATAACCATCTGGAAAACTGTAAGAATAATCGCCATAATCGCCCAGCACTACGGCTTCGGCGGCAGAATCTTTGGCGTAAGTTTTCATCTGTAAATCTTCCAAGGATATTTTACCAAATTCCATCGGTAAGGGCTTTTGAGCGAAGATTAGGTGAGAAAATAGGGTAAAAACCGTGAGTGATAGTAGTTGTTTTTTCATGTGTATATCTGTAATACGGACGGTTTGATAATTTTATCCGTAGTGGTCAGATTAGACAATTTTTTAAAAGTTATCTAATCTTGAATGATGACCCCAAACTACAAACGATTTTAACATTTTCCAAAAGTTTTATGGAATTAGGAAAGCCTTTGCATCATGTAGGAAACAAACATCCAACATCATGCAAAACTTCCAACTCAACATCCAAAATCCTTGCCACGAAGCATGGGAAGGCTTTAAACCCACGCCCGAAGGCGGTTTCTGTGCTTCTTGTCAGAAAAATGTTATTGATTTCTCCGCAATGACCGAAAGCCAATTGGTGGCGTATTTCAGAGACTTACCCACTGAAAATCAACACCTTTGCGGGCGTTTCCGAAATGACCAATTGCAGAAAGATTATCGGATTGAAGAGTGGTTTCCAGCTTTTTCGGTTTCTGATAAGATGGTGCATTATGAAATCCCCATTTCCCAGTTCAGACAATCTCAAAATAAGATTTCTCTACCCTTGATTCGCCACAAGAAAATCATTAGAAATATGACGGTCGCCTTACTCACTTTTGCCATCATCGAACAGGGTTGCGGACAGCAGAAACAACTGTCTGGTCAAGTCGTTGATGCTTCCGATGGGTCGCCTTTACCTGGGGTTTCTATTGTGATAAAAGGCACAAAAAAAGGCGTTGCTTCTGATGTGAATGGTAAATATCAATTATCGGTTAATGAGCAAGATACGTTGGTTTTAAGTTCCGTTGGTTTTGAGCGTAAAACATTGATAGCCAAATCAGTATCTCCTATTATGAATATGCAAATACAGGCTGAAATGATGGGCGAAGTGGTGGTGGTTGGGTATGGAACAATGGGCAAAATGAGTCTTACGGCTGGCGGTATTTCAGTATGTCGTACCGAATCAATCAATTCTACCGAAGCTACTTTTCCAGAAAAAAACTTTACTCAAAAATTCAAAACCGACCTAAAAGTTTTGGGCAATCCCACAGTTTCGAGAGAGGTCATTATTGTTTCGCAATTATCAGAAAAAATAGAAATAAATGACCCCGAAGAACGAGCAGAAGCGGTGGATTGGTACGCCAAGAATGGTTTTCAAAATATTGAAGAAGTACAGATATATGACCTTTCGGGACGAATATGTGCTACCGATTTCCATAAAATGAATGACGGTAAAATTAATATCAATCTCACGAACGTTCCTGCGGGGATGCACCTCGTGCGGGTGAAGTATTTTAATGAACGAAGTATAGAAAATGAGGAAATCGGAGTAGTGCGGATTTGGGTAAAAAAATAACCTTGATAAAAGTTCAAAATTTAACTAAATTGGACTCTTGAGCGTTATAGATACAGTCATAACGAACTCATAAAATCCATGCAAACAGTCCTCATAACAGGTGCAAATTCGGGCATTGGTTTGGCAACTGCCAAAGCCTTAGCCCTTCAACAATATCAATTGATTCTTTTGGTCAGAAGTCAGCAAAAAGCAGATGAAACTTTATCAGAAATACTAAAACATTCACCCCATGCTCAGGTGGATTTTTATTTAGTTGATTTGACCGATTTTGCTTCAGTAAAAAAAGCAGCCGAGGCAATCAAGGCAAAATATACCATTCTGGATAGACTGATTAATAATGCTGGATATTCGCCCGTGGGTATTAGTTTTACGGCTGATGGGTATGAAAAATCCTTCGTAGCAAATCATTTAGGGCATTTTGTGCTGACGATGAATCTTTTACCATTACTCAAAAAATCTTCCGAAAGCCGAGTAATCAGTGTTTCTTCAGCGGCTCATGGTTTTGGGAAAGTGGATAGACTTTTTCAGAAAAAGAACACCAAACTGTCAGATTTTGGAGCTTATGGCGATGGCAAATTAGCGAATATATTGTTCACAAAAGGCTTGGCAAAATACGAAAAAGATTCGTCCATCACGGCTTATTCTTTGCACCCTGGCGTGGTGAAATCTAATTTTGGTAGTGATATGAATGGGATGTTAAAAATTGGTTTTACTTTGGCTCGTCCGTTTATGATTTCGGTAGAAAAAGGAGCAGAAACTTCTATTTATTTAGCCACCACTGATTTACAAAATCTTAGATTTAGAAATGGATATTATTTTGCCAAATCAAAACCCGCATCAATTTATAACAATGGCGTTACGAATGAAAGCATAGAATGGTTTTGGGAGAAAAGTTTGGAAGCAGTAGAAGGGTATATTTAATGATTAGTGCGTAATGATTGATACATAATGATTAATCATACTAAACAAAATTTGCCTACTTTTAGTAAATCATGCTTAACATTATTTATATTTCTTTATTAGGAACGGGAAAATAATAAGTGGATGAATTTTTAAATGTTATTTTTTGTGCCAATCAAGGCGATAAAACCGTGCGACGGTCGCCGCAGTTTAGCATCGCTAAATGAGGATTTAATCTGGGCGGCATTCCGCAACGCAGAGTGGTGCAAAAAAGGGCATTTAAAAAACGTCTACTTATTGTTTTTCAGTTCCTTAGCTTGAAATTGAATACAAAAATGGTAAATTTGTGAAATCAATTTTAAAATTCAGAAATGAGCAAAAAACTAATACAGTTCGATTGGGCAATTAAAAGACTTTTGAGAAATAAGGCAAATTTTGTAGTGCTGGAAGGTTTTTTAAGTGAACTCCTGTTTGATGATATTAAAATTGAGCAAATTTTGGAGAGTGAAAGTAATCAAGATTTGGACGATGAAAAGTTTAATCGTGTCGATATTTTAACACAAAATTCTAAAAGTGAACTTATCATCATTGAGATACAGAGTACTTACGAAATAGACTATTTTCATCGAATGGCTTTTGGTGTTTCCAAGAGTATTTCTGAAAATTTGAAACTTGGGCAGAAATATTCTGAAATTAAAAAAATAATATCCATCAACATTGTTTACTTCGACCTTGGACAAGGGCAAGATTATATTTATAAAGGTAGAACAGATTTTAGAGGTCTTCATCAAAATGATTTATTAGGGCTTTCTTACAGACAGCAAAAAACGTTTTTGAAAGAAAATGTGTCCGATATTTTCCCAGAGTATTTCCTGTTGAAAGTCAATCAATTTAACGACATTGCAAAAGATACGTTGGATGAATGGGTATATTTTTTAAAAAATAGTGAAGTGAAGGATGAGTTTAAAGCAAAAGGGTTGAGAGAAGCAGAAGAAGTGTTAGATATTATGCGTCTGACTGAAAGTGACCAATATGGCTACAACCGTTATTTAGATAGTTTACATTTAAAAGCAAGTGAAATTTTTAGTTTACAAACGGAGGCTGAGTTTAAACTAAAAGATGAAATTGCCAAAAATTTATTATTGATTGGACTCTCGATCGAAGAAATTGCAAAAGCTACCAATTTAACTATTGGTCAGGTTGAGAAATTACAATCTGAAATGTAAATAATCACTACCAATAGTACGCTTCGTGCCATAAATTTTATCTTAATGGAATGGATTAGACAGCAACTGCTTCCGTGCTACTGCCCTCCCCTAACCAAAGTCAAATATCCCGTCTGCGTAGGTACGGTATCACCCGTTTTGATGACATAAAAATAGGTCCCCATCGGCAAGAAATCATTACCATTTTTGCCGTTAAAAGGGTTATTAGGGTAATTTTTGGTCTTGAAAATCTCTCCTCCCCAACGATTAAAAATCGAAACTTCCGAATCTGGATAATCTTCAATTCCTTCCAAAATCCAAGCATCATTCACACTGTCATCATTGGGCGTGAAACCTTGCGGAATAACGATTTTTGTTTTCACAATCACCACAATCGTATCTTGATTTTTACAACCACTCAATGGGGCTGTGGCACTCAAAACATAGATTTGAGTATTATTAGGTGATGCCAACGGACGACCAATCGCAGGATTATCTAAACCATTAGTAGGACTCCATTGCACGGAGACATTATTAGTGAAACTTCCCGTGATAGTACTTTTCAGTCGGACGGTATCTCCCCTAAAAATGGTTAAATCATTACCCAATTGTATTTTGGGTGTTAAATCCACAAAAGCAATACGGTTTGCTTTGGTAACGCATCCAAAATTATTGGTGTAAGTATAAAGTATCGACGATGGACCATAACCCGCCAATAGCGGACTGTAAATTGTTCCATCAATTCCTCTACCCGAAAATTTACCATTTACGGCATCATAAGGCGTAACGTAGGGTTTCAAATCAATCCTGTTGCCGCCCGTGCCGCACTGTGGGCTGATACTATCAAAACGCACGGGAGTTTGTGGGTTTACTTTCAATTTCAAGGTGTCAGACATTTTCTTGCAGCCTTTATCATCTGTAACCTCCACCCGATACGTGTGCAATCCTAACGTTTTGACCCCAAATTTATCCCTCGAACTCCTCTCAACGCTCACCCCGTCTTGTTGCCAATCATAGTTATTATTAAATTTTTGGCTGGCATTCAACACGATGGAATCACCTTCGCAAATGACTTTTATGCCTGAAATATTGCTTAAAACAGCGTCGGGAAGTGGATTGATAATTATATCGGAGGTTAATTCATATTGACATACTGCTAAACCCGAACCCGAAATCTGATCCATATTTACCACATATTTTCCCGTTTTCTTTGCTTGGACGGATGGTTGATTGACTTTGATGGTATCATTCCGATTGTTGAAAGTCCAGAGATAAGAATAGTCGTTAGTCGGGAAAGTACCGCCACCAATTTTTTCAATCTGTATAGACACTCCCGTAGGCGTATCGCAGACTTCCAAAGCAGGAGGATTTAGTTGAAATTTATCGGCAGGTTTTACTGAAACTATGGTTTTTTGAGACTCCGAAGAACCACTACAACCTGTTTTATAACTAATTGTAACAGTATAATCTCCCGCCTCCGTTACTTTCAATATATTACCTTCGGCGTTGACGATATTAGCCCCATCTTTTTGCCATTGATATTGATAATTAGTTTCAAACTTTGTGGCAATTTCTGAAAAACCCGTTTCACAAATATCAAGCGTCAATAACTGAGTGGGCAAAGGAGCTTTTTCTTTATAAACAACAGGAGGAGTTGGCGGGGGCAAACAATCAACAACTTTCAACTGAAAATCACGGCGAACTTGTCCGATAACTACGCCATTACGGAGTTCTTCTACCATCACAGAATACACATAAAGTCCTAATTGTGTGGCAGTTACTGTAATTTTTCCAGTAGCATCAATGTTCATTGCTGGACTGCCAGGAATGGCGGTATTTTCAGTAAAACCTCCTTGCCAAGTGATTCGGGGATAGTTGGAAGAACCAACAGGATTGGGTGTAACATTACCGCCCGTTCCTCCGCTACTAAAACCCCTCATGGGTGTAACGAAGCTATAACGCAAGGCATCACCGTCCTCATCAGTAGCACCATTATCGAAGGTAAAAGGCTGTCCTGCACATATATATTCACCATTGGGGGTAGTAAAACTGGGGGAGGAGTTTTTGAATTCGTTAGCATTGGCATCTATCAAAGCAGGAAATTCAAGGTAAAATAACATTCCTGCATTGCCAGGGTTTACAATATTACTAACTGCCGTACTCCGACAGCATCTATCAAAAGCTATATAATACCCTTGGGGGTCGTTATAATCTTTGGGATCAAGGTAAATATTATCCTTAAATTCAAGCACCAAAACGTTTAGTCCCTGCGAGGTTGCACAGCCAGCATTGGCATAAATGAAGGGCGTTCCCTGAGTGTTAAAAGTGGATAATATTAATGATTTCATCAACCTATTATCACTTTTTCGAAAAATAGCTACTGGGTAATTGTTATCTGAATTATTGACAGGTCTTCCGTTTCTATCAAAAAACAGATTGAGTGTAAGTTCATAATAACCTACTGTTCCTGTGTTAATCATCTCAAAATTACCCCCCAATATATGATTAGCTCGACTTTCAAACGAGAAACAAAAACAAATAAATACAATAATAAAACGGTAAATTTTACACATAGAATCTGAAATTAAATTAGATAATTTTATTCCTTGAATTATGTAGATTGAACTCGTGTTTTATAAAAGTGTATGTTCTTTTGGCTTACTATTGGATTTTAGAGTTAAGATAATTTCTTAAGAATGTTTTACTAAGTAGTAAGGAGGATGGGATAAGTACTAATTTACACAAAAAGATTTTACGGAAAACGGTTCAAGGTAAAAGGTGAACGGTTGAGACCACGAAAATGTTGATTAATAATCTCAACTGTAAGCATATAACGATTATTTTTACTCAAAAGTATGTAAAATTTTAACTCCGTTCGCCATTTTCCGAATAAAACCGTTCACCGTTTACCCTGTACCGTTGACCGAATAAAAACCGTTTACCGTAAAGTTATGCAAAATAGTTTTTTCGATACCCGAATAGAATTTCTCAAAGGCGTTGGCACTTCGAGGGCTTTGTTGTTGAATACTGAATTACAGATATTTACTTACGGCGACCTTATTCAGTATTACCCTTTCCGATACGAAGACCGCACCAAATTCCATCAAATTTCGGAACTCTATGATGGCTTAGAATCGGCTCAGATAAAAGGTAAACTACGGTTTGTAGAAAAAGTTGGCGAAGGACATAAAGCCCGATTGACGGGACAATTTTCTGACGGCTCTGGCACAATGGAACTCACTTGGTTTCAGGGAGTTACCTTCTTGGAACGCAACCTTCGGGCGGGGGCTGAATACGTTATCTATGGAAAACCTGCCTTCTTTAATGGTCGCCCACAAATGCAACATCCCGAGATGGAATTGCTCAGTCAGGATAACGACAAAGGGGGCTATTTCCAACCCGTGTATAGCCTTACCGAAAAACTCCGCAAGCGTTATGTGGATTCAAAGGTGATTGCCAATATGCAACGCAACCTCCTCGACCAAGCCTACACCAATATCCGAGAAACCCTGCCCGACCATCTGATTCAGAAGTTCAGATTGGTTGCCAAAAAAGATGCCGTTTATAATATTCACTTGCCCCAGTCGGAAGCATGGTTGCACCAAGCCAAACGCCGTTTGAAATTTGAGGAATTGTTTTATAATCAATTACGACTGATAAAACAGAAACTCCTCCGCCGTGTCGATTATAGTGGTCAGGTGTTCAGTAGTGCGGCTTTGGTTACAAATTTTTACAAAAATCATCTGCCTTTTGACCTCACCGATGCCCAAAAGAAAGTAATCAGAGAGATTTTTGAAGATATGAAATCGGGCAAGCAGATGAATCGACTTTTGCAGGGTGATGTGGGTTCGGGCAAAACCATTGTGGCGTTTATTTGTATGCTCTTGGCGATTGACAACAAGGCACAAGCCTGCATTATGGCACCCACCGAAATTTTGGCTCAACAACATTATGACGGTTTGAAAATTTATGCTGATTTATTAGGTGTAACGATTCAAAAACTCACGGGATCGGTGCGTAAAAAACAGCGTGAAGTCATTCACGAAGGGCTACGAAATGGAGCTTTGAACATCATCGTAGGCACGCACGCACTCATCGAAGATACGGTTCAGTTCCAAAATTTGGGGCTTTGTGTGATTGACGAACAGCACCGTTTTGGCGTGGCTCAACGGGCAAAATTGTGGGAGAAAAACAAGTATATTCACCCCCATATTTTGGTAATGACCGCCACACCAATTCCCCGAACGCTGGCGATGACGCTCTACGGAGATTTGGATGTTTCCATCATCAATGAACTTCCCAAGGGCAGAAAACCCATCAAAACCGTTCACAGATACGACTCCCACCGACTAAATGTTTTTGGATTTATGCGGGACGAAATCGCCAAAGGACGGCAGATTTATATTGTATATCCGTTGATTGAAGAATCGGAAAAATTGGATTATAAATTCCTTGAAGATGGCTATGAGAGCATTTCAAGGGCATTTCCTGATAATCAAATCAGTATCGTTCATGGCAGAATGAAGGCAGCCGATAAGGATTTCGAGATGCAACGCTTCATCAAACAAGAAACCCAAATCATGGTGGCAACTACGGTGATTGAGGTGGGCGTAAATGTGCCGAATGCCTCAGTAATGGTGATTGAAAGTGCCGAACGTTTTGGACTTTCGCAATTGCACCAGTTGCGGGGACGAGTGGGGCGGGGAGCCGACCAAAGTTATTGTATTTTGATGTCGGATGTGAAACTTTCCAAAGACACCCGTACCCGCATAGAAACGATGGTGAGAACGACAGACGGTTTTGAGATTGCCGATGTCGATTTACAATTGCGTGGGGCAGGAGATTTGTCAGGCACGCAACAAAGCGGTGTAGTGAACCTGCTGATTGCTGATTTGGCAAAAGATGGCGAAATCCTGCGAGTAGCCCGTGAATGTGCGACTGAGATTTTGGAAGAAGATAACAATTTACAACTCCCTAAAAATCAGATGATTAATGAGCAAATTGGTAATATGAGAGCTAATGAAAGCAACTGGGCGAGGATTAGTTAGCTCTCATATTATCCGTAGATTTAACGTTTTACTTACTCCTTCCCCCTAAAATAAATAGCCCCGATGGCAATTAACAACCAGATGGCTTTGCCATTGGTGCAAGATTATACGGTTTTTCCCTCTTTTCTGAAAGCAAAATAAAGGCAAGCAAAGCCCACCAAAAGGCGAAAGGACATATCAACCCAAAAGAAGGTATTTGAGGGAACATTTAACAGAAAAATATCATAACAAGCCTTCAAAAAACTGGCAATATTTAGCAAAGCGGCAGGGAGTAAAATATTACGGATAGCAAGGGGGTCGTTTGAATTTCGGAAAAGGAAAAAGATAAGAGTCAAGCCAATATTAAGGGAGCATACAAATTTAAACATACCCACTTTTGGTATGAACTTCCCGAAAGTAAAAATAACTTTCGGGAGGTAAATCTCTCGGTAACTTCCCGAAAGTTATTTCTACTTTCGGGAAGTTTAATGGAAGTCATGGGTACTTTATTAATTGGATGCTCCCTGAAAGACTCCTTGCCATTCATCGGCTGGTTCAAGACCTCAAAAGAATATTCCTCGGGGGCATGATTTATTTTGTAAACCTGCCATTGGATGAGGAGGAAAATGATTAAGAAGAAGGCTAAAAAGCCGAGTAAAATTTTCTTTAACATGATGAATATTGGTTAAAAGTTTTCGATGGCTAATGTCGGGTTTACGTTGAATTGGTTCAGATTGCAGAAGAAATATACTGATTTTATTTGTATTAATGTATTGATAGTCAAATGTTTGTGCAAATCAAGAACGATGTCTAAACCTATTGTATGCTAAATTTACCACAGTAATTTTATAGATAATATGATGGAGAGATAAACTAAAATCCATAAAATAATTTGTCCAGAAGCACCTTCAAATTTTAATTGAAAAATTGAAAAATTTACTGCCCCATACGCTTGATCAAGGCATACAACCAAAATTAGTGCTGCAAATCCTGCACATGGGACAGTCAAAAAAACGGCATAATGTTCAACGATTTTATCAAATAATCGAGGGTTTAAACCTTCATACCATTGTTGGTAAAAGAGATAAAGAAAAAAGGATATTCCAATGACAACCATTGAAATTTTCACCCATTTTTTAAAGTTATCTGGATTATTGTCTTTTATTTCGGTTTGTGTCATTTTTTATTCTTGAAAGTGATTATGTAACTGATACTTGTAAACTACCTCCTAATCAGAATTTTCTTATATCTTGAATCGAAATTTCAAAGCATATTTATTTGATAATCAAATACTTATTTTTTTATGCCTTTGCCTGTTCAATTTATGCAACCCAACTTATGCTTGCATAGTATTTTTTAAAGGTATCGGCTTCAATGGCGAAAACTCCATTATTGTTTAATTCTATCTGTTGAAAATTTCCTGGGGTTCTAATTGGATTCCAAAATCCATTTAAGATATTCAATTCAGCTTCGTGATGTCCCCACGGATTTCTTATTACAATATACTTTTTGCTATTTACAAAATCCCAGCCCAAGATAGAATAACAATGATTAGCTGAAATATTGGCATCTGCGTAATTAATAGGGTTTGGTGCATCATCAGCACTTGGATAAGTACAAGCAAACATAGGGTCAAATGTTTTTTTACCGATAGAATGTTGTCTTACAATATGCCAAAGTTCATCTTCAGTTTTTGTAGAATTTGAAATTCTTGTACCTGAAAGGTTTGTAATATGAGCAGCAGTTCTTCTCGGGCTTCCTCCTCTCAAAGGGGCGTAATTTGGTCTATCTGTTGGATTATTTGTTATCCATTTGGCATAAGCTTTTTCATAAATTCCGCACCATAGTTCTCCATCTTCACTTGAACGAGCGTATTTGAGCGTATTAGTGGTGTTATCAACTGGTAATTCTTCGGTAACATCAATATCCACAGGATTTCCAGAATCATAAAATGTAATTCTATCCAAAAAAGCATTTTGAGCATTACCCGTAGGAATATTCCTATGTGCAATAATGTATGGTCGTGTCCAAGCAATAGAACATAATGCCGCTATTAAATAACAATCGCCAAGATGCCCTTGTACAGGATCTGAAAACTCAGTGCCTTCTTCATAAAAATCACCAATATCACGCCAACTGGCATTCTCAGGCGTATATTCTTCATTTGTTGTTTCGGCTAATTCTAAAAACCATAGATTTAAAAATACCCATCTTGTTTTATCGTTTAATTTCATGTACCAATCCACATCAATTCCAATATTCTTCGGGACAATCTCTTTCTCAACAATTGAGATACGTTTTTTATAGTCATCTTTTTTAATGCCCGAAAAATCAAGTTTACTCAAAAAAGCATATTTTTTAATTTCTTTTTCAGGTAATCCAAAAATAGGGGACTTAAATTTGGGGTCAAACAAATGTGCGTATGGAAACCCAAATGCTTTTTCTAAAAAAGACTTTTTGTCTTTAATGGTATTCCATCTAATTCTTTTACCTAATAATAACTCCGCTATCGCATACGGATTCATTACACTACAATAATCTTCCATATTAATTGAAATTTAAAAGTTTTGGACTACTCTATTGAAGGCTTTTCGTCATCCGCCTTTTGATTACCATCCAAGGTAAGTGTCTCACTTGTCACCTTGTGGCAGTAAAGTGGATACTTATTTTGTCTATATGTTGTTGATATACAGTATTTTACTGTTTTTTTGATGCAGAAAGT
Organism: Arcicella sp.; assembly: GCA_034519515.1. Classification (GTDB taxonomy): domain Bacteria; phylum Bacteroidota; class Bacteroidia; order Cytophagales; family Spirosomataceae; genus Arcicella. The sequence continues at coordinate 101,702 of JAXHOK010000037.1, forward strand.
GTGCGAATGAGACACTCGCATACGGATGAAATCCTACGAGTTGAAATTTTATTTGAAAATTATCCTTTGTTACCTATCACTCGCCAGTAACCATCTGAATCGTATATAAGTGTAGCTCCTCCGCCAGCTGTAATAGTAAGGTCTCCGCCAGTATTTCCTGTAACTATCCTATTGCCAGATGATGATGAAGCACTATCATCTACAAGTACTATATCGGTACTTGCAGTTGCGTAAATATGAACTATCATACCATCTACTCCTCCTGCAATTCCTGTTATGGTTACAGTACCCCCATTCAATGCTTTAATAACTGATGCACTATTTCTGTTCAGGTTATTATAAGTTCCTGAGTTGAGAGTTACTTTTAAACTTAATCTGAAATCACCAGCTACATCTAACTTAGAATCTGGTGTAGATGTACCAATACCCATATTACCAGTTCCATCAATAATTATTCTATTAGCACTTCCAGTACCCAAAAACATTTTATCTACGGAATGACTATATATTAAAAACCCTCTCGAACTACTGGTCGGACTTCCAAAATAAATACTTCCTTGATTTGTTGCAGGTGTTAAAATACTCAAAATAGTACTAGAATTGCTTTCAATGGTAGCTACCGTACCTGAAGAAGGAGTAATTACTCCAGCACTTCCACCGCTTAAAACGTGCAATTTTGTATCAGGTGTTGATGTTCCTATTCCTACATTACCCGTACTCAAAACCCTCATAGTTTCTACATTATTAGTTCTAAAAGCCAAAGGCTGTGCATCCGTAGTACCAATAAATTGCGTAGCTGGATTTGTCCCTGCATTCCCCGTAAGCCCCCAACCTGCTGTACCTGAGCTACTTGGCGTTTCCACAATCCGCCATCTTAACTTTGTAGCATCATAAATCAGTAAAATCCCTCCTGCACCTGCTGCGATAGTAAAATCAGCTCCTGTGTGGGTTAAAATTCTGTTATTGGCAGTTGGGTTTAAGGGGGAGTTATGTCTGATTACTAAGGCTGACTGATTTGTGCCATAACCACATAACACATAAAGCATTTGTCCCTGCGAGCCGCCTTGAATGCCGCCAATCGTTCCGCCATTTTCAAAAATAGCAATAGAAGCCTCTTGTCTGTCATAATCATTATATCCGCCAGAGCCAGTTTCACGCACTATTTTACGCAAAGCCATATCGCCAGCTACGGTTAATTTTGCAGGTGCGGTGGAAGTTCCAATCCCCACATTTCCAGGAAGTACGGGGGCTGTTGCACTATTCGGTGCGATATACATTCTATCAATTCCATCAGTTTGTAGGCGAAGGCTATTCGTACCGCCGTCTAATCTAAACTGCCCAAAAGTGGAAACTCCACCCATTAATAAAAGGATAATTGTAAAAATTTGCTTTTTCATGTTCTTATTTTTTAAAGTTAAAGTATTCATTATCAATTATTTATCAACAAAGCCGTTCGCCCTTCACCGTTCACCGTGAACCGAAAGAAACCGCTTCACCTCCGCCTTTTCGCCTCTTCGGCGTGAAACTGTGGCTACTAAATTATTTTCCATCAGTATTATTTTGTCATCATTTTGGATGTGGCGGACGTAAGCAGAATTGATGATAAAACCCCGATGTACTCGCACGAATCCGTGTTGGGCGAGGTCATCTTCGTAGGTATGTAGGGTGTGCGAAAACATCCGCTTTCTGCCGTCTTTCAGGTGGAAAAGGGTATAATTTGCCATGCCTTCGAGCATGATGATTTTGTCTAATAACAAGACGATTTTGCGGCGGGCATCCACGGTCAGAAGCGTGCCGCTGCGGTTTGAGGTTATGTTTGTCATGGTTTTACGGTAAAGGGTAAACGGTACACGGGGAACGGGGCTTTATGGTACAGGGTAAACGGCGAAAGGTGAACGGTTTTTTGGATATGAATCCGTTTCCCCGTTTACCGTTCCCCCTTTACCGTCAAAAAGGGCTTAATCACGAATGTTGAAAGCCTGTTTTACGGCTTCGTAATTTTTTAAATCAATACTGGCAAGCCGTCCTTTGGGTACACCGCCTGGAATTATCACGTAACGGTATAAACCATTGCTGGCTGGCAATCCAAATGTTCCCCCAGACGGAACTAATGTGGTATTGGAAACTCGGAACACAATGTTTCCTGGACTAATATTAAAGTTGATAGCCATCGTAATCGGCACACCCGAACCTGATATTTGGTTGGTATTAAATGGCAATGATTCTGCATTTGAAAAATTAGGACTCGACCGATAAAAGACTAATACCACCCCTTTGTTTACAATATCAGACGTTATCAAAGGTTCGGGATTAATCAAAAACCAAGCTGGAAAATTAGGAGTTGTGGCAGTGGGAAAGTTTAAACTATTCCATGAGATTTCACCATTACCCGTACCAGGAAAAGGTCTGGCTATCCAGTTTGAATAGATTACATTGGCAGTTCCCGTTGCTCCTGTTGCACCCGTTGCTCCAGTTGCCCCTGTTGCACCCGTAGCTCCGTTTGTTCCATTCGTACCATTTGCTCCTGCTGTTCCCGTATTTCCGATTGGTCCTGCGGGTCCGATTGGTCCAGTGTCTCCTTTGCACGAAGCGATAAAAAGGGCAATGCCCAAAGCGAAAAATTTGATAATCTGTTTCATTGATTTGTTTGTTTAAAAATTGAGTGATAAGACTGTGTTCTTTCTCATAAAAGAATATAAACGCCTTAGTCGCACCACACCAAAAAACACCAACAGATTTCTGAAAGAATTAAAAAAAATCTTTAAAAATTGCTTTTTTAAAAGAAAATGCGTTCTTTTGGACACCGCTATATTTTACGTGAAAAAACCCTAATTGTCTTTATTTCAAGATATTACCTCTCTAAAAATTATGCTCTTCTTGCGGAAAAAATTTTCGGACACAGAACTCATGGACGGTATTCGTGCGGGAGAAAGTGAGCGGAGATTTGCCGAAAATAATCTTTACGATAAATATATTCACCTCATCCGTGATGCCGTCAGAAAGCATAAATTAGACGAAGAAGAAGCCTCAATTGTCTATTCTGATACCATCCTTACCAGCATTGAACACATCGCAACGGGGCGTTTTGAAGGACGTTCAGAACTAAAAACGTACATTTATCAAATTTTTTTGAATAAATGTGTAGATGCTATCCGAAAAAAAACGACAAAACATACATTCGATTTTCAACGGGTTTCAATCGACGATTTACTCACGCCAATTCCTGATACCAAGCGTTCTGTTTTAACCGAAATCATCCGTCAGCAGGATTATGAACGACTACATTCCCTAATCCAAAAATTGGGAGAACGCTGTCAGGAAATACTTAAAAAGTGGAGTGAGGGATTTACCGACCAAGAAATTTCAAAAGAATATAATTATATTACCGCAAGCGTAGCCCAAACCACTCGATTGCGGTGTTTGGAAAAATTGAGGGAGTTTTATAGGCAATGATAGAATGAGTGAATGATAGAATGAATGAATATTTTGAGGCGTAAGTAAAAATTAAAGTCCAAATATTATATCATTCACTCATTCTATCATTCACTCATTGATTAAGAAAGATGTTTGAACAAATAGATACATATTTTCAAGGAAAGCTGTCGGCAGATGATAAAAAGGCTTTTGAGGAAAGGTTGGATACAGACCCCGCCTTTGCCGAAGACGTGGCTTTTTATGTAGCAAGCAAGGCGACCCTCCAAGAACAAAACCTTCGGAAACGCCACGCCGAATGGTTGCCTAATCGTGAACGTAGTAAACGAACCGTTATCTACACACGTATGACAATGGGCATTGCGGCATCTTTGGTGTTGTTGATGTTTGGGTGGTTGTTACTGAAAAAACCAGAACTCACGCCCGAGCAGATGGCGAGTGTGTATATTGAGGAGAATCTAATGAATCTGCCCGTAAAAATGGATGAAACACAAGACAGTTTAGAACTCGGCAAACGTTTTTATAATGAAAAGAAATACCCCGAAGCCTTATCTGTTTTCAGGCAATTAATTGATAATGAGCCACAAGCATTAGAATTTACGGGATTGACCACTCTACAAATGAATCAATTTGGAGAAGCAATAACTTACTTTGAACGATTATCTCAAAACACCGAATTGATTTCTAATAAAGGTAAATTTTATTTGGCTTTGACTTATTTAAAACAAGGAAATACCCAGAAAGGCAGACAGATTTTGCAAGAAGTGATTACCCAAAATTTAGCGGGAAAGAAAGATGCCGAAGCATTTTTGAAATAAATTTTAGTTTTTATGTTCGTGTATTTTAAACTTTCACGACAAAGCGTTTGAAATGTTTTTTAACCCTAAAATTTTACTGATATGAGAAATGTTATTCGATTATTTTTAGCCGTTAGTTTGTCTGTTTATTTTGTTTCTTGTAATTCACCAAAGCCCCCCTTGACTGTAACAATAGTGAAGAGATATAATCCCGTTGCCATTGATACTGTCAAAAATATGGTCAAAATAGGAGACAAAGATAAAGTATGGGTAAGAATGGATGAATTAATTGTTTTAAAACCTGATGATTACAGCAAAGAAGATGTGCTTAATGCTTTTAAAAATGCTTTCATCAGTATACCTAAACTATCTGGTATAAAAATAAAAAAATATTGTAATGAATGTGAAGATAAAGTAATTCTTTTAGAAGGTAATGACCTTCAAAATTATTTAGTTAGGATGGCTCCTGGTGGTGGAGATGCTTGTCCAAATACTTCTAATTGCAATTCTTCTCAACAAGAAATAACACAAAATGCCATACCGCAAGACTCCATTAGAGTAACAACAAGGATTGATTATAAACCGACGATAGATTTTCCTAAATCTGCCAATCAAATTACCTTAGCAATTCTTGATACTGGAATAGATCCGTTGGATAATTATTTTGTAGGAAGAACAAATAAGTTTTTTACAGATTTACAAGGAATAGTAAAAGGCATAGACGTTACCAATGATAACGTTAGTATAGAAGATATGGCAGGTGTAAATATGAATGGTTATCCGACCGACGGTATTCACCATGGTACCAAAGTAATAAAAATTATTTTATCTCAATTACCCAGTAACAGTAATGTGAAAATTCTCCCTATCAAAATCACTAATAGTTGCCCTGGCAATCTATATGATGCCCTTTGCGGACTTTACACAGCTCAGAAATATGGAGCTGATATAATAAATGCCAGTTGGAATTATCAGGCAAATGATGATATTTATCGTTTGACACGCAAAGTATTTCGTTTTTTGGAAGGAAAAAATGTTACCATTGTTGCAGCAGCTGGTAATGATAGCTTGAATCTTGATACCAACAAATTATACCCAGCTTGCTTTAAAGATTCATGTAGTAATATTTACTCTGTAACGAGTGTACAAAAAAAGATTGGTGGTTTTGTAGTAGTTGAAAATTATTCGGATAAATTTGTTGATTTAGGTGTTTCGACTTATTCTAATGACGTTTTTAAAGTTCCTAAAACAAACAATACACCAATTACAAGTGACGATTATGAACTTTGTTATGGGACATCATTTGCAACTGCTTACATTACTGGGTATCTGTGTAGAGAAGGATTAGTACATTCTCCTAAAAATGAGGTTATTGGAAAGATAATATTTAAGAATATTCCAGTTTCAGGAATTCCTGATAAAGTTTATATACCTGAGTAAAGATTCGAAAATCCATCTTCCATTAATTTATAAAACAGTTTTCCATATAATTTCTTCCAAAACTTTCCTAACTGTAATAAGTTGGGAAAGTTTTGTTATTTTTAGGAATAAACTCTCTCAGCAATGGCTAATTTACTTAAAACCCTAATTATCATTTCATTATTTTTAGTTTCATTTGATAAAAAAAATGATTGTCAAGGTATTGCGGAATTACTAAAAAAAGTAGAAAATCTTGAAGGTAATGAGAAAATAAATACCTTGAAAAAAGCAAAAACCTTACTTGAAAAGTGTCAATTAGTGAATGATAGCACTTATCATTTTATACTTTTTGAGTTGAGTAATTCTCATATATTAGAAGGAAATACCGAAGCACATGATAGACTTACTAAGATAGTTCAGAATCAGATAAAAATTAATAACACTTTGCCATCCAATTCATTGCTTTGGTCTTGGTGGATAATTGGTCGAAACTACGGGATGGCAAAAAATAACGCTAAGAAAATAGAAACATTCGACTACATTTTAGAAAATTTCAAAAAAGACCCCAAACTATCCAATCAAATTGCTCAGGTTTATGAAACAATTGCGGGCATTTATATTCAACAAGGTGATTATGAAAAAGCCTTTTCTTATGCTTCAATTGGAGAAAATTATTCAAATATTCATCATAATCCAAAATGGGCGGTGATGAATATTTTGTTAAAATCCAAGGCAAAAAATATGATGGGGCAAAGTGATTTAGCCATCAAAGAACTGGATAAAGCCATTATACTTTCTAAAAAATTGAACGATAAGAATATTAGTAGTACCATTTTTAGAAATAAAGGGTATTTGCTGAGGAATTTAGGGAAAGGAGAAGAGGCAGTTTTGGCTTTTTCACAGGTAAAAAAAATGTATCCCGACAAAAAATTCCCTTTGATGGATTTAGATATTGGCTTTGTGTATTACGAAGTTGAAAAAAACTATGATAAAGCTCTTAAAGCCTTTCAGATAGGAATTGGCAACGTTGAAAATGATGATTATTTGAAAGTTAGGTTTTTGGATAATATTGGGGCGGTATATTGGAAAAAACAAGATTTTGCGACCGCCTTAAAATATTATCATCAAGGATTTACAGATTTTAAAAAACTATCATTCAAAAACCAAGACATTGCTCAAAATCCAGTACCGATACTCTTTAAAAATTTAGGGTTAAAAGACTTTTTCCTAACTCTACTCCAAGACAAAGCAATCTGCTGGCTTGATTATGCCAAGGCTTCCAACAATAATAAAAACTATTTGAAAAATGCCCTTCAAACGTATGAAGTAGCCGACAAACTCATAGATTATATGCGTTATGAGCATACGGGGACACAATCTAAATATTTTTGGAGAAACAAAACTCGCTCAACTTACGAATCCGCCATCGAAACCTGTTTCCTCCTCAAAGACTACGAAAAAGCCTTTTATTTCTTTGAAAAAAGTCGTTCGGTTTTGCTTAATGATAAACTCAATGAACTCGGGGCAAAACAAAAACTTTCGGAAGGGGATTTGCAACAAGAAAAGGACTTCCAAAAACAAATCTCAGAAATAAATGCTTCCTTAGAAAAAGCCCAAAATACTAAGCAGAAAAGCGATTTAAACAATCAGTTAATTGATTTGCAGGAACAACAAGATCGTTTTGTCCGAACTTTGGAAACCAAAAATCCAGCGTACTTTCAGATAAAATATGATACCACAACTTATCGTCTGAAACAGATTCAAGATTACCTCAAAGTTAATAACGGTTCATTGGTTGAATATTTTATGGGCGATTCTGCTACTTATGCCATCGTGATTTCGCCTCAGAATGTTTCCTTGAAAAAACTTAATTACAAAGCCAATAATATTCAAGCATTTACGAATTTATGTTCCAAAAAAATCTCCACAAAAGCTGAGTTAAATGCTTTCTTGGGGCTTGGTTCAAGCATTTATCAAAATGTGGTGATGCCTTTGAATATCCCGAAAGGGCATTTGATTATCTCGCAAGATGGGGCTTTCATTCCTTTTGAAGCCCTCAGTAAATCGACTAATAAACCCGATTATTTGTTGCACGATTTTATGATTTCTTACACTTATTCCGCCCAATTTTTACTGAGAAATAATCCTAAAAATTATTTTTTACCAAACCGTAAATTCATCGGAATTGCTCCCGTCAATTTTACGCAAAAACTAAATCCGTTGAATGGTTCTGATAAATCAATTGAAAATATTGCCGATAATTACTTTTGGAACAGTAAAATGATTGGTCAAGAAGGTAGTAAAAAGTCTTTTCTGACCCAAGCCAAAAACTATCAAATCGTTCAAATTTATACGCACGCTTTCGCCGACAGCAACGAAACCGAACCCCGTATTTATTTTGCAGATTCTACTTTGAAAGTGTCAGATTTAAGTATCGAAAACCGCTTCAATACTAATCTTTTGGTGCTGTCGGCTTGTAAAACGGGGGTCGGGAAAGTGGCAAAAGGCGAAGGTGTTTTGAGTTTGGCTCGTGGGTTTTCAATGGCGGGGATTTCATCAACCATTACCTCGCTGTGGAGTATCGAAGACCGTGATACTTATACTTTGACAGAACTTTTTTATAAATATCTCAACGAGGGACTGCCCAAAGACGAAGCACTACAAAAAGCTAAAATCGAATTCATAACATCCACCGAAAACGCCATGCCAAACGCTTGGGCTGGCATGGTTTTGATTGGAGATAGTTTATCTATAAAAAAACATAATCAATTGATTTACTGGATTTTATTTGGAATATTAACCATAGCTCTTAGCATTTTATGGTTCAGAAAAACTCAAAAGCGGAAGGTTTTAGGTTGAATAAATCCTTCCGCTTTTAAATTGAAATCCGTATTTTATTATCAAATCTCCACATTACTCATCGCCACAATTTTCCAGCCATCAAGTCTTTCCAAAATTCGCATCTCACCAGTTTTGGCAACTCGCCTGACGATTACACCAATTGCCCATTCAAACTGATAGATTTATTACCTTCGAGCGTAATAGTTTTTTGGATGGAAAATGTATGTGCGTGGGTACAGGAATAGATTTTTGCAGGAATAATCTCGCAAAAATTAGGCATTAGTTTTCCATAGTTAGGTTTTCGTTTAGAATTAAGACTTTTAAATTTCGAAAACGTAAACCCCTATAAATCACATAAATTGATGATTTTGGGTCTAAAAACTAATCTCTGTATTGATATAGCTATATTCTAATTCATTTTAAAGCTATTTCCATAAAACGTATTTTTTGCATAATTCCAAGAAAAAATATTTCAATTGTTCTGGCAAATTATTGTTAGAACAATTTTTTTTAACAGCCTGTTACTACCTAAATTGGCTTCAAGAATTGGTTTTGATTTGTAAAGTAAAACTGCGTAATTTTGTAAACACAAACACTCAATGAAGCCCATTATTAATTCATCAATTTGTAAAACTAAGTAAAATTAGCTTTCCCTTTTCCAAAATGAAAATAGACTTTTTGTATCAAGAAAAATTTGAGAATCGCCACAACAATTCTGACCTGGCAGACCGCAAGGCAATGCTGGAAACTATCGGGGTTGATTCTCTGGAAACACTCATCAACCAAACAGTTCCACCCGCTATTCAATTGGCTGAACCTCTAAATTTGCCCAAAGCAAAATCAGAAGCTCAATTTTTGAGCGATTTCAAGAAAATTGCGGAGATGAACGAGACTTTCAAGACACACATTGGCATGGGCTATTACGATACACACACGCCAACGGTGATTTTGCGAAATATTCTCGAAAATCCAGCTTGGTACACTGCCTACACGCCCTATCAAGCCGAAATTGCCCAAGGACGTTTGGAAATGCTTTTGAACTTCCAAACCATGATTATTGATTTGACGGGAATGGAAATCGCCAACGCTTCATTATTGGACGAAGGAACAGCAGCAGCCGAAGCCATGACAATGCTTCACGGACAAAGAAAAGGCTCAAAAAAGAACTCTGAGACGTTTTTTGTATCGGAAAGGTGTCATCCTCAAACGATTGATTTACTAAAAACTCGTGCTACGCCCATTGGCATAAAAATACTGGTAGGTGACCACCAAAGGATAGACTTAACTCGTGAAGATATTTACGGTATGATGTTGCAATATCCTGCTACGGATGGGCAAGTTTTTGATTATACCGACCTCATTGCTTCTGCCCACGAATTGGAAATTAATGTAGTTGTGGCAGCCGATATTTTGGCATTAACCATCCTGAAATCGCCTGGCGAAATGGGGGCAGATGCCGTGGTGGGTTGCTCGCAAAGATTTGGTGTTCCGATGGGTTATGGCGGACCTCATGCTGGGTTTTTAGCCACCAAAGACGAATTCAAACGCCACATTCCTGGACGTATTATTGGTGTATCGGTAGATGCTCAGGGCAACCGTGCTTTGCGTATGGCTTTGCAGACTCGTGAGCAACACATTCGTCGTGAAAAAGCGACTTCAAATATCTGTACTGCCCAAGTTTTGTTGTCGGTAATGGCAGCAGCTTATGCCGTTTACCATGGTCCAGAGGGAATAAAAGCAATTGCTAACCGAGTTCACGGATTGACAAACTTATTAGCCTTAGCCATTCAAAAATTAGGGTATGATATAGAAACAACCGAGTATTTTGATACCATCAAAGTACACATTGGAGAAGACGAAACCGCCTTCAAACAAGAGGCTTTGGCGAGTGGTATCAATTTTAGATATTATTTGGATTATACCTATATTGGTATTTCGTTGGATGAAACCTGCACTTTGCAAGATGTGCAAAATATTATCTCTATTTTCGAGAAAATTGGAACGGCAGAAGTGGACTTATTTTCATTGTATCATAAAGTAAATTATGCTTTTTCTGACAATCTGAAACGTACTTCGGAATATTTAACACATCCCGTTTTCAATACGCACCACTCTGAACACGAGATGCTTAGGTATTTAAAACAGTTGGAAAACAAAGATCTTTCAATGGTTCATTCCATGATTTCTTTGGGTTCTTGCACGATGAAATTGAACGCCACCACCGAGATGATTCCCGTTACATGGAAAGAATTTGGTAATGTTCACCCCTTCGTTCCCAAAAATCAAGCATTGGGTTATTCCGCTATGATTGATGAATTGAACGATTGGCTTTCGGAAATTACGGGTTTTGCGGCAATGTCGTTCCAACCCAATTCAGGAGCCCAAGGTGAATACACAGGTTTGATGGTGATTCGGGCTTATCATGAATCTCGTGGAGATTTCAACCGTAATATTGCCTTGATTCCATCATCAGCACACGGTACAAATCCAGCTTCGGCAGTGATGGCGGGTATGAAAGTAGTTGTTACGAAATGTGATGAAAATGGAAATATTGACCTAATTGATTTAAGAGAAAAAGCCGAACAAAATGCCGCTAATCTGTCGTGTCTGATGGTAACGTACCCTTCAACACACGGAGTTTTTGAGGAATCAATCAAAGAAATTTGTGCGATGATTCACGAATTTGGCGGACAAGTATATATGGATGGTGCCAACATGAATGCCCAAGTGGGTTTGACCTCACCAGCAACCATCGGGGCGGATGTTTGCCACCTAAATCTTCACAAAACTTTCTGTATTCCACACGGTGGTGGCGGACCTGGCATGGGACCCATTGGCGTAGCGAAACAATTAGTACCATTTTTGCCAAATCATACCGTGGTGAAGAACGTAGGCGGCAAAAGAGGTATTTCAGCCGTTTCAGCTGCTCCTTATGGTTCGGCATCAATCCTCACGATTTCTTATGCGTACATTGCCATGATGGGTGGGGACGGTCTGACTCGTGCTACTGAGATTGCTATTTTAAACGCCAATTACATCAAAGCCCGTTTGGAAGGGCATTATCCAGTGCTTTACACGGGTGCGGAAGGGCGTTGTGCGCACGAAATGATTTTAGATTGTCGTCCGTTTAAAATATCGGCAGGTATAGAGGCAGAAGACATCGCTAAGCGTTTGATGGATTATGGTTTTCATGCTCCTACGCTATCTTTTCCAGTAGCGGGAACATTGATGATTGAACCAACAGAGTCAGAATCAAAAGCAGAATTAGACCGTTTTTGTGATGCCATGATTGGTATTCGTAATGAAATTCGTGAAATTGAAGAAGGCAATGCCGATAAAGTAAATAATGTTTTGAAACACGCTCCACACACTCAAGCAGTAGTTTTAGTAGAAAATTGGGACAGACCATACACTCGTGAAAAAGCAGTTTTTCCATTGAGTTACGTGAAAGCCAGTAAATTTTGGCCTACCGTTTCCAGAATCGACTCGGCTTATGGTGACCGCAATTTGATTTGTAGTTGCGTTGCCATTGAAGAATATGCGGAGGCAGAGGCTTAGTGATTCTTGAAATTTACGATAAAAAATCCCCCATCTTCAACCGAAAATGGGGGATTTTTTTATCTCCTAACAACCATCCCGATTAATCAACCAAAATTCCAATCGCTTCAATCTGATTATTTGCTTGGCTTTACGGTCTTCTTTGCGAGTGGGTTCCAAAATCAATTCATCCCCACCAAAAGCATAAGCTAACACCTCCGAAATTTCAACTTCATAAACATCTTTCTGAACCAAAAATTGTCCTACAAAAAACATTTCTCCGTTCCGTTTGAGATATACCGTGAAAGGAATTTTCTTAGCCTTTTCATCATTGGGATCACCTTTCACAAGACTCAATTTACCTTTTGATTGAAGCGTGAAAGACCTGTAATCAAAAGAACTACCATTGTGGCGTATCGGATTTTTCATAAATCTTCCCTCCTCGCTCGTGATTAGTACGTGTGCATACAGAGCGTTGTGTGTCATGATAGTTGCCACCAATAACAAAACTTTAAGAATGTGCTGTTTCATCGGATATATTGTTTTCAGTTTACCAAAATTTCATTGTGAGGTAAAGCGTATTCATTACTCAGTGTCAAAATCATGATAGAATCTCCCTTATGACACCTTGATAAAACCTTTTGGATATTGATTTTCGTATAATTTTCTTTTGAAAAAAGCATCAAAGTTCCCGTTGCTTTATCCTTGATAGCGATGCTAAAAACAAAATTATCCATCAGTTTATTTCCTTTTTCAGACAATGCCACTGTGCCAACACTAAGTTCTCCTTTGGCAGACATAGAAATGCTTGCTTTGGCTTTGTTAGAATATTCTTTTACCATCATTTTATTATTCAAAAATGCTGCGGCACAGTCTGTAAAAGCTTTTTGAGCAAAACTTTTTGAACAAGAAAGTGTAAAAATTAAAACGATGATTTTCTTCATGATGATTAATATTTTTGTTTGATGCAACAAACCTAATTAATCGAAAACCAAAAAGGCTAAATCAAATGTAAAAAAGTGTAAAACCTTTGTAAAAACTAAAATGGACAAAAATTTTAGCCATAAATTGCGGCAGATTTATAAGGAACTGAAAAACAATAAGTAGACGTTTTTTAAATGCCCTTTTTTGCACCACTCTGCGTTGCGGAATGCCGCCCAGATTAAATCCTCATTTAGCGATGCTAAACTGCGGCGACCGTCGCACGGTTTTATCGCCTTGATTGGCACAAAAAATAACATTTAAAAATTCATCCACTTATTATTTTCCCGTTCCTAAGGAACAAATTTACATTCTCGCCTCCCTCCTACTCGCTGTCGGTATTCTTGCAGCCCCACCTTTGTGGGCAAAAAGTAACACACTTTTTCCGAAAAACACCTCAATATTGTACTGCGAAATATCAGCCACCAATTGCTCTTACAGGCTGGTGATTCCACTTCAATTGTTCTGCCGATTAAGAAAGTTAATGAGCAAACCTTCCAAATTGAATTTCAAAATGATTTAATTTTTGTGCATGATTCACTGATAAGTTTAGTTGCTAAAAACCTGAAAATCAATTATTTATCCAGCGATTATATCGTAAATGTACTCAATTGTAATAACAATGCCATCGTTTTCGGATTTGAAATAAGCACCAAAAATGGAAATCTCACGCCCTGTTCGGGCAGAACGCAAGGCACAGGATGTTACGTCATACAGATTGAATTTTTAGCAAGTCCTTCTGCCAATATTTACCCTTATCTTTTTCTACTGATTTCACTGGCTTTTGTGGGTTTTGTTCTCAGAAAAAGGATTTCTGAGAACAAAATAAATTTACAAATTCCTGAAAATGAAGAGTTTGTCCTGATTGGTAACTTTCATTTTTACGAACAAAAGAATCTCCTAAAACATCACTCAGCACTTATTGAACTCACTGAAAATGAGAGTAAATTATTGAAAATATTTACCGAAAATCAAAACGAATTAGTGGAAAGAGAATACCTTTTGAAGGCAATCTGGGAAGACAAAGGCATTATCGTAGTAGGACGAAGTTTAGATGTGTTGGTGTCTAAATTACGTAAGAAACTATCGAATGACGAAACTGTGAAAATTATTAATATTCATGGAAAAGGGTATAAAATGATAGTAAAAGAAATCATAAACATTAACAAAAGCCCCATTGGGGCTTTTGGGCCTATTTCTTTAAATCCAAAGTATTGAAGTTATTTGTAGAGACACAGATAACGGCAAGAGATTTAGCTATTCATTTCACATAACTAAGAATAGTGTCAAAACACATAAAATATACTTAAATAAAAATGTATATTTGCAAACAAATAATTCATTGTATATGGCTCTCAGAGATAAATTACAAAAAATTCAGCCTAATGATAAATCTCAAATTGATTGGGGAAAAAGAAGGACTGATTGGATTTCATCAGTAGATGAACTGAATAATAAAATAAAAGAATGGTTTGATGATTATGCAAATGACAATCTGTTAAAATTCGAGATAACTACCAAAAATATTATCGAAGAGTTTATTGGTTCATACGAAGTTAATGAACTACATCTGATATTTGCTGATAATAAAGAGGTTGTCATTGAACCAATGGGAACACTTATTATAGGTGCTTGGGCAAGGTTTGATATTTTTGTGAGAGGATATAATTCTGAAAAGTATTACATCCTTTGCTACAAGGATGATTCAGATAAGTACACTTGGAAAATAGTTAATGCTCAAAATAAAATTGATGCCGCTCCTCTAACAAAAAGAAAGTTAGAGCAAATTTTTGAAAAATGGTTAAGTTAAATTCAAATAGACTTCATAAGTCTTACCTTAACTATATTGCTTTAAAGAATGCATTAATTTATGTTCAACAAGAGACATATAGGCGAAATGATGATGGTTTTTTAAACGCTATTGGATTCCCTTACATAGGAGAATTAACGAAAGATAGGAAGAAAACTGTTGCTCTTAAAATGGATGCCATGTACCAAGCAATTGAAGAATTGATTGTGATTGGATTAGTCTCAGATTTTGAAAAAATCATTTTTGATAGAGTCGATAATGCAAGTGGTGAAATAGTAAAAATTGTTAAACAAAAATATGATTTAAAACCATTTAATGATTTTTCTGCTGACTTTGTGAAGTCATCGAAAGATATTGATAAACTATCAATCATAAAAAAAATTATAGATCCAAAGTTACCCAAAGAGTTATCTGATAAATTTAAAGATATTATTGAGTTTCGTAATAGATTGGCACATGGGAAACGATTTGGTGAGCAGTTACTTTTATCATTTGATGAGATTGCACAAATTTTAGACGATGTATTGAATTTTATCTGATATATACTTTCACATTCTGAGTCAAAAGCTAATTAAAAAAGCCCTCAATCCTTGCGGAAAGAGGGCTTCGTTTTTAAATTAGGTAAAAGTATTAAGACCCGCAGGCTTCGCACCCATCAGGGTCATCAAGTGAGCATTGCATATTCGACCAGTTTTGTTCTGATACGTTGTCTAAACCAGCTACGGTGAGCGTGGATGCAGAGGCTTTCGCAGTCGCTGCATTACTTGCATACGTCTCGTAGTTCATCTCATGCTCTTGCACAACATTGGCTTGCTCAATTGCCACTTCGGCTTGCTTCTCGACAGTAAACTTAATGGCATCGGTAGCGGCTTTCGTTCTGAGATAATACATCCCAGTTTTCAAGCCTTTCTCCCATGCGTAAAAGTGCATCGAGGTTAGTTTCCCAAAGTTCGGGTCTTGAATGTGTATATTTAATGATTGCGACTGGCAGATGTATGCACCTCTGTCGGCAGCCATTTCAATAATCGTTTTTTGTTTAATTTCCCAAACCGTTTTGTACAAATCCTTCAAATTCTGAGGAATCTCGTTGATATTTTGTACTGAGCCATTGGCAGAAATTAATTTATTCTTCATCGAATCATTCCATAGATTCAATTTTACTAAA
The DNA here is from genome assembly GCA_034519515.1 of Arcicella sp. GTDB lineage: Bacteria > Bacteroidota > Bacteroidia > Cytophagales > Spirosomataceae > Arcicella. The sequence goes on from JAXHOK010000037.1 coordinate 117,684, forward strand.
TCACGTAAAAGGTGCTTGTTTACCACCGCAAACTCGCCTGAAAGCACTCTACGGGCATAAATGTTTGAAGTATAAGGCTCAAAACATTCATTATTTCCCAAGATTTGCGAAGTTGAAGCCGTTGGCATTGGAGCAACCAATAATGAATTACGCACTCCGTGTTCTTTCACTTTCGCACGTAACGCCTCCCAGTCCCAACGTCCTGATTCTGGCGTAACGTTCCACATATCAAACTGGAAAACGCCTTGCGAGATTGGTGAACCTGCCCATGTTTCATAAGGACCTTCTTTGATTGCCAATTCCATAGATGCTTCCATCGCTGCGAAATATAACGTTTCAAAAATATCCTTGTTCAAACGCTTGGCTTCGTCAGATTCAAACGGCATTCTCAACATAATGAAAACATCGGCTAATCCCTGCACACCCAAACCAATCGGACGATTACGCATATTTGAGTTACGTGCCTCCTCAACTGGATAATAATTGCGGTCGATAATTTTGTTCAGATTAACCGTTGCCACTTTCGTAACTCGCTTCAATTCTTCGTGGTCAAAAACCATGAATCCTCTTTCGTTTGTTTTGATAAATTTAGGCAATGCCAGCGATGCCAAATTACAAACCGCTACTTCGTCTTTTGACGTATATTGGATAATTTCAGTACACAAGTTCGACGACTTGATTGTACCCAAATTCTTCTGGTTTGATTTGTTGTTGGCGTGGTCTTTAAACAACATATAAGGCGTGCCAGTTTCGGTCTGAGATTCCAAAATCTCGAACCATAAATCCTGTGCCTTCACCACCTTGCGAGCTTTGCCAGCTAATTCATAACCCGTATATAATTTCTCAAATTCTTCTCCGTGAGCATCCGCCATGCCTGGGCATTCGTGCGGACAAAACAACGACCATGTGTCATTATCCTTTACTCTCTGCATAAACAAATCTGGAATCCAAAGGGCGTAGAACAAGTCTCTCGCTCTCATTTCTTCTTTACCGTGATTTTTCTTTAATTGCAAAAAGTCCGAAATATCAGCGTGCCAAGGTTCTAAATAAATGGCAAATGAACCTTTACGTTTTCCGCCACCTTGATCCACATAACGTGCCGTATCGTTAAATACACGCAACATCGGTACAATTCCGTTTGATGTTCCGTTTGTTCCTTTAATATACGAACCAGTGGCTCTTACATTATGGATAGACAAACCAATACCACCTGCCGACTGCGAAATCTTAGCACATTGTCTTAATGTATCATAAATTCCTTCGATAGAATCCTCCTGCATCGTTAATAAAAAGCAAGACGACATTTGAGGTTTTGGCGTACCTGCATTGAACAACGTAGGCGTTGCGTGCGTAAACCATCTTTCAGAAAGAAGATTATATGTTTCAATCACTGATTCCAATTCTGCTCCGTGAATACCAACTGCCACACGCATCAACATATGCTGAGGACGTTCCACGATTTTCCCTTCCAATTTCAAGAGGTAAGATTTCTCCAAAGTCTTGAATCCGAAGTAGTCATATCCAAAATCACGGTCATAAATAATCGCACCGTCTAATTCGGCGGCGTGTTTTTTGATAACATCGTAAACTTCTTTGGATAATAATGCTGCGTTTTCGCCCGTTTTGGGGTCAGTGTAATTGTACAAGCGTTTCATGGTGGCAGAAAAAGACTTTTGGGTCTCTTTGTGCAAATTTGAAATAGCTATTCTTGCCGCAAGTACCGCATAATCAGGGTGCTTGGTGGTCATTGAAGCGGCTGTTTCAGCAGCTAAACTGTCTAATTCACTCGTGGTTACTCCATCGTACAGACCAGTAATTACTTTTTTAGCTACATCAAGTGGTTGAATAAAGTAAGGGTCGAGGCTATAGCAAAGTTTTTCGATTCGGGCGGTAATCTTGTCAAACTTTACAGACTCACGTCTGCCATCTCTTTTGATAACGTACATAATACTCGGGTTGGGGGGTGAAAAGGTTGAAAACTAAAACAAAGGACGGTATTTTATAATTTCAAGAATTCAATCTAACATCGCAAGAGTGGTTTAAACTTTTGTAAGGATTGATGATTAGACTGAAAAACCCATTCTATAATTTCAAGGAGCTTGTACTGAGAAAAGTCCGAAGCGGTGAACAATTTGTCTTGACAAGGTTAAAGATTATAAAACGGAACAACTTAGTGTGCTTAGGTTGATATGCAGTTCAAAGATAGGAATTTCTAAACCCAAAAACAATGTAACAAAAGTGAAGAAAAATATTCCGAATAATTGTTCTATTCGTAATGTCCAAGGTAAGGTTCGGACAATCAGACTGCTATGGCACTCTTATCTTGGAAAAGTGATAAACGTTTTTTTTTGAAAAAATTTGTGGATAACTTTTTGTTGAAATTTTGGAACTTTTAACAATTAAATAATTTTGGATAACGACAGTTTTTTCGTACTTTTGCAGTCCTTTTTCGAGGAAGTTATTAAGGAGTTATAAAGTTTTATAGTTAGAGCAGTTTAAAAAGTTTTAATTACATTAGTTGTAACTTTTCTCCCAATCTTGATAATTTTTGATTGTTAGTAATATTGAAGTGCTAAAACTTTTTGACTCTTTAACTTTCTAACTTTTACAACTAAAAAAAAGAGACGGCAGGGAATCGTCTAAAACTATCAAAAAAATATCATGAAACCAGACATTCATCCAAATTACAAAGCCGTGGTTTTCCACGATTTGTCAGCCGATTACAAGTTTTTGACGCAGTCTTGCGTAAACACAACTGAAACAACAGAATTTGAAGGCGAAACTTATCCAGTTTTCAAAATTGAAGTTTCTTCTCAATCGCACCCATTTTATACAGGTAAAAATGTATTGCTTGATACTGCGGGTCGTGTTGATAAATTCTACAAGCGTTTCGGTGGTAAGAAAGAAGCTGCTGAATAGTCTTTGTGATTATTGCATTGAAAAAAGCCTTTCAGATTGTCTGAAAGGCTTTTTTTGTTAAAAACTACATTTAGTCATGTGGTGGTATCCGCCACCACATGAAGATTCATCACTTCATCACAGTAATACTCCTTGGAGGACGTTTGGTAGTATTACTTTTTTCAATATCAGCGTTCCATACCAAAATATCATTCAAATACATATCAAAAACGAAAGTAGTTTGCTCTTTGGTAAGAATAGAAGCCTCAACTAAATCCTCCGACTTATCTGGCCAGGTGAACAATATTTTAGGAACATCCGCTCGTTTGGTATAATTAGCCGCAGGAGAAAATGCTATGTAGTATCTGCCATCAGAGCCATAAGAAAGATGAGCTTGTCCATTTTGTCCATTCGCTTCAATACCGTATGTTTGGGTCAAAGGAGGGTACGAAACCTTCACTTGACTAATATCCAACTTTTTTGGATTGGTCGGATTTAATAAATCAGAATCATTTTGTTTGCTAATTACTGAGATGTTCATTCCCACATCATAATTCACAGGACCTTCTACTTTCTTACACGAGTACGTGCAAAGCGTTGCCGTTAAAATCAACAGAATATTTTTCATTTTGCGTGATGTTTAAGGTCTAATGTTGTAAACCATGCCTCTTTGATAATTAAACGTGAAGCCATCTAGATTAAAGTTATTGAAACTATATAACCCATCTAATCCACTGTTACCCCATCCCCAATTCATGTGTAAATAGAGATAAGTAACACCTACATCACAAAAGTAATATTCATTATATCCATCGCAAACCCAAGCGTGACCGTCTACATAAGTGCTGAATATCCACCAACCACTTTGCGAACCACCTTTTAATATTACGGGTCTACTGTTGTTTAGTTCATTAACTACTATACTATAATTGTACGAACCATATTGAGCGGACGAATACTGAAAGTCTCCTGTCAAAGATGATGCGGCTTCATTTTCTGTACTAGCACTCGAACCGTCACAACCGTAATTCATGTTTACTTCCTCACCAATATCTTTCATAAGTGTTGTTAAAGCACTATTGCCAGCTTGCATGTTATCCCAATTGTATCGAGTTGGTCTTCTGTGATAGTTCATAACTTGTGCTATTGCTGTTGCAACACATCCCGTTGGAGCGTGTCCATTTGATGAATTACATCCAGTGAGTGGCGTTTCATCATTATAGCCAGACCATTGTCCCCATTGAGTTGAAACCAATGGATTTACTATTGTGTATCTATCATTACAAGGTCCTCCACCTGACCCACATGGAGCATCTGGTTCGCATTCCTGATAACTAACTCTTGAAGATTTCTTCGGAGAATTACCTATTATTTTTTCAGTGGAAGAATTGCCTACTATTTTTTCAATAGTTTCTTCTCTCCACGCTTTTTCATTAACCTTAAATTTATCTCCATCTTTTCTAATGGCTTTAATATAATCTTTGGTTGATGATAGCCAGCTAACCAATCCTGGACGTATAAACTGTTTTAATATTCAATAAATGTTAGTGATTATTTTGAAAATTCCTAATTAAATTTTGAAAATATTTCTAAAATATAGATTTGGTTGTAGCGGGCGCCATAATCAAATCCAAAGTAATCTGAAAGGCTTTTTTGTTACTAAAACTCCCCCAACCCAAACAACCTCTCAACCGTCAAAACATGATCTATCTGTCCTAAACTTTCAGCATTTTTCAATCCGTAAGTAGTAATCAGCGTATTGAAAAGCATTTTTTTGGTTTTGGAAACATTCCTAAATGCCTCTCTTCTTCGCCTGAGTTGGGTTGCGTAAGGTTCGGTTATACGGAAATCATCATTGACAAATTTCATTTCGCAAATATTGATGGCATTGTCGGCTCTATCTATCAGCAAATCAATCTGAAAACCCGTTTCTCTTTCATCGCCTTTGTGCCAATAACTGGATATTTCGGTGTATATTCCTGAAATTCCCAGAGCCGTTTTTATTGCTTCCACGTGCCTAATACACACATTCTCGAAGGCATAACCACACCAAATTTTATAGGCATCGGTTTGTGCTATTTTCAGCCATTCATGCTTGGCACTTTTGGATTTTTTTTCGATAAATTTCAGATAAAAAAGCGAATACTCATCACTCAAACGATAGAGGGCATCTTTCTGTTTTTTGCCCATTGGCGATAGTTTCGTAATGAATGAAGAAGCCTCTAATTCACTCAAAATCTGGCTCAAACCGCCACCATCAGCTAATTTAGCACTTTTGATGATTTCGGAACGGCTTAGTCCTTGCCACTTTTCAGCCAAAGCTCTGATGATGTTGATGTGGTTTTGATAACCTTCAAACAAAGCGGCATAAAGACTATGAAATTCGGTTTGCATAAAATGGTCGTTGCCAAAAAAGATTCTATCAAGGGTTTGCGTAACGGTTTCGCCTGCTTGGGCTTCGTTGAGGTAAGTAGGCACGCCACCCACTGCCATATAAAATTGTGTGATTTGGTAATTATCCCAATTTACGCCCAAATTTTGCAGGTAAAGTTTGGTTTCTGCCAGCGTAAAAGGTTTGAGATTGAGACGTTTAGTAACTCGATTGTGCAAACCTCCTTTATGATTAATCACCTTTGTCAGCATCCAAGAAGCCGCCGAACCGCAGACCACCACCACAAGGTTTTGCTCAGATGCCCAGTCATTCCACCAATAGGCTAATTCTTCCAAAAAATTAGAGCGTTTACCCGCAATCCACGGCAATTCATCAAAGAAAATAACCTTTTTTTCGGGAGATTTCATCAGACATTTTTTCAATAAAGAAAACCCTTCCGACCAAGTTTTGGGTTGTTCGGCTTCAATTTGTTCAGGAAAATAAGCGTTGAATTTTTCAAAAAACTTGAAAAGTTGATTATTGAGAGAGGCATTTTGAGTACCCGTAAATTCAAAAGCTATGTTTTCGGCATAAATGTTTTTGATGAGATAGGTTTTTCCAATCCTACGTCTGCCATAAACCGCCAAAAACTCTGATTTTGGGCTATTTAGAAGACTTTTCATCAAAGCCTTTTCTGAATTTCTACCAATTATTTCCATTTATATTTCGCTGTAAGTCCCAAAAATAATAACTTACAGCGAAATAAACAATTATATCTCGCTGTAAGTCCAAAAAATAATGACTTTCAGCGAGATATAATTATTTTAAATGTTCGTTAAATTTGTTCGGTGGACTTGCAAATATTGATGTAGTTGGCGAATCATGGTTTGTATGCGGTTTTGTATGTATTAGTATTTTACGTTTTTTACTAATGCCTTGCTGATTTTGTTAGCAACTGAACCGCTCCGTTATGATTGGTTATCAAATACTTACGCTCATTTCCTATCATAATCGGAGCAATATTGCGGGCTTCTTTATCCAAATTTAAACCACTCATTTTTGAATCAATTGCTTTAAACTGGAAAGTCTTTTTTTCTTTATTTTTTACTCCTAATAACAGCGTTCCACGTCCTGCATCAAACCAACCCGTGTAGGTTTCGGGGGCGTAGGAGTTGCCTACTAAAATCATATCGGGTATTTTATCGTTATTAAAATCCCCCATTTGCATGCCATACACGGGGGCAATTTGTGCTTGTGTGGGCAGAGGATGCAGTTCAAAACCGTCTTTGCCTTTGTTTTCGAGCCAGCAAGTTCTCAGTTCCGTTACTTCCAGAATGGTAACATCGGCTCGTTCATCACTCGTGAGAGCATCTTCAAAAGTGGCTTCTGCGTATTGCTGGTAAGTGTTAAAACGCTTACGGCTCAGCGAAGTCATTTGTTCGGTTAAGACATCTCTGATGGGCAAAAGGTATTCCTTGCCTCTTGAATAATGCGTCATCAGCGGGTCAATTCTATCGTTTTTATCAAAATCTTTGGCGTAAATTCTGTGGGGTTCATTTTCCGAGGCTTTTAGTCTTGAATTTAGCCCTAAGTTTCCTGCTATAAAATCAACATCACCATCACCATCCAAATCTGCCTGTGCCAATGTATTCCAAAGTCCGTTAGTATTAGGTATTTTCTGAATCGTAAAGGGCTGATTTTTATTACCTTTCAATATCGTGATGGGCATATATTCACCGCAAAGCATCAAATCTGTGTTTCCATCTTTGTCAATATCGTTCCAAAGTGCGTCCGTAACCATGCCGATATTGGCGAGTTCGGGGGCTATTTTTTGGGTTATATCCGTAAAATGCGGTTGTTGAGCCGTGCCATCATTGAGTAATAAATAACTTTGGGGAGACATTGGAAATTCGCCAATTTTATAACGTCCTCCTCTGAATAAATCCAAATCTCCATCTTTATCAAAATCAAAAGCCCTTACGCACGAGCCTGACGATGTAGTTTGCGGCAACACGTTAATTCCACGGGTAAAATGTCCTTTGCCGTCATTGAGGTAAAGTCTATCCTGATAGGCATCGCTACCGTCGGGATATTCACTGCCACCACTCACGATGTATAAATCTTGATCACCGTCTTTATCCACATCAAAAAATAGCGTTCCTACGTCTTTCAGTGGGTTTATTCCCTGCACAACGGACTGAAATTGATTGGGTTTTGTTTGCAAAAAAATCGTTCGAGTTTGGTTTACATCTGCCCCCACGAAAACATCTTCCAGACCGTTGCCGTCCACATCTGCCACTGAAATTGAGGGTCCTTCTTTGCATAAAAGATGCGGTAAAGATGGCGTTTTAGCAAAATCGCCAATGGGTGTTTCTATGTGATTTATGCCAAAATCGGTAGTTACAAAAAAACTAATCATCTGATTATCAGTAATTTTTTCAATATTAGGTTGGTATTTTACCGAATGCGTTTTATCTATTGAAAGATTGGATAAATCTTGATAAGTACCGTCCGCCCAACTAATTTTGATTTTAGCAGAAGTCATTTTTCCTAAACCCACATGAACAATAGGCTCAACCGAGGAGGCATATCCCCGCACGGGATGATTTTCAACTCTTTGGGTTGTGCCATCGGGAAACGTAACGAAAACTGATGCTCCCAGACCTTTGGCGTTGGCGGGTAATCGTAACCTCAAAAAATGGTTCTCCGTAGATTTTTCTTTCGTAATGGTTTGGTTTTCGTAAATTCCTGCGGGGTCGTCGATGTTGTTGAAAACAAGGTCTAAATCGCCGTCATTATCCAAATCGGCATAGATTGTTCCGTTGGAATAACTGGGTTCTTCCAATCCCCATTCCACAGATTTATCACTGAATGTGAGGTCTTTATTATTTCGGAAAACGTAATTATGCAGTTTCACTTCGGGCAGTTTTCTGATATCCTCCAAAGCTTTTTTTCGGGTTTCGGGTGTGGTTGTGCCAAAACTGGAAGCCTGCGTATTGAGGTAAATAATATAATCCAGATTGGTAATATCCCGCCTAAAACCATTTGAAACCACTAAATCTTTCCAACCGTCATTATTAAAATCTGCCAAAAGCGGAGCCCAACTCCAATCCGTAGAATGCACGCCCGACAACTGCCCTACTTCCGAAAAATGATTATCACCCATATTTAATTGCAAGGTATTTCTGACATATTCGTCTTGATAACCTTGTCGGCGGGCTTGGTCAAAATAATCCCAAGAGGTTTTTATGAGCATCATTTTTTGCCTTTCGTTGGTTTCGGGCAGCATATCCACCACCATCACATCGGGGCGAGTATCGTTGTTAAAATCCTGAATATCAACTCCCATACTGTTGAAAGAAGTATGTTTGAAATAATCAGCGGCTTGGTCGGTGAAGCCCGTTTTTGTCTTACTGGCGTTGTTAATCCAGAGTAAATCATTCGACACAAAATCGTTGGCACAATAGACATCCAGCCAACCATCATCGTTCAAATCAGTAATTGCCAAACCCAATCCGTAACCCTCTTTTTTAATTCCTTTGGTGGAATCTGCCAACGAAAATAGCGGCATTTGGGTGGTTTTATTTCCACTATTATTGATGTATAAACGGTCGGTGCTTGGCCCTTCGCCCGCTATTCTTTTGGGTCGAACTCGATTTCTGCCCACCGCTTCCACGGCATTGGTCAGCACGTAACAATCTAAATCATCATCGTGGTCAAAATCGAAAAAGGCAGCTTGCGTACTCATGCCTACGTCTGCCAAACCGTATTTTCCAGCTTCTTCAATAAAAGTTGGAATAGATAAATTATCCGATGATTTTGTTAATTTACCTCGATTAATAAACAATAAATTTGCCCTTTTCTGAGGATTTGAAGGGTTTTCTACTCCTGACACGCACACATAAATATCCAACCAACCGTCCTGATTAATGTCCACCACCGACACTCCCACACACCAGCGATTGGTCTGTACTTTGGCTTTTTCGGTAACGTTCATAAACTCAAAATTTCCTTTGTTGAGGTATAATTGACTACTTACGACATTCCCCGCAAAGAATAAATCTTGTAAACCGTCTTTGTTAAAATCGCCCACGCCCACGCCCGCCCCGTTGTAGATGGCATCGTAGAGACTGGGATTGATGGTATCGCCCTCAAAAGCAGCAATTTGATTATTGAATGTGATACCAGAATCTTCTGAATCAATTTTCTTGAAAACAGCCTTTTCGGATAAATTAAATTGACACGAAGTAAAAAGAGAGAGAAAAAGCAAGTAAAAACATAGTCTTTTGAGGTTCGATAAGAAGGATGGAAGGATGGAAGGATTCATTATCTTTGATATGTTTTATTTTTACTGGTAAAATTTCAAAACAGACTACCCACAAGGTTTCGTTCCAATGGAAGGATAACTAAAAATTATTGTTACATTCGTTTAGATAATTCGTTCATAACAACAGCATGACCAGTATAACTATAAAAGATATAGCCCGAAAGTTTAAATGTTCGCCTTCAACGGTGTCGAGAGCCTTGAATGACCATCCCAACATCAATCAAGATACAAAAGACACTATCAATGAATATGCCCAACGAATGGGTTATCAGAAAAATACTATTTCTCTGAGTTTACTCAATAAATCAACCAAAACTGTCGGAGTATTAGTGCCTAATATAAATCATTCCCACGAAACTCAGATGATTCAGGGAGTGCAATCGGTTTTGAACAAACTTGGCTATATGGTTTTGTTTTGTGTTACCAACGAAAGCCATGAATTAGAAAAAGAGCATATAAAAAGGCTCCTGTCAAACAGAGTGGATGCCATTTTGATTTCTATTTCGCAAGAAACCGCTAATCTTCAAAACTTTGAACATTTTGAATCTATAAATAAACGCCAAATCCCTTTCATATTTATTGACCGAGACATTGTTGAAAACATCGGTAGCAGCGTGGTGATTGATGATTTCACGGGGGCATACTTGGCTACTAAACATTTGATTGATAAGGGTTACCACAAAATTGCCCATTTGGCGGGACCTAAAGAGTTATTAGTTTCAAAACTGCGACTCAATGGTTACTTAAAATGCTTGAATGACTATGACATAGAAACTAACCAAGACTGGATAAAATATGTAAATTTTGAAGCCGAAAGTGCCGTCGAACCCACAAAAGAACTACTCGCTGGCAAAAACAGACCTAATGCAATATTTGGGGTTAATGATTATGTGTGTTTTGGAGCTATGAATTTACTACAAAGTATGAAAATCAAAATTCCCGAAGAAATTGCCATTATCGGTTTTGATAATTGTCCTATCGCCTCTCATTTTTCTCCTAATTTATCCACCATAGACCGTAAAAGTTTTGAGATTGGTGCCACCGCCGCCAGGCAGATTTTGGATATGTTAATGACGGGAATTAACAAAAATCACAAAAACACTTTAAGCCCACAATTGATTGTGCGAGCCTCCACAAGTCAGTAAGCTGTATAGTCCAAACTTCGGAATTATACACCATTTGTCGTAATGTCTCACCCGAAGTGTCGGTTGCCACAAATTCTTTCTAATTTATTGAAGTTTACTTTTTTGGCACTGGGTATATAATTTATGATGCTTAACCTTGTTCTATTAAAATAGACTTCGATAAATTCAAGGCATTACAATATTGTGATAATACCCTTTGTGAATACTTCAATAAAATTGGTTTAGAGAACATATGCACATTAAGTTCAAAGAATAATCAAGTATATTGTAATGGTTGTAATAATCGTTGGGTAATTACCAAAGATACTTTTTTTATGACCTTCGTAGTGATAAGTATTTGATTATGAGTGCATTAAAAGATTTAAGCGAAGGTAAAGGACAACGAGCTGTTCAACCCACAACAGGTGTTAGTTTACAAACACAGAAACGTTGGTTATTGCGAGCCGCTGACCATGTTGCTCAAATTAGCGTTTATTTAGAACATGATATGCGTTTGGAGCGAGTTCAAATAGATGAATTTTGACCATCGGCCGCTGCCGTCATTCATTTTTAAAAAAAGAATATTACCAAAGATGAAGTGGTTAAGGAACTGAAAAACAATAAGTAGACGTTTTTTAAATGCCCTTTTTTGCACCACTCTACGTTGCGGAATGCCGCCCAGATTAAATCCTCATTTAGCGATGCTAAACTGCGGCGACCGTCGCACGGTTTTATCGCCTTGATTGGCACGAAAAATAACATTTAAAAATTCATCCACTTATTATTTTCCCGTTCCTTATCTGAATTGTTTGTTTCTGCAATTTACGCAGTTTAGATAAAAATCTAATCCCTCGTCAAATCAAAAACCGCCTTCATTATCCCTTCCTCAATTTCATCAAAAACCTTTCCACGGCGTTCCATTACGGCTTTTGCTACTTGGTTTGCTTTTCTTAAATGATAGGTTTTAAATGCATTATTACCTGCACTCCACGAAAATGAAGGAATATGCCGAGGTTGAAAATCTGCCCCAAAAATGTTGCAATTTACGCCCACAACCGTTCCCGTATTGAACATCGTGTTGATGCCACACTTTGAATGGTCGCCCATGATTAATCCCACAAATTGGATGCCTGTATTTTCAAAACGATTGGTTTCATAACTCCATAAATCTACTTTGGAATAATCGTTTTTCAAGTTAGAATTGTTGGTATCGGCTCCCCAATTGCACCATTCACCAATCACGGCATTGCCCATAAAACCTTCGTGTCCTTTATTGGCATTGCCAAACATAACCGAATTACTGATTTCTCCGCCCACCTTACAAAACGGTCCGATGGTGGTGTTGGATCGCATTTTTCCGCCCATATTGATGACCGAATTTTCGCCAATCGCAAATGGTCCTTGAATTTTTGCCCCCGCCTGTATGCGGACGTTCTTACCTACATATATGCACCCCTGCGAAGCATCCAAAACAGCCGCTTTTATATCAACGCCTTCCTCAATAAAAATCTGTGATTCGTTATAATAAACCGTGAACCTATCCGTAATGGGTTGTGAAGTTCTGCCTTTGGTAATGCGTTCAAAATCGGTTTTGATTTGCTCGCCATTATGCACGAAAATATCCGTTAATTGCTTAACATTTAGACAATTACCTTCAAAAGTAATACTGCTTTCAAACACATCCACCGTTGGGTCGTATTCCGAATAACGATACGCAATGATTTCACTTTTTGTAATCAAAATCGTTTTTTGCGGTAGGTTTTTAATTGCCTCTACCAAGTCATCCGTAGGGCAAAAACTGCCATTAATAAAAATATTATCTTCCGAAAGATTCATCGGATATTTTACTTGTAAATAATCTTCGGTAGCGAAAGAAATAGACGATTGCAGATAATCCTGCCACTTTTCGGTAATGGTTTGAATCCCGATACGGATTTCGGAAACGGGGCGAGTGAAAGTTAAAGGTAACAAAGCCTTACGGGCTTCGAGGGAATCAAAAAGGATATAATTCATAAATTTGTAAGACGGACAGCCTTGTCCGTAGTGGAGTTAATTTTAATGGTTCTCCTATGATTTATACGGGAGTCATCCTTTTGAAGGACGACTTCCCGTATTCGACAGATTAATCCCGTACAAATTATAGTTAAACCATTTTAATAAATGAGGATTAGAATTTTGTTACCAGAGCAAAATATTTAACGCAAATTGAAAGGACAAAATTAGGCCAAAACATCTTAATTATGAATAGGTACTTATTTTTAAATAATTTTTGCGGTTTATTCCAGTCCTCAATACCCCAAAGCGAATAACTCCAAAACCTATTTTGTGGATTGTAAAATAAGGTAATCGCATCGGAGTAAATTTAGAGAAATGGCTATTTTCTTCTACTAAAATGTAGTATTTTTATGTAAAAAAATCAATTTAATAATTATCTCAAATGCAATATTTATTTTCAAGAAAATCGGTTTTATGGGTAGTGTTTTTATTGTTAAAAATCAACGTCATGTTTGCTCAAAATGGGAAAAATAGTGATACCGAACTAAAAACTTTCCCCAATACTTTAAACTTCATCGTGATGGGAGATTGGGGTAGAATGGGCGAAGACCACCAGCAAACTGTTGCCAATCAAATGGCTAAAACCGCCGAAACCATCAATCGAGATTTTATTATTTCTACGGGCGATAATTTTTACCCCAAGGGCGTAATGAGTACCACCGACCCCCAATGGAAAAGTTCGTATGAAGATGTTTATAAGGCTTTTTCTTTGCAATGGGAATGGTATTCGGTTTTGGGAAACCACGACTACCTCGGCAACCCCGATGCACAAGTGGCGTATTCAAAAATTAGCCGAAGGTGGCGTATGCCCGCTCGTTATTTCAGTGAAACTTTTGCCATAGCAGGCGACACCACCAATCAGGTTTTGATAGCTTTTGTGGACACCAATCCGCTTATTCCCGAGTTCTACAAAAACAAAATCTACGGGCCTAATGTGGCAAATCAAGACAGTACGGCACAAAAACGGTGGTTAGAAAAAACCCTGTCCAACAAGTCACCGAACATAAAATGGAAAATTGTTGTGGGGCATCATCCTCTTTTTACCGCTACGCTGAAACGCCGAGAAAGTTATGATACCAAGGCGGTAAGAAATTCTTTGAAATCGGTTTTGGATAAATATGAAGTAGATGCCTACTTGTGTGGACACGACCACGACCTCCAGCATTTACTTCCAAGCGGAAAAACCCATTATTTTGTTTCGGGTTCGGCATCTGAGGCCACGCCCATTAATACTTTACCTATCTCAAAACTGGCTTTATCCGACTATGGTTTTATGGTGTTTTCGGCAAGTGCAAAAAGCCTTAATGTGCAAGTTATCAATGATTTAGGAAAGGTAGTTTACAGAACCGAAATCTTAAAGTAATTCTCCCCACAATTCATGTTTTCAGTTTTATTTTTTGTTGATTTTAGACTTCAAAATTGTACTTCTATTGTACCTATTTTAGGTAGTTTTAAGCCTTTGATTTTTGTATATTTACAAATATATTAATCCTTAAAAACAAGTTTAAAATCCACAATATGAATCGTTCTGAGTTTATTAAAAGTCTTGCGGGTGCTGCTTTGGCACTGAAATACAACGGCTTGATTGCCAATGTTGGTCAAAGGGATATTTGGCACCATGAAAAAATAGTCAAAGCCAATAACCAAGAGGTTACCAAAATATTATTGACCACAAAAAATGGCATTAAATCCTTGAAAAGAAGTCTCGGTTTTGACCTGGCGAACCTTGCGGCGGGATATTCCGAAAAAACTTCACAATATTTCAATAAGCCCGAACTCAAAAGTGCCATGTTGGGCATATTGACGTTCATTAAAAATCAGCAAAAATCAGATGGCACTTTGGATTTAGGCAATTTAGCTTCACCGCCCGACACCGCATTCATCATTGAGCCAATCTGTGCTTGTGGAAATTTACTGAAAAATAATGCTGAATGTGATGAAATTAAGGCTCTTTTAAAAGAAATTCTTGAAAAATCGGGGGCGGGTTTGAGCATTGGCGGACTCCACACGCCCAATCATCGGTGGGTGGTGAGTGCCGCATTAGCCAAGATAAATCATCTTTATCCAAACCCAAAATATACCAAAAGAATCGCAGAATGGTTGTCAGAAGGCGTTTATTGCGACAAAGACGGAATTTATTTGGAAAGAAGCATGACCTATGCCGAAGTAATTGACCGTTCATTGATTACCATTGCAACCTACACCAACCGACCAGAACTGTTGAAAATGGTTAATCGAAATTTACATTGGGTGTTTGAATGTATGGAACCCAATGGCGATTTGGTAACATTCGCTTCCAGACGGCAAGATGCCTTCATGCAAAAAAACGTTCTGTTGTTTTATCCTCAATACCGATACATGGCAAATTATGCCAACGATGCCTTTATGGGCAGTATGTGTGCTTTCATTGAAAATATGCCCGAATTCGATTCTGTAATCGGCAAAGATTTACTTTACTTATTCATGGAAGATGAAATATTAGCAAAAAATTACCCAAAAACTGCGTAATTCCCAACTGATTTTCATAGGTTTTATGAAAATATTAATATGGTTCGGAACCGAAAAGAGCAAGAAACTTTTACGCTTTTTGGCGGGGCTGATTTCCCGATTATCATCGCCTCGGGCAGATCCACAAATCCGAGTTTATTTTCTTACCAAAAAGGAAATGCCGCCCTCAAACACATCAGAATGTCGTCTGGTTTTTTTAGTACGGGTTTTTTTAGAAGTAAGGGAATCTCAAAAGTCGGCAATCAATATCGTTTAAGTCAGAAAATCGAAGCTCCTTATTATCAACCATTACCCCCGATAATTTTTAAAAATAAAGAGGGCGATTATGAACTTTCACAAAAAGCACGGACGGGCGTTTTTGGAACAAAATGGATTTCAAAAACCGCCCCAAAGCAATGTGAGTACG
>JAXHOK010000021.1:0-5981 GCA_034519515.1 Arcicella sp.
CTCCCTTTCGGAATATAATTAGCCATTGGTTTTTCGGTCTTAGTGATGTCAAACTCACCCGCACCCACCAACGTCCAAGCTGGCTGATAATAGTGTTTATCTGATGGTTCAATGATTCCGATATTTAAGGATGATTTTTTGATAAGAAGTTGTGCAGCCGCTGAAAGCCCTGCGTTTCCCCCGCCTATGATGAGAATTTGATGATGCTTACCCATGATTAAATGTTGAGTTATAATTTTTAACAAAATTGTGCAATTTTATATATTTGTTGTGTGACAAATATCACACAACAAATATTTTTTATAACAAAAGGTTGTTAAACTTTCAATATTTCATTGAAGTCATGAAATCACATCAGGTAATTCAGCTTTTGTTTATCGTAGGAAACAAAAATATTTATCCAAATAATGCGAGCAATCCTAAAAAATAGGGGTGTTAAAATAAAAATGGAAGGGACAATGAAATAGAGTAATCTTACTGCATCTACATCAAAAATACCAACAAATATTAAGAAAGACGTTACAATGAATGCCACAAAAAGGGCGTAGCTTACATACATCGAACCTGTGTAATATCCTGGTTCTGGTTCAAGATTTTCGTTACAAACCGAACATCTTTTGTGGATTTTATCAAATTCTTTCATGTTAAAACTGTTTTTACTCACAAAAAATCACCTTTATGACAACTTGGACACTTGGCGTGAATAACACTATATAACTTTGTTCCTTTCAACATCGAATTAAAATTTATCTTACCAATAATTATATAACTATTTGATTATCAATGAACAAAGTTCATTGATAAAACTTTACGCTCTATGTCAAAAAGATTGCATTAATAGCACATATCAACTATTTTGAATTTTCCGAAATTCGAGGGGTGTTCTGGAAGTGATTTTTTTAAAAAAACGGGTGAAATAAGAAGTATCATTAAAACCCAATTGGAACACAATTTCTTTAATACTCAATTCGGTGTGAGTCAGTAACCGCTGGGATTCGATTAATAGCCTTTCTTGGAGTAATTGACTGGCGGTTTTATTCAGAAAAATTTTGCAAAGGGAATTGAGATAATTAGGTGAAATATTCATCATTTCTGCATAATCTTTAATTTCCTTTTTCTCAATAAAATGACGATTTACCAATTCTTCAAATTGTCTAATTTTGTGATATTGACCCATTAATTCGGGACTCCGTTGGTCTCCATAGTGGCGACTTGCGTTTTCGAGAATGATAAATAATTGAGCTAAAAAAACCTCTGAGCGATTGGGTTTTTGGGTAGTAAATTCATGAAAGGCATCTACAAAAAAAGTATCAAAAATGTTTATTTCATTTTCTAATTGTATGAGCGGTTTATGCTGGTTGGTATGATAAAAAGGGTAATCAAATAGTCGGTGGGCGTATAATGAAGAAAAATAATTAGCTTCAAAAAACAAGGTAAACCCTTCTGTATCAGCCGATAAATCCCAATTATGGACTTGACCAGGCGTAAGAAAATATAGTTGATTACTGTTTACTTCGTAGGTTTTAAAATCAATAGTGTGTGTGCCAGAGCCTTGGCGAACATACATAACCATATAAAAACTATGACTGTGGGATTGGTCTATTCCTTTGAAATCATTTACTAAATCTTCAAGTTTAGCCATATAAAAATCACCCTTATTTTTGGAATGGTCGGGATAGGATTCGATACAATAGACTGGAAATTTAGCTTTCATAATCATTTATTTGATTCAAAAAAACGCCTTTCAAAATGCAAATATCAATTTACTATCAAGCCGTTTTTATATTTTTAATAAAGCTACAAAAAACAAAGTTCTGAACGGTGTTAAACGGGGTTTTATGATTTTCTGTCAAACATTTCACCTTTTTAAAATAACTACCAATGGTTTGTACTAATGATTTTTTTGAATATTGCTTTATCTCAATTCCACTACACTTATTAGGTCCTTTTTCTGAGAAAGTACCCAATACCAATATCCCATCATTTACTACATTTTCATTTATATTTTTCAGGTAATTTTTAACTTCGCTATCGTTTGTTGAGAAATGAAATGCAGCCCTATCGTGCCAAAAATCATACCTTTCGGTTGGCACAAACTCTGTAATGTCCGAAACAATCCACTTGACGAGTTTTGCCTGAATTCCTAACCTATTTTGGGCTTTCTTCAAGGATGATTCCGAAATATCCAGAACCGTTAAATCAGTGTAACCTTCATCCAAAAGGAAATCTACCAAAAGGCTATCTCCGCCCCCGACATCAATAATTTTTGCATTTTTAGGAACTTTAAATCCACTAAAAAATGATAAAGAGGTTGTGGGTTTGGGTTGATACCAGCTAACATCCGTCAAATTTTTAGTCTGATAGATATTTTCCCAATGGCTTTGACGATTGAAGTTTTCCATGTTTTACATTTCTAATTTGGTAATTTCTCCCTAAAATACCCATAAGTCCACGTTCCTGCAATAGCACTCAATAATGTGGCTAATACCACTACATATCCACTACCAATTTGTGCAAATAAAGGACCTGGACACGCTCCCGTGATTGCCCAACCCAATCCAAAAATGAGTCCTCCGTAAATTTGCCCTTTTTGGAATGTCTTTGGGTGGAAAACTACGGTTTCGCCACTCAAAGTTTTGATGTTATATTTCTTTATCAAAAATACCGAAATCATCCCCACCACCACGGCACTCCCGATGACTCCGTACATGTGGAAACTTTGCAGACGAAACATTTCCTGAATTCTGAACCATGAAATGATTTCTGCCTTCACAAAAACAATCCCGAATAGAACACCCACGATTAAGTATTTGAGGTTGGCAGTCCAACTTTCGGTTTTTTTCATGTCGTTGGGAGCTTCGCACACGAAAGGCTCAACCACGGTAGTATCTTGAATATTTTTCATTGAATTAATTTATTAGCTTTTGAAAAAAATGGTTCAACCTGCAACTTGTACGGGAATAATCTGTCGAACACGGAAGTCGTCCTTCAAAAGGACGACTTCCGTATAAATCATAGAGGAATCAAAAAAATTAGAATAACTTAAAAATGTACGGCATGATTAAATGCGTCATGGTAAATCCACCAACCATAAAACAACACGTGGCAATGAGTGATGGCATTTGGAGAGTTGATAACCCCATAATGGCATGGCCAGAAGTACAACCTCCCGCCCAACGGGTGCCAAAACCAACCATAAAACCGCCTAAAACAAAGAAAATGACCCCTTTTAATGAAAATAATACATCTACACTGAATAAATCAGCGGGCATTAAACCTGAAAAATCTCTTACTCCCAAGGCTCGCAAGTCGGTAATCGTTGAGGCAGAAAGTACAAAATCGTTAGGATTTGCCAGTAAATTAGTGGCTATGATTCCGCCAAAGAACACGCCCACGACAAACACCAAATTCCAAATTTCTTTTTTCCAATCATACTTAAAAAACGAAATGTCGGCGGGCATACAAGCCGCACAAATATGACGGAGCGATGATGAAATACCGAATGATTTATTACCAATCAATAAAAGTGTAGGTACGGTTAGCCCAATCATCGGACCCGCTACATACCAGGGCCAAGGTTGGCTGATGAACTTAATAATTTGTTCCATAAAATTTATTTGAAAGTGTTTTAGTAATGATAGTTGATGATAAAATTGAAATGAGTCATATTGACTTTGTTGAATACATATCGGTCATTTTGATAGGTCTCGCCAATATCGTCTTTCCTAACTACCAATAATTGAGCGTTTAAACCTTTGAAATATTTATCGAATTGATAGGTTACTCCCAAATTAATTTGTGAATAACTGGGCATTCCGTATTTGTTCAAAGCAAAATTTTTGACATCTGGCAAATGATAATAACCTGTGCTGAGTTCAATTTTAATATGTTTCTCGGGCTTAAAAAATGTGTTGATAGTCATGGCTGTTACATCGCCAAAACCTTCATTTCTTTCTCTGGGCATAAACGTATAAAACGGTTCCCTGCCCCATTCTCTGGGCATTAAAAACCTACATTGGGCGGTAATTCGAGTTGCATTGACAAACCAATCAAACTTAGCTGATTGTTGCCCAAACCGCCCTGAAAACACATTTGAAGCATTGTTTACTTGCGTATAGGCTTTGTTTGGGTCTTCATTTCCACCGTTTCCAACTGCATTTTGTTGGATGTATTGACCACCCAAAAACCAATTTTTCCCCGCTTTGGGTTTCGATTTCCATTCAATTTTTAATTGAGCCGTATTCAGGATATTATCTATGTAAGTATCCCAAAACTGGATATTCCATTGTTTTTTTTGGTGCGTAATACCCACAATTCCAACGCCTGCCGTTTCAACATTATTTTTATACTGTGAGGGTTTTCCGTTTCCATCAACGCCAACTGGATAAAGCCCAATACTCTCGCCAGTTTCAAACCATCGAACCGTGGACCTTGGCGAGATTCTATTGATAAATTCGGCATGAAAGGTAAAATTCCTAACTTCTTTTACCTCCAAAACAACTGCCTCTATCAAGGTTGGTCGCATTCGCCCATCTTGCGGATTAATGAATGGCGTTGTTGGAATTTGCCGTCCGATGGTTAATAAAGATTTTTTACCGAGATGTACTTTCAAAAATAATTCCTCCAATCGGTCTAAATCTTCATGGTCGTTGGGGCGTTCAACGTCAAAAAGTCCTATTTCGTAACGATTAAACTGATTGGTTTTTGTGTCAGCCACCGCCAAATCGGAAGAAGTTATGTTAAACATGAAAAATCCACTCATGCCAACTTGAAAATGTTTTAAAAACTTAGGGGTTTCGTAGCCAATTCCAGCCCCAATTCCCCAAGCATGATAATCAGTTAAATTGCCTTGGTTGACTGTTGCTGCCATGTACGAGCGTGCATGACCATAAAATCGACCTTTTTCTAAAAAATGACTTAACGTGTTGGTATCTTTCAGTGATTCGTGGGCGTGTATTCCTTGTCCAAAACTGTATTTTAGATTTAGTCCTAAAATAAGGAACAGTAAACCTAATATTCGTATGCTTACACTCATAATTTTGTAGTGATTGTTCTCAATCTTTTTACAAAAGTATGTCTATGAAAAATACTATTTTGTGATAAATGTTACACTCGAAAAAGAATTACGATTTAGTGAATGACGATTTACGAAAAATAGCCTAATAATCAGATTTTTACGAATCTAAAAAACTCACTTTATTGATTTCATTTGCTTACACAAATTTATAATCAACGCCTGAAACTTGACTTAGTAAATCTTGTGGAGCGTCCAAAATTTTAGCATCATGTCTCAATGTGGGTGTGATGGGTGAAAATTCTTTTAGATACTCTTTCAACATTGTGTGCAAGGTAAATGATGTGTTTGTGCCTTCTTTTACGCCTTTCATACGGCAAAGCATATCAATGGGGTCGCCCTCACGCTCGCAAGCACACAACACATATTGTTTAGTTAAATCAATGGGTTGGTCGCCAATGGTCACTTTTTTGACTCGCTTACCCATTGTTTCAAAGGCTTTGAACTCCACCTGCATTCCTTTAAATCTGATTAACCAACCGCCAAAACGTTTGGAAGCATCTTGGGCAAATACGTTTTGGAGTTCTCTTTCGAGCCAATCCATAATTTGTTGTCCCGTTGCCTTTCCCGTTCTGATGGTGGCATCAACAGGCAACATATCGTATAAATACCCTTCCGTAATGGCTACTTTTCCATCTTTTTCAGCCGTTTTAGGTGGGCAAAATCTAAACCCATTCGACAAAACCACTTCTGCATTTACCTTCCATTTCAAGGCATCTACAATCATGGTATCAATGGTATTTTCAACCACAAAATTCCTATAAAGTGGCACGGTACTGTAACCAATTACTTTATTTATTTCCTCTTTATAAGGTTTTTCAATTTCATTAATCAACGCAACTATTTCCTTTTTTGCAGGATATTTTTGAGGATTAACTTCAATTAATTCGTAAGCAATACGTAACTT
>JAXHOK010000041.1:0-101937 GCA_034519515.1 Arcicella sp.
CTGTTTATTTGAGTTTGAAATTAACCCCAATGTTAAACTAATTCTTGTTTGGTTTTACCAACAGAAAGAGAGTTATTATCACTTGTTGATTTAAATAACTAAAAGTTGGTTCTATAAATATAGACACGCCAATTTATAACCCCGTATAAAAATTGGCAAAACCATCCTTAATTCTGGTTACCATTTGTAGCGGTACCGAATGTATATTGAACATCAATTTTTGCGCCACTCTCGCCGATTGCGAGTGTCTTGCTCCTCATTTATCAACACCTTTATTAATCAGCGGGCCGCAATAATCTGTTCACTCTGTAATTGATACTATGATTGGTCTTGCGTCAAATCTGCGCGGGGTGCCTACCTGAGTGTAAAAATTAATCCCGCTTGGGTATAAACCCTATATCACCATCATTATTTCAATCGAAGAGTATGCACAAAAACTAATCATTTCCATTAAGTGTGATGGTACGACCGGCGCAAATTCAGCGTTTTCTCCTAAAATACGGTCCTTTGGAATGGTAACGAATTTTGATTTGCTACTTTGAAACGATCTTCCGTTGTCAACTGCAAGATCTAGTATCTAAAAAACTGACAAGCTCTCTCCACCAAACAAGCGCCCCCGCCATTTGGATAAAATATTGCACCGATGAAACTTTTATCTAATAATCAATACACTTTCGACTAAATGTAACAACTTGAATTATTCCAATCCACTTTTATTATTCGGTTCGATCTTTCGGCAATTAATATTAGATTGTCTGAATTGTTGAATTTTTGAAACAATTTTCATGACAACAAAGATTCGTTCTCCAATTTTCCCCAAACACTTAAATAATTAAAATGATCAATTTAAATATACCCTCCTTTCAAGCGAGTCTACCGTTGTTTCGATTAAGGGCTTACGGACTCATGCGTCCCAGTACCACAGATGACTGCTTTGCCTGTTGATACTGTTGCAAGCGGGACGGCAAAGATTGATGCAAGCGAATATGAAGAAAATGCTATTCTCCACACATTGACTTGATAAGTCGGTTTTCATTCACCTTAACTTGACGTACAATCCACCAAAATGCTCCTAATACAAGGCTGAAAGTCTTCCTTGCGGGAGCTGGATTTCAAGCCTGCTCTCTGACTAAAATCAGTGAACCTATCTCGGAAAATATCCTCAAAAAAGGGCCATTAAATGTTATGCGCGTTCATAGCTGATATCCCCAGGTAGCGAAATAGCTTCTGTGTTCTTTCGCGGAAGAGTTGCGATTTTGAAGTATTCACTGACTCCCAATTTCAACTCGGTGGGGCATGGCTATAACCGTCCATCACAGAGGTTGAAAAACCATTCGAGGGTTGTCGGGCGGCATTAGCAATTTTCTGTTGTAGTTGGCACGTTGATAATCAATGTTGCTTAAATGTTGTCATAATCGGTATTATTCTGAAATT
The DNA here is from genome assembly GCA_034519515.1 of Arcicella sp. Taxonomy (GTDB): domain Bacteria; phylum Bacteroidota; class Bacteroidia; order Cytophagales; family Spirosomataceae; genus Arcicella. Next base: position 1,435 of record JAXHOK010000041.1, read on the forward strand.
CTTCCTCGATGGCGGTATGGATACGTTTCTGCGTACCTGCTTCGCCCCTGTTTTTTCGAGGTGCCAAAATCTTGACAAAAGGCATAACGCCGACACCCATCAATTTGTTCTCATAGAGATTATAAAAAAGGCTGTTTGCTTTGCTTGCCTCCGACTACTCCTTGCCTGTTTATCATTTTTGCCATGCCTCACTCTTCACTTTGATCAAGGAGAGGGGATGAAACTCGCGCTGTCCCCCTCCCATCAAGGGAAGGTCGTCGGCGGGGCGGGGTGTGTTATTTCTTTATTTTTACTGGGGACTTGCTTGTAATATTTCGCCTCCGATGGTTACGATATATTCCAAACCGATCGTTATGTTTTCGTTGCCTGATGGTTTCAGTTTATGCGCCTTTACCATCTACCGTTCCGAGCGGGGTTGTTCTTCAGTTTACGCTTTGATTTCGGTGCATTTTGTTACATATATCGTAGGAACTAGTAACGGAAACATTTTTGCATCCGATTTAGCAAACAGAATTTCCTCTACTAACATCCGCAAAGTTAATTTTGCCATCCTTGCTCGTAACTGAATATTCAACTGCCATCCCTGAAATACGCGCCACTACTTCTGGCTTGTAGCTAATACTGCTTTGTTCAAAGAGGCTCGTTCAAGTAATTTTTCAAACTACATCACAGACTTTATCATTATCTAACACCTGTCTGAGTATTATTCGTTATTTTCATCGGATTAATCAAATTTTATAATAAAAATGAACGGCACGTATTTCGTATCTATGCGGCCACCTGTTATCGTACAACAGAGAAAGTTTCATCTAAAAAGGTGACCATAGAAAAAGTCACCATTTTCAGAACCCGATTTAGGGATGGGTATTTCAATTCGGATTGGTCGGCAGCTTCCAAAAAAAGGGGGATTGGGCAACAATTCTTTGTGTGTCTGCCAGCTCCGGCAATGGCATTACAAAAACGATCATTTTCAACACATTCAGAATACCACAGTCGTCGTGGAATTGTTCCTGATACATAAAGGAATTTTATCATGTTGGGAAAATAATTTATTTACCTTTAGGGTGTCTCGCTTGCTCCTTGGCTGTCGGTATTGAGGGCTTTGTAAACAGTAATTTTCAGTTCTCGGCTTGGTGGAGTCGGCTTCTAAATAGAAGATCATTTTTATTGAAAGTTAATATGCCAAACTTGGGGCTACTTTCCACTTTCAGTGAAGTAAATCCAAGCGTTTTTGACAATAAATTTTTAGAATCAAAAGCTACAAAATTATTGGGCTGAGTATACACTTTAAGCATAATTGCATGGGCGGGGGAGGTTTTGCTCACTTTCACGTGCAGACCATAAGGTTAGCGATAAAATGCTGATTATTCAGATTTATGTAAAAATTGTCATGATTTTTACGGTGTAAATTGAAAAATCATGAAGCAATTTTGCCATAAATTTAATAATCAGCATTTTATCGCTAACTTTATGGTCTTGCGATGAAATAAAATCTGTGCCTAATCCAAAACCTCCTACGCCCGACGCTCCTCTGGTTAGTGCCAAAATTCTTTATACTCAGCCCAATAATTTTAGGCCGGATTCTAAAAATTTATTGCCAAAAATGTTGGATTTACTTCACTGAAAGTGGAAAGTAGCCCCAAGTTTGGCATATTAACTTTCAATAAAAATGGTCTTCTGATTTATAAAGCCGACTCCACCAAAGCCGAGGGCGAAGAATTACTAATTTACAAAGCCCTCAATACCGACAGCCGAAAAGACAAGCGAGACACCCTCAAAATCATCATCATTTCCAGCCTTGATAAAATTCCTTGTAATGCGGGAACAATTCCAGATTTTTTTACGGTAAAACTCAACACGACAACTATTCTGAATGTGTTGAAAAATGATCGTTTTTGTAATGCCATTTTAGATTCAACGACCCTGAAATTGCTGCTAACTCTTTTGGAGCTGCCACCGTTGAGCAAAATCGGGTGAAATACATCCCTAAATCGGGTTCTGAAAATGACGACTTTTTCCTATATCGGGTCTGCACAGATGGGGCTTTCCCTGTGTGTACGATAGCAGGTGTACGCATAGATATACAAGGAAATACGTGCCGTTCGTTTTTATTACCAGATTTATTGATTATCAATAAAAATAATAATAATACTCAGATAATCAAGGTGTTAGATAATGATAAAGTCTGTGATATTTTCGACAGAAATAGTTTAAAAATTACAAAACAGCCTCTTTTGGGTAAAGCGGTAGTCAATACAAGCCAAGAAATTGAGTATTCTCAAACTGCCAATAGAGCTGGGATTGACGGATTGGAATATTCAGTTACGAGCAAGGATGGCAAAATTACTTTGCGGATGTTAGTAGAGATTTATATTCGGGAAATTCCTGTTTGTAAATCGGATGCAAAAAATGGAGAAATGGAAGTTTCCGTTACCCAAGTGAAAGAAACCGAGTTTGAGATTCCCTACGATTTATATGTAACAAAATGCACCGAAATCAAAAGCGTAAATTTTGAAGAACAGCCCACTTTCGGAACGGTGAGAGCAGATGGTAAAAGGCTTTTTTATAAACTGAAACCATCAGACGGCAAAGAGCATAACGATCAGTTTAAGTATATCGTAACCACCTCATCGGGTGAAATATTACAAGCAAATTTTACAGTAAAAATAAAGAAATAACACACCCCACCCCGTGCGACGGTCGCCCAGCCCCTCCCCTTGATGGGAGGGGGGATAAGCGTACGAACATCCCCCTCTCCTTAATGAGAGTGGTTAGGGGTGAAGGGTGAGGTAGATAAAAAATGATAAACGAACAGGAATTAGTCAGAGCCTGCCAAAATAATGACCGCAAAGCCCAAACAGCCTTTTATAATCTCTATAAAGGCAAATTGATGGGGGTTTGTCGGCGTTATACCCGCACGCCCGATGAAGCCGAAGATATTTATCAAGAAGCCTTTGTCAAGATTTTTAATAATATCCATACCCTCGAAAAAACAGGGGCAGTGGGGGCTTGGGTACGCAAAGCTGTTATCCATACCGCCATCAATTATTACCATGCCAATCTGAAATTTCAGAATAATACCGATTATGACAACATTTTACTAAGCAACGATGATTATCCCAATGTGTTGGCGGGTCTTTCTAACAAAGAATTGCTAATACTTATCAACCAACTGCCCGACGGTTATCGAATGGTTTTCAACCTCTATGTGATAGACGGTTATAGCCATGCCGAAATTGCCGAGTTATTGGGAGTCAGTGAGAATACTTCAAAATCGCAACTCTCACGGGCGAAGGAACTGCTTAGAAAGCAACTAAAACCCCTGGGGATTATCAGCTATGAACGCACATAACGACAATAATGACCCTTTTGAGGATATTTTCCGAGATAGGTTCACTGATTTTGAATCAGAAACGAGCGAAATTCTTTGGAACAAAATCGAACCTCAACTCCCTGTGAAAACTACAAGGAGGTTTCCTTATTGGCAAGTTTCAGCCTTGGTATTAGGGCTGTTTTTGGGTGGATTTTATTTTAGTCAGAATAAAGTCGATGAAAATATATCGACTTTATCAGAGTCAAATAACAACGGAAGGCTTCCTTTTGAAGAAAGCCTTCCGTATTCGCCCCATCAATCTCTTGCCGTTGTCAGTGTCCCCACTGACAACAATATCAACAAACAAAAGCAGTCATCTGTGAACACTGGGACGCATAGTCAGACAACGGCTATAAACATATCAAACAACGGTAGGCTTCCTTTTGAAGGAGGAAGGCTGCCGTATTCGTCCAATCAACCTAAAAATACTAAAATATTTAAGGAAAAAATAAGGGAAAACGAATCTTTTGTTGTCATAAAAAATATTTCCAAAAACCCACTAAACCCTTCAAACTCCGAACAATCTAACTCAATAATTACCGAAAAATCTATATTTGAACCGAATAATAAAGATTTTAATGGATTGAATAATTCAAGCGATACATTTGAATCGAAAAGTGTATTGATTAGTAAGAATAAAAGTTTCATCAGTACGAATATTTTATCAAATATCGAAAGCGAAACACCGCCCAGACGAACATCTAACATCGAATTTGTGGAAAGGAAAACAAATTTGTCAATTTTAGATACTAAATCTTACGGATTATTGGCAAATCATTTCAAAGTAGCAAAATTAAAGTTCGTTACCATTCCAAAAGAAGAACCGTATTTTAAGGAAAGAAAACCTTTGGAATTTTACGCCAGTGCAATGCCTTTGCTCAATTATTATACCATCACACCCAATGGAAATGATGCCAATTTTGTGCATACTATTTCGGTAAATAATGATGGTGATAGAATAGGGTTTTATACCCAAGCGGGATTGGTTTTTACGCTTTCAGATAGGGTAAAACTACGCACAGGTTTGACATTTACCAAGACCAATCATAGTATCAATTACAGAGTGAGAACAGACTCATTAATTGTGCAACCCGCTGATAATAAAGGTGTTGATATAAGTTTTGCAGACTTGAACAAGACTTACTCACAATCGGCAAATTATTTAGGCACAAAAATTGATGTTCAATATACATTCCTTCAAGGGGAGGCACTTTCACATTATGTAAGCATTGGTGGGGAGGCTTCTTACCGCCTAAATGGTAACCAAGAATTAAATGGTTTTGCCAATTTTGCATACGGAGTTACTCGACAAATTGGCGACAATACCTATATTTTTATAGAACCAACTTTTAGTTATTCATTAAATCAACAAAGTGATAATAACTCTCTTCTGTTGGTAAAACCAAACAAAATTGGATTTAACATTGGGGTTAATTTCAAACTCAAATAAACGTTCTAAAATCATGAAAAATTTACTAAACATTTGCTGGAAAATTGTTGCCTGTGTGGCACTTATATTTATTGGTTTGACTATCTCTATTTTTGATGGAGATTTACATAAATTGTAGTGATAATTATTTTACTTAAAAAAAGGGGTAGTCTATGGAATTAGACTGCCCCTTTTTTTGAGTAAAATATTCATAACCACTTATTTTATTTTGCTTTTCTATGAATAAACGATAATTTTGTAGTGAACAATTAGAACAGTATAGAACACTTGGTAAAATTACCATTAAAAATTAATCATAAAAATTTAAAAAAATGGCAAACATTACGTTGGGAGACAAAGAGTATTTCCCAGGGATTGGCAAAATTCAGTTTGAAGGCAGACAATCAGATAACCCGATGGCATTTAAATGGTACGATGAAAACCGTATCGTGGGTGGCAAAACAATGAAAGACCATTTGCGTTTTGCAACGGCTTACTGGCATACTTTCTGTGGAACGGGTGCTGATCCATTTGGTCCAGGTACGAAACAATTCCCTTGGGATGTCAAAGGCGATGCCGTGGCAAGAGCCAAAGATAAAATGGATGCTGCTTTTGAATTTATGACAAAAATAGGCACACCATATTACTGTTTTCACGATATTGACCTGGTTGATGGTGGAGATTCTTTGTCGGAATATGAAAGTAATTTGAGTGCTATCGTGGATTATGCCAAGCCAAAACAAGCGGCAAGTGGTGTGAAGTTGTTGTGGGGAACTGCCAACGTATTCTCAAATCCGAAATATATGAACGGTGCTTCAACCAATCCAGATTTCAACGTTTTGGCTCACGCAGGCACACAGGTGAAATGTGCAATTGATGCCACAATTGCTCTGGGCGGAGAGAATTATGTATTTTGGGGAGGTCGTGAAGGCTACATGACCTTGTTGAATACTGACATGAAACGTGAGGTGGCTCACTTGGGTCGTTTCTTGACGATGGCACGTGATTATGCTCGTAAAAATGGTTTCAAAGGAAAGTTCTTTATTGAGCCTAAGCCTTGTGAGCCTACAAAACACCAGTATGATTTCGACTCGGCAACCGTGCTTAATTTCTTGAAAGACCATGGTTTGGAGAAGGATTTTATGTTGAATTTGGAAGTAAATCACGCAACTTTGGCGGGACACACTTTCCAACACGAAATGCAGGTGGCGGCTGATGCGGGGATGTTAGGGAGTATGGATGCCAACCGTGGCGATTATCAAAACGGATGGGACACTGACCAGTTTCCAACAAATTTGAATGAATTGGCTGAAACAATGTTAATCTTCTTGGAAGCAGGCGGATTGAAGCACGGAGGTATCAATTTTGACGCAAAAACTCGTAGAAATTCAACCGATTTAGCTGATATTTTCTATGCCCACATTGGCGGAATGGATGCTTTTGCTCGTGCCTTGGTGATTGCGGATGATATTTTGGTGAAATCTCCTTATAAAAAATTACGTCAAGAGCGTTACGCATCTTTCGACTCAGGAAAAGGGGCAGCATTTGAAGCAGGAACTTTGACGATGGAAGATTTAAGAAACTTTGCTCACGAAATCGGCGAGCCAGCCATGACCAGTGGTAAGCAAGAATTGTATGAGAATATTGTAAATCAATACATATAACGGTTTTAACGGTAAAAGGTAAACGGTTCACGGTGAACGGTTTTAACGCAAAAAGGAGAACGATTTTATATCGCTCTCCTTTTACTTTTTAACAAGATTAACTTTAAACTGATTACTTCGGCTGGAAAACCGTTTACCGTTCCCCGTTTACCCTGTACCGTATGAAATTATCTCATTCTATCCGCAGATTTCACTAACATTTCATCCCTTCTGATAAAACGATTAGCAATCATATTGCAAAGAAACGCTATTGCCACCGCAATAAATCCTCCTCCGTAACTACCTACCTTTTGAGGCTCAAACATGGGCATTCCAACTTTGAAAACTTGGTAAAAAGTATAACCCAATACTGTTGCAATTAGAATAGAATTTACTAAACCCAAAGTCATTTGTAGCATTCTTTTTTTGTATTGCGTAATTGAAAAAGCCGCAACACAGGCTGAAACGATGGCTAACATAGCAATCACAATTGTACTTGAACTACTAACTGACGTTGTTCCTTTAAAATATTCTAAGGCAAAAGAAGTTAGCGTAATTTTTTCATTAAGAGCGGCACTACTTTTCTCCCACATTGGTAAGGCTGTTACCGCCAACATCGCAATCGCCACGAAGGCTAATAATAAAGTTTGAATTCTTTGAAGCATAATTTTGTCTTTTTTGTTCAGACAACAAAGTTCAGAAACTTATCATTGTTTCGCAAATGTCTCCTTATTTTACTTCGGTAAATCTGTATCTTGATAATACTGATATTCAACTCGTAAAAATGGTTTCTCAATGCCCTTCTCAAATTTTGACCAATCTGCCATGATAAGTTTTCCCGCAGCATCATAAAATAGCTTTTGGTGTCTCACGAATGAGGTTATTGTAAATATTACCACCTTGAACCTCAATTATTTGCGTTTTGAAATGAGGTTCTTTGATGGGCAATTCATGGCTAAAAAATATATCGACATCATAGGTATGCGAAGGCGTTGGAATTTTGGTGAAAACATTTTGAGATAGACTAATCTGAAGACTCAAAATTAGTAGCGAAAAGAGAAAATTATGGTTTTCATAATATTGGGTGTTTAGTTTTTATGAAGACAATTTAAGGTTGAAATACCTATTATGACAAACGCAAAATTTCCTAACAGAATCAGAAAATAACCTTATCAGAGTAAAGGAAAGGCACAATTAGAAAGTATTTATCTTAATGATGGTAGTGAGATTTCTGCCTCAACGGTGGGCGTGTTGTACAAGGATAAATTGTTGATTGGGAGTGTGTTTGAGGGGTTTGTTTTGTTGAGGGATTTTGAGGAATAGTTTCAGTTACCCGCACCTTGCGGGTAACTAATTGAGGGGTTGAATTAATGAGATACCAACCCATTCAACCTTTCAATAAAACTAATAATCCTTACTTTTTCTTGTTCAAAATAATCTGGAATTAAAGACAAGGCTTTTTGATAATTATCTAAGGCTTGACTCCATTTTTTTTGTATTTCATATACTAACCCTACTTTATCATAGGCACTCCATGTTCCTTGGTTTTGCCCTGTTTTTTCATTCCAGTATATTACATTTTCGTAATTTTCAAGAGCTTTAATCCAATTACTTTGTTCAGTATATAAACTGCCTATTTGAAAATATGTAAACCCTAACTCATGGAACATCCCCGTCTGTTTCTTCATTTCAATAGATACTTGATAATTAACCAATGCTTCTACATATTTTCCCTGTGCTTGATAAACCCGCCCAATATGTTGATAAGTTGCACCTAACAAATCATTTCTTTTGCTTTTCAACTTCCATTCAAGTGCTTTTTGGTAGTTCTCTAATGCTTTTGTCCAGTCGCCAAATCTTTCAAGAATTGTCCCAATTTGGTGATATGTATTCCCTAAACGTTCAAACTGTTTATTTCTGGTTTTCCATTCAATAGCTTCATCATAATTTAATAATGCTAATGGAAAATTATTTATTTCAGAATATACAGTTCCTATTTGATGATAAGTAGCACCTATATTTACGGCTTCATTTTGCTCAATCATTTTTTTTAAGGCTTTTTCATACATCATTAATGACAAGTCATATCTTCTAAAATTTAGATGCAGAGATCCGTAGTCAAAAATTAATTTATTTAAATCATATCCTCTAATATTTAATTTTTCCGATAGTCCTATCGCATTTTCATAATACTTCTTCGCATTTTCATAGTCAAAATACTTGGCATACTCATCTGCCAAAAGACTGTATAAGTTCAATCTCTCCCTCATGGCTCTGCCTTTATCGGGGTCGTTTAAAGGAAGATGATCTAATTTATTCAATAAACCATTGATATACTCTTCCCGAATGGGCAACTTTGCAGGTATAGGTTCTGGCTCAAGGCTAAGGGCTTTTTCTTGATATTTTTCGTCTTGTTTGAATACAAAAAAATTGGTTATCCAACTCCAAAGGTCGGGGGCTTGACGTTGAATTTGTAAGAAAAAATCATGGTCTCCCCACAAGATGGTTATGTAATTTGGTTTACGAAAAATCACCTCTCGTTCAAAATTTAATTGAGCAATAAGTCCAGAATCAATAATTTGCCCATTTTCAGAAGTAAGACGGCTATTTTCCAAGCCAAAAACATTTACGCAGTAGGTAATTCGCTCAGAATTAAGAATATGCTGAGGTGTTTTTTTTTGAAGCGTTTGTTGTAAGGATTCTACTTGAAAGGGCGTGAGGTCAATATCATAAAATTGATATTTAGGTAGTTTTTCTTTGAGTCTTTCTAAAAGTCTTTTTTGCAAATCATAATCCTCAACACTCATCATCACAATTGTAGGCTCTTTACGGTCTTGGAGCGTAAACTGGATTTCGTCAAGCAAATTTTCATTATAGGCTTTATTTAACTCAAAGTTCATTGGCATTTTTAAGATATTTTTCAAGAATTGGATTGATTTTGATTGAACCTATACCATTGTATTTTAGTAATAATAAACCATAAAGCATTTCTTTCACTTTGGCTTCGGCAGGTTCAAAATCTCCATTCTTTAATATTTCTACATAGCTTTTATCAATGCTTTCACGCATGGTATTTCCTATTTCATCTACTACTTCCTCCACGATTTTAGCACTTATTTTATGTACGCCTCTGGTTTTACGAATAGCTACATTAACGATTCTAAATAACTGACGAATACAACCACCAGAATAATCAATACATTTTTCGAGTGACTCTTTATTTTCAAAAAAGGTATCTTCATCAATACGTTTGGTAATAATTTCGCAAAGAGCCGCACGGTGTGATGCTATTTCTGTCTTAATCATTGGCACTACATAACGACTTGTAAAACGGATAGGAGATTTTTCTATTTGATAAAAAGCATCAATTCGCACACTCATAATCATATTGACATTTAGCCCAATGAGAACGTTAGCATCTTTTACGAAAAGAGATTCGTATTTTTCAAACATAATTTTTTCTGAGCCATCAATCACAAATAAAACATCTTGCCCTAAACCTTCGTCTTGAATATCTTTTCGGATGTCCGAAAGGTAATCATTCAGTAATTGTGTGAGATGTAATAAATTCTTGCGAGTAGCTTCACGAATTACTTTGGCGGTTTTAGTTTCACCTGCCAAAAGGTTTTTCAGAGAACCTCCAACCTTGAAGAAGTCAAGAAATCCAAACGAAGCACCAATCTCTACGCCAACTTCATCCTTGATAGATTCACTAATTTCTTTTTTAACCTCAACATCACTAAAAAACATTTTCGCTAAATCTTCAAGTGATTGCGTGTTACGAGTAATGCCTTTTTCTTTTAATTGGGTGATTAGTTTCGTAATAAGTAATACATAAAAATCTTCTGGTTCAAATCTTGAAATTTCTAACTCTTCCTCAATACTTATGAAAATAGAAAAGTATTTATCTGGATTATATAGTTCATGATGAAGTCGTTTAAGTTCTACTGTTTTACCAGAGCCAATATGTCCTGAAAAAATGAGTTTTACATACTCCTCTGTCAAATGAAAAGACCCATCATCACCAATCCCTAAATCAAATTTAATTTTCGCAAGATATTCTTTACCACGTGCGTCGTCAAGGTTCACATAAAGTTTACTGGTAAAAATATTTTCTTCAAAAGTAGGCTCGGTTACGGCTTTTACTTCAAAAGGGTCACTTACTGGATAATTAAATTTAGACATTTGGTTATAATATTTTTATTGTAAAAGTAAAAAATATTAATGAGAGTTCAATAGTGAACATGAATGTTCAATTTTGGAGTAATAAATATTTGGGGCTACATTACAAAAAAATGGAAGACGTATATTCTACATCCTCCACTTTCAAAATTTCTATATCATTTCAACCCTTAATTCTTCGCCCCCTGCACCGCATTCGGTTTCGCTTGTTGCTGCATTGGGTTTGGTTGGGCTGGGCGGTTTTGCTTGAATACTTGGAAACGAGTTGGCTCTTCTGGCTCACGGGGGAAGCTATTGGTTTTGGTGTCAATATCTGCCGTTTCGTAGAATGGGTCTAACGTCCATTTTACCACTTTTTTATCGGTCGGAATCACCTTTTTGATTTCCTTATCATTCAATCGCCAGATTTCGGCAGGGATTCTTATTACTTCGTCAGTTCCGTCTTCATAATTCATTTTGATGATAACGGGACTTGGCAAACCACCCACGTTTTTGAGGTTCAGTACGTAGAAGTTTTTATTAGAATCTACCAATTTCTTTTCATCTTCTGATAAACTCGACATCGTTTGGTCGAAACGCTTTTTATCAGATTCGCTCGTGGCAAATTTATCATACGAATTATAAAAATCCTTCATGTCGGGATTCTCTTCTACCACCGTTTTAGCGATGTCTTTCTTGTTGCGTATGTTGGTAATTGTCTGGCGTTTAGCATCGGCACTTGCCTTGGCATTGGCGTTTTTCTTATCGGGAGCAAGGTTATCAATCCCAAACCATTCTACGTTTTCGATGGATAAATCCACAGGCTCAACGCCATAGAACCAGCCTTTCCAAAACCAGTCTAAATCCACACCCGAAGCGTCTTCCATCGTGCGGAAAAAATCTTGTGGCGTTGGGTGTTTAAATGCCCAACGGCGAGCATATTCCTTGAAAGCATGGTCGAATAATTCACGCCCCATCACGGTTTCACGCAAGACCGTCAAAGCCGCAGAAGGCTTGCTATATGCGTTTGGACCAAATGCCATAATATTATCCGAAGACGACATAATGGGCATCTGTTGCGTTTTGTCAGTACGCATATATCCAACAATACTTTGCGGGTCACCACGGGTTTCAAAATCTCTATCCCACTCTCTTTCAGCGAGTTCCTCACAAAAAGTGTTCAAACCCTCGTCCATCCACGACCATTGTCTTTCATCCGAATTCACAATCATCGGGAAGAAATTATGCCCAACTTCGTGAATAACCACGCCAATCAAAAAGTTCTTTGTTCCTTCCGAATACGTGCCGTCAGGTTCTGGTCTGGCTCCGTTGAAGGCAATCATTGGATACTCCATCCCTCCTACTGGACCATGAATTGACTGGGCAACGGGATACGGATAAGCAATCGTGTGCTTTGAATAAACCTTTAAAGTATGAGCCACCAACATCGTTGAATACTGCCCCCAAAGCGGGTTTGCTTCTTTCGGAAATGCCGACATCGCCCACACTTTTTTACCTTCAACATCCACTTGCATGGCATCCCAAAGGAATTTCCTTGACCCCGCAAAAGCAAAATCACGCACATTTTGAGCCGCAAAAGTCCACGTTTTTTTACCCGAAGGTTTCCCTTTTTCGGCAGCCGTTGCTTCATCTTGCGTAACAATCATCACGGGGCGGGTGGCGTTTTTGGCAGTCTCCAAACGCTTCATTTGTGCCGATGAAAGCACCTGAGAGGCATTTTGCAATTCGCCAGTTCCCAACACCACAAAATCATTGGGGGCGGTGATTGATACTTTATAGTCCCCAAAAGGAACCGTAAATTCTCCCTGACCCAAAAACTGCTTGTGTTGCCAGCCGTTCACGTCGTCATAAACGCACATACGAGGAAACCACTGAGCCATTTCATAAATATAATTACCATCTTTTGGGAATAATTCATACCCACTTCTGGCACGTGTGGCAAGGGCATCGGTAATATTGAAAGACCATTCTACTGAAAATGAGAAACTCCCCCCCGTTTTCAAAGGCGTTGGCAAATCAACCCGCATCATGGTTTCGTTGATGGTAAATTTTAGGGGATTTCCCATTTTATCTTTTACCGAAAGAATATTATAACCATATTCTTTTTTCTTCAAAACATTGGCGGCTGCATCCAAACGCCCAAAAGTAGTTCTTTCCGTTACAGACGACGTGGACGTCAATTGAGCAATTCCGTTTTTCTTGAAATTGTTTTGGTCTAATTGCAACCACAAATACCGCAATTCATCGGGCGAAAAGTTTTTGTAGGTAATCACCTCCGAAGCCGTCATAGATTGATTTTGGTCGTCCAATTCTGCCTTAATGTCGTAGTCGGCACGATTTTGCCAATAGTCTTTTCCAGGAGCTCCCGAAGCCGCACGGTAGGAGTTGGGCGTTGGTAAAGTATTACCCAATTGCTCAAAGCGATTATTGCTATTATATTGACTGGCAGGCTGTTGAGCCTGCAATGATGCGTTTTGGAACAGTAAAATTCCAAAACCCAAAGCGAAGAGTTTTTTTGTCATTTTTAGTTTTTAGATGAAACGGTGATTTCATGAGGGATTGATTAAGAAGCCGTTTTAAAATATCTTGCGACAAATTCTGATTGTCTTATTCCGACTATCGAAACCATATTTTTTACACAAGATACGCTGTATATTCCTTAAAAAAATATGATTCCGCTACTCAAAAAATACCATCAGACTTTATTCAGAATATATTTTAAAACGGCTTCTTAGTGTTATTTACACTTTCATACCCTTTGAAATAGCAATTTACTAAAAAAAAACGATGTTGAAGAATGGGTTTGGGATGATTGGTTTGTAAGAGTAAAAACCTAAATTGAAATTTCTTGTAAAATTCGTAACTTGTGGATAATAAAATATCAAATCTTATGAACCGAATAGACCGAGTAACTGCCATTCTGATTCACTTGCAATCTCGCAAAATTGTAAAAGCCCAAGATATTGCCGAACGCTTTGACATCAGTTTGCGAACCGTTTATCGAGACATTCGCACGTTGGAAGAAGCAGGAATTCCACTCATTGGCGAAGCGGGCGTAGGTTATAGCATGATGGACGGATACAGACTTCCACCCGTAATGTTTACGAAGGAAGAAGCCACGGCTTTTTTGACGGCTGAAAAGATGGTTGAAAAACTAACTGACCCCTCTACGCAGGCAAGTTATAAATCTGCGATGTATAAAGTGAGAGCGGTTTTGCGGACTTCCGAAAAGAATTATTTAGAAAATATTGAGGACTATATCCAAGTGCATGAGACTTCATCTTTACCCAAAAATCGCCACGAGAACCTTAATTTACAGGATATTTTAAAAAGTATTTCCGAAAAAAATGTCTTAGAAGCCGTTTTAAAATATCTTACGACAAATTCTGATTGTCTTATTCTGACTATCGAAACCATATTTTTTACACAAGATACGCTGTATATTCCTTAAAAAAATATGATTCCGCTACTCAAAAAATACAATCAGACTTTATTCAGAATATATTTTAAAACGGCTTCTTAACGATTGAATATTTTGCTCACCATTCCCAAGAAGATACTTACCGCAATGTTGAGCCGATTGGTATTTATTTTTCGGGAACGTATTGGCACTTAATCGCTTATTGCCAAATGCGACAGGATTATCGAAATTTCAGGATTGATAGAATTACCCAGATAAACGTTACTCCAATCAGTTTTCAACAAGAACACCCCTCTTTAAAATCCTATTTATCCCAAATTTCAACCGAAGAAAAACTGCACACCATCATCATCAAAATTGAAAAAAGTGCCGTAAAATTAATGGGTGATGAAAAATATTACCGTGGCTTTGTTTCCCAAAAAATCGTGGACGAAAAAGTGGAAATGACTTTCCTGACCTCCTCAATTATGGGTTTTGCTCGTTGGTTTCTGTTTTTGGGTGATATGGCAGAAATTATTAGTCCTGACATTTTAAGAGACAAGCTAAAAGAAATTGCGGAGGGAGTTTTGAAGAGAATGAGTTGAAGGGATGGTTGAATTTTACCGATAAATTTGTAAAGTAGCTTTTAATATTTTAGTATATTTGATAAAAAAATCAGAATCATTATGGAATTAGTTGCAGAATTATTACATCCCGTAACCGCTATCGTAGAAGCTAATTCTTACGAAATTGAAAGAAATAAACCCATGCCTAACCTTACTCACGGAGCTATTCAGCTCAATCTTGGATTTGAATTAAAATCTAAATATGGAAACCTTTTTCGTATTGCCAGCGAAGTTACCTTAGCTACTGTTCCTGATGGTACAACGCCTGATTTAGTGGTTTATCCCAAAAGAAATCTCAATTTTGTAAATGAAGTAGCCAAGCAAACAGAGGCACCTTTACTCACTATTGAAATTCAATCACCATCACAAAGCAATGATTTGATGATTAATAAAGCTTATCAATATTTTGAGTTTGGAGTAAAATCAAGTTGGATAGTTTTTCCAGCTTTGAAAGGAGTTGCCGTTTATACCTCCCCAAACGAATACGATTTTTTTCACGATAATGAAATTCTGAAAGACTCAAATTTGAATATTGAATTGGATTTGAATAAGATATTTGAATAAAATTCACGGTGAACGGTAAAAAGAAAAGTCGATAAATTCTCCCGTTCACCATTTACCGATAATCACGCTGTTCTTAAACTCTTCACAGGATTCGCCAATGCCGCCCGAATCGCCTGATAACTCACTGTCAGCAAGGCAATTAACAAAGCTACCACTCCTGCCATTACAAAAATCCACCACGAAATTTCTATTCTGTACGCAAAATCTTGTAGCCATTTTTGCATGAAATAATAAGCAATCGGGCTGGCAATGATGATGGAAATTATAACCAATTTCAAGAAATCTTTGGAAAGTAATTGAACGATTTGGTTCACACTTGCTCCCAAAACTTTACGAATACCGATTTCTTTGGTGCGTTGTTGTGCGGTGAAATTAGCGAGTCCAAATAAACCTAAACAGGAAATAAATATTGATAGAAGGGCAAACGAAATGCAAAGGCTACGAACCAAATCCTCTTTTTCGTAAAACAACGCTAATTCTTGGTCGTAAAAAGAATACTCAAATACTTCATTCGGAAAGGTACTTTCCCAAATTTTACGCAGTTCATTAATCGTGTTTTTAGCATCAAAAGTATTTAGCTTGATGGCGGCTTGTTTATAACGATTCCGTGAAGAGAAAACCACGGTAGGCTCAATATTTGTGTAAAGATTGGTATTATTGAAATCCGCCAAAACGCCCACGATTGTTCCTATCTTTCCGCCATCACCAATGAATAAATGCTTATTTATTGCCTCTTCGGGAGATTTTAACCCCAAATCTGCAACCAGTTTTTTATTCACTAAAATCTCTCGAATAGTATCAGAAGCGATTGGTTTTCTGCCAGTTACGAGTTTTAATTGGTAGGTGTCCAAATAATTTTCATCAGCTATTTTAGAGCGTACTGCGAATTTTTCCCAATCCGCCCGATTCTCAAATTTTACTTGTCCACCATTGCCAATTTCTGCGGAAGGAGCAACGTTTGAAAAAGAAATATTTTTCACAAAAGGTTTTTGAAGAATTTGATTTTTCAAAGAATTCCAAAAGTCATTTTCAGCGTAAGGAATCTTGACGTGAAGCACCAAATCTTTGTTACTGCCAATGTCTTTATTTTCCATAAAATTGATTTGCAACACTACCAAAATAGAAACTGCAATCAAGACAAATGACACACAAAACTGAGTAATAACCAAACTTTTTCTGACGAAAATACCTTGATTTATCTCGTTTGTAATTCCTTTTAATGCTTTTACAGGATTGAATTTTGAAATAATCAGAGAAGGATAAAACCCTGCCATGAAAACAATAAAAATAAAGGCTAATGCAATGAACATCAACAAATTAACATCAAAGAACTGATACGGTGTTATTGCTATTTTAAGCCACTGATTCATTGTTGGAATTAATAGATTTGCCGCTAATATTGCAATAAAAAAAGCTATCAAAACCACCAAAGCCGTTTCTGCCATGAATTGCCAAAATATTTGCTTTTGCGAACTTCCCAATGCCTTCCGAACCCCAATTTCTTTGTATTTTTTGAACGATTGAGCCGTGGAAAGATTGATAAAATTAATGCAAGCAATAACCACCAAAAGGATTCCAATGAATGACAAAAATAGGATGGTCGATTGCTTTATTTTCCGCCATAATCAAGATTGAAATGGACATCTGAAAGTTCTTGGAGGTGAAATGGAAAAACCTTAGCATCTGGACCGAAATACTTTTTCGAAAAGGCGGGTAATTGAGCTTCAAAACTTGCTTTCGTGGCGTTTTCATGGAGTAGAATATAGGTTTCTCTGGTCTTGCTGAACCAATACCAATCATCGTATCTATAATCTGGAATAACGTTTTTGATGGTTGGCAAGGAAATAAAAATCTCGGTTTTTAAGTCGGTATTTTCAAGCTGATTTTTTAGTAACCCTACCACTTTTACATCCTGAACGTTATTAATTCTCAGGATTTTATTGATTGGATTTGTTTCACCAAAATACTTTTTTGCGTATTTTTCTGTCAATATCACCGTGTTGGGAGCATTCAACAATGAGGAATTTCCGACCAGCCATTGATAATCGAATAATTTAAAATATTGAGCATCCGTGAATGCTGCGGCTTCTTTTTCGAGGTATTTATCTTTTTTACCATTCGGATTCGACAAAGAAAAAGTCAATTCCTGTTGCCCAAGATAAACTGCATTTTCAACCGAGGGAAAATCATTCTTCAAGGCTTGATGCAACACAAAAGGACTTCCCTTTTCATGTTCAATGCTTCCAAATTCAGCTTCATCACTACCCGATAAATTCGTTTTGAATTCGGATGAAAAGCATCGGTACTCAAATGATATTTTACCAATTGAAAAATGATAATCGCCCCTGCAATTCCCACCGCCAAACCAGTAATATTAACAATCGAATAAACCTTGTTTCTCAACAGGTTTTGTAGGGCGATTTTTAGATAGTTTTGTAGCATGGCATCTTAATTTTAGTATATTTGTAAAAAAACATCAATAACATGGAAACAGCCGTTTTAGAACTCGAAGAATTCCAAACAGAAGATATTATGTCTTATAACCACGCTAAAATTACTTATCGACTTGCCAAGACATTGAGTCGGTTTGATGAAAAATATGATATTTTACCAGAATTAGAATTTGAACTTACACATGGTAGAGTTAAACCAGATATTGCTATTTGTAAAATAGGGAAGGCAGATTGGTTACGTGATATTATTAGACCTACTTATCCACCATTGTTAGCTATTGAAATTTTATCTCCTCGCCAAGCCTTATCTGATTTGACAGACAAAACATTGGATATATATTTTCCATCGGGTACTTCTGTTGTTTGGATAATTATTCCACACTTCAAGCAAATAAACGTAATGACGCCCGATGGTCAAAGAACGATTACTTCTGGCAGACTACTGGATGAAAGTACAGGTGTAGAACTGGATTTAGAAAGTATTTTTGGGTGATTCACTCTGTTCTTAAACTCTTCACAGGATTCGCCAATGCCGCCCTCGAAGACTGCCAACCCACCGTTATCACCGCAATCATTCCCGTTAAGAAAATCGCTGCCGCAAACACGCCCGCACCGATACTGATTCGATATTCAAAATCTTGCAACCAACCATTCAAAACCCACCAAGCGGCAGGGGCGGCAATGATGAAAGCAATGATGATTAGGAAAGTAAATTCTTTACCAAATAACCACAAAATCTGCCCTACGGAAGCCCCAAGCACTTTTCTAACGCCAATTTCTTTCGTTTTCTGAGCAACCATAAAACTCACTAAACCGTACAATCCCAAGCAACCAATCAAAATCGCAATCAAGGCAAAGGCTTGAATTAAACCCAGCATTGCGGTTTCCATTAAGTACATTTTACCGATGGCTTCATCATAAAATTCGTATTCAAACACAAAATCTGGGAAAGTCACTGCTCCAAATTTTATCCAATTTTTTGATGGTGTTTTGGGCATCCGCCATGTTCATTTTCACCGCAACGATATCGAACATATCGGTTGATGAAGTTATCGCCAACGGTGGAATTTTTTCGTGCAAAGTCATTACGTGATAGTCTTGGACAACGCCCACAATAGTCATTTTCTTACCGTTAAATTCCACCATTTTATTCAACACTTTATCGTTAGATTTTTCGCCTAAACGCTTCACCATTTCTTCATTCACCAACGCCTCACGCATGGTGTCTAAATGAGCAATATTTCGTCCTGCCAACAATTTAATGTCATAGAGTTTTAGATAATCTTCATCCACAAATTTGGTATTCAAAGTGAATTTTTCATCCTGTTGGCGAGTGTCGTATTTGACGTTGGTGGTATTATGACTTTGTGACATCGGGGGAGTCCATACAAAAGACACTTTCTCGATGGATGGTATATTTTTAAACTGCGTTTTCAAAGTTGCTAACTTTACTGCATCATGCTGAGGAACAGGCATTTGTAGAATGGCATCGTGCTTGAAACCCATTTCAGATTTTGTAAAATGATTCATCTGCGAACTCACCACGACAGTGCCAATAATCAGCATTTGAGTAATCACAAACTGCGTTACAACTAAGGCTTTTCTGACGGAAACTCCGCCCAAACTTTGCGTACTAATTTTGCCTTTCAGAGCCACAATGGTATTGAATCCGCCCAAGACAAAACCAGGATATGAACCCGATAAAAAGATTAATGAAATGATGGTTATGGTAAAAATCACCCAAAAACGAAGGTCAATTAATTCTGAAAATATCATTCGGTAATTAATCAAGCCTTCTTGCCAATTACTCAAAAATGGGAAAAGTACGGAGGCAAAAACATACGAACAAAAACCCGCCACAACCGTAATAATGGCAGTTTCAGCGATAAATTGCCAGAATAATTGCCCTCTCGAACTCCCCATTACTTTCCGAACCCCCACTTCTTTTGAACGTTTGAGGGCTTGGGCGGTTGCCATGTTTACAAAATTTATACAGGCAGTAATCAACAAAAGCAAACCAATAATTCCCAAAGTCGTAATCATAGATTTGGGCAGTACACCATTGTAATTATCGTTGAAATGAAGGTCAGAAAGCGGTTGAACGTAGAGGAATCGAGATTTCTTTTCCTCGGGTGTTTTGTATTGTTTCCTCAAAAAGGGATTTACCAAATTTTGCACTTGGGCAATCGTTGTATTAGGTTTTATCAAGGCATAACATTGGGTTGAACTATTGATTCCTCCCCAATGGTTTTTCATGTATTTCTCCCAATTGGGGCTGTACGTTCCACGAGTGACGTAACTGGCTATGATTGAGCCTTTTATATCAGTATTGGAAGGGAAATCTTGAATAATACCTGCTACTTTTACGTCCAAACGAGCATCAAGCCGTAAGATTTTACCGATTGGATCTTTATCTCCGTAGTATTTTCTGGCAATTTTTTCCGTCAAAAAAACCACATTAGGTTGTTTCAAATCTTGAACATTTCCTTTCAAAATCTTTATATCCAAAATAGAGAATAAATCAGGTTCAACGAAAAATACACCTCCGTTATCTTCCTTGAATTTTTTGGTTGCCACACCATTTTCCATCAAAGCAAGCGTTGCAGTACCTTCATTATAAACCATCGAAACTTTCTCTAAGGGAGCAATTTCCGCACGGGCAGCATCTCCCAAAGGAGCAGGTACGCCTGGAGTATAAAATTCGCCATCTGGCGTGTTGAAATAGGACACAATCCTAACCACACGGTCGGTTTTTGAGTGATATTGGTCGAAACTTAAATGGAATTTTACCATCAAAAAAATCAAGATGGCACAGGTCAAGCCAAGGGTCAAACCCAAGACATTGAGGGCGGTATATGCCTTGTAGCGAAGCAGTGTTCGGTAGGCGATTTTTAGATAATTTTGAAACATGATTTTATTTTTTTGTATCTTTCGTAAAAAATCTTGAACGTTATGGAAACAGCAGTTTTTGACCTCATCGAAGATTATCAATCAGAAGATATTATGTCTATTAACCACTCTAAAATTATTCACCGTCTTAGCGTTGAACTTGACCGTTATGATGCTGAATATGACATTTTGCCCGAACTGGAGCTGGAACTCTCTGCGGGAAAATGCAAACCTGATGTTTGTGTTTATCCAAACTTGGTAGATGATTGGGAAAATGACGTTATTTTTTATAACAAACCACCAATTATTGCTATAGAAATCCAGTCGCCCAAGCAAGCAACCACTGAACTCACCGATAAAATGAACAAGATTTATTTTCCATCGGGTGTAAAATCTGTTTGGATTATTGTTCCTTCTTTACAATTGATAAATATTAGAACGTCTGATGGTAAAAAACTGACTTTTTTTGATGGTACTGTCAAAGATCCAGTTACTTCTATCGAAATACCATTTTCAAAAATATTTAGGTAAATGCCTGATTAACAGATTATTAATTAAACACATTTTTAAGATAAAACATTTTCAAACACGACTGATCCGTCCAACATCCGAATCACTCTATGTGCGTATCTCGCATCATGCTCAGAGTGCGTCACCATCACAACCGTCGTCCCCTGACTGTTCAAATCGGTCAATAATTCCATTACTTCATTTCCATTTTTTGAGTCCAAATTACCCGTTGGTTCATCGGCAAGAATCAATTTTGGGTTGTTTACCACGGCACGAGCCACGGCACAACGTTGCTGCTGTCCACCCGATAATTGTTGGGGGAAATGGTTTCGGCGGTGCATGATTTGAACCTTCTCCAAAACCGCCTCTACACGCTTTTTGCGTTCATCGGCATCAATTCCCAAATACAACAAAGGCAATTCAACGTTTTCATAAACCGTCAATTCATCAATCAAATTGAAGGACTGAAACACAAAGCCAATATTCCGCTTGCGGAGGTCGGCACGTTTGCGTTCGTTATAGGAAATCACTTCTTCGTTATTGAATTTGAAGCTGCCCGTGTCGGCATCGTCCAAAAGACCAATGATGTTTAAAAGCGTGGATTTACCACAGCCCGAAGGTCCCATGATGGCAACAAATTCGCCATCTTTCACCTCAACCGAAATTCTATTAAGTGCCACCGTTTCAATGTCTTCGGTACGATAAATTTTTTCGAGATTAGATATTTTTAGCATAGCTTTGAGCAGTGAGCAATGAGGTTTGAGCAGTAAAAATTTCGCTCAGTTGGCATTCATGACTCAATTTGCGATTTATTTTTTAGTGAAATAATTACTTAATTTGCTAATATTTTTATTTTTAGAACATAGAAACCATTGATAATGAGAGACTTTAAAAAATTGCTTGTTTGGCAAAGAAGCCACCAACTAACATTAAAAATTTACAGCATTACCACAAAATTTCCACGAGAAGAACTTTTTGGTTTAGTTTCTCAAATGAGACGCTCTTGTTCATCTATTCCAACAAACATTGCAGAAGGTTGCGGACGTGAAACTATTCCTGATTTACAAAGATTTCTTACCATTGCACGAGGTTCAGCATCAGAGTTGGAATATCAAGTTTTACTTTCAAAGGATTTAAAATATTTAGATGAAGAACATTTTTTGTATTTTGACAAAGAAATAAACGAAATCAGAAAAATGATTTACGGATTTTCTTCTAAGTTGTGAGGTTTGAGCGGTGTGGTGTGAGGTTTGAGCGGTGAGGTTTAAGCGGTGAGGAGGGGTGCCATTGAGCCTATATAGACTCACACCTCATTGCCCATTGCTCACACCTCATCGCTTACACCTTATTGCTCATACCTCAAAGCTCACTCCTCACTGCTTCTTAATCACCAATTCTTGCATCTCCCCATAGTTCTCATAACTGCTCGTAACCACCTTATCCCCAACCTTCAAGCCGCCCATCACCTCATAAAATTCTGGATTTTGGCGACCTAATTGAATGTCAACTTTGTAAGCCTTCGTACCATCATCGTTTACTTTGAAAATCCAATTTCCGCCCGTTTGTTGATAAAAACCGCCTTTTGATAATAGAATCGCCTGCGTATCATCACTTAATGAAAGCCTAACTTGAAGCGTTTGCCCACGACGTACATTGTTCGGAGGTGTTCCAACAAATTCCATATCCACCTGAAAACGTCCACTTGTAACTTGTGAATAAACCTTTTTTACTTTCAATTTGTAAGTCTTTTCCCCAATCGTAAACTCGCCCATTAAACCAATAAAAACCCTTGAAATATAATGTTCATCAATATCCGCACGAACCTTAAAACCGCTCAAAACATCAATCTGACCTAATCTTTGTCCACGGGTTTTCAATTCGCCAACCTCTGCATTTCTTGACGTTAATTGACCATCCACGGGAGCTTTTACGATTAAATCCTCCGCTTTTTTCCGCATTAAAGCCAACGTGGTTTGATTGCGTTTAATGGTTTCCCGCATTTGATTAATCTGCTGATTGGTCGTAACAGAATCCTGCTCCAACGTCCGAGAGACCAATTTTCTCCTACGATTTTGATAATTATAGGCATTTAACGAAATTTTATATTCTTGTTCAGAAATTACTTTTTCACGGTATAATCTTTCGTTTAATTTGAAAAGTCGTTCTGCTTCAACTACACCATTTTCAATATCTGCCTGTGAATTTTGGTATTGAATCGTTGCCTGAGCTGCTAAATTACGAGTATATTGCATTTGCGTTTGAAGTCCAAAAACTGAAGTTTCCTGATTTGCCAGCGACAATTCCAAATCCGTATTTGCCATTTTCATAATGGGTTGCCCTTTCCGCAGCATCGCACCATCTTCCACATATAATTCTTCAACTCGCCCACCTTCGATGGCATCCAAATAAATAGTCTGAATGGGCAGAACCACGCCATTAATCGGAATGAATTCTTGAAAATTGCCTTTTGAAACCTCCGAAATCATCAAACGGTCTTGGGCTACGTTCAATTTTGGTTTGCCAGTGGTGTTCAAATATGCCGCTGCAATTAAGCCAACCAACACAATGCCGCCCGCAATAGGCAAAATCCGTTTCATTGACCATTTCTTTTTTTCTATGACTCTGTCCATGATAGTATTTAGTTTAAGCGGTGAGTAATGAGCATTGAGTAAAAATTAAAGATAAACAGTTGGGGGGGGGGTTCGGCGAAGAATTAAACGGAAAAGTAAAGACTGTGCAAAGGTTGGTTTCCGATATTGTGAGACTGTTGAGGTTTCTCCTGTGAGTGTTATGCTGGCGGAAGAATCTACCCACTATAACAAGCCGGTGGGTAGAAATGGAATGGAAGCACAAAAGACAAAGACTTTTGCACGAATGCTGAATTAGAACGATTACGGACAAAAAAAATGCATGTTTTGAAAACCCTTGGTTGCTAAGGTAAAAATGGTATAAAAAAGTTTTCCCATTGCTTTTTCGGATGCAGGAGCTTTTAATCGACTGATAGAACTTTATAAGGTCTTGGTTTGGAGTAAACAGGCTCATCATAGCATAAAGACAGTCCTACAACAAGCCTATGATATTGAAGGAGCTTGAAGAAGTGGTAATTACGGATAGGCTCCTGTGATGGGACTAAAAACTTAATACTAAAGTCAAGCTTTGGTAGGGAAAATTTATTACTTAGGAGGGAAGCTGGATTGGAGCATCCCCGACCTAAAACTATAAAGAACAACGTTAACGAAAAGACGTTTAGAATTTTAGTAGGATAAATTGGATGATATTGCCAACTTTGGGTTAGCGATATACCTCTTTTGGGTCAATATGTTTTTCTATCACCTTGTTATGGACGTGTTTGTAAATTGTGGCTATTGCCGCTCTAGGAGGCAACTGCAATGTGGAAGCCCTTTAATGGCACTAAAAGCGAAAAGAAAATTTGAACTTATTAATCGAAGGAACTAATACGTTACAAAGTATAAGAGTTGCTGAAGAGAAAAATAAGAATAGTGTGAATGTTGTATGAAACTAGCGAACGTTTAAAGGATTTTAAAAATGAATTTAGCAGCAAATACTGGAGATTTGAAAAAATTGCAAGCGTGAATTTATAACAAGATAGCCCAGATAATTTAATAAGGCGATGAGTTGAAAAATATTTCTAAATGTCCTAAAACAAAGAGTGGGGCACAACGCACTATTCTAAGTTTGCAAGTAATCTAAAAAAGATCAACTATTCAGGACGGGACACAGTGTCTTACTCAATGCCCATTACTTATTTACTCATTACTATTAACAATTTAATGCCAAAGTGTTAATCGTTTGATTATCAGAATTTTATATAGTTTTATCAAAATAAAACTGTTCGTTTTTGATACAGTTTTTGTACGCAAGCGGACGATTTTCGGTACACGGTGAACGATGAACGGTAAACGGTTTTGCGGGTAAGCAAAATCTTATTTTCCGTAAAGTCTGCACAAAATACCGTTTGCCGTTTACCGTTTACCCTTTACCGAAAAACTTTTACCGATAAGAAATCTTTGTCCTTTCAATTTCTAAATTTACCTTTACAGAGAAATTAAGGAATTGCTTAGTTTTCAAAACTGATTTTCACAAAATAACAATTTATATAAGATGAGTGTACTTGTTAATAAAGACTCAAAAGTAATCGTTCAAGGTTTCACAGGAACAGAAGGTTCTTTTCATGCTGGTCAAATGATTGAATACGGCACAAACGTTGTCGGCGGAGTAACCCCAGGAAAAGGTGGTTCAACTCACCTCGACCGTCCCGTTTTCAACACCGTTATTGAAGCCGTTGAGAAGGCAGGAGCTAATACCTCTATCATCTTCGTACCACCCGCATTTGCGGCTGATGCCATCATGGAAGCAACTGACGCAGGAATCAAAGTGATTATTTGTATCACCGAGGGAATTCCTACGAAAGATATGATTGCTGTAAAGTCGTATATTCAAGGAAAAGACACTACTCTTATCGGACCAAACTGCCCAGGTGTTATGACCGCTGGCGAGTGTAAAGTTGGTATTATGCCAGGTTTTATTTTCACAAAAGGAAAAATTGGAATCGTCTCAAAATCAGGAACTTTGACCTACGAAGCCGTTGATCAATTGACAAAAGCGGGCTTGGGACAAACAACTGCCATCGGAATCGGAGGTGACCCCATCATTGGAACAACTACCAAAGAAGCCGTTGAATTATTGATGAACGACCCCGAAACGGAAGGCATCGTAATGATTGGTGAAATCGGTGGAGGCATGGAAGCCGAAGCCGCCAACTGGATTAAAGCCGACGGAAACCGCAAGCCAGTCGTTGGTTTCATTGCAGGACAAACTGCCCCAAAAGGTCGCAGAATGGGTCACGCAGGAGCAATCATCGGTGGTGCAGACGATACAGCAGCTGCCAAAATGGCAATCATGGAACAATGTGGTATCCACGTAGTACATTCACCAGCCGATATTGGTGCAACGATGTTGAAGGCGTTGGGATTGTAAAAGTAGTCGTAAGTCTATAAGTCGTATGTTGTAAGTTTGTATATAACCCTTACAAGCGTTTTGAACGCTTGTAAGGGTTATTTTTTAGTAGATGAAAAATTTGTATATTCAAAAATGAAACCTTAACTAAAACGAAAACATGGAAAATCAAGACACTTTCCAAATCGGAAAACATACTTTCACCATCACTGAAAGTAATTTCTCAATCGCCAAAATGACCCATGAATTTTATTTTGAAGTCAAAGCTAAAATTGAAAATCCCCAGCAAGCAATCAAACAAGAATTACTGAACGACTACGAAGAAGGCGAAATTTCATGGTATTTTTCGTGTTTGGGCATTCATAAAAATGGGATTCCCACGGGCGAATTTACTCTGGAAGAAGACAAAACAACCGACCCTTATTTTTATTTACGAAGAACTGGATTTCATTATAACTTAGATTTTTACGGTAAAATTATTTTCAAAGACGGTTGGATGATTTGCGAGGGAGATTTGAAAAATAACTATTACGGAAAACCTATTTTCCCAGTAAAAATCCATCAAAAATTCGATTTTCAAAACTTGGATTGGAAAGAATATCACTTTTCATCCATCCACGAAACCGAGGGCGTAGCTGATAAATTAGTTCAGTATTTAAACTTAAAAAAAGACGAAAGTTCTGAATTACCAAGCAAAGTTTTTCAGTTTAAAAACCTCAAAAATATCAACATTGGTAGTTACCAAGATTATTATTCCCAAACCCATGGACCAATCAATAAAATCTCAGACAGAATCGGTGAGTTGAGTAAGTTAGAAGGTTTGTCTATCATCAACTCTGCCATTACCGAATTGCCCGAAAGCATTGGCAAACTGAAAAATCTACAGACCCTCAACGTCATGAATTGTCAGTTGAAAAGTCTGCCCGAGAGTCTATTTTCATTGCCTAAATTGATGTATATTTTTGCGGATGATAATCAAATTTCGAGCGTTCCAGAAAACATTAATTTACCTAATTTATTTTCTTTTTCGTTCGATAACAATCAACTAAAAACATTGCCCGAAAGCGTGGCTCTGTTACCAAAACTAAATAGCCTAAAAATCGACAGAAATCCTTTGGAGAGCCTTCCAACTGCTTTCAATCAAGTAAAAGGGCTTGAAATGAACATCAAAGACAAACGCCGTTTGCTTGATTTTGAATACTGTGGAGCAGATGGAAAAGGAATTTTACAATGGGATGATTCACAGTTTTTTGCTGACCCAAACAGCCCAATTTTACAGCCCGTCAGAGAGATTATCAAGAAAAATAAACTGACCAAATATCAATCAGACCTACTGGCAATGAGTAAAAAATCGGTTTGTTTCATGCAAAAAGAAGCTGATAATTACGAGAAAATTGGCAATACTCGTTTCGGTGGAATGCCCGATTTACCCAAGTCCATTAAATATCCAAAGTTTAAAAACGATTACGACAAAACAACCTACAAATACGAATTCATCACCCAAATAAATTGTGCAGAAATCGCTAATTTTCAGGAATATATGCCCCGCAAAGGAATGTTGTACTTCTTTCTGAGTTCACTGCATTTTTTTGGTAGTGAAGATAAATTCAAGCTCGCCCAAGTGTTGTATTATGATGGCGAAGAAGAATTAATTTCTGGTAAAAAACTGAAATTCAACAATGAAGATTATTACGAAATGATGGGCGAAGGATGTTATCAGGGTTTCCAAGTGGCTGTTAATGAATCGGTTAGCATACCAAATTTTTATTCGTACCAAACTAATACGCACATTTTCAAGAACCGAGCCGAAAATTTATTGAATACTTTTGAAACTGATGAAAAGTTTGAAAGAGGTTTTTATAATATTTTTGATGAACCCGTTTCAGAATTATATAAATCTGATTTCGAAATGAATGGCTACATTTTCACCCAACATGAAAGCCCTGAACTTCAAGCCGCTTTGAGCAAAAAAGGCGAACCCCAAGACTGGATAAACCTCTTGAAAGTATCATCAATGGGCGATTTTCAATGGGGCGATGCGGGCGATTTAGCTTTCGTGATTCATAAAAGCGATTTACTGAAAAAAGATTTCAGTAACGTCTTTTGCACAATGGAAAGTAGTTAGCGGTGAATGTATTTGCTCTATTTTTTGTAATTTTGCAAAAAAAGCAATCCATCCATTGAATTTATCGCTATTTCATATTCTGCTCTCGCTCCGTGGTTGGTGTTCACTGGGACGCATAGTCCAACCACACCCGAGTAAGCATATACGAACATTGCTTTCGCATTTGTGGTTGGACTATGCGTCCCAGTGGACATCAACCACGTGGCGGACGGCAAACCGTTTGCGTTTCATCGCTATTTTGCTTTTTGCCTATTGCCTATCGCCTGTTGCCCTCCATGCCAAAGGCGGCATCGGTCCTGAAAGTTCTTATTATCTCGTTCACGATTACCAAGACGACTGGCAGGTTTTTGACGCTCGCTACAAGGCTTACGTGCCTTATGTACGTGAACAACATAAGGATTACAATTCATTCAGCCTGTTTTTTGACATTGAAAATTATAAAGGTTATAAATTGCTCTATCGTTCAGAAAAAGAGAATTACCTTTTTATTGATGCCACTTTACAGAAAAAATTGTCGAACA
The DNA here is from genome assembly GCA_034519515.1 of Arcicella sp. Lineage (GTDB taxonomy): Bacteria > Bacteroidota > Bacteroidia > Cytophagales > Spirosomataceae > Arcicella. Next base: position 30,127 of record JAXHOK010000041.1, read on the forward strand.
CCGCTTGGGTAGTTTTAGATATAGATAGCTTACAAAGAGCCTTTGGCAAAACAAAATTATTTCTCACCATTTACGGGACTAATTCTAACGTTGAAGACATCACGATTCAGATTGGGAACAAAATTTCAAAGACTCAAAAAACCACTGAAATTGGAGATTCCTTACTAACCATTTTACCTCGAAATTTATCTCCTTTCCAAAATTTTTTTGTCATTGGATTGTTGCTTTTGGCTTGCTTGTACGCATTTTTGTACAATTTTCAGCCAAAATCTTTTCAACGTTTTTTTAGCGTAAGAGACCTCCTTACTCTGAGTAAAAGAGATGAATCTTTTGTCGTAAATAAGCCTTTCGACATCGGAAATGTGCTTTTCGTAGTAAACCTTAGTTTTACGCTTAGTTTTATTTTCATGCTCATCACGCACGAAAAAACCGACCTCTTTTCTGCCAGCAACATCCTCCGTGAAGGCGAAACCTTGGGTACATTATTGTGGAATTTTCTTGAAATAGCTGTAATAACATTTGTAGCTATAAATTTCAAGTATTTTTCGCTCCGTACTCTGTCCAATCTTTACCGTTTAGACAACATCACCAACATTCATTATTTCAAAATTATTCAGGCATCCAGCATCTTTTTTTTGTTGATACTGGTAGTTTTAACATTTAGTACCGTTTCTAATCCCGAAATTATAAAAAGTGCAGAGAAATACTTTTTTGTTCCCATATCCTTATTCTTCGTACTTCGTTTGGTCTTACTCTACTTTACGATAAATAAGATGGCAACGCTAAAAAATCTCTATTTATTTTCGTACCTTTGTATCATTGAATTAATCCCATTGATAGTAGGCATTCGTTTTGCTCTATAATTTTAGAAAATTAATTCAGCCGTCCTTCAAATTTGTTTTATGGAATTGAAAATTGAAACACATTTATCAACAACTCAATAATTCAAAACCTCGACAATTTAAGAAATTAGCCCCATTCAGAAAATTTAATTCATTGAGCATGAGCGAGATAACAACAACCGCACATCCAGACCGATTAACCAAAGTAACCAGTATTTTAGTTACCCAAGCACGTCCCACTGATGAAAAATCACCTTATTTTGAGTTGGAACGAAAATACAATATTAAGGTTGATTTCCGCCCATTTATCGAAATTCAAGGCATCGCTTTTAAAGATTTTCGCAAACAGAAAATCAACATTCTTGACCATACAGCAGTTATTTTTACAAGCCGCAATGCCGTAGATCATTTCTTCAGAATGTGTAAAGAAGCTCGCATAGAAATGCCTGCCGATATGAAGTACTTTTGTATTACTGAACAGACCTCTAATTATTTGCAGAAATACATCGTAATTCGTAAACGTAAGATTTTTACGGGTACAAAGACAGCCGCAGATTTATTGGAATTAATCAAGAAACACAAAACCGAAAAATTCTTATTTCCTTGTTCAGATAAGCGTACAAACGACATTCCTGAATTTATGGGGATTAACGAACTCCAACTCACCGAGGCCGTGATGTATGAAACGGTTGCTGCTGATTTATCTGATTTGGAAAGCGTTTTTTATGACATAATTGCCTTTTTCAGCCCATCAGGAATTAAATCTTTGATGCATAACTTCCCTGATTATAAACAGAATAAAACCCGAATTGCCGCCTTTGGTCCAACAACTGCTAAGGCTGTAACCGAAGCCGACTTAATCATGGACATTCAAGCCCCACTACCCAACGCCCCATCCATGACGGGAGCCTTGGAATTGTATATCAAAAAAGCCAACCAGTAAATTAAATGTCTGATATTCGTTTTTCGATGTTCAGAAAATTGTTATTAGGGGTGACACGGTTTTGAACCGTGCCACCCCTATTCTTTACTGAAAATATTTACAAAAAAGCCTCAAAACCTTACAACCTTTGAGGTTTTTCTGTGTATTCTTAAAAATGGTGAAAGTATATCCCAAAAAAGTTTTTGTACAACCTTAAACATTCACAACAAAACAACATTCCAAAGCGTTAAAATAATCTATTCACTATTTTTTTAGCGTATATTTGAAATGTTTAGTATTTTTGAAAAATCAGCAATAATGATTCACGTACCTAAATTTCTTATGAGAAATACTTTACAATATATATTTTTGACCACCTTAATTTTTATGGGTTCAAAAACAATGGCTCAACAAGACGCCCAGTTGAGCCAATATATGTTTAATCCATTGTATATCAATCCCGCTGCCGCCGGTATGGACGGCGTAGTAAACTTTCAATTACATTATCGCAATCAATGGTCTGATTATCAGACTACTTTTGATGGTAGCGGTTCTTTGGGAACACAAATTTTCACGGCATCCATGCCACTGAATGGTTTACATAGCGGTATTGGCATACAATTTGTCAATGATAAAACACCTTCGGGTGCGGGTTATCAGAATATGTTGTTATCATATTCATACCAAATAGGATTACCAAACGGTGCGATTGTTTCAATCGGGGCAAAGGGCGGTTTTCATACTAAAACCTTTGATTCAAAGTTTCGCCCACGAGATTTAGGTGACCCAATAGTGGATGCTTTGTCGAGTAGTGTAAATCAAACCAAAGCTGATTTTTCAGTAGGTGCTTTATACAAAACCGCAACCTATCAAGTCGGAGCGAGCCTAAATCATGTGAACGCTCCTACTTATGGATTTTCAGCCGACAAAACGGGTCAATATACCATTAAGCAAGTCTTGAATTTAACAGCAAGTTTCGATTATTATTTAACAGATTTAGTTAAAGTAAGCCCGATGGCTTTGTGGAAATCAGATTTTGTCAGTAGTGCTTTAGAAGGAGGAGCCATTATTACCTACTCTGACAGATATTGGCTCGGAGGTTCATACCGTTTGAATGATGCTGGCATTATTATTGCTGGAATTTCAATGTTGAAAGACAACGCATTGCGATTTGGATATTCCATAGACCTAACCAATGTTGGAGCAACCGCCAAAGCCCCACTTACGCACGAAATCCTGTTGAGTTACGCCATACCCGCCCCACGGCTGTTAGCAGGAAAGAAAACTCCCGTGCGAACTCCACGATTTAGACATTAATAAAAAAATATATTAACTTTGTTAATTCGTTACATACTAAGAATTTAACATTTTACGTTTTTAAGGAAATTTAACATATTAGAATAGCCTTAGAATTAGAAAAATATTTAGGATTAATTTTAAAACAAATTAATATTTGAGTAAAAACTACTTTCAATTAAATGCATGATATTTTGGTTTCTGTCTTTCAACAAGCACAATCAACTATTCATTGTTAATTGTTAATTATTACTTACTCAATTAGGTATCATTCAAAAAAAGTTTATAACACTATGAATCACAGTGGAATTTTCAGGAAAATATTATTACTACTTTTATTAGTAGTTCCTGTTTTGTTCTTGGACAGTTGTTCTTCTGGCGGCAAAAGCAGCAAAGGAAAGCAAACTGCCAGCAAAGGCAAAACCAGTGGACGAAGCAGTAAAGGTAAAGGGGAAGTAGCCAGTAAAGGCAAAGGCGGTAAAAACAGTAAAAGCAATAAGAAAGAAGACGTTGGCATGGTCAATGGTGAAGTTGCTGCAACCAACCGCAAAGGCTGGAAACAAACCACTCCGCTCGGAATGGTTTTGATTCCTTCTGGCTCATACATGATGGGACAGGCTGACGAAGATGTTACAGCATCATCAGTTGGCTTCAACAAGCGTGTAACGGTTGCCCAATTCTACATGGACGATACCGAAATCACAAATAATGAATACCGTCAGTTCACTAATGTAATGATGACTGATTCTATCTCTGTTTTGGGAGAAGAAAAAATCATTGCGGAGTATTATCCTGATACTTCGGTTTGGAGTAAAGATTTTACCTATCACAACGGTGACCCGATGACAGAATATTATTTCTCGAGTCCAGCATTTGATATGTATCCAGTAGTGGGTGTAAGTTGGACAGCTTCAAGGTATTTCTGCGAATGGAGAACCAAAGCATATAATGATTTTCGTACATCAGAAGGTCAATATATTTCACCAAGATTCCGCTTGCCCTCAGAAGCAGAGTGGGAATGGGCAGCACGTGGCGGAAAAGCCTCAGCCAAATACCCCTGGGGAAATCCTTACGTAGCCAATGGAAAAGGTTGTTTATTAGCCAACTTCAAACCACACCGTGGAAATTATGATGCTGACGGATATGCTTATACAGCTCCATCAAATCAGTTTAATCCAAACGATTATGGTTTGTATAACATGGCAGGAAACGTATCGGAATGGTGTTTAGATGCTTATGCAGATAACTCGGTAGCCATTACTTGGGATTTGAACACCATGAATGATGATAAGGATGAACCACGTAAAGTAATTCGTGGAGGTTCTTGGAAAGACGTTGCGTATTATTTGGAAACAGGTACACGCTCGTATGAGTACGAAAACAAAAAGCGGTCATACATCGGATTCCGTTGTGCCATGAACCACTTAGGTCGATCGTCAGGAAAAGAGTTCAAATAGCTAATTTGAAGATTTGAAAATTAGCTAATTTGAAAAGGTATTTGTTCGATAGCTTTGTTTATTTTTAAACTTTCAATACAAAAGCGAGGGAAGCCAATCGTGCAACAGCGAAACGTTCCCTCGCTTTTTTTAGAAATAATTATTATTTTGGGAATTTGTTATTGGGAATTATCTTCAAATTAACATATTTCCAAATTCTCAACTTAAAATCAGGTATTAGTCTTAAAATAAATTTATTTTTTAATCACAATGGAAAAAATCGTAAACGTAATTGCAAGTTTTGCAGCCGCAGTAGTAATTTTTGGAGCCTTAGCAAAAATCCTTCACTGGAATGGAGCAAACGAATGGTTGATGCTTGGTATGCTTACCGAAGTAGGTATTTTTATCATGTACGGTGTCTTATATTTAGTAACAAAATCGGGGAAAGATTATGAGTGGGAAAGAGTTTATCCAGAATTATCAAAAGATTTCACGGGTGAGTTGCCCAAAAGAAGTATTGCTCCAGCATCTGGAACTGGTATTACTGCTAAAATGGACGAGATGTTAGCTAACGCCAGAGTTACCCCAGATATTTTTGACAATTTAGGAAAAGGTATGAAGTCATTAACTGATACAGTTTCTAAAATTGGTGATATTACGGATGCCACAGTTGCTACGAACGATTATGCTAAAAACGTGAAATTAGCATCAGGCGGTATGACTGAAATGAACAAAGCCTACGGTGCTACTATGAATGCGATGTCTGAAATGACCACCGCAACTAACGATGCCAAAGAATATCGTGTTCAGTTTCAGAAGGTTACACAAAATATGGGAGCGTTGAACGCTGTCTATGAATTGGAATTACAAGATACTAATAAGCATTTGAAAGCAATGAACACTTTTTATGGCAACTTAACTACTGCCATGGAAAATATGTCTGATGCCAGCAAGGATACTCAACAGTTTAAGCAAGAATTGTCTAAACTGACAACCAATCTTACTTCTTTAAACAACGTTTACGGAAGTATGTTGTCAGCCATGAAAGGGTAAATAAGTATTAAGTACAAAGTATTAAGTATTAAGCATTTGTGCTTTTCTTAATACTTAATACTTAATACTTGATACTTGTAAAAAAACTTAAACCAATTAAAAATCCTATAAGCACATAACAACATGGCAGGAATGAAAGAAACGCCCCGTCAGAAGATGATTGGGATGATGTATTTGGTGCTAACAGCCTTACTTGCTTTGCAGGTAAGTGATGCACTTTTACAGAAATTTGTATTATTAAATAACAGTTTAGAAACGGCGAATGCTTCAGCCGTACAGAAAAGTGGTCAAACGGTTGAAGGTATTAAAGCGAAAATTAACGATTCGCCCAACCCTGGACAATATGCCGATATTTTAGCGAAAGCAAACCAAGTTCGTAAAATGTCTGATGCGATGGTCGGTGAAATGGAAACATTGAAAGGTCAAATCATTGAGAAAACGGGCGGTTATGATAAAGAAACGGGAGCTTTGGTCGGCATGAAAGAAACTGAACAAGTTTACGAAATCATGGTTGGCGGTAAAAAGCAAGGTTTGGCTTATGGTTTGAAAACAAAATTAGATGATTTTGTAGCCAAAATTTCAACTTTTGCTGATAAAGGCACAAAAATTGACCCTCTGGCTTTGTCAGGAAATGAAGATCCTTCTGTTGCAAAAGATGCCAATAACAAGAATAAAGATTTCGCTGAATTGAACTTTGCCGAAACCCCAGTTCCTGCGGCTTTGGCAACATTGAGTCAGAAACAATCAGAAGTTCGTCGTCATGAAGCTACGGTTTTGGGACAATTAGCCGAGAAAGTAGGTATCAAAGATATTAAGTTTGATAAAATTTTGGCGATGGTTTCTGCCAATTCAAATACGGTAGTGGCAGGTATGGATTATGAAGCCGAAATGTTTATTGCCGCTTATTCATCGGGTATTACACCACGTATGAGTTATAGTGGTGGGGCAGTAACGGTTAAAGATGGTAAAGGTCAAATCAAATTTAAAGCACAAGGTGGTCAATATGACGGTCGTGGACTTTCAAAGAAAACTTACACGGCAACAATCTCTTTCAACGGTCCAAATGGTCCAGAAACCAGAACGATTGACAAGGAGTACTTTGTCTTGAAGCCTACTTATAATATTGAAGCGGGAAGTTTACCTCCTTTGTATTTAGCTTGTGCCAACAAATTAAGTATTGTAAGTCCAGGTTTAGGGGCTTTATGGCAACCAAATATTACGGCAAACGGTGCTGACGTTATCGCAGGAAGTGGTGCAGGAAAAATTACGGTTGTTCCAAGTTCTGCTTCAGTTGAATTAAATATTAACAATGGGGGTATTTTATTAGGCGTTGAAAAATTCAGAGTTCGTAGAATTCCAAAGCCAGAAGTAAAAATCTTTGGAAATGGTGGAGAATTAGATGAAAAACGTGGTGCAAGTGCCACTGGTTTGAGAAGTATTGATGCCCGTGCCATTGCCGAAGAATCATTTAAAGCAACCAATCCAGATGATGCCAACTATCGTGTTTCAGAAGTCTCTGTTTCATTGGTAAGAGGAAGTAAAAGATTGGGAGAAGTAGTATTATCAGGTGGTGGAAGTATTGGTTCATTATCACAAAATGCACAAGCAGGAGACCGATACTATATTGAAGTGAAAGGAGTTCAAAGGAGGAACTTCCGTGGAACTATTGAGACCATCCCTTTCAGCATGAGTAAAAACATTCCATTGAATTAAGATAGTGTTAGGTATTAAGAAGTCTAAGAGTGTTATAATTTAGGGTTTAAACTTAGTACCTAATACTTGATAATAAAAAAATAAACATTTCGTTATTCAAAATATGAAAAAATAGGTTTACAAATACTTGAAAATCAGTTAATTGTTAAACTTGTCATTCCATCTTTTATGAAAAATCTCGGTAAAATTGCAGTTGTAGCCCTTGTATCATTGACTACTTGCACGTGGGTATCAGCCCAAGAAAAAGATAACAAAGGTAAAAATCCTGATTCGGTTCGTCCCATTGACGAGTCTAATGTGATGTGGAAAAAACGTTTGTGGAGACGTATGGATTTGAATGAAAAACAAAATCAGCCGTTCTTTTCAAAAGGTAACGAAATTACAAAATATTTGATGGAGTGGGTACAAAGTGGTGTTTTACAACCATACAGAAACGACTCACTAAAAACTAAAATAACCAAGGAAGATTTTTTAAAAAACTTGGTTATGGAAAATTCTATTGGTGATAATGCTCTTTCTGATGCTGAAAAAGCGGCTGGATTTGGTACTGAATCGACAGGTGGAGCTACGGCAGGTGGTGATGATGGTTGGGGTGATCCAAAACCAAAAGCTGCAGCAGGAACAACGCCAGCGGCTAATGATGGATTTAATAATCCTAAACCCACTACTCCTGTGGAAGGAAATCTATATTATGCTAAGGAATTATCAGTATTAGAAATTCGTGAAGATGCCATTTTTGATAAGCAACGTTCACGTTTATACTTTGACATTCAATCAATTACCATTATTATTCCCGCTAACAAAACAGCGGCTGGTTTTGATAAAAATGTTGCTTCTTTCAAATATAAAGATTTGGATAAGTTATTCCGTAGTAATCCAAACTGTGTTTATTATAACGAACAAAACGAAGCACAACACAAAAATATGGCTGATGCTTTTGATTTACGCTTGCAACACGCTCGTTTAATCAAAATTGGTAACTCGAAAGATGATGATTTAGATACTGTTTATGGTGGAACTAAACAAGGTTTAATCATGTCTCAACAAGAAGAATATAAACTAATGGAGATGGAACATAACCTTTGGGAGTATTAGAAGGTGATTTAGTCAGCAAATCGTTTATTGCAAAAAGGGGAGAATATCATAACGATGTTCTCCCCTTTTGCTTTGTTGTTTTTCACGCCTTTGTTGGTGAAAACACCAACAAAGGCGTGAACTGATTATAAGGAACTGAAAAACAATAAGTAGACGTTTTTTAAATGCCCTTTTTTGCACCACTCTACGTTGCGGAATGCCGCCCAGATTAAATCCTCATTTAGCGATGCTAAACTGCGGCGACCGTCGCACGGTTTTATCGCCTTGATTGGCACAAAAAATAACATTTAAAAATTCATCCACTTATTATTTTCCCGTTCCTAAGGAATGATCCAAATGATGAAAGAACCATAATCTTTACATTAGGATTACAAAATATTCTGTGCCTTTGTTGGTATTTTCACCAACAAAATAAAGTCCGATTTATTGGTAAAACACCAAAAAAGGCACAAAAAAAGCATGGAATTGGTAAATCCAAAACCATGCTTTTTAGTAAAAATTAACTAATAACTATATTACCAACTGGCATTTTGCTTAACACTTGAATTAGCATTAATTTCAACCAAAGGAATTGGCAAAACTCTGAATTTAGCATTATCGACTGTACGTCCTGCAAATTCTTTTATTACTTCGGCTGTTTTACCAAATCTACGTGCGGTGGGGAATGCCCAACCTTCTCCTGCAAATTCTCTTAACCACTCATTAAAAACTGCATCCTTTAAAGCCTGACCACTTACACCCGACAAGGCTTTTAATCCTGCTCTTGCACGAACCGTATTTACACCAAAAAGACCATCACCCGAAGCCCCATTTGCCACTGCCTCTGAATGTGCCAAAAGAGCATCTGAAAGACGTAAAAGCACATAATTCTTTTTAGTATATTGCCATCCACCGATTTTATATTCGATATTTTTTTGAAGAATTACGTTATTGAAAGTACGCTCTGATGAATTTGGAGCAACAAATCCAGATTTTGCTTTTGGGTCATATTTGACAATCTCTCCACCTGCATTTTTTGAACGATATTGTTCCATAAAAGTAGCCTTAATACGTTTATCACCCGCTTCAAACTTACTTCTAAAGGTACCATCGCTCACAATCCAAGCATCTCCCCACCCTGCAGCAGTTACGTTATCACCTACTTCAAGTGAATTTGGGTCGCCACCATCCCAGTCTGTTGGAGTAAAGTGGGCGTGCATATTGTTGTAGTTAGCCCACGGACTTGTGGCAAAATCGTTTTGTACTTCAAAGAGACGTTCCCCACTATTCTCTTTTGTTGTGCCAAAGGCATCAGCAAAATCAGGGAATAGGGTTAGCCCACTCTGATCAATTACCTCTTTTGCTTTTGTAGCGGCATCATTCCATTTACCAGCCTCTAAATATACCTTAGATAATAAGGTTTTTGCTGCCCACTTGTTTGGTCTTCCTGCGTCTGCATCAATATTTTTAGCGAGTAGTTCATTTTCCGCAGCTTTTAAATCAGCCTCCATTAATGCCAAAGCCTTGGCTTTGCCACCTTCATTTGAAATATTTACACCCAAAGCAGTTGTTGATTTATCGGGTACGGGTACGTTTTCAAAATAAACATACACTTGATATAAATAAAATGCCCTCAAAAAATGTGCCTCTCCCATGATGCGAGTACGTTTTGCATCTGATAGTTTTTCTTTTGGCACACTTCCTATTCTATCCAAAATAACATTAGCACGGTTTATTCCGTCGTAGTTATCTTTCCAGTAAGCATCAATATATTCATCACTGGCTACATACGCTCCAGTTTCATAATATTGTGGTCCTTTTTCATAACCTCCTGCAATGCCCAAAGCACATTCAAATACACTACGACAGTAAAATGTATTGGACCATTGTTGGTTCAAAGGGCGATAAACACCATTGATGGCAGCTTCCATGTCTTTTTCGTCTTTATAAAACGATGAGGGACTGGCAAAATCTGGCTGTTCTTCCAAATTTTTACACGAAAATGTTAGCGTAAAAGCAGTAGCCAACAAAAAAATATTTCTTAGTGTTTTTTTCATGATAACTTGTTGATTTTAAATATTTTACACAGCAATTTTCGAACGTACTGTATAAAAATATTGTTTTGAAAATTTACAATTTTTTATTGGAATTATTAAATCTTCACCCGAGCGTTGATCACCCCAGTCCCTCTCCCATTGAGAGGGGAATTTTAAGTCCACTTTTCTTCCCTCTCAATGGGAGGGGGGCTGGGGCGACTAAGGCTCGGGTGAGGATTCATTTTAAAATCCTAATTGAACTCCAATCGTAAAACGTCTGGCTCTTGGATAGGCATCATAATCATCACCACGGTTCAAGGGGCTTTGTCCGCCGTTGCTTACTTCGGGGTCAAATCCTGTGTACTTAGTGAATGTCAAAAGATTTTGCCCACTTACATACACACGAGCCGAGCGGATATATTTGTTGGATGGTACTTTGAAACCCACTTGAGTATTAACCAAACGAACAAAAGAACCATCCTCGATAAAGAACGACGAACGGCGGAAAAAACTTGGGAACTCACGAGTGGCATCAATAATTGGGCGTGAGGCCGAAGTATTGTTGGGTGTCCAAGAATCAGTGGCTACGATGGCGTATTGGTTATAATTACCCACTCCGTCAGCGTGTTCAGAGGCTTGAAGGTTGCGGATTTTACCTCCGTGTGAACCTCTGAAAAAGAAAGAGAAGTCAAAGGCTTTATACGTAAAACTTGAATTGAAACCCCAAATCAATGATGGGTTTGGGTCGCCGAGATAAGTTCTATCATTCAAGTCAATTTTACCATCGTTATTCACATCACGATACCTTGGATAACCAGGTTTGTCAATCCCTGCGATGCTTGGGTTATTTTTGATTTCATCGGCATTCTTCCAAATACCAATATATTCATAACCATTCCAACCACCCAGTGGTTTTCCCACAGATACATACGAGCCTTCTGGACCTAAGTGACTAATCACGTAAGAGTAGAATGGTGGAGATCCAGCCAAATCCGTAACCTCATTTCTCACAGTTGAAGCATCCAATTTTACGTCCCAACGGAAATCTTTTGTGTTGATTGCATTGTAGGTAACGGAAGCCTCAAAACCTCGATTGTTAAGCGTTCCAGAATTTTGGAGAGCCGTTTGAAAACCAGTAGTTGGAGCCAAAGCAACATTCAACAGTAAGTCTGAGGTTGTATTGTTGAAATAGTCAAATGAAGCCGACAACCTACCGTTCAGAAACCCTAAATCAAGTCCGAAGTTTGCCATCTTAGTAGTTTCCCAGCGAAGGTCGGGATTAGCAACACCAGTTTCTCTAACTCCTGGCACAATCACGCCATTGATTAAATAATTATCTCCTGCCAAAGAAGCCAATGACCGTCCCGTTGGTATTTGAGAATTTCCCGTAATACCGTAACTCAATCTTACTTTAGCATCCGAAATAACGGGTAAATCTCTCATGAAGGCTTCATCCTTCAATTTCCAAGCAAATGCTACTGATGGGAAATTTGCCCATTTGTTATTTGGCCCAAATTTAGAAGAACCGTCTCTACGCATGGTGAGGGTGAATAAATATTTATCCATCAAACTATAATTAACTCTTGCCAAAAATGATTGTAAAACCCACTCTTGCTTTCTCGAAAACGGTTGTAAGAATGTTACGCCATCTTGTATGTTATTGACACTGAAATCATTATAAGTAAAATTATTACTCGAACTTTGACTCAAACGGTTATTATCTGTTTGATAAGTATATCCACCGATGGCATCAATACGACTTGTTCCGAATGTCTTTGAACAACTTAAAATGTTCTCATTCAATATGTTGGTAATATTTCTGTTCCCTAACTCATAAGAACGATTACGTTCACGACCCAAACGAGTCTGGTCTGAATAATAGGTTTCACGATTATTACTAGTTAAGTCAATACCTACTGATGTTTTGAAATATAAGTCTTTGGCTAATTCAAACTGCAAATAGGTTGTTCCCAAGAAACGGAGTCCGTTATCACGGTCGATAACTTCTTGAACTTCTGCCAGAGGGTTTGTTAAGAAACGTCCATCATAAGGTTCAAAGTTATATGAACCGTCCGTTTTATAGACGGGACCAATGGGAGACTGTCCCAGAATGGTAATAATGGCACCACCTGGACCACCTCTATCGGTTGGAATGGCATTTTGCCCAGTTTTACTGATTAATGAACTTAAACCTAAGCGAACTTTATCATTCAAGAATTTTGAATCAATATTAGCACGAAGTGAAAATCTTTCAAAGTCGGTATTTTTGATAATCCCTTCTTCCTTAAAATATCCTCCTGAAACCAAAAATTGAGTTTTTTCACTGCCTCCTGAAAATGATAACTGATGATTCATAATACTACCTGTACGCATAGTTTGATCTTGCCAATTAACACCCTGACCCAATTGAGCAGGATTTGAGTACGGGGCAGATTGCCCACGAGAAGCAGCTCTAAGATTTTGATAATCAGCGTATTGCGTGGCATTCATCATGTCTAACTTCTTGGCAACCGTCAAAAATGATTGTGAACCTTCGTAATCAATTTTTGTAACACCCGCTTTTCCCCTTTTTGTGGTAATCAAAATTACACCGTTTGAACCCCTTGAACCATAAATGGCTGTTCCAGAGGCATCTTTCAGGATTTCCATTGATTCGATATCATTTGGATTGATGGCCGCTAAAGCATTGGAAGAAACCCGATTGGCACCCGAGCCAGTAGCATCGTTATCAGAATAAATCGGAATTCCATCTACAACATACAACGGTTCACTACCCGAACTGATAGAGTTTGGACCACGCACCCGCACCGTTACCGCACCCCCAGGAGCACCCGAAGCCTGCGTTACTACCACACCCGTAGCACGTCCTGCCAAACCTTGTTCCAGCGAAGTTGGTACAATTGACTTGATATCCGCCGCCTTCACCGAAGCCACCGAAGCCGTCAAATCACTCTTGCGAACTTGCCCATAGCCAACCACCACAACTTCATCCAAAGACTGGTTATTGGCTCTCAACTGAACATCAATCACCGAGCGGCTACCCACGGGAATTTCTTGCGAAGTATAACCCGTGAAAGTAAAAACCAGCGTAACACCACTGTCTGCCACATTAATCGAATAATTACCCATGGCATCCGTAACTGTACCTTTGGCAGTACCTTTCACAGATACACTCGTACCTGGCAAAACCGCACCGCTTTCATCGGTTACTTTGCCCGTAATTTTTTTATCGACTTTTTATTTTTGCTCTTTTAAATGTGCTTGAACAGGCGATTTAACGCTAAGTAAAAAGACCATACAAAAGGCTAAAGCCCAGGTAAAAATTGAAGAATTTTGTTTCATAAGAAAAGGGTTGTTAATTATTGAAAACGCAAAAAAAAATACAAAATATTATAATTAAAATGCCAAAGGAATCAGGTTTGAACGCCAAATTATAAATTTGGCACCTAAAAAGCAATATTTATTCTTCATATTTTTATAATCTGTATGCAATACTAAATTATTTGAAAGTGATATTATTTTAATAATCACGTCTTATTTTGAAATCAGAGTTAGACAGTCTCAAATTGTTGATCAAAAAGACAAAAAAATAGGAGGGTACCGCTTAGATACTCTCCTATTTTTGAGGATTTATTAAAATTACTGCCCCCCCACAATTTCCAACTGTTGCCTTATTTTCAAAGCTCTTCCTTTGCCCATCAACGTTTCCAATTCCTCGGGTGAGGCTTTGTAAATATTACTAACCGTTCCGAAATGCTTTAAGAGTTTTTCGGCTGTTGATTTTCCGATGCCTTCTATGCTTTCTAACTGACTGATAATGAAATTCTTAGAGCGTTTATCTCGGTGTTTGGTAATGCCAAATCGGTGGGCTTCGTCTCGCAAACGTTGAATGAGTTTCAAGGATTCTGATTTTTTATCAATATATAATGGAATGCTATCTTCGGGAAAATAAATTTCTTCTAAACGCTTGGCGATACCAATGATGGGCAGTTTTCCGTATAATCCTAAACTTTTTAGGGCTTCGCAAGCGGCACTTAATTGTCCTTTGCCACCATCAACAATGATTAAGTCGGGCAGAGGAGCTTCTTCTTCCAAAAGCCTTGTGTAGCGGCGACCAATTACTTCTCGCATCGTAGCAAAATCATCTGGACCGACCACCGTTTTGGGCGTGAAATGACGATAATCTTTTTTGGAAGGCATCCCATTTTTGAAACAAACCATTGCTGAAACGGGATTTGTGCCTTGAATATTAGAGTTATCAAAACATTCAATGTGTTTTGGAACGGTTTTTATCCGTAAATCATTTTTCAAAGTCAGTAAAATACGCATTTTTGAATCTCCTGCACTTTCTTCGGATGCCTTACTATCGGCTTTTTCTTTACGGAAATACAAGACGTTTTTCAATGACATATCTAATAATTTTCGCTTATCACCAATTTGAGGAATCGTGTTTTCTACGCCTTTCAACTCAACCGAAAGTGGAATATTTGTTATGACTTCTTTGGCTTCGCTTTCGTATTTATCACGCATTTCCCAGACCATCATCGTGAGAATATCCTCTTCGGTTTCATCCAATTTTTTCTTTACTTCCAACGATTGTGATTGCGTGATAAATCCGTTTTGAACCTTCATAAAATTGAAGTAAATCGCCTCTTCGTCCGATACAATCGAGAATACATCAACATCTTTAATATTGGGATTGACAACAGTAGATTTACTCTGAAAATTAACCAAATATGCCAATTTTTCCTTAAATTCTTGGGCTTCTTCAAAGGCTAATTTACTGGCGGCTTCGTGCATTTTTTCTTCAAAATATTGCTTCGGAAGCCCCATATTACCCTTTAAGATATTTTTAGCTTGGTCAATTTCGGATAAATAATCAGGTTCAGTTTGTATGCCTTCACAAGGACCCTTACAATTGCCGATGTGATATTCCAAGCAAACCTTAAACTTTCGTTCTTCGATATTTCTGGGCGATAGATTGAGGTTGCAAGTTCTGAATTTATAT
The DNA here is from genome assembly GCA_034519515.1 of Arcicella sp. Classification (GTDB taxonomy): domain Bacteria; phylum Bacteroidota; class Bacteroidia; order Cytophagales; family Spirosomataceae; genus Arcicella. The sequence goes on from JAXHOK010000041.1 coordinate 45,507, forward strand.
AACTGTTTGAAGACATCCAGAATGGAATACATCACTTTCAAATTGGCAAAAGGACCAAAGAAAGTTCCTAATTTTTTATCGACTCTACGAATGGTGATAATCTTGGGAAAATGCTCATTGGTAATACACAAAAAGGGGTACATCTTATCATCCCGAAGCAAAATATTGAATTTGGGTTGATGCTTTTTAATGAGCGTATTTTCCAATAAAAGAGCATCAAATTCAGTATTTACGATGGTGAATTCAAGGTTACGAATCTGAGAAACCAGTCGTATCGTTTTACGGTCGTGCTGGTTAGATTTTACGAAATAACTACTTACCCGATTTTTGAGATTTTTAGCTTTTCCGACGTAAATAATTGTTCCATCCGCATCAAAATACCGATAAACCCCAGGTTCTTCGGGGACTTTCGAAAGGGCTTTTTTGTAATCAAAATCGTTCATGAATTATGTTGATAATGTACTTTTAGTATAATAACCATTAAATCAAAATAGTTTCATTTACTCCTCTTCTCCCCCACTCAAAACTGCTTGCAAAATCGAAGCCCCAGATTTCACAATCTTCTGATTATCAATCGGTTTATCTATAAAAACTTCGATATCCCCTTTTTCAAAAAGCCCTAATTTAACCGATATTTGTTGAAAAACTTTTTCTTTGGTTTGGACAAAGATGAAACCTCCTTCGCCCCGCCTGACGATGGCTGTTTCGGGCAAAGTGCAAGCAGTACGGTTTCCCGTGAGGATTCGAGTGTTCACATATTGCCCGACGGTGAGCCTCTCTTCTGCTTTTTCACTATTCAAATGAGCATGAATGTTGATACTTTTGGTTTCCATATCCACATTTTTACCGACTAAAAAAACGGTTGCCATCATCTCGCTTCCTTCAAATTTGGGATTTTCGATAATGATTTTTTGACCAATTCTAATTTTATTGATGTCTTTTTCAAATACTTTCAACTCTAAATGTTTATGAGCATTGCCTGTGATTTCAAATAAAACATCACTTGGTAAAACGTTTTTTCCAATGGCTAAATTGGTTGTCTTAACAAACCCATCAATCGGAGAATGAACATTTATCGTGGAAGAAATTTGTCCTTTTTTAAGATTATCTACCTGACAACCAACCATTTGCAGTTTCACTTCCAGTCCTTTCATGCTGGCTTTTACAAAGGAAACATCGGCTTCGGCTTGTTGTAGTTTCTTCTTTGCTCCCACGTCTTCCTGCGATAAAACGGTTTGGCGTTCCAATTCTTGTTCAGAAAATTTCAGCCGACTAAGGTTTTGTAAATAATCTTGTTGCATCTGAACATACTCCATACTATTGAGAACCGCCAAAACTGCTCCTTTTTTCACAAATGAGCCTGATAAAACGGTTGTACTTTTGACAAAACCATTAATCGGCACACTCACAGAAGCCATATTCATCGGTGGTACATCTACCATACCGTTGGCTTTTATGTCTTCGGAGAGCAGAGTTTGATCAAAATTTCCAACGATAATATTAGCGTTTTTTGCTTGTTCGGATGTAAGCGTAACAAGATCTGAAACGGCTTCTTTTTCCGCTTCTTTGGGTGGGGTTTGCTTTGAACAAGAGATAGAAAATAATAGTAAAAAAATGGGGGCTATTTTTCGGATTATTTCCATCCTGTGGATTGTTCTCGCCCCGTGGTTGGTGTCTTCACCGACAAGGGCAGAATTTTTAATTAACTTATTCATTTCCAATAATGGTTTCGATGTTGATAATAATTTGATTAAATCCTTGCAATTCAGACAGATACAGTTCTTTTATCTGCCATGCTTGGGTAATATTTTGTGCAAATTCCACATATTCAATTTCACCCGATTGGTAACTTTTAGTAGCAGTTTTGATAATTAAATCAGCTTGGGGAAGTGCTGATTTTTCGTAGTAATCCAAGGAATTTTTACGTTTTTCGTACTGAATTTTTAATGAATTCAATTGACTTTCTAATTGATTTTGTGCCAACTGAACTTGCTGATTACTAATTTGTTCATTGATTTTGGCGGACGAAATTCGGGATTGCTGTGCTTTTCTAAAAATGGGAACATTTACACCCAATTGAACTACATTTTGATTATAATTCTGCTCAATACTCTGGTTGATAATTCCCACTCTAAAATCAGGTTTTAACCTTTCTTTTTCTAAACTAATTTGTAACTTACTGACCTCATTTTGTTGTTTTAAAATATCCAAAAAAGGGTTCGCCAAAACATTTAACTCATTAATTATCATCTGTTTTTTGTTAAAAATATTTTCTTCTAAAATAATATTTTCAGTCGTATTGAGCAGAAATTTCATCTGTTCAATTAGCACTTTTTTATCGGCTTCGTGCATCTGAATTTGATTTTGAATTTCCCGTAAACGAGTTTCGGAAGATATTTTTTCCAACAAATTACTCTCCCCAGTTTTATACCGAACCGAAGCCGCTCGAAAAGCCATTGTATATAAACTATCTTGTTGCTTTAAAAGTCTGATTAACTGCACATTATACAGCCATTGATAATACACATTTTTGACCTCAGCAACGAGTTGATTTTTAGTATAATTAGCTCGCTTTTCAGCCGTCAAAACATTATTTTTTAATAGATTTTGATTGGCTCGGTAAAGACTTGGCAAAGCAAAATTTTGCCCAAAACTAAACGTTACATCATTGCCCGTATATACCTGCGTGCGTCCATATTGCACATCAATATTAGTTTTGGGCAATTCACGAGCCGTACCGATAAGTGCCTGATTATTAGATATTTCTAAGGCCGAAATTTTGATATTTTGATTATTTTGAATGGCTTTTTCAATGCACATTTCAAGTGAAACAACCTCACCCGAAGCGTCGGTCGCCCCGACCCCTCTCCTGTGGAGAGGGGAGTTTTCATGCACGCTGCCCCCCCTCTCCACGGGAGAGGGGTTGGGGCGACTGACGCTTCGGGTGAGGCTATTTGGAATTTGGGCTTTTACATCATTTCCTAAAAAGAAAATCCCAAAAATAAAACTCGCAACCATCAAACTCTTTTCTCCCTGTCTTCCTTCCTTCCCTTCTTCTCCTTTCCTGCCTTTGAAAACCAAATAAATCACGGGCAAAACTATCAAAGTCAAAAGTGTTGCTGTGATCAAACCGCCAATGACCACAGTTGCCAAAGGACGTTGAACCTCTGCCCCTGGCGAGCTGCTGAGAGCCATCGGAAGAAAACCCAAAGATGCTACGGCAGCCGTCATAATCACGGGACGAAATCGAGTTTTCGTTCCTTCCATAATCCGTTGTTTAATATTGATAAATCCCTGATTTTCAAGGAGATTAAACTGTGAAATCAAGACAATTCCATTCAAAACTGCTACCCCAAAAAGGGCAATAAATCCAATCCCCGCCGACACCGAAAAGGGCATATCACGCAACCAAAGAGCCAAAATTCCACCAATGGCAGAAAGCGGAATGGCGATGAAAACCATCAGGGCTTCGGAGAAGGAATTGAAAGTGAAAAATAATAGAATAAAAATCAGAATCAATGAAAGCGGAACGACCAAAGATAAGCGGCTTTTGGCGGCTTCCAGATTCTCAAAAGCTCCTCCGTATTCAATGGAATAGCCAACAGGTATTTTTACTTTTTGATTAATAACTTCCTGAATATCAGTTACTAAACTCTCAACATCTCGATTTTGAACATTGATTCCGATGGAGATTCTACGGCGAGTATTATCTCTTGCGATTTCAGAAGGAGCATCTTGATAATCAATATCCGCTACTTCGGCAAATGGTACTTTACCGCCATTAGGTAAATCTAAATACAAATCACGAACTTGCTGTATATCCTTTCGATAGGCAGAATCTAAACGAATTACCAAATCAAAACGCTTTTCGCCCTCATACACCACACCCGCTTGTTCACCCGCAAAAGCCGCTTTCAGCAAAACATTTAAGTCATTGATTTTCAGACCATACTGAGCAATTTTTTGACGATTATACGCCACAACCATTTGCGGAACTCCCTCAATTTGCTGTACTTTCAAACTACCGATACCTTCAATCTTCCTGATTTTATGGGCTACTTCTTGGGCTTTTTCGTAAAGAATATCTAAATCTTCTCCATAAATTTTGATGGCAACATCTGATTTTACACCCGCAATTAACTCATTAAACCGCATCTGGATGGGTTGGGTAAACTCAAAACCAATACCTGGTAATTGTTGTAATTTTTCACGCATCTTCTCCGAAAGTTCTTCCATAGTTTCGGCTTTTTTCCAAGATTCAGAATCTTTCAAATCAATAATCAAATCGCAGGAATTCAAACCCATTGGGTCGGTAGGAATTTCGGAAGCACCAATCCGAGAAACCACCTGCGAAACTTCATCGGGAAATTCACGAAGCAAGATTTTTTGTGCTTCATTATTCATTTTCACACTCTGCGAAAGTGATGCATTACTGTGCAAAACCATCTCCACAGCAAAATCTCCTTCATTCAATTCAGGGATAAATTCACCTCCCAAGGTCTTGAATATCAGCAAACTACCTACGAAAACTAATACTGATATTCCAATTGTTACCCAACTATTTATTTTCAAAATACGTCGTAAACTTTTATCATAAATACGATATAAAAAACCAATAATTTTATCAGCAATATTTTCTTTATGGCTGATATTTTTGGTTAATATCCACGCTGACATCATCGGAACGTAGGTTAAGGATAAAATCAAAGCAGCAAAAATGGCAAAGCCCACCGTTTGTGCCATCGGGCGAAACATCTTGCCCTCAATTCCAGACAAAGCCAAAATGGGTAAATAGACAATCAAAATAATAATCTCGCCAAAAGCCGCTGATTTTCTGATAGTTACGGTGGCTTGGTAAACAATGTCAAGCCCTCCAGCCCCCAAAAGGGGAGTTTCCGAGTCCGATTTTAGCTCCCCTTTTGGGGGCTGGAGGGCTGTGGCTAACTGAAAAATCACCGCCTCCACAATAATCACCGCCCCATCCACAATCAATCCAAAATCAATCGCACCCAAAGACATTAAATTGGCAGAAACGCCAAAAAGTTGCATCATACTGAATGAAAACAATAAACACAACGGAATCACCGAAGCCACAATTAAGCCCGCCCGCCAGTTACCTAACAACAGTACTAAGATGAACACTACAATCAATCCACCCTCAACTAAATTACGTTTCACTGTACCCATTGCCCTGTCAATCAGTTTACTACGGTCGATAAAGGCAGTAAGTTTAACGCCTTCGGGTAATGACTTTTGGATTTCTTCAATGCGTTTTTTTACCTCAATTACCACCTTCTGGGCAGATTCGCCTTTCAGTAAAAGGACAACTCCACCCACAATTTCGCCTTCACCGTTGCGTGTCATTGCTCCATAACGAACAGCGTGTCCAAATTGCACCGTTGCCACATCACGCACCAACACAGGCACGCTTCCACGATTAGTAACTACAACATTTTCAATGTCTTCCAAATTTTTTATCATTCCTTCCGAACGAATAAAATAAGCGTCTGTACCCTTTTCGATATAACCCCCACCCGAGTTAGAATTACTTTCTTGCAGAACTTTGAACACCTCTGAAATACTTAAATTCATACTCCGCAACCGTTCAGGGTTTATGGCAACTTCATATTGTTTCAGTTTCCCTCCGAAAGAACTGATTTCCACAACTCCCTTAATTCCAAGCAATTGACGCTTTACAATCCAGTCTTGCATGGTGCGTAAATCGGTCAAGGAATACTTAGATTTTTGAGGTTCGGCAACGGTTAAAGTATATTGATAAAACTCTCCCAAACCCGTAGTGATGGGTGCCATTTCTGGACGCCCCGCCCCTGCCATCAAGTTAGGTTCAGCCCCACGGAGTTTTTCAGAAACCTGCTGGCGAGCCGTTTCCATCGGAATATCATCCTCAAAAACAACCGTAATGACTGATAATCCCATGCGAGAAAATGACCGAATTTCTTTAGTATTTGGAACAGTTCTTAGGCTCATTTCCAAAGGATAAGTAATGAATTTCTCAACCTCCGTGGCGGGTAAAGCGGGGGAATTAGTAAGAATTTGAACCTGATTAGAAGTAATATCAGGCAGGGCATCAACATTCAGTTGGGTAAGTGAATAACTCCCCCAAGCCACTAAACCCAATATTAAAGCAATGATTATCAGTCTATTATATATACTGAACCGAATGATTTTATCTATCATTATTTATTTTTTCGATGATTGTTGTTCTATTTTCCCTATTCGTAATTCGATGTTTTGTCTTGTGGTTGGGTGTCTTCGCCAACCACATTTGCGTAAGCACGCAAACCAATGCTGCTTTCGCACGTGTGTTTGGTGAGGATACCAACCACGGGGCTGAATCCATGAATTTTTAAATGAACAAGAACTACCGTTCACCGTTCACCTTTAACCGTTTACCGAAAATCTGGGAGGGTTCAACAACGTGCGAGAAATAGAGAAATGATAAAGGTTTTGCCAAGAGAAGTTTGGCTCAGAAAAAGGCTTAAAATTAGCCTCAAAAGAAGGAATATTTGTTTTGAAAGTAGGTTCGCAATAGGTTATAACCATATTATGCGAATTCAAATTGGGAAGATTATGGTGTGAATGTTTGGCAGTTTTAGTATGGTTTGAAGAAGTTGAATAGTGCATAATTAAAAAATCAATAAAGCTAAACTCTTGATTTTCAGCAGATTTATGTTCTTGATAATGCTCAATTAAATCACCAATCTTTGCCAATTCCGCAGCATCAATTCTTGGGAATAGACTCCCCAACAGAATTTGAATACTTAACGATATGGCAATAATTTTTTTCATTGAATAAAGGTAGTGAATTAACAAATATGGATTTATATTTTGTGAAATTCAGAAAGATTCTAAACAAAAAATCCCTCCAAAAATGAAGGAATTTCCTATTTAATTCAGTATGAAGGTAATTTTTTCAGTTTTGGTTTTTACTTTTTTTGTTCCCAAAATTGCTCTGACGGCATCTGCAATGCCATCGGGGTCGAAACCACATTCACGGTGGAGCTCAATTTGCTCGCCATGTTCAATAACTCTATCGGGCATTCCGAGGCGTTTTATTTGAGCTGAATAATCATGGTCTAACATAAATTCTGCCACTGCCGAACCAAATCCTCCTTGAATACAACCATCTTCCACGGTGATTACTTTATTATAATTCTGGAAGATTTCGTGTAACATTACTTCATCCAAAGGCTTCACGAAACGCATATCGTAATGAGCTGGATTGATGCCTTCTTTTTCCAACATTTCGCAAGCCTCAACAACATAATTACCGATGTGTCCAATCGTCAGAATTGCTACATTTTCACCCTCTTTGACCTTCCGCCCCTGCCCAATTTGCATCCTCTCAAAAGGTGTTTTCCAATTGGGCATCACACCTTCGCCACGTGGATAACGTATTGAAATACAACTCTTTAAATCTTTAAAATCATCCTGAGAAACTGTAAACATAATATCCCGAAGTTCCTTTTCGTTCATCGGAGCAAAGACAATCATATTTGGGATACATCTCATGTAGGCAATGTCATACGCCCCATGATGCGTTGGTCCGTCTGCACCTGCAAAACCTGCACGGTCGAGACAAAAAATTACGGGTAATTCTTGAATCGCCACGTCATGCACCACTTGGTCGTAGGCACGTTGCATAAAGGTTGAATAAATATTACAAAAAACCGTCAAACCTTGCGTCGCCATACCTGCCGAAAAAGTTACGGCGTGTTGTTCGGCAATGCCTACATCAAAAGCACGGTTGGGCATAACTTTCATCATCACATTCAACGAACTTCCCGAAGGCATGGCTGGCGTTACACCCACAATTTTCGAGTTTAGTTCCGCTAATTCAACGATAGTATTTCCAAAAACATCCTGATATTTAGGGGCTTGTGGGGTTGTATAGATTGTTTTTTTGATAATACCCGTAACCTTATCAAATTTTCCAGGAGCGTGCCAAAGGGTTTGATCTTTTTCAGCAAGGGCATAACCTTTACCTTTCGTAGTGATGCAATGTAATATTTTAGGTCCTGGAATATCTTTTAAATCTTCCAAAACCGTTGCTAAATATTCCACATCATGTCCATCAATAGGACCGAAATATCTTAAATTTAATGATTCAAAAAGATTACTTTGTTGCAGCAAAGTTGCCTTTAATCCATTCTCAATTTTTGAAACAATATCTTGGGCAGATTTACCAAATTTGGACATTTTACCTAATAATTTCCAAACATCATCCTTCACACGATTGTAGGTGTGCGAAGTGGTAATATCGGTTAAATATTCTTTCAAAGCCCCCACATTTTGGTCAATCGCCATGCAATTATCATTCAAAATGATAATCATATTGTTTGAAATTGCTCCTGCATGGTTCATGGCTTCAAAAGCCATTCCTGCCGTCATTGAGCCATCGCCAATCACGGCAATGTGTTGGCGGTCTTTTTCACCCAAATATTGTGAAGCCACCGACATTCCCAACGCCGCCGAAATAGACGTAGAGGAATGACCCACGCCAAAGGCATCGTATTTACTTTCTTTGCGTTTTGGAAAGCCCGAAATGCCACCATACAATCGGTTTGTATGAAAATCCTCTCTGCGACCCGTCAAGATTTTATGTCCATAAGCCTGATGTCCAACATCCCAGACCAATTGGTCGTTGGGCGTATTGAAGACATAATGCAAAGCCACTGAAAGTTCCACTACGCCCAATGAAGCCCCAAAATGCCCTCCAAATACTGATACATCATCAATAATGTACTGACGAAGTTCATCACAGATTTGGGTCAATTCCGAACGGTCTCTTGTCCTCAAATCTTCGGGGGTATTTATTTGTGCTAATAATTTGCCTGGAGTAATTTTCATGGGGCGATTTTATGTTGTCGTTGCTTCAAGTATAGATTTAACTATTCCTATTTCAAAATGTTTCTAATTCGTTCCAATATGGAAAGAATCTAAGTCATTAGTACAAATTTACGGATTTTTATTGAGGGAAAACAGTTAGAGGGAGTATCTTTCAACCACCTCAGCAATTGCCAATCTGGCTTCTTCCACAATTTCTTCGGGTAATTTATCTTGTCTGTCAATGGGTGGTAGCAACGTCCAGATAAGGTTTTGAAGACTTACTAATGGGAAGTAACTTTTCGGATTAAACTTATTTACGTTTTCAATAGCGATGGGAACGACTAAGGCATTGGGAGATTTTTTCAGTAAAATTGCCACACCCCCTACTGCAAAAGGCTTCATCGTACCCGTGCGTGAACGAGTACCTTCGGGGAAAATACAGGCAGAGAAATTTGTTTGTTCTATCATTTTGCCCAACTTTGCAATCTCTACCGTTGCTTGCTTTCCATCATTACGGTCGATGATGGCGGCACCACTTTTCCGTAAATTATAAGAAATGGAAGGAATACCTTTGGCTAATTCTATTTTGGAGACGAAAATGGGGAAGTGCTGACGCAAAAACCAAATCATCCCAATAATATCAAACAATGATTGGTGATTGGCAATGAAAATGATGGGTTTGTCGGTTGGTAGTTTTGTTTTTTCTATGAATGAAACACCTGTCCCCAATATCTTCACGCCGTATAACAAAAAAAAGTTCATCATATGAACTGATCTTTGATGAACTCGCTGCCCAAATAAATTAAAACATAAGGCTTGGATGGGGTGAAATATCAGTAGGATTAAAAAAAAATAAACGAGGTAAATACTACTGAGGAAATAGTCTAAGGTTTTTTTCATATTAGAGGTAATATTTCTAATTCTTACATTTTCAAATAAAATGTAAAGCGTCTTATTTTGTGGCTTCTATTTCTGCGAAGCCTTAAACAATTTCTGTTTCTCCTCCTTGGTCAAACTTTCATAACCTGAACGAGAAATTTTATCTAAGATTTCATCCACTTCATCATCATCTGGATAGCCTGCACCCACACCTGCGGGTGAGTTAGAGTAAGCCGTTTCCTTTTGACGATGCGTTACTTTGATGGTTGGTCTTTCGGTGCGTTTGAATATATTTTGAAAAAAATCAACCGTTGAATCTATCGGACTTCCCCAGTCTCTCCCTGCTTGGAGTTGTTTTACGTATAAATAACCTAATAATGCTCCACCCAAATGGACAATTTCACCACCCGCATTTGTGCCAATTGTCCCTGCCAATGACACCAAAAAGAAGAAAGCAGCAATATATTTTATTCTTACGGGACCAATCAAAAACAAGAAAAATGTATAATCTGGCACTAAGGTAGCAGCGGCAAACATAATTGCCATCACACTGCCTGATGCTCCGATGATGATTACATCGGCATGGGGTTTGTAAAATGGTATAAAGTTAAAAGCAATTAAAGCTAATAATCCGCCAAATAATGCCCCTAAAATGTAAATATTAATTAGTCTTTTACTACCCAAAAACTCTTGAATAATTGCTCCGTACCAATAGAGCATCAACATATTAAAAAACAGATGAAAAGGCGAAACTGAATGAATAAACGAATAGGTCAGGATTGTCCAAGGACGAAAAAGAAATGTACTCAAAGCGGGTTTTAGGCTGATGTAGGCACGAATCGTCTCGAACCAAGCATCCGAACCGAACGACACGTTTACACCAATCCAAAAAATTAGCATGACGACATACACCGCCACATTCAACCAAATTAGTTGAATTAAACCGTTGTTTCGCTTTGAAAAAGCGTCTTTAAAATCGTCTAAGATTCCACTCATTGCTCTCAATTATCAGTAAACAGTTATCAATTAACAGTTTCAATGAAATTTATTTGTTGCGTAAAAATATATTAAAGATAACGATTTGGTTTACAAAATGTTACGACAACTTAGATTAAATTTTTAGTATTTTTTCAAAAGATCTAATACCTAATACTTGGTACTTAATACTTTAATCTCAGTAAAAACTTTTCCGCTCTTTTCCCCAAATTTTTATTAAAATAAAAGCAAAAACCATACCGCCAATATGGGCAAAATGGGCTACGTTGTCGCCTGGCATTTTGTTTAATCCTGCATAAATTTCGTAAGCAGCGTAAAAAGTTACAAAATATTTAGCTTTAATTGGAAAAGGAAAAAACAACAGCATTAGTTCGGTATTTGGAAATAATAATCCAAAACCTGCCATAATACCAAAAACCGCCCCTGAAGCCCCAATCATGGGTGTATTTAGAACAGCTTTCATGCTTTCCTCTACCACAAATACAGATTCTTTCAAGGAAATATTGTTCGCATTCTCCACTGAGTTAAAAACCGATGATGGTATTCCTTCTGAATAAAACTGTTTGATTAAGTTTTGAAACTGGCTCAAATCTGGATTCTGAATATAGGTTTCTGTTGCCACCTGTAAGGCGTGAAAATCATAATATTTCAACCCCATATACAACAAACCTGCCCCTATTCCCGTAACAAAATAAAATATCAAAAATCTTTTATCACCCCAAAACATTTCTAGAATGGGTCCCAAGAAAAATAGCCCAAACATATTCCCCAAAATATGACTAAAATCAGCGTGGACAAACATATACGTTACCAACTGAATCGGATTAAATTGTTCGGAGGTAAAATAATGTAGTCCAAACAACGACACAATCATGCGGTCGTATTGTGGATTGATAGCTTGTACGACAAATACGGCAATGTTGATAAAAATAATTGCCCTTATCATGGGCGTAATGGTGGGTGTTCTCATTTTTTATTCCTCATAAGCCCAATCAATTCGGGTCTTCATATCTTTGATTACTAAGCCGTTAGCTTTGAAATACGTTCTAATTTCGTCAATTTTATCGTACTGTTTTGCTTCTTTGTGTTCTTTATACAAATTCAACATTCCCGTGGCGAAGGCATCAATTGAAGTACTTTGCTCTTCGATGATTCCTAAGACGTCTTCTATTATCAAGACAAATTTTTCTTTCAAAAGGTTGAAGTTTTCTTCGCCAATTTGTGAAAATTTTACTTGCCCCATGTATAATTGATTGATTTTCTTAACTAATGTGAACAAACCTGCAATAGTTACGGCAGTGTTCAAATCATCGTTCAGACCATCATAACAGCCTTGAATTCCTTTCTGAATTTCAGCAATATGTTCTTCACTGATTCCTTCAGATTCGTCAGCAACGTATTGCAAATTCTTCACGATTCTTAATCCATTAATCAAGCGTTTGTAGCCTTTTTGAGCCGCTTTGAGGGCATCATTCGAAAAATCAAGCGTACTTCTGTATTGTGATTGCAACATAAAAAACCGTACCGTCATGGGACTATACGCCTGTTCCAACAATGGGTGCGTTCCTGCTACCAGTTCGGCAGGCAAGAAAGAATTGCCCAACGATTTAGACATTTTTTGCCCGTTCACCGTCAGCATATTCGAGTGCATCCAGTAACGTACTGGCTCACGATTATTGGCTCCTTTGGCTTGGGCAATTTCACATTCGTGATGCGGGAATTTCAAGTCCATTCCGCCTCCGTGAATATCGAAACTATCGCCTAAATATTTGGTACTCATACAAGTACATTCCAAATGCCAACCTGGGAAGCCCTCGCCCCAAGGTGAATTCCAACGCATGATGTGTTCGGGAGAGGCGTTTTTCCAAAGGGCAAAATCGAGTGGACTGCGTTTTTCGCCAACGCCATCCAAATCTCGGGTTTCGGTTAATAAATCGTCCAAAATTCTGCCCGAGAGTTTACCGTATTCGCCACCTTGCTCGTTGTATTTGGCAATATCAAAATAAACCGAACCGTTTGATTCATAGGCTAATCCTTTCTGAATGAGCAAATTAGTGGTTTCAATTTGCTCCACAATATGCCCCGTTGCCGAAGGTTCAATGCTGGGTGGCAAGAAATTAAATTGTTCCAAAACCTTATGAAAATCGTTGGTGTAGCGTTGGACGATTTCCATGGGTTCAAGTTTTTCTAACTTCGCCATTTTCCCGATTTTGTCTTCGCCTTCATCGCCATCGCCCACCAAATGCCCTACGTCCGTAATATTACGAACATAACGAACCTTGTAACCAATGTGCGAAAGGTAACGATACAGCACATCAAAAGTCATAAACGTGCGGACATTGCCCAAGTGGACATAGTTGTAAACGGTTGGTCCGCAAACGTACATTCCCACGTGTGGGGCGTTCAGAGGGGTAAATAATTCTTTTTCTCGGCTGAGGGTATTATATATTTTTAATGGTTGCATTCGGGATAAATTGTTGAGATTGAAATTGTTGATTTATTACAAAGTATTGATATTTAATATTTTACAATAATTACTTTGATATATTTCTTTTATAAAATTGATAAATTCTTCCGTCAAAAGTTTATAATTTTTGCATTTGTTTATGATTTTGTCATTGGGAGTGCAACGAAGCAATCTGTGTGATTGATGCAATTGTATTTGAAAATCTTTTCTCGTAAGAGGACAGGTTGCTTCGTTGCACTCGCAATGACAAATTGCCGAAAATATCAGTGGCTAAATCAACACTATTTTAATATCCTCATTCATAGATTTTTATTCCTTCTTTTCTTACAAATCTATACAAAACCTTGGTAGCGGTTTCAAATTTTATCAAAGATGTTGCAAACCTTGAAATCCATACATCGTTTTTCAAGGTTAATTCATTTAAAAGTTTGTATGTGTAGGTAATTTCCTTTGCTGCTTTTACTTGTTCATCTTTCAAAATAACCATAAAATCAATATCAGATTCCTCATTAAAATCCCCACGGGCATACGAGCCGTAAAGAATTATCTTCGCTAAACGGTCGCCATAATGTTTTTTCATGGTTTCCGTAAAATCTTTTATGATTTATGACAAGTTCTTTATTGACCATCTTTATAGTTTTTTATTTTTTTGTAAAATTACTAAATTATGATGGATTGGGAAGGTTTTGGATTCAAATGATAAATGAATAACCTTAAAAATATAAATTCATTGATACAAATATACGTTAGTTACTTGGTTACTAACTAAGTAACCAAGTAACTAAGTAGCTCAAAATCCCCTATCTTTACCAAAAAAATAAATCCAAAACCACCATGACCATCATCGAAGTTGCTGACGATGCAACCCTTCAAAAAGAGTTCCTTTTGCTGCCCGTAAAATTATACGCCGAAGACGATAATTGGATTCGCCCACTTGACCAAGATATTGAAAATACTTTTGACCCCAAGAAAAATAAATACTTCAAACACGGTGAGGCTATCCGCTGGATCTTGCAAGATTCCATTGGAAAAACCATCGGGCGAGTGGCGGCTTTTATCAATCACGAAACCGCCACCAAAGAAGACCAACCCACGGGCGGAATGGGCTTTTTCGAGTGCATCGAGGACGAAAAAGCGGCTTTTTTGTTATTTGAAACTTGTAAAAATTGGCTAATTTCAAAAGGTATAGAGGCAATGGATGGTCCCATCAATTTTGGCGAACGAGATTCCTTTTGGGGGCTGATGATTAAGGGCTGGCAATACGAACCAACCTACAAAATGCCGTGGACGAAGCCTTATTATATCCCGTTTTTTGAAAATTATGGCTTCAAAGATTATTTCCAACAATACGTTTATGTTACGCCCATCAAGGCTGCAACCGTAGCTCAAAGTGTGGAAGACAAAGCCCAGCGGATTTATAACAATCCAGAGTATTCTTTTCGGAAGATTGAGAAAGCAAAATTAGCCAAATACGGCGAGGATTTCAGAACGATTTTTAATGAAGGTTGGGCAAAATTTCCTGGTGTAAAAGAAATGACCGAAGACCAAGCCCAAAGTTTGGTAAAAACCATGAAACCCATTATTGATGAGCAATTAACCTGGTTTGCCTACGCTGGCGAACGTCCAGTGGCGTTCTTTATCGTGATTCCAGATTTGAACCAGATTGTGAAATACATGGATGGTAAATTTGGCACTTGGCAGAAGTTAAAATTCGCTCTTTTATTGATGCGGGGCGTAATTACCCGTACTTGTGGGGTGATTTTTGGGGTGATTCCCGACTATCAGGGTAAGGGCGTTGAGTCGGCAATTGCTTTGCGTTTTCGGCAGGCGGGGCGTGATAATCCACATTATCAGTACGAAACCATTGATATGAATTGGGTGGGTGATTTTAATCCAAAAATGAACCGTTTTGTCTCGCAATTAGGCACAACTCGTGATAAAGAATATGTTACTTACCGTTATCTTTTTGATAGAACGAAGGAATTTAAACGTTGTCCGAGGGTGGGGTGATTAGTTTACAGGTCGAAGCCTGTGGTACTCGTTTTGCAGTTCCAACAGACATTTATTACACAAACAACCACCGTCATAATCCCATTGGGTGATGTCGGCAATGTATTCAGTTTCAGCTTTGGTTAAAACCAATTTCATACAGTCGCATTGCAAAATGGTGTTTGCCTTGCAAGTAAAAATATCGCCACATCTTGGGCAACTGTCGGCTACGTGTTTTTCCATGGTTTTAAATTTTAACTCACAGGTATTAAATCAGTAAAAAAGTAGGTAGAAGTCAAATCATCACCGTCTGAATTTTTGAAATGATAGGTTTTATCAACGGTTTCTCCGAGTTCAAAATTGATAGGACTTTTGAAATAAGGCGTTTCAAAAACGAAGGTATGAAACTCGCCATTTTCACCGCAAGGGTCAACGCCTGGGGGTAAGTCTTTCACAAAATCACGGTCGAGCATCCGTCCACAAAATGATTTATCAAGTACGTTTCCGTTTATGGCAACCACGATTGTTTTGAAACTTAAATCCCAAAATTCATCTAATAATTCCAATGAAGGACGTTTCCAGATTGGGAATACGCCTTTGATACCAATTTGAGCCAATCGTTCTTCTCGATGTTGGCGTAAATCTTCTAAGAAAATATCCCCAAAAATGGAATATTCAATGCCCGAATCCACCAAGGGCTGCATGGTTTCTGCCATTTTTGCTTGGTATTCTTCCATCGAAACAGTTTCTGCTAAACGTAATTTTACTAAATCAATACCGATTTTTTCCGCTTGTTGGTCGAGTAATTCCTCCCGAACGCCGTGCATCGAAACCCGCTTGAAAGAATCATTCAAGGAAGTCAAAAGGTGTTCGACTTGATACTCTTTGTTTTGTAAAATATGGTAAAGCGAAAGGGCAGAATCTTTTCCACCCGACCAATTCATTAAGGCTCTTTTCATTCTCGATGTTCGTTTTTCGATGTTTCATGTTCGTTTTTGATGTTTGGGCTTCTTCCGAAATTCGGACATCGAGCATCGAATAACCAACATCGAAAACAAACATCTATTTCACCGATAAAGCAATTCCACTAACCATTAAAGTTACTTTCTCTGATTTTTGGGCTAAATATTGGTTTACCCAACCTTGCAAATCCGTAAATTTTCTTCCCATAGCGGTTTCAGCGTGTACTCCCATGCCCAATTCGTTGGTGATGAAGATAAAATTTCCCGTTTTTTGAGCCAATAAATCAAGTTCAATCTTGGCTTTGTCCAAACAAATATCAATATCATATTTTTCTTCAATAAAGAAATTTGTTAGCCAAAGCGTTGCACAATCAATCACAACGGTTTGATTATCAAGGGGCAAACTGCCGATAAACTTTTGTTCTTCAATGGTTGTCCAACGTTCATCACGGTCTGATTGATGCCGTTTGATTCTTCCCTGAAAATCGCTATCCCATTGTTGGGCGGTGGCTACATATATCGGACTTTGCGAAAATGTTAGGGCTGTGTTTTGGGCAAAACGACTTTTCCCACTTCTTGCCCCACCCGTTATCATCCAAATCATGGGTTTGTTTGGTTCGATAAATTAATAAAAATATCATTCGCTGATAATCGTTTTTCTAAAATACCGTTTTCAAAAAGCCAGTCGATAAATATTTGAAATACCGAGGCTTCCATCTTGCCAATATTATTTTCATTCCCATAAAACTCATTCAAATACACTTGACTTTTCAAGACATTAATTTTATCCAAATCTCGTTTGGGAACGTATTTTGAGAGGATTTCAACGGCTCTTTCTGGATTATTTTGGGCGAATAAATAGCCTTTTTTAGTAGCAGTAACAAAGTTTTTGAAGGCTTCACTTTTCGTTTCAATATCCGATGATTTAGCAATAATTAACGGTGAATATCCGTAGGGAATCCCGTAATCTTTCAGGCTAAATTCGTTCAGTTCAACGCCCTGTGTTTGGGCTTCGATGCCTTCCCAAGCCTTAAAAATCCAAGAGGCATCACTTTTTTGGGCTAAAATGGTTTCCCAGATACCTAACTTTTCGGGATATTCAATGATAATTTCGCCCTTTCCGCCATCATTGACAATCATTTGCTGTACAATTTTATCTTCGTAACGGGCTTTGAATGAAGCATATACCTTTGAATCTAACTCTTTTGGGCGATTGATTCCGCTGGATTTCAACGTAACAATAGCACTTGTATCTTCCTGCAAAATGGTATAAACTCCTTTCACTTCCACGCTATTTTCTTTGAGCAAAAGACTGAATAAACTTTCGGTTGGCACGATGGCAAAATCTACCTGCCCAAGTTCTAATTTTTTGGCGGGCGTTACGGAATAATTATCGTTTGCGGGTGAAATAATGGAAAGGTCAATATTTTGCTCTTGGTAAAAGCCCATTTCCGATGCGACAAACAAACCTGTGTGGTTGGTATTTGGAGTCCAATCTAAGGCAATTTTTAATTTTTCCATTTGTTATAAATAGTTTTGAAGGTTAAAGCGAGACAAGGGAGTTCTCCAAAACCGCATAAACTTTGTGTTTTAGAGGTTCTGGAATTTTGAAAAGTGTAGGGTGAAACAAGGCTGCCAATATTTCAATACCATTTACTAAGGTCGAAGCACTGGGTTGGGTAAACAAATCATAATCAAGCACATACACCGTTTTATTTTGCACGGCTTGCAGGTTCTCCCAACCATTTTTAGAAGTCAATAAATGTAATTCTTCCAGGCTGCGTTTGGTTTCAAAACCACACGGAGCTATCACTAAAACTTCGGGGTCATATTTTAAAACTTTTTCCCACTGAGTAACGATACTATCTCCCGACGGATTCCCAAGCATATCAATCCCACCCGCATACGCAATTTGATGCGGAATCCAGTGTCCGCAGTTATAGATGGGTTCAATCCATTCCATGACCATCACTCGCTTCGGCAAAGCCCGATGTTCTCGGAGTTTATCAATGGCGGTATCAATTCGACTTTGAAGATTGGCCAAATACTGATATGCCGCCTCTTCTCTGCCCAATGCCGAAGCTATGGTAATGGCAGACTGAAATACATCAGTCAGGCTTTGTGGTGTTATTGTAATGATGAGAGGTATTTTTTCAAGATTATCAATCACCGCTTGCGTGCATTTGGTGTCAATTTGGCAAACCTCGCAAACGTCTTGCGTAATGACGACATCGGGAGCGATGGCTTGCAATTTGTCTTCTTCAACGTAATATAAACTTTTACCCTGTGCTTTTGAAGCCGAAAAAATGCGGTCAATTTCTTCACTGGAATAGTCTTTTCCTTCCAGTACGCAACGCACCAAAATTTGTTTTTCAGTTCGTGAATGTTCCGAACATTCAAAGGTTACCCCGTGTAAAAGGTCTTGCAAACCCATGTCATAAATCATCTGGGTTGCGGCAGGAAGGAAGGAAACAGCTTTCATATTTTCGTTATTCGTTTGTCGATGTTTGATGTTCGTTTTCGATGTTTGATTTTGGTTGTTTGATTGTCGATGCTTGTTATTCGTTGTCCAACTTTCGTAGAACGACCGAACATCGAAAAACGAGCATCAAACATCGAAACTAAGCTAATTTTGGAAAACGTACTTGTAACAGTTCAAATGCTCCGAACATCAATCCACTGTATGCCAATGTACCCACCAAAAAGTTTTTCATAAACGGAAAACCTTGGGTTAAACACTGCACATAACCAGCCCAATCACGGCTCAATGGCAACATGGTTCTCAAATCCGTTCCTCCGCCAATCCAAACCATTGTGTCCGCCAAAACCCAATGAGATACCGAAGCGACAATTGCCGCAAGCACTACATTTTTAACGTTGATTTTTTGAAGAATCACTTTGCCGAACAGAACAATCAGGGCAAAAATGCCGTAAATCCAGTACCAACCATCATACATTACACCGTATTTTCCCTGAAAAATAACTTTATTAATCACCAAATCACTCACCAAAAGCGTAAGAATTGGAAAAGCAAACGCCTTCCAACGGCTACTAAAATACGCTCCACCAAATAAACCCATTGCACCCAGAGGCGTATATTGAGCAAAAGGCGTTAATTGAGCCGAGTTTGCGATGCGTAACAAAGCGATTGCCAAAATGAAGCAAAGCAACGTTAAAAAGCGGGGATTTAAGGTCTGTTTCATGGTTTTGGGATTAAATGATTATTTGAATAAAAAGCCAACAGGAGCAATTTCTGCCTTCACTGAATCTATTAACGTTCCGTTACTTTGATACCTAATTACATAACCTGCTTGTTTATATGAAGGCGTAATTCCCCCATAAATAATTCCATTTTTAGCATCAAATCCAAAACCCGTGAAAGTACGTTTTATTAAAGGCGTTGTAGTTGAAATAGTAGCATCAGTTACATTGAAGCTGTAGATATCTCCTTTTTGTTTATATCCATCAGCAGTATCTGTGTATGAATACTCAAAGAAAATAGCCGTTTTACTGGCATTCATAGCCAAGTTAGTAGGAGATTTAGATGTGCTTGTCCCAGCTTTCAATCGTGCTTCAATTGTTTTAGAAGTTGGATTGATACGAAGAATTTCATTGCCAGCCGTACACCAAATTTTATTATTAGCATCAACTACCAAATTAGCAGCAGATTGGGGTAATGTAATTTTATTTGATACTTCATCTTTGCTAATATCAATTACAGTTAAAATCTTTATTCCAGAGTAAAGAGTATTGCCAATAAACGCTTCGTTACCCACAATAACAATACCTTCTGAGCCATTTTGTACAGGTATTTTCTTGGTAATTTTGTTTGTGATGAGGTCAATTACTGCCACGTAGCCTAATTTATAAGAAAAATCAGGATTAAAAGTATCCCAACAAACCACATAAGCTTTATTTGTGCCAGCCTTGATTACACTTCGTGGGTTTTCAACCTCTCTAATCGTTGCCACAGATTTGAATGTTCCTGCCGTTACAATTTCTACAGCATCTTTCCCATTAGTAGAGTTATCCACCAAAATTATTCCTTTACCGTCCGACTCTGCATATCCCGCAACTAAGCCTGACAGAGAGCGAGTATTTTCTTTTTGGAAAACATCGTAAGAAATCGTTTTGACAGTTGGGTTGTACAAAGAAATTGTCCCGTTATTGTCTTGAAAATTACCTGAATTTACTACAAAAACCCCTGCATCATACGGCTGAGAAGGTTCTGGTTCGGAAGTTTTAGTACATGAATTGAGCCCCAAAAGTAAAGATGCTGCGAAAATTGAACGCACAAAATTTGAATTGATTTGCATTGTTGTATTGTTTAATATAAATGAAAAATTATTGAATTTTATTAATTGAAAACACTTCCCGAAAACACCAAACCCAACGAAAAACTCCGCCCAGGCATGGCATTTTTTCGGACACTTGGATAAACTGTGTCCGTCAGATTATTGACTTGAAAAATTAGATTGCTTTGAATCTTACCGACCTTAACTTTCCCCGAAATCGTTGAATTTAGTAGGAAATTGGGTGGAAAAGGTCGTCCAGAATGGTCGAAAGTAATGAAGCGTTCGGAGTTATAAAGTCCTTGAATATTCAACGACCAATCGCCTTTACCCACGTATGCCGTTCCCGTGATTGTGTGCAAGGGAACATAAATTAATTGCTTTCCGATGATGTCCACCGCATAAGCGTCATAGACCTTTTGTTGGCTTGAATTAGTGTAGGCGTAGGTACTCGAAAATCCCGCCAACATCTTATTTTTCAGATATTTAACATTTCCAGATAGCTCAAATCCTTGGGCTAAAACTTGCTGTAAATTCTCTACTCGATAACCCTTGTCAGGATTCCAATAAGTCCAATCATCAATCAAATTATGATAGGCATTAATTCCCAAAGAAGTATTGAGATTTGGCGAAATTATCCGTTTCCAATTAATGCCTATTTCCTTGTTAAAACCACTTTCAGGGCGGATATTCACATTGCCAAGCACTTTCCAGTAACGTTCATTGAGGGTTGGTAAACGGTAACTTCGGGCAACGTTACCCGAAAATTTCAACTGATTTTTTTCGGATGAAATTAATGAATATTCCAACCCGAAAGAGGGTGTAAACGGAACGGCATATCGGGTTGAGAAAGCCTGACGAAGATTAATTGAGGTGGTTAATTTTTCAGTGAATTGTTGGCGGATTAGTGCAAATACATCCTGCCGACTTTCAGTAATTGCCCCACCGCCGTAGCCATCAACTTTTGCGATGAAATGCACAAATTCACCCCCAACTCTGATGGTGGTATTACGAAAGGAATTCTCTTTCTTGAACGATAATTCATGTTCAACTCGGGCAATGTAACGATCTGTTTCTGAATGACTTGGCGATGAAAAATCTCCTTTTCCATAATCAATAATATCCCGAACAAACCCTACTTTGATATTGGTATTTTTGAGTTGATAATTGGTCAAAAAACGATAGGCTTTGCTCTGCGTAATTTCCCTAAAATCAAGCACATCGGGCTGTATGACAAGTTTATTATCGGTCAGCCAAATATTCAAAGAAAGCGTATTTCCATTCTTTTTCTTCAAATATAAATCTTGAATAAATCCCTTTTGAGCCGTTTCGGAAGGCTCAATCGGATACGTTCTGCCATCGTTGGCGGTGCGTTCAATTTCGTTGAATTGATTGTTGAATTGACTTCCGTACAATAAAGTTTTACCCGAAAATTGCAAACCCGATTTACTGACTTCCACAAATCTCAAACCCGTTTGAAAATTATAATTATCAAAACTTCCATATTGCCCACCAAGCGTTAAATTAAGTCCCTTTTGTTTCCATTTTGGCACTGAACTCAATAAAATACTTCCCCCCACGGCATCCGAACCCACACAACTGGCAGCAGAACCGTACTGAATTGCCATTTCATCAAAACCCAATACTGGCACCGTCGAAAAATCAGTTTGCCCCGCCATCGGACTATTGATGTTGAGTCCATTCCAAAGTACCGCAGTGTGCACGGCGGAAGTGCCACGAAAAGAAATGCTGGTCAATTGCCCAGAACCGTAACTTTTGAAAGCAACGGGTGACTGAAATTGTAAAAAATCGGCTAAGGTTTGGAATTGAAATTTGGACAAAGTAGCTGAATCAACTTTTTGTACTTTCAAGCCCGCCATAAAATGTTCAGTCGAAAAACCCAGCACTTTCACTTCCTCAATTTGTTTATTCGGAATTTCTTGGGCGTGGAGATACACAGGAAAAAATCCCATCAAGAGAAGTATAACCCAAAAACGGGTTCCATACACAATAGAAGACATAACAATATCTGTTAAGCCTTGACCAACGAATGTACCGTTGAATTGACCAAGAAAATAAAAAAGGAAATCTAACGCTCAATTTTGCCCATCCACCGTAGGCAACAAATTAAGAATAATAAAAGGCAGGTCTCCTGACTCGTTTTATCGTTTTCCGAACCTTCCCAGATGTCAGTTACCAGTTATCAGTTATCAGTTATCAGAAATGTTATCAACCTCTGTTTACTGTTTACTGTTTACTGCCAACTGTTCCCAGTGGTTATTGAAGCATGAAAACGACTTTACAAAACTTACAGTTGCGGGGACAGTATCGGCTTGTACCGATTTCCCTATTAAGCTATCATATTCGTACCGAGCCAAATACAAAGCACCCTAAACTGTTGCAAAGGTAGGGGAAATTTTGGAATGTAGATTCGTTACATAATTATCTTTTGGAAGATTTCACTTAATTTAGCATTAAAATTAACGTTACGGAAGCCTTCCGTGCATCTTAAAGTTTACTCATAAACACAGCCTTATGCTTCGTCAGAATTTTCTTATTTTGATATTATTTTTCATATTTAGTAAGCCTACTATTGCTCAAACCAAAACCGTTGGTCATTTTGCGGTGGGTTTTCAAAGTGGACTTTTGTTGCCCATTAATGCCAACAAAGGCATTGCCTCCGAACAAATGGGAATCTCTAATGGCTTGTCTTTCAAGTATTTTCCTTCCGAACACTTTGCGATGGGCTTGGGTTTGCGGGTGATGAATAACCGTTTTCAAGGACAAACTACTGCCAACGATGTTTCCATTACCCAAGTTCCTTTCACGTTTGATTTTGACTGGTATCCCACCGAATGGCGATTGAAACCTTTTGTGGGTTTTAGTGCAGGCTTGCATTTTTTTACGGTTACACCCGTGGCTGGGCTGGTCAATACTTTGAAAGAAATTCCTGATACTTATACTACACCTGCGTATTTAGCAACGCTTCGAGCTGGTCTGAAATATCAGCTTTCCGACCGAATTAGTATTCATGGCGAAGGCACATATTTTCAGGTAGCTGAACCTGGAGAGGCTTTTCTGTGGCAACAAAATGATGGAACTATTTATCGCCAGTTTGCAAATAAAGCTACTTTTACGGTTGGATTATTTTATCATTTTGACGAATAATTTTGCGGTACACGGGGAACGGTAAAAGAGGAACGGCAAATATCACAGCGAAAAAACTAAGTTCCATTTATTTCAATTTTATTCTTAACAATTCCGTAACATAAGGATAACATAAGCATAATACACCCATAACACACAGTTTATATTGTCATTCTAATTTTGCATCACAAAAAAACCAATATGATGATGCAAAAATTACTGAGTACAATTTTAATCCTAATCGCTTCAATCGCTTTCACTTTCGCCCAAGACGGCACAATCAGAGGTACTATTAAAGATGTAAAAACCAAAGAAGATTTGGTTGGCGCAACCGTTTTCATTGATGGCTTAAACAAAGGAGTCGCCGCCGACATCAACGGTTTCTTCTCCATCAGTACAGTTCCCGTGGGGACTTACAAATTGAAAATTTCCTTCGTTGGTTACAAACCCAAATTTATTGAAAATGTAAAAGTCCTTGCTCAACAAATTACGGAAATCAATGCTTTTATCGAAGAAGAAGGGGCAACCTTGAATGAAGTCAAGGTACTTGGACAGCGATTGACGAATACCGAGGTTTCGGTGATTTCTGAGATTAAAGCCGCTCAGCAAATTGTAAGCGGTATTTCTGCCGCTCAAATCGCAAAGACCCAAGATAGAGACGCTGCCGCAGTTGCTAAAAGAATTCCTGGGGTAACAATTACAGGAGGTCGTTTTATCAACATTCGTGGACTGAGTCAGCGTTATAACAATGTGATGTTACACAACGCTTTTACGCCAAGTATGGAAACTGACGTTAAATCGTTTTCATTCGATGTTATTCCAAGTTCACAAATAGACCGTTTTTTGATTTTTAAAACCCCAGCCGCTGAAATTCCTGGTGATTTTGGGGGTGGTATCGTTAAAATATTTACAAAAGGTGTTCCCGATAGAACCTCCTTCACTTTTGATGCCACTTTTGGTTATCGGGAAGGAACAACCTTCAACGAGTTTAGACGAGCTTCACAAGGGAAAAATTACTGGAATGGTTTTGATAATGGCTACAACGACCTGCCTGGCATCATACCCGCCAAGATTGACCCAATCGCACAAAGTGCCGAGACGATTGCCGCTTACAGTAATGCTTTCAGAAATAACTGGGAGGCTGAGAAAATAAGTGCTACTCCCGACCAGCGTTACGCCCTAACGGCAAGTTTGAGAGTTTTAGACAACGATTTATTTAAGATTGGCAACACAACATCAATTACGTACAGCAATTTATCGCAGTACTACCGTGCAAAACGTAATGATTTCAATACTAACATTGCCAACACAAAATCACAGATATACGATTTTAATGACGACACCTACAACCGCACTATTAGGGTTGGTATTTTGCACAACTGGACGGTTCGGATAGGTGAAAACCATCAAATAAACTTTAAAAATTTATTTAATCAATCCAGTTTAGGGAACTACACAAACCGCTTCGGAACTGTTATTGAAAACGGTACTACGCAAAATAATAATTCGTTTGACCAAGTGTTCAGAGGAATCTACACAGGGCAGTTAACGGGTAAACACGACCTAAACGATAAGAAAACATCCATTGACTGGGTTGTTGGTTACAACAGTTCTTACAGAAACCAGCCCGATTACAGAAGATTTCGCTCTGATGTGGATTTAAACAACGGACAACGGACGGTGTTCATTCCAGTTGGTACGGCTCAAGCCTTTTTCTTGGGAAGAGTATTCACAGAATTGGATGAAAATAGTTACACGGGGTCGTTGAACCTAACACAAAAATTAGCCTTGACCAAGGATCGGGATTTAGAGATAAAAGCGGGTCTTTTCTATGAAGATAAGCAACGAGACTACGCTACCCGTAACTTGGGATACAAACGTAGTTCTTTTGCACAATTAGACTTTACTAACATCACTCAGTTGTTTCAAACAGCCAACATTGGACCCAATGGTATTTTGATTGATGAACAGACCAATCCGAATGATTCCTACGATGCGTCTAACAAATTACTTGCTTATTACGGACAAGTAAATCTCCCTATCACCAAAAAACTAAACATTATTGCGGGTGTGCGTGTCGAAGACAACACACAAAGCCTTAATAGTGCTTTCATCGGTGGTGCTGCGGTGCGGGTGAATAATCCCGTTACCAGTGTGCTTCCGTCCGCCAATCTAACGTACAATCTCTCGGAAAAAATGCTCTTGAGAGCTGCTTACGGAAAATCTTTGAATCGTCCAGAGTTTCGTGAAATCGCTCCACTTTCGTTTTATGACTTCAACTTTAACGTAGTTTTTAACGGTAATCCAAACTTAAAGACGGCTGATATTGATAATTATGACCTTCGTTGGGAATATTATCCTACGCCTTCTGAGGTTGTCAGTTTTGCGGTTTTCTATAAAAACTTCAAAAATGCTATTGAGGCTGAAATTGACGCAAATGCTGGTTCATTGGGAGCGAAAAACTTCAATTTTGACAATTTTGAGCAAGCATACGATATGGGGGTTGAGGTTGAAATTAGAAAATCACTCAGAAATTTATCTTCAAATCCGTTCATACAAAACACCAATTTGGTGTTTAATGCTGCCTTAATTCAAAGCCGTGTTACTGATTTAAGGGCAACCATACCAGTGGACAGACCGCTGCAAGGACAATCACCTTTCATCGTTAACGCTGGGCTTTATTACGGTACTCCCGAAACCAAATGGCAGGGTAGTTTATTGTATAATGTTTCGGGTAAAAGAATCTTTGCCGTGGGTTTTGATGGCTACCCTGACCTTTACGAAATGCCAAGAAACGTGATTGACCTAAATATTTCCAGAAAGATTGGTAAAAATTTAGTGATGAGACTGAGTGCATCTGACTTGCTTAATCAAGAGTTCTTGATTCTTCAAGACGGAAACCGAGACGGAAACTTTGAAAGACAAAATGATGAGGTAATTCAAAATTATAAACCAGGTCGTCTGTATTCGATAGGGCTTTCTTATACAATTAATTAGTACAAATAATCAAATAACCTAAAATTAGTATTATGAACTTACAATCATTTCCAAGAAAATCTTTTGCTGTGATAGCATTACTTTTCTCATTAGGTGTGTTCTTTCAGTCTTGTAAAGACGACACAGCAGCTCCAGTTCCAGCTCCGACTATTTCTTTAACAACTTCAACTTTTCAAGGAATTGTAGGTTCGGACGTTACTTTGGCAGCGTCTGTAAATGCCCCAGGTGGATTAAAAACGATTACTGTTTTGAAAAACGGTGCTGCTTTTGATAGCAAAACTTATGCTGGTGAAACTTCGGCAACTTATTCAAAAGTTTACAACATTGAGAACCTCGCTTCAGGTTCAGTCGTAAACTTTACTCTTATTGCCACTGATAATAACAACGTAAAATCAGAAATTGGAACAATTGCAGTTACCGTTTCGGCGATTCCAGCAAAAACCATCGTTGAGGTCAAAGGACTTTTAACGGGCGATATTAGATGGACAAAAGACAAAATTTATAAACTCATGGGTTTTGTTCGGGTTGGTGGTGATACATTACAAATATCAGCCGCAAACGCAGTTACGGGAACTTTGACCATCGACCCAGGTACTTTGATTATCGGAGACCGTGCCACAAAGGGAACGCTCGTAATTCAACGTGGTAGTAGAATCATTGCCAATGGAACTGTCGCTGAACCCATCGTTTTCACTTCTGAAAGAGACCCCGGTTTTCGTGAACCAGGTGATTGGGGCGGTTTAGTAATTTGTGGAAAAGCTGTAAATAACCGTGCTGGTGGTTCTGACCAATTGGAAGGCGGCTACAAAGCATGGCACGGTGGAACGGTTGATACCGACAATTCGGGGTCATTAAAGTATGTTCGTGTTGAGTTTGCTGGTGTGCCAGTCAATCCCAATCAAGAAGTAAACGCATTTACCTTTGGTTCGTTGGGTTCTGGAACTACGTTAGAATATTTGCAAGCATCATTCGGACTTGATGACTCTTTTGAATGGTTCGGAGGAACTGTGAACGCTAAGTATTTGGTGGCATACAAAGGATTAGATGACGATTTTGACTTAGATTTTGGATACAGAGGATTTGTTCAATTTGCCGTTGGTGTGAGAGGTTCTACCCAAGCTGATCAGTCTGGTTCTAATGGGTTTGAGGTTGACAATGATGGACAAGGCACGGCTGCCGTACCTTTCACTGCACCAACCCTTGCAAACTTCAGTTTGATTGGAGCGAAACAATCAAGTGAAACCGCCATCTCTGCCCAATTCCAGAACGGAATGCACTTGCGTAGAAATTGTAAAATAAAGGTCTATAATACTTTTGTAACCGCTTATCCAAACGGTATATTCATTGACGGAGCAACCACTACGGCAAATGCTTTGAGTGGAGATTTGATTTTGAGAGGTATCGTTGTGGCAGGAGTTGATCAATACGGAACTAACGGATTTGGTACTGGTGGTTCGTCAAGATTCACTCCAGCTGGTTTCCCAATTCGTGATGTAACAACTGCCGTTCCAGCCGTAGCTTTTACCATTGGTACACAAAAACCTTCTGATTGGTTTGCCGCTCAGACTGGTAATAAGTTGGTGGCTAATTACGGATTAGTTGGTTTAAACACGGGAGTATTCGGTGGTTCAAGACCCAACTTTTCAATAGCTGCCACTGCAACACAAACGCTAACAAAGGGAGGCGTAACCTTACCAGCGGGACTTACTCCTACTGATTATGTTGGTGCTTTCAAAGATTCTGACTGGACAGCCACTTGGGCGGAGTTTTCTCCAAACACAGTGATGTATAAATAAAACTAAGCACGAGGCTTTTTAATAAACGGAAGTCATTCTTCAAAAGGATGGCTTCCGTAAATTTTACCAATATGAAAAACATAATTCTTATATCATTCATCACGACTTTTATATTTTCCTGCCAATCGAAAAACGCTAAATCTAATGTATCATTCTCTGATAGTCAAAGAGATAGTCTTTTAACTAATATTATAACTTATATCTATATTCCCGCTCCCAAAGCAACCCAACAAACAAAATTTGAACCCCAGTTTAGAGATTTTTACGTAAAAAATAGTTCAAAATTCACGCTCAAAAATTTAGAAAAATCTCCCGATGGTTGGTATTATTTCTTAGTAATTCGTCCCGTTGCGGGGGGTAAAATGTTCAAAAGAGGGGTTTTGGGTAAATTCAAATTAAAAGAAAATTCTGTGATGCCCACTGAGTTTGAAGAAGTGGCAAATACGCCCCATTTGAAAGAAGGAATCGTGCAGGAACGAAGTAATTATTTATTTCAAGAATTAGTAAAAAATGGGAATCTCAATGCACAGATGCCCATGAAACAGTACATCGAGTGGCCCGATGAACATTTGGCTTATGATAAGAAAAATAATGAGTGGAAAGTTGTAAAACCGTATTGATTATTCGATGTTCGATGCTCGTTTTTCGATGTTCGGAAAAATAACAATGCTAAATTTCCGAACATCGAGAAACGAACATCAAACATCGAAAAACGAACATCAAAAAGTGGGTTTCCTCTTTGTTTCGACAAGGAGAAAGTCCAAACGGATTTTCATATTGGTGTAATGAAGCAAAAGCCGAGATTTATTGTCTCGGCTTTTCTGTTTTTGGGGGTTCTTCAATAATTTTGCGGACACAGAGTTTCTCAAAGTATTTCACAGAGTCTCCTGGAAACGCCCACCGTAAAGTATTCTCTCTCTGTAACTTTGTGGAGTACTCTGAGAAACTCTGTATCCATAAAATTGTCAGACCATATTTTAAAAAGCCCCTTTCCAAGATCTCAACCAAGATTTTATTGTCGAGTTTCCTCCTTTTCGGAACGTATATACCTCCATTTCTTTTTGGGTAAGTTCCTCTAAATTCCGTAAGAATATCTGTGCCGTTTGTCCTTGCCAAGCCTGAAAATTCTCTTGTACGTTTTGATGAACTGGCAAATATTCAATGAATCGACTCAAATTAAATTCCGAATCGGCAATGCCTGCCCCTGCCCTTTCGCCGTCTAAAGCATTGATTTGCTGTTCAATATGATTGGGAACAGGCACCATCATAATGGGTTTTCCCAAATACATTGCCTCACAAACAGACTCAAAACCAGCCGTACAAACCAAGCCCGAACACACTTGCATCATCCGTAAAAATTTCTCGGAATTAACCTGATGAAAAGTTAGATTTTCACTAAAAGACCACTCATCCACAAACTCCCGATTATTCCAAAAGCAATGAATTTCCACGTCTCGGTGATTGCAATGCCAATTGATAATATCTTCGCTGAGCTTGTGGTGAGTGATGTAAGCGAGGATAAAAGGTTTAGAGGTAACGGATAGTTTCTTGACTTCATCACGCAAAAGCGGAGGAGTAACAATAATACTATGTGCCTTATCATCAGGCATTTGCACAAAAGAAAGGGCTAATTTACGAGTTGATTTTAGGGAGGTAAGACGGGTATTAAGATTCAACAGAAAACGGTCAATTGGTCTATCAGGCAACGAAATAAAATCTTGGTGAAGCAATAAATATTGATGTCCGATACAAACCACGGGAATTATTGGACGATATAATTGGGCATATAATCCACAAATCATATCATAAAAATTTACAATCAAATCGGGTTGATGTTCTTCTACTTTTTGGGCTAAAAACTGAATACTTTTTTGATATTTTCGGATTTTCTTGGTGTGTGTAGAAATCGTATCCCAAACTTTTACTGCCTTTGATTGCCCGTAAACCAAACTTGGGGCGGGGAAAGTATTGATTTCCGACTTGATTTTTTCTCTAAAAAATGAAGGTAAATTGGCTTCATTATCCATCCCAACCATCACCGAGACCACTTGATGCCCCGCCTGATTTAAGATTTCATACAAAGAGATAGCTTGGGTGAGGTGTCCACGCCCTTCGCCTTGAACCACAAATAAAAATTTACTCATTTTATGACGGTTTAATTTCCGAAACAAAATTGAGCATTTACTTTAAACTGATGATTTTCTGGAGGTTAAGGGATTGTTAAGGATTGTCAAAAATGCAATCTCACCTGCACCTTCACCTCCGAACGATGCGACAGCGGAATTTCCTCTAAACCAGAACTAAAAGTTCCACCATCAAACAAATCAGTTCTTGCCCAACGCACCCAGGCATCCACGTTGCGAGAGAGTTTGTACTGAGCCATCAAATAATGCCTAATGCCGTGTTGGTAATAAGCTGGAAATGAAAACGCATAGAGAACATCTTGCTCATAAAAGTACTGCCGATTGTCATAATCATCGGTCTTAAAGAATGCCAAACGGCTGGATAATGATAGCCTTCCGAGGTCGGCATTGA
The DNA here is from genome assembly GCA_034519515.1 of Arcicella sp. Classification (GTDB taxonomy): domain Bacteria; phylum Bacteroidota; class Bacteroidia; order Cytophagales; family Spirosomataceae; genus Arcicella. The sequence continues at coordinate 76,417 of JAXHOK010000041.1, forward strand.
CATCTTGGGCAATGGAAAATCCTTGTGTAAGTTCCTGACCATCAAATTGATAGGTACTGTATGATGCCCGAGTTTGAATATTCCAAATTTTAGAAATCTTATAATCCAGATTCGCAATCCAAATCCTCCTGATCCTGTCTCTCACCACCGTAATTTCACGGGTTTTCTCTCTGCCTTTGTCAATATACGTTTCCGAGATTTTAGTATTTTCTTCCTTATTTTCTTGTCTGAATTGGAAGAAAATTTGTAAGGTTTTGTTGGGTTGGTAGGTCAATCGCCCTAAATAATCAAAGCCTTTAGTGGGCAATTTATCCACCAAATACCGATACCAAGGAAACTGAAAATAATCAATATATGCCGATGCTGACCACTGTTTCGTAAAGGCGTGTTTCATTCCACCATACAAACCCGTTTCGTTGATATTTCGGGAATTTTCAGAAAAACCATTGGCATAAAAACTATGAAAATTACGGTCATATTTTCTGAATAAAACCGAAAAATCCGTTCGCTTTCCCATGCTCCCCAACACGCCCGAAACCATGCCCAGACCGCCACTTGAAGAACGAGATATTTCACCAAAAAAATTAAGATTCTGATAACTATAATTGTAATGAAGCCCCGTTAAAAGATTGTTTGTCCCTTCAAATTCATACTGATTGTAATCTTTCTCTGCTTTTTGAATGGGCTTGTCAAAGTTAGTTTTCAAAACCGTTAAGCCTATTTGAAGCGTATTGACCTTATTTTTGAAGGAAACATCTGTCCCTAAATTTTCTTCCAATAAACTTCCTTTATCCGCTATTTCAGAAGCCGTTCGGTGCAAGCCCGAAGTTTGAAAAGAAGAGGCATATTCCAGATTTGTAGCCTTATCAATCACAATATTTCCATCTCGCCAAAGCCTTGAATAAAAACCTGTGATGTCAAATTTTCCTAATTGATAAGTGGCAGCAGCACCTCTGAAAAAATTATTTTCAAGTGCCGAAGTATAAGGGCGAATTCCTAAGTGATTTCTACGGGTCGTCAAAACTGTTTCTGAACCTTTACCAATATAAAAACCTGCCGCCGCAATCAGTCCCTGCCCTAATTGCAGTTGATAGTCACCAAGCGTAATGTTTTTCCAATGCCCTTTATTTTGAAAATTTATATGAAATGACTTAAAATCAGTCAGTTGCGATTCGCCTTCGTCTTTTTCCAAGGTAAATCCCAAACTAAAATCTTTGGAAGAAGACATTTTATAACGGGCATATAACTTCATCGGCGAGCCTTCATAACGTACTTTACTGGTTGAAGTAGGTTCAGTAAATCCCTTTTTCGTTTCCAAAATTTGGGCATAACGCAACAGTAAATATTGATTAGACCCATCAAAACCATTGGTTAAAGTACCAAAAGAAAGTCTATCGGGTTTGACCGCCACAAAGGGAATGAGTTTATAAATAGTGGATAAATCAAAATCAGAAATAGCTTGTAATTCATAGATAGAGAGCAAGTTACCTGCCTTTTGACGATACAAAAAGAAAGAGTTGAGCTGTTTTTCAGAAAGGATATACACCGAAGCCAATTGCTCACGATTTACTTTATTGAGGTCAATAGGATTGAGATAATTTTGGTAAAGCGACTCAAAAAGGTCTTCATTTACACCCCCATCGGGATTACCCACAATATCTTGAATAAAATTACGGATATTGATTTCCTTACGGGGGTATTCTTGGGCGAGTGTTTGGAAGGTATATAGCAAGACAATGAAAAGTAGAATTTTTTTCATTTTATATGTTATTGATAGTGGTTATAAAAAAAGCTCGTTATAAAACGAGCTAAAATTTATTGATTTATTTTACTTAACAATGCTTTCACTTTTTTCAGTTCTATGCCTGTACATTCAACTACTAAATCAACACTCATTCCTTTTTTAAGCATATTTACGGCAGTGTTCTCCAGCATGGCTTCTGCTTGACTCAAACCCTGACTCAAACCCTGACTCAAACCCTGACTCAAACCCTGACTCAAACCCTGACTCAAACCCTGACTCAAACCTTCACTCAATCCTTGACTCAACCCATCTTCCCTACCCGCTTTTACTGCTTCCTGATAAAAGTAAGTTTTTCTAATATCTATTCCTGTGATTGGCATATCTCTAATTTGTTTTACTGTTTCTGAATCTAAATTACGCAATTCCGATAAAATTTCCAAACCCACAAAATATCGTTGCAGTCGAGCATTTTCATCCACACAATCTCTCAAATTTTTCAAAATAATAGCAATTACCTTCTCTGGATTTTCTTGTTGAAAATTACCTAGAATAGCCATAATGATGGCTTCTGGAAAATTTGATTCAACTAATTGACGGTAATCTATACTTGAAACATCAATGATTTTGTAATTAAATTTCAAATTGGGATGCTCAATAAAACTCCGCATCGTTAATTTATCTTTACCCACATAAATCAATAACTGATTGATAGGCAATCCCTCTGCATTACTAAGCGTTTCGTAATAATTCAACATTCGATAGTGCATTTTCCTATCGTTGTGCGTTTGAAACTCTATCTGAATGATGTATTCCTCCTGTCCCAAAACCTTGCACGCAAAATCTATTCTGCGTTCTTGGGTTCTTTTGATAGTAGTATCAATTTGAATAATGTTGTCCATCTTTATTCCTAACATTTGAGAAATAAAAGGTAGGAAAATCTCAATAAAAAGGTCTTTCAGAACAATATCAAAATCCTGATGTCTTTTGGCTTTTTCCTCTGCCATATATTAAAAATAGCGGTTAATAATGTGGTATTTAACAAAACTGCCCTCCCGCTTCCACCTACATGGTAATCAAACCTGAAACTTCCTCCCCACCACTTCCAAAAAATCGTTGGCTTCTTCGGCTGCCATTATCCAGTTGTATTTTGGAGCTAACGACTTGTTCATCAGGTTTTTAGCCTCCGAAAAATTCAAACAATTATCCAAATCTTCAACGGCTTTATTGTATGAATTGATGTCTCCTTCAAATAATCTACCAATAAAAACAAACTTCTGGTTCAAGCTGATTCCATCCACAATACTCTTGATAGGGCGACTAAAAGCTAAGTCTGAAAGGGGTGTTCCTGTGCCGATAATATCTTTTTTCAAAAGGTCATTCACCGTGGGTAAATCATCCGTAAAAGTATCATTTAGACGGTCTGAGCCTGGCAATTTCACAGATGGGATGGAACCTTCGGCTTCAAATTTTGCTTGTACTTGGGCAACGGTTGGCAACGGTGCATCTTCATCATCCATTTCATCATCAGGGTCAATGTCGAAGAATGATTGTTGCATTTTCATGGCGGAATTATCCTCAATCACCTTTTTTGTGGTTGATTTTACAAAATTATCTTTCTGCAACGGCATAGTTGCCGATAGCATTTCTAAGTATTTATCAGGATTTTCAAAATCCCCTTTACTATCAATTTCACTCAACCAACCCAATGCCGTTGTTACATAAACCTTGTCTTCATCAGCCATTTTATCAGTCATGGCTTTGGCAACCTGCCCGTTGATTTTAGAGTACTTTGCCAATTGAGCCAAACGGTCTTTGGTAAACATAAAATCGGGCGAATCCCTCACGTAATCATCAAAATGCTTGCTGGGGTCTAACAAAAGTACAATTGTTTTATTCACTGCCTTTGATAACATCGGCTCAAAATCCTCACGCTTCACGCTGATATGTTGTGAAGCCGTATTCATAAAAGTCTTCAAAGCAGCTTTTACCTCCTCATGTTCAAAATTAAAATAAGGGCTTTTAAAGGCCTCACTATCAGCTTTCCAACTTTCAAAAAGGTCACTCACCACAAACATATTCACCTGAGCAACGTTGCTCAGTTTCAAAATTTGCTGACCGTTTATCGTAGCGGTTCTATTGAAAAAATCATCACAGACTTTGGCAGCGTACTGCTGACCATATTTTTCGATTGCCGACAAATCTAACTTCATACTTCCTTACTAAGGTTTAATTTTATTATTGAAAATGGGGATGGGTCAAAATTACATTAATTCTTTAAGTAGAACGCAAAAACTAAACCAAAGATTTTTGATGTGTTGAGAAATAGTTTTTAGGGGTAGTTTTATATAAATCGAAAAGGTTTATTCATCTGTTTTCTTTTATAATTTTGATTTAAAAAGATTAACATCTAAATTTTGATTATAATCTATAATTTAAAAATGAGCAATACAGAACAATTTTATTCAGAATTAAGTCAAATCAGAGAACTTTTTTATAAGTACGGAAAATTTGACGATGCAAACGCCAAACTTGATGAAATATCTAAATATATAGCTATCTATGTTTATCAAGTACAAAATCAAAGTACAGAATTGACTGATTTGGTAAAAGAGTATGAGCAAAATAGTAATTTTTTAATTGTTCCCAATTTAAAGGTTTTATTTATCAAACTTTCTCAATCTGAAAATTTTGTAAATAAAGATGGAAGTTCCATTTTTGGTAGTCAGCCTGCTTTAAATATTGATGAAAAAGATAATCAGTTTGCTTATTCACTCTTAAAATTGGTTATTAATGCAGTTGATAGCGTATTAAGTGGGGATAAAAATTTTGATTTACTAAATGAATGCTTTGGGCATTTTGTTAGAGACAGTTTTAGAAATCATATTGAGGATGCCCAATATATGACTCCCAATGAAGCCGTTGAATTGATGTGTGATATTGCTTTGAATGATTTGAAAGATGAAATTTTTACTGATGATTTTTTGGTTTTAGACCCTTGCTGTGGAGTTGGCTCATTCCTTTCAACTTTTAATCATAAAAACGATTTAATTCCATCTGAAAAAATACAGTACATTGGTCAAGATAAAGTAGAAAGAATGGTAAGGCTTTCTAAAATAAATTTATTTTTAGCAAATATTCAAAATCAAGTTGTCTCTAATGGAAATTCAGTTATTGGAGATTCTATTTTAAAAGATTATGTTGGTAAAGTTGATTTAATCTTAACAAATCCACCTTTTGGAGCGAGATTTTCGAGTGAAGAATTGAAACCAACCGCTAAGGCAGATTATCCTTTACTTCAAGATGTAATTTTAAAAAATGGAACAAATTTTAGTTCTGAAATCCTATTTATTGACCGATGTTTAACATTATTGAAGCCAAAAGGAAAACTTTTAGCAGTTGTTCCAGATAGTGTTATTTCCTCCGCAGGATTAGCCAATACATTGAGACATCGTTTATCTTACAATCGTAATGTACAGATTAAAGCAATTATAGAACTTCCTGCCGTAACCTTTGCACAAGCAGGAACTCGTACAAAAACAAGTATCTTGTATTTAGAAAAAACAGACGTGCCAAATAGTGTTACATTTATGGCAAAATGTGACATGATTGGTTTTGAAGTCAGTACCAAAAAAGGGGCAACCGTAAAATTTGCTGATGGTATAAATGAGTTACCACAAATATTGGAAGCATACAAAAAAACAAATTTTGCTTTAAAAGGTAAAAACGAAGAGATTTTAAGTCAAAATCCATCTTGTGTCTTGGTAAATTCTGAATTATTGCAAACTCATTCTTGGACTGCAAGCCATTACAATGCTAATAAATTTCAAGCTATTTCAAAACTGAAAAACAATGATTCTGAGTTGGTAAAATTATCTGAACTGGTGAGTTTTGATACTAACTTTCGTAGAAATGAATTTATTTCTCCTGACAGTAAATGTATCAGTATTCTACACGTAAGTAATGATGATAATTTGAATTATGAAGAATTGGTAAATTATAATCCAATCTATCAAGGAATTGTCTGTAAAACAGGTGATTTACTGTTTTCAAAGATAAATCCAAGGATTTTAAGACTATTAGTTGTCCCTCATTTAGATTTCCCTTTGACTTGTTCAACGGAGTTTGAAATTATAAATTCTCAAACCGAAATCAGTAATTATGGGATAAAATTACTGCTGATGCTCCCTTCTGTACAAGCACAAATTAATACAACTACTTCTGGAACATCATCCTCGCATAATAGAATTAAATCAAAAGATTTGGCTAATATTTTAATTCCTGTACCTAAAAAAGGGTCAATTTTATACGATAAACTTTTCGAAAAAGCGAATATTTATGAAGAGAAAAACAAACAATTCAGTGAATTACGATTTGAAATGTTTAGATTAAAAAATGAAGTTTTTGAGGTTATGAATTAGACTGGATAACCACAAATACCATTTTCTAAAACATCAGCCTCATAGTATGTTTTGACGTATGTATCACCGATTCGTTCAGCACTAAAAAGAAGAGGATAGTTTAGATTTCCACAAGTATTTTTAAATAAATTTGAATTTAATTTTCTGGGGGGGATGAAGTTGAAAGTTATTACTCGTAATCTTTCCTTCATCTCTTTGAGTGTACCACTTGGCACACATTTCACGAAAAATAGGGTCTTTTTGTGGTCTGACTACCCAAATTCTACATCTTTCACGTTTATTATCTGGCTCATTATCCCAAAGCACAAAAAATAATTTGGGTAAATCGTCTAAATATTCAAGTTTACCAGAAGATTTACTTTTTGTGCCTGCCTTAATAACTCCATTAAATCTTGGTGTATCTATTGCATCCCACGTGCTTGCACCTTTTACGTCTGAACCATCTTAAATATCAGCACCTTTTTGACGTGCCAATCCTTTTTTACCGTACAAAATACTCACTAATATTTGAGACCAGCCTCGTGTGTCAGATGGATTTGGGTGTTGAGTCTAATCTGCAAAAGGTTTTGCTTCAAAAAACGCCTTATAATGTAGGTTTAAGAACTCAATGGATTTTTCTACATTTTCATTCATCGTAAGTATTTATTTCTTTGAAATTATTGTTTTGTAATCCCTTCCTCTAACTAATCTCCAACTTCTCACAAGCCTTCATCGCTGCCGTCTGTTCGGCTTTCTTTTTGGAATAACCTTGTCCGACTGAAAATGCTTCCTCAGATACCATAATTGTTGCCGTAAATTCTTTGTTATGCTTTGCTCCTTCCTCTACAATGTCAAAACGAATAGGTTTACCTTCACGTTGAGCCCATTCAATGATGATAGATTTGAAATTGGGATTATTAGACACAACCGTATCAATATCAAAGTGTTGTGTCAATACTTTTTTGATGATAAAACTGCGGGTAAATCTAAATCCCTTGTCCATATAAATTGCCCCCATCAATGCCTCAAAGGCATCTCCATACATGGAAGTACGGGCGAGAACTGTCTTGCGGTTTCCGTCATACTCCACCAATTTATCTAAACCCATTTTGCGTGCCACCACGTTCAGCGATTCACGGCTTACCATTCTCGAACGGATTTCCGTGAGGAAACCTTCGTCTTTAAACGGAAATTTTTTGAATAAATATTCTGCCGTAACCATACCCAATACCGAATCACCCAAGAATTCGAGGCGTTCATTTGATTCCCTGTATTCCTTCGAGACGGTTTCTTTTGCTACGGAAGAGTGCATAAAAGCCAAACGATACAGATTCAGATTAGACGGATTTTCGCCTATAATGTGTTCGATAGCATTTTTTAGCTTTTTATCTTTGGGATCGCTTGAAAAAAAATCAAGTATTGGTGAAAGCATATATTTTAATTAAAAGTTAATAATTAAAAATTAAAAATTATTTAACAGTGTTTAATAATGAATGATTATGCAATAGAGTTATCTCTAAGAGACCGCTTAAAATCAGATTCATTTTAACTAACTCTCATAATTTTTAATTTTTAACTGTTAATTATTAATTGATTTAGATTTTCTTAAAAATTACAGTTGCATTATGCCCTCCGAAACCGAAGCCGTTGCTTAATACTACGTTTATTTCACGCTCTTGAGCTTTATTGAGGGTCAAATTCAGTTTATTATCCACCTCAGGGTCTTCGGTGAAGTGATTGATGGTAGGTGGTACAAGATTGTGTTGCATTGCCAAAATACACGCAACTGCTTCTACTGCTCCTGCTCCGCCCAACAAATGTCCCGTCATGGATTTGGTTGAACTGATGTTCATTTTATAGGCATGATCACCGAAACAGTCCACGATGGCTTTCAGTTCTTGGGGGTCTCCCAGCGGGGTTGATGTTCCGTGGGTGTTGATATAATCCACTTCTTCGGGAGCTATTCCTGCATCGTCCAGAGCGTCTTGCATCGAAAGCAAAGCCCCCAAACCATCTGGATGCGGAGCAGTTATGTGGTAAGCATCCGAAGAAAAACCTCCGCCAATCAACTCACAATAGATTTTTGCTCCACGGGCTTTGGCGTGTTCGTATTCTTCCAAAATCAATGCTCCTGCACCTTCACCCACCACAAAACCATCACGATCTTTATCATAAGGACGTGATGCTGTTTTGGGGTCATCATTACGTTCCGACATTGCACGCATGGCAGTAAATCCACCCACGCTCGCAATGGTTACAGCCGCTTCTGACCCACCCGTTACACAGATGTTCAATCTGCCCAAACGGATGTAATTAAAGGCATCAATCATGGCATTATTGGCAGATGAACAAGCCGAAACCGTGGCATAGTTCACGCCCCGAAAGCCGTGTCGAATCGAAATATTACCCGATGCCGAATCGGCAATCATCTTTGGAATAAAGAAAGGGTTGAATTTTGGTGTTCCGTCTCCTTTGGCAAAATATTGAACTTCGTCTTCAAAAGTTCTTAATCCACCAATCCCCGAACCCCAAATTACGCCTACTTTATTCTTATCAATTGCTTCCAAATCAAGATTTGAATCCTTGATGGCTTCATCAGAGGCAACAATTCCATACTGAGTGAATTGATCCATTCGACGGGCATCTTTTAGTGGAATAAACTGAGTAATATCAAAGTTTTTCAACTCACAAGCAAAACGAGTGCGGAATTTTTCGGCATCAAATTTTGTGGTATAATCGCAACCACTTACGCCATTTTTTAACCCTTCCCAATATTCAGGAACGGTGTTTCCGATGGGAGTCAATGCTCCAAGACCCGTAACGACTACTCTTTTAAAACTCTTCATGGGGATTTTAATATTGTTTTCAGCTATCGGCTGTCTGCTATCAGGTTAAAAATCAGATTATTACATAATAAAACTGATAAATTTTAATGCTCATTGCTCACAGCTCAACACTCAAGGCTTATTGCCAAAAAATTAAAAATGTGCTAATCTGATATAAAATTACGATTCTTTTGAGGGAATTATAATTTTACTCACAAATTAGCACATGGAGAAGTTTGAATTACTTGCCGTTTTCTTCAAGATATGTGATAGCCTGCCCAACCGTTTGGATGTTTTCAGCCTGATCATCTGGAATAGACACATTGAATTCTTTTTCAAATTCCATGATTAATTCCACTGTATCCAAAGAGTCTGCACCCAAATCATTTGTGAATGAAGCCTCTGGAGTAACTTCTGCTGCATCAACGCCTAATTTCTCGACGATAATACTTTTTACTTTTTCTGCAATATCTGCCATTTTCGATTGAATTTTGATTAGAAAAACGGTGCAAAGATGATGATAAAAATTAGATTATCAAACATTTTTTTACATCCGTATCACTATGAAAAGATTTGTATTGATTTTTCTAAGAAATGTGCTAAATAAAGGAGTTTGGGGTCTGGTTTTAGGCATTAACTTTCGTGTTAAAACTAAAAATAAAGCCTAAGTTTCAATTCCCTAAAAACATAAAGAAGCCGCTCCTAAAAGTCCTGCATCATTACCCAAGGTTGCCTTCGTGATGGTTAGTCCGTCGGCGTGATATTTAGTCAACCAAAATGATAAAGTGCGTTTCATGGATGGTAAAATATACTCAAAAGATGCTGATAATCCTCCGCCCACTAAGATAAGATTGATGTCCAGAATCGCTATCAAATGACAAAGACCTTCGCCCAATAATTCTCCTACTTTATCAAAGATTTGCAAGGCTAAAACATCCCCTTCCGAGGCTGCAGCTACTAAACCCGTAGTGGTAATTTCCTCTTCATCAAGTAATTGTGACTCCCCTGTGAATGCCTTACGCATGGTGTATGCCATTTCCAAAAGGTCATTTTTACCAATGTTTCTTTCCAAAACTTTTCTGTTTGCCGAGGGTGTATGCCCAGGTTCCATAGCATTGCCACGTCCGCCCGTGAATACTTTTTTGCCAATAATGGCGGCACCACCAACGCCTGTTCCCAAGGTAATAAAAATATAGCTTTCCTCGATGCGTTCTTCGCCAAAATAAAACTCGCCCAAAGCCGCAGCATTGGCATCATTTTCCAAGAAAAAATCAACATGGGGAAAACGTTTTTTCAAAATCTCCACCAGCGGAACATTATTCAATTCAGGAATTGCAGTGATTTCGATGGGCGTGGTGCGGGCTAAGTTTATCATCCCTGGCAGACCAATTCCTACTTTCGTAATATTCTTATGCTCAATCAATTGGAGAGCAATTGCTTCGCCCAAACGTTCTTCAAAATGTCCTGATTTACGCCAACTTACACTGTCGTGACTATAAAAATTAGAGATTTGACCCGTTTCGGAATTTACGATACCCATTTTGACGTTTGTTCCGCCAATATCAATGCCTAAATATTCGGTTGCCATTGTTTAATGTTTTGGTAATTGGTTATTAGTAACTGGTGTAAAATTAAGAGTTTATTTCCAAAATTTCACTAATCACTAATCACCAATCACTTATTAAAATCTTCATACTTCCCCCCTACTCCCGCTTTTTTCAACTGCTCTACAATTTCAAAAACCGCTGGACAGACTTGCGTATTTGCCAAAGTCAGGGGCAAAATACCTGCAATATTCTTACGGTCGGTATGTGGATATTCACGGCAGGCTTTTGGGCGAACTTCAAAAATAGAACAATAATTATCATGCCCCAAAAAGGTGCAAGGCGATGAATTGAGAACATAATCTTGGTCTGAATCAAGATGCAAATGTTGCTTCACCAGTTCTGCGGGTCGCATTCGGAGGTGTTTGGCGATGCGGTCAATATCAATATCCGTAAAAATTGGACTGGTGGTTTTACAGCAATTTCCACAATTTAGACAATCAACATCATCAAAAACTTTATCGTGAACTGGATGAAATTCTTGGTCTAAATTTTTGATTTTCTTGTTTTTAAGTCGGTCGAAAAAACGTTTATTTTCGTGGTATTTTTTACGGTTTTCAATGTTGAATTCCGTTATGTTTTCTTGGTTGTATATCATGGCGTAATGTTTTTTGCTAAAACGGATTCTACGAAAATTTTTAGGCTTGGGTTCTCGGGATATGCCTTTTGAATGACTTTTGCTTTGCGATATTCCTTAGAAGCCGTTTTAAAATATCTTACGACAAATTCTGATTGTCTTATTCTGACTATCGAAACCATATTTTTTACACAAGATACGCTGTATATTCCTTAAAAAAATATGATTCCGCTACTCAAAAAATACAATCAGACTTTATTCAGAATATATTTTAAAACGGCTTCTTAGAGATTTTATCGTAATCACCAGCGTTTTCTTCAAACTTTCCTGCTTTTTGATGAAGCCGATAATCACAATTGTTGATTGACTCTTTTATTTTAGTGGTGTAATAAATTGGCAGAAGCCAACATTCAATTTCATCAACTGAAATGGCAAAAATAATTCTGTCCTGTATTGTTTCTAAAAATAGACTTCCGAACGTTTCAGTAATAATTGTAATGAATTTCTCCTTTACTCTTTCAACTAAAACGTTAGGCGATAATTTTGTTCCAGCGGCATCTATTTGTTTTATATCATAATGTGTATGTTCCGAAACATCTGTATCTATCTGAATGACAACGTACTGCACATCAGCAAATGCTCTTCTGAAATCATCAGTTTGGCAATATTGAAAGACTTTATACCATCCTCCAAATTTTGAGAGGGTTTCAGTGTTCGATTCACCAAAATTGGGTTGTAATTCTGTAATTTCATCAAAAACTTCTTTTCCTAATAATCCTACCAAAATGTTTGTTAGTACGGAGTGGTCGGATGGACCTTCGGCAATTAGTCCAAATAAATTATTGTAAATCATTGCTCAAAAGTTTTTGGGTAACCCGCCGATGCAGCCTCTCATAAATTTCTCCGAAAGCCGTACTGGAATTTCGCCTTCGGGTACGGGCGTTGCTTTTACACGTTTCACTTTCGTATGTCCATCAATATTTCGCTGAACCACCAGCAATCGAACCTCATCATCATTCAGATTCAACCCATCCAAAATCGCAGGATTGTGCGTGGTGAAGATTACTTGTTTATCGTGCTTTTTGGCTAATTGGGTTAATATTTTCATCAACTCGGCACAAAGTTTCGGATTCAAAGAAGCATCAATATTATCAATAGCAAAGAATTTGGGCGTGTATTTTGAAATAAATAAGGCAAAATAAAACATCAAAAACAAGAAACCTTCATTAGAACTTCGTTGGTCGAAATATTGCAATCCTTCTTCCAAAAAGCGGTCTTTAATTCTGATTCTTCTTTCGGTAAAAACCAAATCTTTGGGAATTTCAAAGCCTTCAAACCAATCAATTAATTCTAAGTTTTCAATGATTTCTTGGAATTGTTCGGGCGTTTCTTGGCTCATTACGGATAATAATTTGAATAAACCTTCTCCTCTGATTCCTAATGGTTCTATTTGGGCTTCTTCTTCAAATTTTCTTAAAAAAGTGTTCTCTGGGGCGTAGATTAAGAAATTAGCAAAATCTTTACGTTCACTAAATTTATGATATATAATATTAGTTATGGGGTTTAATTGACTACTTAACGTCTATATTATTTTGTCCTTTTCTTCTCTGTTAAATTTATTATCAATTAGTCCAGAATTGTTGATTAATTGGGATAACTTATCAAGATTATTTGAGATAGAATTTCCGTTAGTAGGAGTAACTACTATTCTTTCCCAATCTGAAAAAGCTTCATTTTTATTATCAATTTCAAAAAAATATACATCTGTATCAAACATAATTTTTAATGAAATAGCCTTACTTAAATTTACTTTATTGAATCCACTTCGCATAGCTTCGGGTTCAGTAACCCTAATTCCCCTCGCACTCAAAAACTCTTTACCCAATTTATCCTCCGCTGCCGCTGACCCAAAAGCAATCGCCTCCAAAATATTACTTTTTCCACAACCATTTGCTCCAATCAGTACGTTGATGCGTCCCAATTCGAGGGTGAGGTCTTGGACAGATTTATAATTTTGTATTTTTATTTCTTTAACCATGATTTCTTTGAAACTAAAAAAGGTTCGGCAATTTACGAAAAAAGCCGAACCCTTTTTATAGTTGTGAGTTATGAATTGTGAGTTTAGAACCGTCTAAATTTTACCTATTAATTATTATCCGCTTCGTAATAGTGAAAAAATTATCACTTATGATTCTTAACATATATTCGCCTTCTGGCAAACTGGTCAAATCTAATTTTTGTACATCATTAAAAATCGTTACGAAGGTTTTTTTGATTAACTCTCCTCGCATACTGAAAACCTCCACGTTTGAATCTCTCCAATCTACTCTTGAATCAATACTGAAATCTCCACGACTTGGATTTGGATAAATTGATACTCCATTGTCATCATACAATTGAAACGTAAATTCATCCGAGGGTTCGGAACTACAAACTTTCTCTCCGTATGACAAGGTTTTATACACATTTTTAGCCACAACTCTATATTTCCCTCCTTCATTAATTCTTACGGTTGTACCATTAAAATCTGATCTGTTAGCTCCGTTAAACTGCCATGTGTAAGTATTTGCTCTTGGGTTTTCAATACCAATTGAATACGGACTCAGTCTGACAATGTTGCTCACTTTTGCAGGCGTGGGCTTCACAGACACATAAATCGAAGATGAAAGTCTTGATTTACAATTATTGGCATCAGTCTGAAAACCATTGAATAAACCCGACATATTTACATTCAAGTTCTGAAAATTATATCGAGTCGTTTTACCATCTTGCAAAGCCACAAAGGTTGGCGATGCTCCGTTTTGAATATTTAATCCCAAAATCGTACTTTCACCCTGACAAAAAACGGTATCTTTTGAACTCGAAATACTGGGAGCAGGTGGTAAAGGATTAACGTTCACCTTCGTAACCGATGATTGTAAAGAAACACAACCGTTTCTATCCACCGTTCTGACACTATAATCACCTGAATTCCTGACGGTAATACTTGGAGAAGTTGCCCCAGTATTCCAACGATAACTAACTACATTTTGAATTGAAGAGGACAACACAACACTGGTATCGGCACAAAAAGTTGTTGAAGCATTAGAACCAACCGTTGGCGTGCTTGGCAAAGAATTCACCGTTACTGCCACCGCATTAGATTCTGGCGAAACACAGCCCTGGTCGCTAACTGCTTTGACTGTAAAATTACCCGAAGTATTGATTCTCAAGTTCCTACTGGTCGATCCATTACTCCAAATATAAGAATTTGCTCCTTGATTTGATGATTGTAAGGTTACGCTACTATCGGCACAAAAAGTGGTAGCACTATTTGCCGTAATAATGGGTTTGGGAGGAACTGGCTTAGAAATAATCGTAGTTGGCGTTGAAAAACCCGACTGACAGCCGAAGTCATTGATTGTTTTCACGGCATAACTTCAGAAGTTGATATGATTATTTCTTTTGGTTTTACTGCCATTGCTCCATTCATAAATGGCGGCATCGCTGGCTATTAACGATACTTGTCTGCCCTCACAGAAATCAGTAGCCCCCAGGCGTTTATGTTGGCAACGGGAACATTGCTGCCCTTAAAACTGATGGCTGGGACTTGGGTAACATTGCCCAAAACATCACGCATTCGTGCGTAGTATTGTCTACCTCCGTCCACGTTGAGCATTACTTTTTGTTGCGTTGAAAATATACCCGCATCAAACAATAAACCATTATTTGACCATTGGTAATTGACATATTTCGTACCATACTTATCCGCATTGGGAAGCGTTACTTCCACTTTATTATCACCACAAGCAAATGCTAAATCGGTACTCTCTGCGGGGATATTAGGTTTTGAATTTTGGAAGAACGCATCAGTGAGTGAGTTATTCCAGGCATTTGCCAATTGGGGTAACTCAGTACTGAAATGTACGCCTTCTTGTCTGCCGACGGGTTGAATAATATCCGTATTGGGTCCTGCCGTGACGTTAGAGTTGTTTCGGACAAGGGCTTGCTGGGCTCTAATAATTTTAGCGTCTGTTACTCCTGAAACATAAGATGTTTGGGAAATAACCCAATGTAATTCTGAAATGTAACGTTTCAGTACGTGTACGTTTATGACAGTTTGTATATTTGAAATATACGTTTGTTTCGTCCCCAACCTTATTGATTGCTGATGAAATAAAATTATCCAGCCTCACCGCAGACACCACAAAACCGCACGAACGCCCAATTCAGGTACATAATATTGCAAGACATCCGACATATATAGCCCTGGCTGACAAAGCTGCCGAGGTTGTCGAGCAGTGGCAAGGGTGAAGGTCAGCTGCTCCATCATCAGGTAGCTGTCCAGGGTAGGGATCGAGAATCAGCCCGCTGTGGTGGCTACCTGCTCGCGCTGGGCCTGTCATCACCTGCAAGGGGGTCTTTTGGTAACGCTCCAGCGCATCGGGTAACGGCACCTTGCTCAGGCCTGCTGCACGCCAGCTCGGCGCGCAGTGCCTGCAGGCGCGTGAGGTGTTCCCTGGGTTTGCAGTGCCGAGCATCTCGCCCGCAGCTGTTCGGGCGGTCGCGCTTCAGGGCCGGCATCAAGGTAGCCTTCCCGCGTCGTTCTGTAGCAGTGCCTCGGCAGCGCGTGTCCGTGCGCCATCCAGCTCGCGCCAGTCAAGTGCGCTGCTCCGGGTAGCGCGCTGCACTGCACCAATGGCTTGCACGCCTTGCATGCCTTCCAGCTCGTTGTCGATCAGCGCAAGACGGCCCAGGTGATCACTGCTGATCACCCAGAGCGCATAGGCCAGCGGCAGGACGAACAACACAAACAGCAGCTGAAATTTGCGGGCGAAGCTGAACCGCTCCAGCAACCGCACACCCGGCTTGAGTACTCCAGTCATCACGACACCTCAACGCGCCACCGTGCTTGGCGGCGCTAGTAGCGAAGACGCCTGCACAAGCAGGACTAAGCCGCGCGGTCGTATGATCAGGGGCTACGCGTTTAGCATTGGGGCTGTTCTGCAGTGTAGCGCGCAGCCGGGTTAACGGCGGCATTGAGGTCGCGCAAGGCGCTGGCGCCAATCAACAACGGATAGTCGAAATGGCGACGGTCGGTCAGGTTGACCTCCACGGTGCGCAGCTCGTCACCCACGCAGATGTCCATGTCGACCACCGGGCGCTCGGCGTAGGTCGGCTCGGTGCCAGCACCCTGCTCTTCAGCGCGGTTCTTGATCGTGCTGATGCGCGACAGCGGCTGCTCGAACAGCGTGTCGTCCGCATCCTCGGTGGCCAAGCGGAAACGCACCCAGTCATCGCCGTCGCGGGTGAAGCGCTCGATGTCCTTGGCGGACGGTGACGCCGTCGACCCGCGCCGGTGTCCATCTTGGCCGTCGAGCGTCTGGCCGATCTGCGGCACACGAATGTTTTCGTAGCGGCCGTATAGGGTTGGCTGGTTGGCCAAGCCTTCCCACGGCAGGCTCAGGAGCAGTCAGTAGTGCAGCGGTAACAATCTTCACGCGGGAAGTACCTCCTTCAAAAAGACAGGACTTCACGACTGGCCGCAGTGGCGGATGGTTCGCTGGCAAATGCGTCTGGCATATGGCGGTAGCGTGCGCTCTTAGCGCGCAGGCATACCCGTCCAGATCTCGTCGGGGTTGCGAAAGCCCCACTCTTCGGCAGACTCGCGACCGACAATCTTGTCGCGCCCAACCAGCTTGCTCAGGTCGAGGACTTCCTGCGGGATCGGGGTTTTCGATTTGGCCGAGAAGAACACCTTGACCTTGGGCGCCAGCAACGACTTGGCCTGCTGCTCCAGCACCACGCCCATGCGCCCGCTCTCCAGGCGCACCAGCGAGCCCACCGGGTAGATGCCCACGGTTTTGACAAAGGCCTGGAACACCACCGGGTCAAAATGGCCCTTCCACTCGGCCATCTTGCGGATCGACTCGGCCGGGTCCCAACCCTGCTTGTAGGGGCGGTTGGAGGTGATGGCGTCATACACGTCACACACCGCGCCCATGCGCGCGAACAGGCTGATCTGCTCACCCTCCAGGCGATGCGGGTAACCGCTGCCGTCGACCTTTTCGTGGTGGTGCAGGCACACATCCAGCACCAGCGCGCTGACCTGCTTGCTCTCGATCAGCATGCGCGAGCCGGCTTCGGGGTGGTCGC
Source organism: Arcicella sp. (assembly GCA_034519515.1). Classification (GTDB taxonomy): domain Bacteria; phylum Bacteroidota; class Bacteroidia; order Cytophagales; family Spirosomataceae; genus Arcicella. The sequence continues at coordinate 93,699 of JAXHOK010000041.1, forward strand.
GCACGGTGGCGAACTCACTGTCGGTCAGCTTGCCGGGCTTGTTCAGCACCTCATTGGGGATCGCCATCTTGCCGATGTCATGCAGCAAACCGGCCAGCCCGGCCTCACGCACCTGATCCTCGGTCAGGTCCCAGTTGGCGGGCCAGGGCAATCATCAGCGCGCACACCGCCACCGAATGCATATAGGTGTATTCATCGGCATTTTTCAGCCGCGCCAGGCTGATCAGCGCATTGGGGTGACGCATGATCGAGCCGGAAATTTCCTCAACCAACTCGCCCGGCTGTTTCAAACTTCAGCGCCTGGCCCATGCGCGCATCGCCAAACATGCTGACCACCGCGGCCTTGGAGCGGGCGCAGAGCCTCGCCGCGCGCTGCATCTCATCTTCCATCGACACCGCCAGGCTGACCGGTGGGCTCTGTACCGCAGCCAACAGGGCGGCCTCGGCTTCGGCGGCGACTTCCTCGGGGCTGACACTGACGGTGCCGACCTCGACATCCAGGCCCTTGCTGACATCAATCCACAGCTCGCCGATGCTGCTGGCCTTGATCCGCTGCAGGTCTTTTTCGGAGTTGAGCAGAAACTTGGATTTCCAGAAGGGGTGGTCCATCCATGCGCCACAGAACTCGTGGATATACATACCGACGCGCACGTCGGTCACAGCGATGCACTTCAACATGGATTGCACTCAGACGAGAAAGTAACCCGGTGATTGTCAGACAAGAATAGATGAACAATCGCCAGCATTATGCTGACCTGCAACAACTAATGGCCATAGGACATCGGTCGCCGATACAGTGGCTTGGAAGCCTTGACACGACTGCTTATCATTGCCGCTCAAGCGCACCCTAAGGAGTTGCCATGCGCCGCCTGTTGACCGGTCTTAGCGTCATTAGTCTGCTGCTGCTCAACACACTGATGCTGATCGGCCCACTGCTGCTGATCGCCCTCGGCAAGTTCGTACTGCCCGGCAAAGCGCTGAAAACCGCCAGCTCACGCGGGGTGATGTGGGTGGCGGAAACCTGGGCGGAGCTCAATAAGCTGATCTTCGCCAGCCTGCTGCCGGTGCACTGGGATATTCGCGGCAGCGCCGACCTGCGCCAGAGCACCTCCTATCTGGTGATCAGCAACCACCAGTCGTGGGTCGATATTCCGGCGCTGGTGCAGGCGTTCAACCGCAAGACGCCCTACTTCAAGTTCTTCCTCAAGCAGGAGCTGATCTGGGTGCCCTTTCTCGGCCTGGCGTTCTGGGCGCTGGATTACCCCTTTATGAAGCGCTATTCCAAGGCGTTTCTGGCCAAGCACCCCGAACTCAAGGGCCAGGACCTGGAAATCACCAAACGCGCCTGCGAGAAGTTCAAGGACCTGCCGGTGACCGTGGTCAACTACCTCGAAGGCACCCGCTGCACCCCGGCCAAGCAGGCGCAACAGGGCTCGCCCTATCGCTACCTGCTCAAGCCGAAAGCCGGCGGTGTGGCTTTTGTGTTGGCGGCACTGGGCGAACAACTGGATACCGTGCTGGATGTGACCGTGGTGTATCCGAGCACGCGCATTCCCGGCTTCTGGGCGCTGATCAGCGGCCAGGTGGACAAGGTGATCGTCGATATCCAGACCCGCGACCTCGACCCGGCGCTGTGGCAGGGCGACTACGAGAATGACCCGGTGTTTCGCCAGTTCGTGCAAGCCTGGGTCACGAAAATGTGGGAAGACAAGGATGCGCGGATTGCGGCGATACGCGCGTGAGCTGATGGAGGGGTGTGGTCGGGCGGCCTAAAGCCCCGGTCCCACACCGGACAGTTGGGCCCGCAGTGCCGAGTGGCTGGTGCGGCTTGCTTTTAGCCGCGACGGGCTGATGCGGCTGACCGACTGATCAAGCCGCGCTAAACAGCTTGTGCGGGTCGATCACAAACTTCTTCGGCACACCGGCATCGAACTCGCCGTAGCCGCGCGGCGCGTCGTCCAGGCTGATCACCTGCACACCGACCACTTCAGCGATATTGATGCGGTCCCACATGATCGCCTGCATCAGTTGGCGGTTGTACTTCATCACCGGGGTCTGGCCGGTGTGGAAGCTGTGGGATTTGGCCCAGCCGAGGCCGAAGCGAATGCTCAGGCTGCCCATCTTCGCCGCTGCATCCACGGCGCCCGGGTCTTCGGTGACGTACAGGCCGGGAATGCCGATCTTGCCGGCGACCCGCACCACGCCCATCAGCGAGTTGAGCACCGTGGCCGGCGCCTCGTGCTGCGCGCCGGCATGACCATGGCCGCGGGCCTCGAAGCCCACCGCATCCACCGCGCAATCGACTTCCGGCTCGCCCAGCAGCGCGGCGATCTGTTCGTGCAGCGGGGTGTCTTTGGACAGGTCGGCAATCTCGAAACCCACCGCCTTGGCATGGGCCAGACGCACCGGGTTGACGTCGCCGACGATCACCACCGCCGCACCCAGCAAACGCGCCGAAGCGGCTGCGGCCAGACCAACCGGGCCGGCGCCGGCGATATACACGGTGCTGCCCGGGCCAACACCGGCGGTGACGGCGCCGTGGTAGCCGGTGGGCAGGATGTCGGAGAGGCAGGTCAGGTCGCGGATTTTCTCCATGGCCTTGTCGCGGTCCGGCAGTTTCAGCAGGTTGAAGTCGGCGTACGGCACCATGGCGTACTCGGCCTGGCCGCCGGTCCAGTCGCCCATGTCGACATAGCCATAGGCACCGCCGGCACGCGCCGGGTTGACCGACAGGCACACGCCGGTGTGTTGCTCCTTGCAGGAGCGGCAGCGGCCGCAGGCCACGTTGAACGGCACCGAGACCAGATCACCAATTTTCAGGTTCTCCACGTCGCGGCCCTTCTCGATCACCTCACCGGTGATCTCGTGGCCCAGCACCAGGCCGGTTTGCGCCGTGGTACGGCCGCGCACCATATGCTGGTCGGAGCCACAGATGTTGGTGGAGACCACGCGCAGGATGACTCCGTGCTCGATCTTGCGACCGCGCGGGTCCTGCATTTTCGGATAGTCGATTTTCTGCACTTCGACCTTGCCAGCGCCGAGATAGACGACGCCACGATTACCAGACATACGTATTTCTCCTTTCTTGTTGTGAATACAAAGGCGCGGCCAACGGCCGCGCGGCCTTGCACTGGAGCTTGTGTCTGTTGCGGCGGGGCCGAGACTTTGGCAGTCGGTAGTCCGCCCGTGCAACGAGATGCAGCTGCGTAGGATGGGTTGAGCGAAGCGATACCCATGGGTCGGTATTGCATGGGTATCGCAGCCTCAGCCCATCCACGGGTCTAGGCCTTGCAGCACCACCGTGCGGCCGGCGTTGAGAAACACGCGGCGCTCAAGGTGATAGCCGATGGCTTTGGCCAGGGTCTGGCACTCGATATCGCGGCCCTTGGCGATCAGGTCTTCGGGGTAGTGGGCGTGGTCCACCGACTCCACGCCCTGGGCGATGATCGGCCCCTCGTCGAGGTCGTTGTTGATGTAGTGGGCGGTGGCGCCGACCAGCTTGACGCCCTTCTCATAGGCCTGGTGATAGGGCTTGGCGCCCTTGAAACCGGGCAGCAGCGAGTGGTGAATATTGATCGCCCAGCCGTCCAGCTGGCGGCACAGCTCGGGCGACAGCACCTGCATATAGCGGGCGAGCACCACCAGCTCGGCGCCGCTGTCCTCGATCACCTGCAGCACCTTGCGCTCCTGCGCCGGCTTGTCCTTCGGGTCGAGGGGGAAGTGGTAATAAGGGATGTCGTGCCAGCGCGCCAGCGGCTCCAGGTCCGGGTGGTTGGACACCACCGCCACCACGTCCATGGCCAGGTGGCCGATGCGCTGGCGATAGAGCAGGTCGTTGAGGCAGTGGTCGGCCTTGCTGACCATCAGCACCACCTTGGCCCGGTAGCCCGGCGGGGTCAGCTCGACCTGCATGCCGAAGGCGCTCAGGCGCTCATCCAGGCCGGCGCGAAAGGCCTGCTCGTCGAAGTCATCCGGCTGGCGGAATTCCACGCGGATAAAGAAGCGCGCCGACAGGCGATCATCGAAGGAATGGTGCTCGGTGACGTAGCAGCGCTGCTCGAACAGAAAGCGCGTCACCGCATCCACCGTGCCGAGCACGCTCGGGCAGTGGGCGGTGAGAATCCAGGTATCGGGGGTGCGGCTCATAACGATCTCCCATGCTGCACCGCTGTCAGGGTTGGTGTTGAGCGAAGCGATACCCAACGAGTGCGCCGGGAAATGTTGGGTATCGGCGCTGCGCGCCTCCACCCAACCTACGTCGAGTGGCCTGTTTACCAGGCCTCAGGCGATCGCCAGGCCGTACTCGGCGCTGGCGTCCTGCAGCCACAGCCAGAAGTAGTCGGAGAAGCTGCGGCGGACCAGCAGTTCCCAGGTGTCTTCGCCGGTGTGGCGGATCACCAGTTGCGACTTGGCGAACACCGTGCCCACCGCCTTGCCCACCGGGAAGTTGCTCGGGTGCACGTCGTAGCTGGTGGACTTCATCAGCAGCTCGCGCACCTTCGGCGCCGCTCAGCTCCAGCAGGTGTCTGCCCGCCGCTGACGTTGACCACCTGAGATGTGCTGGCCTTCCAGGGCCTCGCGCAGGCTTCTGCTCGACGGCGAACTCGGTGCCGCTCGGCACGATCAGCAGCCACTCGTCCGGGCCCAGCCACTGCAGCGAGGTATCGCCTGCGCTGACCAGCTGCAGCGCGGCCGGGCAGGCGCCAGGCCCAGTGGCCTTGCTGGACACCGCCGGCAAAGGCCGGGTCCTTGGCCATCACCACGCAGGGTCAGGTGGCCGAGCAGTTTCTTCTCGCGCAGGCTCATGCCGGCGCTTCTTCGGGCCTCTTGCCCGACCAGATGCGCCAAGGCCGGCGTGGTACAGCGGCGACTCGCCGCAGGTCGGCCGGGCGTTGCGGGTATACGTTGATTGCGGCCATGTTCTTAACCTGTCGATGTGTCGGGGCGGTGGCGCCAGCACGCCGGTGCCTACCGTTGCGCGCGGAGCCCCTCAGATATTCTGGCGATCCCCTTTCGGGTCATAGAACACCGAGCTGACGATCTCAGCCTCGATCACGCTGCCATCGACCAGGGGCGCGAACACCCGCTCACCGACACGCTTGAGGCCGCCCTTGACCATGCCCATGGCGAAGGAATAGCCCAGGGCCGCGCTCATGTAGCTGGAGGTGACGTGGCCGACCATGCTCATCGGGATGGTTTGTTTCGGGTCGAACACCAGCTGCGCACCTTCCGGCAGCACCTGGTTCGGGTCGACCGGTTTGAGCCCGACCAGCTGCTTGCGGTCCTCGCGCAGGCTGTCTTCGCGGTTCATGCCGCGCCAGCCGATCCACGAGAACGGCTTGGTCCGGCCCACGCACCAGCCCATGTTGAGGTCGTCCGGGGTGACCGAGCCGTCGGTGTCCTGGCCGACGATGATGAAGCCCTTCTCGGCGCGCAGCACGTGCATGGTCTCGGTGCCGTAAGGCGTCAGGCCATGCTTCTTGCCGGCTTCGATGATCTTTTCCCACACGCCCAGGGCGTAGTCGGCCTGCACGTTGACTTCGTAGCTCAGCTCACCGGTGAAGGAGATGCGGAACACCCGCGCCGGCACACCGCCGACCTGGCCTTCCTTCCAGGTCATAAACGGGAAGCCGTCCTTGTCCAGGTCGATGTCGGTGACCTCGGCCAGCAGCTTGCGGCTGTTGGGGCCGGACAGGGTCATGGTCGCCCAGTGGTCGGTGACCGAGGTGAAGTACACCTTCAGCTCCGGCCACTCGGTCTGGTGGTAGATCTCCAGCCACTCCATCACCCGTGCGGCACCGCCGGTGGTGGTGGTCATCAGGAAGTGGTTGTCGGCCAGGCAGGCGGTCACGCCGTCGTCGAAGACCATGCCGTCTTCCTTGCACATCAGGCCGTAGCGCGCCTTGCCCACATCCAGCTTGGTCCAGGCGTTGGTGTACACGCGGTTGAGAAACTCGCGGGCATCCGGGCCTTGAATGTCGATCTTGCCCAGGGTCGAGGCATCCAGAATGCCGACCGCGTTACGCACGGCCAGGCACTCACGGGCCACGGCGGCGTGCAGGTCTTCACCGGTTTTGGGGAAGTACCAGGGGCGCTTCCACTGGCCAACATCTTCGAACTCGGCGCCGTTCTGCAGGTGCCAGCTTTGCATCGCGGTGTAGCGCTTGGGCTCGAACAGCGCGCCACAGTGACGGCCGGCCACCGCGCCGAAGGTCACCGGGGTGTAGTTCGGGCGGAACATGGTGGTGCCCATCTGCGGGATGCTGATGCCCAGCGAACGGGCGGCAATCGCCAGACCGTTGATATTGCCCAGCTTGCCCTGGTCGGTGCCGAAGCCCAGCGCGGTGTAGCGCTTGACGTGCTCGACCGACTCGAAGCCCTCGCGGGTGGCCAGCTCGATACCGGCGGCGGTGACGTCGTTCTGCAGGTCGACAAACTGCTTGGGCGCACGCGCCGTCGGCTTGTCGTGGGGCACCTGGAACAGCGCCAGGGACGGCCTCTTCCATGACGTACTTCAACCAGCGGCAGGCTGGCCGCCGACTGGCGCTTGAAGCCCGCCTCGGCGGCGGCTGAAACACCGGCCTCTAAGCCATCGGCCAGGGCATCACCCAGGCCGAACACGCCATTCACCGCACCGGCGCACAGGCGCTTCTGGAAGCCTTCGCCGGGCACAAAGGCCAGAATGTCTTCACGCCAGGTCGGCCGGCCGCCCAGGTGCGAAGCCAGGTGCACCACCGGGCTGTAGCCGCCGGAGCTGACGATCAGGTCGCAGTCGAGCACTTCGCCGGGGCTGGTGACCTTGTGCGCCGTGCACATCGATGGCGCAGATGCGCGCAGCGGTCACGCGCTTGCTGCCGGCGGCCTCGACCACCGCGCTGCCGGTGAGGATGCGCACGCCCCGCGCGCGCGCTTCTTCCACCCAGGTGCCGCGCGGGTTGCTGCGCGCATCGGCGACGGCCACCACCTGCAGGCCGGCATCCAGCCAGTCGAGCACCACGCGGTAGGCGTAATCGTTGTTGGTCGACAGCACCAGCTGCTTGCCCGGCGCCACGCCATAACGGCGCACGTAGGTGGACACCGCATCGGCGAGCATATTGCCCGGCACGTCGTTGTTGGCGTACACCAGCGGCCGCTCGTGGGCGCCGGTGGCCAGCACCACACGCTTGGCACGCACGCGGTGCATGCGCTGACGCACCATGCCCCATCGGCGCGACTTCACCGAGGTGATCGGTCAGGCGCTGGTGAATGGTGAGGAAGTTGTGGTCGTGGTAACCGTTGACCGTGGAGCGCGGCAACAGGGTGACGTTCAGCCATGCCGGACAGCTCGGCAATCACCTGCGCGGCCCAGTCGGCGGCCGGTTTGCCGTCGAGGGTTTCGCGGGTGCTGAGCAGGCTGCCGCCGAACTCTTCCTGCTCATCGGCGAGAATCACCCGGGCACCGCTGCGTGCAGCCGCCAGGGCAGCGGCCAGGCCCGCCGGGCCGGCACCGACCACCAGCACGTCGCAGTGCTGGTTCATGTAGTCGTAGCTGTCCGGGTCCACTGCGGTGGGCGAGCGGCCCAGGCCTGCGGCCTTGCGGATGTACTTCTCGTAGGTCAGCCAGAGGTTCTGCGGGTACATAAAGGTTTTGTAGTAGAACCCCGGCGGCATCATCTTGCCGCCGACCTTGCCGAGAATGCCCATCATGTCGGTGTTGACGCTGGGCCAGCCGTTGGTGCTGGTGGCGACCAGGCCGGGGTACAGCGCCTGCTGGGTGGCGCGCACGTTGGGAATCTGCGCCGCTTCGGTGCTGCCGATCTGCAGCACGGCGTTCGGCTCTTCCGCGCCGGCGGCAACGATGCCGCGTGGGCGTGAGTACTTGAAGCTGCGCCCGACGATGTCCACGCCATTGGCCAGCAACGCAGCGGCCAGGGTGTCACCGGCAAACCCCTGGTAGGTCACTGCCCGTTGAAGCCGAATGTCAGCGGGCTGGCTGCGGTCGACGCGGCCACCGGTGGCAAGACGATTGACCTGGCTCATGCCGTTACTCCTTGGTCGATAGCCTGCGGCTCGGCGCCACCTGCAGCTGTGAAGCGCGGTTTTTCGCCGATTTTGTAGGTTTCGAGAATTTCGTAGGTCACCGTGTGACGGGTGGCGTTGAAGTACAGGCGGTAACTGGCGGCGTGCACCCACAGCTCATGGTGAATGCCGCGCGGGTTATCGCGGAAGAACAGCAATACGTAAATCAGAACGAAGTACA
>JAXHOK010000064.1:0-3023 GCA_034519515.1 Arcicella sp.
CAGTTACGTATTGTCTATGATTCTCACGGTGGTTGTCAAACCAATCTACTGATGTACAAAAAGATTTTACATTGAGAGCTAACACAATCTCTCTGAAAGGTAAAATGATATTTTTCATACGAATGACAAAGTAGAAATGTTGAAAAGACAAGAAGAACAGAACAAAAAAGCACATGTGCAAAAGGGAAATTAGAAGTTACACAATAAAAGCAAAAGGGAGTCAACATACCAGAAAGAAGAACACACAGCAAGAAGAAAATGAATGCATACAGCTGACAAAAAAAAAAGAGCCAAACCTCAGAGCTGAATATATCAATAACACATCAACATCAACAAAGAAGTAATAAACCAAGATACACATACAAAAGACACAGAAGCAGACAAGCCAGAAGAGAAAAAGGTAAAAAAACAAAAAGGTAGAATGTACAGACACAGTTTACCATGTCATCATAAGGTAATAAACAGCACCACTATCAGAAGAACACACATGCACATATACACATATACATGTTAACAGAATACAAAAAATTGTCAGCCATTGAATTAATGCTAACTAGTATGGACCTGTCTACATTCAGGCCACACCACCTGGGAGGTGAAGTGGGAATGGAGCATTATATTGCCAGTACGTTTCAGAAACTCAATATACTGAGACTTCTAATTATTCCACTCAGCAAGTTGCTTGGGATGGTATTTATGCAGGAATGTTGTATGACTTGCAAAATATCATTAACCAAAACACAGATCCTGCAACGGCTGTTACTGTGGCAATTAATGGTTCAAATAAAAATCAGATTGCTGTTGCACGAATAGTGAAAGCATATATTTATTTGACTATGACAGACCGTTGGGGAGATATTCCAATGTCTGAGGCATTACAAGAGAAAGTGAATCCAAAATATGATTCTCAGCAAGAGATTTATACTGCCTTGTTCAAAGAATTGAAAGAAGCATCAACACAGTTTGATGGGGGTGTTGCGGTGAAAGGTGATATTCTATTTGGTGGAGATGCCACAAAATGGAAAAAATTTGCGAATACGCTCCGTATGATTATGGCATTACGTCTTTCAAAAATTGATGCAACAACGGGTAAAGCTCAATTTACAGAAGCCTTAGCTGGTGGAGTAATTGAAGCAAATGAAGATAATGCTGCCATGGTATATCCTGGCGGAACATTCAAAAGCCCTTGGTTTAACTTGTATGACGGTCGTAAAGATTTTGCCATTAGTACACAATTTGCTACCATTTTGAGTGATAGCCAAGACCCAAGACTTCAAATGGCTGCCGCTCCAAACGGTAAAGGACAAATTGCTCCAATGCCTTACGGTTTGACAAGAGACGTGGCTACTTCTGCTACTTATGCAGATTTCTCGTATGTTTTGAATGCTTCCATGCGTACTGCTTCGTCTCAGACTTATATGTTGACGGCTGCTCATGCTTTTTTAGCAAGAGCGGAAGCTGCACAGCAAGGATGGTCGAGCGAGAATGCAAAAAATATGTATAACAAAGGAATTGAAATGTCTTGGAGACAATGGGGCGTATTTGACCAAGCTAAATACAATACCTTCATTGCCTCAGCTAATATTGATTTGGCAACAAACCCATTGGCTAAAATTCAAACGCAGCGTTACGTAGCATTTTATCCAGACGGAATTCAAGGATGGGCTGAATGGCGTAGAACGGGCGTACCAGCTTTGAAGCCTTCGGTGAATGCCACAAACAGTAGCAAGCAAATTCCACGTCGTTATGCTTATGGACCCAACGAATCCACTATCAACAGTGCAAACTATAAAGCGGCTGTTGGTAAATTAACTGGCGGAGACGTGCAAGACGCAAGAGTTTGGTGGGATAAGTAAGGGAGCATCTAATTAATAAAGTACCCATGACTTCATTAAACTTCCCGAAAGTAGAAATAACTTTCGGGAAGTTACCGAGAGATTTACTTCCCGAAAGTTATTTTTACTTTCGGGAAGTTCATACCAGAAGTGGGTATGTTTAAATTTGTATGCTCCCTAATAAAATCATATCACTTGATTTATATCAAAATAAATTTGTAAAGAAATGAAAAAATATTTTAAAATAGCAAAAGTCTTATCCCTTGCATTTGTGGCACTAACATTTGCTTGTGTTCCCGAAGGAAAAGATATTATTGAGGGACAAGGAAGTAATTTTGTAAAAATCCCAACTGGGGGTTCAGACATTAACGTCGTTGGAGTGGACTTAGTACCAGGAGAGAAAACGGTTGATTTGTTTGAGGTTATAAGAGAATCAAACTCGGCATCTGAATTAGCAAGCAGTTCACTCAATGTATCATTGAAAATGGATGATGCTCTTATCACTGCCTATAACGCAGCAAATCAGACAACTTTCATTCCCCTTCCAACGAATCTTTATAAACTTTCGGAAATGGAAGTTGCCATGAAGCCAGGTGATTTTGCAAGAACAATTAAGATGACTTTTGATCCTACAAAATTAGATCCTACAAAAAGTTATGCCATTGCAGTTAATATTGCTAATGCGGGTTCTTATAAATTAAGAAATGGGCTTTCTTCGGCTGTGTTTCAGGTAATTGCTAAAAATAGATTTGATGCTGTTTATACAACAACAGGAACAATGACGGATTTTGCCAATGCAGGACTTACAGGTAATTATCCAACAGAAATGGAATTAGTTACAGATGGTGCCTTGAAAGTTATCGTTAGGGATAGAGCCTTGGGATCAACTAACCCTTTTCACTCAATTCTTAGTGGCGGGTCAGTTTCTTATTACGGAGCTTTCGGATTGGCAATTACTTTCAAAGAGGACAATACAGTTGCAAGTATCGTTAATGTTTATGGACAACCTTCTGCAAATGGGCGTTCAGCGGAATTAGACCCATCTGGTGTTAATAAGTGGGATCCTGTAACAAAAACGCTTAAAATTAAATATTGGATGAATCAACCTACTGTGATTACCCCTCACAGAACAAGTTTCGATGAGACATTTACTTTTAAATCTAAAAGATAAGTTTGTCTGTATACTTG
>JAXHOK010000005.1:0-40731 GCA_034519515.1 Arcicella sp.
CGTAACATATTTCTACTAAACTGACTCCCAAAACCGAGCGATTCCAAGAGTTTGAATTTATCATAATTATCTGCTCCCGAAGTCATCTTTTGGCGATGATTTCCTTCGGCTTCCATGTCCATCGTCAAGATTTCGGGCGAACCATCATTGTTAATATCCGCCGCATCAGAACCCATCGAAAATAACGAAGTATGTCCAATTCTTGAAGCTATTTCATCGGCAAATCGTCCATCTTTTTGATTAATGTATAAATAATCCTGTTCATTAAAATCATTAGAAACATAAATATCCAACCAGCCATCATTATTCACATCCGAAATCGCCACGCCCAAACCAAAACTCAGTACGTTTGAGATAATACCCGCTTGTTGAGAAACTTCCAAAAAATGATTGTTACCATCATTCTGATAGAGTTTATTGCCATAAATTGGGCTAATTTGTTTCTTTAAATCAGGTAGAATTTTACTAAAACCAGCATATTCATTAAGCGAATGATTCAATAAAAACATATCTAAATCCCCGTCTTTGTCATAATCAAAAAAGGAGGCTTGAGTGGAATATCCTTCGTCGGCAAGCCCGTAATCTTTGGCTTTTTCTGTGAAAGTGTTATTGTGATTGTTGATGTAAAGCAAATTTGCTCGTTTTTCGGGACGGGTATCTGCCGAACGACAAATATAAATATCCAACCAACCGTCTTGATTAATATCCACCATTGTTGCCCCCGTACACCAGCCCTGTGCCTCCGCCACGCCAGACGTAGCTGTAATATCCTCAAAATTCATAGAATCCTTATTCAAAAATAAACGGTTTTTGACCATATTTCCCGTAAAAAAAACGTCCGTCAATCCATCGTTATTAACATCCCCCACGGCAACCCCTCCGCCATTGTAGAAGTAAGTGTAATTCAACACATTCAACTCTTCGGACTCCTGCAAGATATTTCTAAAATCAATCCCCGTTGAACTTTTTGAAAGACTGGTAAAGAGCTTATCATCTGATTGACAGGCGGTTGTGATGAAAATTATGAGGGTGATTAGGAGAGTCTGGGGTTTCATGGGTTTCATTATTTTTAATCTTTATCGGCGTTTTAACGCTTATGAAGGTTTTATTATGTTTACAATATAATCAAAAAAGATAGACATTTCTGCCTATCTTTTTTTGATTTCAACAATAAGATTTCAATATTATTGCTTATCCCACCACAGTCGGGTAGCAGCATTGTCTGCTCCTCCTAACTTTGATATGCCCGATTCTACACCCGCTTTGTTGGTATTTTGTTCACCAATTACATAAGGTGTACGCCTAACAACTGAGTTGGCAGGCACATCTGGATTTTCTGAGTTGATTCTCGGGTATAATTTTGGGAATCCTGTTCGACGATATTCCGCCCAAGCCTCTAAACCATTTGGGTATAAAGCCAACCATTTCTGAGTCAAAATTTGCTCTCTTTGCTTGCTGGCAGCACTTGCCCATCTTACAGGAATATCACTCAACGCAGGGGTTTTTACTTTATCGGCTAATGCGGTGGGTAAAGTACTACCCGCTGTATAACTTGCTATTGCGGTGGCGTCGTTTATTCCCCACTGTCTCATGGCAACATTGATACCTGATTCATAGAAATCTTTGGCAGTACCTCCGCCCATATTCCAACCATTCAATGCCCCTTCAGCTCTGAGGAAATGAGATTCAGCCGCCATCATTACACCAAAAGGAGTTGTAAACATATTATCAGGCAAAAAAGCATTGGCAACATTTGAATTAGCCACTGGTGCATTTTCGGGCAATCCAAGTTCTGCCTGTGAATATCCGTTTCTGAGTCCTTTGTAAGTAGTTGTGCCTGGCACGGGAGCGAAAAACTTGCTAATCCGTGGGTCATTATACCCTTTCAAAACAGATTCCATTGAAGCACTCATTCTAAATTCGTTCCAAGCTGTGGTTTGTGCCATTGGGTTCAATGAGTTGGTGGTTACTTTAAGGAAACCATCATCGGCATTAGTATTCAAAACGCCACCTGCAACTGCTGATTCTGCCTCTGTTTTGGCAGTTGCTGGATCCACTTTCGACATCCGCATCGCAATCCGCAAACGTAAAGTGTTGGCAAAAAGAATCCATTTATCTACGTTTCCATCATAAATTTGGTCGTTGTTACCCAACACATTTTTACCTTTGAATGCTGCCAAATCAGCCGCCGATTTTTTTAATACCACTAAAAAGTCTCTGTAAATAGACTCCTGACTATCATACTCAACGGTTTTTGCACCATTCCCTACTTTTGAATACGGAATGGCTCCCCAGTAATCTGTACGTGGCAAAAACATTTGAACTTTCCAGATATTTGCAATCGCAAAAATAGCTGGATTTTCACTTGGTCCTCCTGGTTTTGTATTGTCTAAAACTCCCAGAATAGGAGGGATAGCGTTGCCATAAAAACCATTCCAAGCACCATTGAGCCAGTTACCCACCATTACGTTTCTGTCTGACGGAAAGTTGACGGCAGTAGTAGCAAAATATTGTGATTGAAGGTCACCAAAAAGGCTTTGGTAAATTTGCCAACTGGCTGAAACTGAGCGGTACTGAGCCGCCGCAAAGGCATTTCCTACACCCGAGGCATCCAACGTTGTAAGTTTTGTTTTATCGGTATTAAGTTCATCAAACTTATCTGTACAACCGTAATTGCCCATAGCAAATACAATCAATACTGATGGAATAATTAATTGTTTTAACTTTTTCATTTTTCTAATTTGTTTTTACCGTTCCTAAAATGATAAATTGATATTTACACCCAATGTACGGGTTGATGGCATCGAGAATGACTCTAAACCCACCGTGGTGTTCTGAGCACCAGCAGTAAGTTCAGGGTCAAATCCTTTTGCATTGTTCATAATAAAAAATAAATTACGTCCCACCAGCGAAATTGAAGCACCTTGGAATGGAGTCTTCTTTAACAAATCACTCGGAATGGCATAGCCTAACGTTAATTCACGCAAACGAATATTAGATGCACTATATGTAAACACTTCTCCCGCTGGAGTGTTTCGTCCGCCTACTTTTAACCAGTATTTTTCAGCCGTTGTAGCGGTAGTATTTGCTGAACCATCGTCTTTTACACCAGGAAAAACAAATGAATCACGACCTGCAAGGGTTTCCGTAGTTACACCGTCGGCATAAATAACTGCATTGGTAAACGATGAAACAATGCCGCCCATTCTTGCACTAATTAAGAAACTGAGCGATAAGTTTTTGTAAGAAATTCTATTGTTTAAACCGCCCGTCCAGTCAGGGCGAGTGTTACCCATATAAACCGTAGTGCCACTGGTAATTTTTGGTAAACCTGCCGCATCTACCAATATTTGTCCGCTTGCATTTCTTTCGTATCCACGACTATACACTTCACCCAATGGTCTCCCTTCTACTGCTCTAACGTTGTTCATAAAGTCTCCGCCAAATGGTACACTGAATACTTTTAAGTCAGGAGTAAGCTCTACCAATGTATTGGTGTTTTTGGCAAAATTGAAGTCCACATCCCAACGCAAATTTGAACTCTTTACTGGATTAACATTCAGAGTAAGTTCAATACCCGAGTTACGCACAAGACCTGCATTGATAAACTCCGACGACCAACCCGAGGCAGGTGGAATAGCTACTTGGAATAATTGGTTTTTGGAATCACTTGTATAATATCCCAAGTCGAACCCAACACGATTATTCATAAACTTCATTTCCAAACCAAATTCCAAGGCTGTGGTTAATTCAGGTTTTAAAGTCGGAAAAGGCTTCACGTTATCTCTGGCAATATACCCATTTGGACCACCTGCCGCAAAAGTATAAGTTTGGTTGAGCAGATATGGGCGAGCATCATTACCCGTTTGTGCATAAGACCCTCTTACTTTTACAAAGGAGAAACTCGTGGGCATTTCAATCAAGTTAGATACAATTGCCGAAAAACCCGCCGATGGGAAAAAGTATGACCTGCTGTCTGATGGTAAAGTAGAAGACCAGTCATTACGAGCTGATAATGAAACAGTTATGGCATCTTTAAAAGTTAAATCTGCTGTAGCAAAAGCACCTTGTTTTTCGGTCTCCACCACAGCTCTGTTCAACTGAGGGCTCCGAGCATTGGTTGTAATAAACAAATTATCCCGATTCAAACCGCCTGTAGCAGAGTTTTGAGTAAGCGAACTAAAACGCTGAGAACTTGCTCCGATGGTTGCATCAAGGGCTATATTATCAGAGAAACGCTTTTTATACATTCCCAATAAATCAAAGTTAATTTCTGAAACCTCACGCAATGAAGTCTGATAATCACCATTGTCAGCGATAGTGTAAGTATTATTGTACCATTTTCCTTCAAATTTATCCACGTATCTATCAATACCCCCACGAGCCAAAATGCTGAAATCAGAAGTAAGTTTGTAGGTCAAAGCTGAAAAACCCGTAATCCGATCACGAACATCAGAGGCAATCACCCGATTTTTAATCCAGTAAGGGTTTTGTCCGCCGTTTGAACCTGGATTCCAATAATTCTGACGAAGCCTTCCCGTTGAAGGGTCGGTATATTCAAAATTTTGGGCTGCCTCCAAAGATATACTCCGTGGAATCCGTAGAATATGCCTTTGAAGGTTTGCAAAGGCTTCACCCAATTGCTGACGATTATCCACAATTTCGTTCAAATAAGTTATCTTAGTATCTATCGAAAGTTTACTACTCACTTGATTGGAAATACGCAGGTTTAAGTTATTTCTTTTCAATTTGTTATTATCTACAATTCCCGATGCTCCCACATTGGTATAAGAAAAATATGTTTGCATTTTTTCACTACCACCCGAAAAAGCAATTGAGTTTGAAATTTGACTACCTGTCGAATAGAAATCCTTGTAATTATTGGGCTGAGCTGTCATGCTGTACGTTTTCCCAGCATCGGCAGGATTAGGTCCCCACAAAGCCACCGACTGACCCGTAATTTTAGGTCCCCAGCTTGATTCAGAACGGGGTAAATACGCACCTGCATTACCTTGCCCATACTCATTTTGAAAATCCTGCAAAATCATGGCTTGTTCTGCCTGAAATGAACTATTTATTGTTACGCCAAAACCTTTTCTGGAAGAACCTTTTTTAGTATTAATCAACAAAGCACCGTTGGCAGCACGGCTACCATAAAGAGCCGTAGCAGAAGCACCCCTCAACACGTTCATCGACTCAATATCATCTGGGTTGATGCTCGAAAGACCATCTCCTCCATCACGACCACCATTAGCATTACTCGCACTAAAGTTTGAATTATCCATCGGAACACCATCGACCACAATCAAGGCCTGATTATTTCCAGTAATGGAGCGGTCGCCACGTAAAACCACCCGTGTTGAGCCACCCAAGCCCGAAGCAGAACGTGAAACATCCAAACCCACCACTCGACCAATCAACGAATTGGCAACGTTCAATTCCCTTGCTTGCGAAATGGTTTTAGTATTAATCTGCTGTGTGGCATAACTTAATACTTTTTGGTCTTTGGTAATACCCAAAGCAGTTACTACAATTTCATCCAAAGCCTGATTGTCGGCATTTAGTTTAACGTCCAACTCCGAGGCACTCCCCACCGCCACTTCCTTAGTAGCGAAACCCACCGATGAAAAAATCAAGGTGTTTGAAGCACCAGCATTAATCTTGTAATTTCCCTCGGCATCCGTTACTGTCCCCCGAGTTGTTCCTTTCACTTTTACGGCGACCCCTGGGGCTGCCGACCCATTCGAGCCATCGCTTACTTTACCCTTTACTTGTCGGTCTTGGGCAATGGAAATTTGCACAACCGTGAGAAGAAAAAGCACCGTTAATTGTAAGATTTTTTTCATGTATTTACTATTTTTTAATAATTGAAAATGGGTAATATTACAGACATTAAAGTTAAAATTTCAAGATAAAGTTATAAAAAAACTAATAAAATTTTAATTTTTTTAATTTTCAAACGTTTAATTAATAAATTCGGCAATATTTTACCAGTTAATACGGTAATATATTACTGATTTTAAAAATAAATTAAAACCTTAGTTAAGATTTATTAAAACAAGTAGTGGTAAATTTATTACAGCAATCTTGAAGAAAAGGATTGCGATGATTGGAGTGGTTTTCGTTGGTATTTCTGAATAAATATAATAAAAAACTCTGTTTTACACAAAGATGTTTAATCGAAAAAATGAAAAGTACAATCGTTGCATATTTCTTCTTAAATTTAGCTCATTAAAATCAAATCCCCTCATCAACCATGCAATCTAAATTCTTCTTCCTTTCCTTAATTATACTATTTTCCCAGATCGTCAATGCCCAAAGCATTGACCCAAAACTGTTCGCTTCACTAAAATACCGCATGATTGGTCCACACCGTGGCGGGCGAACAGTGGGAGCGGTGGGCGTTCCGCAACAACCCAACGTTTTTTTACATTGGCGTAAACAATGGCGGAGTCTGGAAAACTACCGACTACGGCAGAACTTGGAATCCCATCTTTGATGACCAACCTACGGGTTCTGTCGGAGACGTTGCGGTGGCTCCTTCAAACCCAAATGTGCTGTATGTGGGCAGTGGAGAGGGAATTCAACGCCCCGATTTGTCAGTAAGGGATGGTATTTATAAATCAACCGATGCTGGAAAAACTTGGATAAACACAGAGTTGAAAGATGGGCAGCAAGTGGGAGAACTCGCCATTGACCCCACCAACGAAAACCGAGTTTTTGCGGCTGTATTGGGGCATCCCTACGGACCAAATACCGAAAGAGGCGTTTTCAGAACGCTCGATGGGGATAAAAATTGGGAAAGAGTTTTGTATAGAGATGAAAACACGGGAGCAGTTCAGGTAACGATTGACCCCAAAAATCCGAATATCATTTTTGCCGATTTATGGGCAGCCCGTCAAGGTCCTTGGGAAAATGGATAATGGCAGGGCAAGGAAAGTGGTTTGTATAAATCAACCGATGGCGGCACAACTTGGCGAAAACTTACCACGGGTTTGCCCACAGTTGAACAAGGTTTGGGCAGAATTGGCTTTGGCATTGCTCCAAGCGACCCTTCACGAATGTATGCCACAGTGGATGCGGATAAATTTGGTGGTGTGTTCCGTTCGGATGATGCAGGCAAATCTTGGAAATTAATGAGTAAAGGTGTTCGTCTGTGGGGGCGGGGAAGTGATTTTGCCGAGATAAAAGTGCATCCTAAGAATCCTGATGTAGTTTTTAGTATTGATGTAGATGCTTGGAAATCAGAAGATGGGGGAAATACTTGGTCAGCTTTTCGGGGGGTTCCTGGCGGGGACGGTTACCACCGTTTATGGATAAATCCTGAAAAACCCGAAATTATGCTTTTGGCGGGCGACCAAGGAGGAATTGTTAGGGGGCGTCTAAGAAATAATATACCTTTTAAAAGTCCCTCTCCACGGGAGAGGGATTTAGGGTGAGGCTTTTAGTGGGTATGCTATTTTTTAGATGCTCCCTTATTACATCACTTCCTTCACACATTTGAATTTTTGTTAAATCTGCAATGTCAATTATTTTACAATCACTCTTTGTGTTAAGAGTTACATTAATGTACTGGGTTGTTTCACAACCATCTCCTTTAAAACTTGAAACAGAATATTTACTGACATTATTTTTAGAGAAATTGTTAAACAATTCCAATTCCCCCAAAATCAGTTTCTTTTCCTAATGGATTAAATACGTTAAAATGATCTGCCTTTTCAGTAGAATCTGTCAGATTGCCATTGTCTGGATTAATCAACAAAGTCCCACCCTCACAAACCGAAATCTCCTTTGGCACGGTAAAAGCCACGGGGTCTTTGATATTTACGTCAGTTGTTAGGGTGGTTTTGTTATCAATCGTAACGATATAAACGCCTCGGTTTTTCCAGTTTACGTTTTTGATATTGGATTTTTGTTGGGTGGAGGTAAAACCATTCGGTCCCGTCCAGGCGTAGGCAGTCCCGCCCGTAGCCGAGAGTTCGAGGGTTAGGTTTTGGTTGCCACACAAAGGAGCATTGGAAGAAATGGTTTGGGAAAAAGTGGCTGTGTAACTCAATGACAAGCAAAATAGGAGGAATTGGTAATTCTTTTTCATATTGTTTTGTGAAAATTAAGGGGTGTTTTTTGAAGTAAAGCTAATTGAAAATCGGAATTATCTATAATTCGTCGCAGAGAAAAATTTGACCACGGATGATACAGATTATACGGATTTATACTGGGACATATAGTCAGAAAAATTAAAGAAAATCCGTGTAAATCCGTCCAGTCAGTCGCATCTGTGGTCTATTTATTAGTGTGGATAATTCCGTTATTTATTACGAAATTCTCTCGGATAAATTTGGCTTACTTTCGGGAAGTAACAAACCATCTACTTCACAGGCACATCATGCAACAATTCCAAACCCACCGATGAACGAGGCACAAAACCTGTCCAAAGTTTTTCGTTTGAATTGGGGTGTACCGATAAAAATTTACCCAAATCTTGATGCTTCAATTGTATGCCCATAAAAGCCGATACAAAGTGCTGATTGATATTATTGATGCGTTTTTCGTTCCAAGCGGGTTCTGAAAAATGCTCGTAATTCTTTTGGTTTTTGTAAGATTCTGCGGGCGGAGGATTGGGTGCTACGTTGTGGCGAGCGTTCATGTACGTGAGCAAATAGCGTTCAGTATTTACCGCACCTTTATAAATTGCCTTGATGCCGTCTTCATATCCCGAAACATCATCCTGACTTCCTGCCACAAAAAAGGTGGGTATTTTCAAGCCCTTCAAACCTTCGGCATCCCACACGCCCCGTTGCATTCCCCAAGGAGCAAAAGCCACAACTGCCTTAATCCGAGCATCTTGCGAAGCCACAAAAGCTGGATTGTTAGTAGTTCGCACTTCAATAGATTTATTACCACCCGTCATGGTGCCAAACAACATAGCTGCTTGCGGACTATAACCTGCCCCCGCTACATTTAAAACACCATATCCACCCATCGAATAACCAATAAGTCCTGTATTATTAGCATCGGCTAAACCAGCCAAAAAATTATTACTGGTTGGTTTTGAAAGTTCCGCCATTTGATTGAGGATGAACAAAATATCTTTGGCTCGGTTCAGTAAAGTACTTGGAAAAGGGGCAGCGTCGGCATAAGTAGATTCAAAATGGTCGATGGCGACAACCACGTATCCTTTGGAGGCTAAATTTTCAGTCAGATATGTCATCAATAACCTCGAACCTACGTAACCATGAGATACAATAATCAGCGGGAATGCTCCATTGACGGTTTTGGGTTTGGCATCTCGGATGGCTCTTCCATTAAACTGATAGGGAATTAGAGGACGTTTTGGGTCGTTCAACATTCCCAAAACGTGGTCATAAGTAACCATTTCTTTTGCATCATTCGCCACATCAGCTGGATACCAAATTTCTACTTTCAACGGACGGTCGTACATTGCTTCAACGCCACCCTTTGATTTCAACACATCCACTTGGTTTTTATTGACTAATTCCATCGTGCGAACACCCACTTTATGTTCTCCTCGTTTGGCTAATTCGGGAGCATCGGGCAAGGCATCACCATTGAAAAATGGCTCTGAATTGGTTTGTGCGAAGGTTTTGGGAAAAATAACGAAAAGCATAACTGCCGTTATCAACAGTTTAATCTTGGAGTTTTTCATGGTTTTGTTTTGATGAATTGTTTATGGAAATGATTTACGAATGAGCGATTTACGAATTACGACTCATAGCTTCGGAATCAATGTTTAACAAGGTAAGAAATATCAGTTTATTTATTTTTGATTCCGTAAAATATTTAATTAGTCAGGTAAAAAAATAACCCTCCCAAGCGTTTTTTATGCTTGGGAGGGTTTATAATTCTCTAACCTCTCAACTCTTTCCTCTAACCTCCAATTACTCCTCTTTCGCCCAAATTTCATGCACTCGCACACCCGTAGAGCTTTGCCCAGCGTGTGTCCAATCTTTGCCATTTAGTACGCAGTCGAAAGTTGAGGATGTTCCCATTCTTTTATTATCACGAGAGAAAAATTCAATATTTTCAGTATATTTTCCGTCTTTGTTGACTGTATAAGTGCCACCACCCGTTCCAAAAAATTGGTGTGTGTCAGTATTGAAGGCAGCCCACTGAAAACGGCTTCCTGAGAGTATTTTGAGGGTTTTCCTCGAACCTTTCAACATGGTTTCCATCTTGAAATCTTTGTTTTCTCTGGCTCTAATTCTCCAAACCGAAGCCATCGTTTTAGGTGATTTAGATTCGTCAATACGTTTCCAATCTCCTGCCAAAACACCTTCTACAATGCTTAAATCGTTGTCTTTGGCAGTATATTTATTGGCAACCGTAATGCCTACCAAAGTGGAATCTGCGGTATCAAATTCTCTTTTAAAAGAAAAAATTTTATTTACACCCGCACTCAAAAGCGTATATGAACCTCCGCCCGCACTCATGAACTTTTTGCCTGCTACGTCATAAACGGCATACATCAAATAGTTGTCTGAACAAATGAGGGTTTGAATATTGCCCGTAGCATCTTTCTTTTGCCAAGCTCCACTTACGGGCGAAGTATCGGCATTTTTAGTACGGAAACCCTTTCCCGAATAGCCCTGAATATTAACAGTAGTACTGGCAAAAAACGAAATTGATAGTAGGATGGATATGATGATTGTTTTCATGTGATTTGTCGGTGAACGCTAAAAGGTTAACGGTTCACGGGGAAAATGATTGAGAAATAATTTGAGATAGACTATCAAATATGGGTGGCACGGCTTGAAGCCATGCCACCCATATAAATTCCTTTATCGACAGATAACGAAATCCTTGCCAAAATCTTATAATCTCTACTTTTTCTTCTTAAATCGACACGTTACATTATCAGATTTTACAAAATACGACTTATAATTCAAGGCTTTGGGATTGGTACAACCTACCAAATTCAATACTTGAATATTCTTAAAATCAATGGGGTGGCTTTCGGCTTGCATCGCTATGTAGCCCTCTTTTAGAGCTGTTCCGTCTTTCTTTTTCCATTCCTCAATGGTTTTGGCATCCATTTTTGCTACTTCCCAGTCGGGCGTTCCGCCTACGAATCCACCACCTACTTGGGTTTTATTATACGTCAAAACGGTATCGCCATTAATGACATGATGCACTACCGAATCGCCCAAAACGATGGCTTCGGCACTGACCCATTGGTCGCCCTCGTAGGTTTTAGAATCTGAATCAATACAATGTTGCGGACGAAGACTTCCATTCATGTACGCTTGTGTGCCAGGCGAGCATAAATTACCCGTATGACGTTCGCCTTTGCCCAAACCGCCCAATAGTTGCATTTCCAGAGACATTGGAAACGTTTGGTTAAAATCCAGACTCTGAGCAGATTGCGAATGTACCATAATCCCACTATTACGATTATTCCAAATAGCACCGCCTGGCGTTTGATTACCCTGAAAGCGATATTTGAACCGAACAATGTAGTATGAAAAAGGTTTTTTGTAATAAATATGCCCATATTTCTCCTCAAAATTTTGGTATTGGTCATACATTACTCGCATCATACCGTCCTGTACTCGGAAGGTATTTTTGTAGTTATCATTCAAAGGTTGCCCTGATATTTTAATATCCCAGCCTGAGAGGTCTTTACCATTAAAAATAGAAATCCAGTCTTTTTTCTCCGCTTTCTTTTGGGCGAAAGTGAGGGTTGATATTAGGATTAGCGAGAGGAGAATTGTGTTTTTCATGAATGTAACAGATTAATTTATTCTTTGATTTCTTCCCAAAGTAATTCTTGCACTTTTTTGGTTTCGGTCGAAAAGTTTAACCCGATACCAATGCAAGTTTTCTGCTGATGAAAATAAGGTTGTAAGTATCCTTTATCTTTAATTTGTTGTAAAGCCTCCGTTGCCGAACCGTCCAACTTGAACTCAAAAGCATAAACATATTGGCTGGTTTGTACCAAAGCATCTAAGCGTCCATCGGAAGTTTGAACTTGACTTTCCACGTAAATGCCTAATAATCTGAATGTTAAATGAATGATGGCGTGATAAAAATGTTCGTTTTCTTTCTGCCAAATTTCGTAAGGAATGCTTTTGAAAACGGTGTTAAATAATGATTGTAATTTATCAATATCTCCAACCTCAATGGCTTTATACAAATTACTCGCCCAAACCCGACCTGATAAAACAGGGTCTTGAATATAACTATCAGCTAACATATTTAGGTACGACTGTCGTACTTCTTCGTTTGGATAACTCAACGTAAAAATACCCATATCTTCGGGTTCTTTGATGGTTAGGTAACCCGTTTGAAACATTAACGGAATCAACCGTAGATTTTCAATATCGTAGGCACTCAATCCCGATGCCTCTACTTTTATACCTTCAAAATCATATAGATATTGATTCTTAGAAAGATTTATCAAAAACGTTGGCGTACCCGTTTCAAACCAATAGTTTTTGAATTTACCTTTCATAAAGAAACTGAGTAAAGAGAACGGATTATATACGCTAATGCCATCGTCCCACGAATATCCATTATACCATTTCTTGATTTGTTCGGGGTCAAATTTTTGCAATTCTTCCGTAAAATTACTCTCTAATTCTTCCTGACTAATTCCACAAATGGCTGAGAAATCAGCATCAACTGTAATATCAATCAAATTATTCAAATCCGAGAAAATACTAACTCGTGAAAACTTAGATACGCCCGTAATGAATACCAATTTCAGAAAAGGGTCAGCATCTTTCAATATCGAATAAAAGGCTTTTAAAACCTCTCGGTTTTTAATGGCTTGCTCAATATTAACTCCCAAATAATCAATAATTGGCTTATCGTATTCATCTATTAATACTACCACCTGACCATGTTTATCAGCAAGTGTTTCAATTAATTTTTTAAACTTTTGATCAATAGATTCTCCATCAAAAATAACTTTGTATTCGAGTGCGATTTCATTCATTTTTTTGTCAACCGCTTCTTCGAGTCCCATCAATTTATGCCCAATATTGCTAAAAGAAATCTTTATAACAGGATTAGTCTTTGTCCAGTCCCATTTATCGTACAAGTAAAGTCCTTCAAAAAGTTCTTTTTTTCCTTGAAATAGATATTCTAAGGCACTCACAAACAGAGACTTACCGAATCTTCGAGGGCGAGAAAGAAAATAGTATTTTCCATGAAAAAATAGTCTTTCAATAAGAGGCGTTTTGTCCACGTACAGATAATTACCTGTACGCATTTCCGAAAAATCTTGAATACCAATTGGGTATCTTCTCATTAAATTGGTGTTTTAGATATTTTACTTCCCACTCTCCTTATCCTTCACCGCACCCTCAGTCTTCGTTTTTTTCTCCACAAACGCAGGGGCAATTGGTTTCAGATAGTAAGTATATTCATAATTTTTATAGTTCAATCGGTATTTTTCCAAAGGTAAATGACTCCACGAATCTATACCTGCCAAACCTGTTTGTTGTAAATCAACGTTGAGATAAATTTCTTCTCTGCCAATTAAATCGCCCGAATGAAACTGAGCTTTTTCGTCAGCAGGGTCGAGGTCTTCGGTTGAATAATTGATGGCGTTAACGTTCAGATAATCAGCTTCTTGCATAATCATCAAACCTCTGCCTTTGGCATTTGTCAAACTCGCCCAGCGGGTATCTGCCTTATTGCCAGACTCTTGCGGACGGATGTTCGGATGATATTGGTCTTCTACTTTCCCTTCATATTGCCCGACCATTGCCCCAGTTTTTCTGTCCCAATAACTTTCTTGTGGACCTCTGCCGTACCATTTTATCGTATTAAATTCCTTAGGCAAAGTCATCTGATTGCCAAAACGCATCATCATCGGATAATTACCTTTCAGAGCCTCAAATTTATTTTTGATTTTCACCATTCCCTCCGCATCCACATCATACGTAGTGGTATAAAGAGCATCACCATTGAGCATTTTTTTCGTAAAAATAATCTGTGGATTCCCGTTAATTATACCGATTTTAGCCTCTGAAACGGATTCAACTTTGCCCGTTTTAAACCAAATTCTTGATTTTTTTTGCGTATTTGAACCGTAGTCATTATCGGTTGATGCACGCCAAAAGTCGGGCAACGGTCCTTTTTTGATTAATGAAATTCCTTGTTTTATATAAGAACTTAAAGTACCAACCTCTTTATCAAAAACGATAGTAAAATCTGCTCCCGCTACGGTGATTTTTGCTCCTGATTCGTTCACGGTTGGGGCTTTGCCAGTTGCCAAAATTGGGTTAGGTCTTTTGAAAACATTAAGGGCAAATTGTTCGTAAGCCAATTCAGTATTGGCTGCCAACAATTGTTCACGAGTTTTTAATTTTAAGGATACATTCATGAAGTATTCTTTACCCGCTTTTGCTCCAACTTTGGGCGAAACGGTAAAGATTTTCATCTTGCCCGCCGCTATTCCCGTGAGGTCTTCAATTTTGCCTTTATCCACTTCTACGCCTTCTTCTAAAATCGTCCAAGTCAAACTAAAATTGTCCAAATTGCGGAATGAGTAGGCATTTTTTACCTCAATTTGATTTAAGCCAACGTTTTCTAATTTGATATTTTGGTAAATTTTCTTCACCTCCAAAGCGTGTGGATGTAGCTGTCGCTCAGGATTTACGAGTCCATTACACAAGAAATTTTTATCAGAATTGATGTCTTTCGGACCCCAATCTCCGCCGTAACCATAGACTTTTTTACCCGCTTTTTCGATGATAACACCTTGGTCAACCCAGTCCCAAATGAAGCCTCCTTGCAGGTTCGGATATTTCTCAATAATGTCCCAATATTCCTTAAAATTACCGACTGAATTTCCCATTGCATGAGCATATTCACACATGATGTAAGGACGGTCTTTGTACTTTTGGGCGTATTGTTCCACTTGGGCAGGTTCGGGATACATTGGGCAAACGATGTCGGTATTCCATTCCAACTCGGCACGTTCATACTGCACGGGGCGAGTTTTATCATTTTCCTTCAACCAAGTGTAAGTATTATAAAAATTCCAACTATTGCCCGCCTCATTTCCCAAAGACCAAATGATGATGGAGGGATGATTTTTATCACGCTCAAACATTCTTTGGGTACGTCTCATGTGCGAGTTTAGAAACGCTGGATTATTACCCAAAGTTTGATTAAGTCCATAGCCCATTTCGTGAGATTCTATGTTGGGTTCGTCCACTAAATAAAGTCCGTATTCATCACAAAGCTCGTACCACCGAGGGTGATTTGGATAATGAGAAGTTCGTACTGCATTGATATTCAGCGACTTCATCACTTGAATGTCCTGTACCATTCTTTCCTCCGAAATCACGTGAATCGTTACGGGGTCGTGTTCATGGCGGTTTACGCCCTTGATGTAAATGGGTTTTCCGTTTACCAAAAGCTGTCCATTTTTGATTTCAGAAGTACGGAAACCAATTTTTCGCTTGATTACTTCCAATACTTTTCCATCTTTATCGGTCAAAGTCAAAACCAAAGAATACAAGTTCGGTATCTCTGCCGACCACTGAGCCACGTTGGCAATTTCACCTTTCAGCGAGAATTTAGCCTTATTTGTCCCTTGCACCATTTCGGGTTTTAGGGTTTGTACGGTCAGGGCTTTTGCTCCTGCGGCATCCAAAATCTCTGCCGTCAGCATGATGTTGGTATCGTAATATGAATGATTTTGCATTTCGACATCCAACGTAAATAAGCCGTTTCGGTAATTATTATCCAAAATAGACGTTACCTTAAAATCACGAACGTCCAGTTTTGGCGTAGCATATAAATACACATCACGCTCAATTCCCGAAATCCGCCACATATCCTGACATTCTAAATATGACCCGTCCGACCAGCGATAAACTTCCAAAGCCACCACATTTTCACCCGCATGAACATACTGCGTAATATCAAACTCAGATTCTAATTTTGAATCTTCGCCATAGCCCACTTTCTGCCCATTTAAGTAGATATAAAAGGCAGATTTTACCGCCCCGAGATTAATAAAAATCTCCTTTCCCGTCCAATCGGCGGGTAAAGTAAACTTTTTGCGGTATGAACCCACGGGATTTTCTTCGGGAATGGCGGGGGGTGTATTATTCAGAATTTTAGAACTGTAAGTAGCTCCCCATTCGTCAGAAGACTTGAAACGATTGTCAAATTCATAAGGAATATTTACGTAAATAGGCGTGCCATATCCCGCAAATTCCCAGTTGGAAGGCACTTTAAAATTATCCCAACGAGTATCATCGAAGGTTTCCTCAAAGAAATTGGCAGGTTTCAGCGAAGGTTTAGGCACCCACTTGAATTTCCAAGTACCATTGAGCGAAAGAAAGTTTTTGGACGTTGCTCTATTGCCCCCCATCGCCAACTCACGATTTTCAAAGGCAAAGGCACTCGCACGAGCAGGAAGGCGGTTTACCTCAGTAATATAGGGGTCGAGCCACTCAGGTTTGGTCGATGTGTTTTGTGAAAAAACGGAAAGGCTTAACAGATTGATAGCCAGACATAATAGCTTTTTTGACATAAATTGAATTAGGAAAGTTTTTGTGTTTTAAAGATATGCAAGATAAGGAAATTTTGGGAGATTTGGGATTGGGGAGGTATTTGTTGCCGGGCAACCGCATTAAAATTGAGGTGTTATTTTGAGATTTTATTGTACTTTGTTGTCTTTTTTTGGATAAACTTGAAATCCAGTCCTCAATACTTTAAAAAAATACCACAGAAATGATGCATGGTTTTTAAAAACAATCAATATTATATAATAATTTAAATAAATTGTATTAAATTTTTAATAAATATAGCTATTTTTAATGCGGTTGCCCTGTATTTGTTGCCGTTGTCTGTGTCCTCACAGATAACTCATCAATTGAACTTAATATGACTGCCTGTGGAGACACAGACAACTGTAACAGCGGTTTAAATCCATAAATCCCCTCCCCCAAAATTGCTTTTCCCCATTATTGTATCTAAATTGTTTAAACATTGCCACATAAACAACCTAACTCGATACGATGAATCTACGTTACCTTTCTCTTAATATTTTTCGAGGTATTACCATTGCGGGAATGATTTTGGTTAATAATTCTGGCAATAGCGATTATACCTACGCACTGCTTCGCCATGCTGAATGGCACGGATTTACCCCCTACCGATTTGGTGTTTCCCTCTTTCATGTTTATTGTGGGTGTGGCGATGCGATTTTCGCTAAAACCTTTCAATTATCAATTCACGCCCGATTTACGGAATAAAATCTTAAAAAGAACGGGGCTTTTGTTGCTGGTCAGCTACATTATTTTTAATATTCCTTGATGTGATTTTGATATTTCTCATCTTCGCATTCTGAACGTTCTCCAACGAATTACCTTGCCTTTTTGTACGGTTTCATTCATCGTGCTAACAGTTGAACGTAAATATCTGCCTTATTTATCTGGCGGAATTTTGCTTTTATACTAGGCAATTATGTGGTTCATGGGTGATAAGGGTGTTGAGTATGAATTGTTAACGAATGCTCAAAGAAAATTAGACTTGTTGGTTTTGGGTGAAAATCATCTTTATCACGGTGAGGGCGTGGCATTTGACCCCGAAGGGATTTTGAGTACGTTACCTGCCTTCGCAAATACGCTACTGGGCTATCTAACAGGCATTTATATCCAAGAAACTGAGGGGAAAATTATTCAGAGAATCAAAAAATTGGCTCTTTGGGGTATTGGTTTGGTGATACTTGCTTTGATTTGGGACACGGTTTTTCCTATCAATAAGAAACTCTGGACGAGTAGTTTTGTGTTAATTACCGTTGGCTTGGATTTGATTATTCTGTCAGTTCTGGTTTACATTATTGACTTAAAAGGCAAAACCAATTGGACAAAATTTTTCCATATTTTTGGGATGAATTCAATCTTTGCTTACGGGATTTCAGAGGTTTTTGCCATCGTCTTTGGCTTGATTCCCATTTCGGAAGGTGGCAAAATTATCACCTTTTCTGAGTGGATTTATTGGCACATTTTTCAACCCGTTTTTGGGAATACTAACGGGGCTTTGGCGTACGCTATCGGTTTTGTGTTGCTTTGCTGGTTTTTCTCGTGGATTTTATATCGGAAGAAAATATTTTTGAAGGTTTAAAATAGATTCGTAATTATCTCATGAACCGCAAGAAGATTGCTCCTGCCGTTGTTTATCTCTCTATAGACGACCATATCAGAATTGTATGTGTAGGATTATGATGAGAAGAATTAACATTAGCAAATGGATTGGGATTTGGTTCATTCTCATGATTCCGCTTTTCAGTAACAGTAAGGCTCTGAATGGTTACTGGTCGTAGGAACGCTTTGCTAAACCTACGACCAGTAATAGTTTCATTTCGTTTATTATCTGCTCCTGCACTCTTTAACAACCATAAAACCCAGTTCCCACGACTTTCTTGTTTATTATTATCAATGGCTTTACAAATTTTTTGAGACGTAAATTTTTTAAAATCCCTGATATTGGCAGAAAGACCATCTTCATTTGTTGAAGAAACAATTAGATGCAAATGATTTGACATTATCACCCACGCATGAACCTGCAATCCTTTGTTTTCAACACAATAATTTAAACTCTCTACCACTATATCTGCATACATTGACCTTGTGAATACGTCTATCCACTCTACTACGGCAAATGTGATAAAATGTACCGCTTATTGGTCTATTATTTTATAGCCTCTTTCTGCCATTTGTACTTATTTTCTAAATTCTTAATCTATTGGTATTTACCGTGTCAAGACGGGGCTGCCCAAGCACTCTACTTTCATCCTTCGTCCGTAGTGTCCTGCGGAACACTACGGACAGACGGGGCTGCCATTGGTTTTTATAATTCTTTCTAAAACCTTACAGAATAACTAATAGAAGGCAAAACTGGAAATAAAGAATACTGTTTAACTGCCAAGCGACGATTAGATAAATCGGTAGGAACTACTTTGGTTACAACATCCAAAGCATAGGGGTTTGCTTGATTATAAGCATTATATAGACCTAAATTCAACGTTTTCTCCCAACCTCTTTTGTTGATTGTTTTACGAGAAAAACCAATGTCTAATCTATGAGAATTAGGCATTCTTTGATTATTCCTTCCTGAGTAAATAAGCGTAGGATTATAGCTAATATCAGACATAGCAGCATCGGGAAGTGTAACGGCATGACCTGTTTGATAAATCCAAGTAGCATTTACTGACCATTTTGAGGATAATTTATACATTCCTACAATACTCAAATTATGCGGTCTATCATACCTTGAAGGATACCAATTGCCGTTATTAATATTCTCAAAAGTCCTTTCCGTTTTCGATAACGTGTAAGCAATCCAACCTGTTAGTTTACCTGTATTTTTCGCCAAATAAAACTCCAATCCGTAAGCACGTCCACGCCCATTTTTTTCTACTTGCTCGTCCCAAGTCTTATCGGTAGTTGCTAAAAAATTAGAGCCTTCTGGGTAGTCAATTAAATTAAGCATCGTCTTGTTATATGCTTCTACAGACACTTCTAAGCCTAACTCTGGTATTTTTTTGTAAATCCCCAAGGCAGTCTGATTAGAAAACTGGGGAGGTACTTTAGTCGTTGCGGGTAGCCAAATATCGTTTGGTAAACCCACGCCATTATTGCTCAGTAAATGCACAAATTGACGCATCGTACTTTGTCCAAATTTCAAAGTCCAATCTTTCCCTAAGTCATAATTTAAGCCTAAACGTGGTTCAAAACTGTTATAGGTCTGATTTTCAACTTGGTAATTAGCGTATCTCGCTCCGATATTCAACAGTAATTTTGAGGAAAGGTGAATGTCATTTTCAAGGTAAATTCCTATTTCCGTAGCATCCGTTTTTACGTTAAATTTCTTCAAAGAATCCGCACTAATGGGAAGCTGAGTTTTGAGTGAAGTTGGTTGAAAATTATGCTTAATAAAGTCAATGCCTGCCAACATGGTAATATTGGAAGTAGGGAAAATGTCAAAACGTATTTTACCCGTCAAGTCCTCTACGTTTGAGATGGATTGATAATTGAGAAAGTTGGTTTTTATTCCATTATCAATCCTGTAATTATCAGTTGCTTGTGAATTTTCAAATTTTGAATAAATCAAAGCAACTTTGGCAAATACCTTCGGGCTGATGATATGGCTTAGTCTGAAAGTTCCCGTTGTGTTACCCCAACCCGCATCGGTATTATTGTCATAATTTGTATCAAAAATGCGAGCCTTCACAATATCATAACCGTTAAAAACGCTCAAAAATACTTGGGTTTTATCGGTAATTTGATAATTGAGTTTGGCATTTATATCATAAAAACTATAAGATGTTCTCTGTCCACTCACATCAGCTTTTGATTCTGCTCTGACCAATCCTGACAATAATCCAAGATTAGAATATCTGGCTGAAACGATAAATGAAGCCTTATTCTTTACTAATGGTCCTTGCAAAGTCAAGTTTGAACCCATGATTCCCAAAGTGGCTTCACCTTCAAATTCTTTGTTATTACCGTCTTTCATCGTTATATCTAAAACCGAAGATAAGCGTCCACCAAAGCGGGCAGGGAAACCTGATTTATAGACATCCATACTTTTCAAAGCATTAGGATTAAAAACCGAGAAAAATCCACCAAAGTGGGCAGCATTGTAGATAGGAGCTTCATCTAAAAGTATTAAATTTTGGTCGGGGCTGCCTCCCCGTACATACAAGCCCGTTGTGCCTTCTTGTCCCGTGCTGATGCCTGGCGTGAATGACAATGCTCTAATAACATCGGCTTCTCCCATCAAAGAGGGCAGATTTTTGAGCGTTTCAATCGGAATACTCATTTTTCCGATGGGTTGGTCTTTTTCTGATTTTCCTTGCACCACAACCTCTTGTAGTAATCCATTAAGGTTTAGTTCAATATTGAAGGTTTGAGAATTTTGGAAGTTTTTCTCAATCGTTTGCGGGGCATAGCCTACAAATGATATTTTTATTTTGGCGTTTCCTTCGGGGGTTTCTATACTAAAAAAGCCATAGTTATTCGTTGTTGTTCCTCGTTTGGTTGTTTCGTTATAAATATTAGCCCCAAGGAGTTTTTCACCCGTTTTTGAGTCTTTTACATAACCACTTAGTGTGATTTTTTGAGCAAAAGAAGAGGTACTTATGAGAAGTAAGAAAAGTATATTTTTCATGTTATTGACAGATTTTGCAGGTCATGTTTAGTAATTCACTTTTCTTAGTTACCGCACCAATAATGCCGTAACCGCCTTTGATATTGGTGTAAGTTGTATGAGGTTCTGTGAAAGCACGTTCAAACAATCCATCAGGTTGGTCTTTTAATTTTAAATATTCAAAATAACCTTTATCAAATTGATAGATATTTAAGGTTGGATTTTCTACCTTCTTGTAGATAGTTTTATTATTTTGAAATCCATTATAGTATGCTTTTTCAACAATAAAACTGAATGTATTTTTTGAATTAGTAAAACATTGATTTGCTAACACTCTGACGTTTTCTGATATAGTATTTTTGTCTTTATAAATTGTTTGGTTAAATGAACACTCTTTATTTGAAGCTACTTTACCATCATCATTCAGATAAAATACGCTCCCTCTATTGTAAAGATTTCCATTAGAAGACTTGTCTCCATATAAATTAAAGCTAATGGCGTAATATGACCTTTTCGATAAATCATCTTCAAGCGTAACATTTATTTGGTCTTTGGGAGTATCTCTATTGTATTTATAATCAATATCAGCTATTTGTTGAAAAGTAAATTTTGCTTTATTTTCAGGAATTTGTACTTGTTCGGAGATAACTTTTGAGTATTTACTCGAAAATACTTCCACTAAATATTTATGTCCTAATAGTGGTTTCAGACCTTTAATTGATATATAATTTCCTTCTTTTTCAAGTACTAATTGCTCTTTTAGTTTCCCGTCCTCCAAAACATTCACCGTAGCATTATCTACAAACGTATTTTTAGGAATGATGCCCGTTGGAGTCCACGTATGTGTAACTTTTACATTAATTGGTTCATCAGGATTTAAAATCCCAATGACCACTAATTTTTCACCTTCAAAGGGTAATTCGTATTCTATTTCTTTTTCTCGGCAAGCGAGGAAGAAAATTGAAAAGGCGATAAATAGGATTGTTTTTTTCATAAAATTGTGATGGTGAGGTAAAAAATACCCCACCATCTTTAAAATTAAAATATAAATGAACAGCTTTTTTCAACTTCAGTATACATCTTCGCTGTACTTGTCACATGACCTAATACCCAATCGTAATCTCCGACACCAGGAATAGCAAAACTCCAATCTATTACATAGGTCGCTACGTCATCATCACGGTTTTCAACTTTTATGCCCGTTTTAATAATATCGAAAGAAGGCCAGCCAAAGATTCCATTAAATTTAACGCCTAATTTATCGGCTTCTACTATAATGTATTCTGCATTTTCATCATACCAGCCTGCAAAAACCCACCAGCCTCGCTGAACCTCCATCTGAGTACTTACTCCCGCAGTGGTAAAGAAAAAGTACCATTCTGTCCAATACTCTCCCCCCATTCTATAATCTGATCCCCAATATTGTTCGCAATTATACGCAACTCTTGCTTTAGGATTCGACTGTTTAGATTCGACTTTTTGAATATTAATTTTTGTCTTAGCAACCTTAATATTTTTAAAATCAACTCCTTTAAGTTCGGGCATATTTATCTTTGAGGACTTAACTTGACTGTAAAAATCTTCAATAGATTTCTCCTCCCCTTTTTGATACTCGAAAACGTAATCAGAATTACAACGATAGATAGTATTCCCAATTTGAACTTCTCTATTTTTATTTAAAATAGATGCAAAATAAGGGTCTCTAACACGTTTCTCAACTTTTTGATAAACTTCTTGCGATATTCTCGCTCCCTTTGAAGATGTCAATGTTTCAGCGATATCAGATAAATGAGACTCTAAACCCATTTGTTCATCTATTGACATCAACGCTTTACTACTTTTACCATCTATACTCTTTCGATATTCCTTGAAGGCATCACCATTTTCAAAAGCTAATCGTCCTTCTTTGAGGGTTACCCCATCTGAAATTGAAACTCCCTCAATAGACTGAGGTTGAGAAATTTCACTATCATTCTTATCACAAGAAGATAGTAAACAAGCGAACCCGATGCCAAACATTATGCTGGCAACCTTGATTGTACGTAAATTTTTCATTACTTTTACATTGGTTTTTATGTGAAACATTAAGACTATCGCCCCTCCTCTGCTTCCAAACTGTGGTGGGGCTTTTTTTTGCTTAACAATTGAGGTGGTTAAGCTTTCACCCGTCGTTGCAACTGACAGTACAAAGTTGAAAATAAATAAGCTAAATTACATCCGACCAAAGCACTATTTTGGCTCTAATTTTCTACTACCAAAGCACTAATTTTCAGTACTTTATGCTTACTTCGTGTTATTTTCAACATTAATTTTCATCAAAAATTTCATCATTTCACTCTTCCCTTTTATGCCCACTTTCTGCATAATATTCTGACGGTGACATTTTACGGTTTTTTCCGAAATAAAAAGAATACCGCCAATTTGTCTATTGGTATGCCCTTCCGAGGCAAGTTTGAGAATGTTGAATTCTCTGCGAGTAAATTCGTTAGGTGAGTCTGGATGCTCGTTTCCGTTGGTATTGCGTGTAAGATTCATGTTGTTAATAGAGATTAATTATGAGTTTTAAAAGGTGTAGAACTATTCACATCACTTCATCAAAAGGTGCTCAAGTTCTGATTTTGTAGAGTTCCATTCCATCGATGATAGCACTAAGTTTACGCCCATATATCCGTCCAATAGGCTGTTGGTAGAACTTTCTGTGTTGTTTTTTGCTTTTTGCCGTTGCGTTTCGGAAAGCCAATAGCTTTCAGCCTCTCTGTAAAATGATTTCTCAGAAAGTCTATACAAAATTTTGAAACAAAGGGCAATCCCCGCCGTGCCTGTGCGGATAAAAGGGTTATCATTGACCGCCAAAAGAGACTTTCTTTGGGCAACGACAGCCCCGATAGTGTTGGCGATAAACTCGTAAGTGGTTTCGCCAAAAACCTTATCGGCTTTATATAATAGAATAAGTGTAACCAAGTCGCCACGAGTCCACGAAAACTCGTCTGTGTAATACCTTTCGCCCGTGTGGAGGTTCAACTCGCAGGGGAAATGTGAAGTAGTTTGGCGGTTGGCATACTCCACATCTTTGATATTAAGTATTAAAGGTTTTAGGTGTTGTTTGATAGTTTGTTTCATCGCAATGGTGTCCGAACGCTCCGTATAATTTTCTAATAAATTCAGTAATTGACCCGTTTTCCCGTCAGGAAAAGAGTAATCAAGCGTTTGATGGATTTCCGTATTGAAATTGTGAGAATCCATTTGTTGATGGTGTTTTAAGGTTTGGTTTTCATAGTTAGATAGGGTTAGAGGTAATAGAATAAGGAATAGCTACACTGGTCGGGTGTGTCCTCCTCCAGGTCCGTGAGTTTTTATATCTCCATCAGGATCATTAGCAATATTTGTCATAATAATATCAATAATGTTGAAAAAAAGTTTTGAAATGACTTGTTTGTTTACTTGTAATCGGTTGTTTGTGTTTTTCATGATTTATTGAAATTAAATTTAAAATATATGGGTAAAGTAATTAATTCTGAGAGCCTAATCTTTGACTGTCTTCGTTCAGACCAGTTTGTCTGGAACGATTTTTTTTGACGTTTGTATTTCCAAAACGATATGTAAAATTGAGTCTAATAAATCTTGTTTCATCCTTACGTCTTGCAGACAAGTTAAGATTTGAAAATTCTACATCCCAACCTGATTTTAAACCATTGAAAATATCTGTAATTGATAGTTTCAAACTTCCTTTGTTGTTTAAAACACTTTTTGAAATACCAGAATTAAAAGTGACAAATCCTTTAATAGCATAGATACTAAATAAGCCCTCAGATTTGTAGTTCCCTGATAGTTCCAAGCTGTAACCCTTACCAATGGTAAATGTATTAGTTGAATAAAAAGCATAATATGGAGTTTGATATTGATATGCCTGATTATCATAATCACCTTTTATTCTCTGATAGTAAACCCCTACTGAATTATTTGTTTGCCACCATTTAATAGGATTTTTGGTATAGTCTATATAGAGATAATAGTCTTCTCCATACCCAAAATTTTCAAAGACATAAGCTAAAACTTTTCCTGTTTGACGTGCCATTCTGGCTATAGAACCATCATTAATATTTATTCCACCCCCTAAAAACAATTCATCTTTATGACTGTATGTTAGGTCTATACTATGATATATCTCTGGTCGTAGATTTGGATTTCCTTTTGATAAGTTGTAATTATCATAATAAGTAAGAAAAGGATTAAATTGATTATAACTTGGGCGACCAATACTTTTTTGATAACTTATTTTAACTTCGTGGTTTTCACCATATTTTCTTTGTAAAGTTATATTTGGAAATAATTGAAAATAATTTTGAGTAAACGTTTCTTGCTTTGTAATAGAATTCCCCTCTATGGCAGTATGCTCACCACGCAAACCTATTATCAAATTAGTCTTTTTAAACACTGTTTTATAATTGATGTAAACAGCATTTACATTTTCTTGAAATTTGAATAGGTTTGTTCTTGTAAAATCTGTTTGCCAAATATCATTCAAGGGTGTCTCAAAACGAGTATCATTTAATAACCATGTCATTCTTGACTTTATACCTATTGATAATTCATGACCCTCACGAATAGGATTTACATAGTCTATATTTATTGATACTATTTCCACTTTTAAAGGTAAATTATTTCTAAAATATGAGTAGAAATTATTAGAATTATTGGGATATGACCGTTTAATTTCGAATGATTCCACGGTTCTATTATCGTTATCTAAGTAGTCAATATCAAATTTTAAAACCTTCCCTGTTGAATCTATATTCTTTACATAATTCAAATTAATAGCTCCATTATTCCACTGAACTTCTCGTTTCATAAATGAGTTTAATGTTGAATCAGTTGTTTTTGGACTATTAATAAAGTCAATTGTAGCATTGGCATTTGCTGGACTTTGATTGCTAAATCCTGTTAACAGAAGTCCTATTGTACTTTTTTTGCCAATTTGATAATCAACACCCAAACGTAAATTATTATTAAAACGATGAGTGTTAAGCCTGTTTGATTCACTGAATAAAGTTTTTTCTCTGATACTTTGAGTATTTACAATGATATATTGTTGATTATCGACTCTATTATAACTTCCAAACAAATTAATTTTTTCTGCCCTATGATTTAAATCAATCCCTGTTGTATAACGGTATTGCTCACCTGCACCAATACTTACATTAAAATTTCCGTTTGTTCCCCACGCTTTTCCTTTTATTGTTTTTATATTTACTATACCAGCACCTCTACCCTCAGCATCATATTTTGCAGATGGATTTGTAATAACCTCAATCTTATCTATTGAACCCGAAGGCATATTTTCTAATACCTTTCCTATTTCATCAACTGAAAGTGATATTAATTTTCCATCAATCATTACCTGCGTTACTTTACGCCCTCTGAACATTAAAAGTCCGTCATTATTAACAATCATTCCTGGCACTCTACGAAGTAAATCTGTTGCAAAGCCTCCTGCTCCAGTAATGCTTTCAGAAACGTTCAATATCATTTTGTCTATTGAATGCTCAATAAAAGGTTTTTTGCCAATTACTTTGACCTCAGAGAGATTTACTTGTGTTAGAATTAATTTTATAGAATCTATTACTACTTCTGGCTTGTTAATTACTATTTTTTTTGTAAAAGTATTGTAGCCAAGATATTGAACTTTAATAATATACTGCCCAAAGGGAATTTTTTTAAATACGAATGACCCATTTTTGGATGTTTGTAATCCAACGATATTCTTTTCACCTTGTTCAATATTTACTGAGGAAAAAGGCATTTCTGCTTTCGTTAGGGAGTCCACAACAAAACCTGTAATTTGCCCTGTCTCTAAGACTTGAGCTTCAAGAATATAATTATTCAGAAAGAAAAAAAATAAGATTACTATTAACCATTTTATCTTCATTATATTTACTTTTATTTTGGGGTTTTGAAAAAATGATAGTTTGTATTTATAGAAACGCCTACAATCCGAGAACTTTGTTTAAAGATTACTAAAACAAAATTGAGATATAGCTTTTATATAAACAAAAAAAAATGGTCAATTGACCGATTATAGGTGTCAATTTAAGTCCAGTAGTGGTGAATGAAATATAATGAAAGAACAAATGATGTTTTGGAATAAGTTGAAAGGTAATGGCGAAGAGATAAAAGTACATGTAACAATATGGATTATTTATCTCATTTGTATCATAATTTGGTACGATATTCCAATTACATTAATTGATATTTTTGATACAACTTTAACTATGTTCATGTGGATGATAACTTTTTATAGTTATCATTTATTTATACTTCCTTACTTTTTCAAAACCCGTAAATGGCTTTTACTGATTTTAGTGTACGCTTTTATACACATTTTATATGTATTGGCGTTCTATGGAGAAGAAATGATGATAGCTTATATTCAAAATAATATAATGAGTGTTGATATTGAAGATGTAATTAGAAGGGGGTCGTTTTGGCATACTCAGTTTATTATAATTGCACTCGGTTATCACTTTTATGGAGAATCTGTACAAGAAAAGCAAAAATCTTTAATTGAAGAACAAAAAAGAATTTTAGTAGAACTCGAATTAAAAGAAACCCAGTTCAAACTCAAAAATGCCGAATTAGAAAACCTTAAAGCACAATTTAGTCCTCATTTTTTGTTTAATGCCCTGTGGTATATTTATGGTTTGGTGCATGACACAGGCAATCAGAATGCCACCAAAGCCGTTGAATTATTGTCAGCCATGATGCGGTATTCGATGGAAAATCGGCAGGTTAATGAATTAGTAGAATTGGAGGATGAACTGCAATATGCCCATAATTTTATAGAACTCCAACGCCTCAGAACGCCCATGATAAAGTTGGATTATCAAGTAAAAGGAGAGTTGGAAGGCATCAAAATATTACCACTCGTGCTGCTTTCATTCATAGAAAACGCCTGCAAACACGGCAAACTTGATGAAGAAGAAAATCCATTGCGAGTACATCTGAACGTGGAGGATAAAAATAAAATCGTCTTTTTCGTAAAAAATAAAATCTCATTTTTGGGCAAAGAACGTTCCAGTGGTATTGGTTTAGATAACGTAAAAAACCGCCTCACAACCGCCTACGGAGATAACTTTAAGCTGAATACAGAAAATACGGGGGAGTTTTATACTTCTGAATTGATTATTAATTGTAGAGAAAACATCCCCCTACCCCCTTCAAAGGGGGATTTAGACAAATCCTAATCTCAATCAAAAGGATAAGTTGGATTGCTTTTGAATAAACGTGTACACAATCCTTTTAATCCATTAATCTGACGAATCCAAATTCAGACATTATTTAAACCACTTAATCCCATGATAAATGTTCTAATTGTTGATGATGAACAATTTAGTGTTGATATACTCAAAAAATACGCCGATAAAATTCCTTTCATAAATGTGGTGCTTGCCACTACTTCTTCCATCGAAGCCTCCATTGCGGTTCAAAAACAAGACATTGACTTAGTATTTTCGGATGTGGATATGCCCGAACTCTCAGGCTTAGAATTGGTCAGACTCATTCAAGGGAAAAGTAAAGTAATCTTTGCCACTGGACACTCAAAATACGCCCTTGAAGGGTATAAAAATGATGTGATTGATTTTTTGATGAAGCCTTTTTCTTTTGAACAATTTTTGAAAGCCGTCCAAAAAGCCGAAAAGCAGATTCAATTAGAAAAGAGTGTTTTAAAGCAAGCAGAAAACAAGAATATTGCCGATGATTTTGTATTCGTAAAATCAGAAACCAAAGGAAAATTCCTTAAAGTCAAGTTTGAGGATATTCTATACATTGAAGGCACGGGCAACTACGTTACGATTTGGAATAATAACAAAGAAAAAATATTAACTCAACTAACTTTCAAGTATTTAGAAGGAATTTTACCCAAAAACCAATTTATGAGAGTCCACAAATCCTACATGATTGCGACTAAACATATTTCGGGTTTTGATGGAGCATCGGTTTTTTTGGATGGCTTGAATGTTCCTGTGGGTATGACGTATAAAGACACCGTTAGTAATTATGTTGATGGAAAAATGGTGTAAGGGACAATAAATTAATAATACATTTTCTTTTGTCTGGGCGACCCCATCAGAATTTGGATTCGTCAGATTTATGGATTTTTTGGATTCAACATTCAGACTCAATCCAAAAAATCCTAAAATCTGACGAATCCAAATTCAGAAATAATCGGTATAGTATTTTTTAGATGTTTCCTGATTTTCAACAACAAAAACGGGCAATAAGAATTTTCAATTCCTATTGCCCGTTTTTATTTTAAGCCTTTTTCGTTAACTTTTTTTTTCCTTCTTCGCCTTCTTCGGAGCCAAAGTATTGATCCAACCCGCAATTTTCATGGCATCGTCTTTTGGTAATTTCAGAGCTGCCATTGGTGGATAACCAGGCCAATGTGAAGGCACGGGATTGGCAATCAATTCCACGATTTTTTCGTCGGTATATCTTTTCTTGGCTACATCAATATAGGCTGGTCCTACTAATCGGGCATCCACTTTATGGCAAGCCGTACAAGTATATTTGGTCATCAAAGGTTTGATGTCATCTGGGAAATCTTGTGCTTGGGCGTTCATGGCAAGTCCTGCGAGCAACATTGAACTAAGAAATACTTTTCTCATCTGGTTAAAAAAAGGGATGGATTAAAAATTTATGTTTTGATTACGGTAAATGTCAATGTTTCAAGTAGGTATTAAAATTAGGCGGTTGTCCTAACAACTAAAACCTAACCCCTATCTTATTACAAATTAACGACTACTTTTTTGACTTATTTCAATATCCGTTGTTAATGTTTGTTAATGCTTGGCACGGTGAGCATCAATGGATTCACGGACACTTCCATTTTGTTCCAAAAGGGCTTCGGCTTCGGCTCTGTCGATACCTAATTCTTTCATCACCATATTTTCAGCACGAACGATTAACTTCTTGTTACTCAGTTGCATATCTACCATTTTATTGCCTTGAACCCGTCCCAACTGAATCATTACGGAGGTAGAAATCATATTCAAAATCAACTTCTGAGCCGTCCCTGCTTTCATGCGAGTACTGCCCGTTACGAACTCTGGACCAGGAATTGCCTCAATCGGATATTCGGCTTCTTGGGAAATTTCACTGTTTTGATTACAAGAAATAGAACCTGTCAATAGTCCATTTTCACGGGCTGTTCTCAAACCACCAATCACATAGGGAGTACGCCCCGAGGCGGCAATGCCCACAATAGTATCTAATTCATTGACATCATAAACCATCAAATCTTGCCAAGCCTGTTCAATATCGTCTTCGGCATTTTCCACGGCCTTTCTGATGGCTCCGTCTCCTCCTGCAATCAAACCAACCACCATATCAAAGGGAACACCAAAAGTTGGCGGACATTCAGAAGCATCCACCACGCCCAAACGTCCACTTGTCCCAGCACCAATATAAAACAGTCGCCCACCTTCTTTCATTCTTGTAACTATCTGATTCACAAGGGCTTCAATCTGCGGAATCGCCTTTTCAACGGCATTTGGTACCGTTTTATCTTCATTATTTATTCCTTGTAAAATCTCATTGACTGACATCTTATCCAGATTGTCATAATGAGAAGTTTCTTCGGTTGTAAGTTTTTCTAAATTAATTTCGGTCATAAATTCGCTTTGTCGATGTTTGTAAGTAGTCAATAAAATACAAATTCATCTACTTTCCGTTACAAAGATATGGATTTTTGAGTAAAAATTGAGGGAAATTTATGAGGGAAAAGGCATTTTTATAAAAATAGCACGCAGATTCTGCAGATGTTTCGCAACGCAGATTTTCGCAGATTTTAGAGGAGATTAATGTAGAAATATTATTTTATTTACGATTAAAAATAGTTTACAATGTTTTGATAATCAATTACTTATTCTATTTTATAAAAGGTTTTTTATTGGATACAATTTGTTTTTCAATGTATTTAGTAAAACAATAAAAAAAGCATAACGTCATTAAAACGTTACACTTTATATTTTCAGATAACCAATAGCCAATCACTAATTAGAATCCCCCCAACGCCATTCACGCCCAAGTTCCAGTTCTTTCCGAAGGTTTTGCTTGATGAAAAAATCACGGGTTGAATAGAAATCCATCTTTTTGGCAGGGATTTCTGGCACATTCGCTAAGGCGTACAGCATCATGGCGGTATAGCGAACAGTGTTTTTCATTTCGTCTTTTTTCACTAAATCAAATTTATCGCAATTGGCGTGATAACAACCCAGTGCCTCGGGTGCGATGCCTCCAATGGGTGATGCCGTAGGGATTCCTTCGAGCATAAAACTCTGATGGTCAGAGTGTAAACCCGCTTGATTGATGATATTATTCTTGAAACTTGGCTCAACTTTCTTGATGGTTTCGCCCATTTTTGTAAATAATTCAACCATTTCAGTCCGTCCTGCGGTGTTGAAACCATTTACGTTATTCGCCATATCAAGGTTCATCATAAAAACCACTTTATCCAATGAATTATTCTTTCTACTTCGGTCAATCATGGCTTTTGAGCCTAACAAACCCTGTTCTTCACCCATAAACATCACAAATTCAATTGTTCGTTCAGGTTTCAATTTTAGGGCTTGAAAAGTGCGGGCAATATCCAAAATTGAAAATGAACCAATGCCGTTATCCATTGCTCCGTGGGCTAAATCCCAAGAATCAAGATGTCCACCAATGATGATTTTTTCGTTGCGAAATTTCTTACTATCGCCTTTGAAGGTTGCCACAACATTACGTGATTTTATCATACGGCTGTTGTTTTTCATATCAATCATTGCCAATAAATTAGGCTCTTCACTCAACCATGCTCGTATCTGCATTCCACTTTCGAGTGATACGCACACGGCAGGAATCGCTATCAAACTGCCCGTAACAGAGGCAGTTCCCGTTAAAAGCACATTGCCCTTTACGGTATTTACGAAGATTACGCCAATAGCTCCATTTTCGATAGCTAAGGCAGTTTTTTCGGAACGATGGAGGTTGCGAGTACCTTTGATGGGAGGGAGCAGTCCGATATTGACCAAGGCAATTTTGCCTTTCAATTTATCTTTAACTGCTTGGAAATCAGGCTCAAGACCGTTGCCAACATCCACCATTTCGGAAGAGATTTTGGATTCAACGGGGGTCAAAGCCAAAGAAACTACTTCCAAATCTTGAAAATTATCGCTTTTGTGGGGGGCAATTGCCAACGTAACAGTATCACGAGACCAGGCTTCGGTTTGGAAAGGCTGATACTTTACGTCTTTCATGCCATAAGATTTCAACAAATTGAAGGCGTATTCTTCGGCACGTTTTCCGTTGGAACTTCCCGTGAGGCGGTGCCCGATGGTCTTACAGGCATCGCCAAGAGTTTCGTAGGCACGACTATTGGCAAGCACTTCTTCGTTGATACGTTTGAAAACTTCCATGAGGTCGTCTTCATCAGTTTGTTTTGGTAAGTATGCGGCGGTTGAAATAAGGACAATTAAAACAACAAAACCGTAAAGTTTCATTTTCATTTTATTGGGTTGTTGGAGTAAGAAATATTTATAAATTTACGAAAAAAGATTAAAAGTAGATTGTAAAGTCGTAAGTCACAAGTCTTTAAGTCGTAAGATTTGTACTTTAACTAAAATTATAGCCTAAAACCTTAAAAATTAAAGACTTACGACTTAAAGACTTACTACACTGTTTAATATGTTTTTTCCACTTCCCGAAAGTAGAAAAAACTTTCGGGAAGTG
Source organism: Arcicella sp. (assembly GCA_034519515.1). Taxonomy (GTDB): domain Bacteria; phylum Bacteroidota; class Bacteroidia; order Cytophagales; family Spirosomataceae; genus Arcicella. The sequence continues at coordinate 32,911 of JAXHOK010000005.1, forward strand.
GTCGAGATTTACTTCCCGAAAGTTTTTTCTACTTTCGGGAAGTTCTCCAAAGATTTTGGGATAAAAAATTATCCATAAAACTTAATAAACAGTGTACTTACGACTTCTATTCCTTCACTACCTTCTTCCCAATAATTCCCTCATTGGTTTTTATCTGTAAAAGATACATCCCTTGGCTCAAATCACGAATATCAATCGACATTGTATTGGACTTATTTCCCTGTTTTTCAATTATTTGTACGCCCGACAATGAAGACACTGTGACGGATTCTATTTTGATATTTTTGGGGGTAACAATCTCAATTTTATCACTTCGATGGATTGGGTGAAACCGTTACATTTGCCGTCAAATCTGGGTCGGTTGAAAGGGGTTTGACTAATGCAGGGTCTTGGCGAGAGTCTGATAAAGCACTGGCACAACCGTCCGTTGTTACCACTTGTACATTAAACCTTGAACCTGACACGATTTGTACTACTCTTTCCCCACGCAATGATTCTAAGATTGCTCCATCCCGATACCAAACATTCCCCGTTGCTGAACTTGAAGTATATTCCCAATAATCGCCGTTATTATCGGTCTTTTTTACTACTGAAATTGTTGGTTTTAAGGGATTTACACAAAATGAATCCGCTCTGGCAACGGCATAAAAATTAGTATTCCCGTCTTGAAAAGCATTAACTCGCACACGCCCAGCCGTGTTTGCAATAAGTGTAATGCGTTTGCCCAAAACCGTGGCTGGTCCTGATGTGATTCCTAAGCTAACTGCCAAATTTGAACTTGCCGTAACAGCCACTTCAAAAGCGGGAGAATTGACTAATCTATCGGGTAATTTAGTTAGAATAATTGACTGATTTTGTTTAGTTGGCAAAGCCCTTGTTCCCACGGTGTACCAAACGGCAAAAGACGAATTTCCAATCAAATATTTCTGTGAATTTGCCACACTTTTTATTTTACTGGGAGTCATCGTAATTTGGTAAGTATCTAAATCTCCTTTTGAGTTTTCATAGTTATACAAAACCAAATCATCCTTAGTTGAATATTCAGGATAACCCAAGGTATTATTGTCGTAAATGAAATCAATGCCATCGGTTCGTTCCGTATTTACTCCAATAACGTAATATCTATCATCGCTGTCAATAAAATAATCAAAGGCAATAATATTAGAGGAAGTCTTTGAAAATGAGGGGTTTCCAATGTTTTCACCATCGTCCAGACTGGTGAAAAGTTTATCAATCGTGCCATCACCGAAAGTATTTTTTGAACCATTCCAAACGTTGATAAAACCCACATCCCAAAAGTCAGATTCTGTTCCTGTGGCACTTCTAATGGTGTTGAAGGCATCATAAACCAAGTTTTCGCTGGTATGATCCCATTCTAAGGCGTCAGCATTTTGGACTTGCCCCGTGTTTACGCCCTGAGTGTAAGTAGGGTTATATAAAGTGAATGTTTTACTTTGATTTCCTACTAAATCAAAAACTGCAATTTGCTTATCTGTTGCGGCAGAAGTTGTTCCCAAAGCCCGAAGAGCCGCCAATTTTTTCCCATCTTTTGATACCGAAACATTCCGCCATTCACCTCTGGCTGAAACATTTTCAACTTTCGGAGTTCCCGATAAATTTACTCTTTTAATAAATTTATCCCCTGCCACAAAATAGGCAAATGTTCCATCATCTGGCACAGTTGGCTTGTTTTCGATAACAACGTTGTTTGCCAAAACAACAAAGCTATTGAAATCTGCTTCGCCTCTGGTACTTGATTTGTAGAGAATTTTTGCCACCGCATCATAACTCAACAAACCTTGCGTGCCTGTGTTGGCGGGTATGTCAGTTTTAGGCGTTGGAGCAGGTGGTGTTGGCGTAGGGGTTGGGTTGGGTGTGGGAGCATTTCCATCTGTAATTCCCACATCGTCAAAAGCCTTTCTGAGGGCGGCAATGTCATTATCTGTAACGCCAGCCGATGCTTTAAGGTCGGTAGCTGATTGAACCAAAGCACGGCGTAATTCCAAAAATTTAGAAGTACGGGTCAAATAACTCGACAACGCCCTGTAATAGATTTTCTCGGCTTTGGTGATTGCCGCCTGATTATTACCAATTGTTGTAATAAAACGATAAAAAGCATTATTGGGAATTCCCGAATTGATATGAACCCCATAATTATCTTCCGAACCCGAATAATATTGGTTCATACTGGCGGGTTGAAAACCATTGTCATTGAGGCTTCTTCCACCATTATTGGGATTGGATAAATCACGCAAAGCACCCGTTGGGAAAGAGCGGGTCAATACTACATCTTCGCCCAATTTCCATAAATCAGCCCCTGTTTTTGCTTCAACCAACGCTCCAAAACAATCAGCTAAGGACTCATTTATCGCTCCTGATTGTCCTCTATATTCTAAATTTGCCGTTTTTTCAATAACGCCATGAGTCATTTCGTGTCCAGCCACATCCAAACCGCCCGCTAATGGTTTGAAAGCTGTGCCACCATTTCCGTAGCCCATATACTCCCCATTCCAAAAAGCATTATCGAAACCTTTTCCATTTTCATCCGTAATATTAATGATAGAAATAATTGTTCCATCACCGCCATTCAAAGAACGCCGACCGTGTTTTCTTTCATAATAATCATACGCTAATCCTGCGTTGTAGTGTGCTGAAACTGCCGTGGCATTGCTCCAAGTATTATTGCTTGAAGAAACCTGTCTGATAGTCAAGTCTTCGCTTACTTTTGAACCTGTTGCATCAATCGTCCAGATAACTCGCTGAGGATCATCGGCTTTCACTACTCTGTTGCCTCTGCCAAACATTCCTCTCGAAGCATCAATCAAATTATAGGAAGTCCCTGACTGATAGGTATTTATAGCTCTACTGACTCCGTTTAAATCTCTGGCGGTGGCAGTTGCAACGCCATCGAGCGTACAGGTATAATTATATTTATCCAATATCTCACCCGATTTTGCGTCAATCACATACACCCAACGCTCCAAGAAATTGGGGCGAACTGTGATGTGATACGCTAAGTGTTCAGCATCGGCTTTGTCGTTTTGGTGATATATGATGAGTTCGGTTTGAGGTTTTTCATATTTCAAAATTGTCATTTCAGTAGCCGTCATAGGCTTCACAATAGATGTTTTTGAAATATCATTAATCGCCATTTTTCCAACATTATCAGCTGATAATGAAGGCTTTACGTCTTCCAAAATAGGCGTTGGGTAAAAATGTCCATTTAATAAAGAGACTTCTTCCGATTCTTTTTGATGCAAAATCATCTCGCCACCATACACAGGTACGCCTTTGAAGGTCTGTTGCATTCGCACGTGCGTGGTCTCGATTTCATCGGTTTCGCTCTTGATGATATTCAATTCATCGTCAGGATTAGACAATTTCAGCAGGGGCTTCACGGCTTCCAGATAATTATAAGCGGCGGCGGCAGTGGCGTTCATTCTGCCATTGCGAACACTGACCTTTTTGAGATTAGTCGGAATTCCCTCAATCATTGAAGGCATCCCGTTTTCATCGACCGTAATTTTCAAACCATCTTTTTTCGCAATCAGATTCATATACGACTGACTGTCAGAGGTTTTGGTTAAATATTTGGGGCGAGCAATGACGTTTTTTTGCGGTTCTTCACTGACAGTTTTCACAGGATTTTCAACCACCACATCCGCAGAACGCTTCACGGTTTTGAATTTGTTTTGAGCCAATAAAGACCCGCTACTAAATATGAGGGCAAGAAGGAATAATAGTTTTTTCATGGCGAAAATACACCCTTGTGCGGAGGGATTTTTGGTTGGGGGATTGTTTTGATGTTGTAATATATTTGCTAATTTATTGATTCTGAAAATTATTTCACCAATTCCATAAATCCATCATAAAACGTCTTCACAGAGTCAGAAGGCACTATTTTGTCGCCCCATTGTACTTTATGACTAAATTTTTTACGTTCCGAAAACTGAACATAATACGACATATTGCCAGGTTCGTCCATTTTTTTTTCATTCAATTTCAAAGCCTCAATCTGCTTGAAAAAAGCCTTTGCTTTGGATTTTGAGATGGTTTTTACCACCTCAGCCGTATCCACATTACTGGCTTTGTGCAGGATTTGTCCATCGGGTTTTAGCGTATATTCGTGCCATACACCCGTAATACCTCCACCCGAAGCAATGGTAATCTGCTGATTTTCGGGTACTGATTTACAACTAAAAATAAAGGTTGCGAGTAATAAAATAACGTATTTTTTCATATTTGTAATACGGACAGCCTTGTCCGAAAAGGGTGATTTTACTGTAATACGGACAGCCTTGTCCGTAGATATAGAGTGCGACATAACTTATCAGAATTAGAAACCTCAAAAACCTGTAAGGTTTCGTTCCAATAAGTTATGTCGTTCTCTACAATAATTTTATTTTGTTACAACGGACAAGGCTGTCGAATCTTCGAACCGCCGTCTTACATACCCAATTCACTAACCGCCAACCAAGACATCAATCCCGCCCCAATTTCCAAGGCACTTTCATCAATGTCAAATGTGGGCGTGTGAACTCCCGAAACAATCCCTTTTGCCTCATTGCGAGTTCCTAAGCGATAAAAACATGAATCCACATGATGAGTATAATACGCAAAATCTTCGGCAGCAAGCCAAATATCTAAATCAATTACATTTTCCTGACCCATATATTCAATGGCAGAACCTTTCATTCTGCGAGTCAATTCGGGTTCATTTTTCAAGAATGGATAACCTTTCTGAATAAAAACCTCACAAACGCCTCCCATTGATTCGGCAATTCCTTCCGCCATTTTCTTGATACGAGCCAACGCATCGTTCCGCCATTCTTCGTCCATTGCACGGAAAGTTCCTTCTACATAAACCTCATTCGGAATCACATTGGTGGCACCGTTGGCAATCACTTTTCCAAAACTCAACACCGAAGGATAACGTGGATTGCGGTTTCGACTAATGACTTGTTGCAAAGCCACAATGATATGCGAAGTAATCAGCACAGGGTCGATGCCTAATTCGGGCATGGCACCGTGTCCACCTTTGCCTTTCACGGTAAAATACAATTCATCGGCACTTGCCATGTACATTCCCTCACGAAAACCAATTTTACCCACGGGAATATTCGGAGCCACGTGTTGCCCGAGCATTTTATGAGGCGTTGGGTTCAACAAAGCACCTTCCGCAATCATGACTGACGCACCACCAGGAGCTTTTTCTTCGGCAGGTTGGAAAACCAATTTCACCGTTCCGTCAAATTCATTGCGTAAATTATACAAAATTTTGGAAACACCCAACAACGAAGCCGTATGAACATCGTGTCCGCAAGCGTGCATAACTCCTTGATTAAGAGACTTGTACGGCACATCGTTTGCCTCCACAATGGGCAAGGCATCCATATCCGCCCGCAAAGCCACCACTTTTGAAGTTGGATTTCTCCCTTCAATCGTAGCTACCAAACCCGTATTGGCAATGGACGTTGGCGTAATACCAATTTCTTTCAGACGTTCGGCAACGTATTTCTGCGTATTGTATTCCTGATACGAAAGTTCAGGATTTTGATGTAAATGTCTGCGATTCGCCACAAATTCCCCCGCATGGGCTTGGGCTAATTGTTTTATTTTTTCTTTCATTTAGTTGATTTTCTTTCCTCAATACAATCTCTATAAATCCCAATATTGATACTTCCCTTTTATTTCAGAAGGTAGTTGAGAGAAAATAGGAGAATCACAATATCTGTTATACATTATTTCATGGATTGGTTTCTCTAACCCATATTGTTCTTTAATATCTTTTCCTTGAATTTTTAAAAATTCCATTGTAATTCTGAACATAACTATGCCCATTCCGATATGGTCATTAAATTCGAGATGAAGAGTTTTTTCTTTATCAGTCATTAAGTATTTGTATCCATTTCCCACGAAACTATTGAGAATATTTTCATATACCACATATTCTTCTGAATTCTCTATTGGTGGCCAAAAGGATTTCACATTTGGCAGAATATAATCTTCTTCAATTACTGGCGTATAGCCAAGCATTTCCCAATTAAGTTGTTTATAGTTTCTATTATTAATTCCCGTTACTGCAAGTGGATTTAACAATAAATCTATTTCTGAGAAATCAGGTATAACTTTTGGTTTTTCTTTCAAAATACAATTATGTATCCTTAGAATAGCCTCAGTATGATTTCTTCGCCCATCTTCTCTTGGAAACATGATATCTGCATCCAAATATTTAGCAAAAGCCCACCCTAAGTCATACATTAAGGGAATTATAAAAATTGAACCATTTTTTAATTTCATATCACTTAACTGTTATCGACAAAGTTGATTTCACGCCACAGCAAATCCCGAAATTTCCCTCATATAAGGGGCGTGAAAACCCAACACAAGGTCTTCTTTGGGTACGCCAGCATCTAATAATAATTGAGCTACGGGTATATCCGTAATATCGTGCTGAACCCAAATTTTATCGTTTCGTATATCAAAATGAAAAACGCAATAATGTATTCTACTACGGTTTTCAAAACCCACACGTACCAATTGATAACTGTCCCTAATAGTATCTATAATTATTTCATTTTCTACGTCTGGAAGATTTACGGGCGTTATTTTAGCGTATTTTTCTAAAATATTTGCTATGATATTACGGTAATTTTCTAATTTATCCATTTTATAACAGTATTTAAGTCTGGATTAACAACAATAATTTTCATGTTTATTTCTTTGATAACCATCTGAGGAAAAGGAAGTTCTAAAATCTCATTGTACACGTTATCAGTTACACCCACATACAAAATTCTTTCGGGTTCTTTTGTTCTCAAGGCAATTCGATAATCTGTAAATTGCCCGACTGCTAAATGAAAATCATACACTTTTGAAAGCCCTGCAAATGTTTTTACCTCAATCGCAATTTTCTCCCCTTCTCTTTCGGCAGCTACTAAATTTTCAGCCCCTAAATCTATTTCCATTTCAAAACCTCCCACTTTCACAGGATAGGGGTCATGCGTAATATTCCAGCCATCATTAATGAGAGCATTTTTTACGATGTTATGGATAATGTCTCTTGCCATTGTAGTTGAATATTTATTCTCAATTACAAATTTAACCACAATTTCAGATTCTCATTCTCCGCCTCCATTATTTCCAAATGAATCTTTCCGTCTTCGTTCCATTGCATCTGCAAACCAAAGGCATCTAATAACTCGTTCACCATACTTTCAAGCGGGATATTTCCGTGAATACAATTCTTAAAATAGCTTGATAGTGAACGACCGTAAACTTCTTCACAAACTCGCTGATAATCTTCTAAGGAATAACCTTCGCCCGTTTTGCCAAAACGTTCCCACATCGTTTTCATAACGGTTTCCAAGGATTTTTGATGTCCAAAACGCAAGCGAATCATCAAATCTAAAATCAACGCAACAACCGCCCCTTTCTGATAAATCGAAACCCTACGGTGCGGAATAGCTTGGGCATATCCATCCAACCATAAATCAAAAGATGATTCTACCAACGACTGAAATGCCTTGCCATCTTGCTCAAAATGACGTTTCAAGACGGTTTCTAACTCTTTTAAATATTGTTCTTGCGTGAAAACACCCGATTGTACCAAAAATAAATCACCGTAATAGGTCGTAACGCCTTCCGCCACAAAACCCGTTGGAAAATAATTTTCTTGCGTAAAATCGTAAGGCATCATCTCCACGGGGCGAATTTTACAGATATTCCAAGCGTGATACAACTCGTGTGAAGAAACGCCCAAAAGGTCATTATACAATCCATCGCCTTCCGAATCTGGACCCAAAACTATCATGGTTTGAC
>JAXHOK010000030.1:0-8404 GCA_034519515.1 Arcicella sp.
ATTGCCAATAATACTTTCCGGAATTGTTGACAATTTGAGTTATACTTACAACGCTAATTCCAATAAAATTCTGAAAGTTGATGATATTTCAAATGTTACGGCGAGTTTTGCCGACGTTGCTGGTAATGATTATACTTACAATCCTGATGGTTCGTTAAAATCTGATGCGAATAAGGGCATTACTTTGATTGAGTACAATTATTTAAAATTACCGAAGAAAATTGTCAAAGGTGGCGTTACAATTTTAAACCAATATTCTGCCAGTGGTATAAAATTAAAAGAGACAATCGGAACGCAAGTGACTGATTACGTGGGGAATGTGATTTACAAAAATGGCGTTTTATATCAAATTGCACACGATGAAGGACGAATAATTGACGGGCAAAATGAGTATAATATCAAAGACCATTTGGGAAATTTAAGGGTAGCTTTCAGAGATTCTTTGGGCGTTGCGAAAATAACACAAGCAAATTCGTATGGAATTTTCGGAGAAGATTTAACATCTATAAATTATTTAAAATCGACTTGGAAGGCTGATAATTTCAAATTTACTGGTAAGGAAAGTTTACAAGGAACGGGTTTTATTGATTTTGGAGCAAGGTGGTATGATAATATTGTGCCACGCTTCACAACGATTGACCCGTTATCTGAGATTTCGAGAAGATTTAGCCCTTTTACTTACGCCAATAATAATCCGATACGGTTCATTGACCCTGATGGAATGGCAAGTGAAGGATTTGAGTATTCAAATGGATATACAACTTCTAACAGTAGGAATGAAACGGGGGCAGTTTCACATGAAGGGGCATTTCAGAATGCTGAGGGGGGCGGTGGTGACGGTGGAGGAGATAAGCCAAAGGTAAATACAACAAAAACTGAAAATTCAAAAGCAGGAACGAGAACTATCGGCACAGTAAATAGTAATAAACCGAAGCCCAAATCCCAAAGTAATAGTCAAGAATCTTGGAGGGATAACGATTTATTAAGATGGATTCCTGATATTGTTTCGATTGGTGGAGGATTTAATGGTATAGCCATTTTAGGGGCAGGAACTTCCTTTGAGGCGAACTGGATAACAAGAGGTCCCAGTGCCTCAATTCTGCCAATTATAACAACAACAGAGAGTTTGGGTGGTGGATACTCCATTGATGCAACTTTTAATGTAGGTGTGTCTTATTATTTAGGACCTTCAAATGAAATTAATAGAGGAATTGTACAAACAAGTTTTGGTGCAGACGGAGGAGTTACTTATTTTGGAAGTGCTGGAATTGCCGCAGGGGGTAAAATAGGCGGAACAATCGGATATACTCCTGCAACACAGCAAACTAAAAGTGGTTCAATAGGGGCATTAGTATCATTTACAGGTAATTTCGGGGCTGGGCTTCCTGCATATCCCATACCCTTTAATGCATCTTCAGGAGTCAGTAATACTTTTATTTTAAAAGATTTTAAAAAGAAAAAATAATGAAGAATAGGAACAAAATTATCTTTTTGGCGTGTGCAATCTTTTTTATAGGAATCGGAATCTTTTTTTCTGCTAAAAATGCAAAAAGGAATGGTGATGTTTTTGCAAAAACAAATATTGAAGGTTTGATATCATATGTAAATATCGGTTCAAGGGGTGCTTCTGTGTTTAAAATCAAAAATATGCCAGATAAATATAATTTTTTATCAATTCAAGATAGTACAAATGACTATCATGCATTCCATGAAATAGCAGAAATTGGAGATAGTGTATTGAAAAAAATAAATGGGAAAGAATTAATCTTAATTAAAAAAAATGGTGGTAAAGAATATAAATACTTTTGGTGATTTTCGCCCTTGTTGGTGTTAAATTTTAGGAAAAGCCTCTCCATGCCGTTGTGGGTGTTTTTTCCACCCACAACATATGCGGCAGCCACACGCCAAGCCAGCCATTTAAAAGTGGTAGGCTTGGCGTGTTTCAATAAAAAAGCTAAAAGAAACCACTTCTACGGGCGATGTTACGGATTATGTAGGGAATGTGATTTATAAAAATGGTAACGTTTATCAAGTCTCACACGATGAAGGCAGAACGGTAAATAATGTTTTTGAATACGATATAAAAGACCATTTGGGGAGTTTACGGGTAAGTTTCAAAGATAGTTTAAGTATTGCCAAAGTAACGCAGGAAAGCCATACGGGCGTATTTGGTGACGTTTTGCCAAGTTTGATTTACACCAATACGCCCAAAACTGACAACTTTGATTACACAGGACATGAGCGGTTAAAAACCTTTAATTTAGGTTATATTGATGCGGGGGCAAGGTTATATGATCCCTTTGTGCCACGGTTTACCACTATTGACCCGTTAAGTGAGATTTCAAGAAGATTTAGCCCCTTTACTTATGCTAATAATAATCCAATAAGATTTATTGACCCTGATGGGATGGCAAGTGAGGAAGCAAATGAACCAGAATATAAACGTACAAATGTTGAATTTTCAAATGGTTACAGTACCTCAACAAGTCAGAATAATACGGGAGCAGTTTCGCTTAGCGGGGCTTATTTAAATGCTGGGGATGGTGGCGGCGGAGGTAATAGTAATAGTGGTGACAAACCAAATGTCGCATCGGGTAGCCTTGTGAAAGTGGGTATGAGAAATGCTGCCGTTAGAAGTGGAACAGGTGGTATCGCTTTGGACGGTGCAGGAACTGGTACTGCATTGAGAGGATTAGCGACAGGTTTTGGTTACGGACTTGTAGTGGGAGGTATCTTTTATATTGGAACGGGAGGATTTCAAGAATTGGTACCCGATATCCCCCTCACAGATGTAGATAGTAAGACAAATGACAAAAAAACAATAACGTTATTTAGAGGAGTTAATCCATCCTATATGGCACAATATATTCTTGCAAGACAAGGAGTTGCAATTCCAAGAGGAGGTAGTGCCTCACCAAGAGAACATAGCCTAGGTAACACAAATAGCATATTTACATCATGGTCGGAAGACCCTAATGTTGCTGCATGGAGAGCTGGTTCATCGGGTGTGATTTTGAAAACTCAAATGACTTTTGGAGACCCAAGATTTTTTCCAAATGTATATTCTAAATACCCAGGTGAAAGGGAATATCTAATAATTGGTCCAGTTACAGGAGCAAAAATATTAAAATCTTGGAATATAGGAAATTGGAATCCAACTCAAATAAAATAGCAAAATGACAACGAAAAAATTATTAGAAATTATCAAAAAAGGAGAATTGAATTTAAAAACAATTAAAGAAACAGATTTGGGAGAAGTTTTGGCAAAATTTATCCAAACAAGGCAAGTTTTATTTGATATTTATTCTGTAAGAAGTGCAATGTTCGAGAATGATAATTTCCGCCAAAATTCTGATGATAAAAGTGTTTATGAAGGGCTTAACGAAGTTGTAAATAAATTATATCATAGCATATCAGAAAACATACTTTTTATTGAAGTTAAAACTGATGATGGCGATGAAATTAGTTTGTTTTTTCAGGAAGATGATAATTTATTTTTAGGCTACATCTACGTTTCGCCTTAATTGGTCTGAGGTGCGTAAGCAACACGCCAAGTCAGCCATGTAAAAAGTGGCAGGCTTGGCGTTTTTTAAATACTCCGCCGGCGGGTAAAAAGCTAAAAGAAACCAATTTTATTCTATCCCCACATAAATCCCGTATAAAGGAATATTTATTAGCCAATCCTCCTGTCGAGATTTACTCATTGACGTTCTGATGGCAGTTTTTGGGGCATATTTTCCCACATAAACCTTCAAACTTTTTAGCCGTTGTTGGTATATATTTTAGGCAATAAAACAGTTAAGCAGCCGTTGTTGGTATTTTTTCTACCAACAACACTTGCGACAGCAAAAATCGGACGAATAATGTTCGAGTTTTTGCTGTCGCATTTGTTGTTGGTGAAAACACGCAACAACGGCATGGGCAGTTTTTTTCTCAAAATACATACCACCAAAGGCAAATTACTTTAATTGAATATAATTATTTGAAATTGCCTAAAAAAGTAACTTTCGCAAGTGGTCAATGGGTTAGTTATCAATATAATGCCAGTGGCACAAAACTGAAAAAAACTTTATCCACGGGCAACGTTACGGATTATGTAGGTAATGTTTTGTATGAAAATAATGTTGTTTATCAAATTTCACACGAAGAAGGCAGAGCCATTTTGAATGGTACAAATTATGATTACCAATTTGATATAAGTGACCATTTGGGCAGTTTGCGGGTCAGTTTTAAAGACAGTTTAGGTATTCCAAAAATAACGCAAGCCCAAGATTACGACCCTTGGGGGTGGGAGTTACAAACTGGTAAAAAGCAGAGCCAAAAGCCCGATAATTACCGTTTTAATGGTAAAGAAAATGATAATTCTTTTGGCTTAAATTGGGTAGATTTCGGAGCAAGAATGCAAGATAAAGTGTTGGGCAGATGGTGGGATCAATTGACCCATTGGCGGAAACTTCAAGGCGGTTCAGTCCGCTTACGTATACGCATTTGATACCGTCCAACTAATGTTTATTGACCCCGATGGAATGGAGGCAGAAGAAGTAAAAAAGAATGACTGACGTACGCCTGTAAAAACGTTGAATACTCAAATGGTTACACAACTCAAAATAGTAGAGATAATACAGGGGCAGTTTCGCTTAGTGGAGCGTATCAGAATGCTGGGGGAGGTGGTGGAGAAAGTAGCAGTGGCGGTGATGATAAACCGAAAGTAAATCACATCACTAATTACGTTAAGTTCAATATGAAGAAAATGAAAAATTTTGCAGATAATCTTAAAAAATCACTTTGGGATGTAAAAAACACAAACTTGATTATTTATGGAAACGGAAAAGCCAGTGATAATTTTTTTGGAGGACAATTCAAGCAAGGAGGAAGAACAGTTGTAATGGATTTGGGAAAGGATAATCAAATATTTTGGCTAATGTCAGTTTATGCTCCTACTCGTAGAGCAGATGATGGAGGAGCTTCTAATTTGATAGATTTATTTGGAGATAATCACCCTATATTAAAAAATAAAGACTATGTTGAGTCAAGAGACTATGAAGGTTTATACAAAAATATAAATCAATCTAAATATGTTGGTCATGAAAAAGGTTATGTAGAGTATACTGGAAATTATTATTTACCAGTAAGTACCTATAATCAAACTAGTACAGAGTATAAATACTTCTTGATTGGAGTAACTCAACAGCAAGCTAAATCAGGAATTTACAAAATAATAACTAAATACAAATAAAATGAAATTAATAGCATTATCATTATTAGTAGTTTTAAGTATTCTCACTTTTGGATGTGAGAGTAGAAGAACTTTAAGAATGACCGAAAAGGAAATTAATTCTTTGGATTCCCTCGGCTATAAAATTTATCCATATAAAAAAGATAGGCAAGGGAATTATCATCTTGATACTGCTAATAAGAGAAAACTTGATACAATAAATGTTTCACCTTAGTTTCAGCCAATGTTTGAGGTGATTCAATTTTGGTATGCAAATTTCGCCCTTGTTGGTGTTAAATTTTAGAAAAAGCCTCAGCCAGCCGTTGTGGGTGTTTTCACGGGGCTGCCCAAGTCCACAACATATGCGTAAGCAACACGCCAAGTCAGCCATGTAAAAAGTGGCAGGCTTTACGTTTTTTAAATACTCCGCCGGCGGGTAAAAAGCTAAAAGAAACCAATTTTATTCTATCCCCACATAAATCCCGTATAAAGGAATATTTATTAGCCAATCCTCCTGTCGATATTTGCTCATTGACGTTCTTATGGCGGTTTTTGGGGCCTATTTTCCCACATAAACCTTCAAACTTTTTAGCCGTTGTTGGTATATATTTTAGGCAATAAGTTCAGCCAGCCGTTGGTGGTATTTTTTCTACCAACAACACTTGCGACGCTAACAAAAATCGGACGAATAATCGCTCGAGTTTTTGCTGTCGCATTTGTTGTTGGTGAAAACACGCAACAACGGCATGGGCACTGTTCCCTGCTCAAAATACATACCACCAAAGGCAATAATTGAAATTTTTTTAGCAAAAGAGTTCTTAGAAGAATGGAAAAATAGTTTGAATAATGAACCAAGCTTTGGAAGAAACAGCGAAACGACTATTTGATTATGCAGTTAATGATGCCTAATTTCGTTTCCAGCCGTTGTAAGTGTTTTTTCCACCCACAACACGTGCGTAAGCCACACGCCAAGTCAGCCATACAAAAAGTGGTAGGCTTGGCGTTTTTTCGCACGATGAAGGACGAGATAATTGACGGGCAAAATGAGTACAATATCAAAGACCATTTGAGGAAATTTGAGGGTTGCTTTCAAGAGATTCTTTGGGCGTTGCGAAAGATAACGCAAGCAAATTCTTATGGCATTTTCGGAGAAGATTTAACATCTTTAAATTATTTAAAATCGACTTGGAAGGCTGATAATTTCAAATTTACTGGTAAGGAAAGCTTTCACAAGGAACGGGTTTTATTGATTTTTGGAGCAAGGTGGTATGATAATATTGTGCCACGCTTCACAACGATTGACCCGTTATCTGAGATTTCCCGAGAAGATTTAGCCCTTGGCTTACGCCAATAATAATCCGATACGGTTCATTGGACCCTGACGGAATGGCAAGTTGAAGGATCTGGAGTATTCAAATGGATATACAACTTCTAACAGTAGGAATGAAACGGGGGCAGTTTCACATGAAGGGGCATTTCAGCATCGCTGCAGGGGGGCGGTGGTGATAAACCAAAAGTAAAAACAGGGCGTGGCGGTGGAGATAATGGAACACCTTATAGTCCACCGGAACACTTACAGGCATCATCGTTACAAAATGCTTCAATTTCTCAGGGTAAAATGGATTATTTTTCTCGTGAGGATGAAGCCGCCCAATTGGGAGTTAATATTGCAGGGGCAATTGAAGGAGGATATAGTTTGGCAAAAGGGTTAGCATGGCTAAAAAATGGATTGAATGGTTTAAAATCTTTATTTGGATTAACAAAAAGCCTAAAATCTTTCAGTGGTGTAGAAAAGGCATGGCAGTCAGAGCAACCCCAAACTCAATTTATACATATCTCAGCAGTGATGGAAAAGCAGTTTCAAATTATATTTACAATGCTGAGGGAAAAGTGATTTATCAGGTGGATTTGGCAAACATGGAAAATTCTTATCTGGGCATGACATGAAATGAGTATTCGGGTAATTAGGAAGCGGTCATACAAGTCATATTCCATTCAATCAAGTAAATCCTGATTATTTCAAAATACCATTAGGTGTTCAATATTCAACTCCCCAGGCTTTTAATCAATTAAATTTCATAAACATGATAAACGAAATTATTAACAAATATGAACAGTTTTCAGATGCCCTAATCTCTGAAATTAATTATAAGTCCTCTATTCAATCAAGAACATAGAAGTGATAATAAAGTGCATGAATAGTCATAAAGATTATGAGGGAAACTATAAAGTTAATATTTATAGATGTTTTCCTCTTTAAATTTATTGAAAATGAAAATACTCAAGCACGTTAATAAATAGTGCTTTTAATAAAAAAGAAAAAGGCATAATTGTTGTAGATTTTTTTGCTTTAATTTTTGGAAATAATGATTTAAAAGAAAATGTAAACTCAGATTTTATTATTAAATGCAAAACTCTAAAATATGAACTTTTGCCATAGGTAGTAATTTCGCCTTTGCTGGTGTTTGTTTTACCTTAGATTTTCGCCTTAGTTGTAGCCGTTGTTGGTATCTATTTTAGGCAATAAATTCAGCAAGCCGTTTTTGGCGTCTTCGCCCTTGTTGGTGTTAAATTTTAGAAAAAGCCTCTCCCGATGCCGCCGTGGAAGTGCTTCCACCCACAACATTGGGTGCGGCAAAGCCACACGCCAAGCCAGCCATTTAAAAGTGGGTAGGCCTGGCGTGTTTCAATAAAAAAGCTAAAAGAAACCACTTCTACGGGCGATGTTACGGATTATGTAGGGAATGTGATTTATAAAAATGGTAACGTTTATCAAGTCTCACACGATGAAGGCAGAATCGGTAAATAATGTTTTTGAATACGATATAAAAGACCATTTGGGAGTTTACGGGTAAGTTTCAAAGATAGTTTAAGTATTGCCAAAGTAACGCAGGAAAGCCATACGGGCGTATTTGGTGACGTTTTGCCAAGTTTGATTTACACCAATACGCCCAAAGTCAATAATTTTGATTTTACAGGGCATGAGCGGTTGAAGTCTCTTAATTTAGGGTATATTGATGCAGGAGCAAGATTATATGACCCTTTTGTGCCAAGGTTTACAACTATTGACCCTTTGGCAGAGACCTCTCGTAGATTTAGTCCGTTTACTTATGGAAACAATAATCCTATTCGGTTTATTGACCCTGATGGGATGGCGAGTGAAGGATTTGAGTATTCTAATGGCTATAC
>JAXHOK010000063.1:0-29824 GCA_034519515.1 Arcicella sp.
TGCTTCTTTTTTATGTTAGTGTAGAAAACATAGAATAAGCACAATTTCAGTAAATAGCCCCTTCCATGCCTTGCAAGTGGCAGCCCAGCCATCGGTATTTACACTTTTAGGCTGATAAGCTGGAAAAATATTGAGTGCTTCTTGTTTGAAAACACCATAACTTTCTTTCAATCCCTCTTCATCCTCTGTCAAAGACAAATCTGCTCCCAAAATACAGTCTTCTCCAACCGTCACACAAGCATATATTTCTTTACCATTTAAAAAAGTAATTTTTTCATCAGCAGTTAGGGATTCTGTTAATAAATTTGGGCTTTTGACCGTTGTGCCTACTATACTAAACCGTCCTAAATGATTTACTCTGTCTAACCATTTCTGTTGGTTATCTCCAAAACACGTTACAATACTATCTAAGGATGTCCCTCGCAAGTATAACAGGATACCTTCACGACAATCTTCTACCTTCCCGCTCCAATAAGGCATCACAAAACTCGGATGTATGGCGTAAACCTCTTTGCCAATACTAATCCTGCGATAATTCATCGACATCTTTCGTGAACAACGGATGTCATGAAGTTGATAACCTTGTGATAAGTTACAATCAAACAATAATTTGTAGTTTTCGTCTAAACTGTCAATCCATTTACGAAAAAGAAATGGACTTTTCACCGTCTCCGAATATGATAATTCATCAATAGGCAAGCGAATAATCCTTGTACCTTTTGGCGTTATTTCTATTTTTTCCTTACTTGCAGTTCGTTTCCGAACTTTTGGTTCTGATTCAATCACTTGGCTTGATTTTATTGTTTGACAAAGCAAAGATCAGCCAAGTTTTTTATATACCACCAAAAACATTAGAATCAGAAAAATTTTAATATTCGTTAATTTTTCTACTCATCTAAAACAAGTTCAATTCTTTTTTTTAAAGTATTAATATCCTTATTCTCCCACTTTTTCTTTTTCATCTCCTCGTAGGTTTTAATCGCTGAAGATATAAGAGTTTGCAGAAATTCATCAAAGTTAATTTCTTCATCAATAATTTTTCTATTTTGAATGTAGCCTTTAAAAATTGCCTTAGTCCCTGTTTTTACTATACTAAAATTTACTGAGCCATCCATGAATACAAAATTACCTAACCCATCAAAGCCTATTTTACTCACCTCGCTAAGCCAAAAATTCAAAATAACTATGACGAAATCATTCCAATCTTTTTCAGGAAAAATTTGATTATTTATCTCAAAATAAATTTCACTTGTTATTCCACCAAGTGATGATTTTGAAAACTTGTTACAATCAATATGTAATGTTATCATTGGTTTTGTTTTTTTAGTAAACTGGATATGCTGTTTCTATTGTCTTAGTTGCTTTATTTACCCACATCTCAATTTTTTGACCACTCTCTGAAATACCTCTTAATAAAACTCTATCATCTTGGGTTTGCAACTTCTCTATCACATTTTTATATGCACTTCTTACAGCTTTTTCTACTTGTAGCTTAGTCATATATTCAGGAAACATTGATTTGATACTACTCACTCGACTTCCACCAGCCATATGACCTGATGCAATGTGTTCAATATCAATTGTTACTTTTTTCCACGCAGGTAAGATGCTTTTTAAGGGGGCATTTTTTAATTTACTAATGAGACTAATACCTGACCCAATTTTTGATAAACTAAACACGGGAGGTTCTCCAGATTCTTGGTTTATATGTATACGATTAAGATTCCTTTACTATTTACTTCTCTTCCATCGCCGAATCTACGATTTCCATTACAAAACTAGTCAAAATTGCCCCAAAACCGGGTGCTTCCTGCCTTGCGCGAGTTCCTGCAGGAATAGATTGGGGAGAAGCGTTATTGTCTTTCCACTCAGTACCAGTCCAAGTCCAAGAACCATCTTGATTATTTACTTGAGCACCAGCAGCATAAACTTTAGCCGCATCTATACCTTGTGGACAAGAAGGACATAAACCATTAGGGTCTGAATTTAGTACGGGGTTATTATATCCATATTGATATAAGCTATAATTTTCTTGTGCTTCAATAATTGGAGTCAATTGCAGTCAAACCGTCCGTCAGCAAGTTGCGCTACCCCTTGCTCCCAAAGTAATATAATTAAGGTTAAATGTACTCTCTTTTTCTCGGTTTAGAAACTCAAACCTATTCTGAAACGCATTATTCACCCCAATAGGCAAGCGAACGCCGTAGGGGTCGAAGGCGGTTTCGGCATTTTTCTCTAAATTATTGCCGTTGGCTTTGAAAGAAACACGGGTATTACCCAAATGGTCTTTATAATCGAACTCATATTGCCAATTATTGCTCACAAAAATCGCTCTCCCTTCGGGCGTTACCATTTGGTAAAACTGACCGTTCTTTAAGATTACCCCGCCAATAAAATCCCATGTTTCTAAAACGGTAGTCGCATTTGAATAGTACACGGTTTTAAACAAACGCCCTGCTCCATCATAAAAATGTTTGATATTTCTACCATCGCTCAAAACTACTTCAATGGGTTGTTTGAGAAACGTATCATAAATAATATTGGTAATCTGCTCGTTTTCATCGCTTTTCAATGCACCATTGGCATAATAAGTATATGCACCGCTGCCCCGTGGCACTAAATCAACCTCGTGGTTGCCGCTTATTCCATCAGTAACACTTAGTAGTCTATTTCCTGCATAAGCATAGGTTAAATTATCAATCGCCCCAAAAGTATTGCCATTTTTGCCGTTTCGTTGGAGGTTCTCAATATTTCCATTTTTGTCATAGCTCAGATTGGGTAAAGAAAAGTTTTCGCCATTCAAGCCATTAAACGAAGCTGATTTCAGACGACTACTGGCTTCGTAAGTATAGGTGTAAGCCCGAACGCCCAAAGGTGTATTATCGCTTTTTGTCGTTTGCCACGACTGTTTACCGATATTTCCATCGTATAAGCCCGTTGTTTCGTACTCTAATTTATAACTAAACAAGTCGCCCTCGCTGGCTTTGGGCGTGGCATTACCCGCATTATCTAAATTAATGCCCAATAAACCGCCCCGAATATGCCAACGATAATTCATGGTTTGTAAGCCACTAATAGCCGTTCCGCCCGTGGCGTTAGGGTCGATTTGTGCCGAATATGTCGTTAGATTAATCGCATCAATGCTATTGCTTGGCTCTAAAACAATCGCTTTGCGTGCCACATCCTGCGTATTGTTTTGGGTTACAATACCATCGGGATTCGGACGGTTGATATACTCTTTCACTCCACCCGCAATGTACGTTCCATTAGGTAAAATCTTCTTTTGTAGTAACCTGCCCAACTCGTCATAATCCATTTTGATGATTTCCGTGGGCGTGGTGTTAATGCCATGAAATACTTTCAAAATCCGCCCCGTGTGGTCGTATTCGTGGGCGGTAATGGCTTCCGTATTCGCTAAACCATCTATTTGGTAGAAGACCTTTTCTTTGGTCACTTCGCCCGCAAAATTATACTCATAATTGGTAATGGTAGGTTTTGCAAAAGCATTACTACCGCCCTTGTGGTGTACCTGATACGTCTGTATTACCCGCCCTTTTTTGTCGTAGTGCATGACCGTATGAAACACCTTCGTATTATCTTCATTACTGCGGACAAAAGCCCCCGTTTGTAATCCCTTGGCATTGCTCCAGTAATTAGTAGCATTATAGGCAATAGACCCATTAAAAGCCCATTCGCCCGCTATCCACGCATAATTATCGTATAAATTGCCGTATTTTACATCAGTTTCGTTATAACTAACGGGAAAACTCGCATAAGGGGCTGGGGCATTATCAAACGTATTTTGTAGCGTTTCCCGTGAGCTGCCGTTGTTTAACTCGCCACCCACCGTAAGCCGACCCAAAACATCGTACACCATAAAGCTCCACCGATTGAGGGTAGCTTGGTGAGCATCCTGCTCCAAAGCCACTCGGTTTGCCTTGTCATAAACCATTGACGACCAACCACCACTCGGAATATGCTTGCGAACTAACTGGTTATAGTCGTTGTATTCGTAGAAAAATACAAAACCCTCAAAATCGGCTGAATTATACGTAATACTTCGGTCTAATTCGTAGCCCTTCGGCTGAATAACCGCCCCAATTCTGCCCAAATCATCCAACACATAGTACGTTGTCAAGAAACCTGTTTCGTCTTGTACGCTCTTCTGAATCAGCGTACCACCTTGGTTCGTGTAAGTAATGGTTTGATGCTCCTGCTCGTCAATCATAACCGTCTTAGTAAGACTATGAGCAGGATAAAAACCATTCTTGATGATGTTTTTATTCCCATCAATTTCGTACCAACGCACCTCGTTTTCGGCGGCTACATCGGGCAAAACCTTGGTGTATCTGGTATCGGGATTAGCCGTTTGCCACGCCTGACCCGCTCCGTACTGTTGAAGACTTTGTTTAAATGGGGAATCATCAAAAGTTCGCACTTGGGTATAAGGGTGCGTATCGACATAAAACGTTTGTCCTTGTGATAAAACATTGCCCACAAAAGCCCCCGTGCTGGTACTGCTCGGTGTCGGTAAGTAAACCCTGTCAGTCCGACCAAAACCATCGTAACGCACTGATTCACTCACCAAATCTTTTGCCGTGGGCGTGGCTCGGTAGCCCAAGGTTTGTAGGCTTCGACCCAAACCATCAACGTATTTAATTTGCGTTTGGGCATTCTGGTAGTTGTCCAAATCGCTGGGCGTTTGGGTAGAAATACGGGCTTGTTGGCTCACAACTGCCCCTTTATCGGTGCTTAAACTAAGTTGAGCGTGTGCCAACGAAGAAAATAAATATAGCAAACAAAGGATAATTCGTTTCATGGGCTTAAAAGTTATGGGTAGATACATTACTGAACTGTGTTTGGTTAGTTAGGCTATTACCACCGTAGCCATTGTTATACACCACCAAACCCATTAGGAAACCACTATTAAAAGCCGATGAAGTAAAACCCGCCCCGTACTGTGTCCAATCGGCATCATTGTTCCACGCTGGATTTGCCGATTGGCTGTACCATGCCGTGATGCTCGTTCCGTTCTTTTTGAACCTTAACCAAATCGGTATGGAAGCATTGATTGTTCCAAAAGGAGAATCACCCGTGGTGCTGTTTTGCTCAAATACACTAAGCACCCCAAAACCACTATCGTAGAAAAATTGAAAATAATCAGCGGTGGGGCTGTTACTGGCCCTGAGCATGATACCCGAACGCATTCCCTGTGCATTGGCTGACATACTATTCAATTTGGCAACCATCACCGCATTACCCGACAAAGATTGGCTCACAAAACCAATATTATCGCTGGCATCAAAAGTGTTTCCCGTACCATTGATTATCCAAGTACCGTTTGATTCTTGCACACACGCTGCCGTTGGCGGACTTCCGATGGTTTGGCTCGTCCAGCCACTCGGTAAAACGGGAACACTCACACTATTAGAAGCACTACTGGTGCAAATCCCTTCGGTACAAGTGGCAGAATAAGTATTAGTTTGGTTAGTTGGAACGCTGATACTTGCACCGCTGCTGCCATTACTCCAAGTGATTGTACCATTACAACCCAATGCACTAATCGTACTACTACACAAACCCGATGAAACATTGAGCGTAGGGGCTGACACCGAACAAGTACCGCCACCACTACCCGATGTACTGGGATAATGATAAACTAACCGCTCCGTAATGGCACTTTGATGGTCTTTGCGTAGGCTCAAACGTCCAAAATCATCGAACTCATTAAACTGCTCTAAATTATTGGGTTGGGTAATTTTGGACACCCCAACCAAAGGGCGATAATCGTATTTACTGACCAATGATTGCGAAGAAAATCCTTGGGTTACTTCCTTCACTAAATTATTTTTACCCATATCACCACTACCGAAATAACTGGCTTGCGTTTGCTGTCCACTTCTATCGCTAATAGTCGAAAGATTGCCATTGGGTTGATAAGCCATTGTAAACTGGGTACGTGGCGAACCATTTTGATGGGTTGTTTGCACTGCCGTTGGCAAATAAGTTGCTCCCACCAATCCAAAATCTTTCTTCTCTGTGTAAAGATGTTTGATAACCTGACTACCCGATTGATAATTCACCAAATTGATTTTCTTCTCGATGGGAATGCCTACCATGTTTTTTCCAACCATTGCATTCGATACACCGTCAGTATAATTGTACGGATATTGCAAACGTGTTTCGTAAAACTTGTTGTAGCCTTCTGTAATAGAGGTATTTACACTGGCATTAAAAACCGTTTCTACCATGCGGGTGGGTTGGTTATAGGTCGCATGACCGTACTCCGTGGCTTGGTAGGTTTCTGTATATTTTGAGGGGTCGGTTAAACTATACATAAAGGTTTTGGTACTGGCATTGTACCAATGCTCACTCGGTATTTTGTAGTATTGTTTGGTAATGTGATATTCGCCACTACCTCCCGATGGAACAGAACCAGCTTTATACGACAAGCCTTTATAAAAAGATGATTTACCTTTGATTGGGTTATAAAATACCTCTTTGAGTAGATTGCCATTTTCTCGATAATGTGCTTCTTTTTGTAACATTCCATTACCCAAATAAGCAAAGGCTGGAATATCCGCAAAGAAATCACTTGGATAAGAACTATCTTCAAAATTTAAGTACTGATACACACTTTTGCCAATGTTTGCTCCACTGCTCGCATGACGTTGTTTAACCGTAACACGGCTGTATCCCGCACTGCTCCCGCTGGCGGAATTACCGATTGGATAAATATTTTGTGATTTAAGAATGACCACCCAACGACCACTCTCACAGCTACCATTCGACACCTGTCCAGCCGCTATTAAAACATTGAGTTTTTCTAAGAAACCATACGAATACTTTTTCAATCGGGTAGTCATTACACCCGAAGTAAAACCATTACTCAAGGTATAATCAAAGGTCTTTTCGTAGCTATTGCCTAAATTATCCTTGTCTATCATTTTTACTATTCTAAGCCCGCCCGCTTTGGTGGTTTTGATAGCATCGGGGCGAAACTTAAATATTTTTGCCGAACCTACAAGTTGATAATATTTAGCATTGACCGTTAAAGTATAATTCCCTGGTGCAATCGCACTTTGCGAAAGATAATTGTATGTACACGTTTGTGCAGAACCATTGACAGTACATGATGCGGAATTTATTAGTTGTTGGTAAGTAATATTTACCACTGGACTATTGGGGCTACTTTGATTAATCAAGGAAAAAGCAGGCGAGTTTAATTCTGCCGTTGTATAATAAATACTTGAATTACACGGCGTTTGAGAACCATTAAGGGCTTGACAAGTTGCCTGTAATTTCGTTTCAAAAAACGAATCATTGGTATTCGATAAAAAGAAACTCTTCGTATCACTACTTGGATTCGATGTTGCGGTAACGGTATGAGCTTCGGTTTCAAAATCAGAATCCCTACCCAATACGTAATTACTTTCATACAAAAACTCTGTGCTTCCCTTCAAGGGATTAACAACAGTGCGTAACGCTCCTAATTTTACGCTCGATTCATCGACCTCTCGATTAATGCCCGTAATGTGCTGTACGCCTATGACCGTAAAACTCTTTGTTGCTGGTTGGACAAGCATTTTGGGTGCATCTAAATCGGGGATGATGTGTAAATTACTACTGTTATCATTGGCAGTTGCACCATTATAATAACCGAAATAATCCTGTGACCATGTAGTTTTTTTAGGAAAAGTTGGGGTAATAAGTAAACCATTCGCATCATACGTATCGCCATAATAATCGAAGGTATGAGCGGGCAATGTAGCCCCGTTTTTATCCGTTTCTTGTAGTTTTTCTAAGCGTAAACGTACATTATCGTATTTATCTAACTGCTCATTAAAACTTTGTCCTGTTGATAAATAAGATGAATTATAATAACCGTAGTTAAATGCCCACTTTTTGTACAAAGTATTATCGGATTGATAAATATTGACGGATGCCAAACGCTGCGGATAACCTTGGGGTAAGCTATTGAACGAACCGTTATTCTCGACGATTTCAAAGCCCGCAAAATTACAGAAAGGTAAATTTGATTGTGGAATAAAAGGCTGGATGTCTTCTCGTTGCTCAGTCGTAAACTCAACATAACCGTTTTCAAAGATTATCTTTTTTAGATAGATATTCTTGGAAATATTGACCGAATATGAGAAATTATTAGGTGTAGTATCTTCTAAACTGTATTGACAGCCACTTGTTTCTGTCTCTTTTTCAACCCGATATTCACGGGCATTTAAACGACTGGTTGACACATATTTTTTATCCGTGTAATACTCTAATGTTAGCTCGGCATTACTCTGTGCCGATTTGATTTTGGTTAAATACCATGCCGTTATTTGGCGTATATCTCGGTTACTGTTATAAGTCAAACTAAGCGTAGATACATTCACATTTTGAGGGGATGGATTATTGGTTGCCGATGAAAATAACGTAGCTGTCTTTTCCTGCTCGGTAAACTCGTACACCGTACCATCTTCTAAAATCAACTCCCAACGATAAACGCCACTACTGACTTTAAAAACCGTTATTTTTACGTCTGACTTATCCAATGCTATACCCTTAATCCCCGTTACTGGAAAAGAACTTCTTTCCAATGCTTCCAAAATAAACTTACCCGATTTTCCACCTACGTTGTAGTAAAACACATCGGGTTCATTGTCGCCCATCCCCGTAGTGGTACATTGAGCATCATATTCAAAAAAGGCTCTAAAATTAGGATTATTATAATTTACCGTCTGAAAGAAATCATCGGGCAGATTCTGTGGAACAACATGGAAAGCATAGCCACATGGCTCGTGAAAATCATCAAAACCACGCACCGAACGAGTAATCACACCACCCGCATTGAGTGACCAACCTAAACCAACCCACGAAGCATCTTCGGCAACACGGATGCCGCTGTGGTGGTAACTCAGCGAAATGGGTAAACTCAAATCTCGGTTTTGAACCGTGTAAAGAGGAATAGAATTATTGACCAAACCTGTGTAATAACTCACGGGCGTTTCTCCGTATTTGCCAAGGGCAGCCGCTTCGGAGGATGGTGGAATAACTTGGGGGCGTTCAGCCGTAAAAGTCTGAACTAATTTTAGGCTGTCATTAACAATTCTGTTGGTGTCTTTTTGACCCAAACTAAGTAAATGACTCAGCAACAGCAAAAGTGCGAGTGTGTATTTCATTGTTTATGGTTGTGCTTATGAAAAAGCGTGAATCGTTACTACTACTTTGTATCCGAGGGGGTCGAATCCCTTTAGGCAAAGTAAAGCAACGTCCACGCTCTTTCATGGACGTTTTGCTTTAACTTTCCTGCCTACTTGTTTCGACCTTTTCGGATACAGGATTGTTTAGCTAAACGCTAATATTTTTATCGTTGCTTTAGCAACTCCGTTTAAGGATTTAAAATCTTTAAACCGTAATTTTAAAACAATATCAATTCATTTACAACACTTTTCTACTTTATTGATTATTCGGTAGCTTGGTAAGTTACCAACGACAAATTAGGGTGATAAATTGGTAAAAAAGCAAGAAACTGTACTCCTGTCAAAGTGTCATTTTTCTTAGAAAAAGTCATTAACATAACATTCGTTATAACACCAAACTGGTTTTTGTCCTACTTTTTCTCCCTCTATAAAGTTGTACTTTTCCCACATCTGGGCGGCACTCCGCTTTATCTTTCGAGAATAGCTTTTATATTTCCTTTTTCTAAGGTAACACCCGCTTAGGGATTTCGTCAAAATCTTTATCTGTAAAATACTGCTCTAAAATAGCTTCCACCAATTCCGATTTCCCAAAATGTTCCCAATAAGACATTCTTTCTATCTTATCGACCAAAACACTATTCAAGGAATAAGACACAACCGATTTGCGACTGCTCTCTTTGTAGTTGTAACTTTTACTTTCATTGGTGTTTAAGGTAGGTAAATCGTCTAAGCGATTCAATAATTCAAACGGTTTCTTTTTCATATCTGTGCTAATATTTCTTTTGCTAATGATAAATAATCCTTTGCTCCATTGCTTTCAGGTGCATACTCAAATATATCTTGACCTGCCAAAGGAGATTCTTTTAGATTTTTATCTTGTTTGATACTCGATTGAAATACTTTATCACCTTGACTGCCTTCTCTGACTTTCTGGGCAATGCCCTGTACAAGCCGTTCTTTCATATTTTCGTTGTACTTCACTAATAGAATACCTAAAAAATTAATCTCTGCACCCGATTCTTGATTGAGCGTTAAAATATGATTTATCAGATTTGTAATCCCTTTGTAGGCGAAAAACTCCGCTTGAATCGGCACAATAAAGTCATCCGAAGCAAACAAGGCATTATTAGTTAGTAGCCCTAAACTGGGGGGGCAGTCTATCAAAATAAAATCATAGTCCTTTTTATGGGAGTTAAGTTTCTTTGACAAAATCCCCTCTCGCATTGGGCGAAGCGACAATTTTTCTTCTGATTCCAAAAGGTGGTTAGATGATGGCAAAAGGTCGAACAATACTCCATCCTGCTTTTGGACAAGAATATCTCCCCAATTTTTTTCGCCTAATAAAAAACTTCCTATATGGCTTTGATTCTTTTCATCTATGCCAAAACTCGTTGTTAAATTTGCTTGAGGGTCTAAATCTATCAACAATGTTTTTTGACCTAACTTTACCAACGCTGCACCTAAATTTAAAGTCGTAGTAGTTTTACCTACCCCCCCTTTATTATTTGTTATTGCAATTATCTTAGCCATAAATGTTTTTTTTGCAAAGGTAGATTAATAGTCTCATAATTTATGAGTTTAATAAGTTATGAAGATAATAGTTTAATAAGTTATAAAGTTAATAGTTTAATAAATTATAAAACTATTAAACATAAAACACTAATTATAAGATACTTACAAATTAATTA
This sequence comes from Arcicella sp., assembly GCA_034519515.1. Lineage (GTDB taxonomy): Bacteria > Bacteroidota > Bacteroidia > Cytophagales > Spirosomataceae > Arcicella. Next base: position 10,889 of record JAXHOK010000063.1, read on the forward strand.
GAATTAATATTCTGCAACTAAGCATCAAGATAATTTCAAATACGCAATTCTCAACATCTTTAAATGGCGTATTTTCTCAATTATTTTGGTTTTGGTACTTCTTTTCGGTGGTGGGATTACGGTCGATATGATACTGTAAATGATTTTCTAATTGAATAATTTTATACTGTTGGTCGAGCTTCTGACCAATAGAGGGAGCAATTAAAAAACCAAATATGCCCGATGCTAAAACCATAAACACCCAAATTTTTGTCTTTAAGTCAATACCGTAGGTAGTCGTATGATTGACCGTTGACGGAATAGAGTTGGCTACTTTTTGTAGTTCGCTCGTTTTGGTTTGAATCTCTTTTAAGTCGGGCGAAAATTGACTCCACAATAATTTAGCTATCTTCTCTGAATCTAAATTGATGGACTTTGGATTGTCAAGTTGCTTTTTAAAATCGGTGGTAATAGTTTTTAGGGTAGTTATTTCTGCCCTTTGGCTTTTCAGCTCTTTTAGAATGTCGTTTAGTATTTCCATTTTTGTTAGATGCCAAAATCAAGTCCTTTTGACTTTTGTATTTTTTGTTCTTGTTGTTGGATAATCTTTTCGTTCTCTCGAATTTGTACGCTTTGTTCTTTGCCTTTCTCCTCGATGTATTTTAGATTGGCTCGGTATAAATCGGTTTCGTCAATAATTTGTTTTTGTTGCTTCTGAATTTCTTTGACTTTTTGGGCTTCGGCTTCTGCCTGTTGGCGTTGCTCGGTGGCTCGCTGTTTTTCCTGCTCTGCTAAATCGCTGTACTGTTTCTTTTTTTCTTGTAAAGCTTCGACCTCTGAACTCAAATGTTGTTGCGTTTTTTTGAGTGGCTCTATTTCCTGCTGAATCGTTTGGGCTTGTTCAATAACGGTTTTGGCTTCGGATAAACCATTTTTCAAATTGTGTATTTTTTCTAAATCTTTCTGCTCCTGCTGGCTCTTGTACTGGATGGCGTTTAAATGTTTTTTACTACTGCTCTCGCCACGCTCCAATCCTAAAGAAGTCGCCACAAGGGTTTGCAGTTCCGCCATGTCGTCTCGGCTCATTTTGATGCTCTTACCTGTGGCGTGGTCTGTCCAATCAAAAACCATGTGTGCATGATAGTTGGGCTTCCATTCTTTGGTTTCTTTATCATAATGCCCTTCGTCTTTGTGGCAATACCCTTGAATGGTTTTGATGTCAAAACGCTGCTCTATTTTTTCCGCCAACTTTTTTAAATCGTCTGCCGTGTGGTGCTTGTCGATGAGCAAAACACCTTCTCGAATCGGGGTGGCTTTGGCTTGCATGGCTCGCCCCGTTTTTTCTTTCCCATTCCTCTCGGCAAAAGCTTTGGCTTCCGCTATGCTCTTGACGACAAACGAACTATTCAATCGAGATAAATCTGAGCGTACATAACTCAATTCTTTTTCTCGCTGATTGTGTTTTTCTGACCCTGCCTTGACTGGCAAAACGTGAATGCTACTCTTACTCATAGTCTGTTTTTTTGGGGTTCTGCCGTCTGCAAGACCTCACAAACTACGATAGTAGTTATAGTGAGCTATACCTTAGATAAATCAAAGGTAAAAACAAACACCGAAATTCAAAATATGACGAAATAAATTTATTTTACAAAATGACAGAAATACAGAAATCGGTTTGCTGTATTTTTGGCAAATACGGCTAAAACGCAAAAAAACTACCTGTAAGCGATTATCTTTTTTTAATAACAAAATACTAAGTGTTACTTAAATAAATGTCTTGTAGGGCTTAAAAACACCAAATTAGCTTGTTTATTTCTTGAAAGATAAAGCTGTGTAAGAATTGTTTTTATACTCCTTTACTCAAATAGTATTTTACTCAACTACTCCAATAGGTTACGCATCCCTACAAAATTGGCGTTGGATAGGGGTTAGCAAGAAGACGTTTTTTAGCAGGGCTAAAACCTTGATAATCAGCAACATAGTTGTGATGCTTGGGGTACTTAAAAATATAACTACCTGATTATCAATATGTTAAAACTGTATTTTGTCGACATTTGAAGCTAAGGGGGAGAAAAAGCGTAGAATATTACGCTTTTTCTCCCATGAGTTAAGATGATTTTCCTAACTTTTAACTAACATTTTGCTAACCTTGAAGGTTTAGACTGGCTGTTACGTGGCTTTGCTCCAATGGAATTGCCCGCCTTAAATGTTTTTTAAGCGTGCCGTAGGACGCAAGCCACCTTTTGAGCATAGCCAGTTGCGTAGAATAGGCATATACAATAAATAATTCCTAATATTTTTAGTTAAAATACTGATAATCAGTAATTTAAAGTTAATTAGGATTGATTTATACTAACGATGCCCCGAAAAAAACCATACAAACGATTCTAAAAGCCTACAAAAATTAAAAACTAATACGTTTAGCACAATTTTACTATAACTAAAAACTTAGTTCACGCCCCCCGACCAGAGATACACTTTTTTTCTGATTTTTTCCTTTTCTGTTCTCGACGAACAAAAAACAGCGTGCGTTTTACGCTCCTTAAATGCCACTTTTTTTTGTTTTTTGTATCAATTGAAAAAATGTAATCAATATCAATTGATTTGATTGTTTTTAAGCCTTTTTTGAGGTTAAACTACTGATAGTGAACATTTTAATGTTTCGTATTACCACAAATTGCATGAGGTTTGAAGTATCTATTACCACAAATTGCATGAAGTATTACCACAAATTGCATGAAGTTTGAAAACTGTATTACCACAAATTGCATGAAGTATTACCACAAATTGCATGAAGTTTGAAAATAAAACCACTTTAATTAACTACATTATGTTTTTTTTTGTGGTTTTTTAATTTTACATTTGAATAAACAAAAACAAAGCAATGGAAGAATCAAAAAATATGCTTAGAATTTCAAATATTCTAAACCTTACTCGGCAGGAGTTTACAGTAATTGAAAAACATATTTACTTAGTAACCTTACTTAATTTAAAAGAACATCAAGGTTTCAACATAAATATAGATAATATAAAGAAGTTGTTGAGATTCAATTTTCTGCAACAGAATTAAAAGAAACGAATATAAGTAGAATAAAAGATTCATTAGATAAATTAACTTCTCGGAAAATTTCCTTTGATAGTTCCACTAAAAACAATGATTATTTTGGTGTTGTTGTTCCGTTCTCTTACGCAAATTATTCAGCTACAAAAGGAGGAAAAAGCACTATTACGATTCACTTGAATGGGGTTTGTAAAAAACTCTTTTTTGAACTGGCAAACGGATTTACTACTATGGATTTAAAGGCAATACTGAACCTAAAAAGCAATTATAGTATTCGTATGTATGAAATTATGAGTCAATATTTAAATCAAGGGACATGGACAGTTGAACTGGTAAAACTAAAAAACCTGTTAGGGATTGAACTAAGTAAATATAAAAGTTTTACAGATTTTGAAACTCGTATTTTACTCTACTCACAAAAAGAACTTTGGGAGCATTGCGGAATACATTTTGAATGGGCGATTGCTCAGAAAGAACGGAAGAAAATAACGGCTCTGACATTTACCATCAGAAACAAAGAAAAGCAAGAAAAAGTACAGGTAAATGACACTATTAAGGCAACAATCGACTATATTAGTCAATTTACCCCTCGTGAAATTGCCGAAAAATCTCATATTTTAATGACACAATATTTACTTACTGACCAACAAAAAAACTATATTTTATCAGACACAAACGTTTTTAATGAGTTTATTCGAGTTCATGCTATCATTGAAAATATGATTGAAAGAGGAAATCCACCCAAAGACAGAACTAAGTATTTAGCTAAGTCTTTGGGGTTAGATAAGATGAAGTTTGTATAATAAATTCGTTAATTTTTCATAAAATTTCATCTAAAATTTGTAACAAGTTCAATTCTATTTTTTGAACAAGTATTAATATCCTTATATTCTCCCACTTTTTTCTTTTTCATCTCCTCGTAAGGTCTTTAATCGCTGAAAGATATAAGAGTTTGCAGAAATTCATCAAAGTTAATTTCTAATCAATAATTTTTTCTATTTTGAATGTTGGCCTTTAAAAATTGCCTTAGTCCCTGTTTTTTACTATACTTGAAATTTACTGAGCATCCGATGAATACAAAATTGCCTAACCCAAATCAAAGACCTATTTTACTCATCCTCGCTAAGCTACAAAAAAATTCAAAAATAACTATGACGAAATACATTCCAATCTTTTTCAGGAAAAATTTGATTCATTTAATCTTCAAAATAATTATTTCATTTGTTATTCCACCATTCAGTGATGATTTTGAAAACTTGTTCACAATCAATATGTAATGTTATCATTGGTTTTGTTTTTTTAGTAAACTGGATATGTGTTTCTATTGTCTTAGTTGCTATTTACTTACATCTCAATTTTTTGACCACTTCCTCTTGAAATACCTCTTAATAAAACTACAATATCATCTTGTGGTTTGCAACTTCTCTATCACATTTTTATATGCACTTCTTACAGCTTTTTCTACTTGTAGCTTGTACTATATATTCAGGGAAACATTGATTTGATACTACTCACTCGACTCTACCACCAGCCATATGACCTGATGCAATGTGTTCAATATCAATTGTTACTTTTTTCCACGCAGGTACAGATGCTTTTTAGAAGGGGGTGCATTTTTTAATTTACTAATGAGACTAATACCTGACCCAATTTTTGATAAACTAAACACGGGAGGGTCTCCAGTTATTGGTTTATATGTATCGGTTAAGATTCCTTTACTATTTACTTCTCTTCCATCGCCGAATCTACGATTTCCATTCCAAAACTGGTCAAAATTGCCCCAAAAACCAGTTACTTCCTGCCTTACTTGAGTTCCTGCAGGAATAGATTGGGGAGAAGCGTTATTGTCTTTCCACTCAGTACCAGTCCAAGTCCAAGAACCATCTTGATTATTTACTTGAGACCATCAGCATAAACTTTAGCCGCATCTATACCTTGTGGCAAAAGGCATAAACCATTAGGGTCTGAATTTAGTACAGGGGTTATTAATAGCCGTATTGATATAAGCTACGTTCTTATCCTTAATTGGGTCAGTACGGTCAAACCGTCCAGTAATAGGGTTGTACCCCCTTGCTCCCAAAGTAATATAATTAAGGTTAAATGTACTCTCTTTTCTCGATTTTGGAACTCAAACCTATTCTGACATTATTCACCCCAATAAGCAAGCCGAACGCCAAAGGGGTCGAAGGCGGTTTCGCAAATTTTCTCTGTAAATTATTGCCATTGGCTTTGAAAGAAACACGAGGTTATTACTCAAATGGTCTCTGTAATCGAACTCATATTGCCAATTATTGCTCACTAAAAATCGCTCTTCCTTCGGGCGTTGCCATTTGGTAAAACTGACCGTTCTTTAAGATTACCACCGCCAATAAAATCCCATGTTTCTAAAACGGTAGTCGCATTTGAATAGTACACGGTTTTAAACAAACGCCCTGCTCCATCATAAAAATGTTTGATATTTCTACCATCGCTCAAAACTACTTCAATGGGTTGTTTGCAGAAAAGTATCATAAATAATATTGGTAATCTGCTCGTTTTCATCGCTTTTCAATGCACCATTGGCATAATAAGTATATGCACCGCTGCCCCGTGGCACTAAATCAACCTCGTGGTTGCCGCTTATTCCATCAGTAACACTTAGTAGTCTATTTCCTGCATAAGCATAGGTTAAATTATCAATCGCCCCAAAAGTATTGCCATTTTTGCCGTTTCGTTGGAGGTTCTCAATATTTCCATTTTTGTCATAGCTCAGATTGGGTAAAGAAAAGTTTTCGCCATTCAAGCCATTAAACGAAGCTGATTTCAGACGGCTACTGGCTTCGTAAGTATAGGTGTAAGCCCGAACGCCCAAAGGTGTATTATCGCTTTTTGTCGTTTGCCACGACTGTTTACCGATATTTCCATCGTATAAGCCCGTTGTTTCGTACTCTAATTTATAACTAAACAAGTCGCCCTCGCTGGCTTTGGGCGTGGCATTACCCGCATTATCTAAATTAATGCCCAATAAACCGCCCCGAATATGCCAACGATAATTCATGGTTTGTAAGCCACTAATAGCCGTTCCGCCCGTGGCGTTAGGGTCGATTTGTGCCGAATATGTCGTTAGATTAATCGCATCAATGCTATTGCTTGGCTCTAAAACAATCGCTTTGCGTGCCACATCCTGCGTATTGTTTTGGGTTACAATCCCATCGGGATTCGGACGGTTGATATACTCTTTCACTCCACCCGCAATGTACGTTCCATTGGGTAAAATCTTCTTTTGTAGTAACCTGCCCAACTCGTCATAATCCATTTTTATGATTTCCGTGGGCGTGGTGTTAATGCCATGAAATACTTTCAAAATCCGCCCCGTGTGGTCGTATTCGTGGGCGGTAATGGCTTCCGTATTCGCTAAACCATCTATTTGGTAGAAGACCTTTTCTTTGGTCACTTCGCCCGCAAAATTATACTCATAATTGGTAATGGTAGGTTTTGCAAAAGCATTACTACCGCCCTTGTGGTGTACCTGATACGTCTGTATTACCCGCCCTTTTTTGTCGTAAAATAAACCAAAAGCGCTCGCGAAGCTCGCAATGGCTGGTGATCCTACGGCGATTCAGGCATTCGATGAGTTTAGACATTTAGGAGGAAATTATTCAAAATGATCCTTTATTCTTTCGCTCCGGAAGCCATAGTTTTAGGTGGATCGATACGAAAGACCTTCCCGGTATTCAAGAAATCGCTCTATCAAAGTCTTCAGGCATTTGCTTATCCCGCAGTATTAAGAAAATCTTAAAATCTTAATTTCTGAACTGGACAGAAACTGCTATTCACGGTGCTGTCGCCTTGGTTGACGTAGAAGAAGACATGGTCACGGCATAAGAAATTAAAAGTTGGTTTAATAAGTTAAAAAGGCGATTTCACGAGAGATTGCTTTTTTGTTCTATTTAAATTAGCCTCGATTGACCAGAAATCGATCTCCCATAAAAATCCATTTAGAAAATATCTGTGCTTATCTGTCATCTGTGAGGGCATTACCTATTTTCAATTTCCAAATCAAAATGAAATGCCCAATTACCTCCACTCAAAATCGCCCTTACTCAACTTGCTCCCATCTGGCTTGATAAATCCGCCACCCTAGAAAAAGTAAAAAAAACAATTGTAGAAGCTGCGGAAAAAAGAAGCTGAACTCATCGTCTTTGGTGAAGGTCTTGTGCCTGGTTATCCTTGGTGGCTTTCGATCACCCAATCTGCGGCCCAGGACAACCGCATCAAAAGGAAATCCACGCCCACTATGCCCGAAATGCAGTCAAATTGAATCAGGTGACCTAACTGAGATTTAAAGAATTAGCAAAAAAACATCAAATCGCCATCTACCTCGGAATCATCGAGCGACCCCAAGATCGCGGCGGACACAGCCTGTATTGTTCCCTAGTCTACATCAATCCATTGGGTGAAATCTGCTCCGTCCATCGCAAACTCCAACCCACCTACGACGAACGCCTGACTTGGTCTCCTGGAGACGGGAATGGATTGCAAGTTCATCGCAGAAGTTTTCTGTTGGCGGACTTAACTGCTGGGAAAACTGGATGCCACTTGCCCGCACTGCGCTGTATGGCTTAGGAGAAAATCTCCACATCGCCGTGTGGCCTGGATCCGGTAAAACACGGAAAACATCACCCGAATGATCGCGCAGGAAGGTCGATCGTTTGTGATTTCTGTGTCGAGTCTGATGCGAAAAAGTGACTTTCCAGCAAATACGCCACACTTGGATGTGATTTTTGGAAAACTGTCCTGAGATCTTAGGAAATGGTGGAAGTTGCATTGCCGGACCTGATGGGAAATGGATTTTTGGAACCTGTCGCGAATCAGGAAGGGATTTTTTACGAGACGTTGGACTTCAATCAGGTCTTGGAAGAAAGACAAAACTTCGATCCTGTGGGGCATTATTCACGGCCAGATGTACTTCAACTTAAGGTTAACGGGAGGCAAAGTGGCGTTAGGTATGAGTAAAAAAGAATTTTTAGTGCATAATCAAAGAATATCACACCTCCTCTTCACCATGAACAATTGGATTCAGGTTCTTATTCCCGTGTTCTATTCGCTGGATTTTTGGTTTTTCTACCAAGGAAAGCAAGAGCGAGAGGAACTTCGTGCGGAGGCTCGGGTGATCCAAAAGCAGGTCAATCAAGTTGGCAAGCTGATCGTCACAGAGGGCTACTACTCGAAGGTTTTTACTTTCAAAAACTCCCAAAACCTATTTTTGAATCTTTTCTCCTCAGACAAGAAAGCCTTGGTGGTGGTAAATACCAAAGCAACTGTGGAATATGACCTCAGACAGCTTGAGGTAGAAATCAATGAAGCAAGCTGGTTCTTAAAAAATTCCGAGCCTGTGCTCAACATTTATCCAGAGATCGAATATTACGACGTGACACAGGATTACTTCAATGCCTTTTGACGCAAAGGATTACAACAAAATCAAATCCTCAGTCACTTCCCAAATCAGAGCCCAAATCGAGAAATCTGACTTGATGGAGGACTCTCGTAAGCGGCTTATGGAGGAGACGTCTTTTTGTCCTGGCAAATCCTTAGGCTGGACTCTAATGTATCAGGGAAAAGTTATTGAAAATCAAGACAATTGGAGTTGATTAAAAAGTAGAGATTTGTCCGATTTAGGGTGTCCGATGACGGACAGCCGATGTGAAGGCTTATCTTCAACATTCGATATTCTAAATTTGATGTTCGATATTTGAAAGAAATCTTTAGAAATTATTGGTATTGGATTTTTTGTTAAAATCCACAAAACAAAAATCCGCAAAGTTGCTAAACTCTGCAGGATCGTAAATCAACTATCGTAAATCTTAAATTCTCTGGCTCCTCTGCCACTCGCCTGAAGCGGAATATCCGTCAAATCCTGAATTTTTATCGCCTTGCCTTGTTCGATTGAATTTCTTGCCGCAATTCCAATCCAAGCAGGACATTGCCCCATCTCGGCTTCCAGCAGACTGTCGCCAAGGATCTGCCGCATTTGTGTCGAGGAACAGCAGCTTATCCTTCAGTCAGTGTATCTCCTCCGCCATGACCTCCGCCGCCCTGAGGCACGACTGATGGTGTAGCGTTCTCCGAAGTTTTTGACCAAGACGATTTCATCCTCCTTTTTTTCATCCCAAGGCTGACTTTCTTTGATCCAAGCTTCCATTCGGCCTTTTGTCCCATTGAAAGCAATGCGATGGCCTTCGTAGGGAGAGCAATTGGTCAGTGAATAGCTGACTTGCACCTTGTTTTTATATTTGACTTGCACAGCCATCTTGTCGTAGACCATCAAGATTTCCTCACGGAATACACAGCCGTCACGGTGATAGCCATCGTATTTTTGTATTTGTCGACACATCAGAGCTTAGTCAAGTGATCATTCTTGGTGATGTCCCAATGGAAATCGCATTTGAAGCATGCGGACAGACGCGACAAGTAGTGGATCGGAATGGGCCATTTTTCCCATAAAACTCCAGAACTTACCGAAAGCGTGCACTTCCTCCGGATCTGAATCCAGCCACCAATTCAAGAGATCGAAATGGTTGTGTAGACTTATGAACCAAGAGCGTGCCTCCAAACTCTCGCTTGCCATGCCATCGGCGGAAATAATCCGCCCCGTGAGAGGTATCGAGATACCAATGGAAATCCACAGAGGTAATCGTACCGATCTCGCCGGTACGCAGCAATTCCATACAGCTTCTGTCGATGGTTCTTTGATGTGGAGAGTAGCGGTGAGTGAATGTAACGATGAGTTTTTTGCCTGATTTGCGCTCGGCATCGAGGATCGCCTGCATTTTTGACCTCATCTGTGGTCATGGGCTTCTCGGAGATCACGTTCATTCCTGCCATTAAGCCCTTCACGATAAATTTGTCGATGCGTACTGTCCATCGTGGTGACTATCAGCACATCCGGCTTTGTCTTGCTGAGCATTTCATCCGCATTTAGAAAAAGCGGACAATTCAAGCCCATGTGGGTTTGGCCGTATTTCAGACGCCCTTCATTTTTATCTGAAAGACCATAACAAACTCCACTTGATCCGGAGTAGGCCCTGATCACATCTCTGCCCCACATGGCAAGGCCTCGGACGCCCACGTGCCGACCACTTGGCGAGTTTCATCTTTTCGCCTGGTCTGTTGAAAATTGATAGGGCCTCAGCAGCGGGAGTGAGATCAAAATTGATCCGGCCAACAGTCCCCAGGTTTTAGCAAGAAAATCCCTTCTGGACTGAAGATTATTTGTGTTATTCATGGTTTTATGGGTTGATTCATTTTTTCACAGCTGAGGAAGTTAGGGAAAACTTAAAAAATGCCTCTTGAAAATTACGGAATCGATTTATATTCGACAGGAAGGCGAAATAAGCTCAGGAAAGGCGTTTGAATTCTCTTATTTTTAGAAGTCATGAATACGAGGAGGGATTGAACGCTAGTATTTCGATCAGGGGACTTTTCAGGATCAGCGAGGCCAACTAATCTGTTGATGGTCGCTTTTGCGCAGGGGATGACCGCTTATTTTTTGGTAGAAACTACTCCTCTTGGTTTACCGGTCTTGCAGGATTTCCAGTTATACCTTTTGATCCTATCGACAGTCATGATCACGGCTGCCAGGCTATATGATCAATGACTATTACGATGTCAAAATTGACTATGTCAACCGCCCACATGAGGTGGTGGTAGGCAAAAGCATCAAGAAAGAAGGCGAATGGTGATTTTCTTCACACCCTTCTTAATTTTTCAGCGATCGGCCTTCGTGAAGCTATTTGGTTTCGCCCCGAATCGCTGTGATTAATTTCTTTGCGGCTTTTTTACTTTGGCTCTACAGCAATCGACTGAAGCGAGAGCCTTTCATTGGGAATTTAACTGTCGCTTTTCTCACACCGGATTTCGGTCTATATGGTGGGCTATTATTACCAAAAATCAGAGCTTCTGGTTCTCACCTATTCCATCTTTGCGTTCTTCCTGAATCTGATTCGAGAGATCATCAAAGATATCGAGGACCGACCTGGAGAGATCGAAAACACGGCTGCAGGACGCTCCCTATCGTCATTGGTTTTCGTAAGACCAAACAGGTGATTTTTGTGATCGCCTTCGCCTTTTTGTCTAGCGCTCGGTTATGATTGTGACATTCAAAAATTAATAATCCTGTCCTATTCATCTATTTCGGTATTTTAGGGAGTTGTTTTTCACTTGGTTTATGCGAAAAATCTTTCAAGCCGACCGCAAAGATCATTTTACCCAACTCAGTAGAATTGCCAAAATCCTGATGCTCGTCGGGACACTGAGTATGGGATTTTTGTATTGTACGACTTACGAGGACGAAAATCGATACGATTTACGAGATGCTGAGAATTGTTTTGCCTTCTTCCTAACCTCAAAACCTTATGCAGCTAAAAAAATCAATTTTTCAATTTTCCAATTTTTAAAGCCTTTCTTCTAAAACCTACATCAAATACCTAACATTTCTGCAAATTTTCTAACAAATGCTGGAAAGTAAGGTAATCGTCATCAAGATCGGATCAAATGTCCTCACCCAATCCAATGGGTTGCCTGATTTGGATCGGATGCGGCATTTGGTGACCCAAATCCAAGGCTTGATTTCATCCCGAAAGAAGGTTGTGCTGGTGAGTTCCGGTGCGGTGGCTTTTGGCGGGCAATCTCTTTCGCTTCCCGAAAAGCTCAATCCGGTGATTAAAAAGCAGATTTGGGCCTCGACAGGTCAGATCCGCCTGATCAACCAGTACCAGCAGTTTTTCGAAAAGCTCCATCAACCGATCGCTCAAATTCTAGTCACCAAGGAAGATTTTCGGGATCGGAAGCACTACCTCAACATGAAAAATTGTATCGAGGCATTGCTACAGCAGGGACATTCTTCCGATCATCAATGAAAATGACACGGTCACGATTACCGAGTTGATGTTCACGGACAACGATGAATTGGCAAGCTTGACGGCGGCCATGATCAATGCCGATACACTGATGTTATTGACCAATGTGGACGGAATTTTCACGGGAAATCCCTCAGAACCCAACTCGAAACTGATAGAAAAAGTGGCCTATGCGATGCCTGAGGTCTCCGGGTACATCTCCGCCACCAAATCCTCTTTTGGCCGAGGGGGTATGCTTACCAAGTATACCATGGCCAAGAAATCTGCTGATTTGGGGATTCAGGTGATCATTGCAAATGGGAAGCGTGATGGCGTCCTAGATCAATTCACGGCCAAAACACTGAATTGTACTTGGTTTGAACCCCAAAAGGTCAAAAACGCGCCGAAAAAATGGCTCGCCCATGGAGCTCAATATTACAAAGCTGAAATCACAATCAATGAAGGTGCTAAAAGCTCCTGATCTCCTCTGTGATCCGGAGTCTTTTGCCGGTTGGAATTACCAAAATTGATGGTGTGTTTTCCAAAGGCGACATTCTGCTGATCCAGGATGAAACCGGCGCGAAAATCGGTTTGGGCAGGGCTGAATACGCTTCGAAGCTTACGCGATCGAGCGAGTCAAGCCAAAAGAACCAAAAACCATTGATTCACTACGATTACTTGTACCTTTTCGATGCATGAATAAGTTCACTCCCATTTTTGAGCAAGTCCAGCGAAGCGAGTCTGCCGACTGACAGAGATCGAGTGACAGCTTGGTCAATCTGGTCTTGGAGAGGATCTTGCCTCTTTGGCTGAGGTACGAGAATGATTTTCTTTTGGAAGAAAATAAAAAGATCTCGATCGGATGGATCCTTCTAATCCGATGTATGACCGACTTCTGCTAGATAAAGCCAGAATCAGCAAAATTGCCACTGAAATCAGACAAGTCAAATCACTTCCAAGTCCGCTTCACCATACGCTGGAAGAGAAAAGTCTCGAGAATGGACTGCAACTTACCAAAACTACGGTCCCACTAGGCGTTATTGGTATCATCTACGAAGCTCGTCCTAATGTGACCTTTGATGTTTTTTCTTTGGCCCTCAAATCGGGAAATGGCTTGGTTCTACAAGGGTGGATCGGATGCTGATTTTTCAAATCGAGCCATTCTAAGCTTGATTCATCAGAGTGTTGACAAAACATGGTTTACCCACCTCCGCGTTTCCACTTGCTTCCTCCAGAACCGCTCTGCCTACTAAGGCGCTTTTGGGGGCGGTAGGCTATGTGGATGTCATTATCCCACGAGGATCCCAGGGATTGATCAATTTTGTCAGAGAAAATGCGAAGTCCGGATTATCAGGAAACAGGAGCTGGTATTGTTCACACTTTGTCGATGAATCAGCTGATCTGGAAAAAGCCAAAAAAATCATCCCCATTAAGACCCGACGTCCCAGCGTCTGCAACTCTCTGGATGCTTGATCATCCATAAAGGAACGCGGATGAATTAGGCATTAATTGCATCCACTGATGCTGGACAATGTGAAAATCTTTGCCGACGAAAAGGCTTTCGCCCATCTTCGCGCCATGAATTGATTCAAAAAGCGGATGAAAGTCACTTCGGAACTGAATTTCTCAGCTTGAGAAAATGTCCATCAAAACAGTGGGAGTTTGGACGAAGCGCTAGAACACATCGCCACTTATTCTTCCAAGCACTCTGAAGCCATCGTTTCTGAAAATGCCGAAAATATCGAGCGCTTTCTATTGGAAGTCGATGCTGCCGCTGTCTATGCCAATACCTCCACGGCATTTACCGATAGCAATCAATTTGGACTTGGCGCCGAGATCGGCATCAGCACCCAAAAACTCCCGCTCGCAGTCCAATAGCGCCATGAACTCACCAGCTACAAATGGGTGGTAAGAGGAAATGGGCAGATTCGGTAAAACCAACCCTTGAATTAAATCCGATCTTTCTACTATTGTATTTTTCAATTTTAAATTGTTTTGATCTCAATACAATTATTACTTATTTTTGTCTTGAACTCAAAACAAAATGATGGAGAATTGATTTCTTTTCAAAACAATTTAACAGCAAGTTGATAATTCTTGGAAGAGATACTTGTTTCCAAATTTGAAATCAGAGGAAAAATTACTTGGAATAAGGTTTAAAGTGTCGGAAAAACAACCTTGCTTCTCCAACACATCCAATCTCAAGTATCCAATCCAAGAAAAGTCTCTACGTCACAGCAGACCATCCCTACTTCTATAAAAGTAGCCTATTTGACCTAGCAACACTTTTTTATGCTTACTCTGGGGAATTATTGGTGATCGATGAAGTCCATAAATATTCAAATTGGTCTAGGGAACTGAAGTTGATTTATGATGGATTCCCAAATCTAAAAGTGATTTTTACGAGTTCTTCTGCACTGGACTTGTATCGGGGGAGAATCAGATCTAAGTCAGAGAAGGCTGTCCTCAAACCCTTGAAGGTTTATCAGATGAAGCCTTCAGGGACAGTATTTCTTAACTCGACAGGCCTGATTCTCCTGTTAAGTCCGTGCAGAAGAACTCGTAAATTCACTTTCGTGCGGGAATCCGTCATAAATCAACTTCCGGCGTTCCCTAGACCAATTTAGTGTCCCGTCACCAATAATTCCCCAGGTAAATAAAAAAACGTTGCTAAATCAAATAGGCTACTTTTATAGAGTAAGGATGTCTGCTGTGACGTAGGGGCTTTTCTTTAGTTGGATACTCCGGAGATGAATGTGATTGGAGGAAAGCTGAATTTGTACAACATTCAAGTGAGTTTTTCCTCTGGTTTCAAATTTGGAAACAATATCTCCAGAATTGTCAACTGGCTTGCTAAATTGTTTTGAAAGAAATCAGCTCCATCATTTTGTTTTGAGTTCAAGACAAAATGAAGTAATAATTGTATTGAGATCAAAACAATTTGGAAAACTGATAGTAGAAGATCGAATTCAGCGGACACACCGAGATCTGCCCATTTCCTCTTATACATTTGTAGCTGGTGGTCGCAGGTGCTATTGAACCGCGAGCATGAGTTACGATTGTGATGCCGACCGGCAGTCAAATTATTGCCGTACTTAAATGGTATTGGCATAGATTTAACGGTATCGACTCAATAAGCGCTCTGGCATTTTCGAAACGATAACTCAATTAACTGGGCGACCAAGTAGCGATGTGCAACTTCGTCAAACTCCCCTTTGATGGACATTTTCAACTGGTCAGCTCATCCGCTTTGAATCAGTTTAATGACGAAGATGGGCGAAGCTACAAATCGACATTGATCCAACATCGGTGGATGCACTAATGCCATGATTCATCCAAGGGGTTCCTTATCGTCAAACGTCAGGGGTTACGCTGACGCCAAGGATCAGTTCTTGGCGTGGTGTTACGGCACCCCGAATCGGCGATTCATCGACGAAATGTGAACAACCTGGCTCCTGTTTCACGCATTTTCTCTGACGGAACCGTCCGGTACCAGGATCTCGTGGGATCACGCCTTCTGCCTCGAAGCCTTGGTGAGCATTCGGGGGGAAACGAACGAAATACTGGAAGTGAAGTGATGTTTTGTCAGCACCTGATCCAATGACTCGATTTGAAGGCTCGGCATCTGGCCCTCCATTTCAGGCCCAGAAATAAGCACGTCGAAGGACGGGGCATGGACCAGCTAACTTGGTAAGACCGTACTTTGCAAGTTGGTCAGACTCTCCCGGCGGCAATGAGTGAGGCAGGCAATTTGGTGCCGATTCTGGCACAGTAACGGGGGTCCGTCGCGCGTCGGACCGTCCCTCCGGTCCAGATCTGCGGCGCCTTCGAAAATCCCATCTCGCGCTCCTTTCGGGGCGGGTCTCAAAGACCGGGTGTTGAAGCTGTCCTTGTTCACAGTCGATCGTCGACTGCTTTCGCTGGACTTGCTCAAATGGGGTGGTGTGGTCGAAGACACAATTAATTGAATCAATGGTTTTATTTCTTTTGCCGACTCACCGGTATGATTTCCTTCTTGGTCTAGGTGCCGGTTTCGGATCAGCAGCAAACTCATCAATTTTGGTAATTCCAACCGTGGATCTGAAAGTCGGGGAAAACTTAGCACCCCTAGGTGTGTTTCAACAGCCAATTGACCGTTTTTCGGCGTTTTGTTAACGTTGTTTTGGCCGTGGTGATCTGGGACGCCATCACCTCCCCGTTGCAATGATCACCACGAATCCCCAGATCGGCGGATTTCTTGGCCATCGACGCCCTCGACCAAGCTGGTGAAGTCGGAGGAGCGTCACCTCAGGCCACTTTTCTGTCGATTTCGAGTCCGCCGGGGATTTCCGGTAAGGTCACGTGGTCAGTAACATCGATATCGGCGTGATCATGGCCGCTTTGTCCGCTTGCCAAGTGACATCAATCGATGATCGTGACCGTGTCCCCTAGGTGATGATTGCCCTGCTGCCAACTGGTCTTACTCGGTAATTTCATGTTGAAGACCTTCGGTCCCGAAAATCTCCTTGGTGATTTGGGCCGTTGACCCGATGAAAATTTTCAAAAAATTAGCAATTTCCGATCAGTTCACCTGTCGGCAAACTTCTTCTCAAACGGGATTTGAATTTTTCTACGAAGAAGTGGGTGGTCCCTTAGCGGCGCAGCACAACGGAAGTTGAAATCAGGCAACTAGTTTTAGTTGCAATTGCTTTGCATCCGGTCAAATCGAGCCATGTTGGGGGGTGTAATAGATGGGGCGGTGGGGTGCGTTTTTCTCGTCGTTATTCGGTTCGTATTCGGGAATTTAAAATTGAGTAATTAGAGATATCGAATAGCACAATGTCGAGTTTCTAACGTAAACCTTAAATTATAAAGATCCCATGCTCGGTGTGTCCCCGCAGTATGTGTTTTGACAGTTCACTAGCAAGTTGAGTAGGCTCGGGGCGCCAGATTAAAACCTGACGGAACTTTTCTTGCCAAATTGAAATTTGGCTCCCAAATTCAGTAATAAACCAAAGGACAGGTTGATCACTTGAGCCGGGGACAGCAAAACCCTGTTTGTCTTGAAATCCAATGACGACGGGAGCCGTTTGCCACGGCCCGTGACCTGATGCAGGTCGGTCCTCGTGTGCGATATTCTCTCGAATCAGATTCAGGAACGAAAGTGGAATGAGTGAGAACAAACTCTGATTTTTGGTAATCATCATCACCATAGACTCGAAGTCAATGAAAACGACATTCAATGAAAGGTTCTCCTTCAGTCAGTACAAGCAAATAAAAGCCTGCGCACAGCATTCGAAGGTGAAACAACCAGGCCGATCATAGTAAGGAGGAGGTGTGAAAATCACCATTCCTCTTGATGCTGCCCTACCACCACCTCATGTGGGCAGCCCACATAATCATTTGACATCATGGTATCTTGATCCTTCTCAGCCGGCCATGTCCGTGATCTGGCCAAGACCGATAGGCATGGAGGTGCACGAAACCAGGCGGTCATCCCCTGCACCCAAGCGGCATCAGCAGATGGTGGCCTGCTGATCTGAAAGTCCCCTGATCAACACGTTCCACGTCCTCTCGTCTCGATTCATATTCTTAAACGCCTTTCCTGAGCTGACTGCAACCACCAATCGAATATAAGTCGATTCCGTAATTTGGGGCATTTACAAAACCTGAAAAAACTCCTGGCTGTGAATGAATCAACCCATAAAACCATGGTGCTGCAGAAGTTTCTTGTAAACCGAAGTGACGGATCACATTTTTGTTTTTAGAAGACTATCAATTTCAGCGAACCGAGCCGAAAGACATGTGGCGTCAGCCGCTGATGAGGACGATCCGATCAGGGGACTACTCGAATAAAAAGTGAGGACGTCTGAAATGTGGCCAGAGCTGAGCTGGTGTCCGCACAAATGCCGGATGAAATGCTCCCATGTGCTGACAATGCCACGATGTTGGTACACATCACGAACACATCGTGAAGAGCTAATGACGAGGTGTGATCTCAGGAACATGACCCACTGATAGTCAAGCTGCAGCGATCCCTCGGCCTCCGCGCCATCGTCACTCAATTACCGCCTCGACAGAAGCTTTCTTGTAATTCCAGCACGCACCCGCTGGATCCGGCCACGGTGCCTCTGTGGATTTCCCATTATTACCTCTGCGAAGACATGGCCTCACCCGTGGCATGGCAGGAGCCGCTCTTGGTCCGCCAAGTCTACCGCCGACACCCCGGTCTGTTAGTGTGGCTGGACCTTCGAGAGGAGGCCACGTACGCAGAAATGGCCCATTCCTCTACCCGTGTCGCCGATTTATCACATGCTCTGCGACCCGATGATCACTTGACAAAGCTCTGTGAACGAAAACACGATGGCCCTCACCATGACCGCGCGCGTTCCGTGAGGGGAAAATCGTATCCCGGCAAGATGGCCCCGTGCAAGTCAGAAATGCCAAAGCAGGTCTGGTCACTGACTGCCTTCTCCCTGCGAAGATGCGTTGCTTTCAATGGACAAGGCCGGCGGATGGCTTGGATCAGGAAAGTCAGCCTTGGGATGAAAAATGAATGAAATCGTCTTGATACTTCCGGAGGCACGATCACTGTGCGCGAACGAGACGGAGGGAAGATTCACGACTGAGAGAATGAAGCGATTCCTCTGGCAGATCCTTGGTGTGCTGGAGACCGGGAGTAGGTGATGTCCTGTTTGATCAGCGTCAGTACAGGCAAGGCATTCAGGTGTGAATATTCATTCGGGAGAGCTTAGAGGCTGAAATAGGAAAATTGAAATAAAAAATGAATCCCCGTTACATTCATCGCAGACCTGACTCGTCGCAGAGTCCGAAGTGCGCATCGCCTTGCAGGCCTTCCCGAGACCAATGCATGGAACATAGAAAATCCGGTACAGACTTAAGTAACCAAAGTCTCAGGTCCATCGAGGATAGTAATGATCAATCCCCCACCGCCGACACCATGATGAATCTGGCAGAGGAGACAAGCCCATTCAGAGGTAGAAGGGGTGAAGACACTGTTTGGAAGGACTGTGATGGGTG
>JAXHOK010000065.1:0-31461 GCA_034519515.1 Arcicella sp.
TGGCATATCTTCATCCGCAAAAATCACTCGATTGGTCTTTTTGATAGATTCTACAATTCGGTGCGTAATGTCAAAAGGTAGAAGTGTCTGAACATCAATTACTTCCACAGAAATATCTATTTCTTCCAACTGTCGGGCGGCTTCCATCACAATTCTGCACATCGAACCGTAAGTTACAATCGTAATATCTCGCCCGTCTCTGATTACCTCGGGAATTCCCAAAGGCACTCGCATTTCATGGAGGTTGTTGGGGAGCTTTTCTTTCAAACGATAGCCATTCAAACACTCCACCACAATAGCAGGGTCGTCTGAGTTCAAGAGCGTATTATACATCCCTGCGGCTTGGGTCATGTTGCGAGGTACGCACAGGTGGATGCCTCTAAGACCAGCCAATAAAACTGCCATTGGAGAACCTGAGTGCCATATTCCTTCCAAACGATGTCCACGAGTACGGATAATTAAAGGGGCTTTTTGTCCGCCTACGGTGCGGTAATGCAAACAAGCCAAATCATCTGAAAGGGTAGCAAACGGATAAAGAATATAGTCTAAATATTGAATTTCAATAATTGGGCGAAGTCCACGCATGGCCGCCCCGATGCCTTGCCCCACAATCGTCATTTCACGAATTCCTGTGTCAGTAATTCGTAATTCACCATGCTTTTCTTGAAGTCCTGCGAGGGTCTGATTTACGTCGCCAATTTTACCAACGTCTTCTCCCAAAATAAAAATTCGAGGGTCAGTTGAGAATAAATGATCGAAATTTTTATTCAAAATCTCACGTCCATCTATGCTGGGCGAATTTCCATCATATTGAGGAAGTACAGCCTGAACTTTCAATGGAGATTCGTCTGAATTACTGTATTGAAATGAGTCAAAGCGGTCAAAATTCTTTTCGGCAGTTCTGACTAACCATTCTTTCAAACCTTGTTTGGTGGAGGTTTCTTCAAAACGGAGTTCTCGCAATACCTTTCTGATTGCCACCACATTTTCGTGGTGAATAGGATTGATGGCTTTGCGTAAACCTTCAGCGATGGCTTTGATTTCAACACCATTCTTACTTTCCGAAGCCGCATGATACATCAACGAAAGGGCATCTTCACGTTCAGGTTTTACGGAATCCATATAATTTTGCCATGCTTCTTTCTGACAACGACGAGCTGCTTTAAAGCACTCTTTATCAATCTCTTGTAGTTCAGATTCAGTAGCGAATCCTTCCAATAAAATCCACTCACGGAATTTGGTATTACAATCAAAATCTATTTCAAACTGCAATCTTTCGGCAGATTTATAACGCTCGTGCGAACCCGAAGCCGAGTGTCCTTGCTGTTGAGTAACTTCTTCTACGTGAATCAATGAAGGAATATGAAAGTCACGAGCCAGAGCAGCCGCTTTCTGATAGGCTTCCATCAAACCGACATAGTCCCAGGCTTTTACGGTAAAAATCTCTAATCCTGCTCCGTCTTCATTACGTTGATAACCTGCCAAAGCCTTTGAAATGGAAGATTTAGTCGTTTGATATTCTGAAGGAACAGAAATTCCGTAACCATCATCCCAGACTGACATCACTAACGGTATTTGCAATACGCCAGCCGCATTTACACATTCCAGAAACATTCCTTCGGAAGTAGAAGCATCGCCAATAGTTGAAAAGCAAACTTCGTTGCCGCCACGAGTAAATTTATCAGAAACTTCCTGTAAATCAGGCAATTGACGGTATAATTTTGAAGCATAAGCCGCTCCAATTGCCCGTGGCATTTGTCCTGCAGTGGAAGAAACCCCCGCCATTGAATTGTATAACTTGGTTTGATCAAGCCATTTTCCACCTGTATCCAACCACCGAGTAGCGTGGTGATTGTTCATGGTTCGTCCGCCCGTGTGGGGGTCGTGGGCGATGTCGGGGTGTCCGTAGAGTTGGGCAAAATATTGCGTCCAAGTCATATCACCGACTGCCGCCACAATGGTCTGGTCACGGTAATATCCCGATACGAAATCGCCCGCTTGCATGGCACGAGCCAAGGCAATTTGGCAAATTTCCTTGCCATCACCATAAATACCAAACTTAGCATGACCCGAAAAAACCTCTTTCCTGACCAATAGACTACATTCTCTGCTCATGCGAGCGAGTTGGTAATCAGCCAAGACAGATTCTTTGCTGAGAATAAGGGTTTCGGAGAGTAATGTGTTTTCCAATGGGCTTATGTTTTGATGCGACCGTCGCTTCGGTTCGTTTCTCGATGTTCGATGTTCAGAATTGTCGTGTAAGAATTCGGGTAAAAACCGAACATCGAAAATCGAAAATCGAGCATCTAATTGTCAAAAATACGAAAATTTAATTAGTACAACAAACAATACACATTGAACCAAGCACCACAACACATTGTTAATGATTTGTTAAACATTGGCAAAGATTTTGCAAAGATTTTCAAAGAATATACTTTTGTTCTGTGAAAACGAAGTTAGTATTGAAGTATAATTATTGAATGAAGAGTTTAGAGAATTTTATTTGGTTGGGGTAAATCCAATAATTTCTAAATTTTATTCAAAAATATTTCAAAAATTTAATGCTAATGTTTTCGAGTAAACCAGCGGTTCGCCGCCCGATTTCAAATTAAAAGGTATCATAAACAATAAAACAAATCAACATTAATCATGAAAAAATTACTTTTTGTATTCGCATTTTTGTTCGTTGCCACATTCGCAAACGCACAGGGAGTTATCAAATTCACAAAAGAAACACACGAATTTGGTAAAATCGAAGAGGGCGTTCAAGCTACTCACACATTTGAATTCACCAACACAGGAACTGCTCCAGTTGTGATTTCAAACGCACAACCCTCATGCGGTTGCACCACGCCAGATTGGACAAAAGAGCCAGTAATGCCAGGTAAAACAGGTTTTGTGAAGGCTTCTTTCAACTCAATGGGTCGTCCAGGAAATTTCAATAAAAACATTACCGTTATCAGTAACTCTGAGACTCCACAAATTGCTTTGACTATTAAAGGAGAAGTTACTGGAAAAGCAGCAGCAGATGACAAAAAACCTGAGCCAGCACCAGCACCAGTGGTTTCAAAGGTTGTTCCAGCGGCAGCACCAGTTGTAGCTCCAGCAAAAGCGGTGGTGAAAAAGAAAGCAGGTACGAAATAATTATCGGTACAGCGTGAATGGTTAAATATGAACGACTGTACTCAGAAAATCCCCACGAACGAATGGCGTTTGTGGGGATTTTTTTTTATATTGTACTTCCCGAAAGTTTGTTCTACTTTCGGGAAGTTATGATTCAATTAGGAACTTACCGAAATAATATCCATTGCGGGTAAATAACTTTCGGGAAGTTGTATCAACAATTCAACAATCCAAATCTCAACAATTAATACATGAAAGCTGTACTTTGCAAAACCTACGGACCGCCCGAAACCCTTGTGGTTGAGGAAGTTGCGTCTCCCATTGGCTCCACGGGAAAAGTCATTATTAGCGTAAAAGCCTGTGGCGTTAATTTTCCTGATACGTTAATCATTCAAGGAAAATACCAAATAAAACCACCCATGCCTTTTTCGCCAGGTGGAGAGGTTTCAGGAATTATTAAGGAAGTTGGCGAAGGCGTTACGCATTTGAAAGTAGGCGATAAAGTGTTTTCATTGACGGGTTTTGGCGGTTTTGCCGAAGAAGTAGAAGCCGATGCCAAAACCACTTTATTGATGCCCGATGGTATGAATTTCATCACGGCTTCATCCGTAATGTACACCCACGGAACGTCATATCATGCCCTAAAAAATCGGGCAAATTTGCAAGCTGGCGAAACATTATTGGTCATGGGAGCAGCGGGAGGTGTGGGTCTGGCAGCGGTAGAATTGGGCAGAATCATGGGGGCAAAAGTCATTGCAGCGGCTTCGACGGATGAAAAATTGGCACTTTGTAAAAAATACGGGGCTACAGAAACTATCAATTACTCAACCGAAGATTTAAGAGAACGTATCAAAGAAATCACGGGTGGTAAAGGCGTGGATGTAATCTATGACCCCGTGGGAGGAAAATATACCGAACCCGCTTTCCGCTCCATTGCTTGGAAAGGGCGTTATTTGGTCATTGGTTTTGCCGCAGGAGATATTCCAAGTTTACCTTTGAATTTACCATTACTAAAAGGTGCTTCGGTCGTGGGAGTATTTTGGGGAGCATTTGCCACCAACGAACCCAAAGAAAGTTTCCAGAACTTTAAGGAACTTTTGGGCTTCATAGCTGAGGGAAATCTAAAACCGCACATCCACGCTCAATATACTTTTGAGCAAGCCTCTGAGGCATTGTATGAAATGTTGGATAGAAAGGTGATGGGGAAGGTGGTGATTGTTAGTTAGGCGTGAGGGGACAAGCTATGAAGGGTGAGGTTTGAGTCCCAATACTCACTGCTCAAACCTCACCCCTCAAACCTATTTAAGCTCCCTCGGTGTATCTTTTAAAGCATACCTCAACACTACTTTTCTTTTCGCTACATCTTCCAAAAAAGGTTTTAAAATTTGTTCCGCAGATTTTTTAGTTTGTTCCAAAATGCCCATCGTTTGGGCATTTTGGACTACCTCGGATTCGGCTTTTTTAAAAGCGTTATCTACTAATTGAGCTTCATCCAAAAAGGCATATTCTGTATTATAAACCCTTGATTTTGAGTGATCTATCTTATAATTGCAAATCTCAGGTTCGGGCAAATGTACTACTAATGTATCAGACTCTTCTTCAATATCCGAAACCCTAATTTTGGTTAAATCCAAACAGCCCGTTGCTTCGCCCGACACTATCAAAAGCACTTTGGCATCGGGCAGTAAATCCTTTTTTATCCTACTTTCAACGACATCTCTGAAATTATATTTGACCAATTCCAGCTTGCCCATTGCCGTGATTTTTTGTAATAAAACGTTATGAGAAACCTCTACCTCTCCCCCACCGAATGGGTTTTTGAAGTCCTTGAATTTCTCCCAAACGAAGATAGCCAGAACGATGATTAACAATAAAGGGATTAGTCTGATTAGTTTACGAAGCATTTTTTGTAACACGGACAGCCTTGTCTGTAGTGAAAATAAGAATTGAAAATTCAACTTCCCGAAAGTTTCTTCTACTTTCGGGAAGTTCTGTACCATAGCTGGTGTCCCCACTTGGAAAATCAACTTCCCGAAAGTTAAAAAAACTTTCGGGAAGTTCTTAATATTTCACTAATTTGCAAGCCTTAATTTTTCCAAAACTCCATGAAAATTCTGCATACTGCCGACTGGCATCTGGGTAAAAGACTCAACACGATTTCACGCTTGGAAGAACAGCGAGAAGTCTTGGACGAAATCTGTGAAATTGCCGACCGTGAAGCCGTTGATGTGGTGATTGTGGCAGGCGATTTATTCGATAATTTTAATCCTTCTTCCGAAGCTACTGAACTGTTATACAGCACTTTACATTGTTTGTCTGATAACGGAAAACGTGCTATCGTTGCCATTGCAGGAAATCATGATTCGCCCGAAAGAGTGGAAGTTCCCGATGCTTTGGCACGTGCCTGTGGGATTATTTTTACGGGTTACCCCAACACCGAAATCAAATCTTTTAGTACCCAAGCGGGTATAAAAGTAAGCAAAACGGACAAAGGTTTTGCCGAATTAATGTTGCCCAATTGTGATTTTCCTTTGCGATTAATTTTAACACCCTACGCCAACGAATTAAGATTAAAAAAAGACTTAGGCGTTGAAGATTCAGAAGATTCTTTACGGGTTCATTTACAAAATCATTGGCAAGAATTGGCGGATAAATATTTTGATAATCAGGGAGTTAATATTTTAGTAACCCATCTTTTTTTCATGAAAAAAGGCGGAGAGACGCCCGAAGAACCCGAAGACGAAAAACCAATCAACGTGGGCGGTGCTTCGGCAATTTTTTCGGAAAATGTACCCATCCAAACGCAATACGTGGCTTTGGGACATTTACACCGTTATCAAACGATTGACAAGAAGCCCTGTCCGATGATTTATTCCAGCAGTCCGTTGGCATATAGTTTTGCCGAAGAAAATCAGACGAAATATGTAGTTTTATTAAATGCTGAACCCAATAAATCCATTGATTATCAACCAATTGCTCTAACGAAAGGCAAAAAATTATTGAGAGCAAAATTTGATAATGTTGATGAAGCCGTGTTATGGTTGGAAGCTAATGCTGATGCTTTGGTAGAAATAACCATCGTCTCGGAAAGTTATTTGGAAATGACTGATAAAAGGCGTTTGCAGGAAGCTCACGCAGGTTTGGTTCAGATTGTTCCAGAGATAAAATCACAAGGTGGAAGCGATGTGGAAGGTACAAAAATTAACCTTTCGATGGGGATGGAGGAATTATTCAATGCTTATTTCAAACAGCATAAAATAGGCAAAGGACAAGAACCTTCGGAGGGTTTGATGGCGATGTTTCGGGAGATTCAGGGGGAGGAGTAGTTACATATTTATCTAAAACAAAATGATACCTAAATACTTAAAAATCAAAGGTTTATATTCTTATAAAACAGAACAAGAAATCCATTTTGACCAACTAACGGAGGCGGCTCTGTTCGGCATTTTTGGGTCTGTCGGTAGTGGGAAATCTTCTATTTTGGAAGCCATTACTTTTGCCTTATACGGTGATACTGAACGCCTCAACAGCAAGGGTGATGAGCGTTCGTACAACATGATGAATCTGGCTTCTGACGAAATGAGCCTTGATTTTGAGTGTTTGGCGGGTAAGGAAGGCAATCGTTATCGCTTTTCGGTGCGGGGCAAACGGAATTCCAAGAATTTCAGAGATGTGAAGGCGTTTGACCGCAAGGCGTATATGTGGATGAACGAATCTTGGAGTCCGATTGAAGCCAATGATGTTGCCCAAAAAGTGATTGGGTTAAGCTACGATAATTTCCGAAGAACGATTATTATTCCGCAAGGACGTTTTCAAGATTTCATTGAACTGGGCGATAAAGACCGCACCAATATGATGAAGGAACTTTTCAACCTTGATAAATACGATTTGGGACGAAAAGTGGGGAGTTTGAATAATAAAAATAAATTGATACTCTCTAATTTAGAAGGGCAATTAATGTCTCTGGGTGAAGCTACGCCCGAAATGGTGGCACAAGAAGAACACAATTTATCTTTAATCCGAAAACATATTCAGTCACTTGCTGAACAATTAAAAGAGCAAAATGAATTTGATAAAACCCTAACCGACTTAAAAATTGCTACTGATAAAATTCAAGATTTCACAAAGCAAATCGCTGATTTAGAGGCAAAAAAAGATATTTTCAATCAACGAGAAGCCCATTTGAAAATTTATGAAACTTGTTCCAGACAGTTCAAAGCCTTGTTGGATTCAAAAAAATCTACGCTTTTGAGTATTGAAAAAAACGAAAATATTTCCCATAAAAATCAGCAACGAATTCTGAAAATTGAGGAAGAATCAGCCCTTGATAAAGCCAAAATTGACATTTTACGCCCCCAATATGAAGCCCGTGAATCGTTAATTCTGGAAGCCAAAGAATTGGGAATTGTCTTGGAAATACTGGAAAATCAAATTCAATTTGATAAAAAATCAGAATCATTCAGTCGGGGTGTCATTAAACAAAAAGAAAAGGCAGACGAACTGATTATTCTGAAAAATCAAAAGCAAGAGTTAGAGGTTTTGAACGAAACTCAAAAATCTAAATTACCTGATATTCAAGAACTTAGTTCGGTAAAATCTTGGTTTTTGACTTTGGATTCTTTACAAGAAATCAAGAAAAAAACCAAGCAAGAAGCCGAAGCATTGCAGCAAGAAATCAAAGAAAAACAGGGTATTTTAGAGGTAAAAATTTCGGAAATAAATCAGGTTTTTTCTTTACAGTTATTGAACGAAACAACTGAGGAAATCCTTGAAAATACGTTTACTGATTTATTAGAAAAAAATACTAAAACGCAGCAGACTCTGACCCAGCAATTACAAACGTTAAAAACCCAAGCCGCTCTACAACAATATGCCACCAACTTAAATGACGGAGACGAATGTCCGCTTTGTGGGGCAGTTCATCATCCTGCTTTGTCTAAGAATGGGCATGATTTCAATCAAGAAATTGGCATAATTGAAGCTAAAATCAACGATTTGCAAGGCGTTCCTACTCGTGTACGTAGCTTTCAGATGCCTGTTTTGAAGGTTTTGAATGAAATTATAAACTTAGAAAAAAGCAAAAATATCATTCGTGAAAAATGGGAAGAAAATAAACTAAATATCGAAGCTCATGATAAGATTTTTATTTGGGAAAGATTTGATAAAAACAACCGTGAGGGCTTTCAAAACACCTTTGATTCAGTGGCTGATTTACAGAAGCAAGTATCTGATAATGAGAATTTTATTAAAAAATTAACGCTTAGATTTGAAGACGAATCTCAACGAAAAATTGATTTGATTGATTTGCCTCTGCAAAATCTTCAAAATGATTTATCGACCCTTAAAACCACAGTTGAAACGCTGACTACTCAACTGAGTAAAATACAAATTTCAAATTTTGAAAATGAGTCAAAAGAATCGGTTTTATCACGCATTGATTCACTTAAAAAACAGTATGAAACCATAAAGCAAGATTTTGAAATTTTGCAAAAGAAAGTCACTGAAATTGACCAAGAAAAAAATACTATTCAGGGTAGTCAGCAAACGCTTTTGGAAGTGATTAAAGAAGGGAAATTATCTTTACAAGATTATCAGCAAAACATTGATAATCTGTTAGTTACGAACAATTTTGAATCTGAAAATTGGGTAAAAGATGTCCTTTCCAAAAACTTAGCGATTGACTCAGAACGACAAGCCATTGAAGACTTCAAGCGTATTTTATCGGAAAAACAGGAGGTACTTTCGCAACTCAAAAAGGATTTTTCTGATACCAAATACGACTCCCAAATTCATGAACAAGTACGTTTACAAGTTCGGGAATTAACCACAATGCTCAACGAGCAACGTAAAGAAGAGGGGCGAATTGACGGTTTACTGAAAAAAATTCAAGCAGATTTATTGAAAAAGACAGAGCTTTTGAAACAACAAACTCAGTTGAGAGAGCGTGAAGAACACCTCGAAACCTTGGGTTCGTTGTTTAGAGGAAACGGTTTTGTGGACTTTGTTTCGAGTATTTATCTCCAAAATCTTTTTAATGCCGCCAATGTTCGTTTTCATAAAATGACTCGGCAAACGCTGCATTTAGAATTAGGAACTGACAACAGTTTTTGGGTGCGGGATGTGCTGAATGGTGGGCAATTACGGCTCTTAAAAACACTTTCGGGTGGGCAGAAATTTCAAGCTGCGTTGTCATTGGCTTTGGCTCTGGCGGATAATATTCATACTCTCACGGAGTCTAAACACAACTTTTTCTTTTTGGATGAAGGTTTTGGATCTTTGGACAGAGAGGCTTTACAGGTGGTTTTTGAGACCTTGAAATCATTAAGAAAAGAAAATAGAATTGTAGGAATTATCTCGCACGTGGAAGATTTACAACAAGAAATTGACCGTTATCTGCACGTCAGAAATGATGAGGAATTGGGCAGTTTAATTGTTTTGAATTGATATTTTGAAATCGAAAAGTAAACTGAACAGACAATTAAGGGAGCATATAAATTTAAACATACCCACTTCTGGTATGAACTTCCCGAAAGTAAAAATAACTTTCGGGAAGTAAATCTCTTGGTAACTTCCCGAAAGTTATTTGTACTTTCGGGAAGTTTAATGGAAGTCATGGGTACTTTATTAATTGGATGCTCCCTAATAGAGAAGGATTTAAGGAAATAGCTCAAAATATTCAAGCTATTAATAAACAAGCCGTTCTTGTTTACAAGCAACGAATGGATGATATTATCCAAAATAAAATTCTCTCCCAAGACGAGATAGAGCATTTATTTGATGGGATGCTTAATTTCTGTTGAGATACTGAAATGCTTTTTCAGTACAAAAGGCTGTGCAGATATTATTCATACATCAATCCCGAAGAAGAAACAGAATATAAATGCCAAAACTACCATTTTTGTTACCATTTTTTTACTTTCCGATTCATAATAACATAAGAGATTGACAGCTAACCCCGTTGTATAGTTCGCCTGAGACCTCTAAAATCAAAAAAGCCCCAAATATTGGGGCTTTTTTTTCTATGAATTCAGCCAAGAAAATATGTACAATTGATTTAAAATTGTTAATTTCCAAACGCAAAAATGTCGCAAAGCTAACTATGCTTGCGACATTTTCTGTGTTGCTTAATGTTATTCAACAGGAAAGGGATAGTCCTCTACATATACATCCGTATATATCTCGGATGGGTCTGGCCAAGGTGACTCCTCCGAGAATTTGACCGATTCTTCAACTCTTGCTTTAATTTGAGCATCAATTG
Organism: Arcicella sp.; assembly: GCA_034519515.1. Classification (GTDB taxonomy): domain Bacteria; phylum Bacteroidota; class Bacteroidia; order Cytophagales; family Spirosomataceae; genus Arcicella. The sequence goes on from JAXHOK010000065.1 coordinate 10,382, forward strand.
CTGATAAATCTTCTTCGGTAGCAATGCCATTATCCAAAATAGTTTTCTTTACTTGTTCAATTGGATCACGCATTTTATAGGCTTCAACTTCTTCTTTGGTTCGATATTTTTGTGGGTCAGACATGGAGTGTCCTCTATAACGATAGGTCTTGAATTCTAAGAAAGTTGGACCTTCGCCTGCTCTTGCTCGTGCAGCGGCTCTTGAAACTGCCTCGTGAATTGCCTCTACGTTCATGCCATCAACAGATTCGGAAGGCATATCGTATGCCTCTCCGATGGTGTATAAATCCGTTACGTTTGAAGTACGAGTTACTGACGTTCCCATGGCATAGCCATTGTTTTCTACTACGAAAATACAGGGTAATTTCCAAGTCATTGCCATATTGAAGGCTTCATGCAAGGCTCCTTGACGAACGGCACCGTCGCCAAAATAACAGATGGCTAAGTTACCCGTTTTGTTATATTTTTCAGCAAAAGCCAAACCTGCTCCCATCGGAATTTGAGCCCCCACAATACCGTGTCCACCCACAAAGCCTACTGATTTATCAAAAATGTGCATTGAGCCCCCTTTTCCTTTCGAGATACCCGTTGCCTTACCGAACAATTCAGCCATTACTGTATTCGGGTCTGAACCTAACGCCAATGGAATGCCGTGGTCACGGTAGGCAGTAATATATTTATCACCATCTTTTAAGGCAGATTTTGCTCCTGATGAACAGGCTTCTTGACCAATATAAAGGTGGCAAAAACCTTTAATTTTTTGTTGTCCGTACAATTGTCCAGCCCGTTCTTCAAATTTGCGTTGAAGCACCATCGACTCATACCAGTACATATAAGTTTCTTTTGAGTATTTTACTTTGTTTTCAGCTTTCTTTGCCATTTTCACAATTTTGAATGAGTGAATGATTGTTCTTTACTTAATTCTATCTTGTATTCGTATAACAAAAAACTTATGATTTGTTATTCCATAAATCCATCGTTATTTTGTAATACGAAATTACGACAAAACCAATAATGGACAAAGCGTTTTTATTTATTAAGTGTTGGATGAAACAAGTAGTATGTTGCAGAAAACAAAAAAGGGCTAAAATGAAGCAAAAACCCCTTTTTAGCCCTAAAAATTGTAGATAATTTTAGTTTCGTTTAATGGCACGCAGTATAACAATCAATATGATTGCTCCAACTACGGAGGTAAACAAAGCACCAAAAGTGCCACCAAAATGAAGATTTAATGCTCCAAAAAGCCATCTACCGACCCAGCCACCGACAATTCCTAAAACGATGTCAATGAGGATTCCGTAACCATCTCCTTTCATGATAAGACCAGCTAACCAGCCAGCAATAGCTCCAATGATTAAACTTAAAATCATACTTTTATCAGTTTAAGGGTTTATAATGTTTAATAAATACTTTAAAAGATGATTTTAAAATATTTTCAGAAAATTAAGACTAAAAAATCATACCATCGGTTTATTTTATGCACTTACAAAAAATTAGTTTAGCCAATTTTAAGAGCTATGAATACGAAAATTTTGAGTTTTCGGAACGGGTGAATTGTATCGTAGGAGAGAATGGCACGGGCAAAACTAATCTTTTGGATGCTATTTATTTCTTGGCTTTAACTAAAAGCTCCATTTCAAATCAGGATGCGTTGAGTATTAATCATGAGGCGGAGTATATGATGATTGAAGGAAAGTTTCAGATTTCCGATTTCCGATTTCCGATTTCCGATTTAGGAGACGAACAATCGAAAATCGAAAATCGAAAATCTGAAATCATTACCATTTCCCTACAACGTGGTCAAAAAAAAGCCGTCCTCCGAGATAAAAAGGCTTATGAACGCATTTCGGAACATATCGGTAAGTTTCCTGTCGTGATGCTTTCGCCTAATGATACGGATGTAATACGTGACGGGAGTGAGGAAAGACGTAAATTTTTTGATGGCGTGATGGCTCAATTAGATACTGAATATCTGGAAAATCTCTTGCAATATAATCGACTTTTATTACAAAGAAATTCATTGCTGAAACAGTTTGCGGAAAGGAATTATACGGACGATTTGCTGTTAGATATTTACTCAGATCCTTTGATAGAAGTTGGTATAAAACTGTACCAGTCTCGTAATCAATTTGTTACAGAATTTTTGCCGATTTTCAAAAAGCATTATTCAACGCTTTCGGATGCTCGGGAAGAAGTAGAAATGATTTATGAGTCGGAAGTTGGGGCGGATAATTTTGCCCAGGTTTTTCGAAAAAATCGCCCCCGAGATTTGGCGGCTCAACGGACAACGATGGGGGTGCATAAAGACGATTTTATCTTTGAGATAAACGGTTTTACATTACGGAAATTTGGCTCGCAGGGACAACAAAAATCCTTTGTGATTGCTTTAAAATTAGCCCAATTCGAGATGCTTTCTCAGCAAAAAGGCTTCCCTCCTATCCTATTATTAGATGATATTTTTGATAAACTCGACGACCGCCGTATTCAACAATTAATCAATATGATGGTTGATGGTACGTTCTCGCAGGTATTTATTACGGATGCCCGACCCGAAAGAACGCACCAATTACTTGATAATCTGGGCGTTGAGGTGAAGTATTTTGAGATTGGGAAGTAGTGGTTATACCTTCTTGGCAGGATTTCCAAAAACAGTCTCCCGTGCTTTTACCGATTCAACCACTACTGACCCCGCCCCAATTCTGGCACTTTTGCCAATTTTTACGCCGCTAATAATGGTTACGCCCGTGCCGATAAAAGCATTATCTTCAATTGAAACGCCCGAACCAATGGTACTTCCTGCTCCAATTTGGACGTAATCGCCAATTTCTGCATCAAAATCCACCAAGACGTTACTCTGCAAAATGTTATGATTTCCAACCTTCGCACGGGCGTTGATGATAGCTCCTGCGGCTACCAAATTTCCATGACCGATTGAAGAACTGCTGGCAATTGTGGCTTGGTCGTGAACAGCATTTACGGGCTGAACTTTACGCACTTCAAGGAGCATTTCAACGATACTTTTTCTTAATTTGGCATCATCGGTTGCCACGAAGGCTTCGCATTTTTTACCGATAAGTTTGGTAAAACCTTCATCATCGGTGGTTCCCATCACCACTACGTCATCAATGAGCGTATTGTGCAGTTCTGTTTTATCATCTAAAAAAGCATAAACGACCACTTCGTTTCTTTTGAAAATATCAAGGGCAACCGCACCTAAGCCATTTGCTCCGAAAATTATTACTGGGTTTTCCATTTTATTTGCTATGTTATATGGAACACGAATTTTACGGATTGGACACGGATTTAAAATTGAAGATTTTTATTAAAAAAATCCGTAAAATCTGTGTCTAATCCGTTAAATCCGTGTTCTATTTTTCTTGAATCACGAGACCATTTTTAATCGTATAAACCACCTTCCCATCTTTAACCAATTGAAAATCAGCTTTTGAACCTAAACCAATTTCCTTCTCCGCAACAATTTCTAAGCCTTCTGCCTCAATTTCATCTGTTCCAAAAAAGATTGACATATCGCCAATTTCTTCGATTTGTGAAGTTGTTGTGAAGTAATCTTTTCCGTTCACGGGTCGTTCATTACGATTGATGGCGAGGTCGGTTTTGTAGGTGATTTCTCCTTTTTTTACGGTAACATTTCTAATAATTAAATCAAAAATGGTTCTGCTGTTTTCAGGTAATTGTTGGTATTCTTTTATATTATTTTTTTGAAAGGAATTATTCGTAATGGACTGTAAACCAGTCAATAACGCCACAAAATTGAGTTTGCGAATATACTGTTTTTCAGGATCATCTTTCCGTCCGCCCGATTCAATCAAGATTAAACAACCGTCCCATTCACGTCCCCAAAATTGTATATTATCGCCAAACGCCCGTGGTTCATATTCCGACGACCAACGCCCCACCGAATTTGGAATGTAAGGTTGAATAGCTTGATTCATCCCTACAATAACTTTCATCGCTTTTTTACGATTTGAACTTAAATCTTCGGCTTGATTAAAAGCAGTTGCCAAAAACGAAACAGTCGATAAATTACCAGATTTCCCTGCCGAGTAACGACGATTTTTATCGTGCAAATTGAATGAGAAATCGGGTTTTATCTCAAAAATTAACTTTTTCAATAACCTGCCTTCGGGTGTTTGGAGTTCCAAGGCATCACGGTTCATGTCAATTCCCAGTGCCGTGTAACGTGTCCAAGCCTCCGCCCCGTCAGGATTCAACATGGGAACAAAATAAAAGGTGCATTTTTTAAGTAAATCGTCTCGGAGTTTATCCAACTCAGAGTCAGATTTTAACTTGGGATTATTGGTTTTATTCTCCAAGAAATTAAAAATATCCACCATCGCCATCGTGGCGGTTGGTTCGTCGCCGTGCATCTGCGACCACAACATGACCTTAGTTTTTCCTGTGCCGCATTTTATTAAGTAAATATCTCGTCCTTCCGAAGATTTTGTGGCTACCGAGACTTCAAACAACTTATTTGGCTTCAAACTATCAATCCGATTCATCAAAGTTTGATACCCAAAACGACGTTTCGTAATGGTTTTTTCTTTGAAATTATCGTGCGAATCGTGAAGAGTTTTACCTAAATTCTGAGCGTAAGTATTTGATAGTGAAATCATTGTGATAAATATAAAAAGACTTTGCCACGAATACACAAAGGCTCGGAGGCTGTTAAATTTTTGATTCGGTTGTATTTTCATTTTCAGAATATGTATTGAGAACCGTCTGACTATCGTCTGGACTGCCGAGAGCTACGCAGTCAGACGATAGTCAGACGGAGTCGTTATCAGTAATTAGACGAAAAAAATTAGCTTAAATAATATCAAAATCTAAAAACTTTTCACCAAAGTTAAACCTCCAAAAGTTGCCAAAATACACAGGACCACATTTAATAGAATATTCAAAAATGCTTCCAGAAGGCGATTATTTTGAATCAATTGAAGGGTATCGTTCGAGAAAGTTGAAAATGTGCTGAATCCTCCACAAAAACCAACGGCAATTAGAGATTTATAATTAGAATTTGTTAAAAATTTAGCCTCCATCATTCCAATAAAAAAGCCCAAAATAAGGCTCGCCAGCACATTTACACCCAACGTTCCGAAAGGGAAATTCCGTAAAAATTGTGCTTGGATATATTTGCTTAAAACAAAGCGAGTTATACTTCCCAAACCTCCGCCCACAAAAACAAGTATTAGTTGACTCATGAAAAATAGTTATGAGGTATGAATTATTTGAACTTCACAATCTTAGCTATATATTCTTAGATAAAGATTGGTTGCAAAGATAATCAATAATATCTTTCAGTGATTTAGGTAAAAAACCCAAAAATTTTAAAATCATTTAACCCTCAGTAAGTAAATTTACAAAACAAAAATATTGTACTTAACGTTAAAATTCTAGTCAAGTATTGAATAACCATTTGTGGATTAGTAAAAACTCATAATTCATAATTTATATTTCATAATTTATGTTAGTTAAAATTGCTTTAATTGTTGGGACATTCTTCTTTATGGAAGGCGTAGCGTGGTTTACCCACAAATACATTATGCACGGAATCATGTGGAACTGGCATCGTTCACACCACGTACATCACAATGAACCTTTGGAAAAAAATGATCTTTTTGCCGTGGTTTTTGCCGTGGTTTCGGTCTCTACTTTTGCCCTCGGAACGTATGTAGATGGCTTGTGGTTTCTGTTTTGGATTGGTTTTGGCGTGTTGTGCTATGGACTTTTCTATTTTATTTTCCATGATATAATTGTTCATCGTAGAATAAAAATAAAATTCATCGCCAAGCATCCATACATGAAGCGAATCATGAAAGCACATTATGTCCATCATAAAGTGCATACTCGTGAAGGTGCAGAAGCTTTTGGTTTTTTGTATGCTCCGAAAAAATATCAGTAGATTTAATTTACCAACTTTGTGGAGGTTCAGAATCTCACAATATTTTCCCTTCAATCCCTTGATTATCAAGAAATAATCCGTACATTTGCAGGCTGATCTGAAAACGTTTTCATCATCAAATCAGTTTATCCAAAGTAATCCTTTCTGAAACACCTCTTTTTTTCGTAGGAAAGAAGCAAAGGGAAACAGATTACTCACATCTACGAGGCTCTCTTTTTTTATTTCAATGACTGAATGTTTCAATGATAGACGAGGTGCGTAACCTGAGTGAATGGTTTTAACCGTTCATGTACTCTATCATTTTCTCAATCAATTATTCACTCATTGAACAACTCAACTTCAAAACAGTAAAAAGCCTTGACACAAATGACCTCAACAGGCAGAATTAGTTTTGCCAAAGTCAAAAACTTACTCGAATACCCAGATTTCTTGGATATTCAGGTAAAGTCGTTTCAGGATTTCTTCCAGCTCGAAACCGCAGCCGAGAATCGTGCCGATGAAGGACTTTTCAAAGTATTCGCAGAGAACTTCCCTATTTCGGATTCTCGTGAAAACTTCGTCCTTCACTTCATCGACTACTCTGTCGATACACCGAAATACTCAGTTGATGAGTGTATCGACCGTGGATTGACGTACTCTGTGCCGTTGAAAGCTAAGTTGCGTCTTATCTGTAATGATACGGACAACGAAGATTTTGAAACCATCGAACAGGAAGTTTTCTTAGGAAATATTCCTTACATGACCGAGCGTGGCTCTTTCGTAATTAATGGTGCTGAACGGGTTATCGTATCGCAATTGCACCGTTCGCCAGGGGTGTTCTTCTCGCAGAGTCGCCACACCAACGGAACGAAATTGTATTCGGCTCGTATTATTCCATTCAAAGGTTCATGGATTGAGTTCGCAACGGACGTAAACAACGTCATGTATGCGTACATCGATCGCAAGAAAAAGTTTCCAGTAACCACGCTTTTGCGTGCTATTGGTTATGGTTCAGACAAAGACATCTTGGATTTGTTTGGTCTTTCGGAAGAAATCAAAGCCGATGCCTCTAACTTAAAGAAAGCCGTTGGTCGCCGTTTGGCAGCAAGGGTTCTCAGAAGCTGGCAAGAAGATTTTGTGGATGAAGATACAGGTGAAGTTGTTTCAATTGGTCGTAACGAAGTATTATTGGAGCGTGATTCTGTTATCGCTACCGAGGACATCGAAACCATCATCGAAGCAGGTCTTGACACTATCATTCTTCACAAAGAAGACATGAACGTAAATGATTACAACATCATTTATAATACTCTACAGAAAGATTCATCAAATTCAGAGAAAGAAGCCGTTGAGCAGATTTACCGTCAGTTGCGTAATACCGAAGCACCCGATGAACAAACTGCCCGTGATATTATCCAAAACTTATTCTTTTCTGACAAACGTTATGATTTAGGTGAAGTAGGTCGTTACAGAATCAACAAGAAATTAGGACACGATATTCCGATGGAAACAAAGGTTTTAACGAAAGCAGATATTATCTCAATCGTTAAATACCTTATCGGACTTATCAACTCAAAAGCCCTAATTGATGATATTGACCACTTATCTAACCGTCGTGTTCGTACCGTTGGTGAGCAGTTGTATGCACAGTTTGGAGTAGGTTTAGCTCGTATGGCTCGTACCATCAAGGAACGTATGAACGTCCGTGATAACGAAGACTTCAAGCCAGTTGATTTGATTAATGCCCGTACACTATCGTCAGTAATCAACTCATTCTTTGGAACCAATCAGCTTTCACAGTTTATGGATCAAACCAATCCATTGGCGGAGATTACGCACAAACGTCGTCTTTCGGCACTTGGACCAGGTGGTCTTTCTCGTGAGCGTGCAGGTTTTGAGGTTCGTGACGTTCACTATACGCACTACGGACGTTTGTGTACGATTGAAACACCCGAAGGACCAAACATCGGTTTGATTTCATCGCTTTGTGTTCATGCCAAAATCAACTCAATGGGCTTTATCGAAACCCCTTACCGCACGATTGAAAACGGTAAAGTGAAAGTAGATGAAATCACATTTTTCACGGCAGAAGAAGAAGACGGAAAGAATATTGTTCAAGCAAATGCTCGTTACAATGATAAGGGAGAATTTGAATCAGATACAGTAAAAGCACGTTTTGAAGGTGATTTTCCTTTGGTAAATCCAAATGATGCACAATTGATGGATATTGCTCCTAATCAGATTGTATCAGTAGCGGCTTCGTTAATTCCTTTCTTGGAACATGATGATGCCAACCGTGCCTTGATGGGATCAAATATGCAGCGTCAGGCAGTGCCATTGTTACGTCCAGAAAACCCAATTGTGGGAACAGGATTGGAAGCAAGCGTTGCACTTGATTCACGTACTTTGATTGTTGCCGAAGCAGACGGTGTAATTGAATATGTAGATTCAATTAAAATTATCGTTAAATACGATATGACTCCCAATGAGTATTTGGTGAGTTTTGAAGGAGATACAAAGGAATATGCTTTGATTAAATTCCGCAGAACCAACCAAGATACAACCATCAACTTGAAGCCCATCGTGGCAAAAGGTCAGCGTGTTACGAAAGGACAAGCACTTTGTGAAGGTTATGCAACGCAGCAAGGAGAATTAGCATTGGGTCGTAACATGAAAGTGGCGTTCATGCCTTGGCAGGGATATAACTTTGAAGATGCGATTGTAATTTCTGAGCGTGTGGTTCGTGATGATATTTTTACTTCTATTCACATTGAAGAATTTGAATTGGAAGTACGTGATACAAAACGTGGAGAAGAAGAATTGACAGCTGAGATTCCAAACGTAGCCGAAGAAACGGTGAAAAATTTGGATGAAAACGGCGTAATTCGTGTAGGTTCTGAGGTGAAAGAAGGAGATATTTTGATTGGTAAAATTACACCAAAAGGAGAATCTGACCCAACCCCAGAAGAGAAATTACTTCGTGCCATCTTTGGTGATAAAGCAGGTGATGTAAAAGATGCTTCTAAAAAAGCACCTCCATCATTAAAAGGTGTGGTTATTGATACCAAACTTTTCAGCCGTCCCAAAAAAGACAAAGATGAGCGTGAGAAAGCCAAGAAAGAAATTGCTGGTTTAGGAAAACAATTATCAAAAGATTTGACTGCTATTCGTGCCAAAATGATTGGTAAAATGGCGGAATTATTGGAAGGTAAAGTAGCTGCATCCATCAAGCACAAATTCGGAACGGTAATTATAGAGCCAGGCACAAAAATCTCTGCTCGCAACGTTGAGGAGGCATTATTCCCAGCCAAAAACCTTTACCGTGATGATAGCTCATACAGCGTTCCAGAAGAAGCCAACTTATTGGCAGATTTAATTTTGGAAAACGCTACTGAGGATACTGATACAAACGTATTATTATTGCAAATGGTGAAAAACTACAACGTTCGTCGTAATGAAGTAGTAGGTCGTTATAAGCGTGATAAGTTTGTTTTGGAAGTTGGTGATGAATTGCCAGCAGGTATTGTGAAACTTGCCAAAGTATATATCGCCAAAAAACGTAAATTGAAAGTAGGTGACAAGATGGCGGGTCGTCACGGAAACAAAGGGGTTGTTGCCCGTATTGTACGTGATGAAGATATGCCATTCTTGGAAGACGGAACACCAATGGACATCGTGTTGAACCCCTTGGGTGTACCTTCACGTATGAACATCGGACAGATTTACGAAACCGTATTAGCATGGGCAGGTGAGAAACTTGATCGTAAATACGCAACGCCAATCTTTGACGGTGGAACAGAAGCCGAAGTGGCGAAAGAACTGAAAGAAGCAGGTTTGCCAGACTGGGGACGTACTTATTTATACAATGGTTTGACGGGCGAAATGTTCGACCAACCCATTACAGTGGGTATTATCTATATGTTGAAACTGGGTCACTTAGTTGATGATAAAATGCACGCCCGTTCAATCGGACCTTACTCATTAATCACTCAGCAACCATTGGGAGGTAAAGCCCAGTTCGGTGGACAGCGTTTTGGCGAGATGGAAGTGTGGGCATTAGAGGCATTTGGTGCAGCTAATATCTTGCAAGAAATCTTAACGGTAAAATCTGATGACGTGATTGGTAGAGCAAAAGCCTACGAAGCCATCGTGAAAGGAGAAGCCATGCCAAAACCAGGAATCCCAGAATCATTCAACGTATTGATTCACGAATTGAGAGGTTTAGCTTTGGAAATTACTTTGGAGTAAGGATTTAACCTTCAAAATATCTTTCAGATTATGACAACATTCATTTCAAATACTCAAGCTGTTCGTTTGCAAATGCACGAATGGTTAGCCATCGAAAAAGATGATGAATTGGTACAAGAAGTTGCCAATTTTGCTCGAAAACAAAGCTTGAAAGCTAAGTTTTCAAAACCAATGACAGAAAACGAGTATGTCAGCCGAGTTTTGGAAGCAACAGCCCAAGCCGAAAGAGGCGAAGGCGTAACAGTTGAAGAATTTGAAAAGATTGCAGAAAAATGGTAAGTATGAAAGTCATTTGGCAACCATTGGCAATGCAAGACCTTCGAGATATTTATGATTATTATGTCGATAATGCTTCTTTAAAATTTGCAAAAGAATTAAAAAAGAAGATTTTAGATAGTTCAAAGTATTTATCAAAAAATCCAGAAATAGGTCAAATTGAAGAAAATCCGAGACTATCAAAAAGAGATTATCGGTATTTTTTAGTGGAAGACAATTATAAAGTGCTTTATATGGTTTCTGAAATAGAAGTAAATATTCTTGGTGTGTTCGATACTCGCCAAAGTCCTGATAAAATGAAGGTTTAGTTCCAGAGTTTCCAGTTAAAAAATTAGAACCATTTTCACAAAAAACATATAGAAAATGTCATTCAAGAAGAATAGAAAATTAAATAGTGATTTCCAAAAAGTAACAGTCTCTTTGGCATCACCTGAGTCAATCCTCGAAGGTTCACACGGAGAGGTTACTCAACCCGAAACTATCAATTACCGTACTTACAAGCCCGAAATGGGCGGTTTGTTCTGTGAAAGAATTTTCGGACCCACCAAGGACTGGGAATGTCACTGTGGTAAATACAAGCGTATTCGCTACAAAGGTATCATCTGCGACCGTTGCGGAGTGGAAGTTACCGAGAAAAAAGTACGTCGTGAGCGTATGGGACACATCGAACTCGTTGTGCCTGTTGCCCACATTTGGTACTTCCGTAGTTTGCCTAACAAAATTGGTTATTTGTTGGGACTTTCTACCAAAAAACTCGACCAAGTAATTTACTACGAAAGATACGTGGTAGTGCAGGCGGGTATCAAAGGAGACGATGGCGTAAACAAAATGGACTTCTTAACGGAAGACGAATATTTGGACATCGTGGATAAATTACCACGTGAAAACCAATTATTGCCAGACGAAGACCCTCAGAAATTCATCGCTAAGATGGGTGCTGATGCTTTGGATATGTTGTTGAAACGTACTGAATTAGACGATTTGTCTTATGATTTACGTCACTCGGCGGCAAACGATACCTCTCAACAACGTAAGGCAGAAGCCTTGAAGCGTTTGAAAGTGGTTGAGGCATTCCGTGAGGCTGGTACACGTATTGAGAACCGTCCAGAATGGATGATTATCAAAATGGTACCCGTAATTCCACCAGAATTGCGTCCGCTTGTGCCTTTGGATGGTGGTCGTTTTGCGACTTCCGATTTGAACGATTTATACCGTCGTGTAATTATCCGTAACAACCGTTTGAAGCGTTTGATCGAAATCAAAGCTCCCGAAGTAATCTTGCGTAACGAAAAACGTATGTTACAAGAGGCTGTCGATTCATTATTCGATAACTCACGTAAAGTAAACGCTGTTCGTTCGGAAGGAAACCGTGCGTTGAAGTCTCTTTCAGATATGTTGAAAGGAAAGCAAGGTCGATTCCGTCAGAACCTTTTGGGTAAGCGTGTCGATTATTCAGGTCGTTCGGTAATTGTGGTTGGCCCAGAATTGAAAATGCACGAATGTGGTTTGCCAAAAGATATGGCTGCCGAATTGTTTAAACCATTCGTTATCAGAAAATTGATTGAAAGAGGAATCGTAAAAACGGTGAAATCTGCCAAGAAAATTGTTGATAGAAAAGACCCTGTGGTGTGGGATATTTTGGAAAACCACATTCGTGCATTTTCAATTCTGGGCCAACCACAATTACCGAACGACCTGAATAATCGACACGCTTACCCAAAAGGTTCTGACGGAATCGACCTTGCTTTCCTTTCAGCATATCTTGGAAGAGACTTCAACGCACGGTTTCCCTTCCCAACGAACAGCGTTTAACTTTACGTGAGTTATCAAATAATGAATCGACGGCCTCTTTAGCAACATACGTTTTTCGTTACGCAAGATTACTTCGGGAGCTTTGATTTCAAGATCAAACGCTTCAAACGGTTGTTACGGATAATTACACCTCAAACGGTATAAATCGTTCAAATCGGAAGTGGCAAAACGGCCACCTCAAGCGGACGCAATTCTATTAATTACAGTACCATTTTGATAATCGTACCAATTACCTCACCTCAACCCGCAAACGCTTCAAGGCTTCTGCCTTACGTTGTTAGTGCCGCCGGCATGGACGAATTCGTGGTTACTCGGCCAACATCAACTTACATCTTTTAGTGAATTTCTGAGGGGAATAAATCTGGCAATAGTGGTTTTCACGTGGTAATTTATCCACGATGTCCCAAGTTTCCGACCAGAAAGTCGGCGCCATCGTGCTCGCGCTTACACATTTTTATTTGTCTTTTCGTTAATTTGGTCGAGTTTTAATCCCAACAAATAACCAATTTTTGTTAGGCAAAACTACGGAAATTGCAAATGTGGGCGGCGGGTTCATTTGTGTCCCTACGCTCACGACATGCGCACTACTCGGCCGGCTTCCATGGCTGATGCGTGTGCGCTTTGTAGCAGGCCTAGCACTGGCCGACACACCGCAGTGACAGTCGCGGTAGACCGAAATTTCGCAAGGCAAACCGCCCATTTCAGTGCAGTAATTGTTGATAGTTTTCGGGTTGGTAACCTCTCGTGTGGTGCTCGTGACGGAGTGATTAGCGAAGTTTTTTGGAATCATATTTAATTTTTCTGATACTCTTGAATGACATTTTCTATATGTTTTTGTGAAGATGGTTCTGGCTGGAAATACGGAACTAAACCTTATCGGGACTTTTGTACACCAAGAATGTTACTTCGACGTCAGAAACCATATAAAAAGCACTTTACTCCGCAAAAATACCGATAATCTCTTTTGATAGTCTCGGATTTTTCTCAATTTGACCTATTTCAGGACTTTTTTGATAGGCCGTTTGGCCCCAAAATCTGGCGCAATTAACGCAGAGCGCAGAGGCGGCCATCGGCCGCCGATAATCATAAAATGGTCTTGCATTGCTGTCAGTGCCGAATACAAATACTGCCATTTTTCTGCCTCTTTCGGTCAGCCGGCTGTTATTAGCGTAAACTCTTCGGCGGGCGCTCAGGCTCGGCGTATACTCGTTTTCTGTCATTGTCGAAAGCAGCTCAACTTTGTTTTCGGTAACGGCTTCTTGTGCCAATTCATCATCTTTCGTGGCTGAAAACCGTGCCTTTGAAACGAGCTGGCAATCGCGATGAGATAAGATATTTTGAAGATTTAAAATCCTTACTCCCAATGAGCTGCTGAATCTGCGTTGGCCCTGTTTTGGCGTAACCTCGCTTTGCTCCCCGTCGTCAGATTTTACCGTTGGGAAATTTTCTTTACGGGATATTAGCTGCGCCTTCGATGCCCGCGCTCGCCAGCAGGCGCTTATTCGCCAGCAGACACGCGCAGTGATTGGCAATTACAGGTCCGTGCATTTTTGTATTCAACGTATAGATAATACCCCGCTGGCGATGGTCAGGCATTTTGCCCGTCAAACCGACATAAATGCGTCCCCGTCTGGCAAACCTGCTTCTTTCGCCGCCTGACTTCTGTTCCACCGTCAAGATTGGCGTTTGCGCATTTACGATCAAGGATGCGCATGCCCCGTATACGGTTTCGTAGGCTCTGGCTCGATGTTCATACGTGGTACACCCAAGGGGACTGTTCCGTCTTCCAGAATGGCATATCTTACATCACGTACAATACGGGCAACAACCCCTTTACGTGACGACCCGCCATCTTGTCGCCTACTCGGACCCCCGTTTTTTGGCGATACGCTCACTTTGGCGGGGTTCCTGTGCACGCGGTTCATCACCAACTCCAAAACCAAACATCGCGCTATAACGACCTGCTACTCGTTACGACGAACGTTGTGGTTTTTCACCATTTGCAATAATGTACATTATCACTCAACATTTCAGCAAATCTGCCAATATTGGCTTCTTCTGGAGCGCTACCCACATGGCTATCATCACGGTAAAGGTTCAAGTGCTCATATCAACACGCCAACCCTATAATGCCGTTCCGAACGGCAACTACTACCTTCCAGTAATTCCGCCATTTTTTCTGCAGTCAAAATCTTTTGATAATTGTTTTCTAAACCAGCAGTTTCTTTTTCTTGGCTTTCTCACGCTCATCTTTGTCTTTTTGGGACGGCTGAAAAAAAGTTTGAAATCATGGCCACCTTAATGATGGAGGTGCTTTTAGAAGAACATCACCTGCTTTTTAACGAGATGGCGCAGTAATTTCTCTTCTGGGCAGATTCTCCTTTTGGTGTAATTTTACCAGTCAAATAACTCTCCTTCTTTCACCTCGGAACCTACACGAGATACGCCGTTTTCATCGATTTTCACCGTTTCTTCGGCTACGTTCTCGGCTTGTGACACGCTTATCGCATTACTTCAATTCAAAAAATTCTTCAGTATGTGGGCTCAAGAAGTAAAATGTCATGCGAGCCACACGCTCAGAGACAGTCACATCTATTTCAAGTTATATCCCTGCCAGGCATGAACACCACTTTCATGTTGCATTCATTAATTTATACGCTGCAAGTGGCGGTCACCTAGAGTAACACTTTGACCTTCTTTCAAGTTGATGGTTATATCTTGGTTGGTTCATGCAGATTTAATCAAAGCATATTTTCACTTTATCTCCTTCAAAACTCACCAAATACGCATTGGGAAGTCATATCGTATTTAACGATATTAATTGAATCTGCATTCAACCCGCCGTCTGCTTCGGCGGCAATCAAGTGCGTGAACGGCGCTGCTCAATCCTGTTCCACAATTGGGTTACTGCTGGACGCAGCTGTGGTCCATCAGGCGGTTGGCGCATATCATGTACCGAAGGTAACGAAGGCCGCCAACGGTAATCTGATTAGGAAACAATATCCATCAATTGTCCATCATTTGGATTTACCAAAGGAAAGATCACCTTTCAAAACATTCTTTTTACTGTATCTGACCAAATTCTCCCTTGTATCATTGTAACGAGCATTCCAACAGACAATATTCTTTCCGTCTTCAACACTTCTGCCGTGAAAAATGTGTTCATCTACTTGCCGTTTTCCACATCGTGCGGTAAAGGTTTCGGTAAGCCATTGAGTTGATTTTGGCATGAACACAGAGCTGAGCACATTCAGTGTTTCCAATCTGTGAAGCGTCCGTAGTGCATACAGTGTCTGAGAACTCAAATTTCCTTCCTTCCCTTGCTGTGGAGAATATAGTTTGTCTGCGAAATCTCCGCCAATGGTGGTTTGATCCATCTGTGGCTTGATTATTCAAAGAATGAGTTGATTGCAGAACGATAGTGTACAGGCATTAATCAAATCAACAGCGAAGCACCAGACGATTCCTTGCATTCCTTGGCATAGTACGAAACAACACAGCAAACTCTTTCCAAACTGTGCATACAATATCACCAACGGTAGTTTACGACGGTTAGATAAGTGATTCTATCATCAATTAGGGCTTTAATTGATAAGTCCGATAAGGTATTTGCGGTGAGATAACTCTGCTTTCATTAAAACCTTTGTTTCCATCGGAATATCATGTCCCTATAGCTGTTGATTCACATGGCGACCTACTTCACCTAGAGCTCAGAAAGATAAATTTTGGATAATATCACAGGCCTTTATTACACAGCGATCTGCTCAACCTTCTTTCGATTTGATAGTTTCTGTAAATTGTTATAAATGATGTTTATGTCATTACGTTCATGTCTTTCTTTGTGAAGAATGATGGTGTCAGATTCTTCGATGATGATTTCGATGTCACGCTCAGCTCATGCTTCGTTACGACCAATTAGCTGCCTGTATCTTTCATCCTGCCAGCTTCTGAGAATTTTCTGTAGGCGTTTCATCGGCTGATCCGGACAAACAAATCAGAGATGTCTTTGTCGAACCACTAACCAATAGCACGCAAAGCGTATTTTGAAACTCTTTATAGTTTATACATGACGTTGTTTGTCCGTTTGCAGGCTGCCTTTGAATAGATTACGAAGGCCGAATGCAATTTCGTTCCGTTGAGTATTAGTTTCTGCAGAGAACTTTTTATGGCGAACAGTTAGTGCACATTGCAGTAACCCGTTCAACACCATTGAAATTACGAAGTTTGCTCAGTGGAATATTTCTAAACTTCCTGTTCGATGGTTTCAAATTTCGTCCAATCATTACAGATAAGCCTTTCAACGGCAGAGTTGCGATGATGCAGTCGATACACTCATCAACTGAGTATTTCGGTGTATCGACAAATCAATTCGATGAGTGAAGGACAGTTTTCACGAAGTCCGAAATAAGGTTCTCTGCAGATACTTTGAAGGAAGTCCTTCATCAAACGTTTCCGGCTGCATTTCAGCTGAAGAATCCACAAACAACGCATTCAAAGAATCTGGGTATTCAGTAAGTTTTTGACTAGTTTAATTCTGCTGTTAGTTTCGTTGTGTCAAGGCTTTACCTGTTTGAAAGTTAATTGTTCAATGAGTGAATGAATTGATTGAAAAAATGATAGAGTACATGAACAGTTGGAATGATACATCCGAGTTGCACCTCGTCTATCATTGAGAACATTCAGTCATTAATAAAAGGAACACTCTTTCCTACGAAAAAAAGAGGGTGTTTCAAACTGGTTTGATGATGAAAACGTTTTCAATATCAGCCCAAATCTGCAGATTATTTCTTGATAATCAGGGATTGAAGAAACTCTGTGAGATGAACTTTGCACAAGTTGGTAAATTAAATCTGCTGATATTTTTTCGAACCATACAAACCAACTGCACCTACGAGCAACACTTTTTTATGATGGACATGTGCTTTCATGATTTAAACTCGCTCTCAGATGCGGCGATGAATTTTGTTACGATTCTACGATGAACAATTATATCATGGAAAATAAAATAAGAAAAGTCCATAGCACAACGCGCCAAAACTCCAAAACAGAAACCTGGAAAAAAATCTACGCTCGAGACGAAATTGAAGACAGGCCGGCAAAAAACCGACAAGGTTTTTCAGAAGGTTCTGGTACAGTATTGAACGTACCAGTTCCACATGATTCGTTGCATATGCCGACATTGAACCCGCGCTACGCCTTCCATAAAGAAGAATGTCCCAACAATTAAGCAATTTTAACTGCATAAATTATGAAATATAAATTATGAATTATGAGTTTTTACTAATCACAAATGGTTATTAATTTTTTGACTAAAATTTTGGCGTTAGTGACTGTTTTGTTTTATTAGATTTTGCGGAGTTAAATAATTTAAAATTTTTGGGTTTTTTACACAAATCACTGAAAGATATTATTGATTATCTTTACGGCAATCTTGTCTAGATATATGGCAAGATTGTGAGTTAATTCATACCTCATAACTATTTTTCATGAGTCAACCCAATGCGGGCGCAGGCGGGTGGAAGTATAACTTTCGCTTTGTTTTAATATATTCAACATTTTTACGAATTTATACACGTTAATTCTTGGCGAAAACGCGGACTTTTTGGTGGAGGCTAAATTTTTGGCAAATTCTAATCATAAAATAATTGCCGTTGATTTGTGGAGGGATTCAGCGCATTTTCAACTTTCTCGAACGATACCCTTTCAATTGATTCAAAAATAATCGCCTTCTGGAAGCTGTTTGAATATTCTATTAGATGATTATATATTATATTTTGGAGGTTTAGCACTTTGGTGAAAGACTTTTTAATTTTGATATTATTTAAGCTAATTTTTTCGTGCAATTTTTGTTGGCGCGACTCCCGTCGACATCGTCACGACGCGGCGGCGCCTCGCTTGGTCCGATTAGTCAGGCGGTTCTCCTGCGAAAGGTAATTTTAACCGAATCAAAAAACGGCCTCCGAACCTGCGCCTCGAGGTCATGTTGTGGTCACTGTCCTACGGCGGCAACCACGATGTTTTTAATTTCTTGGAGAATAAAACCCAGCCAATCCCCAAGTTAAAATCTGACTCTGAGTTGGATAAACTCCGAAACATTTACTAAAATGCACTTTTCCACCCCTGTTCCCGTGTTTGACGGGCAAACCCACGGCGCAGAATTGACGCCGACCGTGATACTTGGGTTTCAAACACCCGAAGCAAATTTGTGAAAAAGTTAGTACGATTTCACGCCATTCAATTTGCCGGAATAAAAAATTCGTCAATTGCCGACGGGAAAATCAATTATCGTGCTCGTTTTTGGCAACCTTTTCGTGGCGGGAATTCGTTAGTCGGCAAAAACAATTGAAAACTAACTGGCAAGTTGGCGTCGGCTCTTCGGCAATTTCAATTAAGTAGAGCAATTCGTCGTCGAAATATAACCACAAAATTTTCAAAGGAATCGTCTCGTTTTGGGGGCCGGCAATTTCAATTTAACTCGTAATCTCGTTAGTCGGCAATTTGAAAAAATTGATCTGAAAAATGACCCTCCGCCAACAAATTTTATTCTGTAATTCTCGACTTTTGATCCCGTACAATCCCGTTACTGAAAAATGAATATAAGAAAATTCTGTTGTCCTACAAATAACAAATGATTACAATTTTATTCGCTAAAATGTTATAAAGGAAAATACTAAAATTATTATATATATATCGTGACAAACTACAACATTGAAAAAATTTTTTCATAACTTCGCAAATCGAAAATTGGCGATATGTCAATCTTTAGATTTGAATGAAAATTGAGCGAAAATTGTTGCGGAAATTGGTTAGATTTGTTCAAAAACGATTTTTCAAATTGGTTAAAGATGGGAATTATTTCTATACGATTAGAAAAATGGTCTCGTGATTCAAGAAAAATAGAACGCGGATTTAACGGATTAGACTTACAGATTTTACGGATTTTTTTAATAAAAATCTTCAATTTTAAATCCGTGTCCCAATCGAATTCGTGTTCCCTAACATAGCCGTCAAAATGGAAAATTGGCAATAATTTTCGAATAGTGAAGCGGTCGCCCACTTGATGATTTTCAGGTAGCTCTTTTTTAGATGATCAGCTAAGAACTGCACAATACTCATTGATGACGTAGTGGTACACCGATGGTACCAAACGCCGTTAAAATCGCATTTCGTGGCAACCGATGATGCAATTAAGAAAATTGTCGTTGAAATGCTCCTTGAGCGTAAGTCAACCCGTAAATGCGTTTCCCGAATTACATTGCCAGCGGTTCTTCAATCGGTCATGAAACGGTAGCCACAGGGCTCGCCCGTGCGAAATCATAACATTTGCCGAATAACTTGTCTTGGTGAAGATTTTGATTGAATTTACGTCAAATTAGTACACCATTGATTTCGGGCGTTTCAAATTGAGATAATTAACATCGGCACGGGCGTAACCATTATTAGCGGCAGCCAAATTGGCAAAGTGCCAATTGGGGCGGGGTCAGTAGTGGTTGCTGCAGAGCAATCCTGCCGAAAATATTACTACTTCCCAATCTCAAGAATGCTTCACCTCAACGCCCAGATATCAAGTAATTGGTGCGTTCTTTCGGGGTCGAGTGTCATCGCTGCAATAAATTGCGGAAAACAAAATCAACCATCATATTGATTAATTGTTGGCAAAAATATCGTCTAATAATAGGATAGGAGAAGCCTTTGCTGAGTCGGAGACGGGCTAGAGCAATCGCAAAGTCCCTGCGAGCCAAGTTTCCGTAATGTAAGGCCGTTTATCTCAAAGATAAAAATCGTATACGCAGTCCGTTGAGCCACCAATCGTTTTTTTCGAAAACACTGGGCAAAACCCTCGCCCCAACTTCCGACTCGCCGTAGGGCGCGTAGCGTTGAGATGTGAAAAAATCGGCAATTCTGTAACAAATTGGAATTTTATTTTGGTTTCATGCCAGCTCCCTGTGGGATCTGATAGATGTCTGGCGGCAAATCGTCAAGTGAACCGCTTTCCGCAAACTGTTTCGGCAATGAATTTCTTTGTAGTAAAGTCGATTATATTGCAAGGAGATATTCAGTAATCCTGGTGAGCCATCACGCCATCAAGCACGTCTTTCACTTCCCGTCACGTATTACATCCGTATCGTTAGACAGCTTGCAATGAGCTACGTGCTCTTCCAATGCGTTCATAAACGCTTTTATACTCGGAGGACATTTTTTTGTTACGATGGTGATGATTTCAGACCGATTTTCGATTTTCGATTGTTCACTAGAATCGAAATCGGGAAATCTGAAACCATTTCAATCATATACTCACGCATGATTAATACTCAACGCATCTGATAGGGCTTTTTAGTTAAGCGAAACAAATGGCATCCAAAAGATTAGTTTTGCCCGTGCCTACTCACACATTGCAATTCGCCTTTCGGCTCAAAATTTTTCGTATTCATAGCTCTTAAAATTGGCTAAAACTAATTTTTTGTAAGTGCATAAAATCAAACCGATGGTATGATTTTTTTAGTCTTAATTTTTCTGAAATATTTAAAATCATCTTTTAAAGTATTTATTAAACATTATAAACCCTTAAACTGATAAATATGATCAAGACAATCATTGGGTATTACAACAATTGCTTGGTCTTATCATGAGGAAGATGGCTGGAATCCTCATTGTTATCGTTTTAGAGAATTGTCGGTGGCTGGATCGGTGTAGATGGCTTTTTGTAACCAAATCTTCATTTTGGTAAATTGTTGGAACAATCTATTGATTGTTATACTGCGTGCCATTAAAACGAGAGCTAAAATTATCTACAATTTTAAGAACTTTTACTTCATTTATTTTTTTGTTTTCAACATTGTATGGC
>JAXHOK010000012.1:0-50721 GCA_034519515.1 Arcicella sp.
GGAAGCCCGAATTCAGAAAGAAAAAGAAGCCCTCGAAGCAAAAGCCAAAGCAACCGTCGATAGCATCAAAAAAGCTGCCTCAGACCGAGCCAAAAAGATTTTGGAACAACAAAAAAAGAGTGTTTTGGATGGGTTATTTAAGAAAAAACCAGTTCAGGCGGATACTGTTAGGAATTTGAAACGTAAAAATTGATTATGATAACCCTCCAAACAATCCTTCAAAAATTCGGAGAAAAAGGCGAAAAAACGGGCTGGACTTATGCCGAAATTCCAGTTGATATTGCCCAAGAAATCAAGCCCAATACCAAAGTAGGTTTTCGGGTAAAAGGCTTAATTGATGCTTTTCCATTGAAGTTAGTAGCATTAATTCCGATGGGAGAAGGTGATTTTGTGCTTCCCATCAATGCCATTATGCGAAAAGGAATTCGGAAAGAAGAAGGAGCAATGGTTACATTAAATTTGGAAGAAGATACCGATGAATTGCCAAAGTCAGAAGAATTGATGATTTGTCTCGAAGACGAACCAAAAGCCTTAGAAGCCTTCCTGAAAATGCCCAAAGGTCATCAAAATTATTATGCTAAATGGATAGAATCTGCCAAAACGATTGAAACAAAAACTAAAAGAATATCCATGACTGTACACGGTTTGGCAATGGGTATGGACTATGGCGAAATGATGCGGTATTATCGAGATTTAGGAAAATAGCCTAAAACATCCCCAACTGTTCATTACTCCCCAACTTTGCGGTATAATAATCATTTACGTCCTTATAATCATCGGGAAGGCTTTTTCTGGAACATGAAATATTGAAATGCGTAAAAATCTTTTCTAATTCCTCGGCGGCACGGTGTCCTGCTTGGTCGTTATCCAAGTAAAATACTACGTTTACCCGTTGAAATAATTTTGCCCATTCTCGCTTAAAAATATTTGCCGTTCCTAAACTCACCGCCGTTTTTCCCTCCTGCACGAGTCGCATACAATCAAACGCTCCTTCAGTTACATAAACCGTCTCATTCATGCGAGTTTTCAAGAGCGAATCCGCATTAAAAAGCGTCAGAGGCTGATTATTCAAAAAACAATAGCGGTTTGTTCCTTCGGGCGGTTTGCCAATTACTCGCCCCTGCAAGTACACAATTCTGCCCGCTCGATAATACGGAATGATGAGCGAATGGGAGTAAAAAATCAAATTATTTCGTTGATTATACAAACCAGATTCTTGCAAATCCAAGTGCGAAAAGCGTTGCTTCATATACCACGTAACTTCTGTGTAATCCTTAATAGCAAATAGTCTGAAATCTTTGATGGTCTTCTCGGTGAATCCCCGATGTTTAAGATAATCAAAAGCCGTTTGGGATAATTCGTTTGATTTTTGTTGTAAACAAAAGTCTCTGAAAGTCTCATAAATCTGCGAATGAATCTCCTCCGTAGGTTTTTCTTTGGCTTGAATCCGCCTAATTTCAGGCACATTTAGCGTATTGATAGTCGGTAAAGGTTTCTTGCGAGTAGCGTTATATTTCTGAAAACCAGACACATACGTTGAAGCCATTTCTTGGATGGTCGTTTTGATGTCTAATTTCTTGATTTCGGAATAAAGCGTAATGGAATTGCCAGTTTTGGCACAGCCGAAGCAATAAAAACTGTTGGTATGCGGATAAAGCACGAGTGATGGCGTGTCGTCCTCGTGGAAGGGGCAAATCATGCGGTGGCGTTGAACCTCCAAGCCCAAATCTTCCGCTATTTGCAGGATTGAAAGTTGATTGAGTTCGTCAAGTACATTCATGAATCTTGTCGTGTATCAACGAGCGATAATAATACAATTTGGTTATCTAAAACTGCGTAGTAAAGAATATTTTTATCGGTAACTGTGATACCTCGCACTAATAAATTTTGCAGAGATTTTTTTCCAATAAAAGGCATTTTACTCAACGTAACGATTAAATCATCCAATTGACTACCAAACTGTTTTGCTATTCGGTCTGACCATTTTTCACTTAAATAATCCATCAAAATCATAAAATCTTCTTCAAATTGAGGGGTGTAAACTATCTCGTAAACCATTGATTATGCTTTTGTTTAAAATCTTGATATGATTGTACGTTTCCATTTTGTGCTTGTTGAAGCGAGTTTTGCAAATTCTGTTTTTGCTGGTCACTGAGTATGTCCATAACATCTCGAACATCCAAAAGTGAGGATAATGATTGGTGAATATCAAGCAAGTATTGTTCTTGCTCAATCTTTTCAACCATTCTATGAATATCAGTTTTGATTTCTAACGTAGTCATTATTTTCATGATTTTGATTTCAAATATAACGATTATTTTTAAAAGTTCATTGTTCAGCCAAGTGAACCCACAATTAAATATAACAAAACCCCACAAGTTTAAAATTCACTTGTGGGGTTTTGTTGTAATTTTCAAAATCTTACTTACTCACATTTCTAAACGTAAATGAATTATAGATATGTCTTTTGGCAAAACGGGTTAATGACGGAGCATTTACCAATTTTACATAAGTGTTTTTGGGTACACCAAAATATTCATAGACTACATTTTCTGGAAAGATGATTTTAAGTTTTTCATCCTTATAATCAAAATCTTCTATGGGTGAAGTTGCAATTAATTGATTGTAAGCCTCTTGGTTTGCCGCATGAGTTTCGGGGGCAATACTCACCAACAAATCATACGCTTCAATAATTACTTTACTTTTGATGGCAGCTTCGGCTTTTTTCTCCTCATCATTCTGGATTTTATCAGGATGCCACTCTTTAATTAAATTTCGGTATGTCGTTTTCAACTCGGCAAGTTCGGTTGTTTTGGTTGCTCCAAATAATGCTCTGTATGATGCAATTTTTTTCATTTTTTATGTTTTGATGAATAAAATAAAGCCCTACAAGAGAATTCCTTGCAGGGCTTCAATATTTTGCGAAATTTTGTTCGTGAATTATAATACAATTGTTGTGGCTAATTATTTTCAAATTAACACACTTCCAAATTCCCAAGTTGATTAATTCATAAACTTCACTTTCAATTCGTTCAATTTTGTTTTTACCGAAGTATCAACCTGACGGTCGTTTACTTTCAAAACGTATCCCCCGATTAAAGCTGTATCAATTTTCTCTACTAATTCAACAGTATTACCTGTGGCATCGGCTACAATTTTCTTGAATTCCGTTTTCTGGGCTTCTGTCAAAGGTGTGGCTGTTGTAACATAAGCCTTCTGAATCCCTTTCATCAATTCGTATTGACGCAAATAATCTTCGGCAATGTGTGGCAACATTTCTTCACGGTTTTTCTTTGTAATAATTTCAAAGATAGACATTGAAGAAGCATCAACTTTACCCGTAAATATTTTTTGAAGAACCGTCAATTTATCGTGGTGCGATACAATTGGGCTTTTCAGCAACAAATAAAAATCGTGGTTATTATCGCAAACTTGGTTGAAGAGTTTCATATCTTCATACACCTTGTCTTCGACGTTTTTTTCTTTCGCCAAATCTAATAACGACTTAGCATATCTGAATGCAACGGTTTGCTGAGACATCTTTTGTTATTAGTTTAACTTGGCATCTGCCAAAAGATTTGATACTAATGTTTCTTGGGCTGAACGGTCTGATAGTTGATTTCTCAATACTTTCTCCGCAATTTCCAAAGACAAAGTAGCGGCTTCCTTTCTCAAAGAGGCAACGGCATTAGCTTTTTCTTGGTTGAAGGCAGCACGAGCTTTCTCAATTTCGTCAGCACTTGCTTTTTGGGCATCGGCTTTGGCTTGGGCAATCATGGCATCAGCAGCGTCTTTTGCTTCTTTCAAAACTCTATCACGTTCTGCACGGGCTTCGGTGATAAGTTTTTCGTTACCTGCTTTCAAATCTGTCATTTCCTGACGAGTCTTTGCCGCCAACGAAAGAGCATCTTCAATGGATTGCTCACGCTCTTGTAAAGCCCCAATGATGGGCTTCCAAGCGAATTTTGATAAACCAAAATATAGAAAAGCAAAGATTACTAATGACCAAAATATCAGACCAAGACTTGGTTCTAAGATGGATACTAACATAGTTTTGTTATTTTTTTTAGCTTTGAGGAGTAAGCAATGAGGTATGAGTAAATTCTCAATATCAATACTAAAACCCAAACTATTTATTTGAAAATCTTAATTTCAAAAGTAAAATTCAGCATACCAGCCTAATGCTTCGGTATGCTGAATGTAGTGTTTTTAATTATCAATTAAAATATTATAAATCAGTGATTTAAAACTAATTTTTAATTCTAATTTTTTAATTTTTAATTGACAAGAAGCCAGTAATTACGCTTTTGTAGTTACCAACAAACAGATTACTGCTGCAAAAAGAGCAACGGCTTCAACGAAGGCTGCAACGATAAGCATAGCACCTTGGATTTTTCCTGATGCTTCTGGCTGACGAGCGATTGCTTCCATAGCTGAACCACCGATTTTACCAATACCAACACCTGCACCAATTGCTGCTAAACCAGCACCCATACCTGCAAGACCTAATGCTTGTGAAACTTCTAATAACATTGACATGATTTTATTATTTATTGTTAATTAATTTGAAAATACTACAATTTGAAAATTTGGGAATTTATTAATTTGAAAATTATCTGAATATGCCAAATTATTTCCAAATCTTTGAATTAATACGCTTCCAAGTTATTGTTTGGAAGATGAAATAATTTTAGAAATTATCTTTATCAATTCTCTTATTTCTGATAATAGAACTGGATTGCTTGGGTAACTATCTTTCATAGAGCAGAGCAACAACCAATATTCAGTTTCATCAGCTTCTTTTGCTGCAATTTTCATTTTATGAATAAAGTCAGCTTTGCTTTCTGCATTTTGTGCTTCTCTAACATTTGCACCAATAGAGGTGCCAGATTTTAATAATTGATTTGCAAGAACGTACTTCCTTTTTTCTTCTAATAGTTCAGCAAAATCCATTATTTGTAGTGAAAATTGTAGCGTTCTATCAACTATCAAGTTTGGTCTATCACTTCTCATATAATTTGGTAATTTAAAAATATGTCAATTTAGAAATATATTGGACTTGCAATAATTATCAAATTTTCAAATTAAAAAATTTCCAAATTGATTAATGATGTGCTTCTTCTACGGCTGCACCGATATAAGTTGAAACTAATACCGTAAAAATATAAGCCTGCAAGAATGCTACTAAAATCTCAATCAAGTTCATGAAAAGTGAGAAAGGTACTGCAATGGCAGCAACTCCGAGACTTTTGAAAATGAAAATCAAAGCAATCAAACTCAAAAGGATTAAGTGTCCTGCGGTGATGTTGGCAAAAAGACGAATCATCAACGAAATTGGTTTCATGAAAACTCCGATAATTTCCACGGGTGTCAATAAAACTAATAACCATTTCGGAACGCCAGGCATTGCAAAAATATGTCCCCAATAGGTGCTTCTACCGTTTAGGTTCGTTACAAAGAAGGCAATTACTGCCAAAACCAAAGTAACCGCAATGTTTCCAGTAACGTTAGCACTACCAGGAAGAAGTCCTAAAATATTATTGAAAAGGATAAAGAAAAATACCGTTAATAAATAAGGAAGGAAGCGTCTGTAATGCTTTTCGCCGATGTTAGTCTTAGCGACTTCATCACGGATAAATACAATAATTGGCTCGAAGAATGATTGCAAACCTTTTGGAGCTTTTCCTGCACGTTCTTTATATGATTTCGCAATGGTGAAGAATATTGCCAACAATAAAACTACACTAATCAATAAAGAAGCCACGTTTTTGGTAATTGAAATATCAAAAACCGATGAGCCGTCTTCTGCTACTATTTTACCTTCTTCTAACTTCAGACCTTCATAAGAAGCAGTGTTTTCGTGGTGTTCATCTTTAAAACGATTAGAAGAAAAAACCTTCAAACCACCATTATTCCAAACAATACAAGGCAAAGGAATGGAATAATGCGTGTGCCCGTTCGTGGCGAAGTGCCATTCGTGTTCATCCGCAATGTGTTCCATCATCATTTTGCCAGGATTAAAAGCCTCGGCTTCTTCGCTGTGTTCTTTGTCTCCGCCCTCAACGATTGTCTCAGTTGTTGCTGCTTCAACAGTAACCGAATCGGCTGAATGTTCTTGGGCAAAAAGGGTGCTTGAAATAAAAAATAAAAAAGCAAAAATATTTGAAAAATACACTTTCTTGTTCACGGCTTCTTTGAAGTATTTAGTTGAATATTAAATCTTACTTTGATTCGGTTTTTCTTTATTTAGTTGAATATCAATAACTTATAAAATAACCTTCTTAATGATTTACGAAAAGAGTCGCAATTTACGATACAAATCGAATATTTCAAAACCTGTGTAACATAAATAGAGTACAAAAAAGTTAATTATGAAAAGGTAGGGATTTTGTATGCCTGAATATATGAATGTACCCACAAAAATTAGGCTTAAAATGAGACGTGCCGTAATGCTGCCCAAATAGAACTGAACGAAGTTTTTACGATTTTTGGCAAAGCCCAAATTTGCAAGGATATGATTAAGATATGATACCGCAAAAAAGAAGGCTAAAATCATCCATTCTTGAGAATGGACATATTGGGATAATCCTATTTGTGGGGTAATGTATATCAGCAATGCGATGATTGCGGTTAGGAGAATAATTCTGAGCATGTATTTACGGTGAACGGTTCACGGCAAACGGTGAACGGGATTGTTTGCAAAGGTAGAAAGTAAAAAGGGCAAACCGTAATATTATGATTACAGTTTGCCCTTTTTACCGTTCACCGTGTACCGTTCGCCGTTTTCTACTTTACCAAATACTCACTTTTCCCAGCACCTACACGCCCTGATTTAGAAACGCCTTGGGCAATGATTGAAATTTTGGTGTTAGCATCTGTATTCCAATAGGTTAGGCTTGCTTTTCCATTGGCATCTGTTCGCACGTTGGGTTGCCAATGAAGCGTTGAACGGAAGTCTGGACGAACGTGGTCGGGAATAGCTACGTCATATTTTGGGGCAAAAAATTCTCTGGCTACGTAGTATCCCACTCTTCTTTGAACACTTACGCCCGCCGCTTTGTCTTGGGAATAATCATAGTTGGAACCACCTCTTTTCGTTAAAATAGCAACAACTCCTGTGGCAGCTCGTGACCCAAAAATTGCGGCATCTGCCCCTTTCAAAATATCAATATTATCCACATCGCAAGGATTAATTGAAGCGAGTGCATCAGCATCAACAGGCATTCCGTCCAATAAATAGAGTGGCTCATTGCCTCCCTGAATGGAACTGATGCCTCTGATTACGATGGAGTAGCCCCCATTGCCATTTGGGGAAACTTGTACGCCTGCCACTCGCCCTTGAATCATCTGAAAGACGCTGGTAGCCCCTGCACACAGTATTTGATCAACTTTCAAGGTATTGCTGGCTCTACCGTAAATTTTTCGAGCATCGGGTTCTTCAAGTTTTTTAGCTTTTACCACTACTTCCCCTAATAATTGAGTATCTCGGCTCAATTTCAATTTCTTTTCTAATTCAATGGCTTCGTTGGCTTTTTTCAGAAAATCAGCCAATTCTTTGGCATCAAATTCCATGGGATTATAGGGCAATTTAATGATTTTAACTTTTGGAGAAGTTTTTTGCCCATCAATGGTAACATCCAAGTTTTTGCTCCCCCCTTTTTTCATTCCTTGAATAAATACCTGGGTGCTATCATTGAAATCTAATCCATAAAAACCATAATTTCCCAAAGAATCGGTTGTCCCCATTTGGAATTGCGGGTTCAAACTTCCGTTTTTCAACATCATCGTTAGCGTTACATTATCAGCAATTTTACCGTTTGGTCGGATGGCTTTTCCTGTTATGGACAAACCAGTTTCCAAGAAATTATCCATTTTTGGAAATTTATTTGCCATCAAATCTCGCCAAATGAATCTTCGCCAGCCTTGTGTCATCATCAAAATATCCAAATGACGATTAGCATTTTCGTTGTTTTTATCAAAATAATAAGCGGGTTGTTCAACGTTTCCTTTCAAATTTGAATAAAATTCACCGCTATTAAGATTATTTGCATCTGAACTTAATAACAGATAAGTCATTAAATTTTCTTGATTTTGTTCTGCTAATACTTGGTTTCCGTCTGTAACTGCCACTGAAAAATTGCCTTCAACGGGTTTCCCTTCCGAATCGGTTGCTTCCAAGTTTACCGTTACTTTTTCACGAGTTTTGTAGGTGGTTTTATCGGAAGAAATCTTCAAATTCAATTGCTTACTCTGATTACCGAAAACCAAACGCTCGCATCGGGGTTCGCCTTGGGCATCAATCAAGGTAATTTGAACAATGCCATCATCTAATATTTTATTTTTAGGAATTGAAACACTAAAACCTTTTTGTGCATCCGTTCCCTTTGCCATGAAAATAAGACTGCCCCGCTGGTGAGCCACAATCACCAATTCAGCAGCTTTGTCGGTTGGTTTGGGTGAATTATTACTGATAAAAACCTTAATTTTTTCCTTATTAGATAAATTATCAACTGCCATTAAAAAGCCTTTTTCATAAGCATTAGGCAAGCCAAATTCAAGATATTTACCGTCATTTTGTTTGATATAAGCCTTATAAGTTTTCTGAGCTTCGGGGGTGTAATTAAACACGCCCATACCCAAATGTTCTGATTGAAAAGCCACCACAGTATCTTTATCACTATCCAATACAAATCCTTGAATATCAACGCCTTTACCCAAAATGTTAATAGCTTTATAGCCAATTCTACAGTCCAGTCCAACTACTGAATTGCCACCTTCGGGAAAGAATTGGACATCAGCAGCTTGGGTTAATTTACTAACTTTATTATCATTTAAACGGCTTTTATTTTTACCTTGCCACACTTTGAAATCTTGATGAAAAAAGGTCTCTTCCGCAAAGTTTTTCATGTAATTCGTGTAAGCCCGAATATGATAAACGCCTTCTTCAAGCGTGTCGGGTAGGGCGATGTCTCCATGCGTAGAACCTTCGCATTTCAAAGTCCGGTTGGTGATAATTTTGCCCGTAGTTTCATTGACCAAGTCCACATAAACGACCCGACTGATGGAGTCGATAGTGTGTCCGATGCCATCAAAGAGGTAACCTTGAAACCACATCGTTTCGCCCGCCATGTAATAAGGCTTGTCGAAATGTAAGTACAGTTTTTCTTGGGGAGTGTTTTGCCGATATTTTTCCAATTGAGAAAGGATTTTTTCGGTAAGCGATTTGCCTTCATCCGTAAATGTGAAAGCCGTAGAGATAAACAAAATGATGCCTGTGAGAGCGTAGTAAATTTTACGAGTCATTGGAGGTAGATTTGGGTTTGAAATAATTGGAGTTTTTTATTCAAATATAGTAGCTGATTACCGACAAACGCAAGGTTTTTATGATAAATGGCTCAAAATAAACGTAAAAAGTCTCTAAAATTGATTTCAAGTGCTTTTGTTTTCTCCATAGTCAGCCAAACCATTGTTGATTAATCCCTCCGATATATTTAAAATTGATATTTTCTGATAAAATATTCTCCAAATCAGCCCCCACATTTGGGTACATTGCCAAGTCTTTTAGCGTATCAATTGGCTTCCAAACTACTTCCAAGGCGGAGGTTTCTTTGGGGTTTAATATTGGTTTTCCTTGAATTATTTTTGCCAAAAAAACGCTGTGCAAAACATCATTTTTAGGAGATTCCATCAATACTTCACCCATCAAAATCATTTTTTCTATGGCTATTTCTATGCCCAATTCTTCTTGTAACTCTCGCACAACGGTTTGGGCAAGGGTTTCACCTTTATCAACGTTGCCGCCTGGCAAATTATAGACATCCGTTTGCCCATAATTATATCGCATCAATAGCACACAATTATTTTCAATAATCACCACGCTTGGACGTACTTTCATATTTTTTTATTTTGTTCTGCCCCTAAGAAGCCGTTTTAAAATATCTTACGACAAATTCTGATTGTCTTATTCTGACTATCGAAACCATATTTTTTACACAAGATACGCTGTATATTCCTTAAAAAAATATGATTCCGCTACTCAAAAAATACAATTAGACTTTATTCAGAATATATTTTAAAACGGATTCTAAGTTCAAGAAGTTTTTTTATTTTGCCATGAGACACCGAACTTTTATTTTTGGAACATAACTTTGTGCTTTCTGGACAAACCAAAAATGACCACAGATAAACTCATACAAAAAATTGCACATCTTCAAGATACTGCCGACCGTAGATATTTCCCCGAAGGTATTTTTGAGTCTTATCGAAGTAATAAATATCTCCGTTATCATCGTCCAGATACGAATGTTTTTTTTACGGCAATTACGGTTTTTATACTCAATAATATCAAAGAAAAACTATCGCCAGAATCTCAGAAATTAGTGGAACAAATTACCGAAAAAGCCGTCAAGAGTTATGACCTTTTCAAAAATAAAGACGGTTTAAATACCTATAATTTCTTCCAAACCAATCCTTCCAAACATTTTCCGCACGGCAATATCTTACATCGTTTCAATTACTTTAAAATCCCCGATGATATTGACGATACTGCCATGATTTATTTGACAAAACCACACACGCAAGAAGAAGCTAAGTGGCTTCAAAACAAATTAATACAACATTCAAATGAATATTCTAAAACAATAAGAAATACCTTTCCAGAATACCAAAATTTGAAAGCCTATTCAACATGGTTTGGCAAAAATATGTATATCGAATTTGATGTTTGTGCCTTGTCAAATATGATTTATTGTTTGTTGTATTACGGTTTAGAGTTGGACGAATACGGGCAAGATTCGGTGAAATATATTCAGCAAGTAATTCTCTCAAATCAGTACATTGACCAGCCTTTTCGGGTGGCCCATCAATATGCCCGAACGCCCTTGATTATGTATCACGTGATGCGGTTAATGAATAAATTTCATATTCCTGAATTAGAAATTTGTCGGGAGAAATTAGAAAATGATATTTTGTATTATTTAAAGAAGGATGATTTGAGCTTTTGGGATAGAATTTTGTTGGAAATTGCTCACGGCGGTAAAAATAAAAACGTCGTGAAGCAGTTCCACTTGGGGTTAAACCTCCACGACGTTAAAGAATTTCCGTTTTTTATTGCGGGTTTCCTAACCGCCTACGAAAATTCTTTACTTTATAAATTAGCATCTTCACCACTTTTTCATATTCAATGGACTTGTGAGGCACATTGTTTGGCTTTGTTGGCGGAGAGGATGGTTATTTCAAAAACATAGCCCTCGATTCTTTTCCTACTATATTTACACTACAATCATCTCCCAAAACAATATTTTTGGATTGAATAGTAGAATAATTTACTGACAAAGTAGAAGACTTTACCAAATTTGCGTTAAACTGTTTTATAGTGCTTGCTTCAAGAGTGAGTGATACGTTTTCCTTTCCTTTCACATCAATTTTATCAAATTGGCATTTGGTAAAATGTAAATTAGCATTATTCAGAAACGTAGCTACAAAATTTCCTGATTGAAAGCTCTTATCTATATAAATGGTTCGATAATCTTCTTGCTTTTCATCAATTGCATTTCCGTCTTTGTATCTAATTTGTTGTTCCCTTGTAAAATTCATTTCAGGAAATTCAGGTAAAAAAATAGTTACTTCCCCCAATTTTGAGACATCCAAATTCAAGCCATCATTTTTATAAACGATGCCCACAGAATCTTTGAAATCTCTATCTACAATAATTTCAAACTTATCTCCTTTCTTGAAGATAATATCCCCGTCGTATTCCAAATTCAAGTATTTGACGGTCTTCAACCCAATTTTTACTTCGCTCGAAACTGGATTTTTCAAGGCTTCCTGATACGCTCCCCGCATCATAAAAGTGTAGGTGATGATACTCAAAAAAAGCAAAATCCCCGTACTAAATATTATTTTATTTGATGTTTTCATGATTATTATTTTTAAATTCAGACAAAAAAGTACGATTTATCCTATTTTAAATTCCTCAAACCTTTCTTTAAGTTCCTCAAAATCAATCTCTAACAATTGAATATTTCTGAAAAATGGCGGTAAATCATTCTGTAAAAAATCTTCTTTTTTGAAGGTTTTTACCTTGCTTTCAGCCTCATCCGAGACAAAATATCCCATGCCCCTTTTGGTGAAGATAATATCTTTCTGTTGTAAAAATTCCATGGTCCGCATCACAGTGTTGGGGTTTACTTCCAACTGCACCGCCAACTCTCGGACGGATGGAATTTTATCGCCCACTGCCCATTCTCGCAGGAGGATACGCTCGCAAATAAACTCGGCTATTTGGAGGTATATCGCTTTGTTGTCTCTAAATTCCATCGTTCTAAATTTGTTTTTCTTTTAATTTGAAATAGGCAATTACCGAAAAAAGTGGAGCAAGAGCATATTTTACTATGTATTGCAAATAATTACTGAACATATCACTGGTCGGTTTTACTTGGAAACCCTGATTTCCACCAGCCTGATTACGCAAATCTTCCAAGAATAATTTATCCATTGATCCAATCGTTAAGCCCAAGATTAGCAAAACAGCGAAACCCGTAAAACAGGTTTTAATAAATGACCATCGCATAAATGAAATTGAACCCAAAATCATGAAGGCCTGAATGACTAACCAAATTGGTAAAATTAGTTTTGCTCTGGAAAAATCAATATCTCTCAAATTTCCAAAAAGGCTTTTGTTTAAATTTAGCTTCTCAATTTTCATAAGCCCCTTGCTTACATTACTTTCAAGAATTGAATTACCAATTGAAACAAAAGCAGAATCTAAGGCATAGAAAACAATGGAATAAACTACTGGAAACACAATAATTGCGTAAAAAATACCACTTGATACTTTCTCAAAATGCGAAGCGGGGACTAACAGATAACTGGTACTGCTGTTTTTATCCGATAAATCTTTGAAAATATAGTTGGTAAACAATGACCCTGTTATGAATAATCCAACAAAGAATATTCCAGTTCTGCTGTCTATATTGAACAGATAACCTCCAGGCCAATCTAAATTTGGAGCATAAAACAGAATGCCAATACCCAACATGACAAGCGTTGCCATCAAAAATAATTTTTGGTTTTCAACCCATTGCCGTTTCAAAAGCAGGGCGAAGCGTTGGTAATTAAAAAAGTTGTTCATGTTGTTGTAACCTCACCCCCAACCCCTCTCCCATGGAGAGGGGGGCTTTCTGTTCGGAGATATTCCCCCCTCTCCACGGGAGAGGGGTCGGGGGTGAGGTGTGATTTAGTTTATAAAAAAATCGTTTTTATTTTCTCTGGATTCGTCAGTGTTGCGTTGAAAAGTAATTCCAATTCTGCCTTAGAGTGTTCATTATCAAGGTTTTGCATTACGATTGAAAAGCCCCTAAGTGAATGTTCTGAATACAAAACATTTTCATGATTGCTCACCGTCGATACATTTTTGAAACATAATTTCTCCGCAATTTCTTCGGTATTGGCGTGCAGTAAAACTTTTGAATTATCCAAAATAATAATCGGGTCAATCAGCGAATCCAAATCCCGAACTTGGTGCGTTGAAATCACAATAATCCGTTCATCAGTAGCAACTGAGGCAATAATTTTGCGGAATTGACTTTTTGAAGGAATATCCAAACCATTGGTGGGTTCGTCCATCAACAAAACTTTTGTGTTGGTCGAAAGAGCAAAACCGATTAATGCCTTTTTCTTTTGTCCCAATGAAAGCTCCGTAAACTTCTCATTGTCAGACAATTGAAACTCTTGGAGATATTCCGAAAATTGTTTTCTGGAAAAATTAGGGTAGAACGGAGCGTAAGTTTCCACAAACTCCCGAATCTTGACGGGGGGCGTGTGGAATTCTTCGGGTAGAAAATAAAGTTCTTGCAAAAACGTCGGCAAACGGTCTTGTGCCGTATATCCATTCACTTCGCAAGTGCCAGACGTAGGGAAAAGCAAACCCGCAATATTGCGAAGGAGGCTGGATTTACCCGCTCCGTTTTTGCCCAAAAGTCCATAGACATTGCCTTGGGTAAGCGTCAGATTGAGGTTTCGGAAAACTTGTTTTCGTTTTCCGTATTCAAACGAGAGGTTTTTGATTTGTATCATGGCTTTCAATGATTGAATAATAGAATGAATATAGTTAGTGTATTAGATATATAGTACACTGCAAATGTAGTGAACATAAAATCATATTTCCAAATATTATCTGAAATATTTTCAAAAACTATTCTACAAGTTAGAATTGAGTCTTCTATTTTTTATAAATTCCCTACCTTTGTGAATAATCAATAAAAAAGAAATATCTTTGAAAAAATCATTACTATTATTGCTCATAAGTCTTTGCTGCTCAGGTATTTGTGTTTCTCAGTCCACGGCTACTGACAACGATAAAAAATTCCAATTTCATATCAAAAAAGCCGTTGGGAAAATGGTCTTGGATGGAAAACTGGACGAAGAAGATTGGAAAAATGCGGAAGTAGCTACCAATTTTCGCCAAAGCCTTCCTTACGACACTTCGCTTGCCATCAATCAGACCCAAGCCCGCATGACTTTTGACGATAACTATCTGTATGTCAGTGGTGTATGTACACAATCTCGCAAGTATGTGGTGGTTTCTTTAAAGCGAGATTATCAAGGCGGAACAACCGATATTTTTGGGGTAAATCTCGATTCTTTCAAAGATAAACTCAACGCCTTCAATTTTACGGTAAGTCCTTTGGGGGTTCAACGAGATGCCCTGGTTTCAAATGGAAGCGAAGTTTCAACCGATTGGGATAATAAATGGTACTCGAAAGTAACCAATTATGACGACCATTGGGTGGTGGAAATGGCTATTCCTTTCAAAACAATTCGTTATAAAGTAGGTGAGAATACTAATGAATGGTTGGTAAATTTTACTCGTTATGATCAAAGCCAAAAATTAGCAGAACGCTCCACTTGGGCAGGTTTACCCAGATTTGTCAATGGTAATAATTTAAACTTTTCAGGAACGATGATTTGGGATAATCCACCTCCAAAACCCGGGGCAAATATCTCCTTGATTCCTTACCTTTTGGGCAGTTTAGATCAAGACTTTCAGAATAAAAAATCCCTGTTCGCAAACCGTGATATAGGTTTTGATGCCAAAGTAGCCATTACACCCTCACTAAATTTGGACGTAACCGTGAACCCAGATTTTGCCCAAGTTGAAGTTGATCAACAGGTACAAAATTTGAGCCGTTTTGAGGTTTCATTTCCAGAGAAAAGGCAATTTTTTATCGAAAATGCCGACCTTTTTGGTTCATTTGGTTTTGATAATATTACCCCTTTTTTCTCCCGCAGAGTGGGTTTAGCATATAACGCCAAAACCGACCAAAATGAGCGAGTTCCCATCCTGTTTGGGACTCGTCTGAGTGGGCGTCTGAACAAAGACTGGCGGATTGGCTTCCTTACGATGCAGACGGGTTCAAAGGAATCTTTCAATTTGCCCAGTGCCAACTATCTGATGACCGCCTTGCAACGAAGAGTATTTAGTCGCTCAAATATTAGCCTCTTTTTTACGAACAAACAGAACTGGAATTACGATACGCTCAACCGTGAAAGTTTGGGCATAAATGCTAACGGTTATACTCGAATTGTGGGTTTGGATTATAACCTAAATTCAGCCGATGGTAAGTGGACGGGTAAGTTTTTTTATCACCGTGCCATTACGCCCAAACCTCAAGATAG
The DNA here is from genome assembly GCA_034519515.1 of Arcicella sp. GTDB lineage: Bacteria > Bacteroidota > Bacteroidia > Cytophagales > Spirosomataceae > Arcicella. The sequence continues at coordinate 15,679 of JAXHOK010000012.1, forward strand.
TCAGTATGCTTGGGCGGCAGTTATTAATTATGAGTCGCTAAAATGGAGTATTTCGCAAAGCTATGAAACCGTTGGACAAGGCTATTCAGTTGCCAACCAAACGGGTTATGTTACCCGTGATAATTATTACAGAACAGAACCTAATATTGCCTACAAATTTTACCCTAAGTCTCAGCTGATTAACGTATTAAGGGTTGGAATTGACGGAGATTTTTATTGGAGAATTAATGATAATCAACTATTGGATTGGGATTTTTCACCTTTATTTTTAGGAATTAATTTTCAGAGTTCGGCAGGGCTTAGGATAACGCCAATCCGTTGGAATTATACCTATCTCTTCAATGATTTCGACCCCACACGCAAGGGTGTAGGAGTCCTGAAAGCAGGAAATGATTATCTTTACCCAGATATGAGAATTAGCTTTATTTCCAATGCCAGACGCAAATTCTACTATACGTTAGCTACCCGTTTGGGAGAATATTTTGGAGGTAATATTCAGCAACTTAACACTACAATTTCATACCGTTATCAACCGTATGGCGTGTTCTCGATGGATGCTTCTTACAACAAAATAACCCAACCTTATGGAACTTCGGAGTTGATTTTATTACGTCCAAAAATGGATTTATCCTTTTCAAAAGATGTATTTTTTAGTACGCTCGTTCAGTATAATAATCTCTCGAATAATCTCAGTATAAATTCCCGCTTGCAATGGCGTTTCAAACCTGCCAGTGATTTTTTTGTAGTTTATACCGATAATTATTACGCCTCGGATGTTTATGAAAATGACACATTTGGCAATAGATTTTTGGCAAACGCTGCTCTTCAAACCAAGAATAGAGCCATCGTTTTTAAACTGACTTATTGGTTTAATGTATGATTTTCAGTGAAGAGTTAAAGGTGAATAGTTCTGATAATTAACCCTCGCAAGCGTTTCAAACGCCTGCGAGGGTTATGGGTTAATTAGCTGATAATCATAGAGGTATTTGACATTTACTGTCTCGTAATTACAAAAACATTTTTATACATGAAAAAATATGCCCTTCTCTCGGTTGGAGAACTTTTAGCCGACATTATTGGAACAGAAATTCAGAATAGCATTTTAGAAACCTCTCATTTTGAGCGATTCCAAGGAGGAAGCCCTGCCAATATGGCGGCAAACATGGCTCGTTTGGGAATGAATACCGCCCTTGTTTCGTGCGTAGGAGACGATAATTTAGGCGTTTTCTTGAAAAACGAAGTTGCCAAAACTGGCATTGATGTGAGTTATATTGCTACGGACGAAGTTCAGCCAACGAGCATCGTAATTGTGTCACGCACAAAAGCAACACCCGATTTTATTGCCTACCGCACCGCCGACCGCATGATTCAAAGTCATCATATTCCAGATAATTTATTGTCAGAATCCGCCATTTTTCATACTACTTGTTTTGCATTGAGCCAAGAACCCGCCCAATCTGCTATTGTTGATGCCGCCCGAAGAGCCAACGAATTAGGCTGTCGGGTGAGTTTGGATGCCAATTATGCCCCTCAAATTTGGGCAGACCGTAAACAAGCCTGGGAAGTAATTTCTACCTATTGTTCACACGATGGATTAGTAAAATTAAGTGAAGATGATGCCGAAAGAATTTATGGTAAAAAAGTAACGGAAAATCAAGTAATAAACGATTTTCACGCCATGGGAGCAGATTTAGTATGTTTTACTAAAGGCGGAGATGGCTCAATTATTTCTTACGAAAAAGGTACAAAACAACTAAATTTAGGCGTAAAACCTCTCGAAGTCATTGATGCCACAGGAGCAGGAGATGCCTTTTGGGCAGGTTTTTTAACGGCTTTCACACAAGGAAAATCCATACAAATTTGTGCCAATGCAGGAGCAAATTTGGCAGCGTTGAAATTAGTAACCAAAGGACCTTTACCAGCCAAGGTTGATTTGGGGGTTTTGTATGTTTAAAAAAACTACAAAGTCTTGATTAGATCACAGATTGGACTGGGACGCACAGTTGGATTTACACGGATAGAATTAAAAATCTATGTAAATCCGTCTAATCCAACTGTGCGTCCCAGTCCAATCTGTGGTCTAATTTTTTTGTAGGAATGCCTTTATTTAGAAAAATCTAAATAATATCTTGCAGATGGAAAGTTTATCTTAATGATTTTGGTCATTACTTAGAATCAGTCTAAACAAAAATCAAAATAAAAATGTGAACTCTTTGATAAATACTATTTTGCTGTGCTTGGTCATACAAATAGCTCCGTTAGCTCAAAAATCAAGTCTTTCTGGAAAATTACTCACCAAGAAAAATAAGAAGTGGTTGCTGGGGCAAATGTACTTTTAAAAGGAACGGTGCGAGGCGTGCAGAGCAATAATGAAGGCAATTTTATCATCCAGGCTTTGCCAGCGGGAGAATACACGGTAGTAGTTTCGAGTGTGGGGATGAAAACGCAGGAAATGAAAATTACATTGGCTGAAAATGAATCAAAAAGGGTTGATTTCAAATTAGAAGATTTCTCGAAACTCCTCAACGATGTGGAAGTATTTGCCAATCGTGGAATCAAAAGAAATGAGCATTTGGGAGAAGTAGAAGGGGTTTCTATTCATGCTACCAAGAAAAATGAGGTTATTTTATAGGATAATATCAATGCTAATTTGGCGATGAACAATGCTCGTCAAGTATCCAGCAGAACACCTGGCATTTCGGTTTGGAAAAATGACGGTTCGGGGATTCAATTGGGGGGTTGCCTCACGTGGATTAAGTCCCAATCGTTCGTGGGAATTTAATGTCAGAATGAATAGTTATGACATCACGTCCGACCCAATGGGCTATCCAGAGGCATATTATACCCCACCGATGGAAGTGGTGGACAGAATCGAAATAGTTAGAGGTGCATCTTTTTTGCAGTATGGTCCACAGTTTGGCGGTTTGATGAATTTCGTGATGCGAGAACCCGATATATCCACTCGTTTTACCTTTGAATCGCAAAATACTACGGGTAGCAACGGACTTTTCAGTATCTTTAATTACATCGGCGGTACCCACTGGTAAATTGAGTTACACGGCTTATTATCAAAAAAGAATTGGTAACGGATGGCGAAATAATAGCTATTTCAACACCGACCACGCCCACGCTGCGGTAGATTATGCAGTTTCAAATAAATTAAAAATCGGAGTTGAAATTACCTACATGACCTTTCATTCGCAACAGGCAGGCGGTCTGACTGATGTTCAATTTAATCAAGATGCTCGCCAGAGTTTACGAAGCAGAAACTGGTTCAGTACGCCGTGGTTGATTCCTTCATTGAATGCGGAATATATTTTTAACGAAAAAACAAAGTTAAGTTTCAAGGCTTTCGGGGTTGTGGCAGAGCGGAATAGTGTTGGTTTCATAAAGGCAATTACTGAAAAAGATGATTTATCGAACCGTAAAGTTGATAGAGATTTTTATAATAATTACGGTTCTGAATTACGATTGATTACAAATTATTAATTATTCGGAAAGAGCAACACACTGGCAACAGGCGTGCGATATTACAACGGAAATATCGACCGTCAGCAACAAGGTAAACGCACGGCGGGTTCTGACATGGATTTCAACTTGGTGGACAGTCAATATCCCCGAGATTTAGCTTTCAAAAATATCAATACAGCTGCATTTTTCGAGAATATTTTTCGATTTAACGACCGCTTTCTCTTCACCGCAGGGGCAAGAATTGAACACATTGATGCCAATATGCAGGGGCGTTTTAGTGTTACGAACGGACAAGCCACTACGTTGAATCCCATCAATCGTACTCGCACATTCGCCTTATTTGGCGGTGGTATGGAATTTCACGCTACGGAACAAACTGAGTTTTATTCAAATATCTCACAGGCATACCGCCCTATGTTGATTTCGGATTTAACGCCACCCGCCACTGCGGATATTATTGATGAAAATTTGCAAGATGTTGAAGGTTTTAATTTTGATTTCGGCTATCGTGGTAAAATCAATAATTTCCTCAATTTTGATGTTGATTATTTTTATTTAAACTATGATAACCGCATCGGAACAATCACGCAAGCCAACACAGCGGGACAGCGTTACCAATTTCGCACCAACTTGGGGCGTTCCGTAAGTCAAGGATTTGAAGGATATGTAGAGTTTGATGCGTTGAAGGTATTTTTACCAAAATCCAAATTGGGTTCATTGAGTATTTTCGCCTCAATTGCCTTTATTGATGCCAGATACCGAGATTTCAAAACTACTTCTGTAAGTAACGGGCAGATTGTTGAAGGAAATTTGACAGGGAAATTTGTAGAAAACGCCCCCAGAAAAATCAACCGATTTGGCGTAACATATAGTAAAAAAGGATTCTCTGCCACTTGGCAAATGACCGATATTGGTAAGACATATTCCGATGCTTCAAATACAGAAATTGCTAACGCTGCCGCCACAACGGGCATAATTCCAGCGTATCAAGTACAAGATTTATCAGCAAATTTCAAGTTTTTGAAACATTACAATGTGAAAGCAGGGGTAAACAATTTGACCTACGAAAGATATTTTACTCGTCGTGCGGGCGGTTATCCAGGACCAGGGATATTACCCGCCGATGGAAGAATATTTTATGTATCGGCTGGGGTGAAGTTTTAAGGATTGTTTTATAATTAAATTAGAAAACCTCCCAAGTATTCAGAATACTTGGGAGGTTTTATTTTGTTATTATTGATGAAATATTTAAATCAAAACTTTCTCTATGTCCAAAATTTGCTCCAAAAGCGGTTGAACCTCATCATTTTCAATCACAAAATCTGCGATTTTTAACCTTTCTTCATCCGAAATTTGTCGAGCGATTATGTCTCTTATTTCTTGTTCCGAACGATTGTCTCTTCGTTGTACTCGCTTGATCCTTAGGTCGATAGGGGACTTTACAACAATTACTTTATTAAAATTATTTCCATCACCAGCCGCTTTCATCAAAGCTGCTTCGTATAATAAAAATGGAGCTTTTGAATGTTTTTGAATCCAATTTTCAGCATCCTCTCGTACACGGGGATGCACGATGGTATTGAGCTGTTTCAATAACTCTGGATTATTAAAAACTTGCGATGCCACCCACACCCGATTGTACTCACCCGTAGGAATATACGCTTGTTCGCCAAGAAGATTTTGGATTGATTTTTTTAGAGATAAATCATTGTTCATTAGATATTTAGCTCTTGAATCAGCTTCGTAAATGGGAACTCCCATTGCTGCAAAAACTTTGCAAACAATGCTTTTTCCCGAGCCAATTCCACCTGTAATTCCAATGAGTTTCATCTTTTCAATTGTTGAGTTATTGAATTGTTGATTTGTTGAACTTTGGTACTTTATTTCAACAAATCAACAACTTAATAAATTGAGATTTATCCATTCTACCTGTGTGGTTACTATTTCAACAATTCTGACACCTCAAAACTTACCGCTACCCGGTCTTTGTTTGCCTTAATTAGAGCATTTTGAGGTAGGGGTAATTTTACTTCGTCGTCATAATTTTCCTGTAATCTTTTAGTCGGTACTTTTACATAAATCACCGAATTCATTTCTGATAAAACCGTCTCGGGACCATCCAAAGTGACAGTTCGAGGATTCACATTTATCAAACTCGAAATAACGTAACGGTCTTTCAAATCAATGCTACTACTATCCACTTTTACGGTAAATTGCTTAGAGATTTTACGGTCAAATTCCAATTCAAAACGGTCGGCAACCACGTAATTTATTTTTACATCTTTGATAAATTCTGAAAGAGAATCCGTAAGTGAGCCTGTATTCAAATATCTGGTTTTCAAGGGTTTAGATACTGAATATTTAATGGGAGTATCGTCAGATGTGAAGACTTTTCTCAATAAATTCCAGCCACTTCCCGAAACATTCACCGAGATTTTTTCGGGAAGTGGTTGCGTGGGAATATAGAGAGAATCGTTGTAGGAAAATTTAAGCGGGAAAGACATTCTATGAGAATATCCATCTTTATTGAGGGCATTCATTATCCAAAAAACAATAGCCGCCAGCATACTGACAGCTATGGCTTTGTAATCTGTTTTTTTGGAAGGAATGGGTTTCATTTTTTCAGTTTAACAGTTAAAAAAGTGAAGAGTTAAATGAGTTAAAGTTGAGCAGTATTGAAACCTTATAACTGTTTAACCTATTTAAGGGAGCATCTAAAAAATAGCATACCCGTTAAAAGCCTCATCCTAAATCCTTCTCCCACGGAGAAGGACTTTTACAAGGTAGATTATTTTTTAGATGCTCCCTAACTCTTCAACTCAAAAGGCTACTCTCCAATCGTTGTTGAAGAATCTTTTGAAATAGCGGACTTCAAAAATACCATTCTCACGCCTTTGCTTGAATCCACTTCCAAGACAACGGTTTTATCTCTGACGGTTGTAATTGTCCCGTGCAAACCACCGATGGTTACAACTTTATCGCCTGTTTTCAAGGCATCTACATAAGCTGCTTGCTCTTTTTGCTTTTTCTGTTGGGGACGAATCATGAAAAAATACATGATTACGAACATTCCAACGATTAAGAATATTGAAGAAGCACCGCCTCCGCCCATTCCTTGTAATAAAATACTATTGAACATTTTTCTGAGTTTGAGAATATGGTAATTTGAAAATATTAGAAATTTGAGGATGATTTACAAAGCAATCACTTTTCAAATTAATTACTTTTCAAATTATCAAATTGAAAATTTATTTTTTAAGCACTTCTATCTTGAATGAAAAAGTATTGTCGGCAGGTTTTGTATTGGCATACGCCGTTACGGTTTTATTAAGTTTGCCCTCTTTTCCTTTACTATTAAATTTTACTTTTATATATCCACTTTCGCCAGGTTGAACAGGATCGGTCGAGTAGGAGGGGGTTGTGCAACCACACGAGGCATTCACAGCACTCAACACTAAAGGCATATTGCCCGTATTTTTAAATTTGTAAGTGTGCATAATAGTATCACCTTCATAAATTTTTCCCAAATCAACCGTTGGTGAATCAACCTGCATCACTGGAAATTTATTTTCAGTCGGTTGCAATGCCTTCAAAGAATCTGCAATAGATTGATTATCAGTACGTTGCTTATTTTCACAGGCAAAGAAAATTCCAATACTTAGGGCTAAAATGATTATTTTTTTCATAAATATTTGTGAGTCGTAAGTCGTACGTCATAAGCCATAAGTATAATTCATCAATCAATATATTTTGAGAACTGAACTTATGACTTACAACTATGAAAACTTTTTATGCTTTCGATTTAATTTGGCTCATCATTAATTCTACGTCTTCCAAAAGGCGTTCTGCCTTTTCACGGGCTTCGCTGACCACTTTTTTACCTTCCGATTTTGCCATTGTCTCAGGAATTTCTTTTCCTTCAATCAAATCGCCAATCAGCCCTTGTAATTGGTCACGGTATTTTTGAAGTTGGTAAAACAACTTGTTGCGAGTATTCTCGCCTGTGTCGGGAGCGTAAAGGATTCCCAAAACTGCCCCAACCGTTGCACCCGTAATGAATGCCCAAAATGTCTTTGATGATTTACTCATTTTCTTGAAATAATGAGTGAATGAGTGATTGATTGAATGAGTGAATACCAGCAAGCTTTTACTACCTCTCATTTAATAATACTACAACATTACTCAGTTTTAGATTTATTCTTAGGAAGAGTTAATGTATAAATTTCTGTAATTGAGGTTATTATGCTTTATGCAAAATTCACTCATTCACTCATTCACTCATTCACTCATTTGTTATCTATCAATCCACGTCCAGATTTTCTGATTACGTTTTCTTTTTGTAATTTTTGAGAAATTACGTCCAAAAGACCGTTTACAAATTGTCCTGATTTTGGGGTTGAATAATTTTTTGCTAATTCAATATATTCGTTAATTGAAACCTTTACGGGAATACTCGGAAAGTTAATCATTTCGGCTAATCCTAATTTGAGAATCAGTAAATCAGTCATTGCCAAGCGGTCACCTTCCCAGTTTTTGGTTTGATCAAGAATAATTTTTTCGTAAGATTCTTCATTGTCCAACACATTATTAAAAAGGTCAATGAAGTAATACTTATCATCTTCCCAATTCATTGCCAAAGGTTGCAAAGTTAAATCTTCCACACTCGAAATTTTGAAAGTCTTGATTAACATACTCTTCAAAATATCTTTATTTTCACCCCAATTTAAGTCTTTTTCTTCAAAATAATCGGTAATGAGATAATGTTTGAGGATGAAAGTTTTACAAAGATATATTACCAAAGTTAAATCTTCCTCAAAAGTGTGTTCGGGTTTACGAAGATACGACTGGAATTCGGTATCAGGCAAGACGGCATCTAAGAAAATTTTACGAAGAAAATTCTGATCTTCTTCTGTCCATTTAACATTTTTTCGGATAGATTCAGTTTCTAACTCAGGAAGGTTTTGAAGGGCAATTAATACTTTATTTTTAGCCAAACGAGAAGTTCTTATATCAGTTTCTACCAAACGACGTTGTTCGTCCCAAACGGCTATTTCCTTAATTTCTAAAAGGGTTTGAAGCATTTTTAGGTAAACGTGATAGATGTTCTCTACTTCATCCACCATCGTTTTGGTGATGTTGATACGTTCTCTTTTTACCGATTCACGATACAATAAAAGGGATTTTTTAGCAGCGTTTTTAGATTCTACGGGAATATCATCGTCAGTATCTTTTTTCTGGAAAAGTTCTTCGTAATGAAGCTCAGCTAACTTTTTGAACCCTTCTAATTTGGAAATTTGCTGCTCTTTGGGAATCATCAAATCAAGATTTGGCAGAAAAGACTCCGCAATTTGGTCGTGGAATCGTTGATAATCAGCTCGTTCGGCTGTGCGGAAGGCGTAGAGATTTTGGAAAGCCTTAGTTCTGAGAAGTCGTCTATTTACCATTATTATATTAAAGAACGTTTTGTATGAATGATGACACAAAATTAGTATTTTTTTAAGATAAAAGGCTTTTTTGGGTCAATTTTATTGTGATAAAAAATGATTTAGGAAAATTGATTTTTAGATTTTTTACGAGAATAGTGGTATTTGGCGGTAATTATTTAAAGCAATTGTCTTGGTTAGGGAGCATCTAATTAATAAAGTACCCATGACTTCCATTAAACTTCCCGAAAGTAGAAATAACTTTCGGGAAGTTACCGAGAGATTTACTTCCCGAAAGTTATTTTTACTTTCGGGAAGTTCATACCAGAAGTGGGTATGTTTAAATTTGTATGCTCCCTTAGTCAGCACGTTACATGAATGAAGGAGTGCTGATAAAAATTGATTTTGCGATATCAATTCTATTTTGCACAACATAACCATCAATTTTGAATCCTTCCCAGATGAAAAACTTTAAAACCTTATTATCTTTTTTTGTGCTCTTTTCATATTCAGTTTTGCCCAGGAGACCGCTAAAAACGGAATTTCAAAAACGGCTCTTTTGAAAGCTTTAACTGTGTCTAACGAATATTTTATGACCAAATATTCGGACGTGGGCAAACCTATTGTAAGCCCAGACAAAACCTGACCAAGCAATATTTGGACTCGTGGGGTTTATTATGAAGGATTGATGGCTTTGCATAAAGTGAACCCACAAAAACGCTATTATGACTATGCTGTGGCGTGGGGAGAAACTCATAAATGGGGACTGCGTAACGGCATCAAAACCCGTAATGCCGATGACCAATGCTGTGGACAAACCTACATTGATTTGTATTTGATGGATGCTAAACCAGAGCGTATTCATGACATTAAAGCGTCGATGGATAGTTTGGTGAATAGTACCAAAAAAGATGATTGGTCGTGGGTAGATGCCCTACAAATGGCAATGCCCGTTTTTGCACAATTGGGCGTAATTTAGGAACTGAAAAACAATAAGTAGCCGTTTTTTAAATGCCCTTTTTTGCACCACTCTACGTTGCGGAATGCCGCCCAGATTAAATCCTCATTTAGCGATGCTAAACTGCGGCGACCGTCGCACGGTTTTATCGCCTTGATTGGCACAAAAAATAACATTTAAAAATTCATCCACTTATTATTTTCCCGTTCCTAAGAATATTTTATAACCAGAAAGATTTGACTTTCAATCTGGAAGCCTACCAAAAAGTAGATTTGGGAGGTCTGGAAATTACCCTAATATATGGCGTGAAGGGCTATGAAGCCCAATTTATTGATTTTCTTTCGCCCAAATGGGTTGAAATGTTTACCCATACCCTCAACGAAGGCAAGCGTTTGGGCTTGGGAATCGACTTGGCTAATGCTTCGGGTTGACCTTTGGCGGGCGTTGGGTAACGCCCGAAGATGCGTGTAGATACGTGGCTCACCGAGTTTTCACCTTGAAAGAAGGGGAAAAAATCGACGAACCCATAACTTTTCAACAAAAGCCTTTGTTACGTTTCGTATTGCATAAAAAAGTAGAAATTACTTCTTTGCAACAACCCATTTCTCGCCAAGCGAATCTGCAAGAATTAGCCATTGACCAAGTAAGATTTGAGAAAACATTACCCCTGAATACCTTAATGGCATATTCAGAAACGGGAGAGGTTTTGAATTTGACCAATAAAGTGAAAGACGGTATTTTGGACGGGTAAGCCCCCAAAGGCAATTGGACGCTCTACGCTATTTTTGAAGGGTGGCATGGCAAAATGGTAGAACGTGCAGGATCAGGTGGCGAAGGTGATGTGATTGACCATTTCTCTGAAAAATCCCTTAAAAATTATCTCGGAGCATTCGATAAAGCTCTTCAAAATACTGATTTGAGTAATTTGAGGGCATTTTTAATGATTCCTATGAAGTAGATGATGCTCGTGGGCAGGCAGATTGGACTCCTGAATTGTTCAATGAATTTCAGAAAAGAAGAGGTTATGACCTTCGGAATTATCTGCCGCATTTATTCTGTCAAGCCAAAACCGATACTAATAGTAGAATTTTATGTGATTACCGAGAAACGATTTCTGATTTAATTCTGGAAAAATATACTTCCGTTTGGGCAAAATGGGGAGCAGATAAGGGTAAAATTGTGAGAAATCAAGCTCATGGTTCGCCTGGTAATACTTTGGATTTGTATTCGATGGTGGATATTCCCGAAATTGAAGGAACGGATTTGTTACGCATAAAATTTGCCTCCTCTGCCGCTATAATGTGATGGGCAAAAATTGACTTCATCAGAGTCGGCAACTTGGGAAAATGAACATTTTTTATCCAATTTAGGCGATGTCAAAAAGGCGTTGGACTTGTTTTTTGTGGGGGGCGTAAGTCATATTTTTTATCATGGTACCAACTATTCTCCGCAAAATGAGGCATTCCCGGGTTGGTTATTTTATGCGGCGGTTCATTTTACGCCCCAAAATCCATTTTGGAAACATTTTTCAACTTTGAATACCTACGTGGCTCGCACTTAGGGATTTTTGCAAGACAGCAAACCTGATAACGACATCCTTTTATACTTTCCAATTTACGACCGTTTTTATGAACCAACTCCCAAAGGTTTACTACAACATTTTGACGGTGTAACGCCCGAATTTAATAATACTGATTTCAAAATAATCGTTCAAACGATGTTGGATAAAGGGTATTCATTTGACTATATTTCGGACAGACAAATGGCTAATTTAACGGTCAATAACAAACAAATTCAGACGGGGGGCGTGGCGTATAAAACCATCTTAGTATCTGATAATAAGACGATTCCCATAGAAACTTTTGAGAAATTGACACAATTGGCAAAAGCTGGGGCAACCATTATTTTTCATAATAAATTCCCCAAAAACGTTGCTGGATTTGGACATTTTTTAGAAAAAGAAAAGAGATTAAAAACGATAACAGAGGGCTTAGTTTTTACAGAAAACAAAGTTTTAGGTACAAAAGAAACCCTAATCGGCAATGGTAAATTTATCATTGGCGAAAACCTCGAATCTATCCTATCAGTGGCAACCGTTCAAAGAGAAACAATGCTGGATAAAGGTTTAAAATTTGTTCGGAAAAAATACACAAAAGGAAACTACTATTTTGTGAATAACGATAGCGGAAAGGACTTTGAAGGTTGGGTAAATTTGCAGACAGCGTTTCAATCGGCAGCTTTGTACAATCCAATGACGGGGACGTTGGGTATGGCAAAATACAGTGCCAAAACTCAAGAAGTTTATTTGCAAATGATGGCTGGCGAATCGCTGATTATTCAGACCAACAATGCCCTTGAAAATGGAACGATTTACCCTTATTTCAAAACCAAAGGCAATCCACAAGAATTGACTGGCACCTGGAAATTAACCTTCACAGAAGGCGGTGAAACATTGCCTAAAACCATTGAAACCAATAGCTTAGGCTCTTGGACAAACACGGCAGGCAACGACTATCAAGATTTTTCGGGAACGGCAGTTTATACGCATCAATTCAAGAATCCAAACACCTCAAAAACAGGCTATTGGATTGATTTAGGCAAGGTTGCCGAAAGTGCAAAGGTAAGCGTGAATAGTATGGTTTTAGGTACATTATTAGGACCAACTTACCGAGTTTTTGTACCCGCCAAATTATTGAAATCTCAAAATATTATTACCATAGAGGTCGTCAATTCAATGGCAAATCGGGTGATTGCTTTGGAGAAAAAAGGCGTAATTTGGCAGAAATTTTATAATATCAATGTCTCAGCAAGATTGAAAGAAAATTTAGGGAAAGAGGATTATTTTACGACTAAAAACTGGCAAGTTCGCCCATCGGGTTTGTTGGATAAGATAATATTTACCGCAGTTGAAGTTGCTTGGTAAATCTTTAAGATAGGAATTAAAATCTCATTGAGATTTTGATTTTAAATTCACGATTTTTTTTTGAAAGGCGGCTAAAAAATCATCTTTATACTTGCCGGCAGTGGGTATTCGAGGAGCATTTCTCATGATAACTTCGTTGCCATCCAAGGCTTCGATGGCGTTTATTGCCACGATATATGAACGGTGAACCCGCAGGAATTCTGTCATAGGTAAGGATTCTTCTATTTCCCCAATACCAATGTAGGTAATAATTCGGTCGCCTTTTGTTGTGCAGATGGTTACATAGTTTTTCATACCTTCTATATAAGCAATATCGGAAAAATTAATTTTCTGGATTTTCCCTTTGTGTTCGGTTTTTACGAATATAAAATTTTGTTGCTCCGAAGAATTGCCATGTTTGCCTTCTTTTTGATGGTTAATGATGTTCAAAACCTTATCAGTGGCTTTGAGGAATCTTTCATACGACACGGGTTTCATCAAATAATCAATCACATTCTGAAATTCATAGCTTTCTAAGGCAAATTGGGGGTAGGCGGTGGTGAGAATTACTTTGATATTTTCGTCGGCGTGGAGCTTTAAGAAATCTAAACCTGTGAGTTTGGGCATGTGGATGTCTAAGAATAATAGGTCGGCTTTATGGGTTTTTATCATGGCTGGCACTTCCATAATGTCGGTTGTGCTATCACACAAATTCAAATATGCAGTATCTCCGACTATATTTAGTGAGTAAATTAATGGCTGGTTTTTCATCATCAACAATTATACATTTTATCATAGCGTTATCTGATTGGTTAAGTGATTGATAATTTACACCTTCATTTATTTGACATTATATTTACTTCAAATATCTAACTTTTTTGTCTAATAACAAAACTTATTCTATTAATTGAGTATTTTATATTTTTTGAAATTTCTGAATATCTCTTCCATATCTGAAATAGTAAATTCCAGTTCAAATTCATCATCTGTATCTCTGAGAATATTTACTTGATATTTTTCTCCGTATAATATATCCATTCTTATTCTGATGTTATTCATGCCTACGCCACTGGTTTGTTCTTTTGGTCCTTTGTTTTTTCGATTATAGATGGCAAGGAAAAAACTATTTTCTTCCACCTTGATAAAGATTTTGGCGGGGTGTTTTGGGTCATGAATATCGCCATGCTTAAAAATATTTTCGACAAATGAAATCAAGACTAAGGGCAAAATTTCCAGATGATTAATATTTTCTTCTCCTTCGATGGTCATATCAAGATATAGTTCATTACCGAATCTCATTTTTTGGATTTTGATGTAGTTTTTGATATGATTTATTTCTGAATAAAGCGATACAATTTTGTCTTGTCCCGTTTCTGTGAGGGTATAACGCATAATATCGGAAAGCGTCAGGATTGACTCCGCCACGGAATCTGAAACCATGATGGCTTCTGAATAAATGAAATTGAGCGTATTGTATAAAAAATGGGGATTGATTTGAGCTTGCAGAAACGCAATGTGTGTCATATCTCGTTGATGTTGGAGTTTTGCATTGGCTTCGACCAATTTCCGTTCTCTTGCTTCTAAATGAATGGCGTATTTAGCGAAACCGTACCCGTAGGCAAGAATGACATTATCCACAAAGGTGTATGCACTCTCTACTATGAAATAAGATAAATCAAATCTTTTATCTGTGTAAGATGTAATTATTCCTAAAAATGGATAAAGGTAAATGTTTAGAAAATACCTCAAACATAGAAAAACAATAATATCCACCACAATTAAAAATACCCCCAATAGATATTTTTTTTTTTGAAAACAATGTCTAAAAATAAGATAGTTTGGTAAAAAGACCAACAATGCCCATGATGGAAAATTAATCAGTACTCTTAAAACGTCCTTCCAATTATGAATAGTAGCATAATAAGCCCACGAATTGAACAGAATAAAGAAAGTCCAGAAGGTGACTAAAAAATAAATCCCTTTTTTATGGTCTTGATAATAGTTGTATGACCATTCGTGAAGTTTTCTCATTATTATTATTTATAAACTTATCACGAAAATACATAAAAGTATAGGGAAAACAGCTATTTATATAATTTAATTTGGTACTTCATTTTTTTGATGCAACTTTGAATCAATAAAACAACAAAGTAACAAATTTTAAGTTTTTAATTGATGGGTTTAATGTTATTTATTTATTTTTAAATGTCTGACTATCAATTAATTGAAAAATTTAAAACCAATGTTTTATTTCTTATTATCAAAAATTTTAACCTTAAAAACATTAAAAAAATGAAGACTTTGAAAACTATTTTAATCGTAAAAAAAACCACTATTACTATGTTGTCTGCTAATGATTCAACGTATAAAAACAATTTGAGTATTTCCATGAAAACAGGAGATTGGTTTTAATCAAACAAATTGAAAATCCTCTAAAAACAAACATTCGTATAGCAAAAAGACACCTTAGTATAATAAATTTTAACCTCTGAATTTATTAGTTCAACTTTGAATCACATTTAAAAACGAACCTCTTTAACTCAAAAAAATACCTCTTAAACTATTTAACTATGAAAACTTGAAAACACTCAATTATGTATCTCTTTAATATGTCAAATTTCACCGAAATACCAGTTCATTCATTTAATTCAAATCAGATTAGTTTGGATAATTTACTTAATTATAAAAAAATTATCAATAAAATTAATCAAGAAATTAGGGCTAATCAAACAAAGTCAATTTCGGGTTTTTGGTGGCATGAAAATGAACAGATTTCAACCGATTGGTTTAAGAAAATACGACGAACTTGGCATACAGAATTGAGTGATTTTCAAGAAATTTACCGCTACATCAAAACACTATTTGATTCTGAAGAAATTGATTTAACCTTCCAGCATGGATTGATGGGCTTTTTGCTCTGGTTGAACCGAGAAAATCAAACTGAGCAAGACGAAACCGTTGATAATTTTATTGAAAAAACGATTGAATTTTTGTTAAGCAAAAAAATGAAATTGAATTCCAGTTGGCAACAGTTTTCATTTTTGCCCGAAGCCTTTGATGAAGACACTTGGACGAGTAATAATTCATTGCAGTGGAAAGTTGGAGATTTACATTTTGTAAAATTACTCCATCGTCAAGCAAAAAGGTACGAATCAAGTAATTACTATGAAATAGCAGAAAATATTGGCTTGCATTCAACCACACGCACCAGCGAAGAACAAACGGGAATTACGGATTCGTCTTTGGCAAACGGTTCAAGCGGTTTGGCGGTGCTTTACAAAGCCCTTTATCGGGAAACAGGCGGAAAGGAGTATTTGAAATCAAGTAATTACTGGACAAAACAAACGGAATTATTGTTGAAACCAGAACTTCAAAATGGATATTACCTCGGGCGTGAATCCCGTATTTTGGACGGATTATTAGGTGTTTCAATCGTTTTACAAGAACTACAAAAGGAAGAATTGAGTCCATTATTAACCTATTTGGCTGGATGAAAATATTTATCTGAAATAATCATGAAAACAAAATTTGAGTGGTTGATGCTTATTTTATTTGGAATAATAAGTTTCAATGTGAAAGCACAACATCCGAGCGGTGTTGTGACGGGAAAAGTGATGGATAATGCCAAAGGTGAACCATTATTCAATGTTAGCGTTTTGTTGTCAAACAATAGGAATAAGGCAGTTTTTAGTACACTCAGCGATGAAAACGGAAGATTTTATTTGAGTAAGATAGATTCGGGCGTATATACCTTATCGTTAAGAAGTTTGGGTTATGAAAATTACGCAAATACCCAAATAGTTGTCAGAGAAAACACCGTCCCAGATTCAATCATTGTGCAATTAATACCTGCCTTTACGGCTCTGGAAGAAGTCTCTGTTTCGGCATCAACCTTGAAGCCTTTTGTTGAAAATAAAGATGGAATAATGATTGTGAATGTGGCAAAAAACCCGCTGTCGGCGGGGGATAATGCTTTGGATATTCTACTACGGTCGCCTGGAATTTCTGAACAAAACGGTGGGCTTAATTTTAGGGGTAAAACCGTAAACGTTTTGATTGAAGGCAAACTCTTGTATCTGGACGAAAGTGAGTTGAAAAATATGCTCAATTCGATGCCCGCTAATAGTATTGAGAAAATAGAAATTATGGCAAATCCGCCCGCAAAATATGATGCTAATGGTGGTAGTGTGATTAACATTATCTTGAAGAAAAGCAAACGTAATGGGTTGAACGGCAGTGTTTTATCGGGCTTTGGTTCTGGAATATACTCAAAATGGGTTGAAGGAATTAATGTTTTTTATAGAAGCAAAAAGCTCAATTTATTCGGTGGCTATGACTTTGAAAGTAGCAAGCAATATATCAATACCGACAGAAAACTGGCATCATCAAACTTTTCGATGATGCAGGAAGAACGTGAAACTCGTGCCAAGAAAAATAACTCATTTAAGTTGGGTTTTGAATATGATTTGAGTGTGGGTAGTAAGATTGGATTTTCATATTTAGGAATAAATAATGGTTTAGAAGGTCTGGGAGATGTAAAATCAAATACTTATCTGTCAGAAATCAAAAAAGACTCATCTTCAATTTCGAGAATCGCTAATAACGGTTACGTCAATAATAATTTGAGTATGTATTATTCCTTGAAAATAGATTCAACGGGCAGACAACTGTCTTTCAATGCAGGTTATACCGACAATAATAAAAGGCGAAATGACGATTTGAGAGATAGAATAGAGGGTAATTATCTTGGTAAACCTTTTCTGAATAGTAATATCCGAGCCAATACAAACTCTTATTCAACGTCATTGGATTATGTGCATCCCACCCCGATTGGGAAGTTTGAAATTGGGGTAAAATACCAAGATAATCGTTCGGATAATGCTAATAATTGGAATAAATATGACGGCAATCAGTGGCTTTCGGATAGTACAAAGTCTAATCATTTTACCTACCGTGAGTACATCAGTGCGGGTTATGTGAGTTATTCAAAAGTTTTTTCAACCAAATATAGCCTTCGGGTTGGTCTCAGAGCTGAAAACACTCTTGCCGATGGATTGTTGCAAGAAACCAACCAACGAATTACGAGAGATTACTTGAATATCTTTCCGAATGTGTCGTTCCAATATACTAAAAATGTGAACCATATTTTTGCCCTTGATTACAGAAGAAGCATCGACCGATTTGGTTTTAATATTTTGAATCCCTTCGTGAGTTATATTGGTCAGAATTTATACAGTCAGGGCAATTCAAACATTCAACCTCAAATTAATAATAACGTAGAACTTACCTATACCTTGAAGAACAATTATATGTTGGGCATGAGTTATACTCGAACTGAAAACGCCGTGGCAGCCATATACTTACAGCGAAACGGAGCAACTATTTCTACTTTTGAAAACCAAAAATACGCTGATTTATTCTACGTATATGTGAACGGATCACACGCAATTGTGCCTGAATGGACAATAACCGCAGATTTAGGGACTGGCTTTTTGGAATATGCCACCAATAATAACCTAACGGGAATTTATAATTCCAAATGGTCGTATCGGTTTGAACTAAATAACTCAATCCAACTGAACAATAGTTGGTCAATTCAACTGAATGGAGTGCTTTTTGGTCCATATTCAACGGGTTTTTATAAGGTTAAACAGAATCTTACGACCACCTTCGGCATCGGAAAAACGGTTATGAACAACCGAGGAAACTTGAATTTGGCGGTAAAAGATATTTTCAATACCGACAGACAAATCACTTATTTTGAGAATAATGGACTTTTGACGAATCAATCCGTAAAAAAAGAATCTCGATTCATAACCATGACTTTTAGTTACAGATTCGGTAATAAAAAAGTAAAACCAAGTAAAGTAAAACTGAAAAGTGAAGTAGAAAATAGAATTAATGAATAAACTTATTGTAAAAACTAAACGATTAGAAAGATGAAAAATGTAACTAAAAATTTCGCCCTCAAATGTGCCGCTGTTATTATTGCATATCTTTGTAACAAACATAGTAGCACAGAACAGTAAACCTGAAAATTCATTATTGTGGAAAATTAGCGGGAATGGATTGAAAGAAGATTCGTATATTCTCCTGACAACCACCAACTTATGTAAAAGTACCCCTCTGAATAGTAAGATGGTGGCGGCTCTGAATAGTGTGAAATATATCTGTTATGAACAGTCGAGCCGAGACCCCAAAAACAAGTCAAAACTCCAAGCATTAGGAATGGTGAACAGTGAAAAACAATCGGCAAAAAATAATATGTCAAGTTCGGTTTATAGTAATCTGGTTGATATTGCTTCGGAGGCAGGTTTGGACGAAAACACCGTTAATATGATAAAACCCGTTTTCTTGTTCAAAATTATTATCAACAATAGTATTGTTGATTGTAATACTTCTTCCACCAAAGTTTATGAAAACTATGTTCGGGAATATGCCAATAAAAAAGCCATTAAACAAGGAGAATTATTTGGGCTTGAAGAATACACAAAATTATTTGATGGTTATGATAAAGCGTTTTGGGACAAATCAATAGGGTTTTTGTTGAATAACAGAGACAAAATGCAGACCGACCTTGAAGCCAAAGAAATTTTTTATGCCCAAGAAAACGTACACGGACTTACCTCGCTTTGTATCACTAATGGTTACCTAAATGCACGCTATGGATACCCTGAAATTGAAAATGCCAAAATGAAATTGAGCAGTACAAGAATAGATGCCATCGTGAAAAACCAGTCAACTTTATTCTTGATTGATTTCATGAGTGTTGCAAATCCGAAATCGTCTTTATTTACTTTCTTAAATAAATTGGGTTATGAACTGACTCCAGTGAGTAATAATAACTTGTAAAAACATTCTTTTTTTAGAATAACAAGGGGCATCCGAAAACCTTTCAGAGTAGGAAAAAACAACAATAAAGTCTAAATAACAATGGAAATTTCAAACCAAACAACCGAAAATTTGTTCGACAACGCAATCGTAATGGAGCAATTAGAGTCAAGATTAGAATTGGCTTCAACTTCAAGCAAAGTTACAATCACGATTGAACTTGACTAAGAATTTTTACCAGAATTAACACAAACCAAGGGGCATCCGAAAACCTTTCAGAGTAGGAAAAAACAACAATAAAGTCTAAATAACAATGGAAATTTCAAACCAAACAACCGAAAATTTGTTCGACAACGCAATCGTAATGGAGCAATTAGAGTCAAGATTAGAATTGGCTTCAACTTCAAGCAAAGTTACAATCACGATTGAACTTGACTAAGAATTTTTACCAGAATTAACACAAACCAAGGGGCATCCGAAAACCTTTCAGAGTAGGAAAAAACAACAATAAAGTCTAAATAACAATGGAAATTTCAAACCAAACAACCGAAAATTTGTTCGACAACGCAATCGTAATGGAGCAATTAGAGTCAAGATTAGAATTGGCTTCAACTTCAAGCAAAGTTACAATCACGATTGAACTTGACTAAGATTATTTGAAAGATTATTCTTGATGGTGAGCCATTAACCTAAAATCATTGCGAGCAACCTCAGAAACGCATACGTGAAGGCGAACCCTTATTATTGAGAATAATCTTTTTCTTTAAACTATTTTAATAATCTCCTCAAAACCTGAAATCATGGAATTTTCCTTAAAAAAAATTGTCGAAACAAATGAAGTAAGGTTCTTATTGTTAGGCAACGACAACAAATATTTTACCATCAGCGAAATTCTTTACGACATTCTTGATTGTTATAAGCAGACCTCAAATTCCGAATATATTTACGGAGAAATCAGCAAGAAATATCACAATCAAAATGTCTCACAGACTTTCATTGACAAAACCTTAGCTTCCGTTTTCGAGAAACTCAACACCACCGAAACAAGCACTAATCTTGATGCCATCACTCACAAATTTGTTTTGGTGAAAGAAGGGCAATTTCAAAAAATTTATGATGGTTTATCCAATCTCCACAACAAGTATGTGATGGCTTTGGTCATACTGATTTCTTTATGTTCTACAGTTTTCTTTTTTAGCGAACTTTCCAGCCTTTCCATATCACAACTGTATCGTTATCAGGTCTCTACATTTTCTATCTCTAATCTTTTAATAGTTTATTGTTCATTCATATTCATCATTCTGTGGCACGAAATTGGTCATGCCACCGCATCCGTACATTTCGGAGTTCAACCTAAAGAAATTGGATTTGGCTTTTATTTTGTCTTTCCAGTGTTTTTTACCAACGTTACAAACATCTGGCAACTCAACCGAATTTCGAGAAATGTAGTAAATTTTGGAGGAATTTATTTTCAATTAATCACTAATATTCTGCTGGTTTTGATGTTGTATATCGGGATGCCAAAATCTATTTTATTTCCGCTGATATTAATAAACCTTATCAGCATTATTACTTCGCTGAATCCCTTTTTTAAATACGATGGTTACTGGATTTTTAGCGATTATTTCAGCGTTCCAAATCTCAAAATAAGGTCAAAGGAAGTTCTGAGTAAAAAAAAAGTTTTTCCGTCAATACTTTAAAAACAACTTGGGCAATTTCAAAAACAGTGGTAATTTATTCGTTCCTGGATCTAATTTTCTGGATTTTGGTCTATTATTACTTATGCTTTTTTGTCTATAACAACATCAATACGCTTTATTTGACTTTCCAAGATAATCAGTGGCTTCAAAATCAAGCCACCGTTATTGATACTGTTTTGTCGTTGTTTTCAACCGTTATTATTATATATCTCCTTGTAGTTCAATGTATTAGCAACTCTAAACTTTTCAAAAAATGACACAGCAAGAATATGTCTCACGTAAGAAAGAGCTTATTAATCATAGCTCAAAATCGCTCAATTTAACCACCGATGATAAATTGAACAGAACTTTGAATTTCGTTAGTGCTAATTTGTTGAATTTTATTCCTTCATTACCGCTCGAAAAACATGAAGATACTTTCAAGAAAATATTTGTTCACCAAAGCCTAAGTGTTCTGGACGAACAGCATATTGATGTTTTGGATAAAAATGTGGAGGTGGAAGGAATGGATGGTGAAACGCTGGATTATCTGAGGAATAATCCCGCCATCATCTGCACTTTCCACATGGGTTCGAGCAGATTGATAAATCATTATTTGGCAAAAAATGGAGTAAACCTCACACTGGTACTTTCAGATTTTGTGATGAAAACGAGTAGTGGTTGGTTTAATAAAATGTATGAAGGTTATAAAAAATTAGCAGGATTTAAAGAAGACCGCATTTCTATTATTTCGGTGGACGAACCCAATGCCATTCGGAAGATGCTGGGAGAATTGAAAAATGGCAGAAAATTATTGATATACATTGATGGTAATAGTGGTTCGGGCAATAAAAATATCAAAAATGAAAACAGTTGTGAAATTGACTTTCTGGAAGAATCCATTTATGCCCGAGCAGGGGTTGCGTATTTGTCATATTTAGCACAAGTGCCTATTGTAGAGGCAGTTAGCTATCGAAAAAATTGGGAAGAAATCGTCTTGAAATTCAATAAAGTGATTGAACCGTCCAAAAACGTTGATAGAGAAACCTATTTCAAAACAACAACTCAAGGAATTTACGAACGCTTTTCGGAAATATTGAAACAACACCCCGAACAATGGGAAGGATGGCTCAATTTGCACGAAGTGATCAATCCACAGGCATTTAAAAAAGTAGAGCCTGCAAATCTGGAAAATATCAATGTCAATGAGGGGAGTTATCGCCTAAATAAATCAAATTTTGGAGTTTTCAATATAGATTCAGATTGTTTTCTTTTCGATAAAAAGAAATATGTTTCCTACACAATTCCCGAACCGATATATACCAAATTACGACATTCAGATATTCGCCCTGTTGAAAAAACGCCCCATGAGTCAGATAATTTTTTGAATCAGTTGATTAGTCGAGGGGTTTTGAGTAAGTAACGGGAATTAAATACTATCATCCATTAATACGAAGCGGAACGCCGCCCGATTATTTTTGTTCCTTTCGATGCGGTAAAACCGCAGTTTAGCATCGCTAAATGAGGCTCTCCGACGATTCGGTTTTACCAACGAAGAACGGGGCAAAAAGGATGAGTAGTAATGGGTGAGGTTATTTAGTTTGCGTTACTAATTGTTAAAAAAGTAAAAAAATCCTAAAATAACCTCTTGATAGGGCAAATTTTAGGATTTTTGTTTTTGATATTTCATGAGTTCAATATTTTATAAAACGGCTTCTAACAGGTTTGTTAGGAAATTGATAATGAATGCATTTTAGGTTCTGGTACATATAATTTGGGAACTTACTATTTCCTTCATGATTTTAAAATAGAAAACATTAAAATATATGGTAGAAATTCAAGTAAAATCTACAATTCATAAAATGATTGATAAAATCAATGACTTTAATTATCTGCATGATATTTACGATTCTTTGACATTATTTTTGAATCAGAAAGGAGATGTTTTGGATGAATTAACTCCTTTACAACAGAGCAGAATCTCAGAATCGCTCACCGAAGTAAAAAAAGGTAATTATACCACCAACGACCAAATGAAAGATGAGGTTAAGAAATGGTTTACGAGATAGTCCACTTTGAAATATAACCTTCGATTTTATCCGTGTCCAATCCCTAAAATCCGTGTTCCATCACAAATAAATCGTAATTTTGCACCCAGTGAACAAATCCACAAATTGATGCGTTCTCAATTATATGAAATCACTGGGTCATCTTAATAAATACTTACTGAAATACAAATGGTACTTGATTTTGGGTACTCTTTTCACTTTTATTTCTAATCTTTTTGGCGTTGTACCTGCCCAAATTGTGCGATATGCCCTCGATTTAGTGAAGGAAACCATTGATTTATATTTCCTTTTCGATGGCTTCAAACTCCAAACTTCCATTTACGAATTCTTCGCTTTCTCGATTCTGCTCTATGGAATCTTGATTTTGGTATTGGCTTTACTGAAAGGAATTTTCTTGTTTTTGGTACGGCAGACGCTCATCGTAATGTCTCGACACATTGAATTTGACCTCAAAAATGAAATTTATCATCATTACCAAACCCTTCCATTAAGTTTTTATCGACAAAACAATACGGGCGATTTGATGGCTCGTATTTCCGAGGATGTCAATAAGGTTCGTATGTACGTGGGACCCGCCATTATGTATGGTTTAAACTTGATTACGGTATTTATTTTGGTGGTTGGGTATATGCTTTCGGTCAATCAAAAACTGACTTGGTATGTGCTTTTGCCCGTACCGTTTTTGTCGTTTAGTATCTATTTTGTCAATACGATTATCATGCGAAAGTCGGAGCAAATTCAGGAAAATTTATCCAAAATTTCGACTTTTACGCAAGAGGCTTTCTCAGGCATTCGGGTTTTGAAGGCTTTTGTCCAAGAAGAACCATCCACGATTGCCTTTACCAAGCAAGCCAATGTTTACCGTGAAAAATCCTTGGATTTAGTCAAAGTAGATTCGCTATTTTCGCCTTTGGTTTCGGTTTTGGCGGGATTGAGTTCTGTGATTGTGATTTATATTGGCGGCATGGAAGTAATGGCTGGGCGACTCACTCCTGGCAGTATTACGGAGTTTATTATGTACGTTTATATGCTCACGTGGCCCATGATTGCCTTAGGTTGGACTGCCTCGCAAATTCAACGAGCGGCGGCTTCTCAACAACGGATTAATGAATTTTTGAACGTAAAAACCGATATAATTTCTCACGAAAATATTAGCAAAGAAATTGGCGGAGATATTGAAATTAACAACGTTCATTTTGTCTATCCAGACTCTGGAATCGTGGCTTTGAAAGACTTTTCGATGAACGTAAAAGCGGGAGAATCCGTAGCAATTTTAGGCACAACGGGTTCGGGAAAAAGTACCGTCGCCAACTTACTCTGCCGAATGTATGACGTTACTGAGGGAGAAATAAAAGTGGATAATTATCCGATTAAAAACCTGAACGTTAATCAATTACGTTCACAAATTGGTTATGTTCCACAAGATGTTTTCCTGTTCTCGGATTCTATCAGAAATAACGTAGGATTTGGTTCAGAACATATCACAGAGGAACAAATTATCCAAGCTGCCAAAGATGCCGATTTGTACGATAACGTGATTGATTTCCCCGAAGGATTTGGTACCGTTTTGGGCGAACGTGGCGTAACGCTTTCGGGAGGACAAAAACAACGCCTTTCCATTGCCCGTGCCATTGCTCGTGAGCCACGGATTTTGATTTTGGATGATTGCCTTTCGGCGGTTGATACCAAAACCGAAAACCAGATTTTGAACAACCTTCAAACCATCATGCAGGGGCGTACTTCGGTGATAATTTCACACCGAGTTTCCTCGGCAAAATTAGCCGATAATATTATTATGCTCGACGATGGACATATCGTAGAACAAGGCACACACAATGATTTGATGGAAGCTAACGGGGTTTATAAAGAATTGTATGAGAAACAAATGACGGTTGAGGAAGTTTGATGTTTAGTCAATCAAAAAGTTATTCAAGTCATAATTTAATGCTTCGCAAAATGATTGTGAGGCATTATTTTTTGAAGAAATACTTTGCCAAATTTTCAATTTATAATCATACACAAAACCTTCGGGAACGTTGTATTCTTGCATTAAATCTTTTACTTTCTGAACGTCTTTTTTGAAGCCTTGCGTATGCGTAATTTCAATAATGGCTTGGGCTAAATCATTCTCACGATTGACTAACATTACGTCTGGCACAGGGCTGGTTTCGCTTTCATCAATCATCGTTTCTGGATATGGAAATAATGAGGTTACACCATTTTTTAAAAATAACGTAACGCCATAAACCAATTTAGCAATGATTTCTTGATGAATTCTCGGGGCGTTAGTTCCCATGTATATGATGTTATTTGAGTTCATTGTGTTTGCATTTTATTAATCAAATTTAAGGATTTATTTCAGAATATTGCATGAAAACTACAAATCAAAATACTGTCCCCTAATTATTAGAAATCTTGCCCATCCTACCGTAATTTTGCATTCAAACAAAAATAATAATTTTTTACTTAATATTGGAAAGTAACCAATTTCCAATAACTATTCACCAAGCATGAGTGTAGAATATTTTTTTTCCAGAGCATGGCGTTATTTGTCGATTGTGGCATTCGTTATGGTTCTTTTATTTACCTATCGTGGCTTGCCCGACCCAACGGCGGTACATTTTGGAGCAGATGGGCGTGGAGATGCTACTTTACCCAAAAATCAGGTTTTTTATCTCTTCGGGGGCTTGATGTTAGCCTTGAATATCATTGTGGTCTTGTTGGTCAATAGTGTTCAGAAACTCCCTATTCAGGCTTTTTCTTGGATTCCAAACAAAAAATGGCTTGCCGATCGTCAGCAAGTCATCACCGTTTTGAGCAATTGGCTCAACTTTCTTCCTGCCATTGTCAATACCTTTTTATTACTGATTCTCAGGGCCTTATTGGCACTTAACGACGAACGAACTTACAAAACTGATTATACTTATTTATTAGTTTTAGGGGCAGTTTTGTTGTTAATCTGGGTTTTTTATCTACCGATAAGATTGCTCTACACGAATCCTAAAATAGAAGATTAATTTTTTGGCATAACACAATGCAGCACATAAAACTTACCGATTATACCTACGATTTGCCCAATGAGCGAATTGCTAAATTTCCTTTAACCAAACGTGATGAATCTAAACTGATGGTTTATCAGCAAGGCAAAATCGCCCATTCGGTTTTTAAAAATATTACAGATTATTTGCCCAAAAATAGCCTGTTGGTTTTCAATAATACCAAAGTAATTCCCGCCCGCATACACTTTCAGAAGCCCACAGGAGCGGTTATTCAAATATTTTTATTGCATCCAGTCGCCCCAACTTCCGTCATTAATTTGGCAATGGAAGTAACTAATTCGTGCGTATGGGAATGTATGATTGGCAACCGAAAACGTTGGAAAAAAAGCGATATTTTGAGCCAAATTATTCAAGTAGAAAATCAAGATATTGAAGTAAAAGCGGAGATTGAAGATGAAGAAAAAAATCATGTGAAATTATTGTGGAAAGTGGTAAGTCGAAAGTCGAAAGTCGTAAGTGATGAAACTAACGATAAATTAGAATCAGAGCCAACACTCACGACTTATGACTTACGACATACGACTCAGATAACTTTCGTTGATTTAATCCAAGCCCTCGGCACAATCCCATTACCGCCTTATCTCAATCGTGAAACCGAAGCCTCTGATTCTGAAACGTATCAAACCGTCTATTCAGAGAAAAAAGGAGCAGTAGCTGCCCCGACAGCAGGCTTGCATTTTACGGAAGAAGTCTTGCAAAGCCTTGAAATACAAGGATTTAAGCAAGATTTTCTTACGCTACACGTGGGGGCAGGAACGTTTCAGCCCATCAAAGTCGAGAATATCGTGGAGCATAAAATGCACAATGAACAAGTGGTTTTTACCAAGAAAAATATTGAAACCCTCTTAGAAAATTTGGGTAATACCATCCCCGTAGGTACAACTTCTATGCGAACTTTGGAGAGTATTTATTGGTATGGCGTAAAGTTTTTGAAAGGTGATAATTCGCCATTATTGATTGAAAAACTTTATCCTTATGAACACGAGAATTTGCCTTCGGTGGAGGAATCTTTGAAAGCTATTTTGCTTAAAATGAATGAGTTAAAAATCGAAGAAATTACGGCTGAAACCGAAATTTTTATCTTCCCAGGTTATCAATTCAAGGTTTGTAAAGGAATTATCACCAATTACCACCAACCCGAAAGCACCTTGATTCTTTTGATAGCGGCATTGATTGGCGAAGATTGGCGAAAAGTTTATCACGAAGCCATGACGAACGATTATCGCTTTCTGAGTTATGGTGATTCTTCTTTGTTGTTGCTCTGAGAAATTTCGATATTGCGTTTCTAAAATTCCGAACGTCGAATATCAAAAACCAAATATCGAAAAACTATGCAACCCTTAGCCGAAAGAATGCGTCCAGAAACGCTGGATGATTATGTTGGGCAACAACATTTGGTTGGTCAAAAGGCAGTTTTGCGGCGTGCCGTTGAGGCTGGGCGAGTGCCTTCGTTTATTCTTTGGGGACCGCCTGGCGTTGGTAAAACCACCTTGGCAAGCATTATTTCAAAAGCCTTGAAACGCCCCTTTTATGCCCTTTCTGCCATCAATTCGGGTGTAAAAGATATTCGTGAAACAATTGATTCTGCCA
Source organism: Arcicella sp. (assembly GCA_034519515.1). GTDB lineage: Bacteria > Bacteroidota > Bacteroidia > Cytophagales > Spirosomataceae > Arcicella. The sequence goes on from JAXHOK010000012.1 coordinate 43,661, forward strand.
AGAAAAATCAATTTTTCGATTCCCCTTCTCCTATACTTTTTATTGATGAAATTCATCGTTTTTCAAAATCTCAACAAGACTCACTCTTGGGGGCAGTCGAAAAAGGCGTGGTTACGCTCATCGGGGCAACCACCGAAAACCCTTCCTTTGAGGTTATCTCAGCCCTCTTGTCTCGCTGCCAGGTCTATGTTTTAAAATCTTTAACGAAAGATGAACTGATTTTTCTGGTTAATCAAGCCTTAGAAAAAGACGTTTTTTTGAAGAAAAGAAACATCGTTATCAAGGAGTACGATGCGATGTTACAGTTTTCGGGTGGCGATGGGCGAAAGTTGTATAACATTCTGGAATTGGTAACAACGTTTGGCGATGGCGAAGAAGTTTTAGAAATTACCAATGAAATGGTGGTTGAAAAACTACAACAGCACATTGCCATTTATGACAAAGACGGTGAACATCATTACGATATTATCTCGGCTTTCATCAAATCCATCCGTGGCTCCGACCCCGATGCCGCCATTTATTGGCTCGCTCGCATGATTGAGGGTGGCGAAGACATCGAATTTATCGGCAGGCGAATGATGATTTTAGCCTCCGAAGACATTGGGCTTGCCAATCCGAATGCCCTATTGATGGCAAATACCTGTTTCCAAGCCATCAGAGCCGTTGGTCTGCCCGAAGCCCGCATTATTCTTTCGCAAACGGTTATTTATTTAGCCACTTCCGCCAAAAGTAATTCTGCCTATTTGGCGATTGATAAGGCTTTGGCGTTGGTCAGAGAAACGGGGAATTTGCCCGTGCCTTTGCATTTACGCAACGCTCCCACGAAGTTGATGAAGGAATTGGACTATGGCAAAGGCTATAAATACGCCCATAATTATGAAGGAAATTACGTGGAACAACAATTTTTACCCGAAGAAATTAAGGATAAAATTTTCTTTGAACCACAGGATAATTTGGCGGAACGGAAGATTCGGGAAGGAATGAAAAAGGGATAATAGGCATTGGTTATTTGTTACTGTTTATTTGACATTTTAAGGAAGCCTTCGCTTCAAGCGAAGGTTTCCTTAGGAACGGGAAAATAATAAGTGGATGAATTTTTAAATGTTATTTTTTGTGCCAATCAAGGCGATAAAACCGTGCGACGGTCGCCGCAGTTTAGCATCGCTAAATGAGGATTTAATCTGGGCGGCATTCCGCAACGTAGAGTGGTGCAAAAAAGGGCATTTAAAAAACGTCTACTTATTGTTTTTCAGTTCCTTAATCATATTCTTTTAGTTAAAATTTATGTAGTTTAGGTTTTAGAAAATCAATCTCCCACATGAAAAAAATATTATTACTCCTGCTTTTCCCAATCTTATCTTTTGCCCAAACACCGCAAAAGGAAACGCCTCATTGGCGACCAGCCTATCATTTTGCCCCCCCTAAAAACTGGATAAACGACCCCAACGGTTTGGTGTATCATCAAGGAGAATACCATCTTTTCTATCAGCATAATCCCTACGAAAATAAGTGGGGGCACATGAGTTGGGGACACGCCGTAAGTAAAAACTTAGTTGATTGGGAACATTTACCAGTTGCCATTTTAGAAGACTCCGTATGGATTTTTTCAGGAAGTGCGGTGGTTGATAAAACTAATTCGAGTGGTTTTCAACAAGGCTCAGAGCCTTGCATGGTTGCCATTTATACTGCCGATTATCACGATGGTAAAAAGGAAGCTCAATACTTAGCATATTCCAACGACCAAGGGCGTACTTGGACAAAGTATGCGGGTAATCCTGTGATAGATTTACAGATGACCGACTTCCGTGACCCGCACGTTTTTTGGCATGAAAAAACCCAAAAATGGGTCATGTCAGTGGTGTTCCCAAAGGAGTTTAAGGTGGTATTCTTTATCTCTAAAAATCTCAAAGAATGGACTCGTGCGGGAGAATTTGGCAATCAAGGGGAAATACGAAAAATATGGGAATGTCCATCGTTAATTGAAGTGCCAATTGATGGTAACCCTCAGAATACCAAATGGATACTGTTTAATTCTACTAACGGACCCGTCAATGATTTTACAGGTATGCAGTATTATATTGGCGATTTTGATGGTACAACTTTCAAAAATGATAATTCGCCCGAAACAAAGTTGTACGTTGATTTTGGAAAAGATTTCTATGCCGCTATTCCTTATACGGATGCACCCGATAATCAGAAAATTTTGTTGGGGTGGATGTCGAGTTGGCAATATGCAGATGCCGTGCCTACTTTTCCTTGGAAGGGACAAATGAACGTGCCAAGAAGCCTATCGTTGAGTAATACACCCGAAGGTTTACGCTTGTTTCAACAGCCAATTCCGATGTTGAAAGCGAAGAAAGAGTATCAAATTTTTGAGAAAAATAATTTTGTACTTTCCAAAGATAAACAAATCAGTGGTTCAAGTATTTTTGCTAAAAACTCTTATATGGTCGAAATAGAATTTGAAGTAAAATCATCCAAAGATTTTGGGGTAAAAATCGCTCAATTGAAAGACAAAAAAGACGATAAAAAGTTTGTGCAAGAAACCATTGTAGGCTACGATGTACGGAAACAACAATTGTATTTAGACCGAAGAAAATCGGGTAAAATCATTCAAGAAAATTTTGCTTCCGTAGAAGCCGTCGATATGAAAATGCAAGGAAAAACGGTGAAAATGAAGATATTAGTTGATAAAACCTCCGTAGAGGTTTTTGGCAACGACGGACGAGTAACCATTAGTGATTTAATTTTTCCAGAAGAAAATTCTAATATTTTCTCACTTTTTACCAACGGAGGCAAGGTGAAAGTGAAGTCCTTGAAAATTTCTGATTTGGGGAATTGAAGATAATAACGATAGATTGAAGGAAATTCCTACGATTTGGGGGGCATAGGATGGGTTGATTTTCTGATACATTTAAAGGATATTTTTAACAAAAAATACCCCTTGTAACAACAATAAACATTCCCCTAAAATCCAATTTTAAAACCAACATTAACCTGACTGGTTGGCGTTAATTGAGGTTTCACAAAACGGTCTTGAATATACTTATCGTGAACGGCGTGGTTATAATCATCAATAAAATTATTGAATTGACGATTTGATTTTTTCCAAAACAAAAGCCCCGCCCCCACCGAAGCCAAGCCCATAATTAGAGGAATTGGACGACCTCACTTTTTTGAACGAAAAATCCGTCAACCGATGCCCCAATTAATCCAATACCAAGAATTTCAAATACGTACGCCTTCCTTTTACTGCGAGTATATTCACGACTGGATTGGTATAATTCTGAATCTCGGTCAAGATTTAAGGCTTTTCTCAAGGCTCTGGTCGTCTCGAAAGTTAGACCCTGATGCCTAAATTGATGATTACCCAAATTAAAAATACTATCACTCGGAACGTTGCTCGGATGTTCAAATTGTCCGAAAGTATTTACTGTTCCACAAAGGGTTACAAGGAGAAGAATGATAAAGATTTTCATACTTTTGAGCATTTGTTTTGTGAACGATAATTGGGTGTAAATGTTTGATTTTTAAGGGGTTTTTAATGTTGTTTTAAGCGATATTAACTTTCAGTAAATTACATTTGTATATGCTATCTGGATGAAAAAATATTTTTTTATCTTTCTATTTAAACTCAAATTTAATAAACTGAAAATCTATATGAAACATACATTCATTTGCTCGATACTAATAAGCCGTTTTAAAATATATTCTGAATAAAGTTTAATTGTATTTTTTGAGTAGCGGAATCATATTTTTTTAAGGAATATACAGCGTATCTTGTGTAAAAAATATGGTTTCGATAGTCAGAATAAGACAATCAGAATTTGTCGTAAGATATTTTAAAACGGCTTCTAAGATATTTTTTCAAACGGAAGCCTTCGCTCAAAGCGAAGGCTTCCGTAAAGTAACAAAAACGGATTTCAGAACTCTTTTCAAGTCCCAAAATCCGTTTCCCGTTCACCCTGTACCGTTTCCCAAAAACTTACTTCCTCTTCAAACTAACCATATACTCCACCAAATTCACCGCTTCATCCTTTGTCATTCCGTCCATTAAACCGCTGGGCATCATTGAGTTAGGTAATTGCTTCATAGATTTTACAGCACTGGTTTTTAAGTTTTGCACAATTCCACCAGGCATTTTTAACACTAAATCGGTTTCAGTTTTTGAGGCTAAAATCCCATTCAAAACTGAACCATCTTTCATTTTCAATTCCCAACCTTCATAGCCAAAACCGATTCCAGCATCGGGGTACATGATAGCTAAATATTGACCTTCTTTCCCTAATTTTGAACCAATTTCTGACAGTTTTGGTCCAAAATCAATCCCTTCACCGTTGATTTGATGACATACCGAACAGTTGCCCGCAAAGATTTCAACGCCTTTTTTGGCATCGCCCGTCATGGCAATTAGTTCCGACATGGGCGGTAGTTTGGTTTTGGTATTTGTTGCTGCATTACCCAAATATTTTGCCGCTTGTGTTTTTACATTCTTCCGCCAAGCGAAACTTACGCCCTCTACAGCCACTGGAATCAAGTCTTTTTGAATTTTTCCTTCTTTCAAATAAGCCAAAATTGCATCTTCGCCGCCCATGCTTCCACCCAAAAATCGAGTGGCTTCTTTTCGCATCGTTGGCGTTTTGGTTTTGTCGAACATCACGGCTTGCAACATATCCAGAGAAGTTTTCCCCCCGTTGTGTTTGATGCCACTCATCAATTTCAAAGCGGTACTTTCCTGTTTTGGATTATTAATCGTTTGCTTGATCAAGGCAATTCCTTCGGGCGATTTTAACAAAATTTCTGAGGCTTCTCTAATGGATTTCCCTTCACTAATCATGGCAAACAACCTGGCATTTTCTTCTGGAATCAAATATTTACCTTGAATTTCCAAGTACGCTTTTCCTTCCAAGTTACTCATTAGGGTTTTGAGGGCAGCTTTTGCGGGGGGTGATGTTTTTACAAAATCAACATCTAAATGACTCAAAGCCAATTGATTAATCTGACTCTGCTCGGCTGAATTGCCCTTCAACATTGCCAAAAGAGTTTCAGATTTTGATTTACCATTATTAAAATCAAAAGCTCTAAAATAACGTAAACGGTCTTTTAATTCGGTTTTGGAATCTGTGGCTAAACTTGCCAAAAACTTCACGGATTCGTTAGTTCTTGCTCGCCACACAATGTCTCGGCTTGCCAAAGTTTGCGTTGGATCAGCTACTTTTTTCAAGTAAGAGGTAAAACAAGCATCCCAATTTTCAGCCGCACCAATTCCCAAAGCCTCCAAATACCAACGGTCTTTTCCATCATGTTGCGTTGCCAAAATTGCCCACAATTCTGCGGCTTCGGGCGATTTATTACCATGCAATGCCACCGCACACTCTCTGCGAATTTGTGGGTCTGGATTTTTCACAAGTGGTTTTAGATATGAAAGTACATCCAATTTCAACTGACGAGCCGCTCTGATTCCTGCAATTTTAATATCTGGATTTGCATCCGTCAAAGCCATTTCTACATACTTTTTACCATCAATCATTTTGCTCAACGCCCAAAATGCCCGTGCTTTCATTCGTGGATTTTCTGAATTATATAATTTAACCAATTCATTCTCAGCACCTTTGCCAAATTTCACCAAAGCCTCCCAAGCCAAATAACGAGTGGCTAAATTGGGACTTTGCAAACTTACCACCGCCCCCGCAGGAGTCGATAAATTCATCACTGGAATTTTATAAGGCGTATTTTCGGGAGCAATTCTGTAAATACGTCCACGCACTTGGTCACCCGCTTGGTGTCCGCCCACGCCTGGGTCATACCAGTCTGCCACAATGAGTGAACCATCAGGAGCAACGCACACATCCGCAGGGCGAAACCACTGGTCTTTTTCCTGTTTCATCACGTTCACAATCTCGGCAGAATAGCCCGCACCAGATTTTTGAACGGGGTAGGAACGAACCACATTATGCCCAGGTTCGCAGTGAATCATTTGTCCTTGAAAAACCTTTGGTAACAGCGTTCCTTCATACACAATCATGCCCGTGGGCGAACCTGAGCCAGTTTGTAGCAAGTTTGGCATTGTGCCAGGGTCGTTCAAATGCCAATGTCTTTTTGGGATTTCTTCCTCAATATTAGTCCGATTTATATTCCAAGAAGCCCGAGATATTTCATCTTTATAACCATAATTTCCGTATTCCATCACGTAATTAATTCTTGCCCCTTTGTTACCGTCATCATCATTATCCGATTGCCACATTGTTCCGTAAGAATCCACCGCTACTTCGTAATTATTTCTAAAATCACTTCCCAAACATTCCACTTCCGAACCGTCCATATTGCAACGAAAAACCATGCCTTCTTGATAATTCTTCTCAGAAATTTCCTTGCCGAATTGGTCTTTCACCACATTTCCAGCGGCATCTTTCAGGGTTCTACCTTCGTTTCCAAAATTGAAATACAATTTCCCATCGGGACCAAACACGAAGGCGTGCATTCCGTGATCATGCTGTTCGCCTTTCATTCCTTGAAAAAGAATTTCTTTTTTATCGGCTTTATCGTCTCCGTTGGTATCGGTCAGTTTCCAAACATAGGGACTTTGCGAAACAATCACTACATTTCCCAATACCGAAATGCCCAAAGGAGCATTCAGAGAAGCATCTTGATAGAAAACTTTGCTTTCATCCGCTTTTCCGTCACCGTCTTTATCTTCCAAAATTACGATTCTGTCTCCTTCTTTTTTAGTAGGATTTCCTGTGATGGCTGGGCGATAATTATACGCCTCCAAGACCCAAACTCGTCCCCGTGCATCCACCTCAATATCAGTTGGATTCATCAGCATAGGCTCAGTGGCGAAGGTTTTTGCTTCCAAACCATCAGCTACTTTTATGCCCACCAAAGCATTTTCGGGCAGACGCTTTTGAGCTTCCGTCATCACAGAATCCACATAATGATTAATGAAACGGCTGGTTGAAGTATTCTGATAAGCCGAGGCAAATAATGCTCCTACAAGCAAAACAGCAGGAATCCCAAAGCGGAGTTTTGGTGATAATTTATTGAACATAATTTTTTTAGCT
>JAXHOK010000024.1:0-115944 GCA_034519515.1 Arcicella sp.
CAACAATTTGAATCTTTCAGACTTGAGTTTTATGAAGAAGCTCGTACCAAAATGGGTCTGACACAAGAACAACTTGCTGAAAAATGCGGGACAAACAAGTCTTACATTTCAAGAATTGAGAACAACGCATCGGACATCAGACTTTCAACGTTGATGAAAATTATTCAGCAAGGACTCGGCGGACATCTCAAATTGACACTTCAACTTTGACGACAAAAAGCACAGCACCCAAACATGGGCTTGTGGCAAGTGGGGGCTGGCAGAAATTATTTAGCTTTGGGAACTTTGTTGTACTTTTATTTTCGTCAGACGTAAACCTACTGAACTTTTGAAAGTAATTGAACATCAGTAATTTGTCATCCGGCCCGAACGTTCGGGCGGACGTGTTTCAGAAATACCCCACCTGCAACACAAGCGCTTTCGTTGGCAGAAATTTTGAAACTGTATAGGTACATAATAAAGAGCCAAAAACGACGTTAAAAATTCATAAACATTATCTGCATGAAATACCCCAATAACATATTACGGTGCCATGAATTGCTCAGAATACAAGAGCAACAAATCGCTGTTAAAGACAAAGAAAATATTAGACAAGGCAAGCAAATTGCTAGATAAGACCAAGAGATATTACACAAGCATACGCTGATTTCAGAATTCTCCGAGCAGATGGCGAAACTTAAAAATCAATTAGGTAAAAATTCCGCAACTCTCATAAACCATCATCAACTGACCATTTTTTTCGTAAAACCGTAGCCATCGAAGTCGGTGATAAAGCCAAAGGTGGTCAGAAAAAGAATATCAGTAACACCTTACGAATGGTTGAAAATCCAGATGAATTTATTTATTCACGAGCCAACGGTATGCACTTGTGGGGGGATTTAGCAGGGAATTACCAAGGAAATGAAGCAAAAGCATGGCTTCTCTTTGACCTTCCAGTCATTAAGTTTGAGGTAGTTGAGCATCAGATTACTTCCTGCAACTGTCCCAATTGTGGCAAATTAGTGGTAGCCGAATTTCCCCCGCACATTACTGCACCCGTCCAGTATGGTAATCGTACCAAGGCATTTTGGGTGCTTTTAAATAACAAGTGCCAAGTTTCATTTAGGAAAATAGGGGTGGTCTTTGAAAGTATTGCAGGGCAAAGTATCAATCAAACAACCTTGCAAAACGCCAATAATGAGGCGTACTTAGCCTTAGAAAGCGTTGAGCAAAATAACATTAGAAGATTTGAGAAATGCCCCAGTGGTCAGAGCCGATGAAACCGTCTTGAAAGTGAGGGGTAATTTTAACTATATTCACACGGTAGCAGATGAGAAAACCACGCACTTGTGGGCTTCTAAATTTCGGGGTTCAAACGCTCATGTGGAAGGTGAATCACGCTTGATGGGCTTCAAAAATACTATGATGCACGACAGACTGCCCCTTTATAATCAGTTTAATAAAGCTAATCATTTATACTGCAATGCACATCTGATGCGTGATTTACAGTCACTAGGCCAGACAAAATTATAATAAACGGGCTATCCGATTATTAAAGGCCTACCGGCAGTTGTACCGAATGAGTAAACAGCTAGGGATGATGACAGTAGATTTAAAGTGAAAATAGACAAGTGGTTTGACCATATTAGCTTAGAAGCAGAGAAGCAAAAGTCAGTTCAAAAGTTGAATGTAAATAATGGTAAACCTTCTAAAACCGAGTCTCGACTTCTTTTAGAATTCTTCCAAAAACATCGAGCAGAAGTCTTGGCATTTGCTTTTGACAAATCAATGCCCTTCTCCAACAATTTGGCGGAACAAGCGTTCAGGCACGTGAAGACCAAAATGAAAGTCATTGGAGGATTCCGCCTCATCGAGGGGGCTAAAACCTATGCCCGATGTCAAGCAGTAATGGACACTTGGCGGAAGAGGGGGCAATCTGCCTACGAAAACCTAAAAATAGCCCTTGATGTATGGCAATTATCCCCAAAATTTGCCTAATTTAGTACCTATACATTCACGGTAATGCTAAAGAGGACATCGTAACAATGAAACGACTTGACAAACAAAATTTAAAGAATATTATTCAAGCCGAACTCGAAATTTACAAAATTGAGTTTGAGAAAAAGTATTATGACCTCACATTTGGACAATTGGAAAGAGTACATATTATTTCGCAACGCTTTCCTTAGCGACACATTTTGATACATCCGAAAATGCTACAATTTGCAGTTTTGACATTTAGACCAATAGAGATAATTGTTCAATTTTTGAATTCTTTATTTAGTTCAAAATTTTCAACTTTTGGAATTTACCCAAAAGGAAACACAGGAGGAGCAAACACAATCTTTAAAAGCAAACAGACAATTCCAATCGACTTGGAACAAATAAATAATCAATAATACAATTATTAACAACAAAATCTAAAATTCTTTAAAATGGAAACCAAAAAGAAATTTTACCAAACAGACGGATTTAAATATTTTATGGGCGGACTTATTGGAACAATAATTTACAAAATTATTACAGATATTTTCTTCAAGTAGGAAAAAAGCACTACCGCCAACAAGGGTTTGGCAAAATGGGGGCAGAAGTGCTGAATTGAGCATTTGTAATTCTAATGAACATTTGTGCTAAATTGAACATTTGTGCTTCTAATTCCCCCACTTCGCCAAGCCCCAAAACGTTATCGGCAATGTTATTACGACGATTTTGAACGTAATTTCATGCGACATTGGACGATTTTTAAACGTTTGATTTTGTTGCCTGTGGACAGTTTTTTATGACATCGGATGACTTTCGAAAATATAGATTTGTTGCTCGTGGACAATTTCTTACGACAATCGGACGACTTTTAAAAATTTAGTTTTGTTGCCTGTGGACAATTTTTTTGCGACAGCGAGCGACTTTTAAAAATTTGGTTTTGTCGCCCGTGGAGAACTTTTTTGCGACAGCGGACAACTTTCAAAATTTGGTTTTGTTGCCCGTGGACAATTCCATTGGGGCAGTCTTTTTCGACATTGAACGACTTTTAAAATTTAGTTTTTGTTGCCCGTGGACAGTTTTTAAAACAACGGACGACTTTTAAAAATTGGGTTTTGTTGCCCGTGGATAGTTTTTTTACGAGAACGGACGACTTTTAAAAATTGGGTTTTGTTACTCGTGGACGGTTTGTCGGACGAAAGAAACACTGCCGATAACATGGGTTTGTGGCAAGTGGGGGCTGACAGAAGTTATTGAACTTTGGGAATTTTATTATACTTTTGTTTTCGTCGGACGGAAACCTACTGAACTTTTGTAAGTAATTGAACATCAGTAATTTATATCGGCAGACGTTCGGGCGGACGTGTTTCAAATTCCCCACCTGCACAAAGCCGTAAAATGTTAGTGTCAATCTTAGCGAGCCGACACCCAACAAAAAACCGTACCTTTGTAAAATGGAATTTGTAAACGAATTTATATATTTGACGACCAAAATCAATGCGGACATTGACAACTCTTTTTGTGCGACAACACAAAACGAAATCAATATTTATTTAACTTTTGGACTTAATGTAAACGACTGTCTTTTTGATTTGGCAGACAATAATTATGAGTTTCAAATCCGAATTTCAAAAACATACCTTGAAAAATACAATGAAACACTTGATATAAATATTGCAGAGCAAACAATTTGCTGTAATACACAAGCCAAACTTTTAGAAATTATAAATTGCAAACTGACAGGTATTCAAAGAAAAATATTTTTGGAAAGTACTATTTTGTATTTGCTTTATCAATCACAAAAAAATAATTTAATTTTTCAATTAGGTTGCGACAGTTGTGCTATTTTGAACAAGACCAATTGAAGTTGAGAGAATTCAAAATGCTAAAAAATTTATACTTGACAATTTATCCAATAATCTTACAATTCCAATTATAGCAGGTAATATTGGTACAAATCAATGCTATCTTAAAAAAGGATTTAAAGAAGTTTTTGAACAGACAATTTTTGAATTTATCCGAGAAAATAGAATGATAAAAGCAAGACATTTACTTCAAAGCACAAATCCTAATATTACTGAAATCGCCTATAATGTTGGTTATTCATCATTAAGTAGTTTTAGCCAATCCTACAAAAACTATTTTGGTATTTCGCCAACCGAACAAATAAAGCAAGCTATTCCCAATAACTAAAACGCTTTTCCTTTATTCTAAAACTTAATTCTTTTTTTGTATTTACTTTTGCGACTTAATTTATAAATAGTCTAAATAAAAATAAATAATGAGAAGAGTTTTAGTATTTTCCTTACTGTTGATAAGCGTTTCAACATTTGCACAACGAGTAGCCGAGACCGTAAAAACACAACAACCAACAGACACTTTAAAATCATGGCAATTAGAAGAAGTAATTATTAACTCGGGCGGTAATCGTTTTGCTAAAAAAGAAAGTGAAATAGTGAGCAAACTACCTCTCAATAACTTGGAAAATCCACAAGTTTATATTGTAGTTACCAAAGAATTAATGAAGGAACAGATAATAACTGATTACAACTCCGCATTTAAAAACATTCCAGGAGCAGGAGTGCCTGTTGTCTATAATCAGGGACGAAGTGCGGCAACTTCACGTGGCTTTACAACCGCTAATTTAGTGCGTAATGGCGTAGGTGGATTTGTTTATACCAGTGTTGACCCTGCAAATTTGGAAAGAATTGAAGTAATTAAAGGACCTTCAGCAACGCTTTTTGGCAGTACACTCTCATCTTTTGGAGGACTTTTCAATAGAGTTACCAAAAAGCCATTTGAAACTTTTAAAGGCGAAGTATCTTATACGGGTGGTTCATGGAACCTGAACAGAATTACAGTGGACATTAATACACCTGTCAACGCTGAAAAAACGATGCTCTTCAGATTCAATGGTGCTGTTCACAATGAAGAAAGTTTTCAGGATGCTGGATTCACCAAAAATTACTTGTTGGCACCGAGTTTTTCATACAAAGCAAGCGAAAAATTATCTTTTCTATTAGATATGGAAATGAGCGGGTATAACGCCACTTCACCCATGCGTTATGCAACTTTTACCAAGGGGAAAGCTCACTCGGTTACTGAATTAGGATTGCCATATAATCTTTCGTTTGCCAATAATTCGATTGATTACAACAGTCAACAAATCAATGTTTTTGGACAAATGAACTATAAAATGTCCGATAAATGGACATCGCAAACTGTATTTTCCAGAACTCGTTCAACCTCGATAGGTTATACCACTGCGATAACTCAATTATCAGATTTAACATTAAGGCAAGCCGTTACCAGTCAAACCTATCCCTATTTTGGTACAAATATTCAGCAAAATTTTATAGGAGATTTTAGTTTGGGTAAACTTCGCAATCGTTTGGTGATAGGTGTTGATTATTTCACACTTGAAAGTAAAAGAAATGATGCCACAGTAAACATGCCAGCCTTAAATATTGCAAAGCCAGGCAAGGCATATAACAATTTTATCGAAGATAAAGTGTCACCTCTGTTTGCTGCATCCACTTTTACAAATTATTACAATAACAGAGAAAAAACAGTGAGTGCCTATGTTTCAGATGTGATAAATATTACAGATAAACTTTTGGTAATGGCAAGTTTGCGTATAGATAATTACAATCAACGTGGTGCATATTATCCTTCTGCTGACTCTACCGTTGGAGCCTATAAACAAACTGCCCTTTCGCCTAAATTAGGTACGGTATATCAAGTTGTAAAGGATAAAGTTTCAATTTTTGCTAATTATATGAACGGCTTTGACAATGTGTCGGGTACCGATTTTGCGGGCAATACTTTCAAACCAAGGTACGCCAACCAGATGGAAGGAGGGGTGAAATTTGATGTCTTTAATAATAAATTAAATGCTACATTGAGTTATTATGATATTTCGGTAACTAATATGACCATGTCAGACCCCGAACATCCCAATTTTTCTATCCAAGATGGCACCCAAATAAGCAAGGGTTATGAGGCAGAGATTATTGCAAATCCAGTTAAGGGATTAAACATTGTGGCAGGCTATACCTTTAACGATAGTAAATTTGACAAAGCAAATGAGTCAACACAAGGTTTAAGACCAGTGGCGGCTGGTCCTGATAAAACAGCAAATCTTTGGCTTAGTTATCGTTTAGTGAATGGGAAAGCCAAGGGCTTGGGTTTTGGTTTTGGGGGTAATTATGGCAGTTCTTCATTTCATACCAATACCAAAGCATTTGTTTTCACCATACCATCTTACACGGTTTTAGATGCAGCCGTATTTTATGATAATCCAAAATATCGTTTAGGCTTAAAATTTAATAACCTTACCAATGAAAAATACTGGTCGGTTCGATTACAAGCCCAAAAACCTACCAATGTAGCAGCAACTGCCACGTTTAAGTTTTAATATAATAGCATTTAAGGCCTTCAAAAATATGACATTCAAAAAAATCTTTGATTTTATTCACCTCTACCTCGGACTTGTGTCGGGGGTGGTGGTGTTTGTGGTAAGTATCACGGGTTGTTTGTATGTTTTTGAAGAAGAAGCAAGGGATATTTTTCAAGCTAAATATTTTTATGTAGAAGCACCTAAAAATCAAGCCCGAAAGAATCTTTTTGAAATAAGTGATGCCGTAAAAAAGGCTTATCCAAAAGAAAAAATCACCCAAATCAGGTTTGACGCTACCCCCGAATCAGCTTATTTGTTCCATACAAAATCCAAAAAAGCAATTTCTATTAACCCTTATAACTTGCAGGTTTTGGGCGTAAGAAATTTAGAAAATGATTTTTTTAAATTCATTTTAGACATACACCGTACCCTTAAAATGGGTGAAATTGGAGAGCAAATTATCAAATATAACGTGCTGATTTTCTTGATTTTGTGTATCACAGGTTTCATTCTATGGCTACCCAAACAGCGTAAATTTTTGAAGCAAGCCCTAACGATAAAGTGGAAAGCAAAAAGTTGGAAACGCCTCAATTGGGACTTGCACAGCGTACTGGGTTTCTACGGTTTATTCATTTTGATAATTATATCACTAACGGGTATATTTTGGGTTTTTGATTCTGCAAAAAGTTTGGTAAGTGTGCTTACAGGTGAGAAAATTACCAAAACTAAAGCCCCAGAAAACACTTTGAAAGATTCTACAAAAATATTCAATATAGAAGCAGCTTATTACAAAGCAAAACAAAGTAATTTCGGTGAAAAACGGACAATTATTACTAATTCTACAAAACCAGAACAACCTATCAGAGTATTATTTCGCTATCCGTATTCAATAGTGAGGAAGCAAAACACTTTATTTTTTGATAAAAATTCGGGTGAATTATTACGGGAAGATTTATACAGAAACTATAATAATTACGACAAAGTGATGCGGTCAAATTATGATTTTCACACAGGAAGCATACCCATTTTCGGCATTGGTAGTAAGATTTTATACTTTTTTGCAAGCCTGTTTGCAGCAAGTTTACCAATAACAGGGTTTATGATTTGGTACGGACGAAGAAAAAAGACTGCCACTAACAAGGGTTTTGCGAAAAAGCGGGTTCAGTGCTAAATTGAACATTCGTGCTTTTTAAGTACATTTGTCCTAAATTGAACATTTGTGCTTCTAAATCCCCCACTTCGCCAAGCCCCAAAACGTTATGCGTAAGCTATTTACCGAGAACAAGAAATCATAAGAATGAAAATAGGAATAGCAAAAAGTACGACAAATAAAATTGTAAGGCTTCTACTGAGAAGCGTGCCCATAATTCCAGCTCCAGAGCTTTACGATATTTTTAATGATTTATAGGAATCAAAGAAATCAATCAATGATAAAGTTGAGAAGGCCTATAATTCTTTAAAGGAGACCTCAGACCTTATTGAAGATCTTCAAAATGATTTACAGAACTGAAAAAGTTAAGCAATTAAGAGACGAGTATGAGCGATATTCCAAGCTTGCAGAAATTGGAGAGGAGAAAATTAAGCCTTTATTAATCGAGCTGGATAAGACTGTGAACAAAGGAAAAAATATTGAACGATGGGTCAGTTTTGGAATAAATATTATTGCTGGAATAATTCTTTTTATGCTAGGAATTTGGTTAGGTCCAAAGATTTCGAAGATGTTTACTGACAAACCAAATATTGAACAAATACAGACAAAATGAAAAAGCCTACGCATAACAGCACCTACCCAAAAGGCGGGATTTCGTACTTCGCAGACAGTTTTGTGGTAGCCGAAAGTTCAGTGCTCCGAATGAAGTTTAGTGGTAAAAATCCTGCCCTTCGGGTAGCTGCAAAACGTTAGCGGGCATTGTAAACTGACAACGTGTAAAAGACAAACAAAATGAACCAAGTGGAAATATTTGAAAACGAACGAGCGACAGGTTACAATCAGTTCGTAGAAACGTGGATACCTAACTATCACTATTTTCTTGACTGTTTACCAAAACTATTAAATAAATCAAGCTCAAAGGATTTGTTGGTAGTTGGTTGTGGAACAGGAAATGAAATAGAAAGATTTGTCACGATACCGGAACATTGGACAATAACAGGAGTTGACCCATCGCCAGAAATGATTCAACAAGCAAACGACAAATTTCAAATTTTCGACAATATAACACTAGTTGAAGGGTTAGTTTCTGACCTTGCCATTGAAAAAAAATATAGCGTTGCAACACTTTTATTGGTTCTACATTTTCTTGACGACAACGGCAATAAACTAAACTTGCTAAAGGAAATTGCCGATAGATTGGTTTTGGGTGCGACCTTCCTAATGCTTGATATAACAGGTGACAAAAACCAAATTCAGCAAAACCTAAAAGTTCTCAAACTTCTTTTGCCAAACGGCTTAGACGAAGAAGAAACAAACAATCGGCTGAACAGAATAGAAAATGAACTTTTTGCTGTTTCAGAAGAACGACTATCAGAATTATTGCAGGAAGCAGGATTTGAACCGCCAGTTCGCTTTTTCCAATCTTCAATTTATATGGGTTGGCTGACTAAGAAAAAATGAATGGAACGAACTACAGAAAACAACGACCCGCTAACAACGGTTTGGCAAAAGTGGGGCTGAAGTACCAACTTCAACATTTGTGCTTTTTTAGTACATTTGTGCTAGGCTGAAAGTTAGTGCTTTTTAATCCCCACTTTCGCCAATCCGCCAAACGTTATGTGCAACCCTATGAGGCAACTAACAAAGCAGACCGACAGGCCTAAATTGTCGTTTTTTTGGACTAATGTATTTTAGCATTTGCTTAAATAAGAATTTTTGTTACCTTTGCGTTATGGAAGACTTTATTTGTATTAGACAACAGGCGGACATTCACCAGATTTTTCGCTGTAAAGACAGAGTTTCAGAATTAAATGGCTCGTTTGACACTTTATCAAGCGGACTTGAATTGGCGGGCAACAACGTAAGACTAAAAATATTATTCTTGCTTTATGAGGAAAACCGTCTTTGCGTTTGCGATTTGAGCGATATTTTAGGCATGACAGTTTCAGCCATTTCTCAACATTTACGAAAACTGAAAGACCGCAAACTTATTCAGTCTGAGAAAGAAGCACAGACAATTTTTTACTCATTGACAGAGGAATATGAAAAAATGCTCAAACCATTTTTCAAAATACTTGACAACAATAAAATTTTAGAAACAATATGAAAACAGACAACAAACTCATTAGTGCAGGACTTTTGACGGCATTTGCATCGTCTTTATGTTGCATTACGCCAGTTTTGGCAATCGTTGCAGGTTCAAGTGGACTTGCTTCTACTTTTTCATGGCTCGAACCCTTTCGACCCTATTTTATTGGTATGACCGTTTTGGTTCTTGGCTTTGCTTGGTATCAAAAACTAAAACCAACTAAACAAATTGACTGTAATTGTGAAACATCGCCAAAACCAAATTTTATGCAAACGAAATCATTTTTAGGAATTATTACCGTTATGACGGTTCTACTTTTATCATTTCCAAGTTACGCTCATATCTTTTTCCCGAAGACAAAAAGCACAGCAATTGTAACCCCGATTTCTGAAATTCAGAAAGTAGAATTTACAATTAAAGGAATGACTTGTTCGGGTTGCGAACATCACGTCAAGACAGAAATTAGCAAACTAAAAGGCATCGTGGAAGTGGTAGTTTCTTATGAAAAAGGCAATGCCATTGTAAAGTTTGACAGTAAACAAACCAACATCGAAGAAATTAAAAAAGCCATCAACTCGACAGGCTATAAATCATTAAAAAGCAAAATCATATCATAATGGACACAATTTTAATATCAGAAATCACTTGCCCGAACTGCGGACACAAAAAAACAGAAGAAATGCCAACAAATGCGTGTCAGTTTTTTTATGCGTGTGAGGGTTGTAAGACAACATTAAAGCCTTTGCAGGGAGACTGTTGCGTATTTTGCAGCTACGGGACTGTTCCTTGCCCACCCATACAAGCAGGGACAAGTTGTTGCAAATAGACAATCGGACGAACAAAAAAGGGCAGCACATAACATGGGTTTGTGGCAAGCCCCTGATATAAATGGGTTTATGAATAAAACCTGACAACCGAAACGTTATTACTACGAAAACAAAGAGCAAAAGCCGAACCCACATTGATACTCACAGTTCGATGGCAAGCCTGGCACAGAATCCCCGTCAAACAATCATAGATAGCGAATGATTTGTTTTTTTTGCAAATCATCGACTTCGTTAGGAAGAGTACCCATTTATAGACGATTCCGCTTTGTTTTCTTTCACGTAAAACACGGTTGAATATGAAAAAGAAAATCAAACAAACTACCAAAGTTCAGTCCCTTGCGGTGTTGAATAACAAGGTAGCAGGCATCGATGTAGGAGCATCTGCCCATTATGTATATGTAGGCTCGTTGAGCGAAGAATCCCTCAGAAGATTTGGCATATTTACCCAAGATTTAGAAGAATTAGCCGATTGGTTGGTAAGTCTCGGGGTTGAATCGATAGCTATGGAGTCTACAGGTATTTACTGGGTAAATCTGTACGATACCTTGGAAAGTCGAGGCTTGAAAATCTGTTTGGCAAATGCCCGTTATGTCCGTAATGTGCTGGGCAGAAAGAGCGATGTGGCTGATAGTCAATGGATTCAGCAGCTGCATAGTTACGGGCTTTTGAGTGGTTCTTTCATCGCCGAAGGTAAAATCAGAGAACTCAGGGCGTATGTTCGTCAGCGAGAAAATCTGGAAAAACAGAAAGGTGTTCAGTCAGACCGCCGATGCAGTGGCTTTGATGGGTAAAGCCTTGCAATTGTTAAATATCAAGCTACATCAAATAGCTTCTGCCACAGAAATTCAAACCAGCATGAATATCATCCGAGCCATTGTAGCGGGTGAGCGAAATGCCAAAGAATTAACCAAATTTCGCCACCCACAGATGAAAGCATCGGAGGAAGATTTTGAGAAAGGTTTACAAGGCAACTGGCGAGCCGAACATCTTTTTAGCCTCAAACAAGCCCTGACCATGTATGATTTTATCAAAACTCAGATGTTGGAATGTGAGAAAGTCATCGAAAAAACTTTGGGTGAAATCAATGGTGGTTTAGGCGATGAATCCAAAGCAAAAACCACCAAAACAAAGAGAATGAATATACTTGACTGCAAAAGACCTCAAAGAAATCACGGGGGATGACCAAGATTCGAGGCTTAGATGAAAAAACTATCCTGTCTATACTCTCCGAAACGGGTACCGATTTGAGCAAATGGAAAACGGCATCACATTTCACCTCGTGGTTAGGTTTGTCTCCAAAACCCAAGATTACTGGCGAAAAAGTGGTATGGCATTTTAAACTCTCGGTTGCAAACAGAGCCAATCAGGCATAACGGATGGCGGCATGGGCATTGAATAGTAGTAAGTGTTATTTAGGCTCATTTTACAGAAAACTATCCTCTCGCAAAGAGAACTTTGTAGCAATCAAAGCCACGGCAAGAAAAATAGCAGTAATTTTTTGGAACATGATGACCAAGAAAACAGAATTTGAGACCCACTCACAAGAGGAGTATGAAACAAAATACAAGGACAGACAATTGAAAAACTTAGAGAAAATGGCAAAAAAGTTGGGTATGAGCCTGCAAAAGGTGTAATTTTAAATCATTGATAATCAGATACTTAAAAAACGGTTGTAGGAAGTGGGGGCTGACGGAAGTTATTGAGCTTTGGGATTTCTTTTGTACTTTTATTCCGTCGGACGGAAACCTAATTAACTTTTGTAAGTAATTGAACAGCAGTAATTTATATCGGCGGACGTTCAGGCGGACGAGTTTCAAATCCCCCACCTGCCATAAGCCCTTTTCGTTGTAGGCAATTTTTAGACAGACCGTACAATTATGAAAGTGAAAATTTTTATCATCATTTTTTCATCAATTTTATTTTCAAGTTGTTTGTTTGACAGTGATAGCAACAAAATAATTGGAGACTACGAAACTGTTTGGATTGACAACCCTCAAACAAGGAGCATCAACAAAGGCGAAGAAATCGTACATACTTATGTTTCAGAAATTGGACACAACTCAAATTTTATAATCTCTAAACGACAACCCATAAAACAAGGTAACATTGTTATAGTTCATATCGACACGACAAATTATTACATCATCAACGTTTCAACTAACTCATTCCAAGACAAACCAGTTTATGGACCACTAAGCAAAAATTCATTTGACAGTTTAAGGAAAGAATTGAAAAGTGAGAATATAAAATTTGCTCATTCTAACGGATTTTGTGGCGGGTATAACAAAGTACTCTGATAATCAATGAGTTACAAATAAAATAGCTACCACAAAATGAATTTTTCAAATTATTAATATGCTGATTTTCAATAAGTTATATTTTTCAAAAGTAAGCCGCCACAAAATCCGTTAGAATCAGGAATGATTATATCCGTAAAATCCGAGAAAGTGATGGGTCTTTTTCTTCACGAGTAGCCCAGGCATTTGGAAATGAATTAGTGTCAGAAAGTCAAATTAATTATAAAACTAATAAAATGGGGTTTGAAGGAAAGGAAGGAAAAACGGGGAATATCATACCAATTTTAGTGAGTTTTAAGCACGTCCCGAGGTTGTTATGATAAATAAATCTTGTCTGATTAAAGAAGGTGTAATGGGGATTATTATTTTTTTGCTAAATTGAGCAAAAAATCATCAACCATGAATAAACTTTTCTTCATTGCCCTTTTAGGGTTAATCGCCACGATTTCCGCTTGCAAAACCACACAGCAAGTTTCGCAAAACAATACTGTTCAAAAGCCCAATGAAAACTTGGGTTTCTATCAATTCTCCAACGAAGACCCCAAAGCATCACCTTTCTTTGCCAAAAAACCTTCTGTTTATGGTAAAAATGGTATGGTAGCCGCCACGCACCCCGTGGCTTCGCAGGTGGGAGTGGATATTCTAAAAATGGGCGGAAATGCCATTGATGCAGCCGTTGCTACGCAGTTTGCCCTGTCAGTTGTTCACCCTGCGGCGGGTAATATTGGCGGTGGTGGTTTCTTGGTTTTCAGAGATAAAACGGGCAAATCATATACCCTTGATTACCGAGAAAAAGCCCCCGAAAATGCCAGTAGAGATATGTATTTGGATGAAAAGGGCGATGTGAAATCTGGTCAGTTGAGTTGGTACGGACATACGGCTTCGGGTACGCCAGGGGCTGTGGATGGTTTGGAACAGGCTCACAAACGTTTCGGAAAATTGACTTGGCAACAAATCTTACAACCCGCCATTGATTTGGCAGAAAATGGTGTAAAACTCACCATGCGTGAAGCCCGTGGGCTGAATCGCACCAAGGCAGATTTTGTAAAATATAATCCAACGAAAAGTTATTTCGTAAAACCCGATACTATTACCTGGCAAGAAGATGAATTATTAATCCAAAAAGATTTGGCAAAAACCCTCCGCCGAATCCAAGAGCAAGGCAGAAAAGGTTTTTATGAAGGAGAAACTGCCCGATTGTTGTTGGATGAAATGAAAAGGGGAGGGGGCTATATTACCCAAAAGGATTTGGACAATTACAAAGCCGTTTGGCGTGAACCCATCATCGAAAATTATAAAAATATGAAAATAATTTCGATGCCTCCTCCGTCAAGTGGAGGAATTGCATTGGTGCAGTTATTGAAATATGTTGAGCCTTATCCACTGACTCGTTGGGGGTGGCATACAGACTCCACCACACAAGTAATGATTGAAGCCGAAAGAAGAGTTTTCGCTGATCGTGCCACTTGGTTGGGCGATCCCGATTTTGTGAAAGTGCCTCAGAAAGAATTGCTTAGCTCTGATTTTATTAAGTCTCGTTGGCTGACTTTTCAATTTGATCAAGCATCTGACAGTCAGAAAATCAAGGCTGGAACAATCAATGGGCATGAAAGTATTGAGACGACACATTCATCTTTTTTGGATAAAGAAGGAAACGCCGTAGCCATCACCACAACCTTAAATAATTCTTACGGAAGCAAAGTGGTGGTGGATGGAGCAGGTTTTTTGATGAATGATGAGATGGACGATTTTTCGGTAAAGCCTGGCGTGCCAAATTCGTATGGTTTGGTGGGTAATGAAGCGAATGCCATCGCTCCCAACAAAAGAATGTTATCGTCCATGACTCCAACGATTGTGGAAGAAAACGGAAAATTAAAAATGATTTTGGGAACACCAGGCGGTTCAACCATTATTACTTCGGTTTTTCAAGTATTTTTGAATGTAGCTGAACACGGAATGACGATGCAGCAGGCAGTAGATGCTCTACGTTTTCATCATCAATGGCTACCAGACCGCACAACTTTTGAAGAAGGTGGGTTTATGGAAAAAACGCTAATGAGAATGAGAGAAAAAGGCTATAAGATTGACGCCCAGAAGAATACGATTGGCCGAATGGATTGTATTTTAGTCTTGCCCGATGGCACGTATGAAGGTGGTGCGGATGTAAGAGCAGATGATACTGCGGTGGGATATTAACTTTTAATTTGAAAATTTGTCAATTTGAAAATTAAGGTCTAAACCAATTTTCAAATTGACAAATTTTCCAAATTTTCAAATTAATTTTTTTTCCAACACCACAAATTCCAAAAACTCTTTCGGTATTCCAAAATTTGGGTCATTCATCGGGAATGGTTTGTTTTCACCTGTACGTATGTAACCATGACGTTCATACCAAGCGATTAATTCAGTCCTAACCGAAATAACGGTCATCACGATTTTAGGGATTCTTGCCTCTTTCGCAAAGTCTTCGGCAGCTTTCAATAGTTGCTTTCCAACGCCTCCGTCCTGCAATTCTGGTGAAACCGTCAGCATTCCTAAATACAGTTTTTCGCCTTGTTTTTCCAATGAAACTGTACCAATAATTTTATCATTTTCGGTATATTTTAGAATCGTAATTGCTTTATTTTCAACGGTTTGCAATAATCCTTCTTCATCGGTTCTTATTCCTCCCAAAAGATGCTCTTCGGTTGTCCAGCCTTTCTTGGAAGATTCTCCACGATAGGCAGAATTCACTAAAATATTTAATTCGGGAATATCCTGTACTATTGCTTTTGTAATCATATTTTTAACTAAATAATTTTGCCACATAAAATGCTGCTCCAGCCGCCGCTGCCCCAATTAGCATAACTTTCAAAGCACCCATCCAAGTATTTGTCAGTAACTTTACTTTTAAAAAAACCAAAAACGAAGAGCGTAATCAAAGTTAAAACCACAGAAATTTTGAGCCCCTCATGGGCATCAGAAACAAAAAAATATGGAGAAAGTGGTAAAATTCCACCTGCAACATAAGACAAACCTATGGTCAGTCCTGAGTTTCTGGCTCGGTTCATATCGGGTTTTTCTAAACCCAGTTCAAACTTCATCATAAAGTCCACCCATTTATTTTTATCTTTTGAAAGTGCTTCTACGATTAAGTTTTGCATATTTTCATCCAAACCATAATCTGCAAAAACCTCTTTTACCTCCCGTTTTTCGGTTTCGGGATAAAGTCGTACTTCTTCATATTCACGTCTGAGTTCTGCGTCGTAATGTTCCACTTCGGTTTGCCCCGCTAAATATCCCCCTAAACCCATAGCGATTGCTCCCGCTACGATTTCGGCAATACCAGCGGTGGTGATTATGCCAGTATTTACAACCGCTCCCGAAAGCCCGGCCGCTAAAGCAAAAGGCACAGTCAAGCCGTCAGAAACGCCAATAACGACATCTTTTATAAAATCAGAACTCTTTAAATGCTTTTCCATACTATCATTTGTTGAAGTTTGAATTGTTGAAAGGAATTCCCATAATTTCTTCAATCAACTGAAATATAAGCTAAACAACAATTCAACAACTCAATATTTCAACAATTATCAATAATCTCATCCTCCCACTTTCTTTACTTTATAATTTTGTCCCAAAAGCCAGCTCATAATTTTCTCTCTGAAATCCCCTTGCAACAATATTTCTCCATCTTTTGACGAACCGCCGCAGCCGCAAAGATTTTTTAATTTTTTAGCTAAACTCTCCAAATCTTCATCCGTCCCTGTAAAGCCCGTAATGAGCGTAACCTGCTTGCCCGCACGAGCTTTCTTATCCAACTGAACTTTTAGATTTTGTTTTTCATTGGGTAATGTTTCAACAATGTTTTCGTTAAAATCAAACTCGAAATCTGGATTGGTGGAATACATTACGCCCACAGGATTTTTTTTATTTTTAGACATGACCAATTACTTTTAAATATTGTTGTTTGATTTTTACTTCTAATTTATTGGTATTCAGTAATATAGGCTCCCCGTCAAAATGGATTAAGAAGTTTTTGGAAGACTGTAAAGTGAACAAATTACCCGATTGCATTTCGATATATCTTGAATTGGGTAAAGTACCTCTGAATAATCTAACGCCAATAATTGGAGCAGCTCCGAAGGGAAAAGGCTTCAAAATCACCATTTCAATTTGCCCATCATTAATTTTAGATTTTGGAGAAATCAAAGCGTTGTTGCCGTATTGTGTGGCATTGGCAAAAGTGATAGCGAAGGCAGTTTTATCTTCCTTATTATCAAAAAGGTAGCTTTCTGATTTATAAGTTCTAAACGATTTCAAAGCCATGCGAGCATACGTTTTCAACCCACGTGAACCCTGTTTTGCAAATTCATGAGCCACTACTGCATCAAAACCCACCCCAGCCGTACAGAAAAAAGGAATGTCGTTCAAAAAGCATACATCCATCAAATTACTCGAATTATTTACTGCAAATTGAATGGCTTTATCCATCTTCAAAGGAATTTTTAGATGTCGTGCCAAACCATTTCCTGAACCAATCGGCACAATTCCCAAAGCTGTTTCTGACCCCATCACGCCACGAGCCACCTCGTTTACTGTTCCGTCACCGCCCACAGCGATAACCTTCTCAATTCCTTTTATAACAGCTTTTTTAGCAATTTCAGTAGCGTGTCCGGCATATTCGGTAAATACTAATTGAGCATTTGGTATTTTAGATACTAAGAGTTTAAACTTATTTTTTTGTGCGGAGGTGTTCGTCCCCGACTTCGGATTCATGATAAAATATATGCTCATTCGATTAGGTTTTAGGGGACTGGGGCTTTTATCTTCACCTCTAAAATAGAATTATCTATTCCCTTAAAAAAATATAAACAAGATTATCAGCACAATGATGAATGAAATATACATCAATCCATCAATGACATAATAATCCTTGTATTTCTCAATAAATTCGTTGAATTTCATGTTATTATTAGCTTTGAGCAATGAGGATTGAGTACTTTTGTCAGTGGAAAATTTCCCATGACTCATGTCTCATGGTTCATACCTCACGGCTATTACTCCCAAATTTACAAAATAAAAAAGCATGAAAAAATTATGATTCCATTGAATACAGTCTATCGACACAAATTTTCGTTTTCGCAGAACGATGTTATTCTTTTTGCTCAGGTTTCGGGTGATAATAATCCTTTACACCTCGATGCAGATTTTGCGGCAACAACTGCCTTCAAACGCCCAATTATTCACGGAGCTTTGGCATCAAGTGTTTTTTCAAAAATAATGGGTACTAAATTTCCAGGTTTTGGAAGTGTTTATATGAAGCAAGTGTCAGAATATAAACGCCCAATGTTTGTTGATACTGAATATGAGGCTGTTTTCACGGTAATGTCCATCAATCCAGACAAACATAGTGCGGAAATTTCAACTGAGATTTTTGATATTGCCACAGGTAAGAAGACTACTGAGGGCATGGCGGTGATTATGAATAAGGAGGAGTTTTGATGGAGCGTTGGGCAATGAGGTATGAGCAATGCAGTATGATTGTTTTTTATCATGCACTGCCCAACGCTCATACCTCACGGCTTACAAAAAACAAAAAAGGCTCAGAAAATAATTCTGAGCCTTTTTTATTGAAAAGTGCTAAAGGTTACTTTGCACTATTTTTCATTTCCTGTACTTGTGAACGTATGTCTTGTGCCAAAGTTTTCAATGCTTGCATTCCACCCCTTACACGAGTACCTGCGGCTGCATTATTTTTGTCATAAAACTTGTCGAAATCTCCTTCTAAGGACATTATCAAATCACGTACTTCTGCAAATCTGTTCATAATAGAATCTGGATTTTAGGTTGAATAAATTGGTTAAAAAGCCTATTTGTAAGACTACAACGTAATATTTGTGTCGAAATATAGCTATTTTATTACACCTTACAAATCCAAACAATAAAAAAGAGACAAAAAAGTGAAAAAAAGTATGAAAATTATGCCATTTCGAGCTGTTTGGCGATAAATTCTTCTGCTAATTGACGATAAACGCCATCTTTCAACTTTCTTTGAACTTCTTGAAAACAATTCATTGTATATTCAACATCTTCCAAAGTATGAGCTGCCGTTGGAATAATTCGGAGGATGATTTGTCCTTTCGGCACAACAGGATAAGTTACAATTGAACAAAAGACTCCCATGTTCTCACGCATATCCTGTACAAGCCCAATTACGTGGGTTAATTCATAATCGCCATGCAGGAAAACAGGGGTTACGCATGAGGTTGTTTCGCCAATATCAAAACCTCTCGCTTTCAATCCCGTTTGTAATGCCCGAACATTCTCCCATAATTTTTCACGCAATTCTGGATGTTTTTTGATTAATTCCAAACGTTTCATGCCACCAACTACAAAAGGCATCGGCAAGGCTTTGGCATAAATCTGTGAACGCATATTATATTTCAAGTACATTACAATGTCTTTGTTGGCAGCTACAAAACCACCGATAGAAGCCATTGATTTAGCAAATGTTGAAAAGTATAAATCAATACCATCCATGCAATTTAACATTTCGGGAACTCCCGCACCCGTTGCTCCCATCGTGCCAAATCCGTGGGCATCATCACACAAAATACGGAAGTTGAATTCTTCTTTCAATTTAACGATTTCGTCCAGTGAACCAACCTTGCCCGACATTCCAAAAACGCCTTCGGTAATTACCAAGATACCGCCACCCGTTTCAGCAACTTTTTTGGTAGCACGTTCCAAATTCTTACGCAACGAAGCCATATCGTTGTGATTAAATTTGTAATAATCCCCCATTTTGGCTTTGTGCAAACGAATCCCGTCAATCAAACAAGCATGAGATTCGGCATCATAGACAATAATATCGTTTCTATCACACATACATTCCACTATCGACATTACGCCCTGGTAGCCAAAATTTAAGAGGAAGGAATCTTCTTTACCTACGAATTCAGCTAACTGAGCTTCAAATTCTTCGTGTAAATCAGAGTTACCCGACATCATTCTTGCCCCCATCGGGTATGCCAAACCGTAGTCTGCCGCAGCTTGGGCATCAACCTCACGAACTTCGGGGTGATTTCCAAGACCCAAATAGTTGTTCAGTGACCAATTTAACATCACTTTGCCGTTAAACATCATGCGAGGTCCCAATTCGCCCGTCAATTTGGGAAAGGTAAAATAGTGATGAGAAAAGTGAGCATGAGCTCCGATGGGTCCAAGACCTCTACCTACTTTATCGAAAATATCCACGTGAATAAAATTTTATGGTTTTGTTAATATATCATTAGACCGAAATATTCTAAAAAGTCTCTTGAAAAAATATCACAATTCTTGGTATTTTTATATATTTTAGACTTTAAACTGCGAATAAACTTAAAATAATTACAAAGTTAAGAGAATATTTTATTTATACAAAATCAAATATTCTTTGTATTAAATCAAGTTTATAAACGCTTTTGTTTTGAAATTTAGGTTAATATTTATGAGAACTTATTTTTATATTTCTGATTGTAATTTAGGTTTGTTAAATTCGAGGGGTAAAAGGAATTTGGTTATTCAATCATTCCATTATTCACTCATTGTATCACTCGTTCAATCATTGAAAAGTATGGAAAGCGTAACATTTGCTCATGATGAAGTTGAGATTATTGATTTTTTGGTGGATAATGGTGTCATGATAAAGGATTTCTCACGAAGTCAGTTAAAATGGTTTTTCGTAAGAGAAGATTTTTATATCGTTTTGTTTTTGGCAGAAGGCAAAACCCAACGATTTGAGCGGTATATTGTCAGTCATTTTGCTGAAAATATGAATGATATGATTGCTCTTTGGAATAAATTTGACCAAAGAATCATAAATAATGAGGAAGTAAGAATTATGAAACTGGCAAAAAACAAAGTTCACGATTTGATTGCAATGTCTGAAACTTTTAGGGCATTGTTTGGGCGGAGGGATTTTGAGGAGGAGTGACTATTGGGTTTATAGAGTGCGACATAACTTGTCAGAATGAGAATCCTCAAAAACCTGTCAGGTAGGCTTTTCAAAATTGGGTTATTTCTTCGTACCGTTTTTGTTAAAAAAGTCACGTCTAATCTTTGTCAAAGATGGAGTTGTATTTTGATTTTTCCACTGGGCTACGTCCTTAACTTTTAGGCGTTTTAATTTGCTCTGGGGTAAAAGTTTTACCCAATGATGCCATAGATAATACCAGTTCTGTTATGTTCTTATTATTCTTAGCAATCGTTTGTTTGTAACTTCCAAAAGTTGATTCAATTATATCAGAACAACATAGAAATGATTGTGTGTCATTGATGGTATTTTTGTATTTCATCAGATACTTTTCTACCATTTCTTTGAACAAACATACCTTTGGTAAATCAGGTAAATCTTCTTTCAACAAGTCTAAAATTCAAGTAATAAATGCAACTGGGATTACACAAGATTGAGGCATTTTTTTTCCATAAATCAAAAACAGAGAGAAAACGAATTTCCTCCCTGTGCTGAATTGGATAAATATGCTTATTTTGTGTTCCCGTCTAAAATGGCTCCGCATCGGCGGTCTGAATTTAACAATGGAACAAAGATACACCATTAGTGTAAAATTATCCTCAAAATTTAATAGCAGAACGCATTGGCAAAGATCGTTCTGTGGTGAGTAGAGAATTAAGGCGTAATCGTGACTTACGCAATAATGCCTATAAACATGATTTAGCACAACGTAAGTATGAGCAACGAATTAGTCGAAAACCTAAACGAGAAAATTTTACAGAATCTATCCGAATTTATGTGGATTCCAAGTTACGTCAAGAGTATAGTTCTGAACAAATCGTTGGTGTTAGCAAGTTAAAACGAGTCAAATGTGTTTTAGTGGAACGTACTTATCAGTATGTCTGGGAAGACAAGAAAAGCGGTGGTACACTGCATACTTATTTAAGAAATAAGGGCAGAAAATACCGTAAACGGGGTACTTCCAAAGACAAGCGAGGTATTATCACAGATCGGGTTGATATTGACCAACGACCTAAAATAGTAGAAGAAAGTAGCCGTTTTGGTGATATAGAACTTGACACCATCGTTGGTAAAGACCATCTCGGAGTACTTATTAGTATCAATTACCGAATGGCTGGTATAATAAAAATTAGTAAGATTACTGCCAAAGATGCTCTTCAAGTAGAGCAAAAAATAGTTGAAAGACTTACCCAATGGAAGCCTTTGTTACACACGCTAACCTCAGATAATGGTAAAGAGTTTGCCAATCATGTCGCTATTAAAACGGCTTCTTAGAGGTTGATTTCTTTTTTGCAAAGCCGAATCATCCTTGGGAGCGTGGTTCTAATGAAAATGGGAATAGATTCATTAGGCAGTACTTTCCAAAAGGAACAGATTTTACTACAATTTCTGACCAACAAGTAGCTGATGTTGAGACTATTCTTAACAATAGACCACGAAAAAGGCATGGCTTTTTAGGCCCAGTTCAAGTTTTTAATAATTTAACATTTAACCAATCTGTTGCATTTGTTAAATGAATGTAGCTTTATTTACAAAAAATAGTTTTCTAAAAGAACCTGGAGGTTACTTTTGCACGTGTTGTTTAACTGTGCCTGGCAGTCGAAAAAAAATCAACAACGGCGGGAAAATATCTCACCAAAGCTGATGCACTCCCTTCTTCACAAACGTCTCATAAACCTCGGCCACAGCTTCATATTGCTCCTTACTCAAATTCTCAATATTTAATGCCGCTAAATTATCCGTTGCTTGTTTTGGATTTGATGCTCCAGGGATAATTGTACTTACGGCATTTTGCATCAAAATCCACTTCAAAGCCAATATAGCAAGGTTTTCTTGATTTGGGAAAATTGATTTTAAGGCTTCAACTGCCTCCAATCCAGTGGTGTAATCTATACCAGAAAACGTTTCGCCTTTGTCAAATGCCTTACCATTCCTGTTAAAATTACGGTGGTCGCCAGCAGTGAACGTTGAACTCTTTGAAAACTTACCCGTCAATAATCCACTCGCCAAAGGCACTCTCACGATTACGCCAATATTTTTCTTCTGGGCTTGTTCAAAAAACAATTCCTGCGGACGTTGGCGAAACATATTATAAATAATCTGAACTGTCGTAACGTTCTCATATTCAATACCTTTCAAGGCTTCCTCCACTTTTTCAACGCTGATGCCAAGGTTCAAAATCTTGCCTTCCTCTTTTAATTTATCGAATAATTCAAAAATTTCGGGGCGATAATACACCTCCGTCGGTGGGCAATGGAGTTGCATCAAGTCCAAGGTTTCTAAGCCTATATTGGTTAAACTGTCCTCCACAAATTTCCGTAAACTTGCGGGAGTGTAGGCTTGGTTTACGTGCGGATTGAGTTTTCTACCACATTTTGTTGCTACAAAAATGCGTTCAGAACGGGTCTTTACAAATTTGCCAATTGCTTTTTCACTTTCTCCGTCCCCATATACATCGGCAGTATCAATAAAGTTAATTCCTTCATCCACGGCGGCATGAAGAATTTTATTGGCATTATTATGGTCGAAATCATCGCCCCATTTTCCACCAACTTGCCAAGTTCCAAGACTTATTTCTGAAATTTCAAAACCTGTTTTTCCTAATTTCCTGTAATTCATTTTGTATGTTTTTGATGGTACCTCTCCAATCTATCCCTCTATGTGGTTGCAATAATTTTTTCACTAATAAAATTACGGATTTCGTTTTCAGAAAATCCTAATTCTTGCAAAATACTACTCGAATTTTCTCCAATTTCGGGCGGATTTGCTTTCAAAGAAAACTCTGCATCAGAAATCTCCAAAGGAATTTTGGGTAATTTAGTTTGTATTCCACCTTGAATAGTCGTTTCAAAGAGACTTCCCCCTTGATTGAGTTGTGGGTCAGTAAATAAATCCTCTGGTCGGGCTATGGGAGCAACGGGAATATCTGCCTGTTCGCAACGGTTAATGATTTCTGATTTTGAAAAGCCTCTCATCAATTCATCCACGGCGGGCAAAAACCAATCTCTTTCATCAATTCTGGCGTTATTGGTTTTGAGTCTTTCGTCTATCAACCAAACATTTTTATCGAAAGCCACACAAAATCTTTCCCAGTGTTTTTCTGAAATAATTCCCACAAAAACCTGCTGATTATCACTTGATACAAAGTTTTTATAAATACTCCAAGCACTCACACGGGCGGGCATGGGCGGTACAGGCACACCCGTGAGTGCAGAAACTGCCATGTGTTGTCCCATCAAAAAAGCAGTAGTTTCAAACAAAGCAGACTTTACAAATTTTCCTTTACCCGTATTTTCTCTTTCGTAAATAGCTGACAATATGCCAATTACGCCAAACATCCCTCCCGTAATATCAATCACCGAAGTTCCTGCACGAAGCGGTTGCCCCACAGGACCAGTCATATACGCTAAGCCGCCCATCATCTGCACAACTTCATCCATGGCGTGGCGTTTTTCGTAAGGTCCCGATAAAAAACCTTTCAAAGAACAATACACTAACTTCGGATTGATTTTAGCAAGTTCTTCATAACCATACCCCAATCTTTCCATAGTGCCAGGTCCGAAATTTTCCACTAAAATATCGGCTGATTCAACCATTTTTAAGATAATTTCTTTCCCCTTTTTTGATTTAATATCAATAGCAAGGCTTTTTTTATTTCGGTTATAAAAAGAATGGTAGCCAATGCCAAAGCCTTTGAGTCGGCGAGTAGAATCACCTTCCAAAGGTTCGATATGAATAACCTCAGCCCCTAAATCGGCTAAAATCAACCCCGCAGCGGGACCCATCACAGCGTGTGTAAATTCGAGGACTTTAAGGTTTTGTAAAGGTAAGTTCATTAATTTGGAAATTTGGAAATGGGCTAATTTGGAAATTTGGAAATGGGCTGATTTGAAAATATCGCTTTCAAATTGCTATAAAACAAAAATACGATTCTCTTTTAGGAACTGAAAAACAATAAATAGACGTTTTTTAAATGCCCTTTTTTGCACCACTCTACGTTGCGGAATGCCGCCCAGATTAAATCCTCATTTAGCGATGCTAAACTGCGGCGACCGTCGCACGGTTTTATCGCCTTGATTGGCACAAAAAATAACATTTAAAAATTCATCCACTTATTATTTTCCCGTTCCTTAGAAAGACAATCGTATTTTTTTAATCCTAAAAAATATTTACGTTTTTTAAATTTTCAAATTAACGAATTTTCAAATCATAATTGATAATCCCCATACTTTTTCAAGTAATTCGCCAAACCCCCTTCTTCCAAAATATCAATCATAACCTTGGGCATCGGGGCTGAAAGATAGGATTTTAATTTGGTCAAATTTATCACTTCACCTTTCGTTAAATCAACTTTAATTTCATCACCTGTTTCAATATCATGATTCTTGATTTCTAAAGCGGGTAATCCAATATTAATGGCATTTCTAAAAAAAATACGAGCGAATGAACGAGCTATAACGACCGATATGCCCGCTGATTTCAAGGCAATGGGGGCTTGCTCACGTGAAGAACCACAACCGAAGTTTTCACCAGCAATCAAATAATCTCCTTGCTTTACTTTGGTTTTGAAAGTTGAATCTAAATCCTCTAAAACGTGCTCAGCGAGCGTATTCATGTCAAGGGTTTTGGTATATTTCCCTGCTATGATGCGGTCTGTATCTATGTTATCTCCGTAAACAAATGTCATATATGAAGGTGAAAGTTTTAAGTCGTAGGTCGTAAGTAAAAAAATAAATGTAAACCTTTTCTAAACTTATGACTTAGGAACGGAAAAACAATAAGTAGACGTTTTTTAAATGCCTTTTTTTGCACCACTCTACGTTGCGGAATGCCGCCCAGATTAAATCCTCATTTAGCGATGCTAAACTGCGGCGACCGTCGCACGGTTTTATCGCCTTGATTGGCACAAAAAATAACATTTAAAAATTCATCCACTTATTATTTTCCCGTTCCTTAAAGACTTACTACTTACGACTTTCCTATTTTCTCGTAATTTTCTTTAATTCTTCCTCCGCCAATTTTACTGATTCGTAAGCATTTACGATTCCGCCACTTAGAGAAAGTAATGAAAAATCAATTAACTCACCCGTTCCTGGTTGTGAAACTTTCAATTTCGGAAATTTGATTGATGACTCTAAAATAATCTTTTTTACTTCTCTGTAATTCAATTCAGGATAATACGAAAATATCATCGCTGCCAAACCTGTAACCACTGGTGCTGCCATACTTGTACCACTCAAATCATCATATTTTGAACCGACAACAGTTGATTTCAAGTCCACCCCTGGGGCAAATACATCAACCGTTTTGTGTCCATAATTTGAAAACTCTGCTACTTGACTTGGTGGTTGCATCCACGAAGTTGCACCCACTTCAATCCAATTATCAGCTACTTTTCCATCCGACAATTTCTTTGAAGGATAATTTTCGCTAATATCAATATCTTCATTTTCATTTCCAGCGGCATGAATCAACAAAACTCCTTTCGATTGAGCGTATTTCACGGCTTCATCAACAGCTTGTTTTTGGGGTGAAACTGATTTTCCGAAACTCATATTTATTACTTTCGCTCCATTATCAACAGCATATCTAATGGCGTTGGCAATATCTTTATCACGTTCATCACCCTCTGGAACTGCCCGTATTGCCATGATTTTTACGTTGTTGGCAACTCCCGCAACTCCCAGCGAGTTGTTTCTATTGGCTGCAATGATTCCCGCCACGTGTGTACCATGCCGAGCATCTGGACCTTTCACTTCGTTGTTGCCATAGTCTCTATCGTTCAGATTTTCGGGGTCATCTCCCACAATACCCCTTGGGTTGAAAGATAGATTTATGCCAAATTTAAACTGGGCATCATAGTATTCGTAAGCCTCTTTTAATTTGTCTTCATCTTGCCCAATTTGTTCCAATAATTCAAAAACTCTTTTAGCTTTCTTGACATCTTCGGGGTCTTTGGCGGTGATTCTGTTCAAGTCTTCTTTGGTAATATCTTTCAACTTGAAATGGGTCGAAAGTAGTAATTTGGAATCAATATATTTTTCGTACAATTTAATCACAAAAGGTCCTTGTTCTTGTAATTCCTTCACTTTTGCTTCATATTTTGCCTTATATTTTTTGTACAAATTGTACTCAGTTTTCATCGCTGGCGAGAGGCTTTCAATGTCTTGAATATACTGATAAATACGCTTTAAGCGACCATATTCACGGGTAACCTCCATTGTTTCACGGGCAATATCCGTTCCATCTTTACCTCCCAAAAAATCCCAACCATTTATATCATCAACATAGCCGTTTTTATCATCATCAACGCCATTGTTGGGGATTTCCTTGGTATTTACCCAAACGTTATCATTCAAATCTTCGTGTTCGGTATCAACGCCCGAATCGATTACCGCTACAATAACTTGCTTCGATTGCTTTTTATTCAAAAACTCACGGTAAGCCCTTTCGGTACTGATACCTCGGACACCATTTTCAGTAAAATCAAGATTAAACCAATTTAAAGGAGCTTTTTCGGGAGATAACTCCAAAAATTGAGCATCCGAAACACCTGTTGAAATAAGAAGAATTAAGAAAGGAAGAAATTTATTAAATTTCATGGTTGATTAATTAAAGGATTATATTGGGCGGAAGTGGATAAAGAGTAACGTCAATGTTACAAATCTACTAAAAATAATTCAATTTGATAGTAGAGAAATCGGTTAATTTACGAACCGAATGACTTGGTAACGCACATTCAATAGATTCACTCATTACTACTTATTCTTTCAGTCCTCTTTGGAGGTTACAAAATCGAATCGTCGAACCGCCTCATTACACGCTGTATAACTGCGGTTTTGTAATCTCCAAAGAGAACAAAATATTAAAGGATGAACTTATTAAATTCTCGTTACTAAGTAATATTTTTAAACAATATTACCTTATGACTTTTACCAGTCTCAAAACTAACATCTGATTCCTAATACCCAACCCCTAATCAACAAATACTATTCCGAAATCACACCAGCCAAAGCAGATTTTGCCACAATCGAAGGTGAACTCAAATAAACCTCTGCATTAGGGTTTCCCATTCTTCCTCTGAAATTACGATTGGCCGCTGAGATAACTGTCTCATTATCACCAGGTACGCCCAAATGAGAACCCACACAAGGACCACATCCCGAAGGCAAAAATGATGCACCTGCTTCTAATAAAATTTGTGCTGTGCCATCATTCATCGCATCAATGAACACTTGTTTAGACGCAGGAGCTATCAAAAGTCTCACGGTTGAAGCAATTTTTTTGCCTTTTAGAATATCCGCTACTTCGTGCAAATCGTCTAATCGTCCGTTGGTACACGTACCTATAAAAGCGTACTGAATTGGCGTACCGACTGCTTTTTGAATGTCATGCACATTGTCGGGAGAATTTGGGAAGGCGATTTGAGAATTTAGATTGGTTACATCAATTTCGATGGTTCTGATGTATTTGGCATTTTCATCCGCAAACGTGGGTGTCCATTCGTAAGTTAATTGTAAACCGATGGGCGTAAAAATTCCTGCTTTTGCCCCCATTTCAATCGCCATATTTGCCATCGTCATTCGACTGGCAAGGCTTAATTTCTCCACAACTTCGCCGTGGAATTCAATGGTTTGATAGGTTGCTCCGTCAATTCCTAATATTTTACCCAAAGCTAAAATGAGGTCTTTTGCTACAATATTTTTGGGTAAAATTCCTTTGTAAATTACCTTAATAGTTTCGGGAACTTTCAGCCAAATCTTGCCTGTAAGCATTACAGCGGCTAAATCTGACGAACCTACTCCTGTTGAAAAAGCGTTCAATGCTCCATAAGTACAGGTATGTGAATCGGCTCCGATAAAAACTTGCCCAGGACGAACAAGATCTTTTTCGACAATTAACTGATGGCAAATCCCTTCGCCAATGTCAAACAAACGAATGTTTTGTTCCACCGCAAATTCACGCATAAACTTATGCAAATTAGCGATACGTTCATTGGGTGCGGGTGATGCGTGGTCAATCACGAAGGTACATTTGTTGGCATTCCAAAGTTTCACGCCATTCATTTCTTGAAAAGATTTGATAGCGTAAGGGGCAGTGGTGTCAGATGCCATGATGCCATCGACTTGAACAACTGCCAATTCGCCCGCATAAACTTTTTTGCCACAATGAGCAGATAATATTTTTTCGGTAATGGTCATATTTCTTTTATTTTTCCAGGCAATTTTCTACCCAAAAACACCTCAACTTCCTTCGCCAAAGTAATCATTTTTTGATTATCAATACCTGTTTCAAAACCCATTTGGTGAAGGCAATGAACCACATCTTCGGTGGCGATATTTCCTGTTGCTCCTTTGATGAATGGACAACCTCCCAATCCTCCGAAAGCAGTATCAAAATGTCTTACACCACAATCAATGGCGGCAATCATGTTGGCAATTCCTTTTCCTTCGGTATCGTGCAAATGCAAAAAAACGGGCAAATTTCCTGCCAACGGCATTATTTGAGACATGATTCGTTTCATCTGAACTGGATTTCCCATACCCGTAGAATCTGCCAATGAAAGTTCATCAATGCCTAAATCAAGATGGCGTTTGGCTAAATCTATCACAAATTGTTCGGAGATTTGTCCTTCATATCGACACCCAAAAGCACATTGAATGCCGCCTCTCATGGTTAGTCCCGCCTCTTTGGCAACTCGTACCATTTTTTCAAATTCAATCAATGATTCTTCAATAGATTTATTGGCATTTTTATGGCTATGCGTATCACTTGCCGATATAGAAATTGCTACATGATTTAGCCCAGATTTAATAGCTCTTTCAACGCCTTTTACGTTCAAAACTAAACCGCTGTAAACGACACCCTCTTTTTTACGAACTCCCGCACAAACCGCCTCAGCATCAGCCATTTGTGGTACTAATTTAGGATGCACAAATGACGACATTTGAATCCGTTTTACCCCTGCCAAAACAGCATCTTCAATCCATTTTATTTTTAATTCAGTAGGAATTTGGACGACTTCCACTTGAAATCCATCTCTTGGTCCTTGCTCTTCAATTACCATTCGTTGTTCGATGTTTGGTTTTCGATGTTTGGAAATAGACTTTTGATGCTTTTCCAAACATCAAGCATCGAAAATCGGACATCGGAACTATAATTTTTCACCTAAATATTTCCCGAAACTTAATGCAGGAGTTAGTACCATTCCTCCGCAAAAAGCCTTGCCGCTGGTGGCGTGAACGCCGATGATTTCCCCTGCGGCGTATAGCCCTTTGATGGGTTCTTCGTTTTTGTTCAATACTTCTAATTTATCATTTATGGCTAATCCTCCGAAAGAAATTAATGAATAGGCATACGTTAAAATTCCGTAAAATGGAGCATTTTTTATCGGAAAAACCATTTCAGAATCGGTTAAATCTCTGCCAAAATCTTCATCATTTTTACTATCACATAAATCATTAAAACGATTTACGGTTTCAGATAATTTATCAGGATTTAAACCCATTTTTTGAGCTAATTCTTCCACAGAATCGGCTTGCCAAAAGGCTTTTTCTCGTGTGGTTTCTTCCTTAATTTGCTCAACGCTCAATTGTGGAATAATGGATGCACCTGAGTTGAGGGCTTTTTCGTCAAAAATTAACCAAAATCTTCTATTGGATTGTTGGTTTACGATATGTTCACGGTCGTCAGGATTGGGCGTATCTTCGTTCATAAACCGCTCTGATTGCTCATTAACGTAGATTTCTCTTGGTTTTCTATCGACAGAATTTGAAACTCTCGCCCAATTTTTCCAAAAATCAGAACGTCCAGACATTGGTTCGAGTTCAATACCGCCCAAAGTTGAATTGTGCATTTCTGCCCCTCTGAATTTTGCTCCGATTTTCTGAGCCACCATAATTCCATCGCCCGTTGAGGTTAATCTTGCCGATGAAATTAATCGGGGAACGTTGGGTGTAACTTGCTTGAAAAACTCAGGATTAGCAGCATATCCGCCCGTTGTTAAAACCACATTTTGCCCATGAAATATAGTCTCAATGCCATCGTGAAGGGCTTTTACGCCCACAACTTGTCCGTCTATCTGTATTAAATTAGTTAATGAATGGTTCAGAAAGACCTTGATTTTTCCTGTTTCGACCAATGAATCCCATAAGGGTTTTAGGGTGTTATAAATAGAAATACCTGTGGTTTTAATGTCCTTTCCTGCATAATCTGCCACGCCCCAATGAGTTCGTGGAGTTGCGTAGGGGGCGTGTCCGTAAATGATTGCAGGGGTTTCAGGAGCAAAATCGAAGCCCAAATCTTCTAACCAATCAATAGTTTTGGGGGCGAGGTCAGTGGCTAACTTTGTAATGGCAGGATTGGCAGTTTGATGTGAAATTTTCATCACTTCCTCAAAATGCTTTTCGGGCGAATCATCAATGCCTTTTTCACGTTGCCGACGAGTTCCACCCGCACTCATGTGCCCAGCGGTGAGGTATAATGTTCCGCCCACGATGGAATCTTTTTCAATAACTAAAACACTACGTCCACGTTCAGCCGCACGAATGGCACAGCACATTCCTGCACTGCCTGCACCTACTATGATTATGTTGTATTGATTTGTTTTCATATTAGATTATAGTACGGGAATTCGTCCCGTGAATCGGACTATAATTTCACGGAAAGATTTCCGTGTTACATTTAATTCCCCACTACAAAAACCGCATTCCCCATCAACAACTTTCCATTTTGCCAAAAACCTCTAAATAATGGGTCGCTGGCTATGTAAACTACTTGCCCTTTGCCCAAATCTTGCGTACCCAAAACCAAGGAGTTCTTTAATTTTTCTTGTGATTTTGACCCTGCAAAACCTGCTACTAAATCTTTTTCTTTAATCACTCCAACGTTCCAACCATCTGTAAGATATTGATAATCAGATGATTCTAAAATTAAACTGAAATATTTTTTATCAAAACCAAAAGCCAGCGGATGAGAATTATCCATTGTTACTCGGTAAATACTTCCTGGGGTATCGGTTGAAACATATTCTCGTTCGGCATTGGCATAAATCTTTAATTTATCGGCATCTTTTTTCTTGTCTTTGTCCTTATCCTCTTCTTTGTGCTTTAAATCAAAACCATCTTTTCCAGCTAATGAACCCAATGCCCCTTGCACGGCAATTAATTTTCCTCCTGCACGTACCCAATCTTTGATTTTGGTGAGCATTTTTTCATCTAAAACCTTCCCGTAACTACCATCAGGCATGATTAAAACATCAAATTTTGAAAGGTCAGTATTACCTAAATAATCGCTTCCCAACACCGTGGCAGGGTAATTAATCTGTCTATCAAAAAAGTGCCAAGTTGCTCCAAAAGCCGTTGGTGAAACGCCATCACCTGAGAGAATAGCGATTTTTGGGGGCTTCAAAAAAGCAACATTATCCGAACCAAAATCTGAGCCTTTCGTAACCATTCCTGTGGAAGCGGCAAAAAGATTTACGTTCATTTTAGTAGCTTCCTCTCTGACAATTCTATCAAATTTCTCCCCCAAACGCTCATTTCCAGAACGAGTTATCACCAACGAACCTTCATTAAAAGATTGTCCTTCTACTTCAAAAGCCTTTGCCGATGAACGTACTTTTATGCCTTTTTGAAGCAATGAAGTCAATAATTTCAATTCGCTGAATGCTTGCCACTTTATGATGTAGGCGTAAGGTTTCTCAGATTTTGGACTGGCTAAATTGTAAGTTGGCTTGCCAGCAGGATTGATTCTATCTTTTACCGCAAAGGCATTTAAACCATAAGCAAAAGGCAATGACCACGACGTAATATCATACGTTACGGAATCTTCAACCATCGTTTTGGGTTCTAACAAAATCTTTAAAAACGTTGAACGTGGTTGAAAAAGATTTACCACAATATCCTCTGAATCAATTGTGAAAGACTCGTTTTTATCATCAGAATAACTGAAGCCCGATGCCATCATTGATTTTCCAGCCGTTCCGTATTGAAAACTCTCACGGTCTAAATAATTCGTAAATTCTTTGATTCTACTTTCATTACCCTTTGCCTTGAAAACGAATGACTTATACTGACCAACGGGGCTTTTCTGGGCATTATCAAAAAACTTGATAAACTCCGTAACCGCCTTATCTGCATTGGCAGAAAGGGCTTCCATACAGGCATACGAAGAAGCAAAATGATGGTCAATTCTTTGTTTCAGAGTCAAAGTATCTCCGTCCCTTTTGGTAATTCCTAAACCCGCACGTCCAGAACCACCTTGTTCGTAGGTCATACCGAAAGCTCCGTTATAAGTTGGATAAGTATCTCCATAAGAAGGATATAGTAAATCGAAACGCTCTTTTG
The DNA here is from genome assembly GCA_034519515.1 of Arcicella sp. Lineage (GTDB taxonomy): Bacteria > Bacteroidota > Bacteroidia > Cytophagales > Spirosomataceae > Arcicella. The sequence continues at coordinate 33,062 of JAXHOK010000024.1, forward strand.
AGAAGAACAACCAACCATTTTTATCAAAATCACGTTTGTTGTAATCTCCCAAAATAGTCTGAAATTCTCTTTGCCAAGACGTAATATCTTCGTGATAAGGTTTAGCAGCGGGTGAAAAATAATAAGGATTTTCAACGCCTTGTTCGTGGAAATCTGCGTGCAAATGTGGCATCCACTGACGATAAAGTGCCATTCTTTCCTGCGATTCTTTTTGTACTTGCCAAGCCCAATCACGGTTCAAATCGAATAAATAATGATTGAATCTTCCACCGGGCCAAGGTTCGTTATGTTCGATTGCCGAAGGTGTTGGGTTGTATGTTCCGCCTACTTTTTGATTATAAAAATTAACGTATCTGTCATATCCATCTGGGTTGATGCAAGGGTCAAGAATGACGATAGAATTTGCTAAAATGGCTTTTGAGCGAGTATTTGAAGGATTTAGTAATTCATACAACGTGAAAGGTGCTGTATTTGAACTACACGATTCGTTGCCATGAACATTATAACTCAACCAAGCAATGGCGGGCTGTTTCTTGGTGGGTTTACCCTCCATCAAACCAATTGATTTCAAATTATTGGTTCTGATTTCTTCCAACTGGGTAAAATTTTCGGGCGAAGCAACTACCACAACCATCAAGGGGCGACCTTCATTGGTTGAACCATACTGAATCATTTTTACCTGATTGGGATATTGTCGGGCGATATATTCGTAGTAACTCACCACTTGATGGTGTCTCAAAAAGCGCTCGCCTTTCTTGAAATTCAGATGTTCTTCGGGCGATTGCGTTACGGTTTGGGCTGACAAACAGCGAGTTAGCAAAAGAATGGCAAATAATAAAAGATTTTTTTTCATGGTTTTTGTTTTAGCCACTAAGGCATGAAGGCACAAAGTTTAGCTTTTTAGTTTATTGAAGTATTTTTTTGAGATATATTGTCTGGGCAATCCAAATTCAGACAGTTCCTTCCTCCTTCAAAGGAACAGGGTCAAATCCATGTCCACCCCAAGGATGGCAAGTTGAAAATCGTTTCATTCCTAATCTGAACCCTTTCCAAAACCCCCAAACTTGTATCGCCTCAATCATGTATTGCGAACACGTTGGCGTGTATCTACATGAGTTAGGAAAATAAGGTGAAACAATAGCTTGATAAAATTTCACGAATGTTATGAGGAATTTGGACATTTTGAGCTTTGAGGAATAAGCAATGAGGTTTGAAGATACGAGTAAACTTAGATAATTTCATTACTCACCGCTCAAAGCTTATACCTATACCTAATTTTTATGCTTTGGATAATTGAACAAATATGAACTTAAAATCGGCAATCCAAAAACTGCTACGGTTATTACTGAAACTGCCACATCTGCAGATTCGCTTTCCAAGAACTTCGCTATTGCGTTTTCTGGATAAAAATGGTGAATCAATGAAAGGCTTAATTTCAAACCTAAAATACCAATTACTATGAAAGCGGCGGTTTCTAAAAAAGGATATCGTTCCATCAATTTTACAAAACCCTGAGCCACAAAACGCATCGCTAAAATACCGATAAAAACGCCTATGCAAATGATATAAAAATTATCAGTAAAAGCAACTACTGCAAAAACGTTATCAATCGAAAAGGCTAAATCCATTACTTCAACCAAGGCAACTGTTGCCCAGAAAGGTCCCATAAGCCCGAGTGTTTTTCGATAAAACCAATTGGATTTTTTATCCAAAGTGTCGTCATCTTGCTGTGGCGTTGCTTCTCTTAGAAAATAATTTACGCACAAAAATAACAAATAAAGCCCTCCTAATAATTTTAGCCACCATATTTTTATCAACCAAGATGCAAATAAAAGGCAAACTCCTCTGAAAAAGTAAGCTCCAAAAATACCGTATTTTAGGGCTTTTTCTCGGTCTTGTTTATTTAAATCCATCACCATTGTTGCCAATACAGCTGCGTTATCCACCGAAAGCAAACTTTCAATAATGATTAAATTACCAATAATCAAAGCGGTTGCTCCCAAATCATCCCCAAATATTGAATGCAAAAAATCCATCTGTTTTTAATTAAATTTTTATTTTTACGAAGATAATTTCAAGAGATTTCAATTCATAATTAGATTACTCTAATTGTTCAAATATTTTGTCTCGCTTGAATACCTTTAATTAAAATACCACTATCTTAGGTATAAATTTATGAGGTGATGCTTATTACCAATAATTCAATTGAAGAAATATGTTTTCATTAAAAAATAAATCGGTAGTAATTACGGGAGGCGGGTCTGGTATCGGGAGAGCCATTTCAGAACTTTTTGCTCGACAAGGGGCAATGGTTAATATTTTGGAATTGAACGAAAAAGCTGCCGAAGAAACGGTTAATTTTATAAAAAAAGCAGGCGGTAATGCCAAGGCTTTTGCGTGTGATATTGTTAATCAAGCAAAGGTTATAGAAGTTTTTCAAGAAATTAAGCAAGTTGATATTCTGATAAACAATGCGGGAATTGCTCACGTGGGAAATCTTGAAAATACTTCTGAAAGTGATTTTAACCGTATTTTTGAGGTTAATGTGAAAGGAGCTTATAATTGTCTTTACGTAGCCGTACCGATGATGAAAGCAAATGGGGGAGGTGTTATATTGAACATGGCTTCGGTGGTGGCAACAGTAGGAATTGCGGACAGATTTGCTTACTCCATGTCCAAAGGTGCTATTTTAACTATGACTTTATCCATTGCCAAAGATTATATCAAAGACAATATTCGTTGTAATTGTATCTCACCCGCCCGTGTGCATACGCCTTTTGTGGATGGATTTTTGGCAAAAAACTATCCCGATAATCAAGCAGAAATGTGGGCTAAATTATCTGCAACGCAACCCATCGGACGCATGGCAAAACCCGAAGAAATTGCTTCATTGGCTTTGTATTTATGTTCTGACGAGGCTGGATTTGTTACAGGTTCAGATTATCCGATTGATGGGGGATTTACGAGATTGAATAACTGAAATTTAGGGTGGGGTTTAGGGGTTAGAAATTATGACGATAAAAATTTTGTAGAAATAAATAAAAATCCATAAAAATGAAAAAACTATTATTATTTACCACACTAATTTGGTCAATGACCTCATTTATTCAAGACAAACCTAAGAAGGTAATTTTCTTCGGTGATTCTATTACACAGGCAGGGGTTCAACCCAAAGGATATATTACCATGATTTCGCAATTGCTTGAAAAACAAGTAATTAAAGATAAATATGAATTGATTGGGGCAGGGGTAAGTGGCAATAAAGTGTATGATTTATTTTTGCGTTTGGAAGATGATGTACTGATGAAAAAGCCCGATTTGGTTTTTATTTATATTGGCGTAAATGACGTTTGGCATAAATCAACCCACGGAACTGGAACAGACCCTGATAAGTTTGTCAAGTTTTATCAAGCCATCATTAATAAAATTCAAGCTAACGGAGCAAAGGTTGTTTTGTGTACGCCCGCAGCTATTGGCGAACGCACAGATTCGAGCAATCAACAAGATGGAGATATGAATAATTATAGTAATCTTATCCGTGGAATTGCTCAGAAAAATAACCTAAAATTGGTTGATTTACGCAAAGATTTTTTAGATTATAATTTGAAAAATAATCTCAAAAATGAAGAGAAAGGCATTTTGACGACTGACAGAGTGCATCTAAATGACTTAGGAAATCAGTTTGTTGCTAATAAAATGTTACCTTTTATTGTAGAATAATTAAAATGTAGTTTATGAGCGTAAAGTTTATGAGTAAAAAGTTTAATAAGCGAATTAATTTAGTCATTTGCTCATTTTAGACTCATAAACTTCACACTCAAAAACTTTCAAAAACCTTTAAAAAATGAAATTATTTAGATTCGGAGACATTGGTCAAGAAAAGCCAGGGATAATCATTGACGAAAAATGGTTGAATGTTTCGCCATATTTACAAGATTATAACGAAGCCTTTTTTGAAAATGGAGGCTTAGAAAAATTAGAAGATTTGCTGATTGAAGTAAAAGATGATTTGCAAGAAATTCCGCCAACTGCCCGTATTGCTTCGTGTATGGCGAGACCTTCAAAAATCGTTTGTATTGGCTTAAATTTTGCCGACCATGCCCGTGAAACAGGGGTAGAAATTCCCAAAGAACCAATTATTTTCTTTAAATCAACTACTTCTCTTTCGGGTCCAAATGATGATGTTATTATCCCTAAAAACTCCGTCAAAACGGATTGGGAGGTAGAATTAGCATTTGTGATTGGTAAAAAAGCAAGTTATGTGGAAGAAGCCGATGCGATGGATTACGTGGCTGGATATTGTTTACATAATGATATTTCGGAAAGAGAATTTCAGTTGGAACGTGGAGGAAATTGGAGTAAGGGAAAAGGCTGTGATACCTTTGCTCCATTAGGCCCAATTTTAGTAACAAAAGATGAAATTGAAGACGTAAATAATTTGAATATGTGGCTCAATGTGAACGGAAAGCAGTTTCAAAAGAGTAATACCAATCAGTTAATTTTCAAAATCCCGACAATCGTTTCATATTTAAGTCAATTTATGACCTTACTTCCTGGGGATGTGATTTCAACAGGAACGCCCCATGGCGTTGGTTTGGGTTTCAAACCCCCCATTTATTTGAAAGAAGGTGATGTGATGGAATTGAGTATTGAAGGCTTAGGAACTCAAAAACAAAAAGCCGTAAACTACGCTAATTAATGAATTTAGGACTCAAAGAAAAAGTAATTATCGTTTCGGGCGGTGCAAAAGGCATTGGCGAGGGTATTTCAAGTTCCTTATCCGTTGAAGGTGCTTATGTGGCAATCGTAGGGAGAAATCAGGAGGATAATCAAAAAACTATTGATAAAATCCAGGCTGCTGGCGGACAGGCATGGTCGTTTGTGGCAGAATTGTCTGACCCAAATGAGTGTGAAAGGGCTGTAAATGAGGTCGTTAAAATGTTTGGCAGAATAGATGGATTAGTCAATAATGCAGGAGTAAATGATGGAGTAGGTTTAGAAAATGGTAGTTATAAAGGCTTCCTCAAATCACTCCACAGCAACTTGATTCATTATTATTTATTGGCTCATCATGCCCTTCCTTATTTGAAACAATCAAAAGGTTCAATCGTAAATATTGGCTCGAAAGTAGCAGATACAGGTCAGGGAGGTACTTCTGCGTATGCTGCATCCAATGGTGGACGCAATGCCCTTACTCGTGAATGGGCAGTAGAATTGTTGAAATATGGCATCAGAGTTAATGCAGTCATTGTGGCAGAATGCTATACACCCTTGTATGATAAATGGATTAAAACTTTGCCCAATCCAGCAGAGACTTTGGCAAAAATTACCGATAAAATTCCTTTGGGAAAACGTATGACAACCGCTGAGGAAATTGCAGATATGGTAGTGTTTTTGATGTCAAAACGTTCAAGCCATACTACAGGGCAAATTATTTATGTAGATGGAGGTTATACGCATTTGGATAGAGCTTTGATATAGAAAAATATGCAAAATAATATCTTCCAAGATCAAGTAGCCATCATAACTGGTGCAGGTGTCGGCATTGGCTTTGAAATTGCCAAACAATTGGCTTCACAAGGTACAAGTGTGATTTTAAACGACATTGATACGGATTTAGCTAAAATTTCGGCTTTTAAAATTCGTGAAAACGGAGGTAATTGTGAGGCTTTTGGAGGAGATATTTCTGAGATAAAAAACATTGAAGAAATCGTGAAATTCACAGTCTCTTCTTTTGGAAAATTAGATATTCTCATCGCCAATGCGGGCATTACTACTTTCGGAGACTTTTTAGAATATCAACCTGAATCGATGCAAAAACTGTTGCAGGTCAATCTTTTTGGTACATTTTTCCTGACGCAAGCAGTCGCAAAACAAATGATTTCACAGGGATATGGAGGTAGTATTTTACTGACTTCATCAGTAACTGGAAAAATTGCTCATAAATATTTGGCGGCTTATGGCATGACCAAGGCTGGACTCGACCAATTAGCCCAAAATTTAGTCATTGATTTAGCTCCTCATCAAATCAATATCAATACCGTTGTTCCTGGGGCAACACTTACAGAACGCACCTTGGAAGATGCTGACTATATCGAAACGTGGTCAAGAATAACCCCGACGGGCAAACCCGCCAATGTTGAAGATATTGCTAATGCGGCCTTATTTTTAGTTTCACCAAAGTCACGACAGATTACTGGGCAAAGTGTAGTCATTGATGGTGGTTGGACCTCGGTTGGCGTTTCGCCCTATTATTTATAGAAGTTTGAACGGTTCGGCGTTCCGATTGTTGAATTGTTGAAAATAAATATCTTACAACAATTCAACAAATCAAACCTCAATAATTATCAAATTCTTCCCAATTCCTCCGCAATTTCCTCCATCGAACGGTTATTTTTAGGGTCTTGTTGTAAGGCTTCGAGTTCTTGTTGCACAATTCGCAATACTCGTGCCACATAACTGGCGTGCCAACGCTGACGTTCTTCTGCCTCCACGGGATTTGGCGTAAACGTCTCAATTTCATACGTTTGCAAAATATTTTTACTACTGAGCAAACGTTCAATTGTGTCTAAACGCTCATGTAAAACGGCAACTTCAGAGGCAACTGCCATCGTGATGTTCAAAACTCGTTCCACGGCTTGATCTTCCAAAAAATAGGGACGTTTGCCTTTGGCTTTATTGGATGATAAAAGTATATCGTTAATCATTTTTTACGGTAAACGGTTCACGGTAAAAAGGTGAACGGTGTTTATTACATTAAAATTTTATCTGTTTTCTTTATTTACCAATCAATAGGAAATACATGGACTCAAAATCCGTTCACCCTTTTACCGTGAACCGTTTACCGATAATCACTTCCATCCTCCAAACACATTCCAAATCGCCGACCTTCCGTGGTCTTCAACTTCTACTGGTTTGGGTTTGGTGTGGTCTTCGTTATCGTTGATTGATTTTGCCCCAAATTGTAGGAGATTCTCCTTTTTGAACCCCGCACTCATCAACCATTCGGTCATATCAACTTCGTGCATAGCTCCCCAAAATGGTTCGTTATTGTTGAAGGCATCCCAATCACGGATAAACTGCTCAAAAAGTGGCATTTCGGGCGTGTATTGAGGTTGTTCAATGTGTAATGAAAGCCCGTTTGGTCTTAACATTCTGAATATTTCGTAACCAATATTTTGCATCGCTTTGGTGGAGGTTTCATGCAAAAACATAGTTGTCTGAATCCAGTCAAATGATTCGTTTTCAAAACCTGTATCCTCTGCATTCAATTGCATGAATTTTACATTTTTTATTCCCAAAGCCACCGCCCGTGCGTGTCCATAACGCAACATCGGTACACCCGTATCAATCCCAATCACCTCGGCATCTGGAAAAGCCGTTGCCAAAGGGAGTGTATTATGCCCCAAACCACAACCAATGTCCAAAATCCGTTTAGGTTTGAAATCGGGGGCGTTTGAAAGAACCCAAGATGAAATGGCTTTTCCTCCTCCATCGGTTAATTTACCCAACATTCCGCCTGACGTTACGAACAAACCCGAATCATAATTTGCGGCATTTGAAACGTCTCCTTCAAATAATTCTGTATGATAACTGCCTGGCATACAGTGATTATCCATGATTTTTAAGTAATAAGGGGTCTTCACATCCTTATTCAAAATCAAAGTATCGGGCGACTTTGCGTTTAATTCAGCCACTTTTTTTGCCAAGTCCTCTGCCTGTCTCAAAGTCATAGAACGCCCAGCTTGCTGCCGCATTTCCATCTGAGAACGTCTGAGAGCTGCCCAAGTTTGGTATTGAGAATCGTGTTTAATTGCCTCTTTTACTTCATCACGAGTTTGGAAATCACGCCCGTTTTCTTGAATAAAATTAGGCTGAACTCGTTTTTCAAAAGCAATCTTATTGGCTGGTGCAACCACCGTAGAAAGATGCCGATTTAGATTTGCCAAGAAGTTATAACGTGCCGTTTCATCGTGTGAGAGTTCTGGGAAGACCTCATGTTTTCCAATTAGACTATAAACTGGCGGTAAATTGATGGCTGAATTATTCATGTATTTCGTTTATAAGTATTTCAGATTTTATCGCTTACTGTTAAAAAAATTGTAAGTTCCAAGAGCGTAAGTAGTCAAAGTCGAACCATGTGTTCCTCCTGGCACTGAATTCAACGTAATATTTCCACCTTTGGCCTTCATGGCTTTTTCCGCCGTTACAGAATTATTATAAAAAACCTGTTGGTCGGCATCGCCATGATACAATTGCGTTTCAGTTTTAGGAGCCCAATCAAATACGTCATTATCTTTCACTGCATTCAGAAATACTGTGTCAGTGCCATCATTAACGCCTTTTTTCATAGCATCACCAAAAGCTAAATTGATACTCACTGTCACTTTGGCGTTATTTCCGTTGGCTTGAATATCAGTGGCATAGGGTTCTTTGAAATAAGTATTCATCAAACGATTCAATCCGTAAACTCGGTTATAGGTCTGAGTTACCCAAATGTATAACTGGTTATATTCTGGTATTCCATGAGTAGTTGTATTCATTAAGTCTTTCATAAATTGCGTCTTGTTGTACGCACCTGCACCGCACGAAGAAGCCACTAAATTAAACTCTGAAGGAAATTGCTCTTCAATTTTTTTCTGTAAAGACATTGTGGCAAAACCTCCCTGAGAATAACCCGTTATCAATAATTTTTTGTTCCAATTAACTTTTTCTTTGTTAATAAATTCAGTTGAGGCTCTAACCATATCCAGACTCGCTTGTGCAAGGCTTTCACGATGCTCGTAGGGATGTATAATATTTTTTGAAACACCATATCCGATATAATCAGGGCAAGAAATAATGAATCCGTTTGAGGCAAAAATTGAAGCAATCGAATAGGCTTCGCTATTAGTACCATAATTGGAGGGAGCTTGGGCATCGGTTCTAATCGTACCATGTTGTTGGCTAATCATCGCTGCGGCATCTGTCGTTGTTGGAATAATTAATGCCCCTGATGCTTGAATTTCTGTTCCATCAGTGTTTTTAGTTTTGTAGATGATTTTGTAGGCTTTGATGTCATATTTTAATAAACTATTGACAAAGAGAGTAACTCCTGCATTACTTACTCCGCCCGTAAATCCATCTGCACGAGATTGTAAAGAGGCTTTTGTATAACTTCCAATCAATTCGCTGCTCACTAAATATTTATCAGGAACGGGAGCGGGGTCAGTTGATGAAGAACAACCCGAGAGGATGAAAAATACTACTGGAAAAATCAAGTAATACGCTTTGAATGTGTGTTTTATGGATTTCATGTTGTCTATTGTTTCTGTTTTTAACGGATAAAGTTGGGATTTGTTTTATTATCATCAACCATAAAACTGTTTTTGATTAGAAATTCATAACATTACCAAAAACGGTTATTAAGATTAATCATTATACCTCAACTCTAAATCACGCTCAATCAATTTTTCGTCTCTTTCTGATTTCAAACCATAACCTCCCCCACCTGGTAAGTTCAAAATTAATTCTTCGCCTGGATAAAATTTGGTTAATCCTTTGGGCGGTACAAAACGATGCGGACGAATTTCCATCGAACCACCCGAACCATTCTCACCACCCAAAATTCCGTGGGGGAATGTCTTAGTTTTTTCCGTCAAAATTGAAAGATTGATTGGTTCTTTTCCAGTCATTTTGAAGGCGAAGGTTTGCCCTAAACCTCCTCGGTATTTTCCTTTTCCTCCCGTGTTTGGGCGTAACGATTTTTCTGTTACCATAATTGGGGCATCCCTTTCCAAAACCTCAATCGGCACATTCGCCACATTGGTCGGAAAACTCAAAACGTTTACGCCGTCCTGATTTGGGCGGGCAGCATATCCACCATTCAAGAAGAAATATTCCACAAAATCTGTCTTTTCTGTGCCTTTTTTAGTAACAATATCTTTCTGACCGTTCAAAACGATACACCAACAAGCCGAGCCACAATCTGCCTGAACTTGCAGAGGAACCGCCTGAGCCAATGCCCCAAAAACGGGTGCATGGAGGATATTACCCGTGATATTTCTACCACCCAAAGGCACAGGTTTCTGAGCATTCAATAACGAACCCAATGGAGCCGTTACTTTTATCGGGCGAAATGCCCCTTCATTATTAGGCACATCAGGTGAAAAAGTACATTTAATTGGGTAAGCGGTATAAGCATAAACGTAATTCATCACAGCATTAATCGCTAAATAATGTGGACCAGATGAACCTTCGTAATCGACTAAAATTTCATCATTTTTAATCGTAACTGTACAATTTATACGAACCAAAGCCTCCAAACCATCGCCGTCGGCATCATATTTATAGTTATAAACGCCATCGGGGGCTTTGGAAATGGCTTCACGCATGGCTTTTTCAGAGGCTTCAATGATTTGTTCTGAAAGCATTTCCAAATTATCCATATCGTTTTCGTCCATCAATCTTTTCAAAGAACGGATGCCTTGTTCATTAGCTGCTAATTGAGCCCGAATATCTCCCAAAGTTTGGCGTGAAGCTCGCACATTGGCTTCGATAATGTTAAAAAGCATTTGATTAACCACGCCCGCATCGTACAATTTCGTGGGCGGAATCATTAAACCTTCTTCATACAAATCCCTTGCTCCTGCACCCCATAAACTACCGCCCATATCGGGTGAGTGGGCAATAGTACCGATAAAACCGATAAGATTTTCATTTCTAAATATGGGCGAAACTAATCCAATATCTGGCTTATGCCCTGCACAAAGCCACGGGTCGTTGGTCATTACGCAATCGCCTTCTTGCCAAGTTTCTATCGAAAAATAATCTTTCAATAGTGCTTTGGTAAGCATCGGTAATACACCTAAAAACGAAGGAACTGACGTACTTGATTGAGCAATTGAACGCCCTTTGGCATCCATCAAAACCACGGCAAAATCGTTGGATTCACGAGTTACAGTCGAAAAAGAAGTACGTTGGAGGGTTGTCCCTGCTTCATCGACAATGGCTAAAAGTCTCGACCAAAGAATGGATAGCGAAATAGAATCGTATTTATTAGGAAACATATTTTTATTTGGTATTTCAATTTTTCAAATATAATAGATTTTGGGTATCTTTGGAAGGTTTAATTTTCAAGAAATATTCGAGCCACGTTTTGTCACCCCGACGAAGGAGGGAACTGGTTAGAATCTAAAAGTATTTTTTTGAAAATCAAAATCAGTTCCCTCCTTCGTCGGGATGACAAAACTTCATTTTTAACTAAAAATCCCCAATCCAAAGAATATGTCTCCCATCGAAACCATTAATCATTTTTATCAATCCATCATCGACAAACGAGTAGAGGACATTCGCAAAAGTTACGTTTTATCCGAAGAAACTTATGTCATTTTGGAAGGTCCACGATATACAACCTTGGGTTACGAAAAAATAGCCAAAGGGTGGGGAGATTTTTGTAATTCTCCTTTGACGTTGAACAAAATCGAATGGGTGGAAGGTCCCTTTGAAGAAACCTCTACCGATATGTCGTGGATTGGAGGCATGATAGTTTTAACCGTTGAGGTGAAGGGAAAAGAATTTGCTGTGCAGTTTCGTTCTACTTTTGTTTTACGCAAAAATGAGGCTAACGAATGGCAAATCAAGCATGAACACGTCTCAGCACCTTTGCAAGACCCTTATGGAATTGGTGATTGGTTGAAAAAGTAATTTGAAAGATAGTAAATTTATCCTTAATTTTAGGTTTAATCACATTAAATGTACGGAACTGATTTCCGTGTTACGTTATATGCAACTTTCGCTCGTTTCTGAAATGCCCGAATTGGAGAAAAAAGTCTTCTTGGATATTTATGCTAAGGTGTATTTTGATACCCGCAGAAATCGCCCACGGCTCAAAACCTTGGAAGGACAAACAATTCCCTGCGATTTGAAGATTGGTTGCCCCCTCAAAATCATCTCTGACTTTCCCGAAGGTACAATTTATAAATTAGACGCACGTTTAATTCAGAAAAATGGTCGTCGTCCGTATTTTTTAACGATTAATAAAAATAAAGTTCAGCGAGCCATAGAATTTTATGACCATAATCTTCAAATTCAAAAGGGCTTGAAAGTGGAGAAAAAACAGCCGAAAGTTATTTTTGAGAAAGTAAAAAAAGAGTCCAAGAAATATTATGAGGAGATTATGATATTTTAATGTTTTCTGTTATTGCAAGTTGTGTATTTGTCATTGCGAGCTTTTTCAGCGAAGCAATCTTCATGACTGATGATAGAATTTATGAATTGCTCAACTTTAAAAGTTTAAAACATCCTAAATTCCATTTTGTAGAGAGGGTTACAAAGTTATTTGCTTCAATCGTACAGATTGGTTTATCGAAACTCCGATTCGTGCCTCGCAATGACAAGGTTACGAAGTTTCCGATTTTCCCATTAAAATTAACCAATGAGATTCACATTAACCATATTTATATTTTTCCTTATTACTCGCCAATCCAACGCTCAAAAAACCTTCTGGGCGAGTCGTGTTATTGCTTTTTCATCTGAATATTTTGATGCTAATACCACCAAAGAAAACCGAGCCATTCAGGTTTTGGGCAAACCCAACAAACTTCCCACATTCGGACAAAGTGTGTGTGCATGGCAACCCATGACCCAAGATAATCCACAAGAAGAATTTATTATTGTTGGTTTTGATACACTAATGACAATTCGACAAATTGCCATTGCTGAGAACATGGGACAAGGTTGTATCGTGAAAGTTGAAGGTTTTGATGAATTTGATAACATAAAACCACTTTGGTTAAATAAAGAATCTCCTTCATCTGTTGTTGGCAAAATGACTAATATTATTTTGCTAAAACTTACAACTTTTAAAGTAAGAGGTATTAAAATAGTGTTGAATACGGCTCGAATTAAAGGCTGGAATCAGATTGATGCTATCGGCATTTCACAATCGGAAACGCCAATTAAAGCCTCCATAAATTTAGCCAAAAACTTGCCTGATATTTCGATAAAAGAAACTTTGGGCGAAAATGTTAATTCGGCATATCGGGAAATCGCCCCCGTTATTTCGCCAGATGGAAAGACTCTTTACTACACTCGGTGGAAGCATCCAGGTAATTTAGGGAATCAAAAAAATCAAGATGTTTGGTTTTCGGAATTGGAAAAAGACGGTAAATGGGGTGTGGCAAAACCCATCGGCGAACCCATTAACAATTCAGAACATAATGCCATTTGTGCGATTTCGCCCGATGGAAAAACGATACTTTTAAACAACGTTTACCTGAAAGATGGCTCAATGTCAAAAGGCGTCTCGATGTCTCTGAAAACGGCTAAGGGCTGGGGGTTTCCGAGGCCAATCAATATATTAAACTTCAGAAATAAGTCTGATTACGCAGAATATAGCTTTTCTCCCAACGGTCGAGTCTTAATAATGACAGGACAATTTACGGATACACAGGGAGGCAAAGATATCTATGTTTCGTTTTTACAAGCTGATAATATTTGGTCTGAACCCAAAAATATTGGCAAAAGAATCAATACTGCCGATGAAGAAAGTACACCTTTTATTGCTTCTGACGGTAAAACGCTCTATTTTTCTTCCAAAGGATTCAGTGGTTATGGCAATAACGATATTTTTATTAGCAGAAGATTGGATGATACTTGGTTGAAATGGTCTGAACCCGAAAATTTGGGTACAATTATCAATACGCCCGAGTGGGACGGTTATTTTAGTATCTCAGCTTTGGGAGATTATGCTTATTTCGCTTCACAAGAAAATGCTTTGGGTGAAGAAGATATTTTCAAACTAAAAGTTCCAGAGTCTATTAAACCCAATGCGGTTGTTCAAGTTACAGGGGGAGTGTATAATATGATAGACAAAAAACCGATTTCGGCAAGAATAAATGTGCAGAACTTGACGGATAAAGATACGGTTTGCGTAAGTTATGACCCCGAGACGGGGGACTATAAAATGATGTTGCCTTCTAAACAAAATTATACTATCTCGGCAACAAAAAAAGGTTTCATGGCAGTTTCTGAACCGATGGATTTTACGAAAGAAAATAATTTCAAAGAGTTTAAGAAAAATATTTATTTACTACCCATCGTGGCAGGGCAAAAGATGACTTTGAATGCTGTTTTTTTTGAACAAAGCAAGGCTGAAATGCTTACAGAGTCGTTTGCAGAGTTGGATAGAATCGTAAAAGTGATGAAAGAAAATCCAACGATGGAAATTATGTTGGAAGGTCATACCGATAATCAGGGCGATTGGAATGCTAACTTACAGCTATCAAAAGAACGAGTGGAAGAAGTGAAAAAATACCTTACGGCGGGTGGGATTGACCTTAAAAGAGTACAAACACAAGGCTATGGCTCAACCAGACCTATTGCCAGTAATAATTCGGAAGAAAAAAGAAAAATGAATCGACGAGTGGAGGTAACAATTGTGAGGAATTAACGGGGAACGGTAAAAGGGTTAACGGGAAACGGGAACGGCACATGGGAAAAGACTCAGTTACAATTCTGTATATGATTTTCATTCTCCGTTTTCCGTTCTCCGTTTTCCCGTTCACCTTTTGAAAAATCGGTATAATTTTTGCAAATAGGAAAATATCCTAAATATATGATAATGATTCTCAAAAAATCCGCCGTCTTTTTGATTGTTCTTTTGGTATCTTTCAATTCCTCTTTTTCACAAAAAACTTGGTGGGCGAGTAAGGTTTTGGAATTTTCTTCCGAACGTGTAATTCCCTTCCAAACTACTGAATACAGGGCAATTCAAGCCCTTGGCAAACCCAATGTACTTCCCAGTACGCTTGAAAGTACTTCTGCTTGGCAACCTTCACAACCAGATAGTCCGAGTGAGGAATTTATTTCCGTAGGTTTTGATACGCTCATGAGTGTACGTCAAGTGGCGGTGGCAGAGAATTACGGGCAAGGTAGCATTATCAAAATTTTGGCAATCGAACCTAATAATACCTCTTATACTATTTATCAAAATAACGCCATCGGTCCGCAACAGCCTTTGAAGGGAAAAATGTTGAATATTATTTTACCAGAATCAACGCCTTACAAAGTGGCAGCGATTAAATTGATTTTAGATACTGATAAAATCAAGGGAGCGAATCAAATTGATGCGATTGGGATTTCGGAATCGACTGAACCGATAAAAGCTCTGATTCGAGTGGCGGCGGATGCTCCCAAAGAAGTTTATCGAGAGAATTTGGGCAAAGGTGTCAATTCCAGACATCAAGAATTTGCTCCCGTGATTTCGAGCGATGGGAAGACACTTTTTTTTACTCGTAATTATTTGAGTTTACTGGGAAAAGAAAAAGACCAAGATGTATGGTTCAGTGTTCAAGATAAAGAAGGTAATTGGATAAAATCTAAAAATATTGGTTATCCTATCAACAATAATGATAAAAATGCCGTTTTCAGCGTTTCAGCCGATGGTCGAGAGATTTTATTAATGAATAAATATAATAAGAATGGTAAATTGTCGCCAGGGATTTCACGTTCATTTCAGTACTCGTGAAGGTTGGGCTTACCCCGAAGAAGTGAAGATTAGTAACTATTATAACCAAAGTCCGAATGCAGAATTTGCCATTTCACCCGATGGACAAACCATGGTAATGTCAGTTCAAAGAAAAAATAGTGCTGGTAAAAGAGATCTGTATGTGGCTTTTAAAACTGAAAAAAATTCTTGGTCTGAACCATTAAACATGGGCAGAAGTATCAACACGGGCGAACACGAAGTTACGCCTTTCATTGCGGCTGATAATAAAACTTTATATTTTTCAACAAAAGGCTTCCCTGGCTATGGTGATAATGATATTTTCAAATCACACAGAATGGATGAAACTTGGCAATTATGGTCTGAACCCGAAAATTTAGGACCAGCCATTAACACGCCTAATTGGGATGGTTATTTTACGTTACCTGCCTCGGGTGAGTATGCGTACATCTGTTCTATCAATGCCTCAAAGAAGGAAGATATTTATAAATTAGAATTACCAAAAACAGCGAAACCAGAGCCTGTGGCCATTATTTCGGGAAATGTTTTGACAACTACTGAGAAAACTCCCGTAGCGTGTACGCTCACGATGAACCCTCAAAATGACAAATTAAAGTCAGAAGTAAAAAATTATGATCCTGCTACTGGGATGTTTAGTTTTGTGGTTGCTGTAAAAGAAATTTATGATTTTGTGCCTTATTTGAAGGGGTATTTAGCGATAAATGAAACGGTTGATTTATCGAAAGAAATATCATATCGAGAAATCAAAAAGGATTTTTATTTAATGCCTTTGGAAGTGGGAAATAAAGGCGTTTTAAACAGTTTTACCTTTGAACAAGGTGAATCGCATTTACAAGCACCAGCCTTAAAAGATTTG
This sequence comes from Arcicella sp., assembly GCA_034519515.1. Lineage (GTDB taxonomy): Bacteria > Bacteroidota > Bacteroidia > Cytophagales > Spirosomataceae > Arcicella. The sequence continues at coordinate 49,426 of JAXHOK010000024.1, forward strand.
GATAGAATAGCCCAAGCCATGAACGATTTTCCAAGTTTAGAAATCCTTTTTGAGGGACATACCGACAACCAAGGAGATTTTCAGTTGAACCTAAAACTATCCGAAGAAAGAGTAGAAGAAGTAAAGAACTATCTGATTTCCAAAGGAATAGCCGCAGAAAGAATCACCACAAAAGGTTGGGGACAAACCCGCCCGATTGCCAGTAATGCCACGGATGAGAGAAGGAAGTTGAATAGGAGAGTGGAGTTTACTATTGTGAAGAAGTAAGCAAACGGCGATAAATTCATGAACTAATCTTTTGCTCCGTTGCTTTTTTCATGTACGATTTAAACTTTAAGGAAAAGAAAAATACCATTCCCATCAGTCCAGCATTAATCAGAAATCCCATTTGGTATGAATGATAGCAAGCGAAGATATAACCCATCAAAAAAGGACCTAATAAGGCTCCTCCTCCCTCAAACATATTGATTGTTCCATTAACTTTCCCCGCTGATTTTAACCCGAATGTTTTGATAACAATGATGTTGTAGAGCGAATAAATGCCTCCCCAACTAATCGCCATGATGATTATTGACCCCATGACAAAGGTTGAATCCATCGTGGCAAGCCCTAAACTCCCCAAAATCATTCCCAGACAGCAGATTGAAAATACTAAATTCGGATTGATATAATCCGTAAATAATGAAATCAATAATTTTCCAATCATGGCAATGATAAAATAGAGCATCAAGTAAAAACTGGCTTCTTCTTCGGTGAAATCTAACTCCAATAAATGAAGAAAAATATTGGCAATGGTGCCAACTAAGCTATAAAAAATAAAAAAACCACAAATACAAATTAACCAAAAAAGGTGCGTTTGGGTGGCTTTTGAATAACTCATTCCTTGGTTGAGTAATTCGGGGTTTTGTGGGGAACCTTCGGTGCCAAGAGGGGTTAAATGTATATCACTTGGGGAGTTTTTTACTACGAAAATAGTATAAATGAGTATAATTAACGGAAAAATAGCTAAAATTTGAAAAGATTGTCTCCATCCATATTCTTGTAATAAATAACGATTGACGGGTGAAAAAATGGCACTCCCCATACTCGTACCCGTAAGCACAATACCCAACGCCAATCCTCTTTTGTCACGAAACCATGAAGAAACTAAGATAATACAGCTAACCGAACCCGCCGCAACCATTGATACTCCTAAGAGAAAATGAATGAAATATGCTTCCAATTTATTGCCGATAAAACTGTAACTAAATAAGGCAATAGCAAGAACTAATGAGCCAAATATTAGCATTTTTTTGACCCTAATTTTATCAATAATTACACCCGAAATAAAGATGAAAAATAACGTTACGCTGTTGGTTATGGACTCTCGGAGCTTCAATTCACTGCGTTTCCACTGAAATTCGTTTAAAAAGGCCTTATCAAAAACTGAAAGTGAAGTTGTGGTTAATCCGTTGATAATCAACAAAGTAAAAAAGCCCGAAAAGCAAATTATCCAAGGGTAATATCGGGATTTCCAAGATTGGGTTGGTGAAAGTGGTTGAATATTTTTTTGAAACATTCCTAAAATCTTTGGGTTCTGAGATACGACATAATCAATAAACTACTATATCTATTGATGGGTTCAACACATTTATCCGAAAAGTTCAATTACTCAAACAAACCTCACATTTCTTCTAAGAAGCCGTTTTAAAATATATTCTGAATAAAGTCTGATTGTATTTTTTGAGTAGTGGAATCATATTTTTTTAAGGAATATACAGCGTATCTTGTGTAAAAAATATGGTTTCGATAGTCAGAATAAGACAATCAGAATTTGTCGTAAGATATTTTAAAACGGCTTCTAAAACTCCAATTTAGCTTCTTGAACATCTTTTCGTTAACTTAATTACGTTTAATAATCTGTAAATTATGGTAAATTGCACCATATTTTTTGATTACGATACATTATTTCAAAGCTATTTCCTAACTGACAGTCCCATGAAATATATTTTACTCACATTTCTATTACTTTTTTGTTGCTTAAAAAGCATCTCTCAAAAGCCAATTTTGCTGGATAATATTCACTACTATGTGAGTGACTCTGCCAAGAAACAGACGGCAATCAACTATTTTAAGACATTTTTTATGGGTCGTGAAATGGCTGAACAACCCATGAATCCGCTCTCTAATACCGATTTTATACTACTCCGCTCCGAAGAAGCGACCATTACCATTTCTTTTCCAGACTCTGCATCAAGATTGAAAGATGATATTTTGAAAAGTCGTGAAAAACTGAATAATGATGCCAAAATATTACCTACCTATGGCATTCGTTGGATAGCAATAAATACTAAAAGTATTAAAAAAACGGTCAAAAAACTCTTGAAAGCGGGCTACGATTTTGCTTTACAGGATTTCACTTTACCAACCGAACCAGACGTGAACGCTGTGGCAATGTGGGATTTTGATAATAATATCACGGTGTTGGTGGAACGACCAAAAATGAAGTTCAAAACACCTTTTGGCATTGACCATATACAACTGCTGGTGAAAAATTTAGAAGACAATATTAAATTTTACCAAGATGTTTTATCATCAGAAGTTTTGGAAAAAACAGGACGTTCTGCGGTTTTGAAAATTGGAAATCAAAGAATAGTTATGTCAGAACCTGAGGTTTTGGGCTTAGTTCGAGAGCAGGTATTAGAAAATGATTTTAAAAATTTTATTCCCAGTATTCATCATTTGGGATTTTTATACGAAGATATTGAACCTGCTTTTTATGCCGCCCAAGCTAATAACTATAAAATAATTTCGGAACCCAAAGTTGTATTATTCAATAAAAAACCAACTCCATATACGCATTGCTTGTTGATGAGCCCTGATAATTTACAAATAGAATTACAAGAAGAAGAAGGTAGGTTTTCGGGACGAAAGATGTATAAAGAAAGCAAAAAAAAATAGTCTTGAAAATACTATGTCCCTATAAAAAATATAGTAGATTTTTAAAAAACGATTAGTAGATTTTTAAAAAAGATTTAATATCTTGTGAAACAATTTGATTTAGACGTAGCTAAAAAAATTAAAGAATACTACTATTTTTTCACCTCATAATACCAATTAAATGACAAGTCTTCGACTTTTTCCTTATCATACAGGCGTGTGGGAAGGAACATACACACGTATCAATCCAGATGGGAGTGTTACAGGCAAGTGGCGTAGTAAACTCACCATCAGAATGTTAAGTAATGATCATTACCACCAAGTTAATGAATACTTTTGGGATGATGGACATTATGAACTTCACGATTTTGGCGTTTGTGCCTTCAACGAAAATGGGGAATTAATTTTTGACAATCCAAGAATTTTGGGCAAAGCATGGGAAACTCACGATTCAGTTGTTTTAACGTGGAGTTATAAAGATCAACCTGGTTCAAATTTGTACGAAATGATTGACTTAATTGGCGAAGAAAAAAAACACCGAATCAGAACTTGGAAATGGTCATTAAATGATGAGTTTCAAGGCTTAACCATGATTGATGAACGCCAAACCGCCATTCAATCAGAAATTCCAGAATCTTTTTACGATAATTTAGCTGCCAGACGTTTCGTGGGCGAATCGAGGAGTAATAAGTAATTGTTGAGCGATTCGGCGTACCGATTGTTGAATTGTTGATTTTTGACAGTTCAGTTTTCAACAATTCAATAACTCAAAATTCAACAATTAAAACATGACAATAACCGAAAAAATAATGGCGATCAATTCTGGTCGTAATAAAGTTGTGCCAGGGCAATTGGTCTGGACAAATATACAATCCGTTATGACGATGGATTATCTCGGAACGGAGACTTTCAAGGCTTTCGACTCACTCGGCAGACCAGAAGTATTTGATAAAGAACGAGTTATTTGCGTTTCTGACCACTTAGTTCCTCCGCCAACTCCCGCCTTTGCAACGCTTTTAAACCAATGGCGAGAGGCAGTGAAAGCCCACGACATCAAGCATTTTTACGACTTAGGTCCTTGAACAAGGAATTGCCCACCAAATCATGGTGGAACAAGGACACGTTTTGCCAGGTACTTTATCCATTGGTACAGATTCTCATGCGAATACATACGGAGCAGTTGGGGCAGTTGGAAATGCTGTATCGGTTTCGGATGCTGCCGTGGCGATGGCAACTGGGAAATCATGGTTTAGAGTGCCTGAGACCGTAAAATTTCACATTACGGGCAAATGGCAACCGTGGGTAATGGCAAAAGATTTGAGCCTTCACATTATGGGAATGATGCACTGGAACGGTCATTTAATATACAAAACAATAGAATTTGAAGGCCCAGCTATTTCAGATTTGGGCATGGCTGGCAGAATGACCCTTTGTAATATGACGGTAGATTTGGGAGCAAAAAATGGTATCATCGCCCCCGACCAAACCACGGTTGATTTCTTGAAACCCGTTCAAAAAGGTAATTGGAATTTTGTTACTTCTGATTCGGATGCGGTATATGAAAAAGTCTATGAAGTTGATGTAACTAACTTAGTTCCAACGATTTCAATGCCCGATAAATTAGATGAAGTAAGAAGAGTGGAGGAAGTTCAAGGTGCAAAGTTCAATAAAGCATTCGTTGGAACGTGTACAAATGGACGTTTGGAGGACATTGAAATGATTGCCAAAATTCTGAAAGGAAAGCAAGTGCATGGAGACGTAAATTTTATGTTAGTACCCGCCTCAACCCAGATTTATTTGGACGCCATCAAAGCGGGATATATTACGGATTTAATTGAGGCGGGCGTGGCGGTTGATACGCCTTCATGTGCCTCATGTGCAGGAATCCACACGGGTGTGGCTGGCGATGGCGACATTGTTTTGAGTGCAGGAAATAGAAATATGAAAGGTAGAATGGGGTCTAAAAATGCTCAGATTTATCTGACAAGCCCAGCGGTGGTGGCGGCTTCGGCTTTGACAGGGGTTATAACTGACCCACGGAGTCTCTAAGTTATAAAGTTGTTAAGTTGTTAATCACTCCTCAGCAGAATATCTTTGTGAAAATGATTTTTTTAAATTCATTGACTTAAAACTTAACCACTTGAAACTATTATCATGACCGACGTTGAATTTTCGAAGATACTTGTTCTTCGGACTAAAAAATTCGCATTAAGGGCAATTAGGCTATTTCAACATCTGCCAAAAACTGATGAAGCTAAAATAATAGGTAAGCAGTTATTGCGTTCAGCTACTTCTGTGGCAGCGAATTACAGAGCCGCTTGTCGAGGACGTTCAAATAATGAATGGTATTCAAAACTTTGCATTGTTGTTGAAGAAGCGGACGAAACACAATTTTGGATAGAACTATTAATGGAATCGGGAATATTTAAAGAATAAAAGATAAAGGATTTTTATAGCGAATCAACTGAATTATTAGCTCTCTTCACAACAATTAGAAAAAATAGCAAGCCAGTTGCAAAAAAATGATTTATGAGGTTTTGGTTGGAGATTTTAACAACTTAAAACTTTATAACTTAACAACTTAGAAAATGACTATCAAAGGAAAAACATGGGTGTCTGATAATTATGTAATGTCATACGATATGGTATTACAGCCTTATTGGACTTCGCCTATCAATAAAGAGGAAAACGCCAAGTTTATTATGGCAGGAGTTTCAGAAGAATTCAATTCGGAAAACGCTTTCAAGAATGAGGAATATACCTTCATCGTAGCTCGTCATAACTTTGCAGGTGGTGGAAAATCTATTGAACATTGCGTTACAGGCTTGATGGGTGCAGGAATCAAAGCCGTTTTTGCTGATTCATTTGCTCGTTTGCAATTCAGAAACGCCATTAATTATGGACTTCCGTTTATCACTTGCAAAGATATTGCCGACATCGCCCGCACGGGAGACGAACTGGAATTTAATCCAGAAACGGGTGAAATTAAAAATCTTACCAACGGACAATCTAAAATCTCCGTTCCAGTTTCTCCCTTCGTTGCCGAGGTGGCAGAGGCGGGTGGAATTATGGATTTTATCAGAAAAAAAATTGCCGATGGAACGGTTGATGAATTAAAATAGCTTTGAGGAGTGAGCAATGAGTATTGAGCAAAGTTTCAATCTTATCCTTTACCGCTCGACCCTCATAGCTCAAAGCTAAACATGAAACAAAATATTTTAAAACAAAAGTGGGTAAATAAAGAAGCCGTTTTAGGTGTCATTTCAAATTCATCTGACCCAACCATTGCCGAACTTTGCGGATGGTCGGGTTTAGATTTTTATATGATTGACGGTGAACATTCGCCCGTGACGACTTCCGAAGTTCAAAATGTCGTAAGAGCTTGTGAATCAGCTAATACCGTTCCTCTGGCTCGTATTCGTTCTAATGACCCAAAATTAATTTTACAGTTTTTGGATGCGGGCGTTATGGGCGTAATGATGCCAGGATTGATGAATGCCCAAGACGTCGAGGTCTTCGTAAAAGGCATGAAATATCCTCCAATGGGCGAACGTGGCTTAGGTCCCGCCCGAGCTTGGGATTATGGTTTCGGTAAAATGCCACAGGCAGAATACGTCAATTTTGCCAATGAACAAACCTTGGTATTACCCATGATTGAAGACATTAGAGCCTTAGAATACTTACCAGAAATGTGTAAAGTTGAAGGAGTTGACGGCTTTATTATCGGACCAAGAGACTTATCAATGTCAATGGGCTTCATGGATGGACCTGCCCACGATGAAGTAAAAACAGTTATTGACCAAATTTTCAAAATAGTTTTGGAAGCAGGTTTAGTAATTGGAACAGTTGCCGCAACGGGCGACCAAGCCAAAGGATTAATTGAAAAAGGAGCGTTATTTTGTCTAAATTCTGTACAAGGTCTTATCAAAACCTCAGCTTTGGATTATTTAAAGGGAGCCACAAAGTCGTAATCCTATCCGTTCACCTTTGACCGTTCACCGTTTACCAATAAATAAATGAAAACACTAATCGTATTATTCAATCTCAAAGAAGGGGTTTCTGCGGCTGATTACGAGGCTTTTGCCAAAGAATTAGATATTCCAACGGTGAAAAGTTTGAAATCAGTTTCAGAATTTCAAGTCTTTAAATCGCAAGGAATATTTGGTTCAGATGCCATACCTCCTTATCAATACGTGGAGGTGATTCATTTTGATTCCATCGAAAACCTTGTTGCTGATATGGGCAAAGAACCCAAAATGGCAGAAATCCCTGCAAAATTTCAAGAGTTTGCAGATAGTCCAATTTTTATTGTTTCGGAGTCTCTGTAATTTGAAAATTTGAGAATGTGGTAATTTGAAAATTAGGTTCGTTCATAATAAATCAAAATTTCAAACCAAAAGTGCTGGACTTTGAAAGGATTTTCAAAATTTCAAATTAAAAAATTTTCAAATTGAACTAATGTATAACCTAAAACAAAAAACTGCCATCATCACAGGTTCGGGTCGTCACGGAGGAATTGGCGAGGCTATTGCTTTACGTTTAGCCGAAGAAGGTTGCAATGTGGTTATTTCTGATATTGGAAAAGCCAAAGGAAATGAGTTTGCCGATGAACATATCGGTACAACTGTGGAAATGGACGAAATCGTCAAGGCTTGTGAAAACTTGGGAGTAAAATCTATTGCGGTTCCCTGTGATGTTAGAATTGCCAAAGATTGTGAAAACCTTGTCAATCAAGCAGTTAAAGCATTTGGAACAGTTGATGTTTTAGTAAATAATGCGGGAGTGGGTTATTTGATGGAAGCATTTACGGAATTTAAAGAGGAAAGTTGGGATGCCGTTTTGGATGTAAACTTGAAAGGGGCATTTTTATGTTCACAAGCAGTGGCAAGACAAATGATTCAACAAGAAACGGGCGGTTCAATTATCAATATTGCCAGTCAAGCCGCAAAATCAGGCTTTCCTTTTGCCGCCGCTTATACTGCCTCGAAACATGGATTAATAGGTTTAACTCGCTCAAATGCCGTTGAATTAGGTACTTCTGGTATTCGAGTAAACGCTGTTTGCCCTAACCACATCACGACGGGTTTGGGACATTGGCAAAACAAGTTCTTTTCTGAAAAACTTGGTTTAGATTATGAAACTTATTTGCAAGGAATTAAAGACAGAAACCCGCTCAAACGTACAGGAATGGTAGATGATATTGCAAAGGCTGTTGCGTTTTTAGCTTCTGACCAATCTTCATATATAACGGGTGAAGCAATGAACGTAACGGGTGGGGAAGAATATCATTGATTTTGTCATTTTTTATTAATAAATTTGATTTTAACAAAACAGAAGAGATTATGTCAACTTTGGAATTAAAATCATCTTTTCATCAATTGATAGACAAGGTGGATGAAAGTATTTTACAAGATATGTACGATACATTCAAAATGTATTTAATAACAGATTCAAATGCAACGATGTATGATGATAACTCGCCAGCAAAATTGTCGAGATTGAGAAAAGCATTAGAATCTGCTGAAAAAGGAAATGGTATCACCACCGAAGAATTAAAATTAAAGTTTAAAGAATGGAATACCAAGTAATTTGGTCTGACGAAATTGTGGAAGATATCAGAAACATAAATAATTATCTTTTGGATGAATGGGGCTTTTTAGTAGCGGATAAATTCGCAGATAAATTGGTTCATGGGCTTGAAATTATTAAAGCAAATCCACACATTGGTAGGAAACACAATCATTTATCAGCCGTAAGGCAATTGTTAATAACACCTCATAATTTACTTTGTTACACAGTAAAGAATAATATTATCACTGCCTTGAATTTGACAGATTCGAGAGTGAATATATAGGTATCTCTAAAATTATAAATCTTAGAATCATGTCCACAATAGAATTAAAAGAAGAAATTCATAGAAAAGTAGATTCGCTTGATATGGATGCTAAACTTTTTGAGGTAAATCAGACGCTTGATTTATTACTTTCTTCTTCATTATCAGAAGAGGAGAAATTTCTATTGAATCGACTAAATCAAGCAATCATAGAAGAGAAAGAAGGTAAACTAATCCCTCATGAAATTGTAAGTAAAGAAGCAAAAGAATGGTTAAAAAGGTAAGTTGGACATCACAAGCAAGAGAAGATTATTGAGATATAATTTCTTATTTATTAGACAAATGGTCATTTGAGATTGCAGACAAATTTACAGACCATGTTGATGAAATATTAAAATTATTGGAAACACATCATAATTTAGGGATGGCTTCGGATAGACTAACTGCACTTAGAAAGATTACGATTAAGCCTCACTTTACGTTATTTTACAGTAATACTGATGACAAGATTTTGATTTTGAATATTTTAGACAATCGGTCAAGACCGCAAATTGTTTAGCTAAAAAACATTCTGAAAAACGAAAAATCGTAAATCAGAATGTTTTTTTATGGCATTTTCCGAAAATCGACTCTCAAACATCAAACATCGAGACAAATGAAATACCAATTAGGAATAGACATCGGTGGAACATTTACCGATTTAGTTTTATTAGAATTAACTACTGGAAAATTGTTTTTCGGTAAAACCCTCACGACCTACGATAATCCCTCAAACGGCATTATCAACGGCACAAAAGAACTCTTAGAAAAGCACAGAGTTGCAGCCGCTGATTTGTCAGGAATTGTTCATGGAACAACTTTGGTAACAAACGCCATCATCGAAAGAAGAGGCTCACTAACGGGTTTTATCACCACCAAAGGTTTTGAAGATGTTTTGGAAATAGGGCGTGAATTGCGTTACGATATTTATGATATATTCCTGACCGTTCCCGAACCTTTGGTAGCTCGTAATTTTCGCTTTGGTATTACAGAACGGGTTGATTTTCAAGGGAATATCATTCAAGAAATTGATGAATCAGAAATTAAAAACGTAGTGGATGGTTTGGTTCAAAAAGGCGTTAAATCTATTGCAGTTTGTTTGCTCAACTCCTTCACAAATCCATTGCATGAGCGTAAAATCGGGGCATATATTCGAGCAAATTATCCCGAAATTTATGTGAGTCTCTCCTGTGATGTCATGCCCGAAATTCGGGAATATGAGCGTTCGTCGGCAACCGCCATGAATGCTTATGTACAACCTTTGACCGACCAATATTTGGGAACTTTATCTAAACGTTTAAAAGAAGAAGTCGGCTTTACGGGTACATTAAACATCATGATTTCTTCGGGAAGGCTAACCACGGTAGGCGGAGCAAGACAAATCCCCATTCAACTGTTGGAATCGGGTCCAGCAGGTGGCACAATGGCAGGGGTTTTCTTCGGGAAATTGACGGGTAAGAAAGATTTGTTGGCTTTTGATATGGGAGGGACAACCGCAAAAGCCTCTTTGATTTTCGACCTAAAACCCGAAATTACTAATCAATTTGAAGCCGCCCGAGTGATGCGTTTCAAAAAAGGTTCGGGTTTGCCAGTAAGAATTCCAGTCATTGATATGATTGAAATTGGGGCTGGGGGAGGTTCAATTGCACATTTAAATAAATTAGGTTTACTCCAAGTAGGTCCTGAATCTGCGGCTTCTGAACCTGGACCTGCTTGTTATGGACGTGGAGGAACTCGCCCAACAGTTACGGATGCTGATTTAGTTTTAGGGTATTTGAACGAGGATTATTTTTTGGGTGGAACAATGAAACTCGACAAAGAAGCCGCCCGAAATGCTCTAAACGAACATATTGCCAAACCTTTGAGTATTACCATCGAAGAAGCCGCTATGGGAATCCACCGAATTGTGAATGAAAATATGGCAAACGCTGCCCGAGTACATATTTTAGAAAAAGGTTACGACCCCCGTTTTTAGTCTCGATGTTGGCACGACGTTTTTTGTGCAGTACCTTGTTCATTCTTTCCAAACGGCTCGTTGCGCCAATTATACAATTTAGTTATTCCTGTTGACTGCGGGCGTGGTTTCCGAAGCGTTGGGCTTTTTGGTTTCACCGATTGCTTCGGAGCAAATTAAAAGTTATGTTTCGTCTTTGGAACAAATTGATTGGAATTATCTCAACCAGCAAATGGCTGAAATGGAGAAATCTGGGTTTGATTTTCTGGAAGGGGCGGGCGTAAACCCATCAGAAGGCACAGTTTCACGAGTTGCCGATATGCGTTATTCGGGTCAAGGGCATGAAATTTCGGTAACTATTCCCAACGGGACTTTATCCGAAATTTCGATTGAAATTATTGAAGCGAATTTTATTAAAGAATACGAAATTAGATACGGAAGAAGTATTGAAGATATTGGCATTGAGGTAGTTACGTGGAGGGTGGTAGTAGCGGGAAAATCTCCTGAAATTACACCAAATCAAGTAGTAGAAATTCAAGAAGGAAATGCTTTGAAAGGCACACGAAGCGTATTTTTGATGGGAGATAAAGGTTATTCAGATGTGCCAGTTTACAGTCGTTATCATCTGAAACCGAATGATACTTTTGAAGGTCCAGCCGTGATTGAAGAGATGGAATCAACCGTAATCATCGGGCGAAATTCATTGATAAAAATGGATGAATATAAAAATATTATAATAGATTTGTTGTGATATATCTGATGGCGTGCCAATAACTTTATGCGAAAATCAAAAACTTTCTTTCTCATCCTCACCCTCTTCGTCATTGCCTTGATGGGTGGTTTGTACTGGTTTGAAAACCAAGAAGCCAGCCCCGAAGATAATGAATATCTACCTTTACCCGATAGTCTAATTCATAAAATACAAAGTCAAGATTCCCTCGAAAAAGCCGATTTTCTGAATGCTCCTCCGCCCAATATGCAAGAGGTTTCAAAGCAAGAAATGATTTTTGAACAGAAAAAAGATGCTTACACTTTTCAGATTTTCAATGATTCTTTGGGAACGAAAGTATTAGCTTTGTTTGGAACAAAAAACATTGGAGAAGTAAGGAATAAATCCTTAGAAAATATCGCCAAAGCCGAGACAAGCGACTTAAATTCAGATGGTTATCCCGAATTGTTGATTTATTCAAGGAAAGAAAATAAATTACATTTCACAGGTTATGAAGCACAAAATGGGTTGCAAAAATTTGTTCTACCACAACTGATGGGAAGGCAATCTTTTGGTTATGCAGGAAGAGATACTTTATTTATAGAAAACAATAATCTCATCAGACGATTTCAGTTCAGAAATGCTCAATTTACTGCCTTTCCTTCGGGTACACGTACTTGTGAATATTCTTTGGGTTCAGATTTGAAATTTACGATGGTTAGAACATTAGATACTGAATAATTATGTAGGTGAATAGGAGAGGGGGAGCAAATGAAAATATGGATTCACAAACACAAAAGGCTCGATTCATCATCGAGCCTTTTGTGTTTATGAATTAGAAAATTCTTAGAAATTGAACGTCAAGTTTGTTCCCACTGAGAAGTTTCTTGGTAATGATGGGTTGAAATAACGACCTTGGTCATCGTTAACTCTCACAAAACCAGAGTATTGCGTATCTGATAAGTTATCAACGTTAGCATAAACTCTTAAGCCAATCAAGCCAAAAGTCTTTTGGTAACCTAATGATAAGTTGATGATTGAATAAGCATCACGGTAGGTTCTTGAAACTGTTACTGGAACGGGAGCAACTGTTGCAGTTCCAGTTCCTGCCACCAAAGTTCTTTGTCCAGTAGCTGCACTTCTTAAAGCAAGAGATTTATTACCATCAAAAAGTTCTGTTTTATCAACAAAATTATAATTAACTGTTGCATACAAACCCATTGCCGATTCAATATCGAAACCTAAGTTGAACATGATTGGAGCGTATCCTGGAATGGCATTTCCAGAAAAATCTTCCGTCAAAACACCTCTGATTGCGTTTACATCTTTATAAGTTCCGTCTGCTTGTAATTGAGATTCCAAACCCTCTTTTCTAACAGGCTCACCTTCTTGTCCATATCTGGTATATAGAAATGTAGGAAAATTTGTTACATTATAAACTGTCTCCTTTTTGTAAGACTCATACTTGAAATCTTGTGAGGTAAACGAAGCTCGGTAACGTAATAAAGTGATTGCTTGCTTATCTTCTGCCTTGATTACATCATAAGCCAATGAAACCTCAAAACCATTGCGATTTGTTTTGGCAGCATTACGGGCAATTGGCGTAAAGTCACGAGTTTCTGTTACTAATTCATTATCAATCTTCATGTTGTAATAAGCCACATCATAAGTTAAGCGCTTTTTGAATAATGCACCCCTTGCTCCTAATTCAACCTGTTGTGATGTTGAGGCATCCAAAGTTGGAATAAAATCACCTGATGTTGCTGCAAATACGGCTTCGTTCAAAATTGGAGGCGTGAAACCTTTACTCAATGAAGCACGCAAAGCTAAGAAATCTCCAAAATTATGATTCAAGGCAATTCTTGGAGCAATTTGATTATTGAAATCTTTATTGCCTGTTGCATTACCTTTTAATCTATCCGTTCTAAAATAATTGTATGAAATAAAACCAACTCCTCCCGTTAAAATTGTTCTTGGCGTTAGTTCAATGTCTGCTTGAGCAAAATATAACGTGTTCGATCCTCCATTCACAACACTCGCCGCTGGATTAGCTGCTCTTGTGTTATTAGTTGTTGTTACGCTATAATTTTTACCATCTTGCGTAAATGTTTGATACTCAACTCCTGCATTGAATGCTACCTGAAATTTATCCATTTTAGGTTTCAAAGTAACAATACCACGAATTCCTTCACTATTTCCAAGTGATGTAAATGTTGTAGCAGGACCAGTCAAACTATTACTGATTTGGTCGTTTTTACCTCCAAAATAACTTACTGATGCTTTCAAGGCATCTGAAATTTCATATTTGGCATTAATACCCCACCGAGTAAAAGTTTGGTCACGTCCCGCATTATAGAATGATGCACGACGACCGTTTGGTAAAGTCGCCGATACCGCAGAAACTAAGGCATCTTGCGAAGGGTTCGCAACTGACTGATCGTAATTTAGTGCCAATGGATAACGTACATTATCATGTAAACGAGCAAAAACTGTATTGATTGAGAATTTATCCGTCAAAAAGAACTGACCCGCAAAATTTACATTGTCTCTATCCGAACGGTTATTTACACGGAATCCATCAGAACCTTGTGAGGTTGCAGAAGCATAAATATTTGCTTTTGCCGAACCATGCTTAAAAATCAATCCGTTTCTGTTCAAACCATAAGAACCAATCAAGCCGCCATATTGAAGACTTGTGCCTCCGTAAGCAGCTTTTTCAGAATTAAAATTCATTACACCACCATTGGCAGTTCCGTACAAAGACGAGGCAGGTCCACGGATGATTTCAACACGACCAATTGTGGTAAAATCCAAGGCTTCCAAACGAGTATATCCATCTGGTTCTGTCAAAGGAATATCGTTGAAATAAACTTTAATACCACGCACACCCAAGTTTGAGTTTGCCCCAATACCACGAATGGTAACACGCTGATTATCAAGACCAGACTGGTCGATTCTCACACCCGCAAGGTTGTTCAAAGTTTGGGTTAATGATGTTGCGTTAGATTTTATTAAATCTTTGGTTGTCAAAAACGAAATCGAAGCTGATGTTTCTTGTAATGTACGTTCCGTGGCGAAACCAATCACTTGAACTTCGTTCAAATCCTCGGTTGAAGGGACTAATGAAAGGGTTAAATTTTGAGTGATTGCTCCCAATTTTACTTTAATGGTTTCATAGCCAATAAATGAAACCTCAATACTTTCTGCATTCGCATCCATACGAATCGAAAACTTGCCGTTGTTATCAGCAATTGTACCTTTATCGACTTTGCCTTTAATTAAAATATTGGCACCTGGAAGGGCTTGTTGCACATCGGCATCAATTACTTTACCCGAAACGACAACTTGGGCAAAAGATGAAAACGAAAGGGCAAAAATGAGAAGGGTTAGGAAATTTTTCTTCATTTCTCTGGGGTTTGGGTGGTTGTTTTAAATCTTTGAAAATTAATAATTATGACTACATGAAATCTGTTTTCAACACTTTTTAATAATTTTGTTTTGACATAGTCCAATTTTAACAAAAATACACATTACTATTCAAAACAAAAAAGTAGAATTCTTTAAATAATTGATATTTTATCTTTTCTTTACGGAATAATTTCTTGCAATATAAATAAACCACATTAATTTATCTATCAAATTTCATTTACAATGAAGAATATTAAAGACTTTGATAAAAAAGAAGCCATTTTCCAAGCCATGTTAGAACTTATCTCAAAACATGGTTTTCACAGTTCCCCAATGTCGGAGGTCGCAAAACAAGCTGATGTGGCGGCGGGAACAATTTACCATTATTTCAAAAGCAAAGATGAATTAATTTGTGCCTTGTACATTCGTTTGAAAGAAAAAACAATTGAATCTTTCTTTGCGACTGACGATGCAACCAAAACTTTTAAGGAACGCTTTCGTCATTTTTATCTGCACATGATTGACCATTGTGTGAAAAATTCGAAAGAATTTTATTTTTTGGAGCAATTCGCCAATTCTCCTTTTATCAATGCAATTCCCCGAGAGGATATCCAAAAATTAGATCAACCCATTTATGATTTTCTCAGAAAAGCCGTCTTCACGCAAGTGGTAAGGGATATTCCTCCAAAAATCTTGATCGCCTTTGTGATGGGAAGTGCCAATGCACTTACAAAATTGCAACTTTCAGGCGAATTTAAAATGACTTCTTCCGATTTAGAATTAGCGTTTTTCACTTGCTGGGATGGGATAAAGAAAAGTTAGAGAATAGAGGTTAGAGTACAGAGAATAGATTACAGAGAAATTCAGTACCATATCTCCATAATCTATTCTCTAAACTCTGTCATCTAAACTCTATTTTTTCCTCTTCTTCTCCGCCATCCACTTTTTATAATACGTCCAAGATGTTTCATTTGGGCGTGCATCATCCAAAGGTGGAGCTACTTCATAACCCGCATACAAAGGATTAGTTTTGATTTCAGATTTCAAAGTTTCGGGTAATTTATCAAAAGCATCTACTTTTTTCCCTAAACCACTAAATACTAATTGTCCAGCCTTATCACCGTTTTCCATCCAAGGTAACCATTTTGAAACTCTGCTCCACGCCACAATCACATCATCGCCACGGTCTTTATCACCTCTAACGATTTCCTTTACTGGTCCTGCAAAGTTAAAAATCTCAATCGCTTGGTACGTTCCTCCAACTTGTTCCTGGTAATCTCCTGCCAATGGATTTGAATAAAACAATGGCACTTCAAATAATTGATAGAAATATCCATCATTCACTCTTGCCCCGAATTTATACTCACGTCCTGGCGTTTTGGCGTACATCGGAGGTTGATTTACTGGGTCATTTGCAATATGCACCACATCCACTTCCTTGCCCGTAAACGGATTTTGCCATTTATTAACAATTTGTTTCGTTTTGGGATCCATATAAATCAGAATTTCCTTTGAAACTTGACGGTAACCATAACCTTTCACCGAATCCTGAAAAGTTTTAGTAGCACGCACGTTCATGGCAATGTAAGTAAACAAATGTCTGTCTTTTTCGCCTGGGACACGGCTATACACATTGCCTTCCCAATAATACCAACAATTTTCACCATCTTTTAAACTCGCTTGAATTTTGCGATTTGCTTTCATGGCTCCTTCGGGCGTGTTCAAATCTAAATCAGGCGTTGAAATAACGGTTGAAACGTCGCTTTTTTTTGCCTTTTTTTGTGCTTCGGTAACAAATAAACTTGCTGATAATGAAAGCGTTAATAGAAATTTTAATTTCATGGGATGAAGGGTTTATTTTATTTTTTACGATTAAAGTGATTTGATTGATTTTTGTTCATAAACTTAAAGCCAAAATATAAAGCCACTAATAATACTGCCAAAACTCCAATAGAATAAAGTGATTCGGTAAACTTTGAAAGTTGCTCTGGTTGTGTTTTCATATATAATACTTGTTGATTTTTATTAAACGAAAAATAGAAAATTGCATGAACAATATTTTAAGTATGTGGAAAAAACTTCTGACTGGCAAATTCCCCCTTTGAAGGGGGCAGGGGGATGTTTTCGACCCCACATCAATTATCAAAAACTTAAATTCCACTTTCGTTATAGGCTTGATGTTGGTTTCTTTTTTCTCAATAATTTGCCAGCTAACACCGTCGGGACCCTTGAATATAAAGGATTGCTCGTTGAATTCATTTTTCTGAATTTTGGTTGGCACAATTCCTTGTTTCTTAATAAGGTCATAAACCATTGATAATTTATTGGTGAAAAGTGAATGTAACGTCATTCCCAATTCGCCAACCCGCTGGTGTTCAGACATATCGGGCTTGTTGCCACGAGTAACAAAAAACTTTAATTTTCCACAAATATTATTGGGTGAAACAAAACCACGGTAATAATGTGAATAACCGTCGGGCATTTGAAAAACCTGTTTCGGTCCTTTCAGCCAATCACCATCAACTTCGATGGGCTTTTCGGGTTTCAGTCCCAGGGCTTCTGAGTAATATTTTGTTACTTCCGCCATGTCTCCTTTAATAAAAAAATCATGATGCGTAAACTCAGACGTTTGTAAAGGAGCATTTTTATTGATTGTACCATAGCCTGGAATCTCGTACCCATAACGCTGAAAGAAGACGTGCGTAAACCAATCACCATAAACAGCCGTTTCCCGAACACCCACAGGGCGATTGAAAAAATCTACTTTCTGTCCATCTTTAACGTGCAGAGGGTCATCAAAAATAGGGTCAATCGGTAGCCATTGCTTGCCATTTTGACGTTCTAATTTATAAATATCTACCAAACGAATAATATCTTTGGTCATCATAACCGCCATCCGTGAACCAACGGTCTCTGGAATATTAAAACCAACACCATCACCCAAAGGTTTTTCCCACATCAATAATCTTAGTAAACCGTGTGAATCAATGTCTCCGTTTTGCAAACGATAAGATTTTAGGGCTGATTTAACCCCATAGACTTCAAAAGCCTGGCTTTCAGATAATTGTGAAGAATCTTTGAGCGTAAAACCGTATTCCCCAAAATATTTTATCATGGTTTGGTGATTTTTTACGCCTACCATTACCTCATAAACGCCACTAATGCCCGTTTCGGGGAGTTGAGCGAATGATTTGTAAGTAAAGAGAAGGATAATCAATACACTGTTTAGTAAGTTTTTTTGGATTGGAGAACTTCCCGAAAGTAGAAAAAACTTTCGGGAAGTAGCTGCGAAATTCACTTCCCGAAAGTTTCTTTTACTTTCGGGAAGTTGAAGAAAATTATTAAACAGTGTAATTAGTAGTATCTTTTTCATATTTGTATCAATAATTTACCAAAGTTTTTACCTTCAAATAACATCCTCAGAGCCATTGCAAAATTTTCAATTCCTTCGATGATATGTTCTCTTGAATGAATTTTGCCTTCCGAAATCCACTGAGAAATATTGCTAATGGCTTCGGGGTATCTGTCCATGAAATCGAAAACAATAATCCCCTTCATTTCGCCACGAGCGGACACAATTTTCATATAATTTTTAGGTCCTTTAATATCCATCGGGTTATTATATTGAGACATTGCCCCACAAATGATAACTCTTGCACCTCTCGCTAAATTTGTCAAAGCAATATCCAAAATTTCACCGCCTACATTGTCATAATATACGCTAATTCCTTCTGGGCAATGTTTTTTAAGTTCTTCGTCGATATTTTGAGATTTATAATCAATCACAACATCAAATCCGATTGATAACAAATAATCACACTTTTCTTTGCCTCCCGCCGATCCAATTGCTTTACAACCTTTTATTTTAGCAATTTGCCCAACCATTGAACCCACTACACCTGCCGCACCTGAAACGAAAACGGTTTCGCCCGCTTTGGGTTGTCCTCTTTCTAATAATCCAAAATAGGCGGTCATGCCTGGCATTCCCAAAGGGCCCAGATGTTTGGGAACATCTCCTTTGGATAAATCCAATATTTTCAAGCCTTTACCATCAGAAATTGCGTAAGAGGTTGCTCCCAAAAGTCCTTCTACAAACATTCCAACAGGGAAATCATCATTTTTTGATTCAATAATTTCACCCGAAGAAAACGCTCTCATCACACTCCCGAGGGCAACACCTGGGATGTAAGTTGTACCTGCATTCATCCACCCACGAATGGCTGGATCGAGCGAAATATAATGAATTTGGATAAGAATTTGTCCGTATTCAAGGCTTGGAATTTCGGAACTGACTATTTCAAAATCAGAATCCTTGACCATTCCTTCTGGACGGTTAGCTAATAAAATTTGTGTACTTTTCAAGAGGAAGATATATTATCAAAAATTGGTATTTCTGGTTGTCTGACAAATTTTGTGGTCACGGAGTTTCTCGGAGTTTTACATAGGGTTACACAAAAAACTCTTTTAACTTTGTGTCCACATAAACTATTATCGAACCAAACTTCTTTAAAACAAATTAACGAATCTTAGCTTAGAACTCAAAGAAAAAGACTGTATTTTTGAAAAATGGAACAGAAATTTATTATAGCAAACGGCATCAAAATCCATTATCGACAAGAAGGTTTTGGCGAGGCGATTGTATTGCTTCATGCTTCGCCACGTTCGGGTAAAATGTTGGAAAATTTTGGTAAAATTCTGTCTCAGTCGTTTCAAGTGATTATTCCTGATTTGCCAGGCTACGGATATTCGGAGGCGATTCCCCAAAAAGTAGAAAATCTTTATCAAGTTGTACCTTATTTAAAGGCATTTTTGGAGGCATTGAATGTTAAAAAAACATCCATTTACGGAACTGCCACGGGGGCTCAGTTAGGAATTGCTTATGCTTTATCACATCCATCTGAAATTAAAAGTCTGTACTTGGATAATCCTGCTCATTTTTCCGAAAAAGAATATCGACAAATTTCAGAAAAATATTTTATAAACTTCACCCCGAAATCCGATGGTAGTCATTTGATAAATTTGTGGAATCATGCGAAAGAATCAATGATGTATTTCCCTTGGTATGACCATTCGGAAGACGCTCAATTTAGTAAAATAGTCCCCACAGATGCTGCAATTGCGGATATTGTGCAAGCGTACATCGTGGCGGGCGAGCGTTATGACGAATTGTATCGGGCGGCTTTTCTGCACGAAAGAGCCGAGAAAATTCAGCAATTAAACGTTCCAACAGTAATTTTCAAATGGAAAGCGAGTATTTTATTGAAATACATTGAGCGGCTTTTAGCTTTTGAAATGCCTGATAATGTGAGGGTTGTGGAAACGGAGAAGGATCTATTGGAAAGGTATAAAAAGATGGCGGAAATAATGTCTGAACTTGAATTCACAGTGGGATTATAGAATTTATGGATTTTACAAGGTGGAATCCAACTAATCCACTAATCTGATACGGTGCGACGTTTCGCAATCCAAATTCAAATACAAAATTAATAATAAAATGACCATAAAAATTGGCGTAATAAACGTTTCAGACCGTGCAAGTGCGGGCATATACGAGGATATCCCAGGCAAAGCCGTAGTGAAAACTCTAAAGGAATATTTGATTTCAGAATTTGAAACGGTTTATCGTGTAATTCCCGATGAACAAAATTTGATTTCAGAAACTTTAATTGAAATGGCGGATGTTCACAATTGCTGTTTAATTGTAACGACGGGCGGAACTGGTCCTGCCAAACGGGACGTAACGCCCGAAGCCACCGAAGCCATTTGTGAGAAAATGATGCCAGGATTTGGTGAATTGATGCGTCAGGAGAGTTTGAAATATGTGCCAACAGCGATACTTTCCAGACAAACTGCGGGTATCAGAGGAAGTTCATTAATCATAAATCTACCAGGAAAACCCAAAGCAATTCGTCAATGCTTGGATGCCGTTTTTCCCGCTGTGCCTTATTGTATAGATTTGATTGATGGAGCTTATTTAGTTTGTAATCAAGAAGTTATGAAGGAATTTCGTCCGCTGTAACGGGGAACATTACACGGTAAACGGTGCAGGGAATTGCGTTTGCCGTTCCCCGTGTACCGTTCCCCGTTACTACCGTAATCTATCCAATTCATGGGTTAAATCATCAACTAAGTCCTTAACTCTTTCTAAAGAAATATGGGGTTCGGGCAGTTGCTGGCTGATGAAAGAATTTACTTCCCAAATTTCAACGATATCTTTGATAGAAATCTCAAAACTTGGGATTGTTGGGTTATCTGAACTCAGTAGTAAAGCCCCCTTAATTTTTACTTGATTATAAACCCTACGATAAATAACGCCTTGTTGGGTAGTCAGCAGCACATAAAATTTACCATCTTTAACCTCCGACCAATCCGAAATACCTGTTCCTATTACAATCGAGTTTTGGAGTGGAAAATCATTTCCCATCTCAAAAGCCCTACTCTTTTCCGAATTAATGAAAGGTAAAGATATTGTTGGCATTGTTTGTAGATAATCCGCTTTTTGGCAATTTACTAAATACTCTTTTATGGTATTTGCCTTAACTAAGGGGGTTAATTTATTGGTAGCTTTTTGAGGTGGGGCGATTTCACTTTTAGTAGGATTACTAATCGTATGTAGGTGATTATCAACGAAATGCTGAAAAGAAGTTTCGTTGTCTGCTAAATAATTTTGCGGTTTTTCATAATGATAATTTTCTTCTTTGGGTTGAAAAATATCATTCATAATTTTAGCAATGGGCTGAGGCTCTGGAACTTTTGTAAACGTGCGAGATTCTACCGTTTGTGGTTCAAATGTATTTTGAGGAACATTATTAGCAATGATTCCCGTGGTGCTTTGGGAAAGACTAATTCCTGGGGTTTCCCTGATTTTACGAATGTCAGTTTTAATCAGTGAATCAACTGAAGTCCCGAAAACTTGAGCAATCGTTTTAAGGTTTTCTAAATTTGGATTAGCTCTGGCTTCTTCATAAGCCCCTAATAATGAGCGTTTTATACCTATTCTTCGAGCGAACTGCTCTTGCGTTAAACCATTCAGGCGACGAAGGTACTTGATGTTATTACTAACAATTGACATGGCGAGGAGGGTTTTAAAAAATGTCCCGATTGGCGACTTGACATTTTTTGTGTTTAAAATGGTAAGGATTTTACTAAATATATGCCTCTAATTACTAATCTTAATGTAAAATAACTATATAAACTATTAATAGCCAATATTTTACTATTTTTTCGTACTTTTATCTGTTACCTTTTTAGTAAACGGTAATGTTTTTTTTACCCAAAAATAATTTCATCATGGAAACAATAATCGCTGATAATCACACAGGGCAGGCTATTTTGAGTATTTTTAAAGCTCAAAAGGCTAATGCACAAAATATCGCCAAATCTGACATAAAACAAAGGAAAGCTAAACTTCGTAAAATTTTGGATTGGACACTCGCACACGAAATTGAAATTGGAGATGCCTTGTTTGCTGATTT
This sequence comes from Arcicella sp., assembly GCA_034519515.1. GTDB lineage: Bacteria > Bacteroidota > Bacteroidia > Cytophagales > Spirosomataceae > Arcicella. Next base: position 71,763 of record JAXHOK010000024.1, read on the forward strand.
TAAGAAAAATCCCGCTGAAACTAATTTAGGAGAGATTTTAGGGGTAGTAGGCGAAACTAAACATTTGCTTAAACACCTTAATTCATGGATGAAGCCACAATCTGTACCTACTCCCTTAAACATGATTGGCTCGTCTGCCCATGTAAGATTTGAAGCCAAAGGTGTTTGTTTAATTATTTCCCCGTGGAATTATCCTTTCAATTTGTCCATAAAACCTTTGGTTCAAGCCATTGCGGCAGGAAATACGGTTATATTAAAACCATCTGAATTGACTCCGCACACTTCAGCATTAATCAAAAAAATGCTTTCTGAATTATTTGAGGAAAATGAAGTGGCAGTAATTGAGGGTGATGCAAGTATTTCAACGATGCTTTTGGAACAACCTTTCAATCATATTTTTTTTACGGGAAGCCCTGCGGTAGGTAAAATTGTGATGTTAGCAGCCGCAAAAAACTTGACTTCCGTAACCTTAGAATTGGGTGGTAAATCGCCTTGTGTTGTAGATGAAACTGCTAATATTAAGGATGTCGCTGAAAAGATTGCATGGGGAAAATTCCTGAATAATGGGCAAACTTGTATCGCACCCGACTATATTTTAGTTCAAAAGAATGTCGAAAACCAATTAGTGGATGCTTTGAAAAATTCCATTGCTAATATGTATGGCGATGATGTAAAAGCCTCCACTGATTATTGCAGAGTGGTTAATAACCGACATTTTAATCGTTTGAATAGTTTATTGAACGAAGCCGTGGAGAAGGGAGCAATCGTGCGAGCGGGTGGGCAAACCGACGGGGCAGAGAATTATATCGCCCCGACTCTTTTAACGGAAGTAGATGATTCAATGCAAGTTATGCAGGATGAAATTTTTGGACCAATTTTACCCATACTTTCCTACGAAAACAATGAAGAAGTCATCCATTATATTAATCAGAAAGAGAAGCCTTTGGCAATGTATATCAATTCTGGAAAAGAGAAAAATATTCAGTATTTCATGGAAAATACTTCCGCTGGGGGTACAGTTATTAATGATTCTGTCATTCATTACGGACATACAGAATTACCTTTTGGAGGTGTTAATAACTCAGGAATAGGCAAATCTGGTGGAATTTGGGGTTTTACAGAATTTTCTAATCAAAGAGCTGTTTTGAGACAAAGATTCGGTACTTTCAAAATGATTTATCCGCCCTATACGCCTTTTGTGGGTAAATTATTGCGGTTTTTTGTTAAGTATTTATAAGTAGGAATTAAATTTAAAAACTATGGATGAAAATGAAAATATCAAACTACAAATAAATAGGAATATATCACATTACGAATTCTCTGTATGAAATTTTAATTTCAAAGAATTTTAGAAAACGGTATGAGATGTTCCTTAGAGGTAAAACCATAGCAAACTTATGTAGTTTTATTGTAGGGTATAATGTTGCGTTGGAGATACGAAATTTAAAAGAAGAAAATCAAATTGATTGGAGTGAATTTAACTTCTGGGTAGCAAAAAGACTAAAACGTACTGAAACGGCTGACTGGTCAATGTTGATTTGGGTTGAAAGTTTTGGTAATGAATCTGTTGCTATTTCAAGATTTTTCGATTTTTATGATGCTTATTTTGAAGAAACACTTGGTTAATTTTTTTTCCACAGATAATTTCGTCCTCATGGTTACATTAATCCTTAACATCCGCTCCATCTGAGCTATAAAACTATACAAAATATGCAAAAACTTCGCTCACAAAATTGGTTTGGAAAAACAGGTAAAGACGGTTTTATTTACCGTGCTTGGATGAAAAATCAGGGAATTCCTGATGATATGTTTGACGGTCGCCCCGTGATTGGCATTTGTAATACTTGGTCTGAATTGACTCCTTGCAATGCTCATTTCAGAGATTTGGCTGAATCTGTCAAAAAAGGCGTTTATGAAGCAGGAGGTTATCCAGTAGAGTTTCCTGTAATGTCATTGGGCGAAACTTTAATTAAACCAACTGCCATGCTTTACCGTAATTTGGCGAGTATGGACGTAGAAGAATCCATCCGTGCCAACCCGATTGATGGCGTAGTATTATTGTGTGGATGTGATAAAACTACGCCTTCGCTCGTTATGGGTGCGTGTTCTGTGGATATTCCGACACTTGTTATTTCTGGTGGACCGATGTTGAAAGGGCATTGGCGAGGAACGGATATTGGTACTTCTGACGTTTGGCGTTTTGCGGAGGCGTTTAAATTAGGAAATATTACAGAAAAACAATTTGTGGAAGCCGAAGGCTGCATGGCTCGTACCCAAGGACATTGTGCCGTGATGGGAACTGCCTCAACTATGGCTACGATGGTGGAGGCTTTGGGACTTTCTTTGCCCAATAACGCTGCCATTCCTGCGGCAGATGTTCGGAGAAAGGTGATTTCTCAATTATCGGGTCGCCGTATTGTTGATATGGTTAAAGAAGACTTGACACTCTCAAAAATATTGACCCGTGAGGCTTTTGAAAATGCCATTATGGTAAATGCAGCTATCGGAGGTTCAACTAATTTCGTGATTCACCTTTTGGCAATTGCAGGACGTATTGGTATTGAACTCAACATTGATGACTTTGATAAATATTCACAAAATATTCCTCTGATTGCTAATCTACAGCCATCAGGGCAGCATTTTATGGAAGATTTATACTATGCAGGAGGTCTGCCAGCCGTCATAAAAGAACTGAAGTCAGTGCTTCATAACGATGCTCTAACGGTGAATGGTCATTCGATTGGTGAGAATTCAGAAGATGCAGAAATATTCAATCAGGACATTGTGGGTTCAATGGAAAAGCCATTCAAAGAAAGTTCTGGAATTGCGGTTGTTCGTGGAAATCTTGCTCCAAATGGTGCAGTGATTAAACCCTCTGCCGCAACACCCGCTTTGATGATTCACCGAGGAAAAGCCGTAGTTTTTGAAACCATCGAAGACTATCACGCCCGTATCGAAGACCCCGATTTAGACATTGATGAAAACTCTGTAATGGTTTTGAAAAACGTTGGTCCAAAAGGTTATCCAGGTATGGCAGAAGTGGGAAATATGGGAATTCCTAAGAAATTATTAGAGAAAAATATCCACGATATTGTCAGAATTTCAGACGGAAGAATGTCGGGAACGGGTTTCGGAACTGTAGTACTACATGTTTCTCCCGAAGCTGCCGCAGGAGGAAATTTAGCCTTAGTTCAAAATGGAGACTTCATCAGTCTAAACGTTCCAGAACGAACTTTACATTTAGAAGTGTCGGACGAAGAACTCGCTGAAAGACGTAAAAACTGGAAACCTTACGATTTGGATGTAAAACGTGGTTACGTTAGCTTATACATTGACCACGTAGAACAGGCACATTTAGGGGCTGATATGGATTTTTTGAAAGGAAAATCGGGAAGTGTAGTTTCGAGAGATTCGCATTGATGTCATCTGAATTTGTAATACATTCTTCTCTCTGAATTTAGATTGCGACATCTCGCAATCCAAATTCCGACGGGGTCGCCCAGACAAAGAAGGATTCGTTATTGATTCGGACATAAAAAAGGCATTTGAGAATAATATCAAATGCCTTTTTTATGTTTAAGTATTTCATAATTTGTTACTTACCTTTTTACAACATATCTGAAAGCTGTTCCCGAAAGTGTGTAACCCGTTGTTTTCTGGGTGGAAAAAACTTTATAATTCACATTCATCAAACCGCTTGCACCTAAATCTTGAGCTTGGGCAACTAATCTATCCAACATTGCTTTTTTCTCCTGCTGATTATTTCCTCGCTTCAACATTTTACCCTTATATTCTTGGTCGGGTTGAATCGGGCTTTCGTCTGAAAGGCTCAGTTTTTCTATTTCTTCATAAGCCAACTGTGGTTTATCCTGTCCTTCCAAAATCTCAATAGGATATTTATCAGGAATCTGAAACCCTAAACCTGAGCGTTGTTCCGTACCACCCGTTTCATAATTATTTTTATAATACGAAGTAGTCTGCACATTTTTATTATTGGCACAAGCGTTCAGTAAGCAGTAAACAGTGAGCAATAAACAGTAATTAATATTTCCTCTTTTCAAAATCATAATTTGAAGTCTTTACGAAAAGACATTTAGTTTTTTACAAAAATAACGTAAAACCAAAGGAAAAATGTTTCTAAAACCTCATATTGAAGTTAAAAATTGTTAAGTGGGGTGTGAGCAATAATTCCAATTTCATAACTTATATTTTAAAGCCCATCTTTCTCCAAGATGACCTTCATTCTTTCCCCCAATTCGTCCGAAGCCTTTACCAAAGGCAAACGAACATCTGAACTACAAATGCCTTTAATTTCTAAGATTTTTTTCACGCCAACGGGGTTTCCCTCTTCATATAATAATGGGTCAATTGCTAAAAAATCGCCCAAAGATGTTCGAGCAGTTTTGAAATCACCATCTAAAGCAGCATGAATCATTTTTGTGAATTTGGCAGGAATAGCATTGGCAACTACCGACATCACACCCACACCTCCGCAGGCGATAATAGGCACGCCCTGCACATCATCACCCGAAATAATCAAGAAATCATCGGGCTTTTCCTTATTGATTTCCATGATTTGTTCCATAATACATGATGCTTCTTTTATACCAATAATATTGGGATGTTTTGCCAATTCAAGTGTCGTGGCTGCCGACATATTAATCCCCGAACGCCCAGGAATATTATACATAATTACAGGTACTGGGCAAGCATCTGCGATGGCGGTGTAATGGGCAATTACACCTCTTGCACCAGGTTTATTGTAATATGGACATACTGAAAGGATAGCATCAACCCCCTGAAAATCGGTTCCTTGTATTTCTTTTATGACTTCGGGTGTATTGTTCCCCCCGATGCCATAAACGATTGGTAAATTCTTAGGATTATTTGCTTTAATAAACTCTAAAACAGATTTCTTCTCTTCTTTGTCCATCGTTGCCGACTCACCAGTTGTGCCTTGGACTACCAAATAATCAACACCACCGTCCGAAACGTGATTGAGTAATCTCTTTAATCTGTCAAAATCTATACTTCCGTCTTCAAACATCGGAGTTGCTAAGGCTGGTGCTACACCATGAAATTTTAGTTTCATTATTATATGTACAACGGGTTTAAACCCGTTCAATTAATTTGTTTTACAGTAATTTATTATGATTCAAGCATTTGCAAAAACTCTTCTTCTGAAATAATTTTTACCCCTAATTTATTAGCTTTCTCTATTTTTGAAGGACCCGCTTCCGAACCTGCCACCAAGAAGTTTAATTTGCCCGAAACACCGCTTAAAACTTTACCTCCATTGGCTTCTATTTTGATTTTCAGGTCATCTCTTTCAAAATTCTGAAAAGTTCCCGAAATTACGAAAGTTTTACCCGCCAAACTCTCTCCTTCTAAAACTATTTCTACAGCTTCGTGCTGAAATTGTAAACCTGTATTCTTTAATCTGTTGATAAAATCCTGATTATCAGCATCTTGAAAGTAAACAACAACACTTTGAGCAATGCGTTCACCAATTTCTGGAACTTGTAACAATTCTTCCTGGCTGGCTTTTGATAAAGCATCAATATTATTGAAATATGCGGCTAATTTTTCCGCAACCGTTGCTCCCACAAAGCGAATTCCAATGCCAAAAAGCACTTGTTTGAAAGGAATTTCTTTTGATTTTTGTACTCCCGATAAAATATTTTGAATAGATTTTTCCTTAAAACCTTCTATTCCCAATAAGTTTTCATATTGTAAATCGTATAAATCTGCAGGTGTTCTGACAAGTCCTTTTTGGTAAAACATTTCAATCGTTTCCGTGCCTAAATTCTCAATATTTAAGGCTTTCCTTTGAATGAAATGCTCAATTTTTCCTTTAATTTGCGGAGGACAACCTTTATCATTTGGACAATAATGATTAGCTTCTCCTTCTTTCCTAATTAACTCAGTTCCACATTCTGGACAGCTGTGTGGAAATATGATTTTCTCAAGATTGTCGTCACGCTTACTCAAATCTACATTTGTAATTTTGGGGATAATCTCGCCACCTTTTTCTACAAACACATAATCTCCGATGTGTAAATCTAACCTTTCAATTTCGTTAGCATTATGAATACTGGCTCGTTTTACGGTTGTTCCTGCCAAATGAACGGGTTTTAAATTAGCAACGGGCGTTACGTTTCCTGTTCTGCCCACTTGATAACTGACTGATTCTAAGAGCGTTGAAGCAGCTTCCGATTTGTATTTATAAGAAATTGCCCACCTTGGTGATTTGGAAGTAAAGCCCAGCGTTTTTCTTTGTTCAAATGAATTTATTTTGATAACAATTCCATCCGTATTCAAGGGTAGATTATGACGTTCTTGATTCCAACGGTTAATGAAATTTGTTACCTCCTCCATAGAATTGCATTTTTCCCATGTTGGCGAAACATTGAAGCCTATTTTTTTTAGGTAAATTAAACTTTCTTCGTGGGTTGCGAAAATATCTTCATCCGAAAGAAATTGATAAATATAACAGTCCATTTTACGCTTTGCTACCACACCAGAATCTTGCATTTTAAAAGTTCCTGAAGCAGCATTACGAGGATTGGCTAACAATTGCTCTCCAATATCTTCCCGTTCTTTATTCAAAGCCTCAAAAGTCGATAGTGGCATAAAACCCTCCCCACGTACCTCAAAGCTACTTGGCATATTTTTTGCTCGAATTTGTAATGGAATTGTTCTTATTGTTTTTACGTTTGTTGTAATATCATCGCCTTTTACGCCGTCGCCACGAGTAACGCCACGAATTAAAACACCATTTTCGTACCACATAGATAAAGCCACGCCGTCAAATTTTAACTCGCAAATATATTCAAAAGGCTCATCGCCAAGCCCCTTGCGAATTCTTTCATCAAACTCCGCCAAGTCTTGTTCATTATACGTGTTGCCCAATGAAAGCATCGGGTATTTGTGCGTAACTGATTCAAATTGTTTAGAAATTGTCCCGCCCACTCTGTGCGTAGGAGAGTCTTTTCTAACAAATTGAGGGTGCTGTATTTCTAAGTCATGGAGATGTTTCAACATCATATCAAACTCATAATCAGACACTTCTGAATTTGAGTTTTGATAATACTGAAAATTTAATTCATTTAGTTTTTCAGTAAGTTGATTAATTTGTTCCTGTGGAGTCATGGAGATAAATTTATTATTTTGGCTAAATTACCGCCAAATAATAAATATCAATAAGTATTTTGTTAAAAAAAGGTAAATTTACGTTTACAAAAACTAATTTCAGAGTTATGGAAAAATTCTTTACTCACTCAATTGTTAAAATATTAATGATTGGTTACATTTTTAGTTATTCTCAAAATATTTTTGCACAATCTGGCATTCGCTTCGGCATTCGTGGAGGGGCTCATGCAGGTACGCAGTGGGGGAGAGCAGTCATTACAAATCCCAGCGGAACTTTGATTGGTTTTCACGGAGCAATTTTTGCTGATATTCCACTTTCAGAAGATATTTCAATTTGTCCAGAGATTTCTTACGTTCAAAAAGGTTTCAAAATAGATTCAACCGAATTTACTTCCAATTACGTTGATATTCCTCTCTTGCTGAAAATTCAGATGGGCGATGGAGGACTTTATACTATTATTGGTCCCTATATAACCTATCAACCAACTGCAAATTCGTTGGTACTTAATGAAAAATCTCTATCCTGGGGCGGCACATTTGGTCTTGGACAACGCATTGGAGATCACCTGATGTTGGAAGCAAGATATAACTTCAACGCCAGTATTTATCAATTTGCGAACGATTCCAATAATCCTTACGGATTCAGAAACACAACAATTGGTCTATCATTAGGGTTTTTATTTTGAAATCACCAAAGCCATTATTTCAAAGCCTCTTACCGACGTAAGGGGCTTTGTTCGTTCAAATCTACCCTTTAATAAATTTATTTGGCGGTCAGATAGGTGATTTTTTCCTTTTCTGACTGCAAATGTTTAATTTTGTTGGTAAACTAAAATCAATTTGCTCCAATAAGTCATGCTTAAACAAAACGTAGAAGTTTTTAATCAGAATGTTCAAGAAAATGGTGGATTTCTTTATACCACCAATTCCGAATTTTCATCTTTCGTTGCTAATAAAAGAATTTCTGAAGAAATTTTTAAGTTCATAAAACCAGAATACAAGACGTTGATTGATATTGGCTGTGGTGATGGTGTTTATACCAACGAAATCAAACAAAATTTCCCACATCTGGAAGTAAGGGGTTTCGACCCAGCCGCCAAAGCAATTGCCAATGCAGGTAAAATTTTTCCAGATGTAATATTTGAAGCGGTCAATCTTTTAGATGAAAATTTGGCTGTTCCAGCTAAAAAGTATGATGTAGGCGTAATCAGAGGGGTTTTACACCATCTGAGCGACCAACAAAAAGCGATTGAAAATGCTTTTAAATTGACTGATAATTTGATTATTATGGAACCTAACGGTAATAATCCGATTTTGAAATTCATCGAAAAAACTTCCAAATATCATATCGAACACGAAGAGCAGTCTTTCTTTGAATGGAATTTGAAAAAGTGGATAAATAATGCTGGTGGGCAGGTGAGAAATTGGTCTTATGTAGGTTATGTGCCATTCTTTTTTCCAACGGGTCCAGCAAAATTGATTTACAAAATGCAGCCATTTTTAGAAAAAGTGCCTGTATTGAAACATATTTTTTCAGCACAATTTATTATTGCTTGTAGCAAGAATAAGTAATATTTTTGTATTCGAATTCCAAAACACGGAGATTCTTCGCAATTTCCGTGTTTTTTATTTTCCTATATTTTTCCAAAAAATGATTTCAACTCGAACGGCTTATTTTTCACTTTTCATAATTGTTACCATCGCATTTGTTTTACGAACTGTAAATCTTGATAAACACGGAATTTTTCTGGATGAAAGAGCTACCCTTCTTATCAGTCAAGGCATGGCATTGGAGGGGAATTCTCAGGCAAATTGTTTCTATACGCCCAACAAAACCACTTTCACGCCCAGAGAATTTTGGGCTCCCAAAACGATTGATGATTTTTATGACAGTATTCGTAGAAGTGATATTGGCAATAGTCCATTTTATTATCTATTACTTCATATTTGGATAAAATTATTTGGAATGTCCGATTTCTCTATCCGTTTTATATCAGTATTGTTCAGTTGTGCAACGATTGTTTTGTTATTTGTTTTCATTAATGAGCATTTTAAAAATTTTAAATTAGCTATTTTAGGAGCTTTTTTGATGGCAATTGAGCCTTTTTTTATTGCCATGAGCCAGCAAACCCGCAATTATTCTATGACGTTCTTCCTAACGTTGCTGACGACTCACATTTTCTTGAAAATTATCAAAAGTGAAGAAGAAAATAGAAGAGACAGTAAACTATACTGGTTCTACGGAATTTTATCAGCTCTTTGCTTATTATCACATTTCTTGACGGTAACTATCTTTTTAGCTCATGGACTTTACGTTTTGTTATTTGTTAGAAAAATGCGTCCTTGGTATTTGTTGCCCATTTCTCTGAGTGTTGGGGCTTTGGCATTTGGTTACTGGATTCTATTTGCTGGCGGCAATTATACTTTTCAATCTCTAAGTCATCAAGCCAAAGTATATTATGAAGAAGCCCACCGCATTCCGAACCCGCACGAAGGTTATATTGACCCTGTAACGGTTAAAAATGTTACTAAAAAATCAATACCATTCTTTACAGATTTATTTATTTTTAGCAACGGTTTAACATCTGTTTTAATAGGAAAGAAGAATTTGATAATTGCTTTTATGGCTTTAATTGTCTCTTTGATAGGTATTTATCAATTTAAAAAATCAAATAAAATATTTTGGGTCGGATTAATTGTTGGTATAAATATCGCTACGTTTTCGATTTATTCAACCGCTAAATTTCAATATTTAGAATTGGTTAATTCAGGAATATTAGTTTACATCTTTATTGATTATTGGAAAGAAAATAAGGAAGTAATGTTTAGAAATCAATTATGGTTATTGGCTATTTTGGCTTTCTTACCAACGGTTTTCTTAATTGTGATGACTATTAAAAATGGACATACATACGCCTTGGCTCAGCAACGTTATTCAGGCTTTTCTTTTCCGTATTCTATTATTTTTTCTGGAATTGCTCTGTTGCACGCCTCAAAATTTAAACCGCTGAATTACTTTGTTTGGGCAGTTTTTGCAGTTCAACTATACTTCATTAGTGTTATTGTCCGTGAAGTGCTGAATGATGTATCTTTAAAATATAATTATCGAGCCAAAGAAAGAGTAGAAAACCCCTATCCAAAAATTGCCCAAAAATTAGTGGAATCATACGCAAAGGGAGACACCATTGTTTATCCTTCTTACTTGAAAACGACTTTTGCATCCGATATTTATACACAGGATATGAAAAAATCTTTTTTAGATGCTCAATATGTAAACTTATATATGCCCCATGATGCTGATTATATTCAAACCGTAGATGCACGTGAACCGAATAAGATATTCTTAAAGAAAAGCAACGGAAACAAGGTAGAAATTTTTGATTTTAAAGGAGATTTATTTCGAAATTAGTCTTCTATGTTGGATGTTCGCTCTATGTACATCCAACACCGAACAACGAAAATCGAACAACGAAAAAATGAATAATAAAACAATAATTGCCCCATCGGTATTGGCTGCCGACTTTGGAAATCTCCAGAGAGATATTGAAATGATAAATACCTCTGAAGCAGACTGGTTTCATATTGATGTAATGGATGGACTTTTTGTGCCAAATATATCGTATGGTATGCCCGTGATTGAAGCCATTAAAAAACACGCAACCAAGCCATTGGATGTGCATTTGATGATTGAAAAACCGGAAAGATATATCGAAAATTTTGCTAAAATCGGAGCGGATATTATCACTGTTCATCATGAAGCAACAGTTCATTTACACAGAACATTGAATCAAATTAAAGCCACAGGTTGTAAAGCAGGAGTAGTGTTAAACTTATCAACCCCCGTTTCAGTTTTAGAAGATATACTTTCTGAATGTTATATGGTGTTGTTAATGTCGATAAATCCTGGTTTTGGGGGACAAAAATTTGAGGAAATAACGTACCAAAAAGTAAGTAAACTTCGCAAAATGATTGATGAACAAGGTTTAGATACTTTGATTGAAATTGACGGTGGAGTGAACCAAATCACGGGTCAAAAATTGATAACATCTGGGGCAGATGTTTTGGTGGCGGGGAGTTATGTATTTAATGCTCAAAATCCTATTGAGACTATTGCGGAAATGAAGAAAATGACAAGATAGCAGCTGGCTTTCGGCTATCAGCTTTCGGCAAAAAAAATAACTACCGACTTGCTAAAAGCTGATTGCCGAAAGCCGAAAACCGACAGCCATAGAAATGCTCAAAATAGCTCACTCACCCATCTATCAACACCCACTTCCCGAAGGGCATCGCTTTCCGATGTTGAAGTATGAACTCATCCCCGAACAACTCATCTACGAAGGTACTTGCACGGTTGAGAACTTTTTTTCACCCAATCCGCTTGATGAAAAATGGGTTCTGAGAACACATGATACAAAATATTGGGAAGACTTAAAGAACTTGCAGTTAGATCCCAAGATGATTCGTAAAATTGGGTTTCCGCTGTCAGAACAGCTTATTTTGCGAGAAATTATTATTGCACAAGGCACGATTGATTGTTCGGTTTATGCCCAAAAGTATGGAATTTCGATGAATGTTGCGGGCGGAACGCATCATGCCTATACAGATAGGGGAGAAGGTTTTTGTTTATTGAACGATGTAGCAATTGCTTCCAATTATTTATTAGATAATGGCTTGGCTACCAAAATTTTAATCATTGATTTGGATGTTCATCAAGGAAATGGTACTGCTGAGATTTTCCAAAACGAACCAAGAGTTTTTACTTTTTCCATGCACGGAAAAGAAAATTATCCATTGCATAAAGAAAAATCAGATTTAGATATTGAATTGAAAACTTTTGCCAAAGATGAGGAATACTTGACGATTCTTTTTGAAACATTACCGAAGCTAATTATAGAACAGAAGCCTGATTTTCTATTTTATATTTCAGGGGTTGATATTTTAGAAACTGATAAATTAGGAAAGTTAAGCGTTTCATTACAAGGATGTTATCGCAGGGATGAGTTTGTCTTTGAACAAGCTATTTCTCATAAATTACCTATTGTGGTATCAATGGGCGGAGGGTATTCTCCAAAAATTACCGACATCATTGAGGCACATTGTAATACTTTTCGATTGGCAGAAAAGATGTTTTTTTAATATTCTTTCTTTCTTGATTCATGTTTTGTAATTTAGAGATTCATTCATCATAAATTATAAAACATGAACGCAAAATTACCTTCAAAATTAGGGCTATTCTGCCTGATTTTTACCACTTTAACATTTCAATTATTTTCTCAGAAAAATAAAAAAAATACCATTTCTATTCCCAATTCGAGTAGAACTATCGGTATTACGGTGAACGATAGCCTTTTTAATGCCCTGAAATGGAGAAATATTGGACCATATCGTGCAGGGCGGTCATTGGCTGTTGCAGGTCATGCCGACCAACCTTTAATTTATTATTTTGGAGCAGTTGGTGGTGGAGTTTGGAAAACCATTGATGCAGGAGCAAACTGGTTTCCGATTTCAGATTCAACTTTTCACTCGTCTTCTGTGGGAGCAATTTCCGTTGCCCCATCCGACCCGAATGTTTTGTATGTGGGGATGGGCGAGGCAGATATGCGGAGTAACATTTCGTATGGTGATGGAGTCTATAAATCAACTGATGCTGGTAAATCTTGGAAGTTTGTGGGTTTACCAAAGGCTGATGCCATTGCTAATATTGAAATTCACCCCACTAATCCAGATGTTGTTTATGTCGCTTCAGTAGGAAATCCTTTTGCCCCAAATCCAGAAAGAGGTGTTTTTAGAACTACTGATGGTGGTAAAACGTGGAAAAATATTCTTTCCAAAAATGACAGTACGGGGGCAGCAATGGTGAGAATTGACCCTAACAATCCAAGAGTAATTTATGCTTCGATGTGGCAAGCCTATCGTAATGGGTACTCAATGAGCAGCGGTGGAAAAGGTTGTGGTTTGTATAAATCAGTGGATGGTGGAGATACTTGGGAAAATTTGAGCCAGAAATCAGGAATGCCAAAAGGTGTTTTAGGTAAAATTGGAATTGCAGTTGCCGCTTCAAACTCAAATCGTCTTTTTGCCTTAATTGAAAATGCAAAAGGCGGACTTTTTCGTTCCGATGATGGTGGGGAGCATTGGACTTTAGTCAATGATGATAAAAATCTTTGGCAACGTTGCTGGTATTACATGGATCTGGAAATTGACCCAAAAAATGAAAATAATGTGATTGTTTTGAATGTGAATGCTATGAAATCGAATGATGGTGGTAAGACTTTTAAAAGAATTATGGTTCATCATGGCGATACGCACGATTGTTGGATAAACCCCAAGAATCCAGATAATTACATTATTGGTAATGATGGTGGTGCAGAAGTAACTTTCAACGGTGGAGCTACATTTTCGGATGTTGATATGCCCACCGCACAGTTCTATCATGTGTCATTGGATAATGATTTCCCTTACAATGTGTATGGTGCTCAACAAGATAATTCATCGGTCAGAATAGCCTCACGCACGGATGGATTTAGTATTGACAATAAAGCATGGTATCCCGTAGCAGGTGGCGAAGCTGGTTATATTGCGGCAGATCCACTGAATTCTAAAATTACTTTTGGAGGTGAATATGACGGTCAAATGTCGATGCACAATAAAGAAACTGGCGAAACAAGAGACGTAGCGGTTTGGCCCGAGTCAAGTATTGGAGCTCCCGTGGGTGTGAAGAAATATCGTTTTCAATGGACATATCCAATCGTTTTCTCTCCTCATAATCCCAAAGAACTGTTTATTACTTCCAATCATGTTCACGTGACGAATAATGCAGGATATTCTTGGGAAACTATTTCACCAGATTTGACACGCCACGACCCCAAAACTTTGGGAGAAACAGGCGGACCAATTACCAAGGATATGACAGGAGCAGAGGCTTATGGAACAATTTTTACCTTTGCAGAATCACCCGTTGAAAAAGGGAATTATTGGACGGGTTCTGATGACGGTTTACTTCACGTTTCAAAGGATGGCGGTAAAAATTGGGAAAACATTTCTTTACCAACGAGCCAATTACCCGAATTTTCTTTGATGAATCTGATTTCTCCTTCTGAATTTGATAAAGGAAAAGCCTATTTGGCGGCAACAAAATATATGTTCGGTGACAGAAAACCATATCTTTTCAAAACATCTGACTACGGCAAGACATGGACAAAAATCACCAACGGTATTCCTGCGGATGAATATTGTAGGGTGGTTCGTGAAGACCCAAACAAAGTTGGATTATTGTATGCAGGTACTGAAAGAGGCATTTATGTCTCATTTAATGATGGAGACTCTTGGCAAAAATTGCAGTTGAATTTACCCCAAACGCCAGTGCGTGATTTGCAGATACATAGGCGTGAAAAGGATTTAGTGATTGCTACGCATGGTCGTTCTTTTTGGATTTTGGATGATGTAACGCCTCTGTACGAAATCATGGACGGAAAAGTCAAAACTGAGGCACATTTATTCAAACCTCGTCCATCATATTTGATGAATGGCGGGGCAAGACCAAATCGTCCAGATGCTGATGCTGGAGAAAACGTGCCAATGGGGGTTCAGGTGAGGTATTATTTAGCCAATAAACCCAGTAAGGAATTTAAACTCCAATTTTTGACTGAAAAGGGCGATACTATCATCACTTATTCCAATATAAAAGATAAAAAAGGCAAAGCCTTCAAGGTTTCAAAAGACTTTTTTGAAGATACTAAACAACCCAAGCCAGGGGCAATTCCAGCCAATGCAGGGATGAATAATTTTGTTTGGAATTTCAGTTATCCTGATGCGGTGGAGGTTGAAGGAACAAACGTAATGTGGGCTGGAAGCATTGCAGGAGCAACAGCAACGCCAGGTATGTATAAAGTAAGATTGATTGAGGACAAGAAAACGGTATCTGAACAAAGTTTTGAAATCAAAAAAGACCCACGTTTAAAAGCTACGGACGAAGATTATGCCGCACAATTTGACTTAGTCCAAAAAGTAAATAAAAAGGTTTCGGAATGTCATAAAACCATCAATCAAATCAAGAAAATTAAGACTTCGGTTAGTGGTTATTTATCTTCAATAAAAGATACAGCTGTGGTTTCTAAATTGAAAAAAGTATCACAACCCATGGTTGATTCTTTGGATATTATCGAGAATGCTTTGATGCAGACTAAAGCAAAAGCTCCGCAAGATGTTTTGGCTTATCCGATAAGATTGAACGATAAAATGGCGGGAGTTGCCAATTATGCCATGTCGAATAGTTTTGTGAAACCTAACAAACAGCATTACGCAGTTTATGAAGACTTAGCCGTGAAGATTGATATAGTTTTGGCGAAATTTAATGATATTAAAGACAAAAAAGTACCTGAATTTAATGAATTGGTGAAACAACAACAAATACAAGCAATTGTATTGGAGGGAAAATAAATTGAATAATAAACTTCCCGAAAGTTCTTTTTACTTTCGGGAAGTTGTATAAGAATGAACTTCCCGAAACAATATCCATTGCGGGTAGAAAACTTTCGGGAAGTATCAAAATCATATTACCGAAATGCCACATGAAAAACTTAAATTATGCTTGGGTAGTCTTGATTGCCTTGTTCTTTATTTACCTCGCCAGTAATGGTTTTGGATTTAATACTCTTCCACTTTGGTATCCCTCGCTCACAACTGAGTTCAATTTAGCCAAAGGACAAATCCAACAAGCCCCGACTATTATGCTGGTTTTAGTTGCTTTTCTGTCACCTATTTTTGGATTTATGCTGGATAAATGGAATCCCAAAATGATGATGTTGATAGGGGTGGTTGGACTTTCAGCCTTGTTTTTAGGGTTTTCAAAAATATCTTCATTCAGTGAATTAAGGATATTCTACGCCCTCTACGCAGTGTTTCTGTGTTTTGGAGGAATTTTGACCAGTATGTATTTGATTAACAAATGGTTTTCAAAATATAGGGGGATAGCCGTTGGTATTTTCTTGAACGCTTCCAGTTTGGGAGCAGCTATTTTCAATCCTTGGTCGGGAAAATTAATTGCCTTGAATGGTTGGAGAGGAGCAGAATGGACAATGTCTGTTGTGATGGTTACCCTTTTGATTTTACCTTGGATTTTTATTCGTAATCATGTAAAAACAGAAATTATTTCAAACGTTTCTGAAAGTAAATCCGAAGCCATAACATTAAAATATGTAGCAAAAACACCCAGTTTTTACATTTTGCTATTAATTACGGGAACACTTTGGTATTGCATCAATGGTTTGCTTTTCAATAAGGATTCTTACTTAAATGAATTACATAAAACCGTACAGGAACGTGCTTCATTTGCTTCATTGTTCTTTCTATGCGGTTTTTTGGGTAAAATTTGCTTCGGCTTTTTAAGTGATAAATTTAGCAAAAAAGGAATTATGTTGATTTCTATTGCTAATCTTTTGTTAGGTTCTTGGTTATTGAAAGAATCTATTTCTCATCCAGAATTAGTAAAATGGGTTGCCATTGTGTATGGATTTGGGTACAGTGGAGCGTTCACGATGATTCAAGTATTGATTGCCGATTTTTATATGGGCAAGAATTACGGAATAATCTTGGGAATATTCACGATGGTTGATACGCTGGCAGGCAGTGCAGGAATCTTTTTAGTGGGCAAAAGTTTTAAAGATAATAATAGCTATCTGAATGCTTTTGACAGCATGATGATTCTCTGTGCGGTTACTTTGGTGGCTACATTTCTTGTTAAAAAACCAGTTTTGAAGCTACTGTAACATGGACGGTTTGACAGCCCTGTTCGTAAAGAAATATTTTTACGTTTCACTACCTACAAAGCTCTCCGTATTACTGATCAAAATCTAATCGTATGAAAGTCAATTACTTAGCAATTTTATTAATTTTATCATTTTCTTGCTCCCCAAAAATTCAAAAATTCATGTCTGATTTTGAACTTTTTAAATCTTATATCCAAGGAGATTTGGACAATAAAGCTCAAGTAGATGCTGAGATTAAGGCTGGGAAACAGATTCATCCTTATGCTAAACACGTCAATCGACTGTTTGACCGCAAGATTAAAAACCTACCCGAAAATTATAATGGATTTTACATTTTGGAAGAAAGTTATTATACTTATCCAAATAAACCCACCGAAATAAAACCGTATTTGTTTTGGTTTGAAAAAACCGAGGGAGGGAGAATAAAACTTCACTCGATACAAATTCCAAAAGGGTGGGATAAGAAAGATATACGAAATGATAATCCTAATTTTGTGCTTGATTTCGCTGATTTAATAGATTCTCCAACTTTTACGCCCATTGTCTATACAAAAACTGATAAAGGGTTCTATATAAAAGCACCTGTAAATTTACCAAATGGAGTGAAATTTACGCTCGAAGAAACCATCGGAAAAGATACATTTGAAGTGATGGAGTCTTTGGAAAAAGATGATAAGTTATTAACGCCTTATTCAACACCAATTATTTATAAAAGAATATGAGATATAAAACGCTTGCCTTACAGATCACTTGCGATACCATCAATTCTTGTCAAACCAAACAAGAGGTTGATGCGGTTTATCGAAAAACTTTTACGAAAATAAATGCTCAAATCAGGGCTTCCAAGGCATTTATTGGTCAGGATTTGAAATTAGTCGTTTTACCCGAATACTTTTTGACGGGCTTCCCGCTGGGTGAAACCATTGAACAATGGCGTGAAAAAGCTTGTTTGAAAATTGACGGAGTTGAATATGAAGAATTAGGTAAAATTGCGATTCAAAATCAGATTTATTTATCGGGAAATGCTTACGAATTAGACCCAAATTTCCCTGATATTTACTTCCAAACCAGTTTTATTATTTCTCCCGAAGGAAAAGTAATCTTGCGATACAGACGTTTAAACTCCATGTTTGCCCCAACGCCACATGATGTTTGGGATAAATATTTGGAAATTTATGGTTATGAAGCCATTTTTCCCGTTGTGAAAACCGAAATCGGTAATTTGGCTTGTATTGCTTCCGAAGAGATTTTATATCCCGAAATTGCTCGTTGTTTGGCGATGCGTGGGGCGGAGGTAATTTGTCATTCATCGTCGGAAGTTGGGAGTAATCTTTTAACCCAGAAAAACGTTGGTAAATTAGCCCGTGCCATTGAGTCGATGGCATACTTGGTTTCAGCCAATTCGGCAGGGATGGGCGGGATTGCCATTCCGTTTGCCTCAACTGACGGGGCGAGTAAAGTGGTTGATTATAAGGGACTTGTATTATCGGAAGCAGGTTATGGAGAAAGTATGGTAGCTAATGCAGACATTGATTTGGAGGCTTTGCGATATTTCAGAAATCGCCCAGCGATGGGAAATCTCCTGGCGAGACAGCGGTTTGAATTATACGCTGAGAGTTACGCTAAATATAGTTTTTATCCCCCCAATACGCTCTTAGAAAAAACAGCGACTCGTCAGCATTTTGTTGAAACGCAAATAGAAGTTATTAAAAATATTATCAATAAGTTTTGAGGTATGAGGTGTGAGCAATGAGGCATGAGTTACAAAAAATCCTCAACGCTTACTGCTCATGCCTCATACCTCAGTCCTCACAGCTACAAGATATGCAAATAAAAAATCCAAGAACAGGAGAATACGATTACGAGATATTTCCTCTGACTAACCAAGAATTAAAAGAAAAAGCCGAAGCCATGCGAAATGCTCAAATCGCATGGAAAGAAAATGGTATTGAGTTTAGAATCAAGGCTTTACAGTCTTGGAAAGACGTAGTTGAAGAGCATAAAGATGAACTCATTGAAGCACTTTGTACAGATACGGGCAGAAAATGGGAAACCGTTTTAGAGGCAGATTTAGTAGCCTCGTCCATCGACCGTTGGAGTAAGATTTCGAGAGAATTTTTTGCTCAAACCGTTAGAAAAACCTCTTCAATTCCGTTTTTGGAAATTGAACAAGATTTAGAACCTTATCCATTGGTGGGCGTAATCAGTCCTTGGAATTTCCCTTTGTTACTTTCACTAATTGACACAATTCCCGCTTTGTTGGCTGGGAGTACGGTAATTGTGAAGCCTTCCGAGGTTACGCCCAGATTCATCAAAGTTATTGAGAAAACAATTGAGCAAGTGCCTGAATTACAGGATGTTTTGTGTTATGTGGAAGGTGGTGGAGAAACGGGTGCGGAGCTTTCTAAACTGACTGACTTGATTTGTTTTACAGGTTCAACCGCCACAGGACGAATGGTTTATCAAGCCGCATCGGATAATTTTATTCCAGTATTTTTGGAATTGGGAGGGAAGGATGCGGTCATCGTGACGGAGAGTGCCGACATTGAGCGAGCCACCTCTGCCATACTTTGGGGAAGCGTTGCCAATGCTGGACAGTCTTGTTTATCCATCGAAAGAATCTATGTAAATCGAAATATTTACCATCAATTTCTTTCTCGATTAGTGGGTAAAGCAAATTTGTTAAATTTAGCATTTCCAACAATGGATTCTGGACAAATTGGACCAATTATTTCTGAAAAGCAGGTTCAAATTATGGATGAACAACTGAAAGATGCCGTTCAGAAAGGGGCAAAAATTGTGGCAGGTTCAACCCAATGCGAAGAAAAAGATGGAGGATTTTACTGTCGCCCAACGGTTTTGACGAATGTTTCGCATAAAATGAAAATTATGACCGAAGAGACTTTTGGACCAATTTTACCCGTAATGCCTTTTACAACTAACGAGGAAGCCATCGAATTGGCAAACGGAACGCAATATGGTCTAAGCGGAGCAGTTTTTGCAGGAACGGAAGAAGAAGCGATGGAAATTGCTCGGAAAATGAAGTGTGGGGCAGTTTCAATCAACGATGCGGCTTTGACGGCAATAATGCATGAAGGAGAAAAAAATTCCTTCAAAATGTCGGGCATTGGTGGCACACGGATGGGAGCGTCCGCCATCAAAAGATTTATGAAACAAAAGGCGTATTTAATTAATAGTCAAGGAGTTAATGCCCCTTGGTGGTTTTAATTGTAACACAGACAGCCTTGTCCGTATTGAAAGATTTTTTTATTTACTACGGACTGGCAGTCCGTGTTACAAATCACTTCAATCTCGCCACCATAATTCCCGTTTGGGCTTTATTCTTCGCCAAATATTCAGCCAAGGGTTTATCCGTTACCATCACTCTTTTGAAATCAGAGGAGGCGTGGAGCAGATAAACCCTTTTATCTTGTAAGCGAATGGCAAAACCCACGTGTGTAATATCCAAACCTTCAATATTGGTGGTAATAGCAATAATATCACCATTCAGCAATTGGTTTTCAATATTTTTCACCTTAGATTTTGGTATGTATGTATAATTTTGCTGATTCATTTTCTCTTCAATTTTTTGTATTTTTTCTTGAAGTGAAACATTATTTGGAAACGGATATTTGTTCCAATGGGTACTCATAAAATTAATATTTTTTTTCCATTCAATTCCTCCTAAACTTGGCGTAACATCCGTTAATAATCCGTCCTGAGAATGCGTATATAGCCAATCTGATAAATAATGGATTCTGGAATCATAGCCCTTTATTTTACCCTTATTATAATATCTCAATCGCTTTAAATACCCTTCAAATTTATTAAAAGAAATATCACTTTTTCGATACGTTAAACCCATCGCAATACAGGTCTCCACGAAAGTCGTACAATCAAATTCACGCAGATTGACCACTAATTTCTCTGAGGTATTTCCTTCCAAAGTATGAGCTTTGTAGGGGCGATTCAAGAAACTTTTGGCAATATTCAACGTAAAATCATCCAAAGTCGAACCTTGGGCATTTTGAATTTTACGAATGTAAATTTCCTCGTCTGATTCGGTTTGGTTGAAGGAACAAAATATTAGTAAGCATAAAAAAAAGACAGATTTTTTAGCTTGTGTATTGCTAAAAAATCTGTCGATATTCTTTTTGAATTGTACGGTCATCATTTCGTTTGGTAAGGATTCTGTTATTTTAAGAATACTTTGATAACGAATTTATAATTTGGTTAATTTCGTTAGGTTCGGCTTTCTTTTACAAACATAACGGAAATTGCTCCAATAATCATAAAAGTCCCTGCGAAAACAAGTGCATAAATAGTATTTGAACCATAAACATACTTTACGATTAATCCCCCAAAAACACCATTCACAATTTGAGGGATGGTGATAAAAAAGTTAAAAATTCCCATATAGACGCCCATTTTTTTCAAAGGAATGCTGTTTGCCAAAAGTGCATAAGGCATTGCCAAAATGCTCGCCCAAGCCATTCCAACGCCAATCATGCTATATACAAGTAGGTCTGGATTTTGGATAAAGTAAATTGAAAGCAGTCCCAATCCTCCACAAGCCAACGACAAAGCATGAGTCTGTTTTTTACCAATTTTTGTCGCTATTGTTGGCAAAAATATTGAATAAATAGCTGCCACACCGTTGTAAATACTAAAAATATACCCTACTTGATTTCCTGCATCTTGATACGCTTTTGAAGAACTATCATTGATGGCAGTTCCATAAATGTGGTGAGCAATGGCGGGCGTTGAATATACCCACATTGAAAAAAGAGCAATCCACGAACAAAATTGAACAACGCCCAATTGCCTCATGGCGTCAGGCATCGTTTTAAAATCTTTAAAAATATCAAAAAATGAATGATTTTCATCATCTTTTTCAAATCCCATTGCTTCTCTTTCGGCAGGAGAATATTCTTTTGTTGTTAAAACTGTCCATAAAATTGTGGCAATAAAAATCACTGCCCCAGTATAAAAACTATAAATCACATTATCGGGTACTTCGCCTTTTGCGGCTACTGAATTGATACCCCATTCCGCCAAATATTTTGGTAACGCTGAACCTACCACTGCCCCAACACCAATCAAAAAAGTTTGAATTGAAAACCCCAAAGTAAGTTGTTTCTCAGGAAGATTGTCAGCGACTAATGCTCTGAACGGTTCCATTGCCACATTAAATGAGGCATCCATAATCATTAAAATTCCTGCCCCGACAAAAACCGCAGGAAGAATACCAGCCAAAAATGAAGCATTTGGCATAAATACTAAGGCAGTTGCTGCGAGAACCGCACCGATTAAAAAATAAGGTTTTCTTCTGCCAAATTTACCCCAAGTGTTATCAGAATAATGTCCAATGATTGGTTGTACAAGCATACCCGTGAGCGGTGCGGCTAACCAAAAGTAAGAGAGGTGTTCTACATCAGCTCCAAAGGTTTGAAGGATTCTGGAAGCGTTCCCGTTTTGAAGGGCGAAGCCAAATTGAATACCTAAAAAGCCCATACTCATATTAAAAATCTGAGTAAGACTTAGTTTTGGTTTGTTAATTGTGTTCATAAATGATTGGATAATGAAAAAAGGAAATTACTATTTTTTCTCCGAAATTTCATAAACAACCACTGAATTTGGCGAAATTTTCAAGGAAACAGCCTTATCTGCTTCAATAGTTAATACTGCTTTTTGGTTAAATTTACCTTTCAGATATAATTTTCCAGAGCTTGGCAATTTCATGGCATCAAAAGCTCCTTCAGGAATATTGAGGTTGATATTTTGTTCCTTACTGTTATTGAAATTACAAACGAAGAGTAGCTTTTGTTTATCCGTAAATCTCAAATAACTATAAACCTTCTTCTTGTCATAATCTTCGCCCTGCACGTATTGAAGGTCATAAAATCCACCTTTTTTTACAGCATCAGAGCCGTTGGTAAATCTTAATAAGTCACCGTAAAATTCACGTAAATATTTTTGATTTGGGGTTAATTTTCCCCCATCAAATTTTCCATCATTCATCCAAGCCTGATGTGATTTTACACCCCAAAAATCAAACATGGTTGTTCTATCGTCGGCTTGATTGAATCCTTCTTTATCCTCGGCAGATTCCCCAAGTTCTTGTCCAAAATAAATCATCAAAGGTCCCGTATGTAAGGTAGCCGTTACGACCATCGCAGGAATCACCGCAAAAGGATCTCCCTTGGCGAAGGCTGGTGTATTAATTCTAACCTCATCATGATTTTCTAAAAAGCGAAGCATATTTTCTGAAATATCACCCGATTCATTTTGCCAAACTTTCGTAATATCCTCAACGCTTGCTTCGGGTTTTTGCTCAACTAATCTGCGTAAAGCATCGTACAAACCCACTTTATCATACAAATAATCGAATCCCCCCGTTTTGATATAGTTGTGATATTCTTTCGGGTTATAAATCTCTGCAATAAAAATGGTGTTTGGATATTCGATTTTTACCTCTTCCGTTGCATACTTCCAAAACTCCACGGGAACCATTTCTGCCATATCGCAACGGAAACCATCAACGCCTTTAGAAGCCCAATATTTCAAGATTCCAACCATTTTTATCCAAGTGGGAGGGACGGGCGTAAAATACGTTTTTCGCCCGTGTTGAATATCTACCCCATAATTGAGTTTAACCGTTTCAAACCAATCATCAATGGATGGTTTTGCCGCAAAAACATCGTTTCCCGATACTTTGGCTGGTTTTTCCACATAAGGAGCATCCGCTTTCACGGGTGGATTTACGCCCAAAGGAATCTGAAATTGAGTATTGGGTAAGTAATAGAAGTTGTTATATGGAGCAAATGATTTTGTTTTGTCGTCATCTTCACCAAAATCTTTTATAGAAGAAGGTTTCATATCAGAATGATAGTTTCGTGCTAAATGATTGGGAACAAAATCCATGATTATTTTCAACTTATTGCGATGCACTCGCCCCACCATGGACTCAAATTCTTGAATTCGTTTTTTAGGGTCGGTGGCAAAAAATGGATTTACATCATAATAATCTTTAATGGCAAATGGCGAACCGCAACGCCCTTTCACCACGTCGGGATGGTCTTTTGGAATCCCGATGGCGGTTTGGTCTTCCATCGTGGCGTGTTCAATCAAACCCGTCATGTATAGGTGGCTGTACCCAAAACTTTTCAGTTTTTGTAACGCCAAATCATTAATATCTTTGAATTTTGTAACACCATTTTCTTCCGCTGAACCGTTTTCTTTATTCGTCGTATTTTTGTTGCCCCATAAATGAAACATCATTTGAAGAATTACTAATTTATCGTTTTTTTCAGTCATTGTTTTAGTTGGTGATTTATCCAATTTGTCAGAGAGTTTTTTCAATTTAATGCTATCACTTATGATGTTTTTTTGATTCTGAACGATTTTTAAAGAATCTTGGGTCATTTTGCTCCTTTTGGATAAACTATCCAAGGTTTTCTTAGAAGAATTGTTAGATGATTTCCGAACATCACTGTAAGACTTATATTTTGAAGGAGATTTTTGAGAATTATTGCTTGAGGATGAAGGCTTTTTTTGCTGAGAAAAACTCTCAGTATTTGTACAAAGAAAAAAGAGAAATATGATTTTCTTTATGATATTAAGGGTCATTGTCTGTTTTTGTGTCTTGATAAAGTTCGTTAGTTCTTCAAAAGTAAGCATCATTTTTCTATGATAAAAAACTATGATTGCTTTATTTTGTTGTTTGTCTGAAAATCCATTAACCAAATTTATAAAAATCATGAAAAAAATCTTATCAATAATCTTTCTGATGAACGCCTTTTGGGGCTTTTCCCAAAGTCCTTCTGTACAACGAATCGACCCGACTAATTGGTTTTTAGGGATGAAAAATCCTAAATTACAATTGTTAGTTTATGGAAAAAATATCAACGATTGTGAGGTGAAAATCAATTATTCAGGCATTACGCTCGAAAAAATCAATAAAGTCGAAAATCCTAATTATTTATTTTTAGACTTAAATATTGCCCCCGAAACGCAAGCAGGGCAGTTTTTTGTGGAGTTATCCAAAACGATTCAAGTTCAGAAAGGTAAAAAGAAATTCATCGACCAAATTGTCAAAATTTCTCAACCTTATCAATTAAAACCTCGGACAGAAAAGCCCCAAGAAATCAGTTCAAAGGATTTTGTTTATTTGATTATGCCTGATAGATTTTCAAATGGCGATACTTCCAATGATAAATTTGCGGATATGGCTGATTCTGAATCTGACCGTAAAAATCCTTACCTACGTCATGGAGGCGATTTATTAGGTATCCAAAATCATCTGGATTATTTCATAGAATTGGGTGTAACAACGCTTTGGCTTAATCCAGTCATTGAAAATAATCAACCACAAACTAACGAAGGTGGTGTTATGCGTTCGGCTTATCATGGATATGGATTTACCGACCACTATAATGTTGATAGACGTTTGGGCGGAAATGATGCTTACAAGAAATTAATTGTTGCGGCACACGCCAAGGGTATTAAAATTATCCAAGATGCTGTCTACAATCACGTAGGAATAAATCACTGGTTTTTGAAAGATATGCCTTCAAAAGATTGGTTGAATCAATGGGAGAATTATACCAATACCTCCTACCGAGACGAACCAATGATTGACCCGCACCGTGCCGAGATTGATTTCAAAACCCAACAGAACGGCTGGTTTGTACCTTTTTTACCTGATTTGAATCATAAAAACCCTTTTGTAGCCAATTATTTAATCCAGCACGCTTTATGGACGATTGAAAATTTTGGCGTTGATGGTTGGCGTATTGATACTTATCAATACAATGATTTGAACTTTATGAATCGTTGTAATGAAGCTCTTTTGTCGGAATATCCCAAAATGTTTATCACGGGCGAGAATTCCGTTCAGAGTAGTATTCCACAGGCATATTTCGTAAAAAATAATTTGAATGTACCCTTCAAAAGTAATTTGCCATCTGCTAATGATTTTGTTTTGGAAGGAGCAGTTAATGAAGCCTTGAATCAGACTTTTGATTGGGGAAAAGGCTTCAACAAACTCTACACGGCACTCTCACAGGATATTATTTATCAAGACCCATCATTAAACTTGACTTTTTTGGAAAATCATGACCAAGACCGTTTCTTTTCAGTAATTGGCGAGAATTTGAATAAATATAAATTGGGGGTAGGTTTCTTGCTTACAACCCGTGGTGTGCCTCATTGGTATTATGGAACAGAGAATCTGACCAAAAATTTTAAAAATCCATCGGATGCCGAAGTGCGTAAAGATTTTGAAGGTGGTTGGGCAGATGATAAAGTCAATAAATTTTTAGCTTTGGGAAGAACCGAAAAAGAGAACGAAGCCTTTAACTTTGTGAAGAAATTAGCTAATTATCGTAAAAATAGCGAGGCTTTAACAACGGGTAAATTGACTCAATATTTGCCTTATGATGGATTGTATGTGTATTTCAGACATACAGCTAATAAAACATTAATGATTATAATGAGTCAGAATAAAGAAGAGAAAACTCTTGATATGCAACGTTTTACAGAGAATATGACTGGTTTTACGAATGCAAAAAGTGTCTTGACCGATGAAATAATTTCAGATTTAAAAACCATAAAAATAAAAGCAAATTCATTCAATTTATACGAATTGAAGTAACTGTAACACGGACTGCCAGTCCGTAGTAATAATAAAAATTTCATAAACAACGAACAGGCAGACGAAATGTCGCACCACCGTGATACAGAATAAAAAACGGACAGGCTGTCCGTGATACAGAATAAACAAAACGGACAAAGCCGTCCGTGTTACGAACAATACGGGCAAGGCTTTCCGTATTACAAACAACGGACAGGCTGTCCGTGATACATATATGACAAAAGTAAAAGCCTGCCTTTTCGACCTTGATGGCGTAATTGTTGATACTGCCATCTATCATTTTCAAGCATGGAGGCGTTTGGCAAACGAATTAGGATTTGATTTCACCGAACATCAAAACGAACAATTGAAGGGTATTTCCAGAATGGAATCCTTGGAATTAATTTTAGGATGGGGCAATGTAACGCTCACCGAGGAGGAAAAACTTGATTGGGCAACTCGCAAGAATGATTGGTATTTGGATTTAGTCAAAGAAATGACACCAGACGAAGTTTTGCCAGGCGTAAAAGATTTTTTGATTTTATTACGTGAAAATAATATCAAAATCGCCTTGGGTTCAGCCAGTAAAAACTCCAAATTAATTCTTGAAAGGATTGAAATGTTATCATATTTTGATGCCATTATTGATGGAAATAATATCACAAAAGGAAAACCTAACCCCCAAGTTTTCTTGATGGGGGCGGAGGCAACTGACTGTAAACCAGAAGAGTGTGTGGTTTTTGAAGACGCTCTTGCGGGTGTGCAAGCGGGTAAATTAGGAGGGATGCGAGTAGTCGGCGTAGGCTCGCCCGAAGTATTGACCGAAGCCGATGTCGTTATTTCAACATTTGAAGAAATGACACTTGAAATGTTAGGATAAAATTGTGAAAACACCTTAGCAGAGTAAGGTGTTTTTGATTTAGGGCTTAAATTTGTGTAGCATTAACCATTTTAGTCAAACAGCAAAGAAATCTGAGTATTTATCAGAGTATGGTATTCTGCAAACCTTGTAGGTTTTTAAAACCTGTAAGGTTTCATTCTTGAAAGTTTATACTCAAAGTTCATACCTCACTGCTCAAAGCTATTTTTATAAACATGAAGAATTATTTACAACACGATGAATGGTGTATCATCGAAAATGGATTCCATCGGGAATTTAACGAAATAACTGAATCGGTCTGTTCGCTCGGAAATGGGCGAATGGGGCAGCGGGGCAATTTTGAAGAGACTTTTACGGGTAAAACGCTTCAAGGTAATTATGTGGCGGGGGTTTATTATCCTGATAAAACTCGTGTGGGTTGGTGGAAAAATGGCTATCCAGAATATTTTGCCAAAGTTTTGAACGCTGCCAATTGGATAGGTATTAAAGTCCAAATTGAAGAAGAAGAATTAGATTTGAATACCTGCGAAGTCTCTGATTTTCAGCGTGTTTTGAATATGAAAGAAGGATATTTGGAACGTTCTTTCTCGGCTACTTTGCCTTCTGGAAAGCAATTAAAAGTCAATTCAAAGCGGTTAAATTCCATCGTTGATGATGAATCGGGTGTGATTCGTTATTCAATTACTCCCCTAAATTTTGACGGAAAAATCACCTTGATTCCCTTTGTGGACGGCAATGTCAAAAATAAGGATGCCAATTACGATGAAAAATTTTGGGATGAAATTCAAAAAGAAATCGCTCTTGCCGAAGGTTATGTGGAATTGGTTACCAAAAAAACGGGCTTTCATGTGGTGACGGGACAGCGTTTTGAGATTTTTCAAGATGGTCAATTACTTGATTTTCATAGTCTTCCCATCAAAGCTGAAAAATATGTAGCCAGTCAAGTTGTGGTCAATGTTCAACCAAATCAGGAAACTGTTTTGGTAAAATATGCTTGTAATCTTTCTTCTGAAAATCATAAAATTGAAGATTTATTAAGTAAATCAAAAGCCTATCTGAAACGAATTGCTGAAAAAGGATTCGATAAAATGTTGGCTGAGCAAGCTGAAAACTGGGCTTCAAAATGGGAAATGAACGACATCGTAATTGAGGGTGACGTTGCAGCTCAACAAGGAATTCGTTTCAATATTTTTCAGATGAATCAAACCTACACGGGCGAAGATGCACGCTTGAATATTGGTCCAAAAGGTTTTACGGGTGAAAAATATGGCGGTTCAACTTATTGGGACACCGAGGCGTATTGTATTCCTTTCTATTTAGCAACTGCCGACCAACAAGTTTCTCGTAACCTATTGATTTACAGGTGGAAACAATTAGGGAAAGCCATCGAAAATGCTCAGAAATTGGGGTTCAAAGATGGTGCGGCTCTCTATCCGATGGTAACAATGAATGGCGAGGAATGCCATAACGAATGGGAAATTACTTTCGAGGAAATCCATCGAAACGGAGCAATTGCTTATGCCATTTATGATTACGTGAATTATACAGGTGACAAAAAATACTTGGCAGAATACGGTTTTGAGGTACTTTTGGGCATTGCCAGATTTTGGTCACAGCGAGTAAACTGGTCGAATGACAAAAAGAAATATGTGATGTTGGGCGTTACGGGACCAAACGAATATGAAAACAATGTCAATAATAATTTTTATACCAACTATTTTGCCGTTTGGTGTTTGAAGTATGTTTTGCAAGTTTCTGAATACATAAAGTCGTCTGATTCAAACCATTACGATGAATTGGCTTCTTTGACAAACTTGAATGAAGCGGATGAATTTGCCAAATTTAACCACATCATCGAAAATATGTATTTGCCCGAAAGTAAAGAATTGGGTATTTACTTACAGCAAGATGGATTTTTGGACAAAGAACTTATCCAAGTAATAGATTTACCAGCTTCCGAACGTCCAATCAATCAAAAATGGTCTTGGGATAGAATACTTCGTTCATGCTTTATCAAGCAAGCGGATGTTTTGCAGGGGATGTATTTCTTTGAAGATGATTTTGATATTGAAACTATCAAACGGAATTATGATTTTTATGAACCAATGACCGTTCACGAATCATCTTTGAGTCCATGCGTACATTCTATTTTGGCGGGCAAATTGGGTGACAAAGCACGCTCGTATGAATTCTATAATCGGGCAGCTCGTTTGGATTTGGATGATTATAATAACGATACCGAAGACGGTTGTCATATTACTTCAATGGCAGGAACTTGGATGTCAATCGTGAAGGGATTTGGAGGTATGCGAGTAAAGGAAGGTAAAGCATATTTCGCACCTTTTGTTCCAGAAAATTGGGCTTCATTCTCATTTAAAGTACGTTTTAGAGGTAATTTGTTGAATATCAAAACAACGGCTGATGAAGTCATTGTGGAGAATTTATCAGGAAAAACTATTTCTATTTTTATTTATAACCAAGAACACATTATTGAAGAAAATTCAAAGATTACGATTGAACAGCAAGATGTGGTTTTGGTTTAGAACGTGAATAGTGGATTTGTCATCTCGACTAAGGAGGGAACTGATTTGAAACATTCAGGAGTAATTTTTGATACAACAAATTAGTTCCACCTTGGCACTTTAAAATTTGCCACTCAGTAGCCTCCTTTTTATGCTTTCAAACAGTGAATAGGATTGGTCTAAATCCCCCTTTGAAGGGGGTAGGGGGATGTAATAGCCGTAAAGTGCCAAAGTAGAATCAGTTCCCTCCTTCGTCGGGATGACAAAACTTCTTTCCGTAGCCCAATAATCAAAAATAAAGCCTTCGCAGAACATCTACGAAGGCTTTATTTTATTATAACGAAAAGTAAATATCGAAACTACGCCTCCTGACGAGCCATTTGAATGTCTGGAATTGAAATATCATCCAACCCAACACGCCCTCTTTCGCTTCTCACTATTCTTGAATACAAGCCTACTTCTTGGCTAAATAGGAATGTGAAAAGTAATTTTACAAATGAAGTATGATATTTTAAATTATCATAAAATTCGGGAGCAGCCGCTTTCAATTTTGGTAAATTATTCCAAGGAATTGATGGCATATCGTGGTGTTCGTTGTGATACCCAACATTCATGTTAATTCCATTCAATCCACCATAGTAACTGTAAGTCTCTTGATTTTGGTCTAACACTAAATAATGCTCTTGAATCCATCTTGCTCCGAGTGGGTGAAGACCAACTGAGAACATAAAACTTGCACCCATATAACCCAAAGCCGACCAGCCCATAGTGTAAACAATAATGGCATTGAAAGCAATTTGACCCACAATATTCATCACAACCCATTTATCAATCACTGCCAATTCTAAACAACGCAAAGTGCGTATTCCTTGAAATATTGGGAAAAATAGCAACCAAATTGCTTTTCCGATAAAATAATTATTGATTAACTTAGCTTCCCACTTATCTGGAAGGTCAGCATCTAATTCGTGAACTCCTTGAAAAGCGTGGTGCTTCAGATGGTAATTTTTAAATGAGATAGCGGTTGGAGCTAATGAAGGAAAGTTAGCAACAATTCCAGCATAAATATTCCAAGATGGCTTTTTGAAAATCAAATTGTGAGCCGCCTCATGGATACATATAAACAAGGTATGCACTGGGAAAGCTCCGATAAACCAAGCTGCCGCCAAAATTACATACCATGCTTGGTCTTTTACCAAATACGCCATCACAAGTTGGATTGAAACACAAGCTAAAATCCAAAGGGCAGTTTTTGGGTTTTTGGTGATAAGTTTTTTTACTTCTGGGTGAGCTTTCAAAATCTCACGAGTACGCACACGGTGTGGTTCGCTTCCTTCTACTCGGGTAAAATCTTGTTGATAAGACATTGTAAATAAAGGTTAATGTTTATGAATAAGGATTTGATGATGTATAATTATCCTTCAAATATACAACGAACGTGGCGTTTTATCAATTTGTTTTATTTTTTTGAAAAATTTTAGAATTATATTTTTCCGTTAAAATACCTTAATTTAAAGGCAATTGGTTGAATTATACTGATATTTGTGTTTTTAACAAATGAAATTATCTGCCATGAAATCTTCCGTAATTAAGTTGATAACTATCTCAATTTTTTGGACAACTATGTTTATTTTGGGGTGCAAGAGTAACACTATCAGTCCCGAGGCTTGCGTAAAAGTGTCAGAATCACTCAGAATTGCTACTAAAACTTATGATACCACATCCTCATTAGCAAAAGATACTACCCGAAAAAGAGCCGCTTGTGTGGCATACAGAGTAGCTTTGCAAAATTTTATTACTGTTAGCTATGCCAACGGTTGTATCACTGTGAGCGATACAATCAATTACAAACGTATGTTAGCAAACGCAATTTGTAAATAGTAATTATTATCCAAAACCCAACTTTTAAAAATGGCAAAATCTAAACTCAACGAATTCAAGCGATTAATTGCCCAAATGGACGAAACCGAACTCCGTGAGGAATTAATGAAATTGTACAATAAATTGCCCT
Source organism: Arcicella sp. (assembly GCA_034519515.1). GTDB lineage: Bacteria > Bacteroidota > Bacteroidia > Cytophagales > Spirosomataceae > Arcicella. The sequence continues at coordinate 103,729 of JAXHOK010000024.1, forward strand.
TGGTAAAAGATTTTTATAATCAAGATTTAATGACCGAAGAAGAACGTCAGGCAGTTCTGAAAACCTATAAAACCAAGATTTATAAGGAATATTGGACTTCTAAAACCAATCCTAAAACGCCCAATAATACCAATATCAAGAAAATATTAGAAGAATACGAAAAGATTTCTGTCTTTCCGTATGATGTGGTTGATTTGTTGATTTATCGAGTAGAAACCAATACAAATCACGCTAATGAATTTGGTGGAACTTCGGATGGATGTTACAATACTTCGATTACTTCCTTCAAAAAAGCCATGAAATTGATGAACGAAAACAATCTACGCTCGCATTTTGAAAGTAGATGTAAGCAAATTTTTAAGGCTAATAATTTAGATTATTGGTATATTGAAGAATTAGAATACCTGTTCGAGGAGAATTAATACTACTCTCAATTTTTACACTGATTCTAAAATTATTTATTTATTCTTATCAAAGGTCAATAGGATTGGTCTTAATCCCCCTTTGAAGGGGGTGGGGGGATGTTTTAAATGTTTAGATTTAGTAATATTTCCTTAAATTTTATGCTTTTTTTAATTTAATGATATTGATTATCAATTTTGAGGTTTCATTATTATTTTTGTATGAAATAAAATGAGGTGATAGGTTTTAGGTGATAGGTTTTAGTGAAAAATAAGACGTATTTCTGGAAACAAATTTCTTCTAAATCTTAAATTTATTCAAAATGGCTTTTGATATTGAAATGATTAAAGCGGTTTACGAAAAAATGCCCGCACGCATCGAAGCGGCTCGTAAATTAGTAGGAAAACCCCTCACGCTTACCGAAAAAATCTTATATTCTCATTTGTGGGAAGGAAATCCGTCTTCAACTTTTGAAAGAGGAAACTCCTACGTTGATTTTGCTCCTGACCGTGTAGCGATGCAAGATGCAACCGCCCAAATGGCTCTTTTGCAGTTTATGCAAGCGGGTCGCCCAAAGGTGGCAGTTCCTTCAACGGTTCATTGCGACCACTTAATCGAGGCAAAAGTTGAATCAAAAATTGACCTCACAGTAGCGGTTGATAAAAATAAAGAAGTTTACGATTTCCTTTCGTCAGTTTCGGATAAATACGGTTTGGGTTTCTGGAAACCAGGAGCGGGAATTATCCACCAAGTGGTCTTAGAAAATTACGCTTTTCCAGGCGGAATGATGATTGGAACCGACTCACACACTGTGAATGCGGGTGGTTTGGGAATGGTTGCCATCGGAGTTGGCGGAGCTGATGCTTGCGACGTTATGGCAGGTTTGGCTTGGGAATTGAAGTTTCCAAAATTGATAGGCGTAAAATTAACGGGTAAATTAAACGGTTGGACAGCCCCCAAAGACGTTATTTTGAAGGTTGCAGGTATTTTAACCGTAAAAGGCGGAACGGGTTGTATAGTTGAATATTTTGGCGAAGGAGCAACTTCAATGTCGTGTACGGGTAAAGGAACGATCTGCAACATGGGAGCAGAAATCGGAGCAACTACTTCAACATTTGGTTATGACGATTCAATGGCTCGTTATTTACAATCAACAGGTCGTGCAGAAATTGCAACAATGGCCGATGGTATTCGTGAGCATTTGACGGCAGATTCAGAGGTTTATGCAAACCCAGAGTTATATTTTGACCAAGTAATTGAAATTGATTTAGATACGCTTGAACCACACTTGAATGGTCCTTTCACCCCAGATTTGGCAACGCCAATTTCTCAGATGAAAGAATTAGCCGAGAAAAACGGTTGGCCCACAAAAATTGAAGTAGGTTTGATTGGTTCATGTACCAACTCATCTTACGAAGATATTGCTCGTGCGGCTTCATTGGCAAGACAAATTTCTTCCAAAGGATTCAAAGCAAAAGCGGAATATACCGTAACACCAGGGTCAGAATTGGTACGTTATACCATCGAACGTGATGGTTACATCGCTGATTTTGAAGCAATTGGTGGAAAAGTATTTGCTAATGCTTGCGGCCCATGTATTGGTCAGTGGGCAAGAGCAGGAGCCGAAAAAGCCGAGAAAAATACCATCGTTCACTCGTTTAACAGAAACTTTGCGAAACGTGCCGATGGTAATCCAAATACTTATGCTTTCGTTGGTTCACCTGAACTGGTTACTGCCTTGGCGATTGCGGGAGATTTGACTTTCAATCCATTAACGGATTTCTTGACAAATGAGGCTGGTATTGAAATGAAATTAGATGCTCCTTATGGCGATGAATTGCCACTGAAAGGCTTTGCTGTTGAAGATGCTGGTTATCAAGCACCTGCCGAAGATGGTTCAGGGGTTACGGTGAAAGTTTCGCCAACGTCTGACCGTCTGCAATTGCTTGACCCATTTGCGGCTTGGGAGGGTACTGATTTGACGGGTTTGAAATTATTGATAAAAGCCAAAGGAAAATGTACAACTGACCATATTTCAATGGCGGGTCCTTGGTTGAAATATCGTGGACACTTGGATAATATTTCAAACAATATGTTGATTGGTGCAGTCAATTTTTCGAATGACAAAACTGATAATGTTAAGAATCAATTAACGGGTGAATATGGTCCAGTTCCAGCGGTACAGCGTGCATACAAAGCGGCTGGGATTGGTTCAATCGTGGTGGGAGACCAAAATTATGGCGAAGGTTCATCACGTGAACACGCAGCCATGGAACCCCGTCATTTGGGTGTGAGAGCGGTTTTAGTAAAATCATTTGCTCGCATTCACGAAACCAATTTGAAGAAACAAGGAATGTTGGCTTTGACGTTTGCGAATGATGCAGATTATGACAAAATCCAAGAAAATGATTCAATCGACATTAAAGGTTTAGGAAATTTCGCTCCAAATGTGCCTCTAACGATTGTCTTGAATCATGCCGATGGCACTTCGGAAGAAATCTTAGCAAATCATACTTATAATGAACAACAGGTTGAGTGGTTTAAGGCTGGTGGAGCTTTGAATATTATTCGGGCTAATGTTGGGAAGTAAGGTTTTGGAATTTATAAAAAAAGCCCTCGACGAAAGTTGAGGGCTTTTGATTTTATTTTTGCTAAAAGAAAATTCTAAACCTACATCCAAATCTGCATAATATTTAAAAACTTTATATTAGGAACTGAAAAACAATAAGTAGACGTTTTTTAAATGCCCTTTTTTGCACCACTCTACGTTGCGGAATGCCGCCCAGATTAAATCCTCATTTAGCGATGCTAAACTGCGGCGACCGTCGCACGGTTTTATCGCCTTGATTGGCACAAAAAATAACATTTAAAAATTCATCCACTTATTATTTTCCCGTTCCTTAACGTAAAAAGGCTCATGAAAAATATGAAAAAATCATTTATTACACTTGTTCTTTGTTTACTTTTTAGCTTGTAAAAAGGGCAAAATGTTCCCCTTAAATTTAATGTAGAAGGTAGAGTTTTAGACAGTAAAAATGCTCCTATCCCTTTCGCCAATGTTTATCTTGAAGGTACAACCATTGGCACTCAGACCGATGCCAGTGGTAGATATTTTCTTAATAATATTCCCGTAGGAAAATATTATATAGTTGCCTCAATGATTAAATTCAAAATATTTTTGCAACGAATTGATTTTTTAAAAACCGACATCAAACTGGATATTGTCCTACAATACAACGTCAAATTGCTTCCAGGGGGGGGGGGGTGGGTGGGGTTTGGTGCGTAGTTTTAATATTGCCAAAGCCCCGAGACGAGTCTTTCGATAGTTTCTTAATTTTCGTTTTTGTTTAGCAATAATAGGGTTTTGGGGGTGTTCTTGGGTAAAATTATGATTAATTTTACTATCGTTACAGATAGTTCGATTTTGTTGGTGTGGTAGATTCGGTGGCGGCGGCTTGTTTGACTTTCCAAATGGACTTGGTGGTGGTCAATAGTGGACTTAAAGCGAGTAGTTTCATTGAAATTATTAAAGTCAATGTATTCAATAAAATCAAAGTTATCCACCTGATACATATGAATCTTTGCTCCAAATTCCAGCGGTTTATTTTCCTTACCTCTTATAATGGGTCTGACATAGGGTTTATGAAGAGAAACAATTCGATTTTCAATCTTACTTTCAGGTTGGTTGAAACATTGCTCTTGTTGCTCAAACATGGCTTTAATGATCAATAATCGCTTTGGTGGCTTGTTTTGAGGTGGTAACCGATAAAGATTCCAATTGGTGTATCATCAATTCAATGATGCAAAAGGGCTTTTTGGGTTTGAGTGTTTTTGATGAGAGGGCTTTTTCAAGAGTTGATTTCCTTTGTTTTTTTTTGCTCTGAATTTTTGGGGGTGGTGTTTGAGTGTTCATTTGTTGCTTTCCCTGGTGGTTTTGTGGTGGGGTGGAGTAGTTTCAAGAGGCCTTTGCCCATTTTTTGAAATTGATGTGTGGCTTGAAAAAATATGGGTGATTGTCGAAGAAGATAATGGTGGTTTTGTTTTTTGTTTGCAGCCTGAATAATTGATCAGAATTGGTGGGGGGGGGGCCGCTGGGGTGGTGGGCGCGCGGGGGTGGGGGGGGTGGCCTGTGGGGGTTGGGTCGTCTATTTACCAAGTAAAAGTTTTAGCTGGAAAAGATAAACAATGGGAAAAGCAAATTAAGGAATTTGAAAAAGATTTTTTGGGAAAAGATATTATAACTGAGGAGGTTAAAATTCTGAATCGTGAAGTGATAGATTTTGAATATGGGAAACCGAATAGTGGTTATTACAAAGCCAAAGCCAATGAACCCTTAATTATTGAGAATCGTTCATTAGGTTATCGTGTTACCTACATTTTGGAAAGTTTTAAGCGTACCAGTGAGACTCTCTATTATCAAGGTATTTCTCGTTTTGAGATATTGGTTCCAAAGTATGAGTATGAAGCATCCTCTTGGAGAAAAAACCAAAACAATGCTTACAAAGGCTCATTACCTCATTTTTTAAAGGCTATGGTTACAAATAAATTAAAAGAAGAAGGGTTCGACGCTTTTTTTATCAACCCAAATTACAAACAATACTCTTTCCAAAAAATTAAATTTTATGATTCAACAAACAATAGACACATTCCTTTTTCAGTTTCTGAAATCGTAAATCCTCTAATTGAAAATTCATCTCTTTTTGAAATAACTTGGAAACTACCCATGGAAGTTGTTTATACAAAAAAGCCTATTTCTAAACCAGTTTTTCCAGATGCACCCTATCCATTTTCAACGCTAACCCCAAAGGCAAACGTTGTCATTACTTCCAATGGTAATCTAATAGAACCATTTTCAATTGAAATATCGGGTGAAATGGCTAATAATGGTGTAGCTAAATTATTGCCTTTGGATTTTGAGAGTAAATAAATTTACTTGTTTTGTATCTAAAACCCAATATCCAACACCAAAGGCTGAATCAAATATTGCCCTTTATCGGGTAAATATATGGCTCTAACTCCTACTTCAAATTGTTGATTGAATCGCATAAAATGAAATTGAGTGGTTAAATCTACGCCCAATGAAGTATAATTTCCTGTCAATTTGGCAACACTTCCATCTCTGAATCGCAAACCTGAATAAACCGTTTCACCATAGCCAAAATCGGCAAAAAGGTTGGCTTTAAATCTTCTAAGGTATAAAAATCTTCCCAAAGTTACATCGGGGTCAAAAAGTGGCAGTCTGTATTCAACCGAACCCATTTGAAAATTCTCGAAAGCCTGATAAGCGTGTCCTCTTGGGAAAACGATTGGGCTGCCGAATAAATATAAATTCCTGTTTTGTGTTCCCGATGAGGTAGAAAATCCTGATTGATATTGATAACCTCCTCTGAATCTTAAACTGTGATGTCTCAAAATACCAGGCACGAAAATACTCGCTTGCACTGCCGTTAATCCTCCATTGAGTGTTCCGCCAAAAGGTAAATTGCGATTATACAATGAAATGGTTTGTCCCCAGTTTGGAGCAATATCTCTGGCGGCACGTTTCAATAAATGTGAATAACTGAAAGTATAAATCATGGAATTAAGGCTTCCATCATAACTCAATGTGCTGAGTCGTTCCTTCAAACCGTAGCCTGAAATCGTGGTGAGAGCCGCATTTACGCCAAAGTTCATAGATTGTATATACTTTGACCGAGTCAAATTCAAAGGCAAACTTACTCCCAAAACCACTTGTTGTTGATTCCAACTATCACCTCTTAAACTATCCAATTTGTTATCTCTATCAACATAAAACTCTGTGGCTCGTTCACCGTTAGTATAGTTTAGATTAAAAACGGGAAATAATCCTGCATAAGTCAAATTGGCATAAAATTGTCCTCGGTTTTCGTTGGCGTTGTAGGTGTAACCCGTTGAAATGGTTGTAGTATTTAATAAATCCTGAGAAGCAACACCGAAGTTTATACTATTGGCATCAGTCGGATTTAAGACAACCCCCCACGAGTAAATATTGAAAATATTGGCTTTACTGTATGGTTTCACTACATACTGAGAATCAGGAACAGTTTTTAACAAATTTTCACCCGCACCTTGCAAAACCATTTGCCCAAAATATTTCACTGGTTTTGTTAGTTTTTCATCAAAAGCTAAAAACTTTTCTGGTTCAAAAGGCATTGAAGCCACTTGATGTCCTTTGATATTGAAATCATTGAAAATTAGGGTTTTTCCATCTTCGGAAATGCACGGATTGAAAGCCCCAAATTTTCGATTTGTTACTTGGTAACGTTTTTTAGTGGTCAAATCAAAAGCAAAAACATTATCAATCCCTGTGATTCCAGAATTAAATAAAATGTAGTTTCCTGATTTTATTGGATATGCTAAATTCTCATCAATTGGAATAAAAAGCTCCGTTTCTTGACTGTTTTCAGTATTGATTCTAACGATGGTTTTTTTCCCGTCAAAAAGTTTCACAGCATATATTTCTTCATTACCTGACCAACGTGGATGTATATACAAAGCGTTTAATTCATTCGTTATTCTTTTGATTTCCGAACCATTATCTATATTCAGAACCACTATTGAACACTTATTGTCAGCCGAATTTTCAATAGCTGCAATTTTTGAAGCATCAGCGGATAGGGCAGGGGCGGTTAGTTTTGATTTGTGCGTTATAGTTTTGAGTTCATCATATTTCAAATCATACATTTTGATAACGGAATAATCTTTCTGTCCCCAACGTGGATGATAATTAAATTCTGCCCAAACCACTTTGTCACCAGAAACCGATAGTGTTCCCGAATCATTCAAAATCCCCATTCGCAAAACCTTCTTTTCCTTTGATTCTTTATCCAAAACCACCAGTTGAGCAATATCCGAAAGTCCAGTTTTCAGTACCAATACTTTCCCATCCGCCAAAATTTGCGGGTACTGATAATTAGTATAATATTTTGGATTATTTGTTTTATAAAATTCCGCTGGTGTTTCTTGGAGTTCACTCACTTGGGCTTTCCATTGTTCTGAAATATCCTTAAATGTCTGATTGTAAAGTTGTTCTATTTTTAATTTAGTATTTTTTTTGATATTATTGGAGAAAGAAAATGGATAAGGTGGGTCTGCATAAGTATCTTTCAAAATTTTGTCCCAAGCATCAATCCCAAATTTATTTTTCATGTAAGTAGTCATGTAATATCCACTCACGTAATGATTTGGAATAAAATCTTTATACGAACCACAAACTGCCTTTGAGTAAGAAAATGCTCCATTTGTCAATAATTGTGTTCTTAATGCCATATCAAAAGAGGGGATTCGCCCACGTCCAGAGGTGGTAAGGGATGATTCTGCTCCAACAGCATCACCTTCCCAAAACCAATTTGGTACAGTGATGTTGGAGATTGCCGCCAATGCTGTATTTCCGAACAAAAAATGATAAAATTTACCTGCCCCTGTTCTCGCTTTTTCATATTGAACCACGTGGCGAAATTCGTGAATTGCCAGTAAATCCAGCCAATTATTTGTACCCAATAAATTTATATCTTGCGGAGGTGTTGTAAAAAACTCTGAACGCCTTGGTAATAACGTTACAAAGCCATTTGATACTGCCGTCTGATTTTGAAGAATCACTGAAAGTGGCTTTGGAAATACTCCTAATGATTGACTGACTGGTTGATATACAGATTCTAAGACGTTAGCAGTTCGATTACCAACCATCGAAATCTGTGAGGGAAATATTAGTCTAAAATGTGGCGTTTTAATCTGAGACCACTTCAGCGAGGTAGGATTTTGATTATTATCTTGGGCGAAAATGTGTAAACTTCCCACAAAGAACAGTAAAATTAGTTTAATTTTTTTCATGGTTGTTATTGAATTTATGGGAATAAAAAAATCCCTTTCCTCCTGTTTAGGAACTGGAAAACAATAAGTATACGTTTTTTAAATGTCCTTTTTTGCACCACTCTACGTTGCGGAATGCCGCCCAGATTAAATCCTCATTTAGCGATGCTAAACTGCGGTTTTATCGCTTTGATTGGCACAAAAAATAACATTTAAAAATTCATCCACTTATTATTTTCCCGTTCCTTAGAGGATAAAAGGGATTTGTACTCGAACATCGAATCGGGCGACGGTCGCATCTAAATACGAATAACGATTTATTTCTTTTTTTCTTTCGGCGAAAACATAATCGACATACGTTTTCCTTCTAATCTTGGTAAATCATCAGGTTTACCAAATTCTTCTAATCCTTTGGCAAAATTAAGCAAAAGAATTTCTCCTCTTTCTTTGAAAACGATTGAACGACCCACAAAATGAACGTAAGCCTTCACTTTCGCTCCTTCTTTCAAGAAATTGACAGCGTGCTTCAGCTTGAAATTAAAATCATGGTCATCAGTGTTTGGACCAAAACGGATTTCCTTTAAGACCGTTTTAGCAGCATTTGCCTTGATTTCTTTCTGCTTTTTCTTCTGCTCGTATTTGAACTTGGCATAGTCCGTAATTCGACAAACGGGCGGTTCTGCCTTGGGTGAAATTTCAACTAAGTCAAGTCCTTGCTCTTTGGCAATGTCAAGGGCTTTTTTGAAATCCATTATACCTGTTTCAATGTTTTCACCCACCAGACGTACTTCCGCTACGCCTTTTATGAGTGCATTGATTCTGTAAGGTTCTTCTTCTCTACGATTATTCCTAAAATTGTTGTTGGGGCGTAACGCCATATTCGATAATGATTGGTTTTAAAATGTTTGTTTAGTAATGAGTAGTGAGCAATGAGTAGTAAGAAAATATAACACTCAGAATAAAAATCACTTACACTTTTTGTAATAACCATTAATGAAGCTAAATAGTTAAATTTTACGCTTTTTTTATGATTAAATCGAAATCTAAATTAAAAAATGAAATAATGCAAATAAAATTAGGTTTTAGGTGTTTAGTTTTAGGTATCAGTAGGTCAGCAATGTGTTACGAGTCATCCTGTCACCTAAAACCTAACCCCCAAAAACTTACTTAACCAAATTTTTATTCACTTCTTCATGAGCTAATTTTACGAAGTCTTCAATCAACATCATGCCTAAATCTCCTTCACCTTTTTTACGGACTGAAACCATGCCTTGTTCAGATTCTTTTTCACCTACAATCAACATGAACGGCGTTTTTGCAATTTCTGCATCACGAATTTTACGACCAATTTTTTCGTCTCTATGGTCGATATATCCTCTCAAATCTTGCTCCTGAAGTCTCAAAAACAATTCATTGGCATAATCTTCATATTTTTCAGAAATCGGTAAAATTGCTAATTGGTCGGGCGAGAGCCACAAAGGAAAATTACCTGCTGTGTTTTCAATCAAAATAGCCACAAAACGCTCCAATGAACCAAACGGAGCCCTATGAATCATTACGGGACAATGTTTTTGATTATCTGAACCTGTATATTCCAATTCAAAACGTTGTGGTAATTGATAATCAACCTGAATTGTTCCCAACTGCCATTTACGTCCCAAAGCATCTTTTACCATAAAATCCAACTTAGGTCCATAAAATGCTGCTTCCCCTAATTCAACGACCGTCGGCAAACCTTTTGCCGCTGCCGATTTGATAATTGAAGCTTCTGCTTTATCCCAATCTTCATCTTTTCCGATATACTTTTCTTTATTTTCGGGGTCTCTGAGTGATATTTGGGCTGAATAATTATCAAAACCTAATGCTTTGAAAACGTATTGAACCAAGTCAATAACCTTCATAAATTCCTCCTCCACTTGGTCGGGACGGCAGAAAATATGAGCATCATCTTGCGTAAATCCACGTACACGAGTTAAGCCATGTAATTCACCTGATTGTTCATAACGATAAACCGTTCCAAATTCAGCTAAACGCAAAGGTAAATCACGGTATGAACGAGGTTTAGTTTTATAAATTTCGCAGTGATGCGGACAGTTCATCGGTTTCAGTAAAAATTCTTCTCCTTCATCAGGAGTATGGATTGGTTGAAATGAATCAGCACCATATTTGGCATAATGCCCAGAGGTGACATACAATTCTTTTGAACCAATATGTGGCGTAATCACGGGTAAATATCCCGCTCTAACTTGGGCTCTTTTCAAGAAATTCTCCAAACGTTCACGTAACATCGCCCCCTTAGGAAGCCACAAAGGAAGCCCCATTCCCACTTTTTCAGAGAAAGCGAACAGTTCTAATTCCTTTCCCAACTTGCGGTGGTCACGGCGTTTGGCTTCTTCCAACAATACCAAATATTCGTCTAATTCCTTTTGTTTCGGGAACGTTACTGCATAAACACGAGTCATTTGCTTGCGAGTAATATCACCACGCCAGTATGCTCCCGCCACGCTCATAAGTTTTACGGCTTTGATGAAACTTGTATTTGGAATATGTGGTCCACGGCATAAATCTGTGAAATTTCCTTGCTGGTAAAAAGTAATCGAACCGTCTTCCAGACCTTCCAACAGTTCTAATTTATATTCATCGCCTTTTGCTTCAAAATATTTGATTGCCTCATCTTTGGCAACTGCCGTGCGTTGGTATTCATTTTTCTGACGAGCCAATTCCAATACTTTATCTTCAATCTTCTTGAAATCATCCGAACTGAGTGTTTTTTCGCCCATGTCAATATCATAATAAAAACCCGTTTCAATGGCTGGTCCAATTCCGAATTTCGTACCTGGATAAAGGGCTTCGATAGCCTCCGCTAAAAGGTGGGCTGATGAATGCCAAAAAGTGGATTTTCCATCAGAATCATTCCAAGTAAGTAACTGAAAATCGGAATCCTCATTGATTGTTGTTGAAGCATCCACAATTTTTCCGTTTACCTTGGCAGCCAATACGTTACGGGCTAAACCTTCCGAAATACTAAGGGCAATGTCCATCCCAGTTGTTCCCTGAGCATACTCTCTGACACTGCCATCTGGCAATTTAATCTTTATCATTGTGCTTTTGTTTGTGAGGTATTTTATTGATAATCAATATTTTACAAATAATATTTCATTCCAAAACCTCTATTTATTTGTTTTAATTTTCCTTATTTACGGCATCAATTCCTTTGGGCTTCAAAGGTTTTAAGCTATTAGTATCAGTAGTGCGTTTTGGCATCGTAAATTTCGGGAATGCCGTAGTATCATATTTTATTTCTTCATTCGGAACATAGTCACCATAAATTTGTTTTCGCTGAACCCTTGAAATACCGCCCAATGCTTTGTAATCCTGAGCGTTTTCAGCAATCATTTGGTTGTAATATTCTTCCGCTTTGACATATTCACCAGTATATTCCAAACACTGTGCCATGTAAAACTTTGCATCTGGATATTTGGGACTATTTTTTAGCGTTCTTGCAAAGAAGGGTAGTGCTAATTTATAAAGTCTTGATTTAAAGTAAATCTGTCCTGCACTAAAACTCGCTTGTATTAAATTTGTATCTAAGGCAATAGCTTTTTTATAACACATAATGGCACTATCCAATTTCCAAGTGCGGTTATAGGTATATCCTCTTTGCAAATAAAGCGAAGCACTTTGTGGATGATATTTTAACGCTTCACGACTGTATAATAGTGCTAAATCATATTGACGAAGATTGGTATATGATTGAATAAGTTTCAAATATGCAGGCAAAAAACTGGGTTTTAGACCTAATGTTTGCTGATAGAGTCCCATTGCCAAAGTAGAATCTCCCATTTTGGCGGCAATTTCTCCTTGATAAAAATAGGTCTCACCATTGTTGGGAGAAATTTGAAGTGCTTTCCGTAAATATGCCCTGGATTTACCGTATTGACCTAATTGCTGGCAACTTCAAGCAATACGTAATCGAACGAAGTACAA